>NZ_JBNCLH010000040.1:0-240 GCF_049844575.1 Kribbella sp. DT2 | reverse complement strand
CTTGATGTCATCCTCGAACACCACGCGGCTCTCCTCCAACGCCTTCGCGGCGTCCTGGAAGGCCGTGCCGTAGACCTGGAGGGCATCGTCGGCCAGCTTCAGCGCGACGCCGAATTGCCGGGCGGGATCGAGCTCGCGCAGGGCCTTGGCGGCGGCGGCCGCCTTGCGGTTGTTCTCCGCGAAGGTGGCCGGCCCACTGGGGTCCATCGTGGCCAGGAAGCGCCAACCGGCCACCCGCAC
>NZ_JBNCLH010000039.1:0-250 GCF_049844575.1 Kribbella sp. DT2 | reverse complement strand
GCGGAACGATGATCGGCAAGTCATCTCCGGCATCCTGCACGTGCTCACCTCAGGCTGCCGCTGGCGCGACTGCCCAGCCGCGTATGGTCCGCGCACGACCGTCTACAACCGCTTCAATCGCTGGTCCCGCCGTGGCTTCTGGCGGGCGATGCTGACGGCGTTGGCCAAGAGCGGATGGGTGGGCGAGGCGGCCGCCATCGACAGCACCTACCTCAAGGCTCACCGCTCGGCGCATGGCGGCAAAGGGGGG
>NZ_JBNCLH010000038.1:0-257 GCF_049844575.1 Kribbella sp. DT2 | reverse complement strand
GGAACCTCGATGCCGATCGCGTTCTCCGGTTTGGATGCCGAGGACGGATCGGTGTCAGCGTCCGTGCCGGGATCGATCTTCGGGCCGAAGGGCGGGGATGGTTCGGGCGGTTGCATCAAGGTAACGATCTGTTGTTGATCAGAAAATCTTAAGGGGTTCGACATCATCAGAAAGGACAGACAATTGTCACGCGCTGTAACGATGGCGTGATCAAGATCCACAAAATCACTTAGCGCCGCCAATGCCTGGCAATATAC
>NZ_JBNCLH010000037.1:0-285 GCF_049844575.1 Kribbella sp. DT2 | reverse complement strand
ATAGAAGGTAGCTTCAATCCGCCACCGTTCGCCGTAGCGGCGTTTGTCGTGGCGGATCTTCCGCTTGCGGCCGCGCTTGCCGGGGATGATCGGCGTGATGCCTTTTTCCCGTAGGTCGGTCCGGAGCCAGTCGGCGTCGTAGCCCTTGTCGGCGGTCAGATGACGGATCCGACCGGGCGCCTCGGCGAGCACGGCTGGGGCGGTGGTGACATCGCTGGCATTGCCCGGCGTCAGCAGGAGGACGCCGGGGCGGCCGAGGACATCGGTGAGGACGTGGATCTTGGT
>NZ_JBNCLH010000036.1:0-323 GCF_049844575.1 Kribbella sp. DT2 | reverse complement strand
ACATCCAACTCACCTTTGATGGTCGCTCTGAGCGCAGTTGCCAGCAGCTACGCCATTCGTTTCCGCGTTGGATCTTCGAAGGGCAGGTTCTTCGAAGAGGAGGTTCTTCGGATACCTTACGGCGTCGGACGGCTTCCCGAGCAAGCCTTGCACCATCCGAGACGATGGTCGGCACGCGGAGAGTGCGACGGATTGTGACTGCTCTGGTGGATCCGGTCGGGACACGGAACGAGAAGACAGGGCGCCTGAGAGTGGCGCGGCTCGCGCAGTTGAGCGAGCAGAAAGGGTAAGCCGAGAGATGTCCGACGACACCCGTAAGCTCG
>NZ_JBNCLH010000035.1:0-329 GCF_049844575.1 Kribbella sp. DT2 | reverse complement strand
CTACCGTTCTGCTTTCACGCTTTGTTCGCCTGCGGAAGCCCAAAGCAGAGTGCGAGAAGACGGTTCTGCTCGCGGACCGTCCACGCGCCGGCGAAACCGAAGCCCTTCCGCAGCCAGAGCATGGCCTCGAAGCCGCAGATCGTGCGTCGCGCTGTATGGAAGGAGCGGAAGCCGCCGATCCGGGGCATGTTCTTCTTGACCCGGAAGTGGTCGCTCTCGATGCCTTGCTGCAGATGTTTGGTGACGTAGTGGAGCGGCGCGTGGGGCAGAAGACTATCGCTCTTCGCAGCCACGATCGCGGGTGGATAGGTGCTGGCACCATCCGTGCC
>NZ_JBNCLH010000034.1:0-336 GCF_049844575.1 Kribbella sp. DT2 | reverse complement strand
CGCGCCGGAGGCGGGCGCACCGGAGCTGGATGCGCCGGGGGCGGACGCACCGGAGGTGGACGCACCGGAGGTGGGACCGGCGGGGGCAGACGTGCCGGAGGTGGACGCACCACGGGTGAGACCGGCGGGGGCAGACGCGCCGGAGGCGGGCGCACCGGAGCTGGATGCGCCGGGGGCGGACGCACCGGAGGTGGACGCACCGGAGGTGGGACCGGCGGGGGCAGACGTGCCGGAGGTGGACGCACCACGGGTGAGACCGGCGGGGGCAGACGCGCCGGAGGCGGGCGCACCGGAGCTGGATGCGCCGGGGGCGGACGCACCGGAGGTGGACGCACC
>NZ_JBNCLH010000033.1:0-353 GCF_049844575.1 Kribbella sp. DT2 | reverse complement strand
GCGTTGGATCTGATTCGATGGGGCGAACCGGAGGGTTTGCCATGTCTGCCGCCATCTCCCTGCGAGACGATTTTACCGCTTCCGAGCTTCGGCAGTTGGCGAAGGCCAGCCGGGATGCCGGTCAGAGCCGGCGTCTGCTGGCCCTGGCGGAGGTCTACGATGGCGGGAGCCGCACGGACGCTGCCCGGATCGGGGCGGTGGGCCTTCAGACGGTGCGCGATTGGGTCCTGGCCTTCAATGCACGCGGGCCGGACGGGCTGATCGACGACAAGGCGCCGGGCCAGGTGCCCAAACTGACCCCCGAGCAGAGCCGGGCGCTCGCCGCCATCGTGGAGCGCGGCCCCGATCCGGAC
>NZ_JBNCLH010000032.1:0-359 GCF_049844575.1 Kribbella sp. DT2 | reverse complement strand
CCCGAAACCTGAGGAGATCGTTGCCAAGTTGCGGCAGGCGGATGTGCTGATCTCACAGGGCCAGAGCGTGGCCGATGCAATCCGCGCGCTCGGCGTGAGTTCGGTGACGTACTACCGATGGCGGCGTGAGTTTGGCGGCCTGAAGTCAGATCAAGTTCGACGGATGAAGGACCTGGAGACCGAGAACGCTCGGCTGCGAAAGGCGATTGCGGATCTCACCCTCGACAAGCTGATCCTGCAGGAGGCGTCCCGGGGAAACTTTTGAGCCCCGCGCGCCGGCGCGCCTGTGTCGAGCACATCATACGGACGATGACCGTCTCCGAGCGCCGCGCCTGTCGGGCGCTCGGACAGCATCGCTC
>NZ_JBNCLH010000031.1:0-399 GCF_049844575.1 Kribbella sp. DT2 | reverse complement strand
CATCAACGACCAGCGCCTCTGATCCGCCTCATGCCCCGGTCGTTCCCGCCAGCACGCACGTCCTGCCAGCACGCATGTCCGAATTCTCCGATCTCATCGCCCGCGCGGTCAATCCCGCCATGTCCCGCGACGAGCGGGAGGCGGTCTACGGCGTCGTCAAGCAGGCGGTCGAGCGGTTGCAGGCCCGCGACGGCCTGGAGCCGAACGATCCGCGCAGCGCCCTGCAGCAGCATCTCGTCGAGGAGACGATCCGCGACGTGGAAGCCGACATCGCCCGGTTCCATTCGATGGAGAAGCTGGAGCGCGCCCACGAAGCCCAGATGGCCGCCGAGCGCGCCAGCAGTGGCCGGTAGGGCTGGCCCCCGTCCGGCCCGCCATCCCGATCGCCGTGATCAGCCG
>NZ_JBNCLH010000030.1:0-413 GCF_049844575.1 Kribbella sp. DT2 | reverse complement strand
CCGCGACCCTTTCGGTGCTCGAGGCGATGCTGACCTTCCTGCCGGAAGCGGTCCTCGCCCCGGATCGCGAGGCCGGCGTCGAGCTCGTCGTGTTTCCGTCGAACCGGACGTTGAGCGCCCGCGCTCGGGGCCTCTCCGAGGCCGCCCTGCGCCGTCACATCGCCGCCCTGGCCGAGGCCGGGCTGGTGATCCGGCGGGATAGTCCCAACGGCAAGCGCTACGCCCGGCGTGGCGAGGGCGGCCAGGTCACGCAGGCCTTCGGCTTCGACCTTACCCCCCTCGCCCTGCGCGCCGGCGAGTTCGCGGCCCTGGCCGATGCCGTGCGGGCTGAGACGCTGGCCCAGCGCATCGCCCGCGAGAAGGTCACCCTGCTGCGGCGCGACTGCGCCAAGCTCCTGGACGCCCTCGATGCC
>NZ_JBNCLH010000029.1:0-521 GCF_049844575.1 Kribbella sp. DT2 | reverse complement strand
CCCGACGGCGGCGGCCACCGAACTGTCGGCCGCCAGGCCGGGCAACGCCACCGCACCCGCACCGCCGGCAAGACCCGGGACCGCAACGGCAACAGCCATGTCGGCTACAGCTACGTCCACAACGCCGTCGACGATCACTCCCGGCTCGCCTACTCAGAAGTCCTACCTGACGAGCGCAAGGAAACAGCCGTCGCGTTCTGGCAGCGCGCCCACAACTTCTTCACCGGCCACGGCATCACCATCAAACGAGTACTCACCGACAACGGCAGCTGCTACAAGTCCCGACTTTGGGCCCAGGCTCTGGCCGACACCCAGATCACCCACAAACGAACACGGCCCTACCGGCCGCAAACCAACGGCAAAGTCGAACGATTCAACCGCACCCTGATCGAGGAATGGGCCTACGCCCACCCCTACCAATCCCAAACCGAACGACGCGCCGCTCTCACCACCTGGCTCCACACCTACAATCACCACCGCGGCCACACCGCACTCGGCGGCCAACCACCAGCCACCCGCGT
>NZ_JBNCLH010000028.1:0-601 GCF_049844575.1 Kribbella sp. DT2 | reverse complement strand
CGTTGCCCGGCCTGGCGGCCGACAGTTCGGTGGCCGCCGCCGTCGGGGATGTTGCCGAGCTTTTTGATGTCGACGTGCACCAGGTCGCCGGGCGCGTCGTGTTCGTAGCGGCGGATCACGCGGCCAGTCGCGTGATCCAGGTGTGTCAGTCGGGCCAGCCTGTAGCGGCGCAGGATCCGGTGCACGGTCGAAGGATTCAGTCCCAAAAGGTAGGCGATCCTCGCCGGGCCCCACCGGCGCAGCACACGCACTTTGATGACGCGCCGCTCGGTGCGTGTCGGAGTGCGGCCCGGGCTGCGCTGCGGACGGCTGGAACGGTCCGCCATCGCCGCGGCGCCACCGGCCCGGTAACGGTCGGCCCATCGCTTGGCCGTGGTCGGCGAGACCTGGAACCGTTCGGCCGCGCGGCGCAACGGCCACCTGTCATCCACAACACAACGCGCCAGCCGTAACCGGCCCAACTCCGACAACGGGGCATTACGGTGAGACACGAAGACCTCCGGCAGTGAGCGCGTTTGCTTGGCAGCTCGCACTTCACCCGGAGGTCTTCCCCATGTCACCTCACCACGCCGTCACCAACGTCCGTGGTCAGTACACCTAG
>NZ_JBNCLH010000027.1:0-775 GCF_049844575.1 Kribbella sp. DT2 | reverse complement strand
CCGAAGCTGCAAGGCCGGCCGAGGAAGGCCCCGCAGGCACCAGGTGCGGACTCGGAACTGGACCGGCTGCGCCGAGAGAACGAGCTCTTGAAGGCGAAGGTTGCCTACCTGGGAAAATTGAGAGCCTTGAGAGAGCAGCAGGAACGGCGGTGAAGGTCCAGGCCGTCATCTCTCTCAAGGCTGAACACCGCCTCGACGTGTTGTTGCATGCCGCCGGGCTGGCCCGGTCGACGTTCTTCTATCACCAGGCCCGACTGCTTGGCCCTGACCCGCGCGCCAGGCTGAAGGCCGCGATCACCGAGGTGTTCACCACCAACCACGCCCGTTACGGGCATCGCCGCGTCCACCGAGTGTTGGTCAAGGCCGGCTGGCAGGTCGCGAAGAAGACCGTGCTGAAGCTGATGCGGCGCCTCGGGCTGATCTGCCAGGTCCGCCGCAAGAGGCGATACATCTCCTATCAAGGCGAAACCGGCCAGGTCGCTGCGAACGTGCTGGACCGCGACTTCATCGCCGACGCACCGAACCAGAAATGGGTCACCGATGTCACCGAGTTCCGCATCGGCAACGACAAGCTCTACCTGTCACCGGTGATGGACCTGTTCGACCGCCAGATCATCGCCTACTCGCTCGGGACATCTCCCAACCTGCAACTCACCAACAACTCGCTGCGGGCAGCGCTGGCCACCCTCGACGACCGCCCGGGCCCGCTGGTCCACTCCGACCAGGGATTCCAATACCAGCACGTCTCCTGGCGGAACCTGCTGGCCGAGGCCGG
>NZ_JBNCLH010000026.1:0-953 GCF_049844575.1 Kribbella sp. DT2 | reverse complement strand
CTAGGGCGTGTCTGCTAATTGTGGATGCGGTGGTGGGTGATCATGGCGGCGAGGAGTACTCCGCCGAGGTAGGTCAGGGCGTACTTGTCGTACCGGGTGGCGACGCCGCGCCAGTGTTTGAGGCGGTTGAAGCCGCGCTCGATGGTGTTGCGGTGCCGGTAGATGTCGGCGTCGAAGGCGGGTGGTCTGCCGCCGAGTGATCCCTTCGACTTGCGGTGGGCGATCTGGTCGGAGCGCTCGGGAATCGTGTGTGAGATCTTCAACGCCCGTAGGTGTTTGCGGGTCGAGGAGTGTGTGTAGGCCTTGTCCGCCAGTAGGCGGAATCGCTGGTCTCGGTTCGCTGCTCTGTGTGCGGTCAGCAGTGGTGCCAGCATCGGGTTGTCGCCGGCTTGGCCGGGGGTGAGCAAGACGGTGAGTGGTCGGCAGAACTGGTCGGTGAGCGCATGGATCTTCGTTGTCCATCCGCCGCGGGAACGACCCAGGGCGTGGTCAGCCGGTTCGCCGGGCAGATTCTTGTGATTCGATCCCGCCCCCTGTGTCGACTCGGCCGTCGTGGAACCGGCCGCCGGCCGCGTGCTGATGGGCCCGAATGCTAGTCGAGTCCACCGAGATCAGCTCCACCAACCGACGTCCGTCAGCGGGTGCGGCCGCGCGGACCGCGGCGAACATCTTCGCGTAGGTGCCGTCGGCCGACCAGCGCCGGTGACGCTCCCAGATCGACTGCCAGGCGCCGAAATCGGCTGGTAGATCGCGCCACGGAGACCCGGTTCGGAACCGCCACGCAATCGCCTCCAGCATCATCCGGTGGTCATTCCAGGGACGACCTCGGCGGCCGGCACCCGACGGCAACACCGGCTCAATCACCGCCCACAACTCATCAGAAATCACACCAGAACGAAGCACCAACCAATCATCAACGACAGCGCCGCCCGGATTTAGCAGACACGCCCTAG
>NZ_JBNCLH010000025.1:0-1308 GCF_049844575.1 Kribbella sp. DT2 | reverse complement strand
ACTGAGGAGCCACGAACTTTCCGGACAGTGACCCAACTAAGATTGGGTTGTCTGGAGAGGGAAGATGTTGCCGCGTCCGAAAAAGAATTTCACTCCTGAGTATCGGGAGGAGGCCGTGAAGTCGGTGATCGAGTCTTCACGTCCTGTCGCTCAGGTTGCCAGGGAACTGGGTATCAACCCGGGAACCCTCAGTAACTGGGTGAGCGCCTATAAGCGTGACCATGCCGGCGAGGAACCGGCACTCAGTGTGAATGAGCGTGCCCGGCTCCGTGAGTTGGAGCGGGAGACGCGGGAACTCCGGATGGAGAACGAGTTCCTGAAAAAAGCCGCAGCATACTTCGCCAAGGATCATCGTTGAGCGACAAGTTCGAGTTCATCGACGCGGAATATGCAGACAGCCTGACCGGCAAGAACGAAAATGCGCCGTCGATTGTGAAGATGTGCCGATGGCTCGGGGTGAAGCGGTCCAGTTTCAACGATTGGCGTAGTCGGCCGGCGTCGGCGACAGCGAAGCGCCAAGGCGAACTCAAGTTGGTCATCGCCAAGTCGTTCGAGGAGTCCGACGAGACCTACGGATACCGGCGTGTGCATGCTGACCTGGTCGCGTGGGGCGTCCCCTGCGGGCTGGAGTTGGTGCGCAAACTCATGCGGGAGCTGGGCCTGGAGTCGTGCCAGCCGCGACCGTGGCGGCACAGCCTGACCGAGCAAGACGGCCAGGCCGGCCCGATCCCTGACCTGGTCGCGCGGGACTTCACCGCCGACGCGCCCGGCGTCAAGATGGTCGGTGACATCACCTATGTCTCGACTTGGGAAGGCTGGTTGTATCTGGCGACTGTGATCGATTGCCACACCAAGGCCGTGATCGGGTGGGCGATGGGCGATAACTACAAGACCCCACTCGTCGAGGCGGCAATCGAAATGGCTGCCCGGAACCACGAGCTCGCCGACGGCGCGATCTTCCACTCCGACCGGGGCAGTAATTACACATCCGCCCAGTTCGCCGAGACATTGAAGAATAACAACATTCGTCAATCAGTCGGCCGGACCGGCAGCTGCTACGACAACGCAATGGCGGAATCGTTCTTCGGGGCGCTGAAGAACGAACGTACCCACCGCACCGAATACCCGACCCGGGAACACGCACGCCGCGATATTGCCCGGTACATCGAATTACGCTACAATACCAAACGCCGCCACTCGGGGCTCGGCTACAAAACCCCGCAGCAAGTCCGCGACGAGTATCTGGAATTACAGTCTGCAGCGTGAACTAACCGTTAATAGACTGTCCGGAAAATGCATGGCACCTCA
>NZ_JBNCLH010000024.1:0-3207 GCF_049844575.1 Kribbella sp. DT2 | reverse complement strand
GAAATCACACCAGAACGAAGCACCAACCAATCATCAACGACAGCGCCGCCCGGATTTAGCAGACACGCCCTAGTCGATGGATCAGAATGGATTGTGCCGTCGGCGATTTCATGTTCAACAGTTACAGCCCGTACGGCGTACGCGGGCGAGCGGGCGGAGCGCGGCCCGGCGCAGAGCGGGGGAACGCGAGAGCGGGGGCGAACGCGAGAGCGGGGCGAACGCGAGAGCGGGGCGAACGCGAGAGCGAGAGCAGCGCGAGCGAGCGGGCGGGCGCGGCGGCGTACTGGCGGACTGGCCGACCGTCGTACAGGGTGCTCGGGCGACGACCTCGCCTGGGTAGGGTGTGCAGCATGGCGGATGAGGAGTTTCGGGTTGTGGTCGAGCTCGGGAGCGACGAGCACGGGTTGACGTTCTGGGAGCGGTTGCGGGCGCTCGATCTGGACGACGACGCGCGGAAGCGGCTCGGGCGACAGGTGACGGTGACCCGGGACGGGAACCGGATGCTGCTCTACACGCAGACGCTCGAGGACGCGCGGGAGGCGGAGAGCACGGTCAAGGAGCTCGTCGCCGGGGACGACCTGAGCGCGGAGTACACGGTGACCAAGTGGAACCCGGCCGCGCAGGAGTGGACCGACCCGACCGCGCCTGAAGGCGAGCACAGCCCGGCGGAGGACGCGGCGAAGAATGCCGACATGGAGGTCCCCGACCCGCGGTACGTGGTGATGCAGGCGTACAAGCCGGAGTTCCTGCGGGACCTCGGGCTGTAGATCAGGGCGGGGCCGGTGCGGTGTGCGGTCGTTGAAGACGCCGTCGGCAACGACTCGTGCTGCTCGACCTGTCCAAGGGGGTCACTGATCACAACGGTTCGGTGACGGGTGTGGCATCGGCGGAGTCTGGGGACCTGTCGGAGTACTAGCGTTCGGCGAGCGAACGCAGTACGGCGAGGCTTCCGCCCCGGAACGGCCCCGTCTGCGACGCTGAAAGTCCTGAGGAGAGGGGATTCTCGTGGCGCGTCGACGTGGGATCGTGGCCGGCTTGCTGGTGCTGGGCGTTGTGCTCAGCGGGTGTACCGACGTCGCGGCGGAGGAGTCAACTCCCTCCCCCAGTACGACGACCACCGCGCCCGGTCCTTCTGGTACGCCGAGCGCGACGCCCTCCGAGACGCCGTCCACGACTCCCTCGGCGACGCCGTCCGGTACGCCGACCACCCAGCCGACGGCCCAGCCAACGACCGGGAAGCCGACCACGCCTGTCGCGCCGGTGAAGGTCAACTACCCGCTCGAGGTCGAGAAGCGCCTGGCCGCGTGGGGTTATCCGGTCGGCGACGTCGACGGTGAGATCACCGCGCGCACCAAGCAGGCCCTGTGCGCCTGGCGCGAGACGAACGGCCTGCCGATCAACCGCGAGCGCCTGACCACGGCCGACGTCCGATCGGTGCTGCTGGCAAAGAACCGCCCGGCACCGAAGAAGCCCGCGGGCATCTACGTCAACAAGACCTGCCAGGTCCTGTACCAGGTCGTCGACAACACCTACCGCCGCATCGTCTGGGTCTCGACCGGCGCGGCCGGGTACGACACCCCGAACCGCACCGGCAAGGTCTGGCGCAAGTGGGCCGGCGCGCACGAGAGCAGCCTGTACGACGACGCGTACATGTACGACTCGATCTACTTCCTGAAGGATCGCCCGGGCATCGCCCTGCACGGTTCGCGGGTCAACTCGCTGATCAAGACCTACCCGGCGTCGCACCGCTGCGTACGGGTGATGCGCCCGCAGATCCACAAGATCTTCCAGGAAACGAAGATCGGCACGACGGTCTCGGTGTACGGGCAGTACTGAAGCCGTTGACCTCGGTCGCGTCCGCCGGTTAGCGTTGCGGGTGCGCGGCCGGGGCCGCGTCGAGACTCGCCGGCAGGCTGGAAGCCACCCCGTTGAGGTGCTCTCTCTGCCGCCCGTGCGAGTCCGGGCGCGAGAGGATGCGCGATGCGATTCCTGCCTGACAAGCCGAGCCTCGGGTTCCTGCGCAAAGAAGCCAAGGACCTCCTGGCGGCGCTGCGTGAGTCGCGGCCCGGTACGTCGCTGGCCGAGGCCCAGCAGGCGTTGGCCGGTGAGTACGGCCTCCGCGACTGGGCCGAGCTGAAGTCGGAGACCGAGCGCCGAGCGGCCGCCGTACCGACACCGCCGGACGGACTCGCCGACGCGCTCGTGACCGCCTTCGGTCTCGGCAGGGTCACCGGCGCGGTCTCCCCCGTCGCCTTCACGCCGATGGGTCGCTGCTGGTCGATCACGACGGATCGCGGCCGCTGGCTCGCCGTCACCGTCTACCCGTGGATCACCAACGATCAGGCCGAACTCGGCACGCGGCTCCGCGACGCCGCGGTTGCCGCCGGGGTCGCGGCACCGACTCCGGTTCGTAGCCCCGGCGGCCGGCTGATCGAGACCGTACGGGAGCAGAGCTGGCGGGTCCACGAATGGATCGAGGTCGGCCCGTCGCCGGTCGTACCGACGCCGGCGAGCGTTGCCCGAGGCATCGGTACGACGTACGGGATCCTGCACTCGTTGGCGATTCCGAGTAAGACGCCCGTCAACCCGTACCTCACCGCGCGCGGCGACGACGTCCAGTGGCGCGACCTGCTCGCGCGGGCGCGCAACGCCGGCAAGCCATGGGCCGATCAGCTCGCCGCCTTGCTGCCCGCGGTGTCCGACCTGCGCGGGATCGAGGCCGATGTCGAGCGCGGTCTCATCCTCTGCAACTGCGCGCTAATTCCCGAGCACGTCCGGGTCGGGCACCAGGACAAGCTGGTGGTCACCGAGTGGGATTTCGCGGGTTCGCTCTCGCCGGAGCAGGAGCTCGGGTCCGCGCTCGGTCACTGGGCACTACGACCGGCACTCAACCGTACGTCGATCGCCGCGTTCCGCGAGGGCTACGTCCAGGCCGCCGGCCGGTGGCCCGACCTCGCACTCGCGTCGTTCGCCGTCGCCGTGACCGGCTGGCTCAACTGGACCTACAACACGATCTGCGAGGCCATCGACCCGTCCGATGCTGAGCGCGCGGCATTCGCCGAGCAAGAGGTCGTGGACCTCCTCCGGCGGCCGATGACTCGTGCATCACTGCAGGAGATCCTCGACACCTGACTAGGGCGTGTCTGCTAATTGTGGATGCGGTGGTGGGTGATCATGGCGGCGAGGAGTACTCCGCCGAGGTAGGTC
>NZ_JBNCLH010000023.1:0-5411 GCF_049844575.1 Kribbella sp. DT2 | reverse complement strand
TGGGGTGGCCCTTAACAGTGTGAATGTCCGGCGACGTCCTACTCTCCCACGACCTCCCGGTCGCAGTACCATCGGCGCTGAAGGGCTTAACTTCCAGGTTCGGAATGGAGACTGGGTGTTTCCCCGACGCTATGGTCACCGTAACTCTATAGAAATATCAACCAACCACACACACAACCACAATCGGGCTGGGGGTTGACCGTATTCCGGGAACCGTACAGTGAACGCGAACATTACTTACGCAGCATAAAGTCTCAAATGTATGACCACAATGTGGTGTTGAGACAAGCCCTCGGCCTATTAGTACCAGTCAGCTCCACACCTTACGGCGCTTCCACCTCTGGCCTATCAACCCAGTGGTCTACTGGGGGCCTTACCCGATTAACTCGGTGGGAGACCTCATCTTGAAGCGTGCTTCCCGCTTAGATGCTTTCAGCGGTTATCACTCCCGAACGTAGCCAACCAGCCGTGCTCCTGGCGGAACAACTGGCACACCAGAGGTTCGTCCACCCCGGTCCTCTCGTACTAGGGGCAGCCCTTCTCAAGTCTCCTGCGCGCGCAGCGGATAGGGACCGAACTGTCTCACGACGTTCTAAACCCAGCTCGCGTGCCGCTTTAATGGGCGAACAGCCCAACCCTTGGGACCTACTCCAGCCCCAGGATGCGACGAGCCGACATCGAGGTGCCAAACCATCCCGTCGATATGGACTCTTGGGGAAGATCAGCCTGTTATCCCCGGGGTACCTTTTATCCGTTGAGCGACGGTGCTCCCACATGCCACCGCCGGATCACTAGTTCCGACTTTCGTCCCTGCTCGACATGTCTGTCTCACAGTCAAGCTCCCTTGTGCACTTACACTCGACACCTGATTGCCAACCAGGCTGAGGGAACCTTTGAGCGCCTCCGTTACCTTTTAGGAGGCGACCGCCCCAGTCAAACTACCCACCAGGCACTGTCCCTGATCCAGATAATGGACCGAAGTTAGACAGCCAGAACAACCAGAGTGGTATTTCAACGATGACTCCACCCGAACTGGCGTCCAGGTTTCACAGTCTCCCACCTATCCTACACAAGTTGTACCGACCACCAATACCAAGTTGTAGTAAAGGTCCCGGGGTCTTTCCGTCCTGCTGCGCGTAACGAGCATCTTTACTCGTAATGCAATTTCGCCGAGTCCATGGTTGAGACAGCGCCCAAGTCGTTACGCCATTCGTGCAGGTCGGAACTTACCCGACAAGGAATTTCGCTACCTTAGGATGGTTATAGTTACCACCGCCGTTTACTGGCGCTTAAGTTCAAAGCTTCGCCGGCCTAAACCAGCTAACCTGTCCCCTTAACGTTCCAGCACCGGGCAGGCGTCAGTCCGTATACATCGAATTACTTCTTCGCACGGACCTGTGTTTTTAGTAAACAGTCGCTTGGGCCTGGTCTCTGCGGCCATCAACGCTTCTCCCAGCAAGTGGGATAACGCATCCGGCCCCCCTTCTCCCGAAGTTACGGGGGCATTTTGCCGAGTTCCTTAACCATGGTTCACTCGATCGCCTTGGTATTCTCTACCTGATCACCTGTGTCGGTTTGGGGTACGGGCGGCTCTAACACTCACTACGAAGTTTTTCTTGGCAGCATGGGATCATCCACTTCCCCTGAACGGGTCCGCCTCGGTTCTCAGGCTCAATGAGACACGGATTTGCCTATGCCTCGCCCTACCACCTTGCCCGCGGATCAGCTTGCGCCTACCATCGCCGCGGATGGACTGCCCTCCTGCGTCACTCCTTAGTGCACCTAATACCACCTAGGGTCAACAGATCCACTACTTGGCCCGAAGGCCGCCTAGCTTCTCGGTCTTAGCATCAGTGACCTCGGTCGGGTCGTGTTAATGCCGGTACGGGAATATCAACCCGTTGTCCATCGACTACGCCTGTCGGCCTCGCCTTAGGTCCCGACTTACCCAGGGCAGATTAGCTTGACCCTGGAACCCTTGATCATTCGGCGGACGGGTTTCTCACCCGTCATTCGCTACTCATGCCTGCATTCTCACTCGTGCAGCATCCACAACTAGATCACTCTGCTGCTTCACACGCTGCACGACGCTCCCCTACCCATCCACACACCTGGACACCAATCAAGTCGGTGCCGAGTACTAATATGAATGCCACAGCTTCGGCGGATTGCTTGAGCCCCGCTACATTGTCGGCGCGGAATCACTTGACCAGTGAGCTATTACGCACTCTTTCAAGGGTGGCTGCTTCTAAGCCAACCTCCTGGTTGTCTGGGCAACTCCACATCCTTTTCCACTTAGCAATCGCT
The DNA here is from genome assembly GCF_049844575.1 of Kribbella sp. DT2. Classification (NCBI taxonomy): domain Bacteria; kingdom Bacillati; phylum Actinomycetota; class Actinomycetes; order Propionibacteriales; family Kribbellaceae; genus Kribbella; species Kribbella sp. DT2. Next base: position 3,104 of record NZ_JBNCLH010000023.1, on the reverse strand, counting down.
TAGGGGCCTTAGCTGGTGATCTGGGCTGTTTCCCTCTCGACTACGGAGCTTATCCCCCGCAGTCTCACTGCCGCGCTCTCACTTACCGGCATTCGGAGTTTGGCTGATTTCGGTAAGCCGGTAAGCCCCCTAGACCATCCAGTGCTCTACCTCCGGTAAGAAACACGCGACGCTGCACCTATATGCATTTCGGGGAGAACCAGCTATCACGGAGTTTGATTGGCCTTTCACCCCTATCCACAGGTCATCCCCCAGGTTTTCAACCCTGGTGGGTTCGGTCCTCCACGCGGTCTTACCCGCGCTTCAACCTGCCCATGGATAGATCACTCCGCTTCGGGTCTAGAGCATGCGACTAAAGCGCCCTATTCAGACTCGCTTTCGCTACGGCTACCCCACACGGGTTAACCTCGCCACACACCACTAACTCGCAGGCTCATTCTTCAAAAGGCACGCCGTCACACCCCACAAGGGAATGCTCCGACGGATTGTAGGCAACCGGTTTCAGGTACTATTTCACTCCCCTCCCGGGGTACTTTTCATCTTTCCCTCACGGTACTAGTCCGCTATCGGTCACCAAGAAGTATTTAGGCTTAGCGGGTGGTCCCGCCAGATTCACACGGAATTTCAAGAGTTCCGTGCTACTCGGGAAAACACTCGGAAGTCACTGTCTTACGCCTACGGGGCCATTACCCACTACGGCTCAACATTCCAGAAGATTCGACTTCAACAGTGATTTATAACTCCCCGACACCACGGCATTAGTGTCTGAATGCTCCCACAACCCCACATACGCAACGCACGCCGGCTATCACACGCACATGGTTTAGCCTCATCCGCTTTCGCTCGCCACTACTCACGGAATCACTATTGTTTTCTCTTCCTGCGGGTACTGAGATGTTTCACTTCCCCGCGTTCCCTCCAGAACCCTATGTGTTCAGGAACTGGTAACTGGCTTTAGAATGCCAGCTGGGTTTCCCCATTCGGACACCCCCGGATCACAGCTTGGTTGCCAACTCCCCGGGGCTTATCGCAGGCTCCAACGTCCTTCATCGGCTCTTGGTGCCTAGACATCCACCGATTGCCCTTAGTAGCTTGTCACACATACATAAGGAACAATACATTGCTACAAAAGATGCTCGCGTCCACTATACAGTTCTCAAAATACGGGCAGGAACACCAACCCAGACCATCACCTGCCGGCCAGAAACTCGAACCAGGGAAACAACACACCCAGAACAAGAAACCGAACCAACGGTTTGATGAAGGTTGGCCCCAACCACACCCCACACCGAACAAGTCGGTGTGGTAGCGGCCTAGAAAAACCGAACCAAGGAATCCGCAAAGATTCCAACAGCCCGATTCCTCAGGACCCAACAGCGCGCCTCAGCCTTTCACCCAACCCCACTCACGTTCCACGCCTCATCTCCGAAGAGAATCGGCAGTACTTGCTCGATCGGTTGCGATCCCGGCCTAATGGTCAATGTTCCACATTCCGAAGCATCATCGCCCTAGAACGAACGTCTAGGAAACGACGAGTAGACACTGAACCCTATGAGTCCAGCGTCAATGCTCCTTAGAAAGGAGGTGATCCAGCCGCACCTTCCGGTACGGCTACCTTGTTACGACTTCGTCCTAATCGCCAGCCCCACCTTCGACGGCTCCCTCCACAAGGGTTAGGCCACCGGCTTCGGGTGTTGCCGACTTTCATGACGTGACGGGCGGTGTGTACAAGGCCCGGGAACGTATTCACCGCAGCGTTGCTGATCTGCGATTACTAGCGACTCCGACTTCATGGGGTCGAGTTGCAGACCCCAATCCGAACTGAGACCGGCTTTTTGGGATTCGCTCCACCTTGCGGTATCGCAGCCCTTTGTACCGGCCATTGTAGCATGCGTGAAGCCCTGGACATAAGGGGCATGATGACTTGACGTCATCCCCACCTTCCTCCGAGTTGACCCCGGCAGTCTCCTATGAGTCCCCACCATAACGTGCTGGCAACATAGGACGAGGGTTGCGCTCGTTGCGGGACTTAACCCAACATCTCACGACACGAGCTGACGACAGCCATGCACCACCTGTATAGGACCCTTACGGACCTCACATCTCTGTGAGATTTCCCTATATGTCAAACCCAGGTAAGGTTCTTCGCGTTGCATCGAATTAATCCGCATGCTCCGCCGCTTGTGCGGGCCCCCGTCAATTCCTTTGAGTTTTAGCCTTGCGGCCGTACTCCCCAGGCGGGGCGCTTAATGCGTTAGCTGCGGCACGGAGGACGTGGAATGTCCCCCACACCTAGCGCCCAACGTTTACGGCGTGGACTACCAGGGTATCTAATCCTGTTCGCTACCCACGCTTTCGCTCCTCAGCGTCAGGTAAGGCCCAGAGAGCCGCCTTCGCCACCGGTGTTCTTCCTGATATCTGCGCATTCCACCGCTACACCAGGAGTTCCGCTCTCCCCTGCCTACCTCTAGTCTGCCCGTATCGGAAGCAGGCTCGGAGTTAAGCTCCGAGTTTTCACTCCCGACGTGACGAACCGCCTACGAGCCCTTTACGCCCAATAATTCCGGACAACGCTCGGACCCTACGTATTACCGCGGCTGCTGGCACGTAGTTGGCCGGTCCTTCTTCTGCAGGTACCGTCACTCTCGCTTCGTCCCTGCTGAAAGAGGTTTACAACCCGAAGGCCGTCATCCCTCACGCGGCGTTGCTGCGTCAGGCTTTCGCCCATTGCGCAATATTCCCCACTGCTGCCTCCCGTAGGAGTCTGGGCCGTGTCTCAGTCCCAGTGTGGCCGGTCGCCCTCTCAGGCCGGCTACCCGTCGACGCCTTGGTAGGCCATTACCCCACCAACAAGCTGATAGGCCGCGAGCCCATCCCCAACCGCCAGAACTTTCAACCCCAAACCATGAAGAATGGAGTGATATCCGGTATTAGACCCCGTTTCCGAGGCTTATCCCGAAGTTGAGGGTAGGTTGCTCACGTGTTACTCACCCGTTCGCCGCTCGTGTACCCCGAAGGGCCTTACCGCTCGACTTGCATGTGTTAAGCACGCCGCCAGCGTTCGTCCTGAGCCAGGATCAAACTCTCCGTTGAAATCTATATGT
>NZ_JBNCLH010000022.1:0-13324 GCF_049844575.1 Kribbella sp. DT2 | reverse complement strand
GCAGCGACCGACCGACGAGGGAAGAACGGGCGAAAAAGCCCCAAAACCCGCGGCGACGAAGTCGACGCCAAAAGCACTGTCATTCGCGCTCGTCCGCGGCTTTGCCGTTGCGGCGCAGGAAGAGCAGGACGAGCCCTGCCAGCACGACCACTCCGACACCCGCGCCGACGATCAAGCCGGTGTTCGAGCCGCCCTCTTCGGTGCTGTCGGCAACGACTGCCTCGACCGTGTAGAACGGCCAGTAGCCCGAGCCGCCGTACAGGATGCCGTTCTCCTCGGGGATCGACGTGATCTTGGCGATCCGGTCCTTGCGGTAGCCCTCGAGGTCGTTCGGGTAGTAGAGCGCGATCACCGGGGCGTCGGTGTAGAGCCGCTCCTCCATCTGCTTGATGAGCGCGGCCCGCTTCGGCCGGTCGAGCTCCTTCAGTTGCTGCTGGTAGAGCTGCTCGAACTGCGGGTCGCAGTAGAACGACTCGGTCCCGCCGCCCTCGCCGGACGCGGTCGGGCGCCGGCTGCACAGGTGCGTCGCGAGCACCTCTTCGGGGTCCGGGTTGACCGACCAGCCGCTGACCGCGATGTCGAACAGCGCCGTCGTACCGGTCTCCTCGGTGAACTTGCTGGAGTCCAGCCGCTTGGTGGTCAGCGTGATGCCGAGCTCCTTGAACCAGCCGGTCAGGTACTCGGCGAGCTTGTCCTCGATCGGGGTGTCGGTGTGGATGCTGAACCGGAACTGCAGCTTGCGGGACCCGTCCGGCATCGTCCGGATGCCATCGGCACCCTTCTTGTAGCCTGCGGCATCGAGAATCTGGTTGGCCTTGGTCAGGTCGAACGAGATCTTCTGGGCCCCCTCGGCCTGCCAGAAGAAGTCCTTGTACATCGGCGGCACGATCGACCCGTCGGCCGGCTTGGCCAGCCCGTTCTGCACCTCGTCGACCAGCTTCTGCTTGTCGATCGCGTAGTGCAGCGCCTGCCGGACCTTCGGGTCCTTCAGCGCCGGGTGCCCGTCACCGATCGGCTTGTCGTCGCTCGTGGTCGCGCCGTGGTTGATCTGCAGGTACGACGACCGCCGGCCCTCGTTGTTCCACTGGACGATGTTCTCGTCGCCCTTGATCGCCTCGAAGTCCGGCGGCGCGAGCCGGCCGAGCAGGTCGATGTCACCCTTCTTCAGCCCGACCACCGCGGCCGCCGGGTTGTCGTAGAAGATCACCTGCAGCTCGTCGATCTTCGGCGCACCCCGCCAGTACTCGGGGTTGGCCTTCAGCTTCACGTACTGGTCCTTCTTGTGCTCGACCGCGACGTACGGGCCACTCGTCACCGCGGGGTACGTCTCGGCGTCGTACTTGGAAATGTCGCCGACCTTCTCCCAAACGTGCTTGGGCATGATCGGCGACGGGTTCTCCAGCATCGAGGCCTGCGGCGTCTTGAGCTTGATCGTCAGGTCCTGGCCGGACGCCGTGACGCTGGCGAAGTTCTCCACCGCCGGCCCGTTCGCGGTCTTCGCGCCGTCGTCGGTCATCATCTTGTTGAACGTCCAGGCCGCGTCCTCGGCGGTGATCGGCTGCCCGTCGGACCACTTGCCCGCCCGGATCTTGAACGTCCAGGTCAGCCCGTCCGGCGAGGTGGTCCAGGACTCGGCCAGGTCCGGGCTCGGCTGCAGCGTCTTGGCGTCCGGCACGGTGAGGTACCCGTACATCCAGCGGTGGATCGACGTGGACACCAGCCGCACCGCGAGGAACGGGTTCATCGAGTCCATCGACTGCGTCGCGCCGACCCGCACGACCCTGGGCTTGTCCGGTTCCGCCGCCTGCGCCGGCGCCGTCCCCACTGCCAGCAGCGCCACTGCTGCCAACCCCGCGAACCATTTCCTCATCAAGCCACGCACCTCTCACCCGAGCGCCGTTTAGAGAGAAAACCACACCAGTTCGCAGGTTCATGTCAACGATTTACGGATTTCGTTCCCGAAGAGTTTCGGTGATCCGTCATGGAAGCCGTGACAGCGTTCTGCCGGCACGGATGCCGATACTGCTGCTACCACCGAACGAGAGAAGGCCCGGATGTCAGCGACCGTGCTCTACATGTCCATGTCCCTCGACGGTTTCGTCGCCGGGCCGAACGAGACCCGCGCGAACGGTCTCGGCGACGGCGGCGACCGCCTGCACGCCTGGGGCGCGCTCGAACCCCGCGACCGGCAGCACGCGGGCGATCGGGCGGTGATCGACGACTTCATGACCACCGGCGCGGTCCTGGCCGGCCGCGGCACCTTCGAGCCGGCCGACGGCTGGGGCGGCGACCACCACGACGGCGTACAGATCTTCATCCTCAGCCGGCACGCGGCGCCCGCCGAGTTCGCCCACTGGCCGAACGTCCACTACGTCGACGACCTCGAGCACGCCGTCACCGAGGCGAAGAAGGCCGCCGGCGACAAGAACGTGATGGTCCACGGCGCCGGCCTGACCCAGCGCCTGCTCGCCGCCGGCCTGCTCGACGAGCTCCAGATCCACCTCGTCCCCGTCCTGCTCGGCCAGGGCCGCCGCCTCTTCGACGACCTCGGCCCCGAGCACGTCGAACTCACCCCGGCCGAGGTCGTCCAGGGCCACGAAGCGACCCACCTGCGCTACCGCGTCGTACGGTAGTGAGCCTCTACCGCTTGGCGTTGCGTGACCAGCTGAAGCAGTAGACGCCGAAGCAGGCCAGCCCGACGGCCATGATCGTCAGCAGGACGGCGCCGAAGGGCTGGTCCTTGATCGTGCGCATCGCGGTGTCCAGACCGCCGGCCTTCGACGGGTCGTAGTCGATCGCGGCCCAGGCGAACAGCGCGCCGACGATGAAGAACGCGACGCCCTTCGCCGCGTAACCGACGCGGCCGAGCTTGATCGTGGTGCTGGAGACCCCACCGGTCAGGTCCTCGGTGAACTTCTTCGTGTACGCCTTGTACAGCTGGCGAACGCCGACCCCGATGATCACCAGTCCGACCAGGACGACGAGCACGCGGCCGGCACCGTTCTCCATCAGCTTGGCGGTCATCGACTGCTGGCCGCCGCTGCTGCCGGCGCCCGACCCGACGGCCACCCTGATGGCGCTGATCCCAAGCACCAGGTACATGCCGAGCCGGCCGGCCGAGGACACCTTCTTCTCGGTGTCCAGGTGCCCGTACGCGAGCTCGAGCGCCTTCCAGATCACCAGCGCGAACAGGCCCAGCGCCACGATCCACAGCAACACGGTGCCGAGCGGCTTGTCGGCGAGCTCCTGCAGCGCGCCCGACTGGGACGCTTCCTCCGACGACTTGCCCCAGGCGAGCTGGAGCGCGATCCACGCGACCAGCAGGTACACGACGCCGTACGCGATCAACCCCACAGTGATCGCGTGGCCGTACACCCGGCTGTTCTGGGCCTGACTGGCGGTTCTCATCCTGCTCCTCACGACGTGGCTGGCGGTCCCCGTCCTTCGGATCCCGTACCCAGTCGCAAACGATCAGGCCGAGACCGGCGCGCTCGCCTCGCGGTCGGCTTCCTCGACGTCGCCGTACTCACCAGCCCGTACGGCGCGACGCCCGAGCGTCCACACGTACACGAAGAACGCGACCTCGACCACGATGCCGATACCGACCCGTACGGCGGTCGGCAGCGGCGACGGGGTGACGAACGCTTCGATCATGCCGGTGATCAGCAGGATCACCGCCAGGCCGATCGCCATCCCGACGGTCGCGCGACCGGTCTGGGCCAGTGCCTGCATGCGGGTCCGTGGCCCGGGTGCGATCCAGGACCAGCCGAGGCGAAGCCCGGCAGCCGACGCGACGAAGACGGCGGTGAGCTCGAGCAGGCCGTGCGGCGTGATCAGGCCGAAGAAGACGTCGCCCTTGTCGTGGCCGATCATCACGCCGGCGCTGACGCCGAGGTTGGTCGCGTTGCTCCACAGCACGAAGGCGACCGGCACGATCAGCACGCCGATCGCCAGCACGGCGGCGCAGATGGTCGCGTTGTTGATCCAGACCCGCAGCGCGAAGTCCTGCGCCGGGTTCTCGGAGTAGTACGACGCGAAGTCCTTGTCGACCAGCTGCTGGATCGCCGCCGGCGGCGCGACCGAGCCGAGGACGTCCGGCTGGGCGAGGATCCGCCAGGCGACCCAGGCGGCGACCAGGTAGAACAGCAGGCCGATCGTGAGCCACCAGCGCCGCGACACGTAGAGCGCGGCGGGGAAGCTGACCAGGAAGTACCGGGAGATGTCACGCCAGACCGGGGCCTGCGCACCGGTGACCGCGCCGCGGGCGTCGGCGATCAGGCCGGAGAGGCGACCGACGGTGACAGGATCGGCACCGGCGGCGCGCAGCGCGGCCATGTGCGTGCCGACGCGCTGGTAGAGCTGCACCAGCTCCTCGGCCTCCGCACCGGTCAGCCGGCGCTGACGGCGGGTGAGCACGGCCAGGCGGTCCCACTGCGGCTGGTGGACCGACACGTACGCCTCGACGTCCATCCCCCCGCCTTTCGGTCGACTGCTCTGCCCGAGTGTCCCGCATTCCGGGGTCGGATGACCTGCGATGGGCGACACTAGTGGCCTGCGAGTTGTGGGAGGCGGCGAGGGTGACTCAGCTGGTCACGGGGGAAGCGGTGGTCCTCCAGGTGCGGATCGCCCGGATGCCGACCCGGGCGCTGGCGTGCGCGATCGACTTCACGCTGCAGGTGATCGTGCTGATCGTGCTGTTCCTGACGCTGTTCGGGTTCCTGCTCGGCGGGGCGAGCGAGGCGCTCGGCGTCGCGCTGGTGTTCGTCGTACTGCTGCTGGTGCTGGTCGGCTACCGGGTCGTGATGGAGACGCTGACCCGCGGCAGGACGATCGGCAAGATGCTGCTGGGTCTGCGCGTGGTCCGCGACGACGGGTCGTCGATTCGCTTCCGGCACGCGCTGGTGCGGTCGCTGCTGTGGATCTTCGTCGACTTCGCCCCGTGGTTCGCCGCCGGGCCGGGCATCGTCGCGAGCCTGATGAACAAGCAGGGCAAGCGCATCGGCGACATGGTCGCCGGTACGGTCGTCATCCGCGAACGCCACCAGCCGATGGCGTCACCGCCGCTGTTCGTCCCCGGGCACCTCGTCCAGTGGGCCCAGTCGCTGGAGCTCTCCCGCCTCTCCGACGACCTCGCCAACACCTCCCGCGAGTACCTGGCCCGCTACAGGGAGTTCGAGCCCGCCGCCCAGATCGCCCTGGGCGACGCCCTCGCCTTCAAGGTCGGCGGTCTCACGGCCCCCGCGCCGCCAGTACCCATCAGCTCGCCGGCCTTTCTGTCCGCCGTACTGGCGGAACGCCGTCGCCGTGAGCTGGACCGGTTGGCAGCCCATCGCCCGCTGGCGCACACCGGACCCTTTGCCCCGCCCAGTCCTTATACACAGCATCCACCGGCGTACAGCGGCCCACCAGCAGCCGTCGTACCTCCGCCAGTTCAACCTCGCGGCGAGCAGGTGAACCCTCACGGCTGGCACGCCCCTGGGAGTGGCGAGTCCGGCCAGTGGTTCTAGTCTTGCGACCATGTCGCAGCTCGGAATTGACTGGACCGGTTGGCTTCAGCGGTGGGACGACCAGCAGGCCGGCTACCTTCCCGACCGCGAGGACCAGTTCGCGGTGATGCTCGAGATCGTCGAGCGCCTCGCCGGTACGCCGGAACGCTTCGTCGACCTCGCCTGCGGCCCCGGCTCGATCTCCGCCCGCGCGACCGCCCGGTTCCCGGACGCCGCGATCACCGGCGTCGACCTCGACCCGTTCCTGCTCGAGATCGCCCGGCACGCCGTCGCCTCCAACCGGGTCCGCTTCGCCGAGGCCGACCTGCGCGCGCCCGGCTGGGACGCCGTACTGGGTGATCAGCCCGTCGACGCCATCTGCTCAGCGACCGCTCTGCACTGGCTCGACCCCGCCGAACTCACCACGCTCGCCAAGACCCTGGCCGAGCGGATCCGCCCCGGCGGCGTCTTCCTCAACGCCGACACGATGCGCCTCGGCCCGACCGAGGTCCCCCGCCTGGACGCCCTCGCCGTCGAGCTGCGCGACAAGATCTGGTCGACCTCGCACGCGAACGGCGTCGAGGACTGGGAGACCTGGTGGAAGGCCGCCGACGCCGAGCCCGCCTTCACCGACCTGCTCGCCCGGCGCGAGCAACGCTTCGAGGACCGCCACAAGGGTCGGGACATCACGCTCACCGACACCGTCGACGCCTTCCGCGCGGCCGGTTTCGCGGAGGTCGCCGTGCTCGGCCAGGTCGCCGACAAGCACCTCTTCGCCGCGATCCGATGAGCGGCCACGGCTACGACCTGTTGTGCTCGCGCGCCGTCGAGACGTTGGAGTTGCGCGCCTTCCTGCGCGACACCTTCGCGGTCGCCGAGGCAGACCTCTTCGTCGCCTCCGCCGATCGCGTCGAGGCCGAGCTGCAGCACGTGCCGCAGGACATCGTGTTCGCCACCTTCTGCACCTTCGAACCCGTGCGGGGCCACTTCGCCACCACCCTCACGGTCGGCATCGACTCCGACCGGGCCCGGCACATCGACCACGCGACCTTCGCCACGAGCTTCGCCGCCCACTTCCAGGCAATGGTCCTGTACGGCACCACCGAACCACTCGACCTGTGGACGGTGGTCCTGGCCGACGGCACGCGCCTGGTCGCCGCCCTCGACGAGGACGACGACCGCTTCACGCTCACCGAGGCGACGGCCGCCGTACCGGATCTCCCCGAGGTCGCCGTGAACGGAAAACTGTGGCCCTGAGCAACTACCTTCGGCCGGTGAGCCTCGCGTAGTAGGCGCGAGCCTCCTGCGTGCGGCCGGCGCCCAGGACACGGAGCGCCTCGGCCAGCTCGGGGTACGCCTTGTCCAGCAGTTGCGCCGCACCCTCCAGCTCCGACGCCGACGCCAGATCACGCAGCAGCGACTGGACGATCGCGACCGGATCGGTCGCCTCCTGCGGGCCTTCCCGACCAGGATCGAGCGTCAGCGTCGTCTGCTTCGCCGCACGCACCTCGTCGAGCCGGCGTTCCCGCTCGGCCGCCGGAGTCGCGTCCCACCCCGGCTCCCCGACCATCGCCTCCAGCTGCAGCACCCGCGACAGCACGGCCGGGTTGCTGATCTTGGCGCGCTGTCCGGACATCAGCTGTGACAGCATCGGCGCGGACAGGCCGAGCACGCCGGCGAGCTGTGCCTGCGACAGTGCGAGCCGGTCGAGCAACCGCCGGAAGCGGGCACCCAGCGGTTCGCCGTACCACTGCTGCTGGAGCTCGAGGTTGCGCTCGTGCGCGTCGCTCACCACACCTCCGGATTACTGTTTGCAAATTGCGAATGCAAACGGTACGTTCCTCCTTGTCACCGCCCGCATCCCCTGGAGAACCTCATGATACGACGGACCTCGGCCCTCGCGGCCCTGACGGCCCTGACCGCCGCGTTAACGTTCGTGAACGCCGTCCCGGCGGCCGCGGAGGGCGAGCTGTCACCGGTGATGGTGGTGCTCGACTCATCCGGCTCGATGACCGCCCGGGACGCCGGCGGCAGCGGGACGCGGATGGACGCCGCCAAGCGCGCCGTCGGCTCGATGGTCGACGGGCTGCCCGCCGAGGCCCAGGTCGGCCTCGCGATCTACGGCGCCGGCACCGGATCGAGCGGCAGCGAGAAGGCGGCCGGCTGCAAGGACGTCCGCGTCGTCCAGCCGGTCGGCGCGGTGAACAAGCCGGCTCTGAAGAGCGCCGTCGCCGCGACCAAGGCCAGCGGCTACACGCCGATCGGCCAAGCCCTCCGTACGGCGGCCGCCCAGCTGCCGAAGGAAGGCCAGCGCTCGGTCGTGCTCGTCTCCGACGGTGAGGACACCTGCGCGCCGCCGCAGCCCTGCGAGGTCGCGAAGGAGCTGCACCAGCAAGGCGTCGACCTGCACGTGCACACGATCGGCTTCCGGGTCGACGCGAAGGCCCGCGCCCAGCTGGCCTGCATCGCGCAGAACACCGGCGGCACGTACCACGACGCCGCCGACGCCGACTCACTGCTCGGCGTCCTGGGCCGGGTGACCGAGCGCGCCCTGCGGCACTACGAGCCGACCGGGAAGCCGGTCACCGGGACCGGCGACCCGTTCACGGCGCCCACGGTCGCCCCGGGGCAGTACCTGGACACCATCGACCCGGTCGAGGAACGCTTCTACGCCGCCGACCTGAAGGCCGGCGACACGGCGTACTTCGCGGCGACCACGGTCTTTCCGCGCGGCAACCCGCGGGACATCGAGGTCGTCGACATCGAGATCACCGGCCCGAACGGCGCCGACTGCTACCAGTCGCAGCGCGAGCTGGACACCCGGGCCCGGGACGGCGGATCGCTCACCACGGTGCTGAGCTGGAACGGCACGGTCGCGGGATCGTCCAAGCCGAAGGGCTGCAGCGTGCCGGGCAAGTACGTGTTCCGCGTGACCCGCGACGCCCGCGGCGGCGGCACCGACCGGGTGCCGGTCGAGCTGCAACTGCGGATCGAGCCGCCCGTCACCGGCGACCGGGGTGAGCAGGCGCAGACCAGCCTGGTCGACTTCGCCCAGCAGCCGGCCGGTGGGGTCCAGGCGGTCCGCGGTGGCGGCTCGTTCAACGAGGCGACGACGCTCGGCGGCGGTGGCCGGTACGGCGAGACGATCTACTACGGCGAGCAGCTGTTCTACCGGGTCAAGCTCGATTGGGGTCAGGGCCTGGCGTACCGGGTCACGTTCGCCGGGCGGCCGGACGGCGCGACCACGAACATCCGGACCAGTCTGTTCAGCCCGGTGCGGGCCGAGATCAGGTTCGACAGCACGGCGTACACAGGAACCACGGATGTCCTGCCGAGCAACGGCAAGCCGATGGCGACCCCGCGCGTGGTCTACCTGAACCGGAACGCGAACAACTCCGACCTCCGCAAGTCCAGCGTCGACGGCTGGTACTACATCGTCGCCAGCCTCGGCGTACCCTCCGGCGACGCTCCCGCCGGTGGTGTCCCGCTCACGATCGACGTCGCCGTCGCGGGTGAGAAGGTCGCCGGGCCCGAGTACGGCGCCACCGCCGGCGAGACGCCGACCGAGTCCCCGTCGGCGACCCCCACCACGGAGTCGACTCCGACCTCCGGCACCACCACGGAGGCCACCCCGCCGACCCCGCCCACCGACAACTCCTCGTCCAACCTCCCCTGGATCATCACCGGCGCGGCGATCCTCGTCGCCCTGGCGACCCTGCTCACCGCCCTGCTCCTCCGCCGCCGCAAGCCGGTCGCCCCGCCGGCGTACCCGCAGAACCCCGGCTACCCGCAGAACCCTGGGCACCCTCGGCCCCCGGCCGGCCCCAACAACCCCGGCGGGCAGCCGCCGTACGGCCCTAGGCCCTGATCCACCGGTAAGCACTTCCCTGCTGACGGCACTCCACCCGAGTGCCGTCAGCAGTCGTCTCCTGACTCCCCGCTTCCTGCCACCCACACGCCCCACCCAAGGTCACCGCCGCATTGGGCACCCGAGTCACCGGCCCGGTCGGCACCACCGGCGGCGTCTCCGACGCAGTCCGGCTCGGCGTCGGTGACGGACCAGCCGAAGACTCCCCCGACGAAGGCGTCCCCCGGTCAGGCCGCCCCTCCAGCAACAACCCGGCTCCCACACCCGCCACCACCAACGCCCCCACCACCCCAACCAGCACCCGCCGCCTCCCCCACGACGAAGCAGCCCCACCCCGCGCAGCCCCGCGCGCCCCTACCCCGGCAGCAACCACCCGCCCAGCCTCCGCCCGCCGCGCACCTGACCCAGGGTGGTCGCCCGCATCCGACCCCACACCTGTTCCAGCCGCCGTGCCCTCAGGCGACCCAGCCACCGACTCGTACGACGTACCAGGCTGGGCGTCCCCACGCGGCGCACCTGCTGCCGGGTCGGCATCAGCACCCGGCGCACCTGCTGACGGGTGAGCGCTCGGACCCGGCCCACCTCCTCCCGGGTGGGCGTCCACACCCAGCGCACCCGCTGACGGGCGAGCGCTCGCACTCGGCCCACCTCCTCCCGGGTGGGCGTCCACACCCAGCACACCCGCTCTCGGGCCGGCATCAGCACCCGGCGCACCTGCTAGCCGGTGGACGTCCGCACCCAGCGCGCCCGCTCCCCGGTGGACGTCCGCACCCAGTGCACCCGCTCCCCGGTGGGCGTCCGTACCCGTGGGAGTCTCCGGGCGTGGCTCCGCGTCTGCTTCTGCGGGTGTGGGAGCTGTGAGTTGCTGATACCCGGCGGGGATGGGTGGGAGCTGGTCGAAGACCTCGATCGGTTCCTCGTCCGGCGTTCGGGCTGGAGTTTCGAGGGGCTGGGACAGCACGGGCGCGAGGGCTGCCAGGGCCGACTCGGCGGACGGGCGGTCAGCGGGGTCGGCTGCCAGGAGGGGCTTGATCACCTGCCAGAGCGGGGTGGGAACAGTAGGCGCGGGCAACGGATGCGTGGTGGGTGGCTCCTGGCCGGTGAGGAGTTGCCACGCGGTGACTCCTGCGGCGTACAGGTCCTGAGCAACAGCGGGTGGCTCACCGGCGAGCGTTTCCGGTGCGAGGTAGCCGGGGGTACCGATCAGTGCGCCTTGGTGGGTGAGGCGGGGCTCGCCGAGGGACAACGCGATGCCGAAGTCGCTCAGGCGGAGGACCGGGGGCTGGGTGCCGGTGGCTTCCAGCAGGAGGTTGGCGGGCTTGATGTCGCGGTGGACCAGCCCGGCGGCGTGCACCTGGACCAGAGCACCGAGCAGTTGCGCGAGCAACTCGGCGGCGTACCGGTCCGGGAGCCCGCCGAAGTCGGCGAGCAGGTTGCTGACGGCGCCGCCGCCGACCAGATCCATCGCGAGCAATGCCTGGTCGTCGTCAGCGGCCCAGCTGTACGGGCTCAGGATGTTGGGGTGATCGAGCCGCAACCCCTGCTCGCGGACGAAGCGCAGCAGCGCGCCGGCATGCCGCTGGCGCAAGACCTTGGCCGCGCAGAAGCGTTCTAGGCGGCGGTCCCACGCGCGCCACACCGTTCCGGTGCCGCCCGAGCCGATCGGGTCGATCAGTTCGAACCGTCCGGCGAACACGTCGGCCACCAGCGGTCCTCCTCTCACCCCGAACAGCGCGAAGGCGCCCCACCCTAATGGGTGAGGCGCCGACGCGAGCTACCTGTACGGCGTACCGAACCGGGAACTCAGTAGCGGTAGTGGTCCGACTTGTACGGGCCCTCGACCGGGAGGCCCAGGTACTCGGCCTGCTCCTTGGAGAGCTCGGTGAGCTTCACGCCGAGCGCGCCGAGGTGCAGGCGGGCGACCATCTCGTCGAGGTGCTTGGGCAGCACGTAGACGTCGGTCGGGTACTCGGTGGTCTTCACGTACAGCTCGATCTGCGCCAGCACCTGGTTGGTGAAGGAGTTCGACATCACGAACGACGGGTGCCCGGTCGCGTTGCCGAGGTTCAGCAGGCGACCCTCGGACAGGATGATCACGGTGTGACCGTCGGCGAAGCGGAACTCGTCGACCTGCGGCTTGATGGTGACCCGCTCGACGCCGGCGGTCTTGTACAGACCGGCCATGTCGATCTCGTTGTCGAAGTGGCCGATGTTGCCGACGATGGCCTGGTGCTTCATCTGCGCCATGTGGTCGGCGGTGATGACGTCCTTGTTACCGGTCGTGGTGACGAAGATGTCGGCGATCCCGACGACGTCCTCGAGCGTGGTGACCTGGTAGCCGTCCATCGCGGCCTGCAGCGCGCAGATCGGGTCGATCTCGGTCACGATGACCCGAGCGCCCTGGCCACGCAGCGACTCCGCACAGCCCTTGCCGACGTCACCGTAGCCGGCCACGACCGCGACCTTGCCGCCGATCAGGACGTCGGTGGCGCGGTTGATGCCGTCGATCAGCGAGTGGCGGCAGCCGTACTTGTTGTCGAACTTCGACTTGGTGACCGAGTCGTTGACGTTGATCGCCGGGAACAGCAGCGAACCGGCCTTGTGCATCTCGTACAGCCGGTGCACGCCGGTGGTGGTCTCCTCGGTGACACCCTTGATGCCCTGACCGATGGTGGTCCACAGCTGCGGGTCCTCGGTCAGCGTGCGGGTCAGCACGGACAGGACGACGGCGTACTCCTCGGACTCCGCCGTCGACGGGTCCGGTACGGCGCCGGCCTTCTCGAACTCGGTGCCCTTGTGGACCAGCATGGTCGCGTCGCCACCGTCGTCGAGGATCATGTTCGGACCCTCACCGCCCGGCCACTTCAGCGCCTGCTCGGTGCACCACCAGTACTCCTCCAGCGTCTCGCCCTTCCAGGCGAAGACCGGGACACCGGCGGGGGCGTCGGCCGTACCGTCGGTACCGACGACGACCGCGGCGGCCGCGTGGTCCTGGGTGGAGAAGATGTTGCAGGAGACCCAGCGCACCTCGGCGCCGAGCGCCGTCAGCGTCTCGATCAGCACGGCGGTCTGGATGGTCATGTGCAGCGAGCCCATGATCTTCGCGCCGGCCAGCGGCTTGCTCTCGCCGTACTGGGCGCGCATCGCCATCAGACCCGGCATCTCGTGCTCGGCGAGGCGGATCTCCTTGCGACCGAACTCGGCCAGTCCGAGGTCTGCCACCTTGTAGTCGAACGTCATACGGTGCCGCTCCCTGAGGGTGTCGGTTGGTGAAGTCTTCGCGGCTGAATCTAGCGGCTCCGACACCCTGGGTGAGGTACCGGGTCGCCGTTCCTGACAGCTAAATGTCAAGATATCGGCATGCGCATCACCGAGGCCGCCAAACTGCTGGGCACCACCGCGCGGATGCTGCGCTACCGCGAGACCCTCGGCCTGCTCCCCAGAACCCGAACCAGCCGTACGGCCCAGCGCCAGTACGACGACCGCGACCTGGCCGCCGTCAAGCTCGCCCTGGAGCTGGAGCACCGGTACGACGTCACGCCGGCCGCCCTCGCCTTCGCCCTGAAAGCCCTGGCCGAACCATCAGTAGCCGCCGACCTCAGAAACCTCGGCTACCGCACCGGCCGGCTGACGACACCCCCAAGCCCTGCCGAAATCGACCGCGAGCGGGCCTTGCGCTGGCTGGGCCGCTCCGGAGTACTGCCACCCCCAGCCCACCGCCCTCGCTGACGGAGGAAAGGAGGGGGAAGGGGAAGGGAGCGGCGCGCCCCGAGCGCCAGGCTCCGCCGGCGTCCGCTCCCCGCTCACCACCGCAGCGCGGCACCCGGCCCCCGGCCCCTCCGCCTTCACCACAGCGCGGCACCCGGCCCCTCCGCCTTCACCACAGCGCGGCACCCGGCCCCTCCGCCTTCACCACAGCGCGGCACCCGGCCCCTCCGCTTTCACCACAGCGCGGCACCCGGCCCCTCCG
>NZ_JBNCLH010000021.1:0-41319 GCF_049844575.1 Kribbella sp. DT2 | reverse complement strand
ACCGGGAGGTCGTGGGAGAGTAGGACGTCGCCGGACATTCACACTGTTAAGGGCCACCCCATCGGGGTGGCCCTTAATATTTCCCCCACCGCTTGTTGGCGCCTAGCGCGGCGCTGCTGGTGGGTATGCGCGGGAACAGGCGATCACCATCGCCGATGGGAACCTTGAGCGGTCGACCTTTGGTCGGCCGCTTCTTTGCGTCTAGAGGTCTTCGGGGGTGATGCCGACGAGGGCGGCCGCGGCGCAGATGTGGACCGGGGAGAGGTCGATCGGGGCTACCGGGGCCTGGAGAAGAGTGCCGCGCTCGAACGGGGTCAGATCGATGTCGATCCCGTGGGCGCCGGCGACCATGCCGCGGACGTACGTCAGCCAGCCCATGGTCGGGATGCCGCGGCGGAAGAGGCCGGCGGCGGTCGCGAGCTCGGTGTCGGCGATGCTGGCCCACTCGGGTTCCCAGATGGTGACGACTGCCCGGAGGACCTGGGCGAAGCGCTCGTACTGGATGAGAGCGTCTTCATCGCTCCAGTGCAGGGTCAGCTGGTCTGACGCGGTGGTCAGAGTGCTGCCCATGGAGAGGTCGAAGAGCCAGGGGAGCTCGCCGGTGCTCTGGAGGTGGAGTCTGGTGGTGCTGGAACCATTGGAGAGGACCTTCGTGGTTGCCTCGACCATCTCCTCGAGGGGAGTGGTGCCGTCGGCTTCCAGTACGTGGTACCCCCAGCGCTCGTCCTGGGTCCAGGCATGAACGTCGGGGAAGGCTACGGCGACTGCGGTGAGTGTTCGGCCGACGCGGAGTGCACGCTGCTCGACGGACTCGTCGCGGTGGGACCACTGGGCGCGCAGAAGCCAGGATGCCATTCACGCCCTCCGATCGGTTACCGGCTGGAGTTGCCCCACGGACGGTACGCCGCGTGATGAGGGGTTGGCCAGATGTGAGCGGTGGAAGCGGGCGACATCCCCGTTCAGCAGACGCATCACAACTCCAGTGTGAACGATCCCCGGTGTGGACCAGACCACCGGGGTGCCTATTCCGCAGTATCCCGCCCTAACCTGCCCGGTCGATGGGGTGGTTCTGGTCGGGTGCCACTTGCGGTCGGCGGCGATGCGGCCGAGGAGGTTGCGGAGGTTGAGGCCGCTCCGGAGAAAGAAGGAGTGGGCGGGGCTGGGTGATCGAGAGCGTGGCGGGCGGGTCGCCGGAACCCTGGTGGTGGGGCGAGGTGGAGCCAGCGGGCGGTGGGGCGCCGGGAATCGTGGTGACGGAAGCGGGCGCATTCCGCCCGCAGGGACGCGCCGCGGGGCGGGTTACGGGGCGTCGAGGGTGGGGGTGGGGAGGTCGAGGGTGGGGGCTGGGCCTCGGTAGGAGTCGAGCCAGGTGCGGAGGAGTTCTACTCGGGCGGCGTAGTCCTCGTTGCCCTTGACGACCGGGGCCTGGTTGTAGGGCATGGTGTCGGAGCTGCGGCGGAGTTTGACGTAGAGGCGGGAGGACGCGAGGGCGTAGCGCTCCATGTCGTCCTGGAGGGCGCCGATGACGGTGATGTTGCGGTCTCGGCCGATCTGTTCGAAGAGGGCTACTGCTTCTCGGCGGTGCTGGGAGCCCAGGTTGCGGCCCAGTTCGTCGAGGATGAGGAGGAGGGGGCGGTCACTGCCGCCGGCCAGGGCTGCGGCGCAGACGAGCTTGACGGCCTTTTCGTCCATCTGGGCGGTGTTGCCCTTGACGTTGAAGGCGGAGAACGGGCCGCCTTCGGAGCGGCGCCACTTGGGGGTGACGGTCCAGCGCCAGGGCTTGTCGGGCTCGGACGGCGGGTCGGGCTCCGGGTACTCGAGCTTCGCGCCGTAGCCGCCGTACGCCTGGTCGAGGCGGTCGAACTCGTTCGAGACGAGTCGCAGGCGGGACTTGATGCCGTCGGCAAGGGACGCGCGGTGGGCGCGGGCGGTGCTCTCGGCCTCGCCGAGGCCTTCGCGGGCGCGTTCGAGGGCCGCGTTGCGCTCGGCGCGCTGGCTGGCGATCTGCTGTTGCTGGAGGCTGTCGAAGGTCTCGTGCTGCGCGAGGTGGCTGGCCAGCGTGCGCTGCAGCGCGGGGACCAGACCGACGCGGGTGCCGAGGGTGCCGGTCGACCAGCCGTCGGGACCGTTCAGGATCTCCCACAGCTCGCTGGGGATCTCCTCCCGGGAGCGCGCGTTCGGGAAGCAACGGCGGATCACGTCGTCGAGCTGCGTCGAGGTCTGGTGGTTCCAGTCGGCCGTCGTACGGCGCTGGGTGTCGGCGGGGAGAGCGAGCAGGAACTCGGACGCCTCGTCGGCGGTACCGCCCCAGGCCGTCGTACGGGAGACGAGGTCGAGGCCGGTCTGCTCCTCGAGCAGGATCAGGCGGCGGCCGCCGAGCTCGTCGAGCAGGCGGTCGTGCTCGCGGCGGGTGGCCTCGAGGTTCTTCAGGCGCTCGTCGCGGACCAGCTGCTGGCCGGCGGCGGCTTCCGCGGACTCCTTCGCGGCCTGGAGCTGGGGAGCGAGGACGTCGCGGTCGGTCTCGTGGCGGTCGTTCTCCTCGCGCAGGGCGAGCATCTGCTCCTGCAGGTCGGAGGCCGTGCCGAGCGCTCGGGCTGCTGCCGTACGGCGTTCGGCCTGCTGGACGCGGGATCGTGCCTGCTCCAGCGCGGCGGAGGCGGCGGCGCGTGCCTCGACGGCGGATTCGACGCGGCGGCGGGCCGCCTCGATGCGGGCGGTGCGCCCGGTGATCGGCTCGTCGTGCTGGCCGACGGAAATGACGCCGGCGGGGTCGTCGATGAGTTCCTTGGTGGCGCGTGAGGCGAGCGCGGTGAAGAAGGTGTCGAGTGCGAAGCGCTTGTCAGCAGATGAAGGGCTAGAGCTCTTCTTCCTGGGAGAGCCGTTGCCGGGGCGGTTGGCCAGGACGAGAAGGAAGCCGGGGTAGCCGGCTTCGGCGAGGGCCGAGGCGGCCAGGGTCGCGTCGTCGGCGTCGACGACCACGGCTTCGCTGTACGGCGAGAGACGCGGCTCCCACTCGGCGCGGTCCCCGGCCGGGAGCTCGGTGATGTCGGTGAGGGCCCCGCAGGCGATGCCGGCGTTCTCCAGGATCTGCTGCTGCGGCGCGGACACGGTCTGGCCGCTCTCGGCCTCGCGTAACTCACCGGAAGCCTGGTCGACCGCGAGGCGGGCCGCGTGGTCGCGGCCGATGTGCTCCTCCAGTACGGCGCGGGCCTCGTCCTGCTCGGTGAGCGCTACGTCCAGCTCGCGCCCGTCGGCCGAGCGGCCGGCGTCGACCAAGCGGCGGTGCTCCTGGCCGAGCCGTTCGAGCTGCTCGCGGACCGAGCGCTGCGCCAGGTCCAGCTCGCGGTCGCGCGCGTCGAGCTTGTCCCGCTCCTGGCGAGTCAGCTGTACGTCGCGGAGGAGGTTCTCCTCGCTGCCGAACGCGTCGATCTCGGTGTCAACAGCCTCGCGCCGGGCCTCCTGCTCGGCCACGCGCTCGTCCAGGCCGGCCAGCTCGTGCAGGATCTCCGTGTTTCGGGCGTCACCGTCGACGAGGTGGCGGGCGCATCGAGCGAGCCAGGACTCCTTGGCGGCGGCCAGGGCCGAGCGGGCCGCGGCGCGCTGCAGGATGCCGGCCTCGACGGTGGCCATCTCCTGCTCCCAGCGCTGCAGGTCTGCGGCGGCCTGCTTGGTCGCCTCGCGCTGCGTGTGCTCGGCGGAGCGGTGGGCCTGCTCCTGCTCGAGCTCGTGGTCGAGGCCGGTGAGGGTCGCGATCGCGTTGAAGATGCGGGCCGGGCCGAGCTCGTTCAGCGGTTCGGCGAGCAGGTTGGCGGTGGGGCTGGAGCGGACGGACGTCGACAGGAACGAGACGCAGCGCACCTGGCCGCCGTACAGGACCTGGGAGAGCTTGTTCGCGTGGTAGTCGGTGCGGCCGTTGGAGTGGGGGAGGGCTGCCCAGAGGGCGTCGGCGCCGGCGGCGCGTTCGGACTCCGTCGCGCCGTAGGGGACGTGCAGGCCGTTCTTCCAGCGGAGGTCGAGGTACGACGCTTTGCGGTTGATGCGGATCCAGACCGTGATCGCGGCGGACTCGATCTCGGCCAGGTCGGTCAGGTCGGGGTCGGAGAAGACGCCGACGATGTAGCCGCGGTCGACGTTCGACCAGTTGCCTTCCTGGCCGGCTGCTTCTGCGGTGAACAGGAGCTCGGCTGCGCCGGGGGCTCCGCTGGTGAGGCGCCACTGGTCGTCGGCGTGGAGGAGGGACAGGGCGGCGATCCAGGAGGACTTGCCGGCGCCGTTGGAGTCGACCGGGCCTTGGCCGGCGACCGTGACGAGGCCTTGGCCGACCATGGGGATGGGGTGGGTCGAGAGGCGGGAGAGGTCGACGACCTGTACGCCGAGCAGGACCTTCGAGCCGAGGATGTCGAAGGCGCCGTCGGACGGACCGTCGGCGGTTCGCCGGGTACTCGCCTTTGGCTTCGGGTCTGCCGACGCGCTCCCGTCCGGGGCCGGCTTCGTGTCTGCCGACTTGGTCGCGTCCGGAGCCGGCTTGGCATCGGCCGTCGCGCCGGCGGCCGGGTCCGCGGCCGTGCTCGGCTCCGCCTTCGCCGACTTGGTCGCGTCTGGAGCCGGCTTCGACTTGGTCCGCTTGGTCGCGGTTGTCGGTTCGGCGGTCGCGGTCGCTGTCTTGGCGTCCGTGAGGGGTGTCTTGGTGGCGGCCGGCGTGCCTTCCGGGGCGCCCGCGGATGGGCCCGGGGGTTTGGATGCTGCGGGGCTCATGCCGCTCCCTCTTCTTCGGTGATGCCTTTGCGGGCGCGGATGGCCTCCGCGATCGGGCTGGCCGGCGCGGCTGCGAGGATCAACTGGTCCTGCAATCGGCGGCGGGCAGCCGGTGTGAGTCGCTGGAGTTGTGGGCCGGGGATGTAGCTCGGTCCGCCGGAGTGGTCGCCGGACAGCTGGATCAGGCCGGCGGCGCGGAGGCGTTGCAGGGCGAGGCGTCGTTCCTCGCCGCTGATCTTGGTTGTTCGCAGCTCGTCGACGGTGGTCGGGCGGGCCGACTTCCAGCTGTCGCCGGTGAGGATTCCCTCGCTGCGGGGGATCGCGACCGAGTGCACGAGGACCAGGACCAGTACGGCGCGGTCGACGGCGGACAGGGGTTGCCAGCCTTGGGCGGTCAGGGTCGCGGCGACGTCGTCGGCGTAGCCGGAGGTCCAGTGGGTGCCGTCGACCTTGACCAGGACGCGGCCGATGAGGGTGAGCATCTTCTGGACTTGACGGCGCAGGGTGACGTCGCGGAGACCGGGGAGCTGGACCTCGGCGACCGGGTTCGCGGAGTACTGGACGGCGCTGAACGCCGCGAGCACCTCGTCGCGCGAGCGGTCGCTGAGATCGCGCAGGATGGGATCGAAGAGGGCGTGCTGCTCGGTCATTCGGCCTCCTCCGAGGACGGAGGGGAAGAAAGCACGTCGTCCTCCGAAGGAGGGGAGGAGAGCACGTCGTCCGGAGGGGAGGAAGGCGCGTCGTCCGGAGGTACAGGGGAGGAGAGCGCGTCGTCCGGAGGGGAGGAAGGCGCGTCGTCCGAAGGTGCAGGGGAAGAGAGCTCATCCTCCGAGGGCAGCGGATCGGCCGGGGTCTCCGGCGCACGCTCGACCAGTACGGCGGCCGGCGGGTCCGGGAGGACCCGGCAGATCTCGCGGAGGGTGGCCAGGTCGCTGGTACCCCAGGTGATGGTCCGAGGACCGAGCCTGACTTCGCCAACCTTCTCGTCCCACAACAGCCAACCCGTCGAGTGAAGCCGGCGAAGGCTGCCGATGATCAGGGTCAGGTCACTCGACTGCTCCGCGCGCCCGCGCATCCCCGCGTACACCGCCTTGACCTGCGCCAACGTTCCAACAACGCCAGGCCACGCAGACCCGTCGCGCTCCGTCCAGCAGCACGCCACGCAGATCGACAGCACCCGCGCTGTCTCGTTCGGCATCTCGACCGCGACCGGCGGCGCACCAAGCTCCTCCAGTACGCCGTGCCCAGCGCCGTCCGGCAACGTCGGCAGGACCCACACACCAGACCCGTCCGGCTCCACCGCCCGCGCCAACCCGGCCACCGCAGGCGTATCGACCGGCACCTTCAACGCCCCGCCCGACTGCACTTTCGCCCACCACAAGGCGTTGTAGACGCGCCCGTTCTCGACCACCTCAGATGTCATCGCGCCACCCGCCGAAACTCACCCTCGGTCGCCCAAGGCGTCCCCGCGGCAGGATCGATCCGCATCCCGTCCGACCACACCAACTCGTAGTCCAACTCATCATGCAGGTGCGCCGCGGTCAGCTCAGCCAGCACCCGTCGCGCGGTCACCCAGTCCCCGGCGTCGTCGACCACCGAAACGATGCTCACGCTGTCCCGCCCGGCCAGCACCCGCTCGGCCTCGGCCCGCAGATCCTCGCGATCCGTCGCGGCGGCCGACTCCGGCGCCTCGGTCTCCGCCGAGGGCCGCGGCGGCGCCATCCGCGCCGTACCGGTACGCCGCCCCGTCTCGACCGCTTCCAGCATCGTCTCGGGCGAAAAGTCCGGCGCGGCCGCGTCGAACAGCAGCCCATCCAGTACGCCGGCCAACACCTCCGTGTCACTCCCACGCGTAAAGGACAGCCACGTCTCGATCGGCAGCAACCCCAGCGCCCGCGTCGTACCGGCGCGTTCGACCAGGCGTCCAGCGGCGAGCTGCACCGCGTCGGCGTACGCCGCGAGCGCCATCCGTAGCTGGGTGCAGTCGCGGTGCAGCGTCGGCCAGCGCTCGAGCACGATCCGGTGCACCTTCTCGGCCTGCTCGATCAGCCGCTCGTTACCCCAGGCGAGCTGCGCGTTCTCACGCAGCTGGGCCGTCGTACTGGTCGAGACCAGGATGGCCAGCTCGTTGCCGAGCAGCCGGAAGACCTTGGTCAGCCGCAGGATCGAGGCCTGGCCCTCGTCCTCAGTGGCGCGCGGGTCGCTGACGCTGTGCGCCTCGAGCGTGAGCAGCTGGTGCAGCTCGCCCTGACCGCCCTGGACCGACATCCGGCGCAGGAACATCAGCATCACGTACGGCGCGAACGCCGCGCGGTGGCGGAGCTCGTTGGGCCGGTCGACGAGCTTGGTGATGGCGCCGTACTGCCGCAGCACCTCGAAGCGGCGGACCACCAGGTCGTGCGGGAAGGCGCGGCAGGCCTGCGTCGCCTGCTCGACGGTCATCCCGTCGCTGCCGGCCTCGGCGAACGCGTCCAGGATCGCCTGGTCGACGTCGAGCAGTTCCGGGTCGACGATCATCGCCCCGGCCTCGCGGGCGAGCACGGCGAACACCTGCCGGTAGACCCGAAGCACCGCGGCTTCCGCCTCGGCGTCCAGCAACGTGGCGTCCATCGCACCTCCTCCCGTCGGTCACCGCCCCGAATTCGGCGACCAGACAAGGGACTCTAGCGACCAGGACCCACAGACCGAAAACCGACCGACCGTGTTCCTGTGGACAACCGAAAAGGCAACTACACCGACCGCGGCGCGGCGGTCGATTCCCGCGTGATCAGCCGGACGTCCAGCGTGATCGGATCGGCCGGGTGCTCGGCGCGTTCGACCGCGGCCAGCAGCAGCCGTACGGCGATCGCCGCCTTCCGCGGGATGTCCTGCGCGATCGTGGTCAGCTTCGGCGTCACGTACCGGCTCAGGTCCAGGTCGTCGAAGCCGAGCACGGACACGTCGCCCGGAACCGAGCAGCCCGCCTCGGCCAGCCCCTCCATGATCCCGATCGCCAGGATGTCCGCGGTCGCGAAAACGGCTGTCGCGTCAGCATGCGCCGAAGCCAACCCGAGCCCCAGCGCCAACCCCGAAGCGTGATCCGTGGTCTCGACCGTCACCAGCCGCTCGGTCCATCGCAGCCCCGCCTCGGCAAAAGCCGCCCGGAACCCCTCGTACCGCTGATGCACCACACCCACGTCCGAGAACGCCGGCCCCGCGAACACGATCTCGCGGTGCCCCAGCGCGAGCAGATGCCGGGCAGCGAGCAGAGCACCCGTGTAGTCATCAGACCGTACGCCGGTAGTCAGCGGGTTGGCCGAGTAGCTGTCGATCGCCAGCAACGACACCTTGCCGACACCGGAAGCGACCAGCCGGTCGATCTCCTCGTCCAGGAACCCGAGCAGCACCGCGCCGTCCAGGCTCCACGACTGCAGCGCCTCGGCGACCTCGGCCGGCTGCGAGATCCCGCGCAGCAGCAGGTGGTACCCGCCCTTGCGCAGCTCGCGCTCGATCAGCCCGACGATCGCGACGTTGTGCGGGCTGATCATCAGACTGTCCTCGTCGGCGGCCGGGACGAGCAGGCCGATCAGCCGCGACGACTTGGCCGCGAGGCTGCGCGCGGACGCGCTCGGCACGTAGCCGCGCTCGGCGACGATGCGCTGGATCCGCTCGATCGTGTCCGGTGAGACGCGCGCCCGCTTGCCGTTCACCACGTTCGACACCGTCATCATGCTGACCCCGGCCTCGTCGGCGATGTCCTTCAGCGTGACCCGCACCGGATCTCCTCCCGACCTGTTGACAATCCCGATTCCCAGACTCTACGGTCCACCACAAGGTGGAGCGCTAAACCTATCATCAAACAAGGCGTTCCGGGACAGGGAGTGGACGATGGAGCCGAGCCTCGAGCCGGCGGTAGCGGCCTCGAAAGACTGGTGGCGCGATGCCGTGATCTACCAGATCTACCCGCGCAGCTTCGCCGACGGCAACGGTGACGGGACCGGCGACCTGGCCGGCGTACGGGCTCGCCTGCCGTACCTGAAGAGCCTCGGCGTCGACGCGCTCTGGTTCACCCCGTGGTACCTGTCGCCGCTGGCCGACGGCGGGTACGACGTCGCCGACTACCGGGTGATCGACCCGGCGTTCGGGACCGTCGAGCAGGCCGAGCAACTGATCGCCGCGGCTGAATCGTTAGGCATCCGAACGATTATCGACGTGGTCCCGAACCACATCTCCAGCGAGCACGTCTGGTTCCGCGCGGCGCTGGCGGACGAGCCAGGAGCCCGCGAGCGTTTCTGGTTCCGTGAGAGCGAGGAGCTGCCGACCGAGTGGGTCTCCAGCTTCTCCGGTGACACCTGGACCAGGACCAAGAACGCGGACGGTACGCCGGGGGACTGGTACCTGCACCTGTTCACCCCCGAGCAGCCCGACCTCAACTGGAACCACCCCGACGTGCACCGCGAGCACGAGGCCATCCTCCGCTTCTGGTTCGACCGCGGCGTCGCCGGCATCCGGATCGACTCGGCCACCATGCCGGTCAAGGACCCAGCCTTCCCGAACCTCCAGGACACCGAGCAGCACCCGTACGTCGACCGCGACGGCGTCCACGACATCTACCGGGAATGGCGCGCGGTCGCCGACGAGTACGACCCGCCAAGAGTCCTGGTCGGCGAGATCTGGCTGGCCGACCCCGAGCGCTTCGCCCGCTACCTGCGCCCGGACGAGATCCACACCGCGTTCAACTTCGATCTGATGGGCCGGCCCTGGGACGCCGCCGAGCTGCGCGACTCGATCGAGACCACGCTGGCCGCGCACGCGCCGGTCAACGCCCCCGCGACCTGGGTGCTGTCGAACCACGACGTCACCCGCCCGGTCACCCGCTACGGCCGTGAGGACACCTCGTTCTCCTTCGCCACCAAGCGGTTCGGCGTACCGACAGACCTCGAGCAAGGCACCAGAAGAGCCCGCGCCGCCGCGTTGCTGACCGCGGCCCTTCCGGGTTCGCTCTACCTCTACCAAGGCGACGAGCTCGGCCTCCCCGAGGTCGAGGACCTGCCGCGCGACGCCCTGCAGGACCCGATCTTCCACCGTTCGGCCGGTCAGGACCCCGGTCGCGACGGCTGCCGAGTTCCGTTGCCCTGGACAACGACCGGCGCGAGCTTCGGCTTCAACAGCCAGGGCTTCACGCCGTGGCTGCCGCAGCCTGCGGACTGGGCAACCAGGTCCGTGGAAGCGCAGGAGCATGACCCGGACTCGATGCTCCACCTCTACCGGGCAGCCCTGAAACTCCGGAACCAGCTGCCAAAACCCTTCGCCTGGCACGAGCTCAACCACCAGGACCTGATCGCCTTCACCCGCGGCGAGATCCTCTGCCTGGTCAACTTCGGACCCGCAGTCGCCCTGCCGCCCCAGTACGAAGTCCTGCTCGCCAGTACGACGGTCGCCGGCGAGCTCCCCACCGATGCCGCTGCCTGGCTCCGGCCGATCCCCTCAGGAGTTTGACCCATGAAGAAGCTGATCACCCCGCTCATCCTGGTGGGCCTGCTCGCCGCGACCGCCTGCAGCGAAAACAACCCCGAGCAAGCCGACACCGGCCCAACCACCCTGAAGGTCGCCCGCGACCCCGGCCTCGACAAGGGTGCGCTCGCCGCGTTCGACGAGCGGGTCGCGCAGTTCGAGAAGGCCAACCCGACCATCGACGTCCAGCCGCAGGAGTACAACTGGACGGCGACCACGTTCACCGCCCAGCTCGCCGGCGGCACGCTGCCCGACGTATACACCGTCCCGTTCACCGACGGCCGCGGCCTGATCGAACGCAAGCAGGTCGCCGACATCAGCGGTCTGGTCAGCAGCCTCCCGTACGGCGCGAAGTTCAGCCCGAACGTCGCCAAGTCGGGTCAGGGCGAGGACGGCAAGATGTGGGCCGTCCCGATCGCGGCGTACGGGCAGGCCTTGCACTACAACCGGACCCTGTTCAAGCAGGCCGGTCTGGACCCCGACAAGCCTCCGGCGACCTGGGACGAAGTACGAAGCGCCGCCCAGCAGATCGCCGAGAAGACCGGCAAGGCCGGCTATGCCCAGCTGACCAGCGACAACACCGGCGGCTGGATCCTCACCACGCTCGACTACGCCTTCGGTGGCCGCGCGGAGAAGATCGACGGCGACAAGGCCAGCGCCGAGATCGACACCCCGCAGATGGCCGAGGTGCTCCAGTTGCTGAAGGACATGCGCTGGACCGACAACTCCATGGGCGCCAACTTCCTCTACGACTGGGGCAGCATCAACCAGGCGTTCGCGGCCGGCCAGATCGGCATGTACGTCTCCGGCGGCGGCAACTACGGCTCGCTGTTCACGCAGAACGCGCTCAAGCCGGCCGACTACGGCGTGACCGTCGTACCGCTGAAGGACTCGCCGGACGCCGGTGTCCTCGGCGGTGGCACGCTGGCCACGGTCAGCGCGAAGGCCAACGAGGCGACGAAGGCCGCGGCGGTCAAGTGGATCGACTTCTACTACCTGAAGAAGCTGATCGACAAGGACTCCGCCGTGCTGGACGCGAAGACGACGGCCGCCTCCAAGCAACCGGTCGGGGCGCCGCAGTTGCCGGTCTTCGACAAGGCGACGTACGACGAGTCGCTCACTTGGGTGAAGGACTACGTCAACGTGCCGCTGGCGCAGATGGCGCCGTACACGGACAAGATGTTCGACCAGCCGCTGGTGACCGAGCCGTCCCGCTCGACCCAGGAGGTCTACAAGGTGCTCGACCCGGTGGTGCAGACGGTGCTGACCAAGAAGGACGCCGACATCGCCGACCTGCTGAAGAAGGCCGACGCCGAGGCGCAGGCCCTGCTGGACCGGAACTGACCGATGCGCACTTCCTCCAAAGGCGCGCTGGTCTTCCTGCTGCCGCTGCTGGTGGTCTTCGGGCTGTTCTCCTGGTTCCCGATCGGCCGGGCGGTGGTGATGAGCTTTCAGGAGACCAACCTGGTCACCCCGCCGACGTTCGTCGGGCTGCAGAACTTCCAGGACGTCCTGGCCGACCCCCTGCTGTGGACGGCGGTCAAGAACACCCTGTACTTCGCTCTGCTCGCCCTGCTCTTCGGGTACCCGGTCCCGCTGCTCGCAGCGGTGCTGATGAGTGAGGTACGCCGGTTCAAGGGGCTCTACAGCGCACTGGCCTACCTGCCCGTCGTCATCCCGCCGGTGGTCGCCGTACTGCTCTGGAAGTTCTTCTACGACGCATCGCCGACCGGAGTCTTCAACACCATCCTCGGCTGGGCCGGCCTCGGCCCGGTGGCGTGGCTGCAGGACTCCGGCTCGGCGATGCCCTCCCTGGTCCTGGAGGCGACCTGGGCGGCAGCGGGCGGCACGGTGATCATCTACCTGGCCGCACTGACCGGAGTCTCCACCGACCTGTACGAGGCGGCCGAGATCGACCGGGCGTCGATCTGGCGCAAGGTCTGGCACGTCACGCTCCCGCAGCTGCGGGGGATCCTGCTGATCACGTTCATCCTGCAGATCGTTGGTACCACCCAAGTGTTTCTCGAGCCGTTCCTGTTCACCGGCGGCGGCCCGGCCAACTCGACCACCACGATCCTGCTGCTGATCTACAACTACGCCTTCGCCAACAGCCTCGGCGGCGCGTACGGCTCGGCGACCGCGTTGAGCATCATGCTCGCGGTCGTGCTCGGCCTGCTGTCCGCGCTCTACTTCCGCCTGACCCGATCCTGGAGCACCTCATGAGCAGGGGCATCCTGTCCGACTCCGACTGGCGCCGGCCAGGCATCCGGCGTACGTCGTACGGCGTGCACGCGGTGCTGCTCCTGCTGCTGTTCCTGGTCGGTCTCGGCCCGATGCTGTGGCTCGCGAAGGGAGCCCTGACCTCGACGCAGGACACCCTGCGCGCACCGCTCGCGCTCTGGCCGAACGGGATCGACTGGGCCAACCTGTCGACCGCGTGGACCCGGGTCGAGATCGACAAGTACTTCTTCAACACCGTCGTCCTGGCGGCCGGCTCCTGGCTCGTCCAGTTGCTGGTGGCAACGACCGCCGGGTACGCGCTGGCGGTGCTCAGGCCGCGCTACGGCAAGATCCTGACCGGTGTCGTCCTGGCGACGCTGTTCGTCCCGTCGGTCGTGCTGCTGGTCCCGCTCTACCTCACGGTCGTCGACCCGCCGCTGCTGAAGGTGTCGCTGATCAACTCGTTCTGGGCGGTCTGGTTGCCGGCCGGGGCGAACGCGTTCAACATCCTGCTCGTGCAGCGGTTCTTCGCGAACCTGCCGCGCGAGGTGTTCGAGGCCGCGCGGGTCGACGGCGCCGGTCCGTACCGGCTGTTCTGGTCCGTCGTCCTGCCGATGTCGCGGCCGATCCTCGGGGTGGTCTCGGTGTTCGCCGTGATCGCCGCGTGGAAGGACTTCCTCTGGCCGCTGCTGGTCCTGCCCGATCCCGATCGTCAGCCGCTGTCGGTGCGGCTGCCCGCGTTGCAACGGTTCGTCGAGCTCGACGTGTTCCTGGCCGCGCTCGCGATCTCCACCGTCATCCCGGTCGCACTGTTCCTGGTGTTCCAGCGCCTCTTCCTGAAGTCCGGGGCGCTGGGCGGTGCCGTCAAGGGATGAACCACCCCACCCAGAGAAGGGCCCGCCCATGCCCAGATTCCGACTCGCCGCTGTTCTAACGCTCGTCCTGGCGGCACTGACCACCACTCCAGCCCACGCCGCCGCGCTCGAAGCCGAGAGCGCAGCACTGTCCGGCGGCGCGACAACCCAGACCGAGCACGCCGGCTACACCGGTACGGCGTACGTCGGTGGTTACACCGACGGCAACAAGGGGAACGCCGCAACGACCTTCACCGTGTCGTCGGCGCAAGCCGGAACCGGTACGGCGACCCTGCGCTACGCCAACGGCACCGGCGTCACGATGACGCTGTCCCTGTACGTCGGCGGGTCCAAGCTACGCCAGATCAACCTCCCCGCGACCGGCGGCTGGGCGAACTGGGGCACGTCGGCCGAATCCGTCCCACTCACAGCCGGTGCCAACACCATCGCCTACCGCTTCGACAGCTCCGACTCCGGCAACGTCAACGTCGACAACCTGAACGTCTCCGCGCCCGTCCCGCCCTCGGACGGCACCGGCCTCGAAGGCGGCTTCCTCTCCGGCGGCGCGAGCATCGGTACCGGCGTCAGCGGTTTCACCGGCAGCGGCTACGTCACCCTGAACAACCAAGGCAGCCGCGTCATCCGCACCGTCAAACTCAATGCCGCAGGCAACATCAACACCACCCTGCGCTACAACAACTCGACCGGTAGTCCCAAGACGCTCAGCGTCTACGCGAACGGCGTGAAGACCGGCCAGGTCTCGTTGCCCGCGGCCACCGGCTGGGCGACGACGCAACAGTCCCTGCCGCTCCGCAAGGGACTCAACCTGATCGGCTACCAGTACGACAACGGTGACAGCGGCAACGTTGCCCTCGACGACGTCACCGTCACGGGCGCGACCGCCCTCGCGACCCGTGGCGCGACCGTCGGCTACACCGAGTACGAGGCTGAGAACGGCAGCACGAACGGCACGGTCCTCGGCCCGGATCGCACGTACCGGACCATCCCGTCGGAGTCCTCCGGCCGCCGCGCGGTCCGGCTCGACAACGCCGGCAAGTACAACCAGTTCACACTCACCCAGCCGACCAACTCGCTGGTCGTGCGCTACTCGATCCCGGACAACGCGGCCGGGACCGGCAGCACCGCTCCGCTCGGGATCTACGCGGGCGGCACGAAGGTCAAGGACGTCACGCTCACCTCGGCGTACAGCTGGGTCTACGGGCTCTACCCGTTCCCGAACGACCCGGGACTCGGCAACGGCCACCGCTTCTACGACGAGGTCCGTACGACGCTGCCGAGCTACCCGGCCGGGACCGTGCTGAAGCTGCAGAACAACGGGTCGAGCCCGATCACCGTCGACCTGATCGACACCGAGGTCGTCGCGCCGGCGCTGACCGCACCGGCCGGCGCGCTCGACGTCACGGCGTACGGCGCGACCTCGGGCTCCGGCGACGACACCAACGCCTTCACCACAGCGATCAGCGCGGCCAAGTCGCAGGGCAAACCGCTCTGGGTCCCGGCCGGGACGTTCGACCTGACCAACCGGCTGACCGTCGACAACGTGACGATCCGCGGCGCCGGGATGTGGCACACCACGATCCGTGGCACCAACGGGCTCGGTGGGTTCGTCGGGGCCGGCAGCAACATCCAGCTGGCCGACTTCACCTTCGCGGGTGACGTCCGGTACCGCGATCCCGACGGCGTCGTCACCACGCACGCGGCGATGGAGGGCAACTTCGGCACCGGCTCGCTGATCCACAACCTTTGGGTCGAGCACGCGAAGGTCGGGCTCTGGGTCAACAACGCCGACGGGCTGTACATGGCCGGCGTACGGATCCGGAACACGTTCGCCGACGGCGTGAACCTGAACAACACCGTCAGCAACTCCCGCGTCGACCAGAGCGTGCTGCGCAACACCGGCGACGACGCGCTGGCGATGTGGTCGTTCAGCGCGTCGGTGACCAACAGCGCGTTCACGTTCAACACCGTCCAGTCGCCCGCCCTGGCCAACGGCGCCGCGATCTACGGCGGCAACGGGAACCGGATCGAGGACAACCTGGTCTCCGACACCGTCTACACGGCGTCCGGGATCACCGTCTCCACGTGGCACGGCGCCCAGCCGTTCGCCGGTACGACGGTCGTCCAGCGCAACACGATCACCCGGGCCGGCGGGTTCAACACCGACTGGAACAGCAGTCAGGGCGGGCTCTGGATCTACGCCGAGTCCCGCGACATGACGGCGCCGGTGCTGATCAAGGACGTCGACATCATCGACAGCACGTACCAGGGCATCCTGATGACCTGGCAGCGGCCCATCACCAACATCACCTTCGACCACGTGAAGGTGAGCGGCGCCGGGACGTACGGCATCGAGATCTTCAGCCCCGGCTCCGGCACCTTCAACCACGTCACCGTCTCCGGCACGGGCAGCGGCGGCCTCAACAACACCACCGGCTACACGCTCAACCGCGGCCCGGGAAACTCCGGCTTCTGAGTAGCCGCCGGCACCCGGGGCGGCCGTCCGTCCCGGGTGCCGGCGCGCACGTGATGGCACCGCGGTGCCTCGCCCGTCCCGGGGGACCGGGGCGGGTGCCGGCGCCTCGTTCGTGCCGGGGAGAATGGCCCGGTCGTCGTACCGAGGAGATGTGCTGTGACGTTCGTGCCGGGTGAAGTGGTCGCGCCGGGGGATCCGCGGATCCTGCTCGAAGGCCAGTGGGGACATCAGCCAGGGCTGGCGGTCACCGTCAACTCCGGGTCGCGGCTGTCGTTCGGGTTCAGCGGGACCGGCCTGCAGGTGCTGTTCGACACCGACGGGCTCGAGGTCGCGCCGCACCTGTGGGTCACCGTCGACGACGGCGAGCCGACGCTGCACCTGATCGAGCAGCCGGTGCTCGAGCTGAGCGTCGACGACGGCCGGCACACGGTCGAGCTCGTGGTGAAGGACGTCAACGAGTTCGTCAACCGGTGGGAGCCGCCGTTCGCGTGCGCGGTGAGCTTCGCCGGCCTGATCCTCGACGACCGGACGACGTTGCGGCTCGGCGCCCAGCCGGGCGGTCCGCGGTTCGAGTTCTACGGCGACTCGATCACGCAGGGCGTGCGCGCGCTGAGCGCCGATCCCGAGTCGGCGGGCGCTGACGGGACGAAGGCCTACGCGTACCTGACCGCCCGCGCGTTCGGCGCCACGTCGTACCAGGTCGGCTTCGGTCGCCAGGGCGTCATCAAGCCGGGCAACGGCGGCGTCCCGGCGGGTCCGGAGTCGTTCGGCTGGAACTTCGCCGGCTCCCGCGCGCTCCGGATCGCCGCTCCCGACCTGGTCGTACTCAACCTCGGCGTGAACGACGACTCGCTGAGCGCAGACCAGTACGCCGACTACGTCCGCGTCGTCCGGGCGGCGTACCCGGGCAGCACGATCGTTGCCGTGAGCCCGTTCAGCGGCAAGTACGCCGAGGAGATCGCGGCCGGGGTGAAGTCCCTCGACGATCCGGCGGTCCACTCCGTCCCGACGACCGGCTGGATCACCGAGGCCGACTGCACCGACGGCCTGCACCCGTCGGTCGTCGGTCACGCCAAGATCGCCGAGCGCCTCGTGCCGGTGCTGCGGGAGATCACGGGCCTGCGGCTGCGCTGAAGTTCCCGCTCACCCCTGAGGCCGTGGCTACGCTGGAGTTCCCGCTCACCCCTGATCACGCGGCTCGCCACGGCGTACGTCGACTCACGGTAGGTCGCGTGGATCCGCCGCCGGGGGACCGGCGAGCGTCCAGTCGCCGAAGTGCTCGGTGAACAGGTACCACAGCCCGTCCCGCCCGAGCCGCAGCTGCCGTCGCCCGGACGTCAGCCGGTTCTTCTCGACGCGCGGCCCATCGGCCCACGCCGGACCTCGGCTCGCGCCAGCCAGCCGGCCGCCGTCGTTCTCCAGCGCGGCCATCGCCGCCTCGCCCTCGGCCAACGCGCCAGGCGCCGGCGTGAACGACTCGACGGCAACCGCCAACCCACCCGCGCCACCCTCTCGCCACGCGACAGCCCAGCTCGTCAGCTTCCTCGACGAAACCCCGGCCCGGTGCGCGAGATCGGCCAGCGCCGCTCGGCCGAGCACCTCGGCCGCCCGCCGCGCGACGTCCTGCTTGAAGGTCAGCGACAACCCGCCGTCCCCGTCCCCGACAGCCAACTCCCAGGCCCGCCGCGCGGCGTCCGTCGCGAGCAGGACCAGATCCGGTCCCTCGATCCCCGACGACCGAGGCGGCGCCAACGCCAGCACCGCAGCCGGCACCCCCGCCTGCCCACCCGGTCGCAACGGCGTCGGCACCGGCCCCGGCGTCGCGGCAAAACCCTGCCGCGCCAGTACGCCGGAAGGCTTCACCTTCACCGTGCTCGGAGCCGACTTCCGCCGCGCCCGAAGCCCGGCAAGCAGCTCGTCCCGCCGCCGCCCACGCAGCAGCATCAACGCGAACGGATCATCGTCCAACGCGTCGGTGATCAGGTAGCAGACCGCCGCCGAATGCTTGCAGGGAACGGCAAAGTCCGGGCAGTTGCACGCGGTCCGCACCTCACCCGCACCCGGCAGCAGCTCCAGCCCAGCAGCCTGTACGTCGTCCACGAGCTCCGGCGGCAGCTCGCCGTCGAGCAACGCCGCGACCCGCCCGATCTGCGCCGACACCACGTCGAGCACCGCGTCCCACTCGGCATCCGTGAACGCTCTGACCTCCACAGTCACCCCGTACGGCGTGACGCGGCTGCCCTGCACCTCCGCCCGGACGACGCCCGGGGCAACCGTCAGCTCCAGCACGCTCCCGCGCCGCGCGTACGAGCGTCCGCGGCTCAGCCGGTTCGGATCGAGCCGAGCCCGGTGCTCCAGCGCCTCGAGCCAGGCCTTGCCCCACCACGTCGTACCGAATGGTCGTCGCGCGCCCGGTCCCTTGGCCGCGGGCAATCCGGCGTTCTCGCCGCCGCCGCGCCAGTTGCGCCACGGCGCGCGTTCGCGGGCCGGGGTCTCGTCGGTACTCACGGCGCCACTCCTCCGGTCGGCGTTTTCCCAACAGCAGAAGGGTTGTGGGCACTCGCCGACCCGGCCTTCACCGGCGCCGTCGTCAGCTCGACCAGCTCAGTCAGCTCCGTGTCCGACAGCTCGCTCAGCCACGCCTCGCCCGAGCCGATCACGGCATCCGCCAGGTCACGCTTGGCCGCGATCACCGTCGCGATCCGGTCCTCGAGCGTGTTCTCGGTGACGAGCCGGTGCACCTGCACCGGCTGGTCCTGCCCGATCCGGTACGCGCGGTCCGTCGCCTGATCTTCGACCGCCGGGTTCCACCAGCGGTCGTAGTGCACGACGTGGGTCGCCTTGGTCAGCGTCAGCCCGACGCCACCCGCCTTGAGCGACAGCAGGAACACCTGCTGCTCACCGGCCTGGAACTGCTCGACCATCTGCTCGCGCCGGCGGACGCCGATGCCGCCGTGCAGGAACAGCGACCCGATCTGCCGCGCCGCCAGGTGCGCCTCGATCAGGCGGCCCATTTCGACGTACTGGCTGAAGATCAGCACCGACTCGCCCTCGGCGAGGATGACGTCGAGCAGCTCGTCGAGCGCCGCGAGCTTGCCGGAGCGCCGGGGGAGCGGACCGGGCTCGTGCAGGAACTGCGCCGGGTGGTTGCAGACCTGCTTGAGCTGCGTGAGCAGGCTCAGCACCAGGCCGCGCCGCTCGATCCCCTTCGCCTGCTCGATCCTGGCCAGCGTCTCCCGGGCGACCGCCTGGTACAGCGTCGCCTGCTCGGTCGTCAGCGGTACGACGACGTCGTGCTCGGTCTTCGGCGGCAGCTCCGGCGCGATCCCGGGATCGATCTTGCGCCGCCGCAGCAGGAACGGCCGGGTCACTCGGGCGAGCCGGGCGGTCGCCTCGGCGTCGTGGTACCGCTCGACCGGTACGGCGAGGCTCTGGCGGAACCGCTCGAGCGTGCCGAGCAGGCCGGGCGCGGCCCAGTCCAGGATCGACCACAGCTCGGACAGCCGGTTCTCCACCGGCGTACCGGTGAGGGCGATTCTGGTTGCTCCTGGCAACGTCCTGAGCGCGCGGGCGGTTCGGGAGAGCGGGTTCTTCGCGTGCTGGGCCTCGTCGGCCACGACCAGGCCCCAGCGGAGCTCGCCGAGCACGCGATGGTCCTGCCGGACCACGCCGTACGTCGTGAGCACGACCTCGTCCTCACCGAGATCGCTCAACGACCGAGCCCCGCCGTGATAGCGCCGTACGGCGACAGCAGGCGCGAACTTCGCGAACTCGCGCTCCCACGTCCCGAGCAGCGTCGACGGGCAGACCACCAGCGTCGGCCCGCGGCCGCGCCCGGACAGGTGGAGGTGCAGCGCGATCACCTGGATCGTCTTGCCCAGGCCCATGTCGTCGGCCAAGCATCCGCCCAGGCCTAGCTCCGCGAGCTGTGCCATCCAGGCGACGCCGCGGCGCTGGTAGTCGCGCAACGTCGCGTGCAGTCCTGCGGGCTCGGCGAAGAGTTCGCCCTCGCCGGCGGACTCGTGCGCTGTCGGTCCGGACTCGTCCGTGGCCGGGGCCCGGTTGGCTCCTGGGCCCGTGCGCAGCCGGTCGACCATCGTCTCCAGCGAACCGCTCGGCTCGAACGCGACCAACTCGCCGTCCACCTCGACCCGCCCGGTGAGCGCCGCCGCGAGCGCCTCGGCCCCGGTCAGCTTGCGCGACGTACCCCGGCGGAGCTTGCGAACCAGGTCCTGGTCGATGCGCACCCAGCGGCCGCGCATCCGGATCATCGGGCGCTTCGCCTCGGCCAGCGCGGTGATCTCCTGCTCGGTCAGCTCCGACCCGTCCAGGGTCGGCCGCCACTTGAACGCCAGCAGGTCCTGCAGGTTGAAGTCCGGTCCACTCACCGCCGTCGGCGTCGGAGTCGCCTGTACCGAGCCGCGCACAGCCAGCTCGCCGGCGAAGAGCTCAGCCGGCCAGAGCACCTCGATGCCCGCGCCGTCGAGCGCCGTACTGTCTGCGGCCAGGTCGTCCAGCGCGTCGTCGTCGATGGTGATGTCAGCGGGCGCTGCGTCCTCCAGCGCGGCAGTCAGCGGCGGCCACACGCGTGCACCTCGCCGCAACGCCAGCAGGAGGTCCGTCTCGGCCCGCTCGCCCAGTGCGGCCAGTACGGCGGGAGGTGCGCTCCACACGTCGGCCACGTCCACCAGCAGGCTGGGGTCGACCCCACTCCGCAGCTGCAGCACAGCCCGGAAGTCCTCCAGGTGATCAGGCGGCTCGATCCGCAGCACCAGCCGCGCGCCGGCCTCCTCCGCCAGCGCCGTCTCACTCAGCCAGTCAGTCGGCCCGGTCAGCTCCCGCGGCTCCACCTCAGCGAACGCCGCCGCCCCAGCCCGTACGGCGACCGCCGCCGCGGGAGTCCGCACGAGGGTGTCGGCCAGCGCATCCCAGAACGCCCGCACCAGCTCGTCAGCACCCATCAGCCGCAACGGCTTGGAGCCCGCCACCGGCAGAGCATGCCCGTACGCCGGCATCGCGGCGGCCAGGTTCTTCAACCAGCCCCGATCCATCGGATCGAGCGGAGCCACCCGCCAGGCCCCGAACCCGGCCGAGCTCACCTCGGGCACGATCCGGCCGCGCCCGATCAGCCCGAACCCGGCCCACAGAGCGGCTGCCCACGCCCGCCGACTCCCGCTGCCCGCAACCGTGCCCCACCCCGCGGCCGCTCCGCCCGTCGCGCTGGACCCCGCCTCCCAGGTCCCGGCGCCCGCCGCGCTGACTTCGTCGACACTCAGGTACTCGATCGCTTCCTCGACCGTCAACAGCTGCGCCGGCACCATCACCCGCCGCACCCGGTCCCCGCGCGGCTGCACCAGCTCGATCCGCTCGTCCCCGTCCACGCCCTCGCCGTACAGCGCCAGCCGGCCCGCGCGCGGCGGGTCGGCAGGCAGGAAGACGACCTCGACCACGCACGCAGGCTACGCGGCCGCACCGACAACTTGACCTCAACCAACGTTCAGGTAGCACCGTGGCGTCATGACAACGACAATGCGCGCAGCAGTGGTGACCGCCTTCGGCGACGCCGACGTGATCCAGCTCCAGCACCTCCCGGCTCCCACACCCGGCCCCGGCGAGGTCCTCGTCGACGTCCAGCTCACCGACCTGATCTTCGTCGAGACCGCGATCCGCTCCGGGCAGCACGGCGGATTCTTCGACGTCACTCCGCCGTACGTCCCCGGCAGCTCCTTCGGCGGCGTCGTCCGCGCGGTCGGCGACGGCGTCACTGCCGACTGGATCGGCAAGACCGTG
This sequence comes from Kribbella sp. DT2, assembly GCF_049844575.1. Lineage (NCBI taxonomy): Bacteria > Bacillati > Actinomycetota > Actinomycetes > Propionibacteriales > Kribbellaceae > Kribbella > Kribbella sp. DT2. The sequence goes on along the minus strand of NZ_JBNCLH010000021.1, from coordinate 19,713 downwards.
ACCGGCCGGACCGCCTCCTTCGGCGCTCACGCCGAACAAGCCGTCGCCCCCGCGGAAGGTCTGCTCGAAGTCCCCGCCGGCCTCACCCTGGAGACCGCCGTCGCCGTCTCAGGCGACGGCTACACCGCCCTCATGCTCGAAGAGCTCGCCCCCGACCTGGCCGACAAGCACGTGCTCGTCACCGCGGCCGCCGGCGGCATGGGCATCCTCCTGGTTCAGCTCGCGCACCAGGCCGGCGCCCACGTCATCGCCGCCGCGCGAGGCGAGGCCAAGCTCGACCTGGTGAAGGCCCACCACGCCGACGTCGTGATCGACTACAGCCGACCGGGCTGGGAGAAGACGGTGCTGGAAGCAACCAACGGCGCCGGCGCGGGCATCGTCTTCGAAGGCGCCGGCGGCACCCTCGGCGCCACGGCCTTCACCGTGACCGCCGACCACGGCTGGTTCTCCGCCCACGGAGCCCCGAGCGGCGGCTTCGCGTCGTACGACGAAGCCGAGGCCGAGCGCCGCGACATCACCGTCAAGGGCATCCGCGACCTCCGCGTCGACACCACCACGACGACCGTCTCCGCGACCGAGGTCCTCACCCGCGCGGCCCGAGGCGAACTGGTCCCGGTCATCGACCGCGTCTACCCCCTCGACCAGCTCGCCGAGGCCCACCGCGCCATGACGTCTCGCGAGCTCGTCGGCAAGGCCCTGATCCGCGTCAGTTAGCCCATCGGCCCGAGGGGAACCGGGGGTGGTGAGGAGGTTCTACCGATGACTGTCGAACTGAACAAGAAGGCGTTCGACCACGCCAAGCACCTGATCAAGCAGGGGCAGCTCCAGCGCGACGAGCGGGACGACTGGAGCGAGCACGCGCCGAGCGCGGACCAGGAGAACGACTACCTGGACAAGCACGGCTGGGACGACTACGCCCAGTGGTACCTCGGTGTCGACACCTCGATGGGGGAGGAGACCAAGGGCCGCTACAAGTTCCCGTACGGCGACTTCCGGCGGGTGCACCGGTGCGGGGTGATCAGTGCCGAGTCGCGGGCCGCTCAGCAGAGCTACGGCGACATCACCGACGCCGTCGCGAAGCTGCACGAGCTGCTCGACGGGGACCACGCCTGACGCCAGGGCGTCGCAGCGGGCGGGGTTAGGGGCAGGGCCTTGGCGGGCATCTAGTAGGTAGGAGGTCCGCCGATGACCACACCTGTCCTGAGCCCTGTGCGTCGACGGCGCGCCGAGGCGCGCCGTCGACAGTGGTCAGTTGTCGATCGGCTGGTGGTCGACCGGCGGGTTGGGGCGGGCGGAGACGATCTGGTTGCGCCCGCCGCGCTTGGCGGTCAGCAGGGCGTTGTCGGCGGCCAGGATCAACTGGTCCATGGTGCCGGCGACGTCGGGGTAGACGGCGGCACCGAACGAGGCCGGGACACCGCTGATGATCGCGGTCCGGTTGGAGACGGTCTCCACCGAGACCGTCAGTGCGCTGAGCCGGTCACGGATCCGCTCGGCGACCTCCAGCACCTCCACCTCGGAGGCGCCGGGCAGCAGCACCGCCAGTTCGTCACCGCCGACGCGGGCGACCAGGTCACCCTGCCGCACCTCGGCGCGCACGCTCTCACCGACGGCCCGCAGCGCCCGGTCACCAGCCGGGTGCCCGTAGGTGTCGTTGATCTCCTTGAACTTGTCCAGGTCGAGCATCAGCAGACCGACGCGGCTGCGCAGGGACTCTGCCCGCGCCAGCTCGAGCGGTACGGCGTTGGCCCAGTACGACGGCGTCGCCAGCCCGGTCTTCACGTCGACACCGGCGGCGCGCTGGTACTGAGGCAGCAGCAGGTCGCGGTGCAGGGCGAGCACGGTCACCATCAGGACCGGCACGACCCACGGGTACGACGACTGGAGCGCGGCGATCGCGATGCCGAGGCCCAGTCCGGCGCAGATCACCAGCTGGTGGGACAGCTCGCCGAGCGCGTCCTTGGCCTTGGCCTCCGGGGAGGAGATCAGGATCGCGCCGACGACCAGCGCGTAGTTGACCAGCCACCAGGTCGCCGCGGCGGACAGGACGACCAGCAGGGACCAGAAGTCGGTCGGCACCCGCGGCTCGGTGAGCAGGCCACCGCCGCGCAGTACGGCGGCCGCCGCGGCGCTGGCCAGGATGCAGGTCGAGTTGGAGAAGATCTTGCGGTGCGCGATGGTCCGGCCGAAGACCCGGAACCACGAGTACAGGTACGACAGCACGATCAGCGGGATCACCAGCGACAGCGGCAGCAGCAGCAGGCTGGCGAAGAACCACAGGCACTTGAGGTTCGTGTGCGGGGACGTGTTGGCGGCCATCTCCCGGCGCCGCTCGATCCCGCGGGCGGACTCCAGGTGCAGCGTCGAGGCGACCGCCAGCACGGCGAACGCCGTCCACTCCGCGGAGGTGATCGGCCCACCGATGATCGATGCCCGTACCGCCAGCGCCGTGATCACGAACGCGACCACGTCGACCGCGATCACGTACCCCAGGGCGGTGGGCGGCAGCGACCACAGTTTCCATTGCCGGGGTGGCACCCAACCGCTCCGACCGATCAGAATCATCATTAGCCTCACACTGTTCAGCCTGAACGGTATTGAAGTCATCGTAGTGGCTTGCTCACTTCAGGTCACCCCCACCCCCGGGGGTAATCCTCAAACAGTTGTTCGGAAGGGTCGAGAATCATGGCTAAGACGACGCGCACCACGGGTCACAGCAACGACTGGTTCACCGGTGGCAGCAACGACTGGTTCGCTGGTGGGAGCAACGATTGGTTCACCGGTGGCAGCAACGACTGGCTCGTCGGCGGCAGCAACGACTGGTTTGCCGGAAATGTTCGTACGGCCAGCAACGACTGGTGACCGTCGGTAAATCTTTACTGCCCTCTTACATTCAAACCCCGGTGATTCCCGATCGCTATTCGAGTTTCACCGTACGGCGAATTACCGGGGATCTGCCGCCGCCCGGTGGGCGCGTGCCCAGGCCGCGCCCGCCGCGACCGCGGCCAGCGTGCCCGCGCCGCCCATCACGGCCAGCGCCCGCGGTGCACCGAGCGGTTCGGCGAGCCCGCCCGCGAGCAGGATGCCGAACCCTTGGCTGCTCTTGAGAGCAGTGCTGGCCACACCGAAGGCCTGCCCCCTTTGGTGGTCCGGCACAGCCTGGACGAAGGCGGCACTCGTGGGCAGGTGGTACGCCGACGCGAGACCTGACAGCGCCCACAACCCGACGGTGGGCAGCAGGCTGGGCTCGAGCGCGCACAGCACCAGTGGGACACACGCACCTGCCGCCAGCGGCCCGATCAGTTTCATCCTGCGCTCAGGCGAGATGAGGGTGATCAGCCACATGCCCAGCACGGCTCCGGCCGGGCTGGCGGCCAGCAGGAGGCCCGACGCCTCCTTGCCCTGGCCGATGGCGTCGGCGTACGGGACGGCGAGGCCCTCCACGGTGACGTAGAAGCCGGCGACGGCCGCCAGAGAGATCAGCGCGCGCAGCTTCGGCGTACGGAGGACCAGTGAGGTTCCTGCGACCAGGTCACTGAAGTAGCTGCGCCGTGCGTCCTCATCGGCGCCCTCCTTGGCCGGTACCGGACGACTCCGTACGCCGATGGCGATCAGCGCGGCCGACAGCAGGAACGTGCCGGAGTCGAGCAGCAGGCCGCCGGAGACGCCGACGGCGACGACGATCACACCGCCGGTCCCGAAGCCGAGCACCTGGCTGAACTGGACCACCATGTCGTTGGCGGCCTTGCCCAGGACGTAGTGGTCGCCCGGCAGCACGACCGGCAGCGTCGCGGCGCGGGCAGCGTTGAACGGTGAGCCGAACGCCTGCAGGCCAAGCAGCAGCACGATGACCGACCACAGGGGGAGTGCCTGGATCGCCATCGCCGCCACCACGACGGCCCTGGCCAGGTCTGTGACGATCATCACCTGACGGCGTGGGTAGCGATCGGCGAAACCGGCCAGCAGCGGGCCGAACACGAGGTCCGGGATGAAGGTCAGCGCGTAGGTGAGAGCGGTCAGTCCGGCCGACGCGGTGCGCTCGTAGACGAGGACCGACAGCGCCACCCGGGCCAACTGATCACCGGCGACGGACAGGATCCCCGCGAAGAACAACGCCCGGAACTCCGCGTGCCCGAAGACGTCCCGCCAGCGCGCACGCTCGACCTCCACCCCACCAACCATGCAGAGACCTTAACCACAACCAGTGCTGTCACACCTGCCCACTGTGACGAACAGGGGAATCCCTTCGCCGGCACCTGCCGTGGATCAAGGGTTTGCTCGCGGCGAATCAGTGCCACCTGGGTGGCCCGGGTGTCGTTGGGTTTGCCCGGTCCCTCTATTCTGGAGTTCTTCGGTACCGGGGTCTGGGCGGGGCGGCCCCGACCCTGGTACCGGAGTTCTTCTCCCGGGTGGAGCATCGCTCCCCGGACCCGCGAAAACTGTCGGTGGTGGGCGGTAGCGTTCTTCGTGCCAGGGGCGGCTCCTGGGCGTGCTTCCTTCTCCTTTCCAAGGCCTGGTAGCGCGTCCGCTCTCCGCCCCTGGCACTCCTTTCCGTTCGATGCCGGGAGGTCCGATGCCGGAGGCGCTGGCCGCGGTGCTGCTGCGCCGCCGACGGCTGGTCGACGGCGACCTCCTCACCCCAGCGGTCCGCCGCTCGGCCTGGCAGTGGCTGAAGCGTCCACTGACCACCCAGGCCGGCCTCGGCGCCTTGCAGGCCGACCTGATCCAGCGCGGCTTCCTGATGTCCGTCCCCCTCTACCGGTACGCCGCCGGCCTCAACCCGTTGGCCCTGACCGGTTTCGGCCGCGACCTGCTCGCCCTGCTCGACCAGGAGTCCGGAGCGGACGCCCAGCACGTCCCGCTGTTCCGCGGCTTCCCGGAGAGCGTGCCGGGCAATACCGAGACCTTCTACGTCAACCGCGTGTTCGCCCGCCTTCTGCAGGAGCCCGAGCAGCCGTGCGTGCTGTGCGGTGAGGTCGGCAAGGTGCACCCGGTGTCGCCGTGCGCGCATCTGGTCTGCCGGGCTTGCTGGGACGGCTCCGACTTCAGCGCGTGCCCGTTGTGCCTGCGGCGGATCGACCCGGAGGACCCGTTCCTCGAGCCGTCGTTCGATGAGGTGTCGGGCTCCTTCAGTCCGGTCGACGGCGATCGCCTCCGCCTGCTCGGCCTCGCACCTTCCAGCGCCGCCCGGACCACCGCGGCCGACCTCCTGGCGCGCCGATCCCCCTTGTCCGTGGTCGATCGCACCGACCTCGCCGTACTGCTGCAGCACGCCGACCCGACCTGGCTCCCACCAGTCATCCCGGTCCGCGAAACCCGAGCGGTCGTCATCGCCCAGCTCATGCAGCGGCACCCGTCAGTCGTCGACCTGCTCGAAACCGCCACCGACGCACTCCGACTCCTGTACGTCCTGATGGACGCCGACCCCGGCCTCCGCACTCCACCCGTACGCCGCCGCTCGCTCCCACGCGCTCTCCGCCGCGTGATCCTCTCCCACCTCGATCGTCTACCACTGGAAGCGCTCGTCGAAGACCTCCACCGCCACGAACGCGCCTGGAAACGCCTCGCCGAAAACCTCCACCCCTTCGAGCACGCAACCCGCTACCCATCGGCCGCGACAGCCTTCGCCCTGATCCGCCGCACAGTGCTGGACCCAGCAACACCGGCCCACCGCGCGGTCCTGTCGGAGGTCGCCAGCCACCCCTGGATCCGCCTGGAGCCCACGCCCGCAGCCGGCGTACGGCTTGCGGCCAGCACGTTCGCCAGCCGGGTCGAGGGCGCCTTCGCGGCAGACCGTCCAGTCGCAGCGCTCGATCTCCTGCGTCAGCGTCCGGGCGAGCTCGTGCGCCGTCTCGTGCACCTCGCACGGGTTGTCCCGCCGGACGCGCACGGCGTACTGGTCGAAGCTCTCGGCACCGCCGTCTCCGACGTCTCGCCCGTCGTCCTCACCGCCGCGCTCGGCCAGATCCGCACCCCACCAGGCGATCTGCGCCTGTTCTTCCCCCGCGGCGGCACGACGAAAGTCTGGACCACCGTCGACGAACGCGACCCCCTTCCCGCCCCGCTCGCCGCCGCGCTGGCCGGCCTCCTCGTCGCCGAGCTGTTGCGCAGGGCAAGCGCTTTGCCGCGCCTGCGTCGCGCGTTCCTCGACGAGGACCTCAACCTCCTCGCCGCCCCCGGCTCCGAACGCGCCACCTCGTCGACGTTGCTGCGGATGACCCGGGGGAGTGCCCAGCCGATCCCGATCGACGACGAGCTCCGCCTCTTCCTGCACTGGCAGGAGCCGCCCAACCAGCGCGTCGACCTCGACCTGTCCGTCGCGGTCTTCGACACCGAGTGGCGCTTCGTTGGCCTCTGCGACTACACCCGCCTGCGCTTCGACCAGGACGCCCTGGTCCACTCCGGCGACCTCACCTCCGCGCCCGGCCCGCTCGGCGCGACCGAGTTCGTCGACCTCGACCTCACCGCCGTACGCCGAGTCGGCGGTCGCTACCTGCTGCCCGTCGTCTTCAGCTACAACAACGTCCCCTTCGACCGCCTGCGCCGCGGCTTCACCGGCGTGATGCGTCGCCCATCGGGCCTGTTCGACCCCACCGCCGTCGAGGACCGCTTCGACCTGTCCGGCCCGGCGAAGATCCTGATGCCGTTCGGCGTCGACCTGCAGACCGAGGAGCTGCGCTGGTACGACGTCAACCTCAGCGCCGCCGGGTACCGCCACAGCATCGCCAAGTACGCCGGCCGGCTCGCCCTGATGTCAGCCGCTCTCGAAGAGGTCCACGGCTCCGGCGACCGCGTCTCCCTCTGGGAGATCGCCTGCTGGCACGCCGCGGCCCGTACCGACGAGGTCGTGGTCCGCTGCGCCGACGGTTCCGTCGTCGGCTACGTCCGCACCCCCGACGAAGACACCACCACCTTTGCCCGCCGCCTCACCACCCGCCGCGAACCCGACCGCGTCTGGGACTCCGACGCCGCCCACCGCGCCGACTTCGTCGCCGTCGTCTCCGCCGACAACCTCACCCCACCCCCAGGCGCCACGGTCTACGCCCTGCACCCCCGCCTGCTCGACCCCACCACCCACAACCTCATCGCGGCCCCAGCCCTGCTGTCCCCCTTGACCCCCGACACCAGGGCCCGCCTCACCACCCACTGACCGCCCGCCCCGCGAGCACCCCAGCCGCCGCCGGAGCGACCCAGCAAGCCCAACGGCCCCGGTCGTCCGTCGGCCACCCCGCCCGGTGGCCCATTTGGCCCGGGCGTCCTCCGGCCGGGTTGTCCTCCGGGCGGTCGTACACCCGGACCCGGTCGCTCACCGCCCAGTCACCCACCCCACCCCGGCGCGCACCCCCAGCGGCGGCCGTCCCCAAGTCGGTGGAAGGGCAAGCGAGCGACGCACTCACGTCCCACCCAAGTCGGCGGAAGCGCCGAGCGAAGCCACTCCCACTCCACCCCCAGTCCGTGGTTGCAGCCCGTCAAAGTTGCCGAAGCCTCACATTCCGATGACGTGCCGCGGCGCAGCGGCGACGGACGCGGGGGAGCGGAGTACAAAGGAAGTGTCGGCGAAGGGAGCCAACCATGACCCATGACGTGGTGGTACTCATCGAGCGTGAGATGAGTGAGGGCGACGCCGTACGGGTCGCCGCCCTGCACGCGAGACACGACGACGCAGTGAACTACCACCTGCTCGTCTCCAGCCATCCGACCGAAGGAATCGCCGGTCCGATGGCGTTGCTCGGGAGCAGCTTCGCGGACGTCGCCGGCCTGTCCGGCGGTGCGGTGCACAATCGCGCCCAGTCCGGTACGGCGACCGCGCTCGCGGACCCGCAGTACGACCTCGCCTCGGTGATCGAGCACAGCTCACGCCGCCTCCGCGGCCGCAACCCCGGCGCGGTCAACGTGTCGATCACGCACGGCGAGATCCTGCTCGCGCTCCGCACCCTGGTGAACAGCACCAACAGCCAGGAGGTGATCGTCGTCGCCTGGCCCGAAACCGCGGCCCGCTTCGTCTGCTCCGACTGGACCACCCGAGTCCGCAAGGAGCTCAAGGTCCCCCGAGTCCGCGTAGTGGAACACGACACCTAACCGGCGCCGGGTCCGCAGGCCGACGCCCCGGTCTGGCTCGCCCCGGGCCCCGGACTCGGCCCCGTCCGGGGCCAGCCGGGGCTGGTCTCCGCCCCCGGTCTCTCCGCTGGGTCCGCCCAAGCCCGGTCTCTGCCCCCAGCCCCTCCCGCTGAGTCCGCCCAAACCCGGTCTCCGCCCCGGACCCTCCGCCGGTCCGCGCCCAGGCTGGTCTGGCTGGCTCGCGCCCAGGCTGGTCTCCGCCCCCGGCCGTCGGTCCGCGCCTAAGCTGGTCTCGCCGGTCCGCGCCCAGGCTGGTCTGGCTGGCTCGCGCCCAGGCTGGTCTCCGCCCCCGGCCGTCGGTCCGCGCCCAGGCTGGTCTCGCCGGTCCGCGCCCAGGCTGGTCTCCGCCCCCAGTCCCTTCCGCCCGGCCCCCGCCCCAGACCGGGGTCGGCCCTGACCTCTCCCACCCGGCTCTCCCACCCGGCCCTCCCGCCGGTGCCGCCCGGCCTCGGCCCCGCCCAGACCGGGGCCCGCCCCGACCTCCCACCCGGCCCGGCCCCCGTCCGGCCCAGGCCGGGGGGTCCGCCCCAACCCGGCCAGCCCGGCCCGACCCGCCCGGTCGGCCCGGCCGGCCCGCCCAGCCCGCCCAGCCCGCCCAGCCTCGGCCCGGCCCGGCCCGCCCCGGCCCCGCCCCGCCCCCGCCCCGCCCCCGCCCCGGCACCGCCCGGCCCGCGGCCCGACTCTCGGCCCGAGGCCCCGGCCGCCCAGCTCCCGGCCCCACTCTGCCCGCCGGCTAGCGCCATTCGTGATGACTGCTGCGGATTTTGACGACTGCTCCGATGGACGGCGTCAGTCGTGGAACAAGGAAGCAGTCGGCTGTCCACAGGCAGGCAAATCGGCGCGCCTGGGGCAGCGGGACGGCGGCATGTTAAAGGTGTGAACGAGACTTGTGGTGGTCGCCGCCGGGCGCGGCGGCTGGTTCGGGCGAGGTGATGCCATCGAAGCGGGCTATTCGGACGCGGAGATCGCTCAGCGAGTTCGCGCCGGGCGGTGGGTGAGGCTCTGCCGCGGCGCGTACGCCGAGACTGATGCCGGCGTACGGTCCATGCCGACGTGGGAGAGGGAAGCCTGGGTCCACTCCCGGGTCGCCAGAGCGTACTTCCGGCGGCTCGGCGGTCGAGCAGTGATCAGCCATCAGTCGGCGCTGATCCTCCACGGGCTCGAGATCAGCGATCTGGATCTACGCCGAGTTCACCTCACCAACCTGCGCGGCCCCGGGCGTTCGGGGCGGCACGTGTGTCAGCACGTCGCCGAGCCGGCGATCGGCGCCGTCACCGTGATCGGTGAGGTCCAGGTGACACCGGCGCCGAGGGCCGTGGTGGAGTCCATCCTGTCCACGTCCTACCCGGTCGCGGTGTCGGTGGTGGACGCAGCCTTGCGCGCCCGCCTGGCCACCACCGACGAACTGCTCGAGCTCGTACGACGCTTCGGCCGGCGCCACGGCGTACGGGCAGCCCTGCGGGCCGTCGCCTTCGGGGACGGCCGGGCGGAGTCGGTCGGTGAGTCGCGGATGCGCGTCCTGCTGGCGGTCCTCGGCCTGCCGGCACCGATCCCGCAGGCGGTCATCACCGACCGTTCCGGCGAGTTCGTGGCCCGCGTCGACTTCCTCCTCGCGGAGTGGGACGTCGTGGTGGAGTTCGACGGCACCGGCAAGTACGCCGACCGGGACGCGCTGGTCGCGGAGAAGCTCCGCGAGGACCGGATCCGCGATCTCGGCTACCAGGTCGTCCGCGCGACCTGGTCCGACCTGTCCACACCGGCCGCCTTTGCCGCCCGCCTCCACCGTGCCGTCAACCGAGCCGGCCCCGCCCGACACCGCAGCTGACCCAACAACCGCAGCATCACGACTGCCCCGGCCCACGCCGACTGTCCCGGTGTACGACGACTGCTCCGGTCCACGCCGACTGTCCCGGTGTACGACGCCTGCTCCGGCCCACGCCGACGGCCCCCCGTGTACGACGACTGCTCCGGTTCGTGACGACTGACGCGTATTTCGACGACTGACGCGGTACAACGCGCCACTCGTCGTACAAGGCAGCAGTCATCACGCAACGCGTCGGTCGGCAGCAAGCACGGCGCACGCCGGCGAGGACCGCGGCCAATGCTTGCTTGACAGGTGCTGATGGTCGGACGAACCTAGTGAACCGGTTTGCCCGAGGGCGTGGCTCCAGGTCTGCTGCTCGCCGGGCGGCAGACTAGGGGCCACACTCTCCGACCAAGTTCAGGAGTTCTTGCGTGAAGTCCTACCTCAGCCCCGTGGTCGCGCTGCTCGGATCGGCCGCGTTGCTGGCCGTCGCGGGCTGCTCGGCCGGTTCCGGCTCGTCCTCGGGGTCGGGCTCGCCCGGCGCGGACGACGCGCTCGCGATCGGGCTGGTCGCCGAGCCGGCCAGTCTGGACTTCACCACCACCGACGGTGCCGCGATCCCGCAGGCGCTGCTCGGCAACGTGTACAACGGGCTGGTCAAACAGGACGAGAGCGGCAAGATCGTCCCGGACCTGGCGAAGTCCTGGAAGGTGTCGGCCGACCGGAAGACCTACAGCTTCACCCTGGTCGACACCGCGAAGTTCACCAACGGCCAGGCGTTCACGGCCGACGACGCGGTGTTCAGCATCGACCGGGTGAAGACCAAGTGGACGACCTCGCTGAAGGCCGCGATGGACGTGGTGCAGACCGCGAAGGCCGTCTCGCCGACCGAGTTGCAGGTCACGCTGGCCAAGCCGAGCAACGACTGGTTGTTCCGGATGACGACGCGGATCGGCGCGATGTTCTCCAAGACCGGGGTCGACAAGCTCGCCACCGAGCCGGTCGGCACCGGCCCGTACAAGCTCGGCGGCTGGAAGCGCGGCGACTCGATCGTGCTGCAGCGCAACGACGCCTACTGGGGGACCAAGCCGCACTTCGGCCAGGTCACGCTGAAGTACTTCAAGGACCCGACCGCGCTGAACAACGCGCTGCTCACCGGCACGATCAACGTGATCGGCACGGTCCAGGCGCCCGAGGCGCTGAGCCAGTTCACCAGCAACGACAAGTACCAGGTGATCGAGGGCACGACGAACGGCGAGGTGCTGCTGTCGTTCAACAACTCCCGCGCGCCGCTGAACGACCTCCGCGTCCGGCAGGCGATCCGTTCCGCGATCGACCACAAGGCGCTGCTCGACACCTGCTGGGCCGGCCGCGGCAAGCTGATCGGCTCGATGGTCCCGCCGACCGATCCCTGGTACGAGGACCTGACCGGCGTCGCGCCGTACGACCTGAGCAAGGCGAAGTCGTTGCTGCAGGCAGCAGGTGCCACCGGCAAGACACTTCGATTGCGCTTGCCAACGTTGCCGTACGCAACCTCCTGCGGCCAGGTCGTGAAGAGCCAGCTGGAGCAGGCCGGGCTGAAGGTGCAGATCGACCAGCTCGAGTTCCCGGCCGCGTGGCTGACCGCCGTACTGAAGAACGCCGACTACGACCTGTCGATCATCGCGCACGTCGAGCCGCGCGACCTCGGTGCGGTCTTCAACGCGAAGTACTACACCCGGTACGACGACCCGACGCTGCAGGCCGCGCTCGCCGCGGCCGACGCCGGTGACGAGGCGACGCAGGTGAGCGAGATGAAGAAGGCGGCCCGGCGGCTGTCGGAGCAGGCGGCGGGCGACTGGCTGTTCCTGATCCCGAACCTGATGGTCGCCGACAAGGACGTGAAGGGCCTGCCGCAGAACGCGATCACCGAGTCGCTCGACCTGTCGACGCTGTCGCGATGATCCTGCGCCTGGTCGAGCGCACCGTTGTGCTCTTGGTCAGCCTCGCGGTCAGCTCGGTGCTGGTGTTCGCGTTCCTGGCCGTGCTGCCCGGCGATCCCGCGCGGGTCGCGCTCGGCGTCAACGCCTCCGACGAGGCGGTCGCCGAGCTGCGCCGGCAGTTCGGGCTCGACCGTCCGCTGCCGACCCAGTACGTCGACTGGCTGACGGGGCTGCTGCACGGCGACTTCGGTACGTCGTACATCTCGAAGGCCGAGATCGGGCCGCAGCTCACCGACCGGTTCCAGGTCACGTTGTGGCTGGTCGTGGTCGGGATGGTGATCGCGCTGCTCGTCGCCGCGCCGGCCGGGACGGTGATGGCGGCGCGGCACCGCAAGCTCTCCGGGCTCGCGCTGTCCGCGGTGTCGCAGGTCGGCGTCGCCGTACCGGCGTTCCTGGCCGGGATCCTGCTGATCATGCTGTTCGCGGTGAAGCTCGGCTGGCTGCCCGCGAACGGGTGGACGCCGCCGGCCGAGGACCCGGGGATGTTCCTGCGCCAGCTGGCGTTGCCGGCGCTGTCGCTCGGCCTGGTGCAAGGTGCCGTGCTGACGCGGTACGTGCGCAGCGCCGTACTGGAGGTGCTGCGTGAGGACTACCTGCGGACCGCGCGGGCCAAGGGGCTGCGACCGTTGCGCGCGTTGTGGCGGCACGGGCTGCGCAACGCTGCGGTGCCGGTCGTGACGGTGCTCGGTCTGCAGCTCGCGACGCTGCTGATCGGCGCGGTCGTGGTCGAGCGGGTCTTCGTCATCCCGGGCCTCGGCAGCCTGCTGCTCGACGGGGTGTCGAACCGCGACCTGCTCGTCGTCCAGGCCGTGGTGATGGTGCTCGTGGTCGCCGTACTGGTGGTCAACTTCCTGGTCGACCTGCTGTACGTCGCGCTCGATCCGCGGCTGCGGGTGAGCCGATGAGTGCCTTGACCGGCTCTGCTGTCCAGCGTCGCCGCTGGAACCCGAGCCTGCTCGTCGGCGGCTTCATCGTCCTGCTGATCGTGCTACTTGCCCTGGTCTCCTTCGTCTGGACCCCGTACGACGCGACGCTGGTCGACCCGGCCGGGCGACTGGCATCGCCGTCCTGGTCGCACTGGCTCGGCACCGACAAGTTCGGCCGGGACATCTTCAGCCAGCTCATGGTCGGCTCCCGTACGACGCTCTTCGTCGGGCTGGTCGCGGTCGGCGTCGCGGCGGTGATCGGCGTACCGCTCGGCATCCTCGCGGCGATGACGCGCCGCTGGTCGAGCGAGCTGGTCATGCGCGCCAACGATCTGTTGCTGGCCTTTCCCGCGTTGCTGCTGGCAATCATGTTCGGCGCCGTCTTCGGCGCGAGCACGTTGACGGCGATGGTTGCCATCGGCATCGCCACCATCCCGAGCTTCGTGCGCGTGATCCGGAGTGGTGGGCTGCAGGTGATGCGCACCGAGTACGTGCTCGCCGCCCGCGCCGCCGGGCGTCGCCCGCTGCCGATCGCCGTACGGCACGTGCTGCCGAACGTGGTCAGCCTGATCACCGTGCAGGCCTCGGTCTCCTTCGCCATCGCCGTACTGGCCGAGGCAGCGCTGTCCTTCCTCGGCTACGGCACACCGCCACCGACGCCGTCGTGGGGCCGAATGCTGCAGGAGTCGCAGGAGTTCCTCTTCTCCGCACCACGCCTGGCGGTCTTCCCAGGCCTGGCGATCGCCCTTGCTGTCCTCGGCTTCAACCTTTTGGGCGACGGCCTGAGAGACCATTTCGACCCCAAGTTGGAGGACCGCCGATGACTTCCCCAGCACCGGAGGTCATCAGTGAGACGACCACCCCAGCCGTACTCACCGTGCAAGGCCTCACCGTCTCCGTCCGCGACCTGCAACTGGTCAGCGACGTCGACCTCACGGTCGGCCCGGGGGAGCGGGTCGGGCTGATCGGCGAGTCCGGTTCCGGCAAGTCCCTGACCGCTCTCAGCTTGCTCGGTCTCCTCCCCGAGGACGTGACGGCGACCGGCTCCGTACGCCTCGCCGGCATCGACCACGACCTGATCGGCGCCAACGAACGCCGGATGTCCCGCATCCGCGGCAACCACCTGGCGATGGTCTTCCAGGAACCGATGACCGCGCTCAACCCCACCATGCGCATCGCCGACCAGGTCGCCGAGACGATGCTCATCCACCGCACCCGCTCCAACCGCCGTACCGCCCGAGCAGCCGCCGTCGACCTCCTCGAACGCGTCGAGCTGACCGGCGTCGCCCGCGCCTACCCCCACCAACTCTCCGGTGGCCAACGGCAACGAGTAGTCCTCACCATTGCCCTGGCCAACGATCCCACCCTCCTCATCTGCGACGAACCAACCACCGCCCTCGACGTCACCGTCCAGGCGATGGTCCTCGACCTCATCCTCCGCGGCGTCACCGCCCGCGACGCGGCCCTCCTCTTCATCACCCACGACCTGGCCGTGGTCGCGACGATCTGCCAACGAGTCCTCGTCATGTACGGCGGCCGAGTGGTCGAGTCCGGTCCCGTCCACCAGGTCTTCACCGCCCCCCGCCACCGCTACACCGAAGGCCTCCTCGCCGCCTCCGACCTCGAATTCGCCGACTCAGGCCCCGTCAGCACCCTCGAACCGGCCCGCCGCCGCCTCCCCACCACCCAAGGCACCGTCCCCGCCGCCGGCCACTTCCCCGACGGCTGCGTCTTCCGCACCCGCTGCCCCCAAGCCACCGACCTCTGCACCACCCCACCCCCTTGGACCGGCACCCCCACCACAGGCCACGCCTGCCACCACCCCGCCGGAGCCCCCGATGCCTGAGCTCACCCGGCTTCCGCGCCCGTCCGACACGGCCCGCCCCGAGCCCCTCATCAAAGTCACCGACGTCACCCGCGACTACCCCCGCCCCCGCACCTCCCTCTTCAAACGTGCCGAGGTAGTCCACGCCCTCCGCGGCGTCAGCCTCGACGTTCACCCCGGCGAACGCTTCGGCATCGTCGGCGAGTCCGGCTGCGGCAAGTCCACCCTGCTCCGCATCATCGCCGCCCTCGACCGTCCGACCTCCGGCAAGGTAGTTGTCGACGGCAAGGACATCACCCACCTCCCCGAGCGCCGCCTGCGCTTCCTCCGCGAGAACCTCCAGCTCGTCTTCCAGGACCCGATGAGCTCCCTCGACCCCCGCATGCGCGTCCGCGACATCATCGCCGAACCGCTCGTCGTCCAAGGCCATCCCAGCTCGTCAGCCCGCGTGAAAGAACTCCTCGACGCCGTAGGCCTCTCCGCCGACGCCGGCGACCGCTTCCCGCACCAGTTCTCCGGCGGCCAGCGCCAGCGCATCTCGATCGCCCGAGCCCTCGCCCCCAACCCCAAGATCCTCGTCGCCGACGAACCGGTCAGCGCCCTCGACGTCTCCGTCCGCGCCCAGGTCCTGAACCTGATCTCCGACCTCGTCGACGAACTGGATCTCACCCTCGTCTTCGTCTCCCACGACCTCTCCGTCGTGAAGCACGTCTGCGACCGCGTAGCCGTCATGCACGCCGGCGAGATCGTCGAGACCGGCACCACCGGCGAGGTGTACGCCGCCCCCCGCCACCCGTACACCCGCCGCCTGGTCGCCGCCATCCCCACTCTCCCCAAGGCCCTCTCCGGCGCAACTCCTCAAGACCTCATCCCGAAGGGTGCCCGCCCATGACCATCGAACTCCAGTTCCCCTCCGGCCTCCCGATCGGTGATTCCTGGGTCGAAACCCCCACCACCGCCCCCGTCCACTTCCCGTACGACGGCTCAATCGTCGCCCAAGCCCCCGTCGGCACCACCGCCCTCGCCCACCAGGCCCTCGAGAACGCGCTCTCCATCCGTTCCCAGGTGGCCCACCTCCCGTCCCATACCCGCAGGTCAGCCCTCCAGGGAGCGCTCTCCACCGTCTCCACCAAGCGCGAGGAGTTCATCGATCTCCTCATCCTCGAAACCGGCAAACCCCGCGTCGACTGCGAGGTCGAGCTCGACCGCACCCTCCTCACGTTGCAGACCGCCGCCGAGGAGGTCGCCCGCCTCCACGGCGAGACCGTCCCGCTCGACCTCCTCCCCAGCGGCGAGAACCTGATCGGCTTCTGGGTCCGCAAACCGATCGGCGTAGTCGTCGGCATCACCGGCTTCAACTACCCGCTCCTCCTCGCCGCCCACAAGATCGCCCCAGCGCTCGCCGCCGGCTGCCCGGTCATCGTCAAACCCGCACCCCAGACCCCGCTCGCGACCCTCTACCTCGTCCACCTCGTACGAGAAGCCCTGACAGCCGCAGGCGCCCCCGCGTCGGCCGTACAGCTGCTCACCGGGGGAGTGGACGTCGGCTCCACGCTCACCACCGACCGCCGCATCGGCGCGGTCTCCTTCACCGGCTCAGCCGCAGTAGGTCACCAGATCGCCCGCGACGCAGCCCCCACCAAGGTCCTCTTGGAGCTCGGCTCCAACTCCGCCCTGGTCGTCGCCGAGGACGCCGACCTCGCCGCGGCCGCCGACGCCGTCGTCCGCGGCGGCTACTACGCCTCCGGCCAGGCCTGCATCAGCGTCCAACGCGTCATCGTCGTCGAATCCGTCCGCGCCGCCTTCCTCGCCGAACTCACCCCACGCCTCGACGCCGTCAAGGTCGGAGACCCTCGCGAGAGCGCGACCCGCGTCTCCGCCCTCATCGACGAGCGCTCCACCACCCGCGTCAACCGCTGGATCGACGAAGCCGTCACCGCCGGCGCCACCCTCGCCCACCAGACCCAGGGCAACGATCCACGCATCATCGGCCCCACCGTCCTTCTCGACCTCCCACACGGCCAGCAGGCCTGGGACGAGGAGATCTTCGGCCCGGTCATCGCGATCCGCTCCGTCCCCGACATCGAGACCGCGTTCGAGGTCGTCAACGACACCCGCTACGGCCTGCACGCCGCCGTCTACACGTCGTCCCTGTCCACCGCCTTCGCCGCGATCGACCAGCTCGACGTCGGGGGAGTGGTCGTCAACGAGGTCCCCGGCTTCCGCAGCGACGTCATGCCGTACGGCGGGGTGAAGGACTCCGGCACCGGCCGCGAAGGTCCCCGCTTCGCCATCGAAGAGCTCACCACCACCCGCATGGCCATCATCCGCCCCAACCCTTGACCCGCCCGGACAGCCCGAACACCTCGCCCACCTGACCATCCGACCCGAACACCCTGCCCCACCCGACCGTCCGACCTGAAACCCCGCCCCACCCGAGCCGTACATCCCGACCCACCCACCGATCCCCGGGAGGTCCCCGTGCCGCACGACTACGCGAACCTGTTCCGCCTCGACGGCCGGCACGCCCTGGTCGTCGGCGCCGGCAGCGGCATCGGCCGCGAGGCCGCCCTCGCCCTGGCCGCCCACGGAGCCCACGTCACCTGCGCCGACCGCGACCTCCCCGCCGTACAGCAGACCGTTGCTCTCAGCAACGCTGGCCGCGACACCTCCGATGCCCAAGGCAACGCCGCGCTCACGCCGTACGAACTGAACATCCTCGACGAGCAGGCGATCACCACCGCCGCCCAAACCCTCGCCCCCGTCGACATCCTCGTCTTCACCGCCGCCACGAACGTCCGCAAACGCATCCTCGACTACACCGGCGAGGAGTTCGACCGCGTCGTCGCGCTCAACCTGCGCGCCTCCTTCGACCTGATCCGTGCCTTCGGCAAGCAAATGTCCGAGCGCGGCCGCGGCAGCATCATCGGCTTCAGCTCCATCCGCGCCACCACCGTCGAGCCAGGCCAATCGGTGTACGCGGCAACCAAAGCCGGCCTCGTCCAGCTCCTCCGCACCGCCGCCGCCGAGCTCGGCCCCCACGGCGTCCGCGTCAACGCCATCGCCCCCGGCGTCGTCGAAACCCCACTCACCGAGCAGATCAAAGCCAACCAGCCCTGGTACGACGCGTACGCCGCCAAGAGCGCCCTCAACCGCTGGGCCACCCCCGACGAACTCGCCGGCGCCGTCGTCTACCTAGCCTCCGACGCCGCCAGCTTCGTCACCGGCTCGGTCCTCCACGTAGACGCCGGCTGGACCGCCATCGACGGCCGCTTCACCCCACCCAACTGATCATCCCGCCCACCTGTTCATCCCGCCCACCTGTTCGCCCCGCCCACCTGTTCGCCCCGCCCACCAGATCACCCCACCCACCAGTCCACCCCACCCATCTGTTCGCCCGGCCCACCCGATCGCCCCGCCCACCAGATCGCCCCACCCATCTGTTCGCCCGGCCCATTTGTTCACCCACCCACCCACCCACCCAGCCCGCCCCGCTGATCCAGCCCACTCCGCTTTCCTTCCCT
The DNA here is from genome assembly GCF_049844575.1 of Kribbella sp. DT2. Lineage (NCBI taxonomy): Bacteria > Bacillati > Actinomycetota > Actinomycetes > Propionibacteriales > Kribbellaceae > Kribbella > Kribbella sp. DT2. The sequence goes on along the minus strand of NZ_JBNCLH010000021.1, from coordinate 1,534 downwards.
CCGGCCGCCGCGGCCTCAGCCCCAGCAACCTCCCCGGCCGCATGGGCGCCCACCCCGACCACCGCTTCGTCGTACTGGAGACAGCAGATGAGCCTCGCCGATCTGACCGCTATCGAACTGGTCGCGGAGTACCGCGCCGGCGACCTCTCGCCCGTGCAGGTGATCGACGACGTGCTGGCCCGCGTCGACGAACTCGAACCCCGCCTTCAAGCGACCTACGCGCTCGACCCCGACCGAGCCCGCCAGGCAGCCCGCGACTCCGAGGCCCGCTACCAGCGCCAGGAACCGACCGGCCCCCTCGACGGCGTACCGGTCACCGTCAAGGAAAACATCGCCACCCAAGGCACCCCCGTCCCGCAAGGCACCGCAGCCACCGAACTCATTCCAGCCACAGAAGACCACCCCGCAGCAGCCCGCCTCCGCGAGGCCGGCGCGGTGATCTTCAGCAAGACGACCATGTCCGAGTACGGCATGCTCTCGTCCGGCGTATCAACCTTCCACCACCTGGCCCGCAACCCCTGGGACCTCACCAAAACCCCCGGCGGCTCGAGCGCCGGCGCCGCCGCGGCGGCCGCCGCCGGCTACGGCCCGATCCACCTCGGTACCGACATCGGCGGCTCGATCCGCCTCCCCGCCGGCTGGTGCGGCGTCATCGGCCTCAAGCCGACCCACGGCCGAGTAGCCGTCGGAAACCCCTACCCAGGTAGAGCAATCGGCCCGATCACCCGTACGGCGTCCGACGCGGCCCTCACCCTCCAGGTCATCTCCGGCCCCGACCGCCGAGACCATACTTCCCTCCCACCCTTCACCGACGACCCCCGTCCACTCACGATGCAAGGCACCAAGATCGCCCTGCTCCTGGACGCCGGCCCAGGCCTCCCCGTCGACCCCGAAATCACCGCGGCTGTCACCAAAGCAGCCCAGACCCTCGAGGCCGTCGGCGCCATCATCACCGAGATCCCGCCGATCATCACCCGAGAGATGCTCGACGGCCTCGACCGCTTCTGGCGCGTCCGCTCCGCCTACGACCTGGCCGCCCTTCCCGCGAACCGCCGCGCCAAGGTCCTCCCCGCCATCCGCGAGTGGACCAGCACCGCCGACTCCCTCACCCCGTACGACGTCTTCCACGGCCACACCCAGATGCAGTCGATGTCCACGGCAGTCGACCAGGCCTTCGCCGCGTACGACTTCATCCTCTCGCCGACGTCCCCCATCCCGGCCTTCCCCGCCGACCAGGCCTACCCCACCAACAACCCCCTCCAGCCCTTCGAACACATCGCCTTCACCGTCCCGTACAACATGTCCACCCACCCCGCCACCACCGTCAACTGCGGCCACACCCAGACAGGCCTCCCCATCGGCCTGCAGATAGCGGCCCCCCGCTTCCAAGACCTCCGCGCCCTGGCCCTGGCGGCGTACCTGGAGACGACTCTCCCGACCAACCCCTGGCCGACCTTCTAGGGCGTGTCTGCTAAATCCGGGCGGCGCTGTCGTTGATGATTGGTTGGTGCTTCGTTCTGGTGTGATTTCTGAT
>NZ_JBNCLH010000020.1:0-51549 GCF_049844575.1 Kribbella sp. DT2 | reverse complement strand
CCCGGTGCAATACCGGACCCAGACCCTCGCGGCCTAGGCTCTTATCCAACCAGTCCAACTTCCGGGGACCAGTTCACGCAAAGGTCCCGGGGTTCTTCGCGGCAGGCTCAGCGCTTGCCGGTGGCTTCCTTGTTGTACGCGTCGACAACTTCCTTCACGTCGCCGTCCATCTTCAGCACACCCTTGTCGAGCCAGATCGCCCGGTTGCAGGTGTCCAGCACGACGTCGAGGGAGTGGCTGACCAGGAAGACCGTGCCGGCCTGGTCGCGCAGGTCCTTGATCTTCTGCTCCGAGCGGACCCGGAACTCCGCGTCACCCGTCGCCAGCGCCTCGTCGACGAGCAGGATGTCGTGCGTCTTGGCCGAGGCGATCGCGAACTTCAGCCGCGCCGACATGCCCGAGGAGTACGTCGACATCGGCAGGTCGATGAAGTCGCCGATCCCGGAGAACTCGACGATCTCGTCGTACCGCTCGTCGATCTCGGCCGGGCTCATGCCCATCGCCAGGCAGCCCAGCACCACGTTCCGGTCGCCGGTCAGGTCGTTCATCATCGCGGCGTTGACGCCCAGCAGGGACGGCTGGCCGCCGGTGTAGATCGCGCCGGAGGCCGGCGGCAGCAGCCCGGCGATCGCGCGCAGCAGCGTCGACTTGCCCGAGCCGTTGCGCCCGATCAGGCCGATCGCGTCGCCCTTGTGCGCGGTGAACGTGACGTTCTTGACCGCGTGCACCTCGCGGATCGTCGGCCGGTCCTGGCGCTTGAGGATCCGCCGGAACGCGGTCGCCGCGGTGCCCTTGCCGCCGGAGCCGGCCGCCACCTTGTAGATGATGTTGACCTGGTCGGCGATCACGGTGGGGGCGAACTCTGCCGCCGGCGCGGGGGCCGCCGGGGTCGGAGCTGCCGTCTCAGCCACGGCCATACCTGTCCTCCGCTCGCCAGAAGTAGATGAAACCGCCGACGAAGGCTACTACCGCCCAGCCGATGGCGATCGGCCACGCGTTCGGCAGCGAGTGCTTCTCGTGCGACTCCAGCAGCGCGCTGCGCATGATGTCGATGTAGGCCGAGATCGGGTTCAGCGCCAGCAGGTGGATCACCCAGCCCGGGGCGTCCGCGTCGCGCAGCTTGTCCGGGATCGAGAAGAAGATGCCGGACGCGTACAGCCAGGTGCGGGTGATGAACGGCAGCAGCTGGCTGATGTCGGTCAGGAAGGTCCCGAGCCGCGCGAAGATCAGCGTGACGCCGACGTTGAACATGGTCTGCAGCAGCAGCGCCGGGACCACCAGGAACCAGCTCAGCGCCGGCCCGTCGGTGAAGCCGACCAGCAGCAGCAGGATGCCCATCGAGATGAACAGCTGGTTCAGCTCGTTGACCACGTAGGCCAGCGGCAGTGTCGCGCGCGGGAAGTGCAGCGTGCGGATCAGCGACATGTTCGTCGCGATCGCCCGCGAACCCTCGGTCATCGAGCGCTGCGTGTAGGTGAAGATGAACATGCCGCAGATCAGGAAGGCCGGGTAGTTGTCGATCCCGCCCCTGGTACCCAGCAGGACACCGAAGGCCAGGTAGTAGACCCCGGCGTTCAGTAGTGGGGTGAGGATCTGCCAGACCGATCCCAGCCGGGCCCCCGCGTACAGCGCGTACGTGCGCGCGCGGGCGTAGCTGTAGATGAACTGGCGACGGCCCCACAGTTCACGGAGGTAGCCCCAGAACGGCGGACGCGCCGCGCTCTTGGACAACCCGTAGCGTTCGGCCAGTGCCGCGGCGTCCGCGGTGGTGGCCGACTCGGCGGCGGTTGACATGCGGGCCAATCTACTGGGCTCCGGGCCGTGGACTCACATCGGCGCGCTCTGAACCGTTTCAGTCGGTGACGGATGGTCGCGGGTCGGCAACGATTTGCCACCGTTGCGGCGAGTACGCCGAGGACCGCATACCTTCTGCGGGTGAAGGATTCCCGCCCGCACGACCTGTCCGAGGAGCAGCTCGGATTCCGCCGCCGGGGAGCTGTTCGCTGGCTCCTCCCGACCGTTCTCGCGAGCGCCGGTCTGAAGGCCCTCCTGGCCGGCATCTTCGGTGCGTACGCCGACAAGCGCGAGCTGCAGAGCGCGCTGCAGGCCGAGATCTACCACCACGGCGACGACGAGCTGTGGTTCGACTTCGTGGCCGACCTCGGCGACGGCTTCGACGCGACGTACTCGATCGCTTCCGTGCTCGCGGCGCCGGAGCTGTCGCCCGCCGGTAACCTGCACCTGCCGCGGGGCCAGGTGCTCGTGATGGGCGGCGACCAGGCCTACCCGGCCGCGTCCGCGACGGCGTACGAGGACCGCACGAAAGGCCCGTACCGGGCGGCCTTTCCGCGGGAAGAAGAGGTGGAGGACCGGCCCACGCTGTTCGCTCTGCCGGGCAACCACGACTGGTACGACGGGCTGACCGCGTTCCTGCGGGTGTTCGCGCAGAGCCGGCCGGTAGGAGGGTGGGACACCGAGCAGGCCCGCAGCTACTTCGCGATCCAGCTGCCGCAGCGCTGGTGGCTGCTGGCGATCGACACCCAGTTCGACGAGTACATCGACGCGCCGCAGCTGGCGTACTTCCGGCGCGCGACGACGCAGATGCGCGAGGGCGACGGCGTCATTCTCTGTACGCCGAAACCCGCGTGGATCAAGGCCGGATCGGGTGGCGACGCCCGCGGCTACGACGCGATCCGGTTCTTCGAGCGCGAGATCGTCCGCCCGGCCGGCGCGACCGTGCACGTGATGCTGTCCGGCGACTCGCACCACTACGCCCGGTACGCCGAGCAGGACGGGACCGGCCAGCGGATCACCAGTGGAGGTGGAGGTGCGTACCTGACCGCCACGCATCTGCTGCCGAAGAGTCTCGAGCTGCCGCCGAAGACGTCGCGGGTGACCGAAACCGACGAGCACACGACCTTCGACCGGGCGCAGACGTACCCGTCGCGGGAGGAGTCGTCGCGGCTGGCGAACGGGATCTTCCGGCTGCCCTGGCGCAATCCCGGGTTCTGGGGGCTGACCGCGTTCCTGCAGACGGTGATCGCGTTGCTGGTGCAGTTCGGGCTGGCGACGGATCCGCGGGGCGTGTTCGGGACGCTGGCCGTCTGGACGCCCGCGGCCTTTGCCGTGTTGGGGACCGTGGTCGGCGGGGTGCTGTTCGCGCGGTTGGGGCTGGAGCGAAGTTCGTTCGCTGCTGGAGTCGCTGGTGTGCTGCACTCGGCGGCGCACCTGGCGCTCGCGGGGTTCTGGGCGGTCGTGCTGTACCGGCTGGAGGCTGACGCTGCGCAGTGGGTGACCGTGGTGGTCGCTTTGATCGGTACGCCGGTGCTGGTGGGCTTCGTGGACTCGTTGGTGGTCGGGGTCTACCTGCTGGTCGCCTGCCGGTTCGGGTTCAACACCAACGAGGTGTTCGCGGGGCAGAGCCTCGAGGACTACAAGGGGTTCCTGCGCTTGCACATCGATCGCGAGGGCGCGCTGCGGATCTACCCGATCAAGGTGCCGAAGGTCTGCCGCGCGTGGAAGGCGAACCCCGACGGCGAACCGGGGAGTCCTTGGCTGGTCCCTGCCGACGGGTCGATCGTCACCGAGCTGATCGAGCAGCCGATCGAGGTCACCCGCGCGAGCGCCGCCACGACCGCGCGAGTGTGACCGTCACCCGCTAGTTCTTGACCTCGCGCAGTCCCGCTTCCCGGGCGGGCGGAGGCGGCGGCCGGCCCCGGCGGCGAGCACAAGTCCGATCATTGCCCTCTGGTACGGGTTCGGAACCGGCCGTCGAGGAGTGAGAGGATGCGGACATGACTTGGCTGGTAACTGGTGGTGCGGGGTACATCGGAGCGCACGTGGTGCGGGCCTTCGTGGCGGACGGGATCGACGTCGTCGTGATCGACGATCTGTCCAGCGGGAAGCCCGAGTTCCTGGTCGAGGGGGTGCCGTTCGTCGAGGCGAACCTCCTCGACACCGAGGTGGTCCGGTCGACGCTCGCGGGCGTGAGCGGTGTGGTGCACCTGGCCGGCTACAAGTACGCCGGGGTGTCGGTGGACAAGCCGATGCACACCTACACGCAGAACGTCACCGCGATGGTCTCGCTGCTGAACGCGATGGCCGACACCGGCGTGCGCAACCTCGTGTTCTCCTCCAGCGCGGGCGTCTACGGCACGCCCGCCGACGAGGTCGTCACCGAGCAGACGACACCCGACCCGCAGAGCCCGTACGGCGAGACGAAGCTCGTCGGCGAGTGGCTGCTCGCGGACCAGGCGAAGGCCGTCGAGCTGAACCACACGTCGCTGCGCTACTTCAACGTGGTCGGGTCCGGTGACCCGAAGGTGTACGACGCGAGCCCGTACAACCTGTTCCCGATCGTCTGCAACCTGCTGACGCAGGGCAAGGTCCCGCAGATCTACGGCACCGACCACCCGACCCCCGACGGCACGTCGGTCAAGGACTACGTCCACGTCGCCGACCTCGCCCGTGCCCACGTCGCTGCCGCCCGCGCACTCGACTCCGGCAAGACCCTCGAGCCCGTCTACAACCTCGGCTCCGGCACGGGCACGAGCGTCCGCCAGATCATGGACGCCGCCCGCCGCGTCACCGGCATCGACTTCACCCCCGGCGAAGCCCCTCGCCGCCCCGGCGACCCTTCGCGCGTCGTAGCCTCCGGCGAGCTCGCCGCCCGCGACCTGGAGTGGAAGAACACCCACACCGTCGACGAAATGTTCGCCTCCGCCTGGGAATCCTGGCCAAGAGGCTAGGGCGTGTCTGACCGGCCCGAGATCGTGTGCATCTGCGGCTCTGCCCGGTTCGTGGACGAGATGCTCGCGGCGAACCGCGACCTGACCTTGGCCGGCGCCATCGTCGTCGCGCCGGGTGTCTTCCCCCGCGCCGAGGATCACGAAGCCGACCAGTCGATCACCAACGAGCAGAAGACCGCGCTGGGCGCTCTCCACCTGCGCAAGATCGACCTGGCCGACCGTGTCCTGATCGTCAACCCCGGCGGCTACATCGGCGAGTCCACGAGCCGGGAGATCGCCTACGCCCGCGCCACCGGCAAGCCGATCACGTTCACCGACCCCACCTGACCGGTCGATGCTTCGTCGTACTGGCTGGCTGTTTCCACCGGAGTACGTCAACCACCCGCGGGGTGGAGTTTGACCTCGGCGATGGAGAGCGGGGTGGACTGGGACTCCAACTGGATGCGGACGTAGCGGGCTGTGGTGTCCAGGTCGACCAGGGTCGGGCTGCCGGCGACAGCGGTCTGTTGGAGTGCGGTGACGCCGGGGGTGTTGCGGGCTTCCTCCAAGGTCGACGCGGTGATGGGGGACTCCGACGTGAGGATCCAGTAGTTGCTGAGGCGGTCGGAGCAGCAGTCGGTGCGGTTGTAGAGGGCCAGCTGGGACAGCGCCTCGGCCCCGCCTAGGTCGACCTGCCACCAGGCTTCCGTGGAGGGCTCGGCGGTGTGGGTGACGGAGTTGTCGCCCCAGCTGCCGCTGGTGTTTCCGTCCACGGCTCGGGAGGCTGCCGCGTCGAGGATGGTCGAGCTCTGCGTCGCGGGTTTGCCGCGGGCGAGGTTGACGCGCCACAGACCGGTGCCGGCTCGGGCCGTGAGGTTTCCGTCGGGGCTGGTGTGGGAGGCGGTCAAAGTGAAGTCGCCTTCGCCGGATGCCATCGTCGGCGTGACGGTGAAGGTCGTGGTGAACGGCCTGCCTGGCTTGACCGCAGGCGTCTTCACGGTGGCCGGAGAGACCGTCCAGCCGTCGGGTGCGCTCAGCTTGAGGTCGCCTGCCGCGAGCGTGCCGGTCAGCGAGGCCTTGACCTCAACGGGTTTCAGCGCGACGGCGTCCGGTGCGGTGACCTGGAGCTGGGCCTTGGCCCGGACCAGGTACGTCCGCCCGCCGGCAGCGTCGAAGGTGATCGTGTCCGTCCCGGTCCGCTGGAATCCAACCGCCCGTCCGTGCTGATCGGTCACCGTGAACGGCCCGCCGAAGATCTTGTTGCGCAGGGCAACATCACCCGAACGGTCAGGCCGGACCCGCAGCTCGGACGCCGCTCCCGAGGCCCACGTCGCGCCGACCGTGATCGCACCACGCGCCCGCAGACCGTCGTACGAGCCCTTGTCGGCCCAGGCGTCCGGCAGTGCGGGCAGTACGTCGACGACGCCGGCGTGGCTCTGCAGCAGCATCTCCGCGACCCCGGCGGTCGCGCCGAAGTTGCCGTCGATCTGGAACGGCGGGTGGGTGTCCCACAGGTTCTTCAGCGTGCTCGTCTTGAGCTGCTCCGCGAGCATCTTGTGCGAGTGGTTGCCGTCGAGCAGCCGCGCCCAGAAGTTGATCTTCCACGCCTTGCTCCACCCGGTGCCGCCGTCGCCGCGACCCTCCAGCGTCTTCACGGCGGCCGCGGCCAGCGTGGGGTTCTCCAACGGCAGGATCTGCCGCCCAGGGTGCAGTCCGAAGAGCTGCGACGTGTGCCGGTGCTGGTCGGCCGGGTCGTCCCAGTCCTCCTTCCACTCCTGCAGCTGGCCCCACGAGCCGACCTTCGTCCCCGGGTCGAGCCGCTCCAGTACCGACGCGAGCTCAGCCCGGTACGCCGAGGACTCACCGACCAGCGGCGCCGCCTCGGACAGGTTGGTGAACAGGTCCCACACGATCTGCTGCGGCATCGCCGCGCCGGCCGAGTAGTCGCCGTGCTCGGGCGAGAAGCTCGGGCTGACCACCAGCTTCCCGTCGCGCGGGTCGACCTGCAGCTCGTCGATCCAGAACGCGGCCAGCTCCTTCATCAGCGGGTACGCCCGCTCCTTCAGGAACCGTTTGTCCTGCGTGAACTGGTAGTGCTCCCAGTAGTGCTGCGCGAGCCAGCCGCCCGCGTCCGGCATCCAGAACGCCAGCGGGTACCCGATCACGCCGGTGAAGCCGAACGGATTCGTTTGGCTGTGCACGACCCAGCCGTCGGCCCCGAACATCTCCCGAGCCGTCACCCGTCCCGGCGGAACCAGCGCGTCGACGAAGTCGAACAGCGGCGCCGTCGTCTCGCTCAGGTTCGTGGTCTCGGCCGGCCAGTAGTTCATCTGCAGGTTGATGTTGACGTGGTAGTCCGCGTGCCACGGCGGCGTCGTCGAGTGGTTCCAGACGCCCTGCAGGTTCGCGGGCAGCGGCGAGTTGCCGCGGGACGATGCCACCAGCAAGTACCGCCCGTACTGGAAGAACAGCGTCTCCAATGCCTTCCGCGCCGCGGGCGTCGCCGTCCCCTGCTGGTACTGGGTGAGCAGCTCGTCGGTCGGCACGTCCGGCATCACCTGACCGAGGTCCAGGTTCACCCGGTCGAACAGCTTCCGGTGATCGGCGACGTGCAGTGCCTTCAGTACGCCGTACGAAAGCTTGCTCGCGGCATCGATCCGGCCGGTGACCCCCGCGTGCGGATCCTTGCCCCGGTACGTCGGGTAGACGTCGGAGTAGTCGGTCCCCGAGCTCATCACCAGCACCGCCGAGTCCGCACCCGAGACCGTGACCGTGCCGTCGGCGTTGTCGGTCCTGGTCCCACCGGTGGTCAGGACCTGCGCCTGCAGCTCGTACCGAAGCCCGTTGTCGAGCAGCGCGCCCTTGACGGTGATCCGGCCGCGCTGGGCCGTCGCTGTCAGCGTGCGGTTCGCCTCGCCGGTCAGACTCGCGGTGAACCCGACCTTGCCGCGTCGGTCCGCGCTGAGACGCGCGACGATCACGTTGCCGGGCGCGCTGGCGAAGTACTCGCGCGTGTGGCGCACGCCGTCGACGTCGTACTGGACTCCGGCGAGCGAGTTCTCGATGTCGAGGTGCCGTCGGTACGACGTCGCGCTGCCGCCGTGCTGCATGGCGAGCTTCAGGTCGAGCAGGGGCTGGTAGTCGCCGAAGCCGATCTCGTTCTGCGCCAGCAGGTTCGTCGCGACGTCGGGCGCGACCTTGAGGTCGCGGTCGATCATCGTGCGGAGGTCGGTCAGCGCGGTCGGCCGCGGCGTGCGCCAGTTGCCGAAGTCGTAGCCCTGCTGGGATCCCGGCCCGCCGGTCCACAGGGTCTTCTCGTTCAGCTGCAGGTGCTCGGTCGCGGGGTCGCCGAACACCATCGCGCCGCTCGCGCCGTTGCCGATCGGCAGCGCCTCGGACTCCCAGTCGGTCGCCGGCGCGGTGTACCAGAGCGCCAGCTCGCCGGGGCTCTTCGGCGGTGGTGCCGCTTGAGACCGCTCAGGCGGCACGGTCAGGCCGGCCATCAGGGTTGCCGCAGCGAGTAGGGCGAAACCAGCTGTGCGCATCCGAGCCCCCACAGAGATCCGATGAATTCCGCACAGCGTAGGGGGATGGTCACGGACTGTCCACAGGTCGTCGCCATAGTTCATAGGATCTCTTACCGCGTCAGCGCCTCCGCGATCAGGTGGCCGACCTGCTCCAGCTCGATCAGGAAGCCGTCGTGCCCGTACGGCGACTTGACCAGGTGCAGTGGAACGTTGGTCGCCTCGGCCAGTTCGGTGGACAGGCGGGCCGGGTAGAGGCGGTCGGAGTCGACGGCGGCAACCACGAGCTTGGCCTGCAACGGTTTGAGGGCCTGGCCCAGGCCGCCGCGGTCCCGGCCGATGTCGTGCGAGTTCATCGCGCGCGTCAGCACGACGTACGAGCCGGCGTCGAAGCGCGCGGACAGCTTCGTCGCGTGGTGGTCGAGGTACGACTCGACGGCGTACCGGCCGTCGCCCTGGGGCTTGCGGCCGAAGCGCGTCGCCAGCTCGTACTCGGACCGGTAGGTCACGTGCGCGATCCGGCGCGCGATGCCGAGCCCGGCAGTCGGCGCCTCGCCGGTCGCGTAGTAGTCGCCGCCGTGCCAGTGCGGGTCGGCCTCGATCGCGGCGAGCTGCGGCGCGCACCACGCGATCTGCTCGGCCGTCGCGTACCCGGTCGACGCCAGTACGACGGCCGTCGCGACCCGCTCCGGATGGAGCAACGGCCATTCGAGCGCCCGCATCCCACCCATCGAGCCGCCGATCACTCCTGCCCAGCGCTCGATTCCCAACGCGGAGGCGAGCAAGGCCTCGGCGGCGACCTGGTCGCGAATCGTGATCGCCGGGAACCGGCTGCCCCACGCCCGCCCGTCGGGCGCCTGCGACGACGGACCGGTCGTGCCCTGGCACCCACCGAGCACGTTCGCCGCCACGACGTAGAAGTCGTCCGGGTTCAGGTACGCCGGGATCAGCCCGTCCCACCAGCCCGGGGTCGGCTGCCCCGGACCGGTCGGACCGACCACATGCGCATCCCCGGTGAGCGCATGACAGATCAGTACGGCGTTGTCGCCGCCGCTGTTCAGCCGCCCCCAGGTCTCGTACGCGATCGTCACGTCGGGCAGCGTCGCGCCGTACTCCAACGGCAGTGCGCCGACGGCCGCGAACTGCCGGGCGCCGGCAGGATCGCCCACCCGCCACTCACCGGCCACCTGACCTGGTGAGGGATCCGCCTCGGGTGGGCGATCCTGGTCCACGGGGGTCAGGCCGACTTGGCCGCGGCGAATCCGACCTCGAGGTCGGCGAGGATGTCGTCGATGTGCTCCAGGCCGACGGCGAGCCGGACCAGGCCCGGGGTGACGCCGGAGGCGAGCTGGTCCTCGGCGGACAGCTGGCTGTGCGTGGTCGAGGCCGGGTGGATCACCAGCGACCGGACGTCACCGATGTTGGCGACGTGGCTGTGCAGCTGCAGCGCGTTCACGAACCGCTTGCCCGCGTCGACACCGCCGTTGATCTCGAACGCGACCACGGCGCCGGCGCCGCGCGGCGTGTACTTCTGCGCCAGCTCGTAGTACCGGCTGGATGGCAGGCTCGCGTACGCGACGCTGTCCACCTCGTCGCGGGCTTCGAGCCACTGCGCGACCTTGAGCGCGTTGTCCAGGTGCCGCTCGATCCGCAGCGACAAGGTCTCCAGGCCCTGGGCGATGAGGAACGCGTTGAACGGCGACACCGCCGTGCCGAGGTCACGCAGCCACTGGACGCGGGCCTTCAGGATGTACGCCAGGTTGCCGAGGTCGGAGCCGACGCCGAGCGCGGTGCCGTAGGTGAGGCCGTGGTAGCTCTCGTCGGGCTGGTTGAAGCCGGGGAAGCGCTCCGGGTTCGCGGCGTAGTCGAACTTGCCGGAGTCGACGATCACGCCGGCGATCGCCGTACCGTGACCGCCCAGGTACTTGGTGGCCGAGTGCACGACGACGTCGGCGCCGTGCTCCAGCGGACGCAGCACGTACGGCGTGGCGACGGTGTTGTCGACGATCAGCGGGACGCCGAACTCGTGCGCGACGCCGGCGATGCCCTCGACGTCGAAGATCTCGCTCTTCGGGTTCGCGATCGTCTCGCCGAACAACGCCTTGGTGTTCGGCCTGATCGCGGCCTTCCAGGACTCCAGGTCGCTCGGGTCCTCGACGAAGCTCACCTCGATGCCGAGCTTCGGGAACGTGTAGTGGAACAGGTTGTACGTGCCGCCGTACAGGCTCGGGCTGCTGACGACGTGGTCGCCGGCCTCCGCGACGTTGAGCAGCGCGAGCGAGGTCGCGGCCTGCCCGGAGGAGACCAGGAGCGCGGCCGTTCCCCCTTCCAGGCTGGCGATCCGCTGCTCGACGGCGTCCTGCGTCGGGTTCTGGATCCGGGTGTAGATGTTCCCGAACTCCTGCAGCCCGAACAGGCCGGCCGCGTGGTCGGTGCTGTCGAAGGTGTACGACGTCGTCTGGTAGATCGGCAGCGCCCGAGCCTTGGTGGTCGGGTCGGACGTCTGGCCAGCGTGGATCTGCCGGGTCTCGAAGGACCAGCTCGGGGTGTCAGTCATACAAAGACGATAGAGTTACTGCACTTTCACTCCGCGCAACGTCCACACCGTGAGACGTCGCGATCGCGTCGAGAACCTCGGGGAGCGACGTGACGCCGTCGGAGGCGAGGAAGTGACCGGCTCCGGGGACGACCTGTGCGGACGTCCTGAGCAGGCCGGCCAGGTGGTCGGTGTGAGCGGGGGGAACGTACGGATCCGCGTCCGACCGGATGATCGTCAGCCGGTCGACGTGGTTGCCGAGGCCGTCGGTGTCGCAGCCGTCTGCGACGAAGGTGTCCAGCTCCGGAAGCGCGGGCAGGTGGTCGACGAAGCCGGAGACCAGTACGAGGGTGCCGAGGCGCCACGGGGTGGTCAGTGATCGCAGGTGGCGCAGTACCGTCAGGCAGCCCAGGCTGTGCGCGACGACGATCGAGTTCTCGTCAGGGGTTCCCACGTCGGCGCTGACGACCTCCGCCCACTGGGCGGGGTCCGGGCCCAGCGGGTTCGGGAGGAGCGGGATGCTGGCCGGGATCCCGCGTGCGTCGAGTTGTCCGGCCAGCCACCCGAACCAGTGGTCGTCGGGGGAAGCCCCGTAGCCGTGGATGATCGAGGCGCGTCGCTGGGTCATGGCACAGGACGCTAGGCCTTCACATCAATGTGAAGGTCAAGCTCTACCGCACTTCGAGGGGTGCGGCGAGGTTGACGGCGGCGGCGCCGAGCAGGACTCCGCCTTCGACCGGGAGAGTGAGGCCGGTGATCCAGGCGGCGTCGTCGGAGGCGAGGAACGCGACGGCGGCCGCGATGTCCTCGGGCTCGCCGACGCGGCCCAGCGGGTACAGCTTGGCGAGCCGGACCAGCGCGTCGGGCTGGGTGTCCCAGTTCGGCGTCCGAATGGTGCCGGGGGCAACGATGTTGAAGCGGACGCCGCGGCCGCCGAAGCGGGCGGCGAAGTTCTGGGTCATCGCGATCTGACCGGCCTTGGCGGCGGAGTACTCGGTGTTGCCGAAGGCGGCCAGTCCGTTCACCGAGCTGATCGTCACCACGTTGCCGCGGGACTCGAGCAGGTGCGGGAGCGCCGACTGCACGCACTGCGCGGCGCTGACGAGCGTGAGGTCGAGCTGGCGGTGCCAGTCCTCGGCCGCGGTGTCTTCCGGCTTCGAGTTGACGATGCAGCCGCCGGCGTTGTTCACCAGTACGTCGAGCCGCCCGAAGCGCTCGACCGCCGCCGCGACGGCCGCGTCGATCTCGTCGCGGCTGGTCACGTCGAGCTTCACCGCCAGCGCACGGTCCGCGCCGAGCTCGCCGACCACGTCGGCGAGCTTGTCCTCCTGCAGGTCGGCGAGCACCACGAGGCCGCCCTCGGCCGCGATCCGCCGCGCGACCGCGGCCCCGATGCCCTGCGCCGCCGCGGTGACCAGCGCGACCTTGCCCTCGAACCGCTGCACCATCAGTCCTCCACCACTCGGTCGACCTTCTCGTCCGCGAGCCGGCGCTCCAGCTTGGCCGGGTCGAGGTTGCGGCAGAGCACGATCGAACCACCCCCGGAGATCACCCCGACCAGCAGCTCGAGCCCGGCCGGGTCGACCAGGTCGCGGGTGACCAGGACCCGCTCGGCGATCGGCGCCGCGGCCGCGATCACCTCGGCGTGCGTGCGTCCGTCGTACGCCGGAGTGCCGGCCGCCGGTGGGTTGAACGGCACGAACAGGTCGGGGTGGTTGTAGACCTCGGCGCCGTAGTCGTGCACGCCGTCCGGCACCGGCTCGCGGAAGCGCCCGCCGAGCGGCAGCAGCGCGGACGCGATCGACTCGCGCCGGCCGCGGACCCGGAAGTCCGGGCCGGTGATCGCCAGGTCGCCCTCGCCGGTGGTCACCGACGCGCCGGCCGACCAGGTCGCCAGCGCCCAGACAACGCCGAGCCAGTGCGGCGGCAGGCCGATCGCGACGGTCTCGTCCGGTTCGAGCTCGTACTCGTCGACGAGCAGGTTCGCGGTCTTGGCGACCCAGTTCGCGGTGGTGACCGCGCTGAGCTCGATCCGCTCGCCGGTGACGTCGTCGTAGTGGGTGAGGAACGGACTGGCGCCGTCGCGGCGGACCGCGGCGGCGAAGAGTTCGGGCAGGGTTCCGGCCATGCCGTGAAGCCTACGTTTGCCGGTCGGGGTTAGCGTGGTCGGGGAGAAAGAAGGCATTCGATGGACACACTGCTGGCGCTGCCCGAAGGCGGCGAGTGGATCGTGCTGCTGGTCGTCGTGGTCCTGCTCTTCGGCGCGAACCGCCTGCCGGAGCTGACCCGCAACACGGCCAAGGCGTTGGTCGAGCTGAAGAAGGTCACCCGCGAGGCGAAGCTGGATCTGGCCCCGGTCGAGCCGACGGCCGAGGAACGCGCCAACGCCCCCGCCGTCGATCCGGCAACGGACTCGGCATCTCCTCAAAAGCCCCCGTCGCCCACGAGCTGACCGACGGGATTCTGGTCGAGGTCAGACTTCCATCCGGCGCCAGTAGCCGCAGAAGTAGATCTGGGGCTTGTCCAGGCCGCGTTCGGTGACGAGGTGGCGCCGGACCGACGTGACCAGCGAGGACTCGCCGGCGATCCAGGCGTAGGCGCGGCCGGTCGGGAGGGCGGTCTCGCGCAGCCGGCGGAGCAGGAGGTCGGTGGCGCCGGGGCGGGCCTCGCCGCGGTGCAGCCAGTGGATCCGTACGCCGGGGTGCCGCGGGATCCGCAGCTCGTCGTCGCGGTCGCCGACCTCGAGGAACGCCATCGCGCGGTCGTCGGGCCCGAGCTGCTCGATGATCGCCGCGATCGCGGGCAGCGCGGTCTCGTCGCCGACCAGCAGTTGCCAGTCGGTGTCCTGCGGCGGCGCGTAGTCGGCGCCGTCGCTGAGGATGCCGAGCCGGTCGCCCGGGGAGGCGGACCGCGCGAACGTCGAGCCCGGGCCGGTGCCGTGCACGACGAAGTCGATGCCCATCCGACGAGCGGCCGGGTCGAACGCCCGCACGGTGTAGTTGCGTACGATCGGCCTGCTCGCCTCCGGCAGGTCCTGCAGCTCGGGCCACCAGCGCTCGGTCTGCGGGAGCACCAGGTCCGCGCCCGGGCGCGGTGGCAGGAAGATCCGGACCAGGTGGTCGGGCCCGGCGTACTCGAACCGGTCCAGCTCCGGGGCGCTGACGGTGACCCTGATCAGCCGGCGGTTGAGCACGGTTCTCGCCAGCACGGTCGCCGTGATCGGTCGCCGTACCAACTCCAGGCCGGTCTGAAGACCGGGATCCACGCCGAGGCTCATAACGGTTAGGTTAGCCTTGGCTAAACCATACGGTCCATGGCCTGGTGAGGAGATGTCATGAGCCGGACGATCAGGTCCGAGATCAGGCGGCTGACGCGGGCGGGCGACTCGCGGGTACCTGCTGAAGGACCTGGCCGTGCAGCGCGACGACCTGCACACGGTCGCGTACTGGATCGCCGGCCGGCCCGCCGAGGGCCGCGACGCCGAGCAGATGCGTTGGTACGCCAAGGCGGCCGAGGAAGGCCTCGACGCGACCGACCCCGCCGTGCTGCAGGGCCTCGAGTTCTCCTGAAGGTTTCGCCGGTAGGGTCGGTGCATGCTGATCCTGATCGGCCTCGCGCTGATCCTGGCCCTGACCGTTGCCACCGGCTACTTCGTCGCGCAGGAGTTCTCCTACGTCGCGGTCGACCGCAACAGGCTGCAGGGACTGGCCGACGACGGGAACGCGGCCGCGGCCCGGGCTCTGAAGGTCACCGCCCGGCTGTCGTTCGTGCTTTCCGGCGCCCAGGTCGGGATCACCGTGACCGCGCTGCTGGCCGGGTACTTCGCCGAGCCCTACCTGGGTGAGGGCCTGCAGAAGGTGTTCGGCGCGGCCGGGATGCCGGAGGGTGTCAGCCTGACCGTGTCGGTGATCGCCGCGCTGCTGCTGGCCACGGTGATCCAGATGGTGTTCGGCGAACTGGCCCCGAAGAACCTGGCGATCGCCCGGGCCGAGGCGATCGCGCTGCGGCTGTCCCGGTCGACGCTGATGTACCTGACCGTGTTCGGGCCGGTCATCCACCTGTTCGACACCACCTCGAACCGGATCCTGCGCCGAGTCGGCATCGAGCCGGTCGAGGAGCTGCCGCAGGGCGCGACCGCACAGGACCTCGACCGGATCATCGCCACGTCGTACGAGCAAGGCCTGCTGGACCAGGACACCACCCGGCTGCTCGATCGCGGCCTCGACTTCCGCGGCCGGCTCGCGGGCGAGGTGATGGTGCCGCGGGTGGACGTGATCACCGTGCACGAGGACGACCCGCTGACCCGCGTGGTCGAGCTGCTCGACACCGGGCACAGCCGGTTCCCGGTGGTCGCGTCCTCGGTCGACGAGGTGGTCGGGGTGATCGCGATCGGCGACGTCGTCGAGGTGGAGCCCGGCGACCGGCACCACGTGACGACCGGGTCGCTCGCGGCGCCGCCGGTCGTCATTCCTGACACGCTGCCCCTGCCCGTCGTACTGGAGCAGCTTCGTACGACGCACCGCCAGCTGGCGATCGTGGTCGACGAGTTCGGCGGTTTCGCCGGGGTGGTGTCGCTGGAGGACATCGCCGAGGAGCTGGTCGGGCCGATCCGGGACGAGGACGACCTGCCCGAGGGCGACCTGATCGACAACGGCGACGGGAGCTGGGCGCTGCCGGCCCGCTGGCGGCTCGACGAGGTCGAGGAAGGGACCGGGATCTCACTGCCCGAGGACGAGGACTACGACACGGTGTCCGGACTGGTGATGGCGCGGCTCGGGCGGGTCCCGGTGGTCGGTGACGAAGTGGTGATCCCGTTGCCGGTGCGGTTCGACCACGACGGGCGGCAGCTGCCGCCGGAGCGTGCCCGAGTGACAGTGCAGACCGTACTGCGGCACGTGCCCGGCCTGATCGTCCTGGAGCGGCTCTCATGAGTACGACGGTCGCGCTGCTGATCTCGCTGGTTCTCCTGGTCTGCAACGGGTTCTTCGTGTCGGCCGAGTTCGCGCTGGTCGCGTCGAAGCGGCACCGCCTCGAACAGGCCGCGGCCGAAGGGAGCCGCGCCGCCCGAGCAGCGATCGCCGGAGTGAGCGAGCTGTCGCTGATGCTCGCGGGCGCGCAGCTCGGGATCACGCTGTGCACGCTGGGACTCGGATCGCTGTCCGAACCGGCCGTGGCCCATCTGCTGCACCCGCTCTTCGAGCTGGTCGGCCTGCCGGAGAACGTCGGGCACGTGATCGCGCTGATCATCGCCGTCGGCGGGATCGGCCTGCTGCACGTGCTGCTCGGCGAGATGGCACCGAAGTCGTGGGCGATCAGCGATCCGGAGCGGTCGGCGCTGATCCTCGCGCTTCCGTTCCGCGGGTTCACCTACGTGTTCCGGCCGTTGCTGGTGGTGCTGAACTGGATGGCGAACGTGTGCGTGCGGGCCGTCGGCGTCACGCCGCAGAACGAGATCGCCAACGCGCACGGGCCGGACGAGCTGCGGTTGCTGATCGAGTCGTCCGGTGAGCACGGCACGCTGGAGGCCGCCGAGCACGACCTGCTGACGGCGATGCTCGCGCTGCAGAACACGACCGTCGCGCAGGTGATGACGCCGACGGCTCAGCTGGCGACGGTCCGGGCCGAGGCGACGGCGCGGGAGGTCGAGCTGGCCAGTCGGCAGCAAGGGCGGTCGCGGCTCGCGGTGGTGTCGGTCGAGACGCGGACGCTGTGCGGGATCGTGCACGTGCGGGACGCGGCCCGGGCGACGACCGGTGGCGGCAAGACGCTGCACGCCTTCGACCTGATGACCGCACCGCTGGAGCTGCCCGCGAGTACGCCGGTGGCGGCAGCGATCCGGGTGATGCGTGAACGGCGGTCGCAGTTGGCCGCCGTCATTGATCTGCACAGCCAGGAGGATGGGCGGCCGGTGGGTGTGGTCGCGCTGGAGGACCTGCTGGAGGAGGTGATCGGGGAGTTCGACGACGAGACCGACCCGATCATCACGGCCGCGCGGAACGTTCCGGAAGAATGATCGGGGCGCCGGTCGTCGGGTGCGGCCAGACCTCGACCTGGTGCTGGTAGACGTCGGTGATCAGCTCGGCCGTCAGGACCTCGGTGGGTTGTCCGTACGCCGCCAGGCGGCCCTGGGACAGGACGGCGATGCGGTCCGCGTAGCCCGCGGCGAGGTTGAGGTCGTGCAGGACGATCACGACGGCATCGCCTGCGGCCGCCCGCCGGCGGGCGAGCTGGAGGACGTCCTCCTGGTGGTGCAGGTCGAGAGCCGCTGTCGGCTCGTCGAGCAGGAGCAGCTGGGTCTCCTGGGCCAGCGCCCGGGCGAGTGAGACGCGGGCGCGTTCGCCGCCGGACAGGGAGTTGAAGACGCGGCCGGTGAAGGCCTCGGCGTCGGCGCGGTCGAGCGCCGTACGGATGGCTTCCTCGTCGCGGTCGGCGCGTTCTGTGCCGTCCCACGGTGAACGGCCCATCGCGACGATCTGGCCGACCGGGAACGGGAACGAGATCGTTGCCTGCTGCACCATCACGGCGCGGCGCATGGCGGCCTCGACCGGCGACCAGTGCTGGAGGGGTTCGCCGTGCAGCTCGACGCTGCCTTGCTCGGGTGGCAGGTCACCACTCAGTACGCCGAGCAGCGTGGACTTGCCGGCGCCGTTGGGGCCGACCAGGGCGAGGACCTCGCCGGTGCGGACGGCCAGCGTGACCTGGTCGAGGACCTGGGTGCCGCCGAGCTTCACGGAGATGTCGTGGGCGGCGGCGATCGCCGTACCGGCCGGCAGGCGGTCGGGCAGGCGGCGTCTCATCCCCAGCCTCCTTGGCTGGCACGGGTTCTTCTGAGCAGCCAGAAGAAGAACGGCGCTCCGACCAGGGAAGTGATCATGCCGATCGGGAGGTCGGCGTTGCGGATCAGCGTGCGGGCCAGCAGGTCGGCACAGATCACCAGCACGCCACCGGCCAGAGCACTTGCCGGGAGCAACAATCGGTGGCCGGGGCCGGCGATCATCCGGATCAGGTGCGGGACGACCAGCCCGACGAAGCCGATGATGCCGCTGAAGGCGACGCTGGCGCCGACGAGCAGGGCGACCACGACGATCGCGACCAGCCGGAGCTTCTCGACGTCGACGCCGAGGTGGGCCGCGGAGCGGTCGCCGAGCGCCAGGAGGTCGAGTCGTTTGGCCAGGACGAAGGCGGCGGCCAGGCCGACGAGGGTGAAGGGGGCAACTGCCGAGACTCCTTGCCAGGTGGCGCCGTTGAGGCTGCCCAGCTGCCAGAAGACGAGCTGCTCACGGGCGCTGGTGTCGGCGATGAAGGTCGCGAACGAGATCAGCGTGAAGGCGAGCGAGTTGACCGCGATACCGGTGAGGACGAGCGTGACGATCTCGGTCCGGCGGCCGGCGCGCGACAGGCTGTGGACGAGCAGGGTGGTCGCGAGGCCGGTGGTGAAGGCAGCGACCGCGATCGTCCAGTGGCCGAGCCAGGTGATGCCGGTGACGATCACCAGACTGGCGCCGACCGCGGCGCCGGAGGAGACGCCGACGACCGACGGCTCGGCCAGCGGGTTGCCGAAGACGCCTTGCATGAGCGCGCCCGCGGTCGCCAACGACGCGCCCACGAGCACGGCCAGCGCCACCCGTGGAAAACGAACCTTCCACAAGGCGTTGTCGCCCTGGGGATGGTGGGGCAGTGGGCCGAGGTCGAGCGGGAGCTCGAGGTGCAGCAGGCCTTCCAGCCCGCTGTCGATGCGGTGCATGACCGAACCGATGATTTCTGCTGGCGGGATGGGCAGTTGCCCGACACCGGCGGCGACGACAGAGATGATGAGCAGGGCGACTGCGAGGCCGGTCAGCAGACCGGCGGACCGTAAACGCCTCACGGGGCGTAGACGGCCTTGGCCAGCGCCTCGACCGTGCGGCCGGTGCGCGGGCCGAAGCTGAGCAGCTCGGTGTCGTTCATGTCGACGATCCGGCGGTGCCGGCCGGCCGGAGTCTGGGCGATGCCGGGCAGCTCGAGCAGCCCGTCGACGCCCTTGAGCGACTTGAGCCCCTCGGTCATCACGATGATCAGGTCGGGTTGCGACCGGATCAGTGCCTCGCTGGTGAGCGGGACGAACGGTTTCGTCAGCCCGATGTCGGTGCCGGTGTCGACGCCGCCGATCGACTTGATCATCGCGTCGGCGCCCGAGCCGGGACCGCTCATCAGGTAGACGCCCGCGGAGCCGCGCACGTACAGAAACGTCATCCTGAGCGGCTTGCCGGTGGCTGGCGCGAGGCCGAGGGACTTGACGATCTCGTCCTGCGTACGGCGAACCAGCTGCTCACCGCGCTCGGGCACGCCGAGGGCGCCGGCGACCGCGCGGATCTGGCTCGGGATGTTGTCCATCGTGCGGGCGTCGTCGAAGAAGATCACCGGGACGCCGGACGCGCGCAGCTGGGCGAGCACCTCGGGCGGGCCGATGCTCTTGTCGGTCAGTACGACGGTCGGGTCGAGCGCGAGGATCGCCTCGGCGTTCAGGTCGTGCGCGGACGGCGTGACCTTCGGGAGCGCGGCGGCCTCGGGGAGACCGGTGGAGGTGTCGCGGCCGACGACCTGGTCGCCGAGGCCGAGGCTGAAGACGATCTCGGCGAGCGTCCCGTAGAGGTCGACGGGGATGATCCGGCTGGTGTCCTTGACCTGGACCTGCCGGCCGTCGCAGGACTTCACGGCGACGGGGAGCCTCGGCTGGTCGCCTTGCACGGGGTGGATCGAGTGGTCGGCGAGCGTGGCGGTCGACGGGCCGGACAAGGTGTGGGGATCGCTGCCGCCGGTACTTGGTGTTGCCTTGGGCAACGGTTTGCCGTCGGCGTCGGTGCTGATCGCGAAACCCTTGACCGCAGGCAGGCAGGCGTCGACGACACCGGGCGCCGCGACCTCCTGCGAGGCGGCGGGGGCGCCGCAGCCGCTGGTGGCGAGCAGCCCGGCCGCGAGGAGTACGGCGAGCGACCGGCGTACGTTCACGACGCGACCGGCGGCTGGACGAGTTCGGCCAGGGACGCCAGGACGTCGACGTTGAAGCGGTAGGCGAGCAGCACCTCTTCGAGCACCTGGTCCTGCTCCCGGACGTCGAACGGGGTCTCGTCGAGCAGCGTCCGGTAGCGGTCCTTGAACGGCTTCACCGCCGGGATCTGCTCGAACGTGTAGAACCGCACGCCGTTCTTGTCCAGCCCGTACGCCGACGCGACGAGCCGGCCGATCGCCTGCCCGCCGGACAGGTCGCCGAGGTAGCGGACGTAGTGGTGCGCGATGAACCCACCCGGCCAGGTCGCCAGCTCCTCCAGGCGCCCGGCGTACCGGAGCGTCGCGGCGGTCGACTCGGGGATCTCGACGCCGACCGATCGCAGGTAGGCGAGGTCGGCCTCGAGTACCAGGCTGCGATTGAGCTGCGGGAAGTGGAACGGGCCCGCGACCAGGTCGTCGGCCAGACCGGCGCCGACGCGTTCGAGAGCCTGGTAGATGACCGCGTGCTGGGCGACCAGGGCGGCGTACGCGCCGAGGTCGAGATGGCCGCTGGTCAGCGCGGTCAGGTAGGTGCTCCCTTCGGCGTCTCGGTGCAGGCTGAGACTCCGTTCCCGGAGTCGCTGCGAGAACGGCGGCTGAGCGGTGGCCGTCGGGCCCGATGGTGAGGTCACGAGACTTAGGTTAACCTAAGTTAGGTGAGGCTTACCTATAAAAGTGTCGCTGGAATTGTGGTCTTAGGGGTTGGGGGGTTGGTCTGGGGGAGCTCCGTCGCGTCCGCCGTACCGGCCGCGACCGGGCCGCAGGGGCAGGTGGTCACCGTGTCGCGCAGTCAGGGACTGGATCCGAACGGGACCTCCGTCACCGTGCGTGGCCGGGGATTCGACCTGAACAAGGGGATCTACGTCGCGTTCTGCGTGAGCAAGGGCCCCGGGCAACTGCCGTCGCCCTGCCTGGGAGGGGTGGACATGCAGGGCGCCTCCGGGACGTCGGCGTGGATCTCGTCCAACCCGCCGTCGTACGGCGAGGGGCTGGCGACGCCATTCACGCAGAGTGGGGGCAAGGGGTCGTTCGAGGTCCGGCTGACGGTGAAGGCGAAGGACCAGTTCACCAACTGTCTGGACCGGAAGGTCGCGCCGAACGGGTGCGTGATCGGGACCCGCGCCGATCACACCCGCACGGCCGACCGTACGGCGGACGTGCTGATCCCGGTCACCTTCGCCGGTGCTTCGTCGTCGAAGCCGACGGCCACGACTCCGACGCCCACGACTCCGAAGTCCTCGACGATCGTCAAGCCGCCCGCCACTGACCCCAGCACGCCGGTCAAGCAGCAGGACGGCCCGCTCGCCAACACCGGCGGCACGACGATGACGCTGCTCGTCGCCGCCGCCGTACTGGCTGCCGTCGGTACCACCACCATCGTCGCTACCCGCCGCCGCAAGGAGCCCACCGCATGACCGTACTTTTTGGCCGGGCCTTCGGCACCGGCGTGGTCATGGGGCTTGGTCTCCCGGTCTTCCCTCGTCGCTCCGGTCGCTTCGCTCCCTCCACCCCTCAGTCCAGACCGGGAGGCCCCATGACCTCTCGCCGAGACCTTATTCGTGTAGTGCTGGTTGCCCTTGCCTCGTTGGCCGTTGTTTCTGCTTCTGCTCTTCCTGGTGTGGCTGCGCCTACTCCTGATGCTCTTGCCTTCGAGCCGAAGCTGGAGGTCTCCAAGACCACTGGTGTGACCGACGGTGAAGAGCTCACTGTGCGGGGAACCGGCTTCGACCCGGCGGCCAACCTTTCGACCCGCGTTCCGGTGACCCCGGGACAGCCGGCCGGCGTGTACGTCGTCTTCGGCTCGTTCGCCGACACCTGGCGGCCGTCCGCCGGCGCGGACTCGACGACGCGCACGCTGATCGACACCAAGTGGGCGCTCCCGCAGACCTCGTTCGACCAGGTCGGCACCGACTTCCCGAACCAGAAGCCTCGCCTGGTGCTGCTGAACGCCGACGGCACGTTCGAGGTGAAGGTGAAGGCGAAGACCGTCGCCGAGAACCCGCGCAACTACGGTGTCTACACCTACCCCGGCGGCTCCGCGGTCAACGCGGCCCACGAGCTCGCCGTACCGGTGACGTTCGCCGGCGGCGGTGACCCCGACCCTGAGGGTCCGCCGCTGAACACCCTCGACTGGGGGCTGAAGGCATCGTTCCGTACCTACATCGAGGGCCCGATCGCGCACGGCTCGATCACGATGCGCGAGCCCGCGACCCGCAATGCCGACAACACCTTCCGGTTCCCGGGCGGCAGCGGTACGGCCGAGCAGGTCGGTTTCACCGGCGGCGTCTATTTCAAGGGCCACGAGATGCAGGCCGGCAACCCGCTGCTCGAGATGACCGTCACCGAGGTGCGGATCACCACCACCGGCAGCACCGGCACGGTCGTCGCGGACGTGGTCAGCAAGAGTCTGGAGACCGGCCAGCCTGCTACGTACGACGACGTGGTGCTCGCCGACGTCGACTTCAGCACGCACCCGGTCGTCGTGAAGGACGGCGTCGCCACGGTGACCGCCGCACCGACCAAGCTGACCGAGGCCGGCGTCCCGGCGTTCGCGAACTTCTACACCGCCGGTACGGCGCTCGACCCGATCAGCTTCTCGGTCGAGCTCACCACCGCGCCGGTCTGGACGCCGAAGCTCGAACTGTTCGGTGCCGACGGCAACCCGCTCGGCGCCGTGCCCGCCGCCGGCGCGACCGTCACGGTCCGCGGCAGCGGCTACGACCCGGCGTCCAACCCGTCCACCCGGCCGCCGGTCACGCCCGGTCTGCCCGCCGGCGTGTACGTCGTGTTCGGCAGCTTCGACCACGTCTGGCAGCCGTCCAAGAACGCGGCCC
The DNA here is from genome assembly GCF_049844575.1 of Kribbella sp. DT2. NCBI lineage: Bacteria > Bacillati > Actinomycetota > Actinomycetes > Propionibacteriales > Kribbellaceae > Kribbella > Kribbella sp. DT2. The sequence goes on along the minus strand of NZ_JBNCLH010000020.1, from coordinate 28,901 downwards.
CCGAGGCGCGGCGCGTGCTCGACCAGAAGTGGGCGCTGCCCGACGCGTCCCGGCCGGGTGGCGCCAACCCGGCGTACGTGACGCTGACGCCGGACGGCACGTTCGAGACCACGCTGACCGTGAAGCCCGCTTCTACGGCGACCGGGACGTACGGTGTCGCGACCTACGCGGCGGGTGGAGCTTTACCGAACGCGACGCAGGAGCTGCTCAAGGTCGTTGCTTTCGGCAACACTGAGGCGCCGGTGCTGACGGTGACGCCTGCTGCCGACCTCGCCGACGGCCAGGCCGTCGTGGTGAAGGGGGCGGGCTTCGCGCCGCAGCGTGCCTTGTACGTCGCGCAGACGCCGCAGGGTGTCGTCGGGGAGTCGAACCCGTCGCCGTTCTCGGGCGCGCAGCGCGTCGTGACCACCGCTGAGGGGACGTTCGAGGCGTCGGTCGAGACCACGGTGACGTTCACCAACGAGGGCGCCGACGTCGACTGCCTCGCGGTCGCCTGCCACATCGCGAGCTTCAACTCGCCGTTGGCCTCGGACAACTCGGTGGTCGACCACCGCGACGATCGGTCGCAGGACGTGTTCCGGAAGATCACCTTCCAGCCGGCCGGGCCGCAGCCAGTGCTGCCGGTGGTGACGAAGCAGCCCGTCGCCGTCTCGGTGGTGGCCGGGGACACGGTGACGTTCACCGCGGCCGCGACCGGTACGCCGACGGTGCAGTGGGAGCGCAGCGCTGACGAGGGGAAGAGCTGGGCTCCGATCGCGTCGCCGTCCGCGGTGACGCCTTCCGTCAGCCTCGCCGGGGTGGTTGCGGGGGACAACGGGTCGCGGTACCGCGCGGTGTTCAGCAACGAGGCGGGGTCGGCGACGTCGGCGGCCGCCGTACTGACGGTGACGGCGGCGGTCGATCCCGCGGTGAAGGTGTCGCCGGATGCGGTGGCTCCGGGCGCTGAGCTGTCGATCGAGGGGACCGGGTTTCCGGCGGGTGCTCGGGTCAGCGCCGTCGTTGACGCGGAGTCGACGCCGGGGGTGCCGGAGTTCACTTTCACGAACGCCCGTGGACAGTCGGTGGTCGTCAGCGGCGCCGGAGTGAAGGTTGCTGAGGGCAAGCTCGTGGTCGCGGACGGGGCGAAGGTCTTGGCGCGGGTCACCGGACTGACCAACAGCAAGGCGAACACGGCCGCGGCGCCGAGCGGGTTCTACCTGCTGACAGCGGTCGACAACGGCTCGGGCCAGCAGGCGTCACCGGCGATCGGTGGTGCCGACATGACGGGCGCGTCGGGGACGTCGCAGTGGATCACGAACTTCCCGTACGCCGGGTCGGAGGAGTTGGTCGTGCCGATCGGCGCCGACAAGGTCGCCCGGACGTCGGTCGAGGTGAAGTCGTCCGACGAGCACACAAAGTGCGCCGAAGCTCCCAACGGTTGTGTCCTCTACCTGAGGGCCGATCACCGCTCGACGGGCAACCGGGCCTTCGACGTGAGGATCCCGCTGCAGTTCGAGAGCGGTCGTCAAGCCGGCTCGGTCGGTGAACAGACGGTCGGACAAGACGGCACCGTCAGCTTCCGGTGGAAGGTGCCGGCCTCGTTGGCGGTGGGCAAGCACCTGATGACGTTGTCCGCGGGGAATGGGGTTGCCGCTACTGGTTCCTTCTCGGTGAAGGCTTCCGTACCACCAAGCGCCACTCCGACTCCCACTCCTACTGCCACCCCGACCGGCAGCCAGCCGTCCGAATTGCCGATCAGCGATGTGCCCACCAAGCCGACCGGTTCGTCCTTGGCGAGCACAGGTGGTGCGGCGTTCTGGTTGCCGGTGGTGGGTGGCGTGCTGCTGCTCGCGGGTGGCGCACTCGTGCTGGTGGCTCGACGGAAGAAGGTGCGGGGATGACCGAACCGTTCACGCCGGAGATCGTGGCCGCCGTGCTGCGGCACATGAACGAGGACCACGCGGACGACTCGTTGCAGATCGTCCGCGCCCTCGGCGGGCACCCGGACGCGGTCAGCGTGCAGCTGGCCACCATCGACCCGGCGGGCGCCGTCTTCGCGGTGACCGTCGTGGCGGGCGGCGTCGTACGGGTGCAGCTGCCGTGGTCGGAGCAGATCGTCGAGCGGCCGCAGTTCCGGCACGAGTTCGCCCGGATGCACCGGGAGGCTAGCTCGGCAGACGGATCGTGAAGGTCGAGCCTTCGCCGAGCACGCTGGTCGCGGTGACCTGACCGTGGTGGGCCTCGACCAGGCTGCGGACGATCGCCAGGCCGAGGCCGCTGCCGCCGGTGTGGCGGTTGCGGGACTGCTCGGCGCGCCAGAAGCGGTCGAAGACCTTGGGCAGGTCGTCGGGGGAGATCCCGGTGCCGGTGTCGATCACGTCGATGACGGTGTCGGTGCCTTCTCGGCGGCCTTCCAGACGGACGGATCCGCCGGCGGGGGTGAAGCGCAGGGCGTTGGCGACGAGGTTGCCGAGGACCTGCCGCAGCCGTACGGGGTCGGCGTCCAGCTCGAGATCCGGGGAAGTCTGGCTGAGGGTGACGCCCTCTGAGTGGTGGGCTGCAACCACCTGCTCGAACAGCGTGGGCAGGTGAACCCGCTCGGGGTGGATGCGCAGGTTGCCGGCGTCGGCGGTGGCCAGGTCGCGGAGGTCGTCGATGATGTGCTGGAGCAGCGCCGCCTCCTCGCTCATCGACTGGATGAACGCCTGGTCGGGCTTCGTCACGCCGTCCTCGACCGCCTCCAGCCAGCCGCGGATGTTGCTCAGCGGCGTCCGCAGCTCGTGGGCGATGTCGCTCACCATTGCCCGGCGCAACGATTCGGTGCGCGCGCGGCTGTCGGCCAGCTCGTTGAACGCCGCCGACAGTTGCCCGATCTCGTCGCTCCCGCGGACGCGGACCCGGACCGACTCGTCGCCGCCGGTCATCCGCCGCGACGCCCGGGTCAGTGCCCGCAACGGCTGCACCAACCGGAAGCCGCCCGCGACGGTGATGATCACCGTGATCAGGAGGACGGCCGCGGCGACTCCGGCGATCCGCTTCTGGTTCGCCGGGGAGAGGTCGAACCCGGCCTCGGCGCGGCTCGGGGTGTTCACGAACAGGCGCGCCAGCGGTGCGACGTACGGGTCGAGCTGGGCGCGTTTGGACTGCGTGACGCACCCCTCGATCCGTTCGCTCGGGACGGCCTGCTGCGGGGCCGGGGCGCTGACGGCGGGGTCGAAGACGGTCCAGGTGAGGTCGGGTTGCAGCTTGATCGTGTACTGGATGTTCTGCGCGACCAGGCAGGTGTTGATCATCGTCTGCAGCTGCGAGTACGGCTTGCGCTCCGACACGGTCAGCGCGTCCAGGATGCCGTTGGTGTCACAGGCGTTGACGGTCGCGTCGCCGACCCCGACGATCTTCGGGCGTCCGGTCGGGGCCGTCACGATCGTGCCGACGCCGGTCCTGGTCCGGACGCAGCTCAGCACCCGCTGGGCGATGTCGCCGAGGTACTTCTGGTCGGCCGCGCTGAGCTTGTACGGGCCGACCACGCGCGGATCGATGCGCTCGGCGCCGCCGAGGTCCGGGTCGACGGCGAACGGGTCGATCGCCACCGACGACGCGCTGGCCAGGTCCGTGGCCGGTCCGGCGATCAGCGTGCGGTCGTTGGTGGTCAGCGTGATCTGCCGGCCGGTCTCGCGGCCGAGCTGCTCGATCAGCTTGCCGACGCCGGGCCAGGCCGCGTGCGTCGCGGCGTAGCCGAGCAGGGCGTCGTAGATCTTGCTGTCGTCGGCGAGCGCGCGGCCCTGCTCCTGCTGGATGGCGACCGTCGTACTGCGGGCGGCGAGCCAGGCGGTCGCGGCGATCGAGCAGAGCGAGACCAGGACGGCGCCCGCGAGCAGCCGGACCAGGATGCTCCTGCGGGCCGGCATGTCAGCTGTCGGTCAGCTTGTAGCCGACGCCGTACACGGTGAGCAGGCGGACCGGGCGTCGCGGCTCCGGCTCGATCTTCTTGCGCAGGTTGAGCACGTGGGTGTCGATCGTGCGGGTGGTGATGTACTGGTCGATGCCGTGCAGCTGCTCGAGCAGCTGGGCCCGGGTGAAGACCCGGTGCGGTCTGGCGGCCATCGTCGCGATCAGCCGGAACTCGCCCGGCGTACAGGCCGTTTTCTTGCCGTCGGCAAACAGTTCGTGGCGGGCGAGGTCGATCGTGAGGCCGCCGACGCGGAGCAGCTGGTCCGGCTCGGTGCTGCTCGCCGCGGGGCGGCTGCGGCGGAGCAGGGTGCGGACGCGGGCGGCGAGCTCGCGCGGGCTGAACGGCTTGGTCATGTAGTCGTCGGCGCCGAGGTCGAGACCGAGCAGCATGTCGTCCTCCTCGGTGCGCGCGGTCAGCATCAGCACGGGGAGGTCGGACTCGCGGCGCAGGATGCGGCAGACGTCCAGGCCGTCGACCCCGGGCAGCATCACGTCGAGCACGAGCAGGTCGGGCTGCAGCCGGCGGACCTCTTCGAGCGCGGACCGGCCGTCGCCGACCACGACGACCTGGTGGTGCTCACGCTCGAGGTACCGGCGGACGAGCTCGGCCTGCTTCGCGTCGTCCTCGGCCAGCACGACCTGCGCACACATGGTTCCTACTGTAGGTCGAGGCTCCGTTGCTTCCGACGTACTCCGGTGCACCGGGACGAGATCCTGACAATTGCGCTAGACAACTGCCTGCTGCCCGCGGCCTGCTGCCTGTCAACCGCTAACTAGCTCCGCCGCCAACCCGCTCTGCGGCCCACCGGCCCGGCTGGCGGGGTCGTGTGCGGGACCGACCGACAGGAGGTCTCCTGCTCGAGGCGCGCGGGGGAGCAGGATCCAGGCGCGAACCGCGGGATCGTGGTCCGGCGAGTCTTGAGACGTCCTGTCGGTCGGTACCTCTGCCACTACTTTCCCGGCCGCGTCGGCGATGTCGCTTGGGCGCACTCCCGGGCGGTGCGCCAATCTGCATTCGGTACAGCTAGTCGGCGGCGAGGGCCTCCGTGGGGGTGAGCAGGGACGCCCGTACGGCGGGGTAGACGCCCGCGAGGACGCCGACCACGATGCTCGCGCCGACTCCCGCGAGCAGGGCGTTGGCGGGGATCACGACCGGCCAGCCCTGGGAGTTGGCGTAGCCGATTACGCCGAGGATGCCGAGGACGGCGCCGAGCAGGCCGCCGATCGTGCAGAGCACGACGGACTCGGTGAGGAACTGGCCGCGGATCTGGCCTCGGTTGGCGCCCAGGGCCCGGCGCAGGCCGATCTCGCGGCGTCTTTCGAGCACCGAGATCACCATGGTGTTGGCGACGCCGATGCCGCCGACGAGGAGGGCCACGCCGGCCAGGCCGAGGAAGAGGGTGGAGAACGCGTTCTGGGTGATGCGTTGGGCGGCGAGGGCTTCGGACGGGCGGCTGACCTGGACGAGGCCGGGTTGTTCGGGGTTGAGGGTTCGGCCGAGGACTGCGCGGACGTCTTCGAGGGAGGTGTCGGTGGCGCGGACGTAGACGACCGAGGGGCGGCCGTCGAAGGCGAGGGTGGTCTTGGCGGCGTCCCAGCCGACGAGGACGGATTGCTCGACGTCCGGTGCGAGGGGTGATCGGGCGAGGATGCCGACGACGGTGAACCAGGTGTCGTCGAGGAGGATCCTCGGCTTCGGTTGCCCGGGTGGGAGGTCGGTGATTCCCAGCCAGGTGGCGGCTTTCGCGCCGAGGACGACGGTGGGGAAGTGCTCGTTGGCCGTCGTCAGGAAGGTGCCGGAGTGAATCTTTGCTCCGAGCAACGGGAGGAGGTTCGGCTTGGCGGCGAGCACGGTGATGCCGGTGCCGGTGGAGTCGACCTTGTCGGTACGGCGGACGCCCGCGTGCACGTTGGCGACGCCGCTGGTCTCCTGCACCGGGCCGATCCGGCCCGCCATCCCGATCGATGCCTCGGGCAAGCCGGCGGGGGTGTCGCTGTGGGACTGATCCGGGACGGCTGCTGCTCTGAGGAGATCGGGGCCCAGGTTGGCCAGTTCGTCCATGACTGCTTGTTGACTGGAGGCAGGGATGCCGGTGACGACGACCACGGTCGCGATGCCGATGGAGATGCCGAGCGCCGAGAGGGCAGCTCTTAGAGGCCTTGTCCTGAGTCGCGTGAGTCCCAGCAGCAGAAGGTCAGAAAGTGCCAGGCGAACAGGTGCCGTGATTTCGGTGCGGCGTTTCATGTGTTCACCAGGCGGCCGTCGCGGACTTCGACTTTTCTGGGGAGTTGGGCGGCGATCTCGCGGTCGTGGGTGATGACGGCGATCGTCGTGCCGGTGGCGTGGAGGGTGGTGAGGAGCTGCAGGACCGCTTGGCCGGTGGCCGTGTCGAGGGCGCCGGTCGGCTCGTCGGCCAGCACCAGCGCCGGGTTGTTGACGAGGGCTCGGGCGATGGCGACGCGTTGGCGTTCGCCGCCGGAGAGCTCGTGGGGGCGGTGGGTGGCGCGGTGGCTGAGGCCGACCTTGTCCAGCGCTTCGAGGGCGAGCGGCTTGCGGTGGCGGCGCGGCGTACCGGCGTACAGGAGGCCGGTGGCGACGTTCTCGGTGGCGGTGTGGCCGTCGGACAGGTGGAACTGCTGGAAGACGAAGCCGATCGAGCGGCCGCGGAGGGCGGAGAGTTGCCGGTCGGACAGGGCGGTGACGTCGTGGCCCTGGAGCTCGACCGTGCCTTCGGTCGGGCGGTCGAGGGTGCCCATCAGGTTGAGCAGCGTGGACTTTCCGGAGCCCGACGGGCCGACGATGGCCAGCAGCTCACCGGCGTCGATGCGGAGGGAGACGTTGTCGAGGGCACGCACTCCACCGGCGTACTGCTTGACGGCGTGGCGGAGCTCGACGACCGGGGTCGTCATGAGGTGGTCACCACCTTCTGCCCGGCCTGCAGGCCCGCGCCGGTGACCTCGACGTTGCCATCGGCAAACATTCCGGTCTTCACGCCGACCAGCGACGTGGTGGTGCCGTTGACGACCTGAACGGCGTAGCCGCCTTCGCGCAGGGCCAGGAGCGCGGCGACCGGTACGACGAGCACGCCCTTGCGGACCGCGCCGGGCACGGTCACGGTGGTCGGGCCGGAGTCGATCCCGTTCGCCGCGGCCTGCTGGTCGAGGGCGACGGAGGCGGTCACCTGCGGCTTCTTCCCGCCGTCGGCCGGGCTGCCGTCACTCGGCGGTGGAGCCGCGTCGGTGCTGACCGCGCGGACCGTCCCGGTGGTCGACTTGCCGTTGGGCAGGGTGAGCTTCACCTTCAGCCCGGCCCGTACGCCGGCTGTGTCGTCGGCGTCGAGGGGCAGGGTGACGAGCTTCTCGGTCGAGGTGACTCCGAGGACGTCGGCCGGTGCGGGGTCGCCGACGGCCACGTTCAGGCTGTCCACGCGGAGCGCGCCGGGCAGGACGACGACAGAGGTGGGATCGAGGATGCCGGTCTGGTCGAGGTCGAGCGACTTCTGCCAGTGCTTGATCGCGGTCGTGGTCGCGGCGGTGAGCCTGTCGCTGCCGGTGGTGCCGAGGAAATCGAGGGCGGCGAGGTTCTGCTTGACCACTTTGACGTCGGGTCCGCTCACGGGCTTGGCGGGAGGCGGCGGTGGGGTCGTCGGTGGGGTCGCCGGTGGGGTCGCCGGCTTCTTCGGCGGACCAAGCGTGCGGAAGAGCGGGGTGCTGCCGTAGAAGAGCACGATCGGCTTGTCGTCGACGCGCAGCAGGACGTCGCCGCGGTTGATCGTCGTACCGGGTTTGGGCAGCCAGGTGATCGTGCCGGTCGCACGGGCCTTCACGGTCTTCTTGCCGCCGTAGCCGAGATCGCCGGACAGCTCGCGGGCCTGAGACAGATCTGTCCGCTCTACGGCCACCGTCTCCGCCGGGTCCGGTCCGTCGGAAGCAACAGCCGGCGCCGGCCGGTCGAAGATCCGGAAGCCCGCGTAGCCCGCGCCGGCCACCAGCGCCGCCCCGACGACCAGCGCGACTGCCCGCCGAGACCGGAAGCGGCGCCCCGGCGTACCGAGTGAGCTCACTTGCCGGCCACCTCGCGCTGGCACTCGGGAGTGAGGTTCATGCCCTTGCGGATCGACTCGGCGTCGTTCTGCGGGCCGCCGAGGGACGGGCCGACGATGCCGCTGTCGTTCCCGGTCGACAGCTCGACGTACTTGACGCCCTTGGTCTTCAGGCACGCCACGACCTTGCGGCCGAAGTCGATCGCGTCCGGGTTCTTCGCGTCGATCTCCCAGGCCGGCAGCGGCAGCTTGTTCTCGCAGGCCGCGCCGGCCTTCTTCGCCTTCGCCGGGTCCGTGGTCCGGCCGCCGCTGCCCAGGACACCGGGCTCCTTCGGCTTCGACCGCTCGGCCAGTACGTCGATGCCGTTGTCCTTCATGCAGGTCAGGTAGCCCTGGTACAGCCGGTCCCGGTCGGCGTCGGTCATGTCGATCCGCTCCCGCGGCCGCCCGGCGTCCGGGTCGCTTGCCCGGCTCTGCGTCCCGGACGGCTTGCCGGAGGACGGCGGTGGGGTGGTCAGTGTGGCGATGTCGGGCGTCTTGTCCGCCGTACCGGCTGAGGCGCCGGCCGAGCACCCGGTGGCGAGCACCGCGACGAGCAGCAGCGGGGCCCAGCGGAAGAGTCGTGTCGTGGTCATACCGGCCACCCTGCCGAGCGAATGTCAGGGAAATGTCGGCCGTCGGTGGCGATCTTGTCCGGAAGCCCTACCGTTGTGCTGACCGGTCCCGCCGTAGCCGAAGGAGAACGCCGTGCCCATCAGTCGCCTCGGCCTGGTCGTGCACCAGGGCCGTCCGCTGGCAGTCCAGGCGGCCGACGTGGTTCGTGCCTGGTGCAAGGCCAACGACATCGGCTGCACCGACATCGACGTGTGGAAGCTGCACGAGGACCGTCGCGGCGGGATGGACGAGCTGCACCACGCCGGCAACCCGGACCTGGTCGTCACGCTCGGTGGGGACGGGACGTTCCTGCGAGGGGCCCGGATCGCGGCGAAGAACGACGCCGCGGTGCTCGGCGTGGACCTCGGCAAGGTCGGGTTCCTGACCGAGGTGGCCTGCAGCGACGTCGAGGAGGCGCTCGAGGCGGTGCACCGCGACGAGGCCACGATCGAGAAGCGGATGACGCTGACCATGCGCGCGTCGCGGGCGCTGGAGATCCCGGCCGGGATCGACGCCCTGCTGCGGTACGGGCACGGGCCGTCGTTGCCGCCGCCCGCCGTACGGCCCGACGGGGACGGGGACAGCTGGGGCGTCGCGCTGGACGTCACCGCGCTGAACGACGTCGTGCTGGAGAAGCTGGCGCGGGACCACCAGGTCGCGCTGGGGGTGTACCTGTCCGGCCGGCTGCTCGCGTCGTACTCGGCGGACGCGGTGATCGTGGCGACACCGACCGGCAGTACGGCGTACAGCTTCGCCGCTGGTGGACCGATCCTGTCGCCGAACACGGAGGCGATCGTGTTCACGCCGGTCGCTCCGCACATGACCTTCAACCGCAGCGTCATCGCGGCGCCCGACGAGCCGATCGGCCTGCGCGTGCTGCCGCACTCCGGCCAGGCCGCGGTCAGCATCGACGGCCAGCTCCGCGGCGTCCTCGACCCGGGCGACTGGATCGGTGTCTATGGCTCCACACGTCCGCTGCGGCTGGTCCGGCTCCGGCCGACCGACTTCTACGGCCGCCTACGGGACCGCTTCCGGCTCACCGACGCTCCGGCCACCGGGATCGACGGCGAGTCCGACCGGATCTGGGTGCCGGGCGCTCAGGTGCCCGCGGACATGGCTCACCTGCGGCTGCCGCCGGCCGTTCCCGCACCGGCGATTCCTGAGGGGCCGGCTTGTGAGGTGCCGGAGCCGGAGGAACCGGCCGGCTGAAGGTAGACCAGCAGGTGGGGTTGTCTGGTCGGGCGGGCAGGTAGGGTTCTTCCTCATGCGGAACGTGGTGATTCTGGCGGGTGGGTCGGGGACTCGGTTGTGGCCGTTGTCCCGGGCGGACAAGCCCAAGCAGGTGCTGCCGTTGGCGGCGGGGAACTCGTTGCTGCGGGTGGCGTACGACCGGCTGATCGGGCTGGTCGAGCCGGAGAACATCTACGTCTGCACCGTCGCGGCGCACACCGACCTCGTGCGCGAGGAGCTGCCCGAGCTCGGTGAGAACAACATCATCGGCGAGCCGGTCGGGCGCGACACCGCGAACGCGGTCGGCCTGGCCTCGGCCGTGGTGGCGCGCAACGATCCGGACGCCGTCCTGGCGATCGTCGGGTCGGACCACCTGATCACGCCCGAGGCCGAGTTCCGGCAGGCGATCGAGAGCGGCTTCGAGCTGGTCGAGCAGCGGCCGCGGTCGCTGGTCACGTTCGGCATCGAGCCGACCCACCCGCACACCGGGCTCGGGTACGTCGAACGCGGCGACGCGATCGACGGTACGGCGGCGTACGTGGTCGACCGGTTCCGCGAGAAGCCGGACCGCGCGACCGCCGAGGAGTACCTGGCCACCGGGCGGTTCTGGTGGAACTCCGGCATGTTCGTCTGGCGCGCCGAGACCGTGCTCAGCGTGCTCGACGCGCTGCTGCCCGAGTCGGCCGCGCAGCTGCGGCAGGTCGCTTCGGTCTGGGACACCCCCGAGCGGGACGCGACGCTGGCCGCGATCTACCCGACGCTGCGCAAGATCTCGGTCGACTACGCCGTGATGGAACCGGCCTCCCAGGGCAAGGTCGACGCCGACGTGGTCGTCGTCCCGATGCCCGTGCACTGGCTCGACGTCGGCTCCTGGGCCGCCCTCGCCGGCACCTACGAGGTCGATGCCAAGGGCAACCGTCACGACGGCTCGGCGCTCAGCTGCCTGCTCGACTCCAACGACAACGTGATCGTCACCGACGACCCCGACCACCTGATCGCCGCGGTCGGCCTGCGCGGCCACATCATCGTCCACACCCACGACGTCACGATGGTCTGCCCCCTGGCCGACGGCGAACGCGTCAAGGACCTGGTCGCCCAGGTCCAGTCCGACCACGCGGAACGCTACGTCTGAGCCTGCGGTACGCCGTACGGCAAAAGGGCACCCGATCCGTGGATCGGGTGCCCTTTCAGGCAGAGGTGGAGATCAGCCGCCGTTGGGCTCCTGGGCGTCCATGGCCGGGTACTTGTCCATGAACTGGGTCAGGGCCTCACCGGAGACCGAGCCGCAGAACTGACGGTGGCCCAGCGCGGTGGTCGCGCCCTGCGCGTTGCCGCTCCAGTGGGAGAAGGCGACGTTCTTGCCCTCGGGCCACGCGAGTCCGTCCGCCTCCTTGAAGGGGGCCGCGATGAACTTGCCGAGCGAGGAGTCGGGCAGCTTGGCCTTCGAGATGTTCTCGATCTGGTCGACCTGGTCCTGCGGCAGGGTGTCGCGGTACCAGAGGATCGTGTAGCCGTGCTCGAGGTTGTGCACCAGGTTCGGCACCGGGGGCCGGTCGTCGGTGGTGTAGAACTTCTTTCCGAACGGCGCCCAGGTGGCGTAGTGCGGGCCCGACGACGGTGGCGAGACCGGGTAGGCGATGGGCTCGCCGTCCGGCTTGTGGTCCTGCGTACCGCTGGCCTTGTCGTCGACGATCTTGTCGCACGACGCGCCGGAGGCCGCCGAGCCGAACGACGACAGGGCCTGGTCACGGGTCCGGGAGTCCTGGATCAGCTTGATCGCCGGGTAGGCGATGATCGCCAGGCCGACCACGATCGAGGCCGCGACGATGAGCAGGGTGCGGCGCTTGTCGGACCGGGCCTGGTCCCGCTGCATCTTCTCTACCATCTCGCGGCGCGACTGCTTCTGCGACGACGCTTTACCCACAGTGATTGGTCTTCCGATCCGGGCGGTCCGGCGCCGCCGTGCGGATGCAGTGTACGCAGCCAGCCTGAGAAGTTGCCTAGAAAGTCAGTCCGACCGTGAGCCGAACGTGACCGTCGCCTCACTGCCCGAACCCGTGCGGACAGCGACTCCGTAGCCCTCGGCGTGCAGCAGAACGGCCAGGCGTTCGGCGATGATCCCGACCGCGACCGGGTTGTCGCCGAAGACGACGACCGAGGTCTCCAGCACCTCCAGGTGCACGTCCTCGTCGTCCGCGAGCACGCCGTCCCACAGCGCCGGGTCGACCTCGCGGGGCCCGCCAGGCGGCGTCCGCTCCAGTACGGCGGCCCGCGCGGCCTCCCTGGTCCCCAGGCTGAACATGTCGTTCTCCGCGTCGCGCACCAGTGCCCGCGCGCCCGGCCCGTCCTCCCCAACAGCCAGTACGACGTCCGCCAGCCCCCGCAGCACGGCGACCGGCACCCCGTCGGCCTTGCCCTTCACCAGCTCGCCCGCGGAGGCGATCTCGTCGGCCACCGCCGGCTCGGTCACGGCCAGCACGTTCCCGTGTGAGTCCGTCGACCCGCGCAGGTCCTCGACCACCCGTACGCCGGCAGCACCGATCGCCAGGTCGATCTGCCCGACCCGCCAGGGGCGCCCGAGCGTGTCCGTCACCACGATGCCCACGTTCACGTCGTACCGGGCCTTCAGCGCGGCCCGAAGCTCACGCGCCGACCGATCCGGGTCCACCGGCAGCAGCAGCACTGTCCCTGGCGCCGTGTTCGACGTGTCGGTCCCCGCTGCGGCCAACACGAGCCCGTGCCGGGTCTGCACGATCCGGGTCTCCCCACGCCGCGCCACGACCCGCACCAGCTCGGCGTCGATCGCGTCCTGCCGGCTCCCGGTGGTCAGCCGGCCCTCCGCCTTGCTGACGATCTTCGACGTCACCGCGACCACGTCGCCGTCGCGCAGGTCGGCCGCGTCGCCGATCAGCGCGGCCAGGTCGTCCCCGGCCGCAACCTCGGGCAGTCCGGTGACCGCGAAGATCTCCAGGTGTTTCCTCATCGCCGTACAGCCTCCGCCAGGCTCAGGGCCGCGTCGGCCATCGCCGCGGTCGTGGTCTCGTCCGTCATCCACAACGGCACCGCCTGGGCGTGAATTCCGGCTCCGGCGATCGAGTCGAGCTGGGCGGCGTCGGAGGTGTCGATCAGCCAGCCGTCGATCACGCCGTCGCGGGCGCGGGCACCGTAGTACCGGGCGACCGCCGAGGCGGTCGACTCGACGCCGACGGCCGCGAGCACCTTGTCGGCCATGCCACGGACCGGGCCGGTGCCGATGATCGGCGACAGCCCGATCACCGGGGCCGCGGTGTCGCGCACGGCCTCCCGGATCCCGGGCACGCCGAGGATCGTGCCGATCGAGACGACCGGGTTCGACGGCGGCAGGATCAGCACGTCGCAGCTCGCGATGGCCTCCAGCACACCCGGCGCCGGCTTCGCCTTCTCGGACCCGACCGGGACGATCTGGTGCGCGGGCACCTCGGCGTGCAGACGGACCCAGTACTCCTGGAAGTGGATCGCCTTCTTCGCCCCCGGACTGTCCGGGTCGTCGATCACGACGTGGGTCTCGACCCGGTCGTCGCTCATCGGCAGCAGGCGGACCGGCAGCTTCCACCGGGCGCACAGCGCCTCGGTGACCGCGGTCAGCCCGTACCCCGCGTCCAGCATCTGGGTCCGGACCAGGTGGGTCGCCACGTCCCGGTCGCCCAGGCCGAACCAGGTCGGCTCCACGCCGTACGCCGCGAGCTCCTCCTTGATCACCCAGGTCTCGTCCTCACGTCCCCAGCCGCGCTCCTGGGAGATCCCGTCGCCGAGGGTGTACATCACCGTGTCCAGGTCCGGGCAGACCCGCAGACCGAACAGGGTGATGTCGTCCGCGGTGTTCCCGATCACCGTGATCTCGGCGTCCGGACGGGCCTTGAGCAGGCCGCGGAGGAAGGTGGATCCGCCGATGCCACCGGCCAGCACTGTCAATCGCATGGGAAGAGTCTGCACGAGTCGTCAATCGGACGAGCCACCGCACGACTATGCTGCCATGCGTCTGACACCGTTCCGAAGTGTGTTATCCGTCAGTTGCCTTGAATAACGCACGGCCCCCAACATCCCGAGGAGCCCTCGTGGTCACCGACGCAACCAAGAAGCTCAGAGAGCCGGTCGCGTACATCCTTCTCGCCTTCGCAGGCCTGGTCGCCCTGGCCTCGCTGCTTCAGCTGTTCGTCGGCGGTGCCGGGTTCACCGCCTCCGCCAGCGGGGTACGCAACGTACTCACCCCGCTCGAGCTGTCCGGACTGCTGCTCGCCGCGGCGCCCGCCGTCGCGGTGTGGCTGGTGGCGGAAGCGGGTGAGCGCACCCAGAACGCCCGGACCGTCGCGCTGGCCGCGCTGGTCGTCGTCGGCCTGGCCGCGCTGGTCATGCTGATCACGGTCTTCGCCGTGTTCGGTTCGTCGAGCGACGTCGGCCCGAAGATCGCCGGCTTCCTGGTCGGCCTCGGTGGGCTGGCCCTGTACGGCGCCTCCGGCTACTACATCCTCAACACCTTCCAGACGCTGCCCGCCCCGGTGCGCGTCCCCAAGCCGGCCCAGCAGGGCCAGTTCGCCGGCCAGGGCCAGGGCCAGTACGGCGGCCAGTACGGCGCTCAGGGTGCTCAGCAGGGTCAGCAGTACGGCGGCCAGCAGGGCCAGCAGGGCCAGCAGTACGGCGCCTACGGCAACCAGTACGAGCAGGGCCAGGCGCCCCAGGGCCAGTACGGCCAGTACGGCGCGGGCGCCGCTGCCGGTGCCGCCGCGGGCGCTGCCGGTGGTTACGCGGCCGCTCAGCACGGTGGCGACCAGCAGTGGCCGCAGGAGCAGAGCTGGAACCAGGGCGAGCAGCAGCAGCCGGCCTGGTCCGCCGGTGACGACCAGCCGCAGGGCGACCAGCAGGCCTGGGCGGCTGCCGAGGCGCAGGGCGTCGAGCCGACCCAGCAGTGGAGCCCCGAGGGGCAGCAGCAGTGGGGTGGCGCTGACGCCCAGGGCCAGCAGTGGCCGCAGGAGCAGCAGCAGTGGGGCGGCGCCGACGCCGGCCAGCAGCAGTGGGGTGGCACCGAGGCCTCGCAGTACGGCCAGCCGGGTCAGCCCGAGTGGCAGGGCCAGGAGCCGGCTCAGCACCAGGCCGGCCAGCAGGAGGTCGGCCAGCACGACGCCGGTCTGCACGAGGCCGCCGCGCACGACGTAGCCGAGCAGCCGCAGCACGAGGCCGGTCAGGTCCCGGGCGAGCAGGGCTGGTCGGACCAGGACTGGCAGCAGGGTGGCCAGACCTGGCAGGGCGAGGAGGCCGCACCGGCCGCCGCGCCGCAGGCCCAGCCGGACGCCGACGCCGCTGACGAGACCCGGGTGGACCCGCGGGTTTCCGAGGACGCGGCCGACGACCCGAAGGACGACGACCAGCCGCAGCAGCCGGGCGGTCAGGGTCAGGCCGGGCAGCAGGGTTGGTGGTCGCAGCCGTCCTGATCGACGGTGCGCCGAGCGGCGGATGCGTGGGACAACGCATTCCAGGTCGGCGCGATCGTGCCGATCCTGGAGCGGTTTCCGGTGGTTGACGCGGCAGTGAAGAGTCCGAGAGGCCTGTGTACACAGGCCTCTCGTTCTTTTGCAGCCGTGTTGCGGATACCGCCAATAGCAGACCACGGCTTGACTTTCGTGGATTGCAGGAATGTAATTTCAACCGTGTCGTTCGTTGGACACTCGGTATCGGGGACCGTTTTCAGCACACAGAACGGTCGAGGTCAGGCATGTGGACCGCAAACTCCACATGTACAGGGGAACGAACAGGGTCGAGGAGGTCGTACCGTGACAGAAACGCTGATGGCGATTGTCGACGGTGAGGCGATCGAGGAGGAGCCGAACTGGCAGGAACGGGCGCTGTGCGCCCAGACCGATCCAGAGGCTTTCTTCCCGGAGAAGGGCGGTTCCACC
The DNA here is from genome assembly GCF_049844575.1 of Kribbella sp. DT2. Taxonomy (NCBI): domain Bacteria; kingdom Bacillati; phylum Actinomycetota; class Actinomycetes; order Propionibacteriales; family Kribbellaceae; genus Kribbella; species Kribbella sp. DT2. The sequence goes on along the minus strand of NZ_JBNCLH010000020.1, from coordinate 13,114 downwards.
CGCGAGGCGAAGAAGGTCTGCCTCGGTTGTGACGTCCGGGGCGAGTGCCTCGAGTACGCACTGCAGAACGACGAGCGCTTCGGGATCTGGGGCGGGCTGTCGGAGCGGGAGCGCCGCAAGCTGAAGAAGAAGGCCGTCTAGAGACCCACGGATCGACGGGCGTGGTGCCCTGCCACCCCGCCGTCGCCGCTGTGTCAGTAGCAAAACAACCGAACAAGACTTCCGCGTGAGGCCCCGGCCGGACTCTGTCCACCGGGGCCCGCGGCTGTGTACAGGGGCCTGCGCACTTCGCGTAAGGTGAGACCTCGCCGTGACCTCAGGGCTCGCGGCAGGCCGATCCTTCCCCTTGAGGTGCAGCGCTCCTGATGGAACCCGAAGCTCCGGCCGGCTGGGACTTTTTCGACGCCGTCGACTTCCCGACCGGACTCACCACAGACCCCATGGGTCGCGCACCGGTCCGGCACGTCGTCACCGCGGTCGTGGTCGGGCACGAGGGCGCCGCCTGGCTGCCCCGGCTGACCGAGGCCCTGTGGGCGATGGCCCGCCGCCCCGACCGGCTGATCGCGATCGACACCGGTTCCACCGACGACACCGCCCAGTTGCTGGCCGAGATGCCCGGCGTCGAGCCGGTGGTCAGCCTGTCCGCCCGGACCGGTTTCGGTACGGCGGTCACCCGCGGCCTGGAAACGGTCGGTTTCGCGCCGATCCCGTCCGCGGTCGGCCCGTACGGCGACGACGGCCACACCCCCGTCGTCGAGTGGCTCTGGCTGCTGCACGACGACTGCGCACCCGCCCCCAAGGCGCTCGAACAACTGTTGCTTCAGGCAACTTTGTCGCCGGAGACCGGGATCTGGGGACCCAAGCTGCGGCTCTGGCCACGCGACCGCGAGCTGCTCGAGGTCGGCGTCAGCACGTCGCTCGGCGGCCGGCGCGACACCGGCATCGAGGCCGGTGAGCTCGACCAGGGCCAGCACGACCAGCCACGCCAGGTGCTCTCGGTGAGCTCGGCCGGCATGCTCGTCCGCCGCGACGTCTGGCAGACGCTGCACGGGTTCGACCCGCGGCTGCCGATGTTCCGCGACGACCTCGACTTCGGCTGGCGGGCCAGCCGGGCCGGCTTCCAGGTCGGCGTGGCGCCCGACGCGGTCGTCTACCACGCCCAGGCCGCCGCGACCGGCGAGCGCGCCCTGGCCGGCACCCGCCGGCACGCGTACCAGCTGGACCGCGCCCACGCCTACTACACCGTCCTGGCCAACGCGCCGGGCAAGCTCCTGCCGCTGCTGATCCTGCGCTTCCTGGCCGGCACGGTCGTCCGCTCGGCCTGGTTCCTGATCGGCAAGACGCCGTCCGGCGCCGTCGACGAGTGGACCGCCCTGCTCGGCACGGTGCTGGCCGGCGGCTGGACACAGGCCCGCAAGGACCGCCGCCGTCTCGACAAGGTCCCGTACGACGACATCAAGGGACTGTTCTCCCGGTCCGTGCACGCGCTGCGGCACAACTTGGAGGAGACCGGAAGCACAATCACCGAGCGGCTGCGCGAGGCCTGGGCCGACGAGCCCGAGGAGCAGGCGCCGACGTCGGCCCGCCGTGCCAAGAGCACGGCCCGGGTCGCGGTCGACCAGCCGCGCTGGCGCCGGCAGCTGATCCGCCGGCCGTTCCTGGTCGCGTGGGTGGTGCTCGCGATCGGCGCGGTCGTCGCCGCCCGCGGCCTGATCGGCAGCGGCGTGCTCCGGTCCAACCTGATGCTTCCGCCGCACGAGAGCCTCGCGGCTCTGTGGCACGCCGCGGCCGCCGCGCCGGAAGGCGTCACGCCGCCGGCCTGGCTGGCCCAGTTCTGGGCCCTGTCGACGATCACCTTCGGCCCGTCCGGCGCGACGAACCTGCTGCTGCTCGGAGCGATCCCGCTGGCCGCACTGGCCGCGTGGGCGCTGCTGCGGGCCTTCGTCGTCGACCGGGTCGCCCGCGCGTGGGGCGCTTCGGCGTACGGGCTGGCGGTGTTCACGAACGGTGCGATCTCGCAGGGCCGGATCGGGACGGTGGTGGCCGCGATCGTGCTGCCGCTGCTCGGTGCGGCGGTGCACACGGTCGCGCGACGCCGGCGCGTGGTCATCCAGGGCAGCTGGCGGGCGGCGTGGTTCGCCGGGATCTGCCAGGCCGTCCTGTTCGCCTTCACCCCGGCGCTCGGTCTGCTGGTCGGCATCGCGCTGGCCGCCGGAGCGGTGCTCGGACTGGGCTGGCGTCGTCAGGGGCGGCAGCTGGTGTTCTCGGTGGTGCTCGGTCTGGTGCTGGTGCTGCCGTGGACCATCCAGCTGGTGCTGCACCCGTCACGCCTCGGCCAAGAGGCGGGAGGCCCGCCGACCGCGGCCGTCGGCCCGGGCGACAGCCTGGCCAACCTCCTGACCGGTACGCCGGCGGGCGCGCCCGCGCCCTGGTGGTTCGCCGTACCGCTCATCGTGGTGGCCCTGCTGGCGCTGACGCGGGAGACCCGCCAGCGGTACGAGCTGGTCGGCTGGTTCGCCGCACTGGCCGGACTGGCCGGGACGCTGATCGCCAGCCGGCTCGGTGGTGGCAGCGGTCCGCTGATGTTCCTGATGACGGCCGGCTGGATCATGACCGTCACCGTCGCCTGGGACTCGATCGGCAAGTCGTCCGACCTGATCGCCCAGGGTGTGCTCGGCGTGGTGCTGGTCGCCTCGGTCGTGACGGCCGGGTTCTGGCTCGTCCGAGGTGACGACGGGCCGCTGTGGCGTGGCCCGGCGCAGGACCTCCCGGCGTACCTGGTCTCCTCGCAAGGTCCACCGCAGAACGCGTCGATCCTGGTCGTGCGCAAGGACCCGACCAGTGCGACCCGGTTCTCGCTGGTCCGTGAGGGCGGGCCGCGGATGGGCGCGCTGGAAGCGGCGCCGAAGCCCGAGCAGACCAAGCCGATCACGGACGTGCTGTCCGCGCTCGGCGGCGGTGGCACCGGAGAGGAAGGGCGGCAGCTCGCCGCGCTCGCCGTCGACTACGTGTACCTGCCGGCGCCGGTCGACCCGACGCTGATGTCCACGCTCGACTCGCTGCCCGGCCTGACCCGGGCCAGCGCCGCCGACAACGACGCGTCCTGGCTCGTCGACCGGACCAAGATCGAGGGCAGGACGCCGGTCGAGTCCGAGGTGCGGAGCCTGTGGCGGGTGCTCGGGATCATCGCCTGGCTGATCGCGCTGATCTTCTGCCTGCCGAGCGCGCGGCGGACCGTCGCCGTACCGCACGGCACCCACGCCCGGAGGAGCTCGTGACCGCCCTGCTGTCGGACTTCAAGTTCCGGATCGGTGCCTGCGTGCTCGCGCTGGCCCTGGCCGGCGGCGTCGGCGTCGTGACGAAGCCCAAGGCGGCGACCACTCGCGCCGAGGGCGTCGAGGAGCCGGCCCGGACGGTCGTGAACCGGACGGCCCTGGCCTGCCCGGTGCCCGGCGCGGGAGTGAAGACGCAGAGCCTGGTCAGCGCGGTCGCCCCGACGCTTCCCGACGGGACGCCGACGGCGTCCGGGGACGAGGCGCCGCTGTCGATCGCACCGCTCGACGCGACCGCCAACCCGGTCGGCTCGGTGCTCGCCCGCGGGCGGATCGCCACGACCGCTCCGACCGGCAAGCTCACGACCCTGGGCATCCAGGGCACCGGTCCGCTGGCGGCCGGGACGGCGGCGACCGCGACGACGACCGCGCCCGAGGGCGTGAACCGGGGCATGGCGAGCGTTCCGTGCGTCGTACCGGGTTCGTCGTTCTGGTTCGTCGGTGCGTCGGGTGCGCCGGGCCGCCGCGACGTACTGGTCCTGACCAACCTGGACAGCATCAACGCCGAGGTCAACGTCACGCTGTACGGGCCGGGCGGGCAGCTGGATGCTCCGAACGCGCGCGGCGTCGTCGTACCGGCGCGGGGGACCACTGAGATCTACCTGGGTCAGGTCGCGGCCGGGCAGCGTGATCTGGCGCTGCACGTCGAGTCGACCGGCGGCCGGGTCGCTCCCGCCGTGCGTGACAACGCGACGACCGGCAAGGTCGCGGCCGGTGTTGACTGGCTGAACCAGTCGGCGACGCCGGCGGAGAAGGTCGTCGTACCGGCGATCGCGCCCGGTGGTGGCGTCCGGATCCTGACCGTGGCGAACCCGACCGACCTGCAGGCCACGGCGAACATCACCGTGAACGGGCCGAACGGGCCGTTCAAGCCCGCCGGGCTGTCGACGATGCAGATCCCGGCCGGGTCGGTGAAGGTGATCCGGCTCGAGAAGGTGCTGCACGGGGACGCGTCCGCGGTCACGATCACCTCCGACCAGCCGGTGACGGCGTCGGCGCGGGTGACGGACTCGACCGTGCGGGAGTTCGCGTCGATCGGCGCGACCGAGCCGCTGCGCGGTCCGGCGTACCTGGTGCTGCCGGCGCACACGCAGCCCGCGGTGCTGCAGGTGACGGCGCCGGGGGAGACGGCCGGCGTCAAGTTCGAGCTGCGGGACGCGGCGAACAAGATGGTCCAGGCACGGTCGGTCGACCTGGTGGGTGGGGCGACCACGCTGATCACGTTCAAGCCGCAGGCGAAGCCGACGTACTTGATGGTCGAGCAGCTGCGCGGGGACATCGTCGCGGGCGTCACGCTGATGCCCGCCCCCAAGCCTGACGAGGACGATGTCCCGCAGGTCGCCGTCTGGCCGCTGACGACGTCGCTGGTCTTCCGGGCCCAGCTCGGAGCTCAGCCCGACGTCGGCGCCGCGCTGAAGTAGGTGGGGCGTGTCTGGCAGTTCCCCGCCTACTGCGCGGCACTCGGCACGGCACCTCGGAGCACTGGAGCAAAGCCCACGATGGAAAAACATCGAGGGCTTCACTCCAGCACTCCGAGCTACCGCACCGAGCACCTGCTCGCTACGACGGGGAACTGCCAGACACGCCCTAGTCCTCTTCGGCGTCGAAGTCCGGGTCGATCTGCTCCGGCGACAGCGCCAGTACGTCGGCCAGCTCGAGGACGAGGGCTGAGCGGACCAGCCAGGCCAGCCCGGCGCCGGAGCGCTCGGCGCGGAGCTCGATCGGGCGGCGGAAGACGACGATCCGGTACGGCTCGTGCGACGTGCCGCCCGTGGAGTGCGTCAACGGGATCTCGCCCGCGTGGGCGTCCAGGTTCGGCACGTCCTCGATCGCGAACTCGACCCGGGCCACCACCTGCGGCAGCCGTTTCTCCAGCCGCGTCACCTCGATCGCGACCACCTCGTCGAACTGCGCCGCCGACGAGCGTTGCAGCGGGAGTCCACGCGGCGCGAAGCTGCTCGGCCGGCTGATCGGCCCGAGCATGCCCCGGCCGTGCCGGTCGATGTGCCTGCGATGACGGCGAGCCTCGGTCACGCCCTCAGCCTAGTGGGGGTAACGTCTGGTCGTGAGCATCGCCAGGATCTGTTCGCGCGCCGCCTGTCATCGACCGGCGGTGTCGACGCTCACGTACGTGTACGCCGACTCCACCTGTGTCCTCGGCCCGCTGGCGACCTACGCGGAACCCCACTGCTACGACCTCTGCGCCGACCACGCCGACCGGCTGACCGCGCCGAACGGCTGGGAAGTGATCCGGCTCGCTCCGGACCCGGCGGCAGCAGGCCCTTCGTCCGACGACCTCGAAGCGCTGGCCAACGCCGTACGGGAAGCCGCCCGGCCGCTACCGCCGCGCGACACCGGCCGCCCCGGCTCCACCACACCCGGTGCCCCGGTCGAGGTCGCCCGCCGAGGCCACCTCCGCATGCTCCAGGACCCCAGCAACACGCAGAACCAGGGCAACACCGAACAGGGCTGACGCGCTCTCAACAGCTGCGGTCGGTTTGGGTTCTGTTGTTCGAATGTGTTTCGTAGCGTGGGATGAGGTTGACCGCGTCGTCAGGTACTGACAAGACTCCTGACCTGTGAACGATCAAAAACTACGGGTCGGAGTGGTCGGTCTCGGCTTTGCCGGGCGGACCGCACTCGAAGCGTTCTCGGAGCTGCCGGATGTCGAGGTGGTGGCGCTGGCCGGGCTGGAGAAGGACATCCTGGCCGAGCTCGGCGAGAAGCACCGGGTACCGCATCTCTACGAGAAGTGGGAGGACCTCCTGCAGGACGGCGGCCTGGACGCCGTCAGCATCGGTACGCCGACGCAGCTGCACGCCCCGATCGCGCTGGCCGCGCTGGACCAGGGGCTGCACGTGCTCTGCGAGAAGCCGCTGGCCCGCACGGTCGACGAGGGCCTGGCGATGGTCGAGGCGTCGAAGAAGGCCGGCAAGGTGCTCAAGGTGATCTTCAACCACCGCGAGCGCGGCGACGTCGCGGCACTGAAGCACCAGATCGACGAGGGCCAGCTCGGCAGGATCTACTACGCCAAGGCGCACTGGATGCGCCGCAACGGCATCCCCGGCATGGGCGGCTGGTTCACCAACCGCGAGCTGTCCGGCGGCGGCCCGCTGATCGACCTCGGCGTGCACATCCTCGACATGGCCCTGCACCTGTTGCAGGAGCCGAAGGTCACCACGGTCAGCGCGAGCACGTTCGCCGAGCTCGGCCCGCGCGGCCGGGGCAGCGCGAGCAGCACGATCCGGCCGACCGTCGACACGCTCGGTTCGAAGTTCGAGGTCGAGGACCTGGCCACGGCGTACCTGCGGCTCGAGGGCGGCGGCGCGCTGCAGCTCGAGACCAGCTGGGCGACGTACCGGGCCCCCGGTGACAATTTCGGCATCGAGCTGTTCGGCACCGAGGGCGGCGCCAAGATCGAGGTGCAGAACTACACCACCACCGACACGCTGCGGATCTACACCGACGTCGGCGGCGTACCGGCCGAGGTCCGTCCGGCCACCGGTGCCGGGCTCGGTCACCGGGCGGTGGTCAGCGAGTTCGTCGCGATCGTCCGGGCCGGCGACTGGACTGCCCACAACGGCTCGGAGGCTCTGCTCCGGACCCAGGTCATCGACGCCTGCTACGCCTCGGCGAAGGCAGGACGAGAGGTTGTGCTCAATGGTTAACGTCACGGTGTGGGGCGAGAACGTCCACGACCAGCGCGACGCGTCGGTCCAGAAGGTCTACCCCGACACGATGCACGAGACGATCGCGGCGGCCGTCCGTGCCCAGCTCGGCGAGGACGCCACCGTGCGCACCGCCTGGCTGCAGCAGGACGAGCACGGCCTGACCGAGGAGGTGCTCGCCGACACCGACGTGCTCACCTGGTGGGGTCACGCGGCGCACGGCGACGTCGACGACGCGATCGTGGAGCGGGTGCAGAAGCACGTGCTGTCCGGGATGGGTCTGATCGCGCTGCACTCGGCCCACTTCTCGAAGATCTTCATCAAGCTGATGGGGACGACCTGCTCGCTCGACTGGCGCTCCGAGAACGACCGCGAGCTGCTCTGGACCGTCGCGGCCGGGCACCCGATCGCCCAGGGGGTCCCGCACCCGCTGGTGATCGAGCGCGAGGAGATGTACGGCGAGCTGTTCGACATCCCGCAGCCGGACGAGCTGGTGTTCGTCAGCTCGTTCTCCGGCGGCGAGGTGTTCCGCTCCGGCTGCTGCTACCGCCGCGGCCAGGGCCGGGTCTTCTACTTCCGCCCGGGCGACCAGGAGTACCCGACGTACCACCAGCCGGGAGTCCAGACGATCCTCGGCAACGCGGTCCGCTGGGCGGCACCCACCAGCCCGCGCCGGCTGCCGACCGTGCACCACCGCAAGAACCCGGGTTGGTTCGAGAACTGACTCCGTTGTCCACAGCCTGGGCGTGCCTGGTGAGCGGGGCACGCCCAGGGCCGGATAGGGTCCGTTCATGGTTGACGTAGCTGCCATCTTCAAGGCGTACGACGTACGCGGGGTCGTCCCCGACCAGTTCGACGAGGCGGTGGCCCGGGCGACCGGTGCCGCGTTCGTCGAGGTGCTCGACGTGCTCGCCGGTCCGGGCGCGGTCGTGATCGGGTACGACATGCGCCCGTCCAGCCCCGCGCTGGCGGCGGCGTTCGCCGAGGGGGCGGCCAGTACCGGGGTCGACGTGATCGACATCGGTCTGGCCTCGACCGACCAGCTGTACTTCGCGTCGGGGCGGCTTCAGCTGCCCGGCGCGATGTTCACCGCGAGCCACAACCCGGCCAAGTACAACGGGATCAAGATGTGCCGGGCCGGCGCCTCGCCGGTCGGCGCGGAGTCCGGCCTGCGGGACATCGCGGACCTGGTCGCCAAGACCGTCGCCGACCCGATCCCGAGCGTCCCGGCGCCCGGCAGGGTGACCCGCAAGAACCTGCTCACGGCGTACGCCGATCATCTGAACGACCTGGTCGACCTGACCGGCATCCGGCCGCTGAAGGTCGTCGTCGACGCCGGCAACGGGATGGGCGGGCACACCGTGCCGGCTGTCTTCGCCACCGGCCCGGTCGAGATCGTCCCGCTGTACTTCGAGCTGGACGGCAACTTCCCGAACCACGAGGCCAACCCGCTCGACCCGAAGAACCTGGTCGACCTGCAGGCCAAGGTGGTCGAGGTCGGTGCCGACCTCGGGCTCGCCTTCGACGGTGACGCCGACCGCTGCTTCGTGATCGACGAGCTCGGTCAGCCGATCTCGCCGAGCGCGATCACCGGCGCGGTCGCCGTCCGGGAGCTGGCCAAGCACCCGGGCTCCGCGGTGATCCACAACCTGATCACCTCCAAGGCGGTGCCGGAGCTGATCACCGAGCACGGCGGGACGCCGATCCGGGCCCGGGTCGGGCACTCGTTCATCAAGCAGCAGATGGCCGAGACCGACGCCGTGTTCGGTGGCGAGCACTCGGCGCACTACTACTTCCGCGACTTCTGGCGCGCGGACACCGGAATGCTGGCCGCGCTGCACGTGCTGGCCGCGCTCGGTGAGCAGGACAGGCCGGCCAGCGAGCTGTTCGCCAAGTACGAGCGGTACGTGGCCTCCGGCGAGATCAACAGCCGGGTCGAGAACGCGGCCGCCACGGTCGCCGCGATCGAGGACACCTACGCCGGGCAGGACGGGACTACCGTTGACCATCTGGACGGTCTGACGGTCGACGCGGGACAGTGGTGGTTCAACGTCCGCGCGTCCAACACCGAGCCGCTGCTGCGGCTGAACGTCGAGGCCGGGGACGCCGCCACCATGGAGCGTGTCCGGGACGAAGTACTGGCCCTGATCACCGGTGCACCGGTGGAGGAGAAGAACTGATGGCAGTGAACCTGGACCCCGACCTGCTGAGCATCCTGGTCTGTCCGAAGTGCCGTTCCGAGTTCCGCGTGGACGACGAGGCCAACGAGCTGATCTGCACCAACGCCGGCTGCGCGCTGGCCTACCCGGTGCGCGACGACATCCCCGTGCTGCTGATCGACGAAGCCCGGGAGACCAAAGAGGCCGAAACCCGCTGATGAGCTCCTTCGACGACTCGCGGCTGGACGACCCCGCCGCCCTCGAAGCGACCGACCACCTGCTGCGCCGGCTCGCCGGCGCCGGAGCCCGCGTCCGGGCCGAGATCGACGCCGCCGAGGAGGTGCTGTCCAAGCTCGACTCGGACGGCTTCCGCCCGCGCGCGATCGTCGCGGCCGGCCGGGACGCTCGCCTGGTCCGTGCGGTGCTCGAGCCGGTCTGCCCGGTGCCGTTCGTGGCGTGGCCCGGTCCCGGCCTGCCGGGCTGGACCGGTCCGCTCGACCTGGTGATCGTGCTCGGTGGCACGGCCGCTGACCAAGAGGCCATGTCCGCCGCCTCCGAGGCCGTACGGCGTGGCAGCGGCCTGATGGTCGCCTGCCCGGCGGACTCGCCGATCGCCCAGGCCTCGGCCGGTTCGCGGCACGCGATCCGCCTGCCGTCGCAGTCCGACGACCAGCTCGCCGCGGCGGTCGCCGTACTGCAGGGGCTGCACCAGATGGAGCTCGGCCCGGTCGTCGACGCCAAGGCCGTCGCGACGCTGCTGGACGACGTCGCGATCGAGTGCTCGCCGAACAACGACGTCGCGTCGAACCCGGCCAAGGACCTGTCGCTGATGCTCGCGGACGCGATGCCGCTCGTCTGGGGCGGGTCCGTCCTGGCCGCGCGTGCCGCGCGTCGTGTCGTCGAAGCGCTCCGGCTGGCCAGCGGCCGTCCGGCGCTCGCCGCCGACGCGGGACACCTGCTGCCGGTGCTGAACCAGCCGCCGCGTGACCTCTTCGCCGACCCGTTCGAGGGATCCGACGACCTGCGTCCCGGCCTGGTCATCCTGGACGACGGCGTCGAGGACGCCGGTGTCGCGGAGCACCGCCGGCAGCTCGAGGAGAAGGCTGAGCGCAACGACGTCCGCGTGCACGTGGTGAAGCAGGCCAGCGGGACCGACATCGCGCGGTACGCGGCGCTGACCCAGCACGGGCGGTACGCCGCGGCGTACCTGGGAATCGGGCTCGGCCGGTACGGCACCGAGGCGACCGAGACCCCGATCGTCCCGGGGAACCCGGCCGTCGATCCGGCTTGGTGAGTGTCGGCATGCGATGGCACGACGAGGCGTGAGCGACGACATGATGCGGCGTGAGTGACGGCATGAGCGATGGCACGACGAGGCGTGAGCGACGACATGATGCGGCGTGAGTGACGGCATGACGAGGGTGCGGGTGACGGCGTGGTAGCCAGACTGTCCAACACCGTGCGGGACTACGCGTGGGGATCGCCGACGGCGATCCCGGCGCTGCTCGGGGTTTCGCCGGACGGTTCGCCGCAGGCTGAGCTGTGGATGGGCGCGCACGAGTCGGCGCCGTCCGTGCTGCCGTCGGGGGAGTCGCTGTACGACTTGGTGTCGGCCTCGCCTTCCGAGGTTCTGGGTGCGGAGACGGCCGAGCGGTTCGACGGGCGTTTCCCCTTCCTGGCCAAGATCCTGGCCGCCGCGCAGCCGTTGTCGATCCAGGCGCACCCGTCGCCGGAGCAGGCCGTCGACGGGTACCGGCGCGACGAGGAGGCCGGCATCCCGCGGGACGCGGGCGACCGGAACTACAAGGACTCCTGGCCGAAGCCGGAGATCCTGATCGCGCTCGAGCCGTTCGACGCACTGGTCGGCTTCCGGCCGCTGGACCGGACCGTCGCACTACTCGAAGCCCTCGACGCCGCAGCCCTCGAAGGGCTCACCGCGTCGCTGCGGGACGGCAAGCTGCGCGAGGCGTTCACCGAGTTCATGAGCAGCGACCGGGATGCGATCCGTCCGCTGGTCGCGGCGCTGGGCGCCGCTTGCGACCGGTACGTCGCGGACGCCCGCGTTGGCGCCGCCGATGCCGATGCTCCCGGTGCCGATGCCGACGCTCGCGTTGTTGACGTGGACGCTCGCGTTGGCGACGTGGACGCTCGCGTTGCCGACGCGGACGTCGACGCTCGCGTTGCGGAGGTGGACGCTCGTGTTGCCGCCGCCGACGACGCTCCCGGCGCCTCCGGCGACACCGCCCCCGCCCCTGCCCGCGCCCCCGCTGGGGAGTTTCTCGTCGAGGCGGAGACGCTTGCGCGGCTTGCGGTCGACTTCCCCGACGACCCCGGCGTACTGGCTGCGCTGCTGCTCAACCGGGTTCGGCTGGAGCGGTTCGAGTCGGTCTACCTGCCGGCGGGGAACGTGCACGCCTACCTGCGGGGGACCGGGTTCGAGGTGATGGCCAACTCGGACAACGTGCTCCGCGGCGGTCTGACCAGCAAGCACGTCGACGTCCCCGAGCTGGTCTCGGTGATCGACTTCGAGCCGCTGGCCGACCCGCTGCTGCGCGGGGTGTCCGTGGCTCCGGGCGTGACGGCGTACGAGACCGGCAGCCCGTACTTCGCCGTCCGGCGGGTCGACCTCGCGGGCGACGCCGTCGTCGTACCGGCGGAGGGCGCGCGGATCGTCGCTGTGGTGGACGGCGAGGTCACGGTGGGTGCCGAGGGCACCGATGAGACCGAAGCGTTGGCCGGTGGCCAGTCCGCGTTCCTTCGTGGACCCGAAGGACCCTGTAACCTGCGTGGTTCCGGCACGGCGTTCGTCGTGTCCGCTCGCTGATTTCCTGGCGATTTGTAGCCCCCCTGAATCTCTGGAGGACTGACCGACATGGCTGGTGGCGGTAACAAGGCCGTCGTCGCGGCACTGCTGGCGAACACCGGAATCGCGATCACCAAGTTCGCCGCCTGGGGCCTGACCCAGTCGGCCTCGATGCTGGCCGAGGCGATCCACTCGCTGGCCGACGCCGGCAACCAGGTCCTGCTGCTGGTCGGCGCCAAGCGCGCCAAGCGGCAGGCCGACGAGCTGCACCAGTTCGGCTTCGGCCGGGAACGCTACGTGTACTCGTTCATCGTGGCGATCGTGCTGTTCAGCGTCGGTGGACTCTTCGCGCTGTACGAGGGGTACCACAAGATCCACGACCCGCACGGGATCGACAACTGGAAGTGGGTCCCGGTCGTGGTGCTGGTCGCCGCGATCGTGATGGAGTCGTTCTCGTTCCGGACTGCGATCGTCGAGGCGAACAAGGTCCGCGGGCACGTGTCGTGGTCGCGGTTCATCCGCAACGCGCGGTCGCCGGAGCTGCCGGTGATCCTGCTCGAGGACTTCGCCGCGCTGACCGGTCTGGTGCTGGCACTGATCGGCGTCGTACTGACCCTTGCCACCGGCAACGGTGTGTTCGACGGCGCGGGCTCGATGGCGATCGGCGCGCTGCTGGTCGTGGTGGCGATCTTCCTGGCGATCGAGATGAAGTCCCTGCTGCTCGGCGAATCGGCGACCCGCGAGGCGCAGCAGAAGATCATCGCGGCGATCGAGGGTGTGCCCGGCGTCCAGAAGCTGATCCACATCAAGACCCTGCACCTGGGCCCCGAAGAGGTGCTGGTCGCCGCGAAGGTCGCGGTCGAGCCCGGCTCCGACGCCGCCGCTGTCGCGGCCGCGATCAACGCGGCCGAGGCCGCGGTGCGCGAGGCCGAGCCGATGTCCCAGCACATCTACCTGGAGCCGGACATCTACGTCGAAGGCTACGTACGGGGTGAACGCCCGGCCGTACCGGAGGCTCCTTCGCACTGAGCATCAACCAGAACCGCCGGGGGCGCCGCCCCCCCCGCGGCCGGCCCCCACCGACGGCAAGGAGCTGACTGAATGTTGCGTCTGCGAATACGGGCCAGCGATCTTGGTGGCTCGTGGCGACAA
>NZ_JBNCLH010000019.1:0-69428 GCF_049844575.1 Kribbella sp. DT2 | reverse complement strand
AGCTCGCACTTCACCCGGAGGTCTTCCCCATGTCACCTCACCACGCCGTCACCAACGTCCGTGGTCAGTACACCTAGGGCGTGTCTAGGAGCGCAGTTGCCGCGTCACTGGCGTCATCAGCAGCGAGATCGCGGTGATGGCCAGTGCGACCGCCGCCAGCGCGCCGCCCTGGCCCCACGACGTACCGGAGAGCGACAGGTACGCCGTACCGACTGTGGCTGCGCCCAGCGACAGACAGGTCTGCTGGCTCGTCAGCAGGATGCCGCTCCCGAGTCCTGCCTGTGCGGGCGGCACCTGGCCGACCACGACACCCATCAGCGGCACCATGACCAGTCCGCTGCCGAAGCCGGCGATCAGCATCGGTACGGCGAGCGTCCAGGGAGTCACGTCGGGCCAGAGAGCCAGACCGACCACCGCGAGTACGGCGTACCCGACGGCCTGGATCAGCCAGCCGCGGACGATCAGGCCGGCGCCGTACCGGGCTTGCAGACGCGGTCCGTAGACCGAGGTGATCAGGAAGCCGACCGCCATCGGCAGCAAGCTCAGGCCACCCTCCAGCGGTGACATCCCGGCCTCGCCCTGCGTAGCCAGGGCGAACACGAACATGAACCCGCCGAACGTCGTGAAGAACCCCACGGCCAGCAGCAGCCCGATCCGCATCGCCTTGAGCCGCAGCACGCTCGGTGGGATCAGCGGAGCCCGCCCAGCCTTCTCCGAACGGTGCTGGTGCAGTCCGAGCAGCGCAACAGCCGGTACGACGGCCGCCAGCGACAACCAGGTCCACAGCGGCCAGCCGAGCGGGCGGCCCTCGGTCAGCGGCAGCAGCAGGAGCACCAGAGCCAGTGCGAGCAGTCCTGCACCCACCAGGTCGACCCGCTGAGCCCTGTCGGCCCGTGTCTCCGGCAGTAGCTTCAGAGCCGCTCCCAGCGCAACGATGCCGACCGGCACGTTCACCAGGAACACAGCTCGCCAGCCGAGCCCGAACACGTCCGCCTCGACCAGTACGCCGCCCAGGATCTGGCCGAGCGCCGCCGCGGCCCCACCGGCAACACCGAACATGGCCATCGCCCGCGCCCGGTGCTCACCGGTGAGCAGACTGCTGATCGACGCGAGCACCTGCGGAGTCATGGCCGCAGCGGCCGCGCCCTGCACGACCCGAGCGGCCAGCAGGACGCCGATGGTCGGAGCGATCGCGCACAGCAGCGACATCACGGTGAAGCCGACCAGGCCGAGCAGAAACATCCGCTTCCGGCCGAGGCCGTCACCGAGCCGCCCGCCGACGACGAGCAGGGTGGCGTTGGCGATGCCGTAGCTGCCGACGACCAGTTGGAGCTCACCGGCCGAGGCGTGCAGGTCGGTGCCGATGGCCGGCAGCGCGACGTTGATGATGAAGAAGGAGAGCATCGGCAGGAAGGCGCCGAAGAGCAGGGTGGTGAGCGCCACCGGCCCGAGCGGCGACTTGGCCGGTGCGCCGATCGGCGGAGCGGAGGTCTGTGTCATGCGACCAGCCTGCGCCCATTCTGATCCAGGTAGTGAGAGCCCAGTTATCCTAGTACTCACACCACCTGGCACCAGCCTTTCGTGAGCGGGCGTGCTGGACCACCATGGAGAGATGACCGTCATGCCCGTGACTCGTCCCAGTGGCCCGGCCGAGCGCCGCCGTGAGCTGGCCGCGTTCCTGCGCAGCAGGCGGGAGCGGATCCAGCCGGAGGAGGTCGGCTTCGCACCGGGCGGCCGACGCCGGACGCCGGGCCTGCGTCGCGAAGAGGTCGCGCAGCTCGCCGGCGTGGGCATCACCTGGTACACCTGGCTCGAGCAGGGCCGCGACATCAACGTGTCCAGCCAAGTGGTCGAGGCGATCTCCCGGACGCTGCGGCTCGACCGGCTGGAGCGCAATCACCTCTACACGCTCACCGGTCTGCCGACCGGCCCGGTGAGCGGCGAGTGCGTCGGGCTGCCGCCGTCGGTGCAGAAGATGCTCGACCAGGCGTCGCCGTACCCGGGTCTGGTCGTGAACGCCCGGTACGACGTGATGGCCTTCAACGACGCGTACTGCAAGATCATGCTGGACATGGCGCAGATCCCGGTCGAGGAGCGCAACCTGCTCTGGCTGATCTTCGTCTCGAAGCGCTGGCAGTGCACGTTCACCGACGCGGACTCGATCAAGCTGCACATGGTGGCCGGCTTCCGGGCCGCGTCCGCCGACCATCTCGGGGAGCCGAGCTGGCACGACCTGACCCAGCGGCTGCTGGCCGAGTCGCCGGAGTTCACCGACCTGTGGAACCGGTACGACGTCGCCGCGCCGAGCAACAAGATCAAGCTGGTCGACCATCCGCGGGTCGGGCTGCTCCAGGTCGAGCCGGTGAACCTGTGGCTGACCCGGCTCGGTCAGACCCGCGCGACCGTCTACACACCGGTGGACGACGAGACCGAGGCCAAGTTCCACCAGCTCGTCGGGGAGTGACGGGGGCGGCCACCGGCCACCCCCGCCCCCGTGCCTCAGCTGATCGGGATCCCCGGGTTGGCCAGGCCGTTCCCGCCGGTGACGGTGTTGCTGCGGTCGATCGTGACCTTGCAGCTGGACGCGTTGTAGTTGGTCACGTTGAACGCGTACCGCCCGCTGCCGGTGGCGCCGGTCAGGTCTGACCGGTTGTTGCGGAAGACGGTCCCGCACCCCCACCCGGACTGCTGGGTGTGGGTCTCGAAACCGTTGTTGGTGGTGTTCTTGCCGGTGTTGTCCTCGATCACGTAGTTGTTGCCCTTGACATCGATCCAGCTGTCGTCGAAGTTCGCGCCGGTCAGGCCGCGGCCGTCGAAGGAGTTGCCCGCGACGCGCCCGCCGGTGGTGCCCTCCTTCAGGTCGATCGCCTCACCGCCGACGTCCGGCCCGATCGTGTTGCCGAGGATCTGCACGTTGTCGGACTTGTCCGACGTACCGCCGGCACTGCCGACGTACACGCCCTCGCCCATCCCGTGACCGTCGTTGCCGGTGTCGTAGATCGTCGAGTTCCGGATCGTGCCGTAGGTGCTGGAGTTGCGGAAGTGCACGCCTTCCATGTCCAGGCCGTGCACGGTGACACCGTCGATCACCACCCGGGTGGCGGAGTCGACCATGATGCCCTTCTGGCCACCGGTCACGGTGATGCCCTTGACCTGCCAGTACGACGCGCCGTTCAGGTGCAGGCCGTAGCCGCCACCAGCAGTCAGTACGGCGTTGGCGCCGCCGGTCAGCGTGATCGGCGCCGACGAGCTGCCGGAGACCGTGGTCTTGAAGTTGCCCGTGTAGGTGCCGTCGGCAAGCTTGATCGTGTCGCCCGCCTTCGCGCTCGTGAGCGCCGTCTTCAGCTGGGCCGCGGTGCTGACGTTGATGGTCGCGGCCTGCGCCGGACCGGCGACCAGACCGGCGGCGACGACGCCGAGGGACAGGAGCAGCGCGGCTCTCACTGGATCACCGACTTGAGCAGCTTGTCGCCGTTCGTGTTGGAGGTGCTGATCCAGATCGCGTTCGCGCCCGGGATCTGCACGATCGACCGCAGCCGGCCGAAGGTGTTGGTGAAGTACGCCTGGGTCGCGCCGGCGTTCTCACCGTTCAGCTCAACCCGCCACAGGCGCTGGCCGCGCAGCGCGGCGACGTACGCGGCGCCGTCGACGATCGCCAGGCTGCTCGGTGACGCCTCGGCCGTCGTCCAGGTGCGCTTGGGGTTGTCCATGCCCGGGGTGTTGCAGGTCCCCTGGCAGGTGGGCCAGCCGTAGTTGTGGCCGCTGACGATCAGGTTCAGCTCGTCGTACTGGGTGTCGCCGAGCTCGGCCGACCACATCCGGCCGTCGGCGTCCCAGGCCAGGCCCTGCGGGTTGCGGTGGCCCAAGCTGTAGACGAGCGTGCCGAACGGGTTGCCCGGCGCGGGGTCGCCGCTGGTGGTGAAGCGCAGGATCTTGCCGTTGACCGAGTCCTTGTTCTGCGCGGTCGAGGTGTCCTGGGCGTCGCCGGTCCCGGCGTACAGGAAGCCGTCGGGGCCGAACTTGAGCTGGCCGCCGTTGTGGAAAGTGTTGCTGCGGATGCCCGCCACGATCACCGTCCGGTTGGACAAGGTGGTGCCGTCGAAGTCCATCCGGACGATCCGGTTCTCGGTCCGGCCGTCGTCGTTGGAGGTGTGGAAGAGGTAGACCGCCTGGTCGCTGGTCCCGTTCCAGGTCGGCGAGACCGCGACCCCCATCAGTCCGCCCTCACCGTTGGTGGTGACGGAGTTGGGGACGGTGCCGACCGTCGTACGGGTGCCGTCGAGGGAGACCCGGGACACCCGGAAACTGTTCCGCTCGGTCAACAGGGCGGATTGACCGTCGGGCAGGAACGAGGTGGCCCAGGGCAACGACAGGCCGGTGACCAGGTCGGTCGGCTGCTGGGGTACGCCGGCTTGCGGCGCGGCGGCTGCCTGGGTCGCCGGCACCAGGGCCGCGACCAGGACGAGCGAGGCTGCTGTTCGGAGTATTCGTCCCATGATGGGGTCCTTTCAGCTGGTCGGGAAGTCGTCGGCGGTGCGGATCCGGTCGCGGATCCAGACCCCGGCGGGCTTCAGGACCGACGTGCCGGAGAAGGTATTGCCTGAGCAGGTGCCTTCCTTGAAGACCGCGCCGGAGCGGAAGTCGTCGGAGAAGTTCCAGTTGGTCCAGCCGATCTTCTTGGCTGCCAGGAAGTCCAGGTACTTCTGCGCGTTGGTGAAGTCGTTGCCGCCGTCACCGCTGGAGGTCTGGGTGCCGAACTCGGTGACGAACAGCGGGATCTTGTCGGCGGCCCGGGACAGCGCGTTGAAGTACTCGTTCGTGTGGGACGCGGCGTAGAAGTGGAACGTGTACATGAAGTTCGTCGCGTTGATCGGGTTGTTCACGATGTCGGCCTCGGTGCGGCCGTCGGAGATGCCGAGCGAGGCCCAGCCGTGGGTGCCGACGAACACGACGCCGTCGGAGTCCTTGGCGCGGATCACCGGGATCATCTGCTCGGCGTACGACTTGATGCCGGCCCAGGAGACGTTGTTCGGCTCGTTGGCGATGTCGTAGATGATGTTGGTCTTGTCCTTATGCCGGTCGGCGATCTCGGTGAAGAACGTCTTCGCCCTGGCCAGGTTGGCGTTCGGGTCGCCCGGCGTCAGCTGGTGCCAGTCGACCAGCGCGTACAAACCACGCTTGGTCGCCTCCTCGATGTAGCCGTGCACGAGGTCGGTGAAGCGGCGCGGGTTGGTCTCGTAGCCACCCTCCTGGATGTACATCGAGATGCGCAGGACGTCGGCGTTCCAGTCATTGGCGAGGGCATCCAACGACGCGGTCTTGACGCACTGGCTGTACCACTGGATGCCGTGCGTGCTCATGCCGCGCAGCTGGATCGGCTTGCCGTACTGGTTGCACAGCTTCACGCCGCAGACGCGGAGCTGGCCGTTGATCGACACGGGGGTCGCGGCCCTGGTCTCGGGCTGGGGAGCCGCCGAGCTCGTGGTCGTGGTCGTGGTGATCAGGGTGGTGGCGGCCAGCAGCACGCTGCCGGCCAGGGCGGTCCATCGGGTACGCGTCATCGCGTCTTGCCTCCTACTTCGCCGGGGGCGGTGGACGGAGTGAGGACTTGCATCGGAACCTAATAGGAAGGTTTCCTTACGGTTCCGGGGAACTTAGCGAGGATGCCGTCCGCTGTCAATCGGTCGCGAAGAGTTACCGGTCAGAGTTCCGCTGGGTGCGATCAGGCGGTGCTGCGGTCCCGCCAGGCGGTCTTCAGGGCGTCGAGAGTGACCGCGACGGCGGGCCTCCGGGCGGTCGCGGTGCGCCATACGGCGTACAAGCGACGGCTCGGCGCGGGCTGCAGCGGGATGGCCGTGACACCCGACGGCAGCGGCCCGCGGCCGAGGCGCGGGATCATGCCGATCCCGAGTCCGCGGTCGAGCATCGCGATCTGGGTCTGGTACTCCGCGACGGAGTAGACGACGTCGGGCTCTACGCCGGCCTTGCGCATCGTCCGGACCAGCCAGTCGTGGCAGATCGTCCCGGGCGGCTGGCAGATCCAGCGCTCGCCGACCAGGTCGGCCGCGCGGACGGACTCCTTGCCGGCCAGGCGGTGCGTCGTCGGGACCAGGACGTCGGCGGGATCCGTGCCGAGCTTGGCGCGGGACAGCTCCTCGGTCAGTGTGAGCGGGGTGTTGTGCCAGTCGTGCACGACGGCGATGTGCACCTCGCCGCGTTGCACGGCCGACACCGCGTCGAACGGATCCATCTCGACCACCCGTACGTCGAGCGCGGGGTTGCTGTCGATCAGACCGGGCAGTGCGATCGGGAGCAGGCCGCGGGCCGCGGTCGGGAACGCGGCGACGACCAGCTCGCCGAGAGCCTGGCCGCGCTGCTCCTCGAGGCGGAGCTCGGCGTCCTCGACCAGCTCGAGGACCTTCGCCGCCGTGGCCGCGAGCTCCTGGGCCGCGTCGGTGAGTGCGATGCCGCGGCCGCGCTTCTCCAGCAGCGTCGTACGGGTCTCGCGCTCGAGCTTGGCGAGCTGCTGGGAGACCGCGGACGGCGTGTACCCGAGCGCGTCGGCCGCGGTGCCGACCGATCCGTACAGGGCGACGGCGTGCAGCGCGCGCAGGCGGCCGAGATCGATCATGTAGCACTCCTAAATCGTGCGTGGTAGCAATCTGTGCTGGTCCTTAACTGTAGCCCGGCGTCATCCTGGCTGGTATGAACCCTCGTCACGTGCTGCTCGCGCTCGCCGTCGTCCTCGTCTGGGGGATCAACTTCGTCGTGATCGAGGTCGGGCTGGAGGAGTTCCCGCCGTTGCTGTTCTCGGCGCTGCGGTTCTTCTTCGCGGCCGTGCCGGCGATCTTCGTCCTGGGCCGGCCGCGGGTCGCGTGGCGGTACGTGATCGCGGTCGGACTGGCGCTGGGGGTGGCGAAGTTCGGACTGCTGTTCGTCGCGATGGACCACGGCGTACCGGCCGGGCTGGCGTCGCTGGTGCTGCAGTCGCAGGTGATCTTCACGGTGCTGTTCGCCGTACTGGTGCTGCGGGAGCGGCCTCGGCGGACGCAGCTCGTCGGGATCGGCGTTGCCTGCTTGGGACTGCTGCTGATCGTCCTGGACAGTGGGCTCGCGACGCCGCTGGGTGCGCTGCTGCTGGTGATCGCGGCCGGGGCCTGCTGGGGTGTGTCGAACACGGTGACCCGGCACGCCAAGCCGCAGGACACGCTGCGCTTCATGGTGTGGGTCAGTGCGGTCGCCGTACTGCCGCTGACTGGTCTGTCGCTGCTGGTGGAGGGCCCTGCTGCTGATGCTGCCGCGCTGCGCAGCATCGATCTCGGCGGGGCCGCTGCGCTGTTGTACTTGGCGGCTGTGGCCACCCTCTTCGGCTTCGGAGCCTGGGGCTTCCTCCTCGGCCGGTACGACGCCAGCACCGTCGCGCCGTTCTCGCTGCTGGTGCCGGTGGTGGGGGTGGGTGCGGCCTGGGTGCTGCGCGGCGAGGCGGTCGGGTTGCAGCAGGCTGCGGCCGCCGTACTGATCATGGGTGGGATGGCGTGCACGGTGATCCGGCCCCGCGTGAAGGCTGCGGCTCAGCCGGTTGTCACGGGGCGAGCTGTTCGCGGGCGCGCATCAGGGCGAAGCCGAGCAGGTTGAGACCGCGCCACTGGGCCGGGTGCCCGGCGCGGTCGTCGTCGGCGGCCAGGCCGATGCCCCAGATACGGTCGACCGGGCTGGCCTCGACCAGGACGCGGTCGTTGGTGCCGATCAGGTAGGCGCGCAGCGCGTCGTTCTGCGCGAACTTGTGGACGTTGCCCTCGACAACCAGCGCGAGCCGGCGGCGCTGCCAGGTCTCGGTGGCGAACCCGTTCACCGTGCGGCCGATCGCCTTCGCCTGCTGGGGATGGCCCGCGGCGATCACGGCCTGCTCGGCGTCGCGGTCGCCGAAGAGCCTGGCCTTGCCGGCCATCATCCAGTGCTCGGCGGTCGGGTACCGCACGCCGTCCACGGTGAACGGCGCGTGGAACCACTGGCTGAGGCAGCTCGCGTCGACCTGCCCGTCGCGGCGCGGGGTGTCGCCCCAGAAGAAGACGTACTTGTACCGCTTCTTGCGGGACAGGCCGTCGAGCAGGTCAGCGGCCGACAGTGGTGTGGTCATTTCACTCGTACGGGTTGGCCGGTGCGGTCACAGGCTTCACCTCGGAGACGGTCAGCGCCGCGACGTCGCCATCGGACCGCTTGGTCGGCTCGGCCCACTCGCCGGTGACGGTGACCCACTGGTTCTTCGGCGGGGCCGCCAGGCCACGGGCCTCGACCATGAACGCCGTACCGTCGGCAACGCAACAGGTCAGGCCGATCCGGGACACGTACCAGCTGCCGTTCTTGCCGGGCGTGACGAAGCCCGTGAGCTGGAAGTCGCGACCCTTCATGCTCTCCCTCTCCCACACGGCCCAGACGGCGTAGTCCCTGACCGCCAACGGTACCGGCCCGACGTCCTGCGCGCTGTCGGCCAGCCAGGAGTTTCCCTTGGGAGCGACGGGCTTGGCCGCGACCGGTGACTGGCGCTGGGCGGCGTCGGCGCCGAGCGCGGGCGGGTCGACGACCAGCAGCGCGAAGACCGGGACGAGCAGCAGCCAGGCAGCGCGGGGGAGGCCGTGGTGGTTGTGGCCGTCGTCTTGTGGTTTGTTGGTGCGAGTGTCGGCCAGGACGTCGGCGACGGCGAGCAGGATCAGGATGACGCCGGCGGCGAGCAGCATCCAGCGCATGCCGGGTTTCACGTACCGCAGATAGGTGTTGGAGATCGCGAGCTGCACGATCGCCGCTCCGACGAAGACGACGACGAGCCCTGCGACGTTGCGCTTCACAGCAACCACCATCCGACCAGGAGACTGGCCACGATCGCCACGACGAAAGTGGCCGGCGCGAACCGTACGGCGAACTTCGGGCCGAACGTGCCGGCCTGCAACGCGATCAGCTTCACGTCCACGATCGGCCCGACGACCATGAACGCGAGCCGCGCGGTCAGTGAGAACTGCGTCAGGCTGGCCGCGACGAACGCGTCCGCCTCCGAACAGATCGCCAGCAGCACCGCCAGCAGACCCAGTACGACGACCGAGAGCAGCAGGTTGCTCGCGACGTGATCGAGCCACTCGCGCGGGACCACGACGTTGAGCGTTGCCGCGGCGGCCGCTCCGATCACCAGGAACCCGCCGGCGTGCAGGAAGTCGTGCAGCATCGACGAGCGGAAGACCTCCAGCTTGCCGGTGCCCTCGGCATGGCGGTTCTTGGGCATCCTGAGCCAGGAGCTGCCCTTGCCGGTCAGCAGCCAGAGCCAGCCGAGCGCCATGGAGACCGCTAATGAGGTGACCGCGCGGGCGATGACGACCTTGGGCTGTCCAGGGAACGCCACCGCGGTGGACGCCAGTACGACGGGGTTGATGGCGGGCGCCGAGAGCAGGAAAGCGATCGCCGCCGCGGGGGTGACCCCGCGGCTCATCAGCGCGGCCGAGACCGGGACCGAGGCGCACTCGCAGCCGGGCAGGATCACGCCCGACGCGCTCGCGACGGGGACCGCGAGGGCGGGGTGCTTCGGGAGTGCCCTGGCGAAGAACGAGGCGGGAACGAAGGCGGTCAGGGCCGCCGAGAGGAGTACGCCGAGGACGAGGAACGGCAGGGCCTGGACGGTCACGCCGACGAACATCGTGGCCCAGGTGCGGACGCCGTCGTCGGTGAACAGGCCGGCGAAGAGCTTGCGGCCGAACAGGGCGAGGCCGACCAGAACGACGAGCGTGATCGTGAAGACGATCGAGGAGCCGGCGGGCTCCTTGGGCGGCTCGTCCGGGGGCGTCAGAACGGGGTTTTCCGTCACTTCCGGCGTACTCATGGGCGGCATCTAAACACAGCGGCGTGCGGTGGATCGACTACGGTCCGTGCTCGCAAATGAAAATCAGCGTCATTCCGCTGAATACTGGCCAGGTCCTGAAGAATGCCGATGGAGTGCCTGCTGAGTTCCTGTTCGGCCCTCTGGCCGCATGGCAGGGTGGAACGCATGGATGCCAACGTCGTGACCGCGGTCAACAACCTCACCTCACGCTGGGCGAGGACTCTCGCCCCAGGGAACACCGTGATCTCCGGCCTGGGGCTGTGGCCGTTGCTCGCCCTGCTGGCGACGGCTGCCGACGAGCCAGGCCGCGGCGAGCTGGCCGAGGCGGTCGGCGTCGATCCATCGACCGCTGCCGCGCAAGCGGTTGAGCTCGTAGGTGCCCTCGACGAGGCGGCGGACCTGCACGCCGCCCTCGGTCTGTGGGTCCATCAGCAGCTCAAGCTCAGCGAGTCCTTCGGCGCTGTGCTGCCGACCGAGCTGACCGGTGTCTTGACCGGCGACCCGTCCGTGGACAAGGCCAACCTCGACGCCTGGGCCGCCGAACACACCGATGGCCTGATCCGCGAGATGCCGCTGGAGTTCACCCCGGACCTGGCGCTCGTGCTGGCCTCGGCCCTTTCCCTGCACACGACGTGGGCCCGCCCGTTCCGCGAGCAGATCAAGCGCATTGGCGACGGTGACTGGGCGGGCTCCTGGCACTGGCTGGATCGCACCGACAACGACCTGGACGCTGTTCGGGTCCATGACGGCCGGTTGACCGTGATCACGGTTGCGGGGGACGCCGATGTCGACGTTCTCCTGGGCGTCGCTTCGCCCGAGACGCCTCAGCCCGACGTACTGGCTGGTCTCCTGGCCGCCGTGGCCGATCCCGCCGGCGGTCGTCCGGGCAGCACGCTCATCGCTGAAGGCGAGCACGGGCAGGAGCTGGCTCCGGCTGTCACGCTCTCCCGGACCACGTCCGCCACTCCCGACGTAACTCTCGCTCTCCCGTCGTTCTCCGTCTCGGCCGACCACGATCTCCTGGCCCTGCGGTCCCTCTTCGGCCTGGACACCGTGGGGTCCACCCCCGAGGCGCAGGGGCACTTCTCCGCCATCAGCCCCGATCAACTCGCCGTCGGCCAGGCCAACCAGTCAGTCCTGGCTCGCTTCCACGCCACCGGCTTCGAGGCCGCCGCGATCACCGCGATCGGCATGACCCGAACAGCGGCGCTGAGGCCCGCGTCCCCGCGCCTGGCCGTCGCGCTGACCCATCCCTTCGCGTTCGCCGCGGTCCACCGGCCGACCGGTCTTCCTGTGGTCACCGGCTGGATCCAGACCCCCACCGAACCGGAGTAAGCGGCTTACTGATCAGCGTCCGAACGCCCAGGCCACCATCAGCGGGAACTCCTCTGCCCAGAAAGGATCGCCATGATCGCCGACCCGTTCTTCGATCACCACCTCCGCGCCCGCTTCGCGCAGCGCGTCCGCCCAGCGGGTCGCGTTCTCCTGGAACCACGGCTCCAACGTGCCGGCGACCAGGTAGGTGCGGGGTAGTGGGCTCAGCAGCTCCGCCGGCGGTTGGTAGCCGCCGCCCGGTGAGGCACAGAAGACGACACCGTAGATATCCGGATGTCGCAGCCCCATCGCCAAGGAGAGCTCTCCGCTCGCCGACACCCCGCAGACCGCGGTGCGTTCAGCCGGGAGGTCAAGGCCGAAGCGCGACTGGGCCCAGCCGCGGACGTCCTCGACGAAGAACTTCTCGTGCGCCGCGAACCGTTGCTCGTCGAACGACGGTGAGTACTCCTTGATCCGCTCCATCTCGTCCGCGGCGTCCACTCGATGGGCACCGACGATCATCGTGGGCGGACCACCGGCGGCCTCGAGATGTCCACCCCAGTTGGCGATCAGCTGACCGTCACCGGCGTACACCACGGCCTCGGGCGGATCCGGCGGTACGTACACCGTCACCTTCCGGCCGCCGTCGTACTCGAAGGTCTCGGTGATGAGTTCGCCTGCCAGATCAGCCATCAGTCGCACCTCGGTCTTCGGTCGCGGCCGCCAGAGCGGCGTCGAGTGGGTCGGTGAGTGCAGCAATCGTCGCAGGGGAGGGAGGAAGACGCTGGGTCATGAGGACGGCAGCGATGCCGTGGTCGGGGTAGGAGTACCAGAGCGTGCCGAGGCCGCCACCCCAGCCGTACCGGGCGGGAGCGCTCGGTCCTTTGGAGCGGACCTGTACGCCGTAGCCCCAGCCTTCACCATTGAGGAAGATCTGCGCGGACGGCCCGGACCGTTGCTCGGCGGTCAGACGGTCGATCGTCATCAGATCCGCAATCGGCTTGCCGTGGTTGGGCAGGAGGGTGGCAGCAAAGGTGAGGTAGTCGGCAGCCGTCGAGACCAGACCGCCACCGGCGTGCGGGAAAGCAGGGGGCGTGAGCCAATCGCTGTCGGCAGCGTCGTCGAAGAGCGCCGTTCCATCGGTGAAGCACGGAATCAGCCGCGCCCGGGCATGCTCTGGGACGGAGAACCCGGTGTCGCTCATCCCGAGCGGACTGAGGATGCGTTCGTTCAGCAACGTCGGCAGATCGATGCCGGCCGCCCGAGCGAGCAGCACACCGAGCACGCCGTACGAAAACTCGTACCGCCACTGCCGACCCGGCTGCTCCATCAACGGCAGCTCGGCAAACCGACGGATCCACTCGTCCGGTCCGTGCGGAATCGCGGACGGCATCGGCGGCCCCATCCCAAGCCCAGCCGCAACCGCCGCGTCCGCAACAGGACAACTGTCCACCTCAAACGCGAACCCGAACCCAAGCTGCATCAGCAAAAGGTCCTCGACGGTCGGCACCTTCTCAGCCACAACGGTGTCATTCAGCGGGCCGTCGACGTGCCTGAGAACCCGCTGCCCAGCCAGCTCAGGAAGCCAACGATGGATGGGCTCATCGAGCGCGAGCACACCGTCGCCCGCCAGCTCGAGCGTGAGAGCCGCCGTGACCGGTTTCGTCATCGAGCTGATCCGAAACACAGCATCCGCCCGCAACGCGTCACCACCCGGACGATCCACCCCGGCAGCATGAACCCACTGCCGCTCGCCGTCGGTCAGCCCGACGACCGCCCCAGGAACCTCCCCACCCCGAACGAGCTCCTCAACCGACTCCACCACCGCCGTGAACAGCGCCATCCCAGCACAGTAGCGCCACCTGTCGATGTCCGAAGTCGTCTGCGCAGTTCCGCCGTACCCACCCGGTCGTGTCTCACGCCGGCCGTGAGGAGATCCCGGTGCTGGTGGTCCAGGTGCCGTCGGAGCCATCGATCGGCCGCTTCTACGCCGCGGTGCTGGCTGCGCTTGGCGCACCAAGGCGCAACTGCCGGGTGGTTCGCCTCCGGGACAGCGGTCGACGAGCTGGTCGCGCGGTACGGCGTCTCGCGCGCGACGGCGTACCGGGTCGCCCGCCAGCACCAGGTCAAGAACAACGCACGCCGCACGACCACCTCGGCCGGTCCCTCACCGACGCTCAGATCGGAACCGCCCACAGGCTCAAGGCCGGCGGGTTGTCGATCGGGCGATCGCCGAAGCGGTGGGATCCAGTCGGGCGGGCCTGGTCCGGATCGAGGTGAC
This sequence comes from Kribbella sp. DT2, assembly GCF_049844575.1. NCBI lineage: Bacteria > Bacillati > Actinomycetota > Actinomycetes > Propionibacteriales > Kribbellaceae > Kribbella > Kribbella sp. DT2. Next base: position 55,971 of record NZ_JBNCLH010000019.1, on the reverse strand, counting down.
CAGGCACTGCGGCCGATGCCAGCCCCACACCGTCCACGCGATCGCCTGCCTGGCCTGCGGCGATGGCCCACTCCTGACTGGCCGGCTTGCCGAACTCACCCGCGGTGCCGACCCCGATGCCACCGGAGTGCCGGTGCCGCTGGTGCGACGAGTTCAGCCCACGGATCCAAGGCGACGAGATCGACTTGAACGACCCGGCCATCGACGTCGTCGACATGATCTGTCGGAACCCGAAACGGTGACCGGTGATCGGCCAGTTCTTCAGCTGCAACACCATCTACCCGGCCCAGGCCGCCGGGAAGAGTGGCGCCACCTACTTGTCACTTCGGGCCAGCTTCGGAAGTTCCAGGCCGAGCTGTCTGCACTAGCGTCGCGAGCTCGGCGGTTCGCGATCCGGGAGACGCGATTGCCCGGCCGCCTCAAGATGGCTCGATTGAGGGTTTCAGACCTTCGAGCCGGACAGGATCGACGACAAAGTCTTCATCGGTTGGTTCAAAGATATGATTCAAAGACATGGCCCTGAGCACAGACACGGTGTCCGGTGACTTCGAGCTGACGATGGACGAGCTGCGCGTCGTCGCCTTGTACGTGGTCCACCATGCTGAGGACGTCCTGCCGATTTTCGAGCAGGCCGTTTCCGAAGATCCACGTCCCCGGGCGGCGGTCGACGCGGCCCGAGAGTTCATCAACGGCGCCAACCGGACAAAACTACAGCGGATCACGTCTCTCGACGCTCACCGAGCCGCCCGGTCCGCACCCTCCGAAGTCGCCCGGCTGGCCGCACGATCGGCCGGAGACGCCGCATCGGCCGCCTACCTGCATCCCATCGCCAAGGCCAGCCAGGTTGGCCACATCCTGCGCGCCTCCGCGAGCGTCGCGCGGATCGAGGAACTGCTGGCAGGCGGTGACCCTGCGATCGGGGATGCCTCCCTGGAACGGTCCCGGCAGCGGGCGCCATCGGCGCTCATCGACGTACTCCGCCGCTACCCGTCCGCGCCGAGTGCCCGCAATCGAGTTGCCCGATTGATGAGCAAGTTGGACCACATCCTGCGCGAGACGGCCGAGCGGTAGCCAGGGAAGAAGATGAGTTGTGTCGTCGTCTCGACGCTAATGCAGACGAGTACGAACATCTGTGCAGGCGACTTCGAACATCGACACCACCAGCCCCCAACTGGAACATGCACCCCGGCCACCCATCAAGGCGACCGACACTGACGGCACCGTTCCCTGAACCTCATAAGCACCGCCGCCCACCGGATATCGCTCACCCCTGTGCAGCACCCTGCATCGTCTGGGTCTCGCCACCCACCCACACGCTGCCGCTCGTTCCAGCACACCTCCTCGGCCATCCAGTCGCCCTCGGCCAACCCGCCCTCGGCCAACCAGCCGGCTCTCCCGACGCCGCGCTCACTCGACGGCGAGGGTGAGGGTGCTCCTAGCGCCTTGTCAGTTGCCTAGGGCAACGTGAAGAGCCGGTTGAGCAGGTCGGACGCCTCGTCGACGCCCGCGCGGTCGCCGGTGAGCAGCAGGTCGAACAGCAGCCCCCGGGAAGCGGCGAGGCCGAGACGCGCGTACGCCGGCGCCTGGTCCTCGGGGATCCCTGCTTTCGCGCAGAGCCTCACCAGGGGCGGGAGCCAGACGTTGATCAGGTCAGCCTTCAGGGCTTCCGTGTGGGGCAGATCCTGCATCGCGTGCGCGGACAGTTCGAAGAACAGCGGCCCGTAGACCAGTGCCGCCTCGGTCACGCGCCGCCAGAACTGCTCCGCCTGCTGCTCCAACGGAAGATCCTCGAGCTCCGCCAGCAGATCACGTTGCTGCTGCTCAATCGTCCGAACGACCTCAGCCAGCAACCCCTCGCGCGAACCGAAGTGGTAGATCAGCATCCGATGACTGGTATTGATCGACGACGCAATACTCCGCAGACTCGCGTCCCCGATCCCACTCTTCGCAAAATGCTCAACAGCATCAGACAGCAACGACTCCCGACTCACCGCAGCCGAACCCCACGCCGGCCCCCGGTCCGCACAGCACCAGGACCTCCACCCCACGCCGCACCCAGCCCTCCGGGCCGCGTCGTGCTCGCGGGGACGGTGGGTGGGGCGGGCCGGGGGTGGTTGGTCACGCTTCGCTGACTCGCTTCAGGTTTTCGGTTTCGAGTTGGATGTAGCTCTTGGTCAGCTTTGCGTAGAGGCGGCCGAACAGCCAGCCGAGGGGGCCTTCCTGGATGATCGTCGCGGTCGCGACTGTGCCTTCCGGTGTGCTGATGACGCGGTGGCCGCCGGTGGTTCTGATGCCGGGGGCGCGGGAGACCCACTCGAAGTACTCGCCGTCCTTCAGTTCGGTCACCTCCCAGACGGCGACCGGGAGCTTCGGCTGGCGGATGCGGGTTCGGGCGCCGACGCGCAGGGCGCCCTCGTCGAGGCGCTCGACCGACTCGACGGTCGGAGTCCAGTCGGGCCAGTGGGTGACGTCGCTGAAGACCGCCCAGACGCGTTCGGCGGGGGCGTTGACGGTGGTGGAGTGATCGAAGCGCATGTACCAAATGGTACATGCGCGGTCCGTGGTGGACGATCAGCCGAGCGTCGACGCTGCGTGCACGGACGGTAAGAGTCGGGTCAGATCGGCGATTGCGGTGTGCTGACGGTCCGGTGCCGCCGGTAGGGTCTGGGCCATGGCCGACCCGAACGTCACGAACAACGCAACCGAGAACGAGCAGGACCCGGGCGCGAGCACCCAGATGTTCCGCGCCTTCGTCAGCGAGGGCGAGGTCCAGCCCGCCGAGGAGCCGAAGATGAACGGCCGCATGCTGGCCGTCGTCGGCGCCGTGGTGGTCCTGATCGCCGTCGTCGCCGCGATCCTCGTCCTCTGACCGAGCATCAGCTGGTACGACGGACGCTCGCGCGGCAAATACTCTGAACACCATGACCACCGTGGACGTTCACGTCGTGCGGGCCTTCGTCGACCCCTCCGGAGCGTTCGGCAACCCGCTCGGGATCGTCGACGGCGCGCTGGTCCCCGCCGAGGAGCGGCTGCGGTTGGCCGCCCGGCTCGGCTACAGCGAGACCGTCTTCGTCGATGAGCCTGCGAGCGGTCTGATCCAGATCTTCTCCGCCACCGGCGAGATGCCGTTCGCCGGGCACCCGACCGTGGGTGTCGCGTGGTGGTTGCACGCCCAGGGGCAGCAGGTCGCGGTACTGCGCGTGCCGGCCGGTGAGGTCCCCGTCGTTCGGTCCAACGGCATCACCGCGGTTCGTGCCAACGCTGCGTGGGGCAGCGCCTTCGATTGGCATCAGCTCGACACGCCGGCTGAGGTCGTCGCCGCATCGCCCGCCTTCTACTCGGCCGGTCACACCTACCTCTGGGCCTGGGAAGACGAGCCCCAAGGTCGTATCCGTGCCCGGGTCTTCGCCCCTGCCATGGGTGTCCCTGAAGACGAGGCCACCGGCTCAGCTGCCACCCAACTCACCGCCCGCCTGGGTCGTTCTCTCCATATCGTCCAAGGCGCCGGCTCACACCTCCACACCACGAACCTCTCCGGCGGGTGGACGACAGTAGGCGGCCGAGTCCTTCCGGCGCCGACCCGCACGATCACCTACTGAGCACCTGAAGAGCTCCGCTTACGACCGGAGGTCAGTACGAACTGCCTCCATGACCTGGTAGCCCTCGGTGCAACGTGATCTCGCAGCCGACTGTGCCCACCTGACGGCGCCCGCTCATCCTGTACGCCGCGTGCGCGGCCGCGCAGCCCTGGGCGGCGCTGTCGAGAGTGGCGACAGGCCTGGCCGTGAGGCGAACAGGCTGGGACGCCGCGCGAACGGGCGGCGCGCCGCGCGAACGGGCTGGCGGGGAGTGCGAACAGCCCGACGGGTGTTTGGTGCTTGTCGAAGCGTCGCTGGCGAACAACGAGCCGGTCAGCTGGGTGACGTGATGGAGGAGTCGGTGCAGATCGCGCTGTCGTGCCTGCGCTGGCATGGCGCGGAAGCGGGGTCTGCCGGTCGGTGAAACTCCACTGCGACGACCTCGCCTGGGATGCGCGCCCGCACGACGCCGGCCGCATCGCCCTCTGGTCGCCGCGGCGCGGTAGAGGCCTTCGCGGACGCCCGCAGCGGCAGAGAGGGGTGCGGGAGTGGGGCGGGTGTGGCAGCGGTGGGAGCGGCAGCGGGGTGGGTGTGGGGCGGGGGCGGGGGCGGGAGCGGCAGCGGGGGGGTGCGGGAGCGGGAGCGGGAGCGGGGCGGGTGTGGCAGCGGTGGGAGCGGCAGCGGGGTGGGTGTGGGGCGGGGGCAGGAGCGGCAGCGGGGTGGGTGTGGGGCGGGGGCAGGAGCGGCAGCGGCGCGGGAGCGGATGCGGGAGCGGTGGGTGCGGGTGCAGGAGCGGGCGCGGCAGCGGCGGGCGCGGCATCGACCGCTGGACCGGCTGCTCCTCTCGCTCGCAGGTTGACTGGCTCGTAGTTTGACGACTGACGCCGTACAACGCGGCAGTCGTCGAAGACGGAAGCAGTCGTCGAATGCGGGTGCAGTGGGGCAAGCCGAGCGGAAGGGTCAGCCCGGGTAGCGGGAGCTGCGGTGAGCGCGGCAGTGGGGCGGGTGTGGAAGCGGGGGCAGGAGCGGCAGCGGGGCGGGAGTGGGATAGGAGCGGGAGCGGGAGCGGGGGACGGGGACGGGAGCGGGGACGGGGACGGGGACGGGAGCGGCGGCGGGGACGGCATCGGGTGCGGCATGCCGCGCGTCGGCCCCCAGCGCCTGCGCCCAGGCAACCGCAGGCCGAGACACTCGGGGGGTTTGTCTTGACCTGGTTTTCCAACGTTGTAAACTTCAGGCGCCAATGCATCTTGACTCTGGGGAGACGGGCACGTGGACGCTGACGTCCGGCACGCACCAACACTTGGCCGGCGGTCCTTTCTTCTGCGTGCTGCTGGCGTGGCGGCCGCGGGGGTGTTCGGGGTTTCCTGCTCGGCGCGGCCCGGTGAGGGCGCGACGCTGCGGTTCTTCGAGCAGAAGCAGGAAGTGATCGCCTACTTCGACAAGTTGCTGCGGGCCTTCGAGGGCGAGCATCCGGGGCTGACCGTCGTGCACGACACGACCTCCTCGATCGCTCCGCAGTTCGTGCGGAACGAACCGGCCGACGTCGGCTGCTTCAACGACAACCTCGAGCTCGCGCGCTACATCAAGCGTGGTCAGCTGAGCGACCTTTCCCACCTGCCGTCGGCGCAGCGGATCCGGACCGACATCGGCGGGCTGACCGACCAGTACGCGACCTACCCAGGCCGTACGGCGGTGCTGCCGTACTCGCTCGCCGCGGCCGGTGTCATCTACAACCGGAAGATCTTCGCCGACCACAAGTTGCCGGTGCCAACGACCTGGAGCGAGTTCGTTGCCGTGTGCACCGAGCTGAAGCACGCCGGGGTCGTCCCGGTCTACGCGACCGGCCGGACCACCTGGACCATCTGGCAGGGGCTGTTCGACTACGCGGCCGGCAGCCTGGTCGACACCGCGGACTTCTTCGCGAAGATGAACGCGATCGGCCCGGACGTCGGGCCCGACTCCGAGGTGTCGTTCCAGAAGACGTTCGCCGTACCGATGGAGCGGGCCAGGACGATCTCGACCTTCTTCAACCCCGACCACGCCGTCCGCTCGTACGAGGACGGAAACCTTGCCTTCGGCAAAGGGCAGGCGGCGATGTACCTGCAGGGCCCGTGGGCGATCGGCCAGATCGCGCTGGTCGACCCCAAGCTCGACCTCGGCACCTTCGCGCTCCCGGTCAGCGAGGACGCCAAGGACCGCAAGGCGCGGGTGAACGTCGACCTCGGTCTCTACGTCCCGCAGCGCTCGGCCGACGTCAAGGCCGCCGGTGACCTCGTCGAGTTCCTGATGCGGCCCGAGGTCATCAACGCCTACAACCAGGACAACCTGGCGTACGCGACCACGAAGGACGCACCACCTCAGCGCGATCAGCGGCTCGCCGGCCTGCAGACGTACGTCGACCGGGGCGCCTTCTACCAGGGTGCCGGCACCTTCATCCCCGCCTCGGTCCCGCTCGGCAACTACCTGCAGTCGGCGATCGGCAGCGGCAACTTCGACAAGCTGCTCACGGACCTCGACGCCGACTGGCGCCGGCTGGCCACGCGGGGTGCGACCACATGACCGCGCCGACTGCTGTCGATCCGAAAGGCAGAACGATGACGACCGAGGCGCACACCGTTGCCAGGAAGCGGGCACGGCGCAGACGGGTCGAACCGATCTACTACCTGTTTCTCGTCCCGACGCTGCTGCTGTTCACCGCGTTCGTCGTCGGGCCGGCCCTGGTCGGCATCTTCTACAGCTTCACCGACTACATCGGTGTCGGCGACTGGTCGTTCCTCGGCCTGCGCAACTACCAGGCGCTGTTCGACGACCCCGCGATCCTGGAGTCGTACACGTTCACGCTCGGCTTCGCCGCGGTCACCGTGGTGATCGCCCAGGTGATCGCCCTCGCCCTCGCGGTCGGTCTGGCGAGCAAGATCCGGTTCGTGACCACGCTGCGTAGCGTGTTCGTGCTCCCGATGGTCCTGTCCGGCATCGTCGTGGCGTACGTGTTCAGCTTCCTGTTCTCGAACACGCTCCCGGCCCTGGCCACGTCGGCCGGGTTCGCGCCGCTCGAGCAGAGCATCCTCGGCGATCCCGACCTGGCCTGGCTGTCGATCGTGATCGTCTCGGCCTGGCAGACGATCCCCGGCGCGATGCTGGTCTACATCGGCGGTCTGACCGCGATCCCGGGCGACCTGTACGAGGCCGGCGCGATCGACGGCGCCGGCGCGTGGCGCCAGTTCCGCTCCATCACGGTCCCGCTGATCAGCGGCTTCATCGTGATCAACACGATTCTCGGCGTGAAGGGCTACCTCGGCGCGTACGACGTGATCGTCGGCCTCACCGGTGGTGGTCCCGGTACGGCGACCCGCAGCGTCGCGATCACGATCTTCGGCGGCTTCACCGGCGGCGACTACGCCTACCAGATGACGAACGCGACGATCTTCTTCATCCTCACCGTGATCATCTCGGCCGTTCAACTCGTCGCCACGCGCGGAAGGATGGTCCGGCTGTGAGCACCCTGCAGACCACGACGAGCGGGCGACCTACGACGCCCCGGCGATCCACGACGCGCCGGCGGCGCCGTACCAACTGGCCGGTCACGATCGTGCTCGCGCTGGCGTCGCTGACCGTGCTCGCGCCGCTCTACGTGACGCTGTCGATGGCGTTCAAGACCAGCGGCCAGTCGGTCGACGGCAACGCGTTCGCGTGGCCGAAACCGTTCAACCCCGACAGCTTCGCCGAGGCCTGGAAGCTCACCAAGTTCCCGGTGGCGTTCGGTGTCTCGATCGCGGTGGCGGCGATCACGGTCGTGCTCACGCTGCTGCTCAGCTCGCTGGCGGCGTACGCGATCTCCAAGAACTGGTCGCGCCGGTTCTTCCGCTGGTCGTTCATCTACTTGCTCGCGGCAATGTTCCTGCCGTTCCCGGTGGTCGCGCTGCCGCAGATCAAGCTCACCGCGCTGACCGGGCTCGACAACCCGGTCGGGGTCGGCATCCTGCACGCCATGTTCCAGCTGTCGTTCAGCGTGCTGCTCTACACCGCGTACCTGCGCACGGTCCCGCCGGAACTGGAGGAGAGCGCCCGGATGGACGGCGCGTCGACCTGGCAGATCTTCCGGCGGATCGTGCTGCCGCTGCTCGGGCCGATGAACGCCACGGTCGGCATCTTCGCGTTCCTCGCCTCCTGGAACGACTTCATGCTGCCGTCGCTGATCACCGCCGACCCGAAGCTGCAGACCCTGCCGGTGGTCCAGAACATCTTCCAGAGCGACTTCGGCACCGACTACAACGTTGCCTTCGCCTCCTACCTGATGACCATGGCACCGACGATCATCGTGTACCTGTTCGCCCAGCGCTGGGTGATCAGCGGCGTCACCCAGGGCGCCGTCAAGAACTGAGGAGAACCGTGACCGACCTTCCCGTTGTCAGGCCGTTGCCCGAGGCATCGCCGCGAGCCCAGGCCGACCGTCAGGTGACCGGCGACCACTGGCGGGTCACGGTGCTCGACACCGGCCTGTTCCGGATCGAGTGGTCCGACGACGGCGCGTTCGAGGACCGCGTCTCGACGTTCGCCGTACGGCGTGATCTCGCGCCGGTCGACTTCACCGTCGAGCGCGACGACCGTGGCGGTGTCGTCATCACCACCGAGCGGGCGCGGCTGCGGTACGACGGCGAGCAGTTCTCGACCCACGGGCTGCTCGTCGAGTGCCTCGGGCGCGACAGCGGGCGCTGGCGCTACGGCGAACCGGCCAGAGACCTCGGCGGTACGACGCGCACGCTGGACGACGTCGACGGGCGGGCCGAGCTCGGACCCGGGGTCGTGGCGCCGGGCGGCATCGCCGTACTGGACGATTCCGTGTCGTTCCTGTTCGAGGACGACGGCTGGATCGGTACGCGCGAGGCGGGGCGACGAGATCTGTACCTGTTCGCGTACGGGCGGGACTACCCGGCGGCCCTCGACGCGTTCTACGGGGTCTCGGGCGCGCTGATGCGGCTGCCCCGATGGGCCCTCGGCAACTGGTGGAGCAGGTACCACCCGTACACGACCGACTCCTACCTGGCGCTGATGGATCGGTTCCGGGACGAGCAGCTCCCGTTCTCGGTCGCGGTGATCGACATGGACTGGCACCGGGTCGACTCGGTGCCGCCGGAGTACGGCAACGGCTGGACCGGGTACTCGTGGGAGCGTTCGCTCTTCCCGGATCCGACGGCGTTCCTGAAGGCGTTGCACGAGCGCGGGCTGCGGGCCACGCTCAACCTGCACCCGGCGGACGGCGTACGGGCTTTCGAGGACGCCTATCCCGAGGTCGCGCGGGCGGTCGGGGTGGATCCGGGCAGTGGCGCGGCGATTCCGTTCGATCCGACCGACCCGGAGTTCCTGCGCGCGTACTTCGCGCAGCTGCACCACCCGTTGGAGGCCGACGGCGTGGACTTCTGGTGGATCGACTGGCAGCAGGGCTCCAGCTCGAACGCGGTCGGCGTCGACCCGCTCTGGGTCCTGAACCACTTCCACCACCTCGACGCGGCGCGCGACGGGCGCCCCGGCATGACGTTCTCCCGGTACGCCGGTCCCGGCAGCCACCGGTACGCCGTGGGGTTCTCGGGTGACGCGGTCGTGTCGTGGGCGTCGCTGGCGTTCCAGCCGGAGTTCACCGCGACGGCCGCCAACGTCGGGTACGGCTGGTGGAGCCACGACATCGGCGGCCACACCCGGGGGGTGCGCGACGACGAGCTCGCGACGCGCTGGGTGCAGTTCGGGGTGTTCTCGCCGATCTCGCGGCTGCACTCGGCGAACAACCCGTTCATCCGCAAGGAACCGTGGGCGTTCCCTGCCGAGCACCGCGACGCGATGGGCGAGGCGCTGCGGTTCCGCCACCGGCTGGTGCCGTACCTGCACACGATGAACCACCGCGCGGCCGCCGGGACGCCGTTGGTGCGGCCGATGTACCACCTGGAGCCGCGGCTGTCGGAGGCGTACGGCGTACCGAATCAGTACGAGTTCGGGTCTGAGCTGGTCGTCGCGCCGATCACCGAGCCGCGCAGCCCGGAGTCCCTGCGCGGACGGGCGCGCGCGTGGCTGCCGGCGGGGGCGTGGACCGACATCTTCACCGGCACCGTCTACGCCGGCGACCGCGCCGTCGAGCTGCACCGCTCGACGGCGTCCATCCCGGTGCTGCTGCGCGCGGGCGGGATCCTGCCGCTGGCCAACGACCTCGACGCGACCCGGAATCCGGCGTCCTTCGACGTGCTGGTCGCGCCGGCGGCCGCGGGCTCGTTCGCCCTGGCCGAGGACGACGAGGACGACCGGGTCATCGGCCCCGACGGAGGCCCCGCTGCCGGTACGGTCCTCAGCTGGGACCCCGGCACCGGCGATTTCCAGATCGACGCTGTTACCGGGCGCCCCGAGGTGGTCCCCGCCGTACGCGAGTGGACCGTCACCTTCCTGGCGAAGCTCCCCACCGGCCCCGTCACCGTCAACGGCAACCCTGTCGAGCCCACGGGCATCGACGGCCGCTGGGGCGTCACGATCAGTGCGCGCTCCGACGAGAAGACAGTCGTCCACGTCGAGGGCGACCCCCTCCGCGTAGGCACAGATCAGCACGACGCCATCCGCGAGCTCCTCGAACGCGCCCAGATCGGCAACCCCGAGAAGCTCACCGCGTGGGAGATCGTCCAGACCACCCGTCCCACCGCGGAACAGATCGCCGAGCTCACCGCCGTCGATCTCCCGGACGCGGTCCGGTCGGCCCTGATCGAGCTGCTCGGCGCCGTCGTCGGCTGAGCTCTCCCCGGCTGGGCGTTCGGCCGCGCGACAACGCCCAGCGGCGCGACGCCGCCCGCAGCAAGACCTTACCGGCGATTCGTTGACTCCGAGTGGCTGTCGGGCGGAGCATGGGTGCTCGGCTAGCGGGAGGTTCGCGGATGGCGGAGATCGTGCGGGCGGCGTTGGTGCAGGCGAGCTGGACCGGGGACCAGGAGTCGATGGTCAAGGCGCATGAGGGGTATGCGCGGGAGGCGGCCGCCCAGGGGGCGAAAGTCATCTGCTTTCAGGAGCTGTTCTACGGGCCGTACTTTTGTCAGGTTCAGGATCCTGAGTTCTACGAGTATGCCGAGACTGTTCCGGGGCCTACTGTCGAGAGGTTCAGCGCGCTGGCGGCTGAGCTGGGGATGGTGATGGTGCTGCCGGTGTACGAGCGGGAGCAGGCGGGGGTGCTGTACAACACCGCGGCCGTGATCGATGCTGATGGCAAGTACCTGGGAAAGTACCGGAAGACTCATATTCCGCAGGTGAAGGGGTTCTGGGAGAAGTTCTACTTCCGGCCGGGGAACCTCGGGTACCCGGTGTTCGACACCGCGGTGGGGCGGATCGGGGTTTACATCTGTTACGACCGGCATTTCCCGGAGGGATGGCGGGCGTTGGGGCTGGCGGGGGCGAAGATCGTGTTCAACCCGTCGGCGACCTCGAGAGGGTTGTCGTCGTACCTGTGGAAGCTCGAGCAGCCGGCCTCCGCGGTGGCGAACGAGTACTTCATCGGGGCGATCAACCGGGTCGGTGTCGAGGAGTACGGGGACAACGACTTCTACGGTACGTCGTACTTCGTGGACCCGGAGGGGAAGTTCGTGGGGGAGGTCGGGGACGACCACAACCCGGAGCTGATCGTGCGGGACCTGGATCTCAACCTTCTGGACACGGTCAGGGACCGGTGGCAGTTCTACCGGGACCGCCGGCCGGATGCCTACGGAGACCTGACCAAGCCCTAGCGAAGGAGCGCCACAGATGTCGTTGCTGGTCAAGGGTGGGACCGTGGTCGGGCCGACCGGGGTGCATCAGACCGACGTACTGATCGAGGGCGAGAAGATCGTCGCGCTGTTCGATCCCGAGCACAGCGCGCTGGTCACCGCCGACGAGGTGATCGATGCCGCGGGCAAGTACGTGATCCCGGGCGGGATCGACGCTCACACGCACATGGAGCTGCCGTTCGGCGGTACGGCGGCCAGCGACACCTTCGAGACCGGGACCCGGGCGGCGGCCTGGGGTGGCACGACCACGATCATCGACTTCGCCGTGCAGCGCACGGGGGAAGTGGTGCAGGACGGGCTCGCGACCTGGCACACCAAGGCCGAGGGCAACTGTCACGTCGACTACGCGTTCCACATGATCCTCGGCGGGGTCGACGACGACGCGCTGAAGGCGATGGACCAACTGGTCGCCGACGAGGGGATCACCAGCTTCAAGCTGTTCATGGCCTACCCCGGGGTGTTCTACTCCGACGACGGCCAGATCCTGCGCGCGATGCAGAGCGCCCGCGCGAACGGCGCGATGGTGATGATGCACGCCGAGAACGGGATCGCGATCGACGTCCTGGTTCAGCAGGCGCTGGCCCGCGGCGAGACCGACCCGATCTACCACGGCATCACCCGGCCGCCGGCGTTGGAGACCGAGGCAACGAGTCGCGCGATCGCGCTCGCCGAGGTCGCGGAGGACTGCCCGCTCTACATCGTCCACCTGTCGGCCAGCGGTGCGCTCGAAGCTGTCGCCGCCGCGCGGGACAACGGTCGCAACGTGTTCGCGGAGACCTGCCCGCAGTACCTGTACCTGACGCTCGAGGACCAGCTCGGCGCGCCGGGCTTCGAGGGCGCGAAGTGGGTCTGCTCGACGCCGCTGCGCAGCAAGCACGAGTCGCACGCCAGGGACCTGTGGAAAGGGTTGCGGAGCAACGATCTCGCGATCGTGTCGACCGACCACTGCCCGTTCTGCCTGAAGGACCAGAAGGAGCTCGGCCGTGGCGACTTCTCCAAGATCCCGAACGGGATCGGCGGCGTCGAGCACCGGGTCGACCTGGTCTACCAGGGCGTCGTCGACGGGCAGCTGTCGCTGGAGCGGTGGGTCGAGACGGTCGCGACGACGCCGGCCCGGATGTTCGGGCTGTACCCGCGCAAGGGCGTGATCCAGCCGGGCTCGGACGGGGACGTGGTCGTCTACGACCCGAACGGGACGACCCGGATCAGCGCCGAGACGCACCACATGAACATGGACCACTCGGCGTACGAGGGGTTCGAGGTGAGGGGACATGTCGACACGGTGATCTCGCGCGGCGTGGTGATCGTGGCCGACGGCAACTACCATGGCCGGAAGGGGCACGGGCGGTACCTGCGGCGCGGCTTGTCGTCGTACCTGGTCTGAAGGGGGAAACCGGTGGACTTCGGAGTGGTGTTCCAGTGCGACCCGCCGGCCTCGGCGGTGGTGGAGCTCGCGGTCCAGGCCGAGCGGGCCGGTTTCAGTCACGTCTGGACGTTCGACTCGCACCTGCTCTGGCAGGAACCGTTCGTGATCTACCCGCAGATCCTCGCCGCGACGAAGAACGTCGTCGTCGGGCCGATGGTGACCAACCCGGGGACGCGGGACTGGACCGTGATCGCGTCGCAGTTCGCGACGCTGAACGAGATGTTCGGGCACCGCACGGTCTGCGGGATCGGGCGCGGCGACTCGGCGCTGCGCACGCTCGGGTCGAAGCCGGGCACGATCGCGGAGCTGAAGCAGTGCGTCGAGGTCGTGCGTGAGCTGGCGTGCGGGCGCACGGTCGAGTACCGCGGGCAGCAGCTGAAGTTCGCGTGGGTCGACAACGGTGCGCTCGAGGTCTGGGTCGCGGCGTACGGGCCGAAGGCGCTCGCGGCGACCGGGCAGGTCGGCGATGGGTACATCCTGCAGCTGGCCGATCCGGACATCGCCGCGTGGATGATCTCGGCCGTGCGCGGTGCGGCCGAGGAAGCCGGGCGAGATCCGGCGGCGATCAAGTTCTGCGTCGCGGCACCGGCGTACGTCGGCGAAGACCTCGCACACCAGCGCGACCAGACGCGATGGTTCGGCGGCATGGTCGGCAACCACGTCGCCGACATCGTCACCCGGTACGGCGCGAGCGGGTCCGTCCCGCCCGCGCTGACCGACTACATCAAGGGCCGCGAAGGTTACGACTACGCCGAGCACGGCCGCGCCGGCAACACCCACACCAGCTTCGTCCCCGACGAGGTGATCGACCGCTTCTGCATCCTCGGCCCGGTCGAGAACCACCTCACCAGACTCCGCGAGCTCCAGGACCTGGGCGTCGACCAGTTCGCCATCTACCTCCAGCACGACGCCAAGCAGCAGACCCTCGAGGCCTACGGCCGGGACATCATTCCGGCGCTGTAGGCGGGCCGAACGGGAAGATGCCGGTCGGGTCGTACGTCGTACGGATGTCGGCGAGGCGGTGGAACGTCTCGGTGGGCCAGCAGGCTTCGTAAGAGCCGGGGACGGTGAGGCCTCCGGCGTAGTTGACGTTGTGCTCGGGGGACTTCCACGGTTCCAGCGGGGCCAGCACGGCCTGTGCGGCGCCGGGGAGGACTGTTGCGAACAGGCTGGGGTCGGGCGCGCCGATCAGGATCAGCGTGTACGACGCACCGCGGCCGCCGACCGAGCTGCCTTCGGGGACGTCGCGGGCGGCCGCGCCGCCGAGGTGGCGGATCTCGGCGGCGATGAAGGGGATCTGCTGATCGGGACCGGCCGCGCCGAGGAAGGCCTCGACGAACTCCTGGTCGAGCTCGGTCAGCAGTTGGCCGCGATCCCAGCTGGGGCCGGGGTCGCGGGGGTCGTTGTGGATGTCGGCGATCCGGGAGGCAGGCATCTCCTGGAGCAGGTCGATCAGGACCGGTGCCGCGTCACGGATGGGTTGGAAGAGTTTCTCGCCTTCGGCAGACGAACCCACGGACGCGAAGCGGATGCTCAGCACCGTCTTGCCGCGCAGCGGTTCGGGGATGAACTCCAGCGGCGGGAGGCGAAGGACGACCGCCGACGAGGTAGCCGCCTCGGGCAGCGTCTTGGTCCACTCGACCCAGGTGGAGAACGCCGGCGCGATCTGGTCGGCGTCGAAGAAGACCGAGCCGCCGTACAGGGTGCTCAGCTCGACGAGCTCGAAGTCCATCGACGTGACGATGCCGAAGCCGGCCTTGCCGCCGCGCAGGGCCCAGAACAGGTCCGGGTTCTCCTCGGCCGAAGCAGTCCGTACGACGCCGTCGGCGGTGACGAGGCGGAAGCCTCGGGCCCAGTCCGACGAGAAGCCGAACGTGCGCGCGAGCGGGCCGAGCCCACCGCCGGTGGTGTAGCCGATGCAGCCGACGTTGTCGGAGGCGCCGCAGACCGGGGCGAGACCGTGGGAGGCGGCCGCTGTGATCACCTCGGCCCAGCGCACCCCGGCGCCGATCGTCGCGATCCGGCGCTCGGAATCGATCGTCACCCCGCCGAGCCGACGTGTGGTGACGAGGATGCCGTCGGCAACTGGCACGGCCGAACCGTGGCCGGTGGCAAGCACTCGCACCGGCACGCCGGTAGCAGCGGCGATCCGTACGACGGCCGCCGCGTCCTGTTCGGACGCGATGCCGACGGCAACCTCCGGCGTGTGCACGGTGGCGGTGTTCTGCGCGGCGACCTCGTCGGCGAAGCCGTCGTCCCCTGGTGCGAGAACCGGTCCGGAGACCTTGGCGCGTAACTGGTCGATCATGATGATGGTGCCCCCTCGATACTGGATCTACTCACTGATCCCCGAGCGCTCGACCCCCTCGACGATCCAGCGCTGCAGGAAGACGAACATGACCCCCAGCGGCAGGATCGCGATGCCGGCGGCGACAAAAAGCTGTGGCAGGTTGATGGTCTGCGCGGTCAGGAACGTGGACAGCGCGATCTGCACCGTCCAGGCGCTCTGGTCCGGCGCGATCACCAGCGGCCAGAGGAACGCGTTCCAGGAGCCGATGAACGTGATGGTGCCGATCGCGGCGATGAACCCGGTCGAGTTCGGCACCACGATCCGCCAGAACGTCCCCCAGTACGCCGTACCGTCGAGCTGCGCGGCCTCTTCCAGCTCACGCGGGAAGTTCAGGAAGTACTGCCGGAACAGGAACGTCGCGAAGGCCTGGAACAGCCCGGGCACGATCAGCCCGCGCAGCGTGCTCACCCAGCCGAGCGAGGAGACGAGCACGAAGCTCGGCACGAAGGTCACCGCGGCCGGGATCAGCAGCGTCGCGACGATGAAGTAGAACACCGCGTTCGCGTACCGGAACGGGATCCGCGCCAGCCCGTAGCCGGCCAGGCCGGAGATCACCAGCACGCCGGCGGTCTGCACGACCGAGATCACCAGCGAGTTGAGCAGCGACCGCCCGATCGGCACCAGCGGGTCGTTGAAGAGGTCAACGATGTTGCCCCATTGCAGCGACGACGGGAAGAACTTCCAGTCCGGTGACGTGATGTCCTGCTCGGTCGACAGACCGTTACGGACGAGCAGGTAGAACGGCAGCAGGAACAGGATCGCGCCGACCACCAGCACGGCGTACCGGACGACCGAGCCGGCCTGGTCCGCGCGGGAGCGCTGGATGTTCGCCATCTCAGTCCTCCCTCTTCCCGAGCCCGAGGAACCTACCTTGCACGAGCGCCACCAGCGCGATCAACAGAGTTAGCAGTACGGCGCCGGCGCTGCCGTGGCCGAAGTCCTGTCCCTGGCCGAGCGCCGCGTAGTACAGGTACACCAACGGCGGACGCGCGTACGGCGGGTAACCGCCCGAGCTCGACAGCAGGTTGTAGAACTCGTCGAACGCCTGGAACGCGTTGATCAGGAGCAGCAGCAGGACGGCGGTCGACGTCGCCCGCAACTGCGGCAGCGTGATGTAGCGCAGCACCTTCCAGCCGGTCGCGCCGTCGATCGCGGCCGCCTCGTACAGCGACGGCGCGATCCGCTGCAACCCGGCGAGGAACAGGATCATGTAGAACCCGGCCTGCAGCCACATCCGCGCCGACACGATCACCAGCCAGTACCACGGCGGCTGCGTGACCGAGAGCCAGGCGACCGGCTCCGCCCCGAACCAGCCGAGCACGGTGTTGGCCAGGCCGAACCGGACGCCGTTGAAGATCGACAGCTTCCAGATCAGCGACGCGACGACGTACGAGCAGGCGGTCGGCAGGAAGAAGACCGACCGGAAGAAGGTCCGGGCGAAGCGGGTCCGGTTGACCAGCAGGGCCAGGCCGAGCGAGGCGACGAACGTGGTCGGCACGATGAACAGCGCGAACAGCACGAAGGTGAGCAGGCTGGACCGGAACGCGGAGTCCCGGAGCATGTCCAGGTAGTTGCCCAGGCCAACGAAGTTCGTCGGGGTGACCGTGTTGTGGGCGTCGAAGAAGCTCAGCACCACCGACCACACGATCGGCACGTAGACGAACACCAGCAGCCCGAGCACGAACGGCCCGACGAAGATCACGAACCACAGGTTGCGGTCGTAGCGGCCCCGCAGCCGCGCGGCGAGGGCGGGCATCAGCCGGCGATGCGCTTGAGCTCAGCCTCCACGACGGCTTTGACCGCCTTGATCTCGGTGGCCGGATCGCTGCCGTTCTTGATGATCCGGCTGAGGGCGTCCGAGTACGCCGTACCGGACTTCGGGGTCCACAGCAGCGGCGTCTGGGCGTGCCCGTTCTCGTTGACGAACTTCACCGCCTCGGCGGCCGGGCCGGACTTCAGCTTCTCGGCCTTTTCGGCCAGGCTCTTGCGGGCCGGGACGTGGAAGCCGTAGCTCTGCGCCCAGTCGAGCTGCTTGTCGGTCTGGTCGACCCACAGCCACTTGACGAACTTCTTCGCCGCGTCGACGTTCTTGGACTTGGTGCTGACCGAGGCGCCGTACGCGCCGACCGGGACGCTCGGGGCGCCGGTGGAGGCGTTCAGCTTCGGCCAGGGCAGGACGCCGAAGTCGTCCGGCAGTGCCTTCTGGAGCTGCGGGAACGTCCACAGGCCGGTGAACTGCATCGCGGTCAGGCCCTGGGTGAACGCCGACGGGTCGGACCAGTCGGTCGGTGCCCCGAGCAACAACGCCTTGGAGGTGAACAGCTCGCGCAGCTTGCGCAGCGACTCGACCGCGGCCGGGTCGTCGAACCCGAACTGCCCGTCCTCGGTCAGGTAGTCGACGCCGGCCGACCACAGCGCCGGACCACCGAGAACCCCGACGCCGCCGTCGTTGCCGACGAACAGGCCCTTCACCTTGTCGGTGGTCAGCTTCTTCGCGGCCGCGATCAGCTCGTCGACGGTCGTCGGCGGCTGGACCCCGGCCTGCTGCAGCAGGCTCTTGCGGTAGACCAGCAGTTGCATGTCGGTCGCCTGCGGGATCGCGTAGAGCTTGTCCTGGTAGGTGACCCGGGCCAGCAGCGACGGCGTGAAGTCGCTCTTCGCGTCGCCGAGCAGGTCGGTGAGGTCGGCGACCTGGCCGCCCTTGATCATGTCGATGCTCGGCCCGTTGCCGTACTCGAACACGTCCGGCCCGCCGTCGGTGAGCAGCGCGGCCGCGGTCTTCTTGTCGTAGTCGCCGGGGGACCACTGCACCGTCACGGTCGCGTCCGGGTACTCCTTGGCGTACTTCTCGACGGCCTGCTGGGTGCCGGCCTCGCCGTACTGGTGGTACCACTGCGCGAGCGCCGGCTTGTCACCCGAGGCGCCACCGCCGCCGGAGTCCGAGCGGCCGGTGTTCGACCCGCAGCCGGCCACCGCCATCGCCGCGATCCCGCCTCCGAGGGCGAGGAAGCTCCTGCGGTTGAACCCGTCAGCACCCGGCATCTCGACGTACCTCCACACTCCAGGCGCGGTCCTACGCCCCGCGCACCCTGGTCCGACCCTACGGCCGAGCGGGTCTCCTGGCGCTGCTTTCCGGCTGCTGAAAAAGCAGTGGCGTGCTCGTCTTTGCGCTGTAGGGTGTGCGCCATGTCCCGCATGCCGCACTAGAGAGGGCTCGCTGCCGAGCCCATCTGCCGTCCCCCGCCTCGTCGAGGCCGGGGCTCTCTAGGAGCGCCTTCGCATGTCCAGCACCCTGCGTGCTGGGAGCTACCGTGCTGTCCTGCTGCTGCCGTCCGCGCTGCGCACCTTCGTGCCCGCGCTGGCCGGCCGGCTGGCCTACGGTCTGCTCTCACTGTCCACCCTGTTCACCGTCCACGACGCGACCGGCTCGTTCGCCGTCGCCGGAGCAGCGACCGCGGGCTTCGGCCTGGCGTCGCTGTCGATGCCGTACAAGGCCCGGCTGGTCGACCGCTACAGCCAGCGCCGAGTCCTGCCACCGCTAGCCCTCGTCTGCGCGCTGGGGCTCGTGGCAACCACCTTCCTGAGTACGCCGGGCCTGCTGGTCGTACTGGTCACCGTGACCGGGCTCTTCGCCCCACCACTCGGCCCGTCGATGCGCTCCAATTGGCGGCTCATCACCGACGGCACCGACCTCAAGGAACGCGCCTACGCCCTCGACGCGATCTGCGAGGAGTCCCTCTACCTGGCCGGTCCCATGCTGGCCGGCCTGCTGATCAGCCTCTGGTCAGCACCAGCAGCACTCGTCTGTACGGCGGTGCTGCTGGCCGTTGGCACCTGCCTGATGGTCACCTCACCACTGACCAGCCGGACCACTCCACCAAGCCCAATGCGGCACCCGCTCGGGCCGCTGACCAACGCCGGCCTGCGCCGGATCCTGCTGGTCATCCTGGTCACTGCAGCCGGAGTCGGTACGGCGTACCTGTGCGTCGCTGGGTTCGCGCAGGCCGAGGGGAAGCCCGGAGCCGCCGGGTTCGTCGAGGCGGGGATCGGCCTCGGCAGCGTGGTCGGCGGCCTGCTGTGGGGTCGCCGGAAGCACACCCGGTCGCACGAGACACACCTGGCCGGGTTGATCGGCCTGCTGGCGGCGGGGCTGCTCGCGGCGTCGCTGGCCTCGCACCTGGTCGTGCTGGGCCTGGCGATGGGGTTGGCGGGTGTTGCCGTGGCGCCGCTGTTCGTCGTGTCCTACCTGGCCGCTGACGAGCTCACGCCGCCCGACCAGCGCACCGAGGCCAGCACCTGGATCAACACGGCCAACAACCTGGGCAGCTCCGCCGGGGCGTCGCTGACCGGGGTGTTGATCGATCGCGCCGGGCCGTCGTACGGGTTCCTGGCGGGAGGCGCGCTGCTGGTCCTGGTGTCGGCCACTCTGCTGAGCCGCCGGCGGAGGTGATGCCGGCGGCCGTCGTACTGGAGGTCAGGCGTCGGAGAGCCGGGCGATGGTCGCGCCGGCCCGGCGGACGATCGGGACCGGGCCTTCGGGGAGGACGTCGCCGATGAACGTGTAGTGCCGCAGGATGTCGGGGTCGACGCCGCCCGGGCGGGTGCGGCTGTGGTCCCGGACCCAGTCGATGATGTCGCCCCACCCGGGCGCCGCGAGCGAGCCGCCGAAGTGCTGCACCGACAGTCCGGCGCACAGGTTGCCGAACGCCAGCCTGTGCGCCAGCGGCCAGCCACGCAGCGTGCCGAGCACCAGGGAGGCCAGGAACACGTCGCCGGCACCGGTCGGGTCGTACGACCGCACCGGCAGCGCGGGGATGTGTTCCTCCTCCCCGGTCGCCGAGTCGATCGCCAGTACGCCGTCCGAACCGTTCGTCACGACGGCCAGCGGGACCCGCTCGGCCAGCTTGTGCAGCGCGGCCTTCGGGGTGTCGGTCCGGGTGTAGGCCATCGCCTCGCCGGCGTTCGGCGTGAAGGCGTGGAAGCCGTCGAGCACGTCGAGCACCGACGGTGACCAGGTGTCGGTCGGGTCCCAGCCGACGTCGCCGAACAGCAGCGCGCCGGACTCCCGGGCCTCGGCCGTCCAGCTCGGCAGCTCCTCCGCGACCGGCACGATCGCCGAGCGGGTGTTGAGACCCGGGCCGACCAGCTTGCTCGGGTCGCCGGGCGCCTCGTGCGCGTGGGTGACCATCGCCCGGTCCCGGTCGATCGACATCGAGACCGTGACGGGGGAGTGCCAGTGGCCGATCCGGCGCGAGTGCGACAGGTCGACCTTCTCCTGGTCGGCGAGCGTGCGCCAGCAGAAGTCGGCGTACACGTCGTCGCCGAAGACCGCGGCCAGGCCGCTGCGCAGCCCGAGCCGGCTCGCGGCGATCGCGAAGTTCGCGACACCGCCGGGGCACGAGCCCATCCCTTCGGCAAAGATCTCGGTCCCGGTGGTCGGGGCAGACTCCAGTCCGGTGAGCACGATGTCGAGGAAAACAGTGCCCTGTACGAACACGTCGTAGCAGTCCGGATCTTCCACGTGACGTCCTTGTCGGTGGTGAGTGGTTTGCTGTCCTTCGTAACATCATCAACCGGTCATCACCAGGGATTTGGGAGGACATCGGTGGTTGTGGGGGTGTGTTCGTGATCCCGACCTGGATCTCGGTCGTCGGTGTCGCGATGACCGTGCTGAGTCCGTTGCTGGCGCTCGGCGGCGTCGCGCTGGGCGCCTACCTGACCCGCAAGTCCGACCGCGAGCTGGACACCTGGCGGCACCGCGAGGAGACGATGCGGATGGTCCGGTGGGCGGTCGAGCAGATCCTGAACGACGACGACACCGGCACGGACGCCGGTGTGGTCACGCTGCGTTCACTGATGCGCTCGGAACTGTTGCAGCCCGAGGACTACGAGCTGGTCGCCGCGCTGACCGCCGCCGTCGCGATCGACCGGGTCGGCGAGACGACGTACGCTGAACTTGCCGACGCCGACATCGAGGTGGTCGAGGAAGAAGGAGCCCGCCGATGGCTGAGAAGAAGACCGTGAAGGTCTCCCGCCAGGCCGTGGAGCTGGCCCGGTTGCACGTCGAGGCGGCCCGCCGCGCCGGGCGCAAACCAGAGCCCGGAGTCGCCCGGATTGCGGACGCCCGTCCGGAGAACGGCAGCGGTACGGCGCCCGCTCCCGCCTGAGCGTCGTCGTCCGGCGGCACGCCTGCCTCGAACACCCGCCGGCAGCCCCTACACTGATCGACGGCCGCTCCCGGTGGCGTACGGTGCTGTGGTGGTTACCGACGCGTCACTCCCTGTTCCCGACCACGGCCGGAATGTCCCGTGATCCGCTTCGAGAATGTTTCCAAGACGTACGAGGGTCAGTCCAAGGCTGCCCTGCTGAACGTGAACGTCGAGATCGAGAAGGGCGAGTTCGTCTTCCTGGTCGGCACCTCCGGGTCCGGCAAGTCGACGTTCCTTCGTCTCGTGCTGCGTGAGCACCGGACCACCAAGGGCCACATCATGGTGGCCGGCAAGGACCTGAACCGGCTGGCCAGCTGGCGGATCCCGCAGATGCGCCGGCAGATCGGCACCGTCTTCCAGGACTTCCGGCTGCTGCCGAACAAGACGGTCGCGGAGAACGTCGCGTTCGCCCTGCAGGTGATCGGCAAGCCGCGCTCGCACATCCGCAAGACGGTGCCCGAGGTGCTCGAGCTGGTCGGTCTGGACGGCAAGGAGGACCGGCTGCCGGACGAGCTGTCCGGTGGTGAGCAGCAGCGGGTCGCGATCGCGCGCGCGTTCGTGAACCGGCCGATGATCCTGATCGCCGACGAGCCGACCGGAAACCTCGACCCCGGGACGTCGGTCGGCATCATGAAGCTGCTGGACCGGATCAACCGGACCGGGACGACCGTGGTGATGGCCACCCACGACGTCTCGATCGTCGACCAGATGCGCAAGCGCGTGATCGAGCTGGAGAACGGCCATGTCGTCCGCGACGAGTCGCGCGGCGTCTACGGCTACCAGCACTGAGAGCTGTGCTGACTCCTAGGGACTGACTTCATATGCGATTGAACTATATCCTCTCGGACCTCGGCATCGGTCTGAAGCGGAACCTCTCGATGACCATCGCGGTCGTCGTCACCATCTGGGTCTCGCTGTCGTTGTTCGGCAGCGCGCTGCTCGCCCGCGAGCAGGTCGACCTGATGAAGGGCAACTGGTACGACAAGATCCAGATCTCGATCTTCCTCTGCACCAAGGACTCCGGCGGCCGCGGCTGCTCGGGCGCCGAGGTGACCACGGAGCAGAAGAACCGGATCAAGCAGGTGATCGAGTCCAGCCCCGACACCGCGCCCGAGGGCGTCTTCGGTGAGTCGAAGAAGGATGCGTTCGAGCAGTTCAAGAAGCTCTACAAGGACTCGCCGATCGTCTCCACGGTCACCGAGGACCAGATGCAGGAGTCGTACCGGGTCAAGCTGAAGGATCCACAGCGCTACCAGAACCTGGTCAGCGCGGTGGCCGGCCTGCCCGGCGTCGACACCGTGCAGGACCTGAGACAGTACCTCGATCCACTCTTCAAGGCGCTGAACGGCCTACAAGTCGGCGCCCTGGTCGCCGCAGCCCTGCTGCTGGTCGCCGCGCTGATGCAGATCTCCAACACGATCCGGCTCGCGGCGTACGCCCGAAGACGAGAGATAGGCATCATGCGCCTGGTGGGCGCCTCGAACTTCTACATCCAGCTACCGTTCCTGCTGGAAGCGGTGCTGGCGGCCCTGATCGGCGCGGTCCTTGCCTGTGGCACCTTGTGGGTCGGGGTGTACTTCGTGGTCATGCAGCGCGCCGCGGAGACGTTCCGGGTCTGGCAGTGGGTCGGCGCGGCCGAAACCTTCCAGGCGACGCTCATCATGGTGGTCGTCGGACTGGTGCTCGCGGTGGTTCCGACATTCCTGACGACGCGGAAATACCTCAAAGTCTGAGCTCGGTGACTTATCGTGCAGTAGCACGACAACTCAACCCAGAGCAAGGGGTCGACTGTGGTCCCGCACTTCCCCGGTGCGAACCCGCGTGAGCGGGGACGCATCAAGCGAGACGACAGCATCGGCGCCACCGCCACATCGAGCGGACGGTCGCGCACGCGACCAGCCGCCCGGCAGACGATTGTCGCCGCTTGCTGCGTTGTCCTGTCCATGTCCGCCGGAGCGCTGGCGGTGGTCCCGTCTGCCCAGGCGGAGCCACCCGATCCGAACGCGCAGAAGAAGCAGCTCGACAGCCAGATCGACAAGTCCAAGGCCGATCTGCACGAGTCGTACGACCAGCTGTCGAAATCCGTTGCCGCCTACAACCAGGCCGAGTCGCAGTACCAGGCCGTCCAGGCCCGGTACGCCGCCGCGCAAGGCCGGCTGGCGTCGGCGAAGGCGGCCGACGTGGTTGCCGCGAGCAAGCTCAAGGCCGCCGAGCAGGCGCTGACCACGGCGCGGTCGAACGTTGCCGAGGGCCAGAAGGAGATCGTCGCCAAGCAGGCGCTGGCCGGGCGCGCGGTGCGCTCGGCGTACCAGCAGCAGAACCCGCTGGTCGGGCTCTCGATCGTGCTGCGGGGTGCCTCGCCGGCCGACCTGGCCAGCGGGATGCAGGTGCAGCGCAACGTCTTCGGGATCACCGGTAACGCGATCACCGGCCTGAACAACGCGCAGGCGCAGCTGGCGAACAAGCAGGTCAAGCTGGCCGAGGCCGAGCGGATCGTCGCCGAGCAGAAGGCCGAGGCGGCGCGGACGGTCCAGGAGGTCACCAAACTGACCCAGCAGGTCGCGACCGAGAAGGCCGCCGCGGCGGCCGTCACCGCGACCCGGCTGGTGGCGCAGAAGGCGGCGGAGAAGGACAAGAACTCCGAGCTGGCGAACTACCAGGGGCTGGTCGCCGAGCGGTCCCGGGTCGAGCAGGTCCTGGTCGCGCGGGCACGGGCCGAGAAGGCCGCCGCCGCCCGCCGTAAGGCCGCCGCGGAGGCGGCCGAGAAGGCCAAGGCGAAGAAGGAGCACCGGCCGCCGAAGCAGGTGCCGGATCCGCCGTCCAACGGCGGTGGGCTGAGCTTCCCGATCAACACCTACATCACCTCGCCGTACGGGATGCGGTTCCACCCGATCCTGCACTACTGGAAGCTGCACGACGGCACCGACTTCGGCGCCGGCTGCGGGACGCCGATCCACGCCGCCGCCAGCGGAGTGATCACGGACCGTTACTACAACGGTGGCTACGGGAACCGGATCTTCATCTCGCACGGCGTCATCGGTGGTGACTCGATCACCACCGTCTACAACCACCTGTCGCGCTACAAGTCCCGTGTCGGCCAGCACGTGAAGAAGGGCCAGGTGATCGGGTACGTCGGCACCACCGGCTACTCGACCGGCTGCCACCTGCACTTCATGGTCTACCGCGACGGCAAGGTGACAAACCCGATGAAGTATCTCTAGCCGAAGTGGGATACTGGCCGGATGGTGAAACAGACCGGCCTGAAGCCGATCGCGCAGAACCGTAAGGCGCGACACGACTACCACATCGACGACGTGGTGGAGGCCGGCCTTGTACTGACGGGGACCGAGGTGAAGTCCCTGCGGCTGGGCCGGGCCTCCCTCGTCGACGCGTTCGGCTCCGTGCGCGGCAAGGAGCTCTGGCTGCAGAACCTGCACATCCCGGAGTACACGCACGGCACATGGACCAACCACGAGCCGCGGCGGACCCGCAAGCTGCTGCTGCACCGCGACGAGATGGAGAAGCTGGTCCGCGCGGTCGAGCAGCAGGGCGTCACGCTGGTCCCGCTGTCGCTGTACTTCAAGGACGGGTACGCGAAGGTCGAGCTGGCCACGGCGCGGGGCAAGAAGGACTACGACAAGCGGCACGCACTGGCCGAGCGCCAGGCCAACCGTGAGGCCCAGCGAGCGCTGTCGGACCGCAGCCGGCGCTGACCCCGCCGTTCGTCGTACGGAAGTCCCTGGGGTCGGCTCAGGGGTTGCTCCGGGCGGCACCCGATGGGGCGGACGGGGTTTCGGCGGGACAGTGGAGGCATGTCCACTTCAGAGCTGCTGGTGACGCCGGCCCAACGGGACCGTGCGGTCGAGATCCTGCAAGAGATGTACGCCGACGGCCGGCTGACCCACCTCGAGTTCGACTCCCGGCTCGAGCTGGCGCTGAAGGCCCGCACCCGCGCCGAGCTGAACGGCTCGTTCGACGGGTTGCTGGCCCGCCCGGTCCCCACCTACGCACCCGCCGCGTTCACCCGCCCGGCGCCGCTGCAGCGCTACGACAACAAGGGCCGCGGGATGGGCACGATCTCGCACTGGCTCGGCTACCCGACGTTCTTCGTCGGCCCGGCGCTGATCGTGGCGACGGCCGGCAAGGAGAACCCGGTGATCCGCAAGCACGCCGTCGAGGCGGTGAACTTCCAGATCAGCGCGCTCGCGGTGTTCACGCTGCTCGGCATCGTCACCGGGATCACCGACGGCTTCACCGGCTTCCTGTTCCCGATCGTCGGCCTGGTCTGGTTCGTGCTGACCGGCATCGGCGGGCTGGCCGCGCTGCTCGGCTCCGACTTCAAGTACCCGTTCACGCTCCGCCTGCTCAAGTAGCTCGGGGAATCCCTGGTGCGGTCCTGGCGTTGGACTTGGTAGTGTTGGTCTTCTGCGGCCCCTCGGGGCCGTAGGAGTTTGACAACTCAACAGGGGGTGAACGGTTTCGACTTTGGACGTACGTTCCAAGAGAAGCGGGCCGAGGATCCAGGGTTATCTCGTTAACGATCTCTGGAAAACAATAACTGCCGCTAATACGCGTCAGAGCTTCGCTCTCGCTGCCTGACAGCCTGAGCACTTAAGAAGCGGTCAGCCCGGGGTTGCTTCCGACCCGGTTCCTGGCCTCAGCTAGGAAGCTTGCTTCGTCAACCCGGTCGCGGGGTTGGCGCGGGACATTTACAGCGACTGAGTCTGTCAGCGACGTGTCTGTACGAGCGCTGGGACTGAGAAAACATCAATTCAGACTGCGCCCGGAGAAGTCTTGGGTCGGCGCCGAAGGACGCGGGTTCGATTCCCGCCACCTCCACCACCCCTTGCGAGTTTCAGAAGGCCGGTCCTCAGGGACCGGCCTTCTGGCATTGCGGGGTGAAGACGCAGAGATGGTCCGCGCACTGAGGGGACCCGTGCCCCTCGGCGAGCCGCTGCGCCGCAACTCTGAGTGTCCTAGGGTGACAGTCTGTGCCGGTACGCCTGCCGGCCACTCAGCCACGGGTCAGGGGGCCGTTGTGGTCGATCTTCGCCGTGAACTTGTTCTTGTGGACGATGACCGGTCGGGGCGCTGGAAGGACAAGTCCGAGAAGGTCGCCCGTTGGCGGGTGCTACCCAACGGTCGAGTCGAGATCGTCTACACGTCGAACCCCAAAGCGTATCCCTACGGTCCGGAGCGGGTGCGGGTTCTCGGTCGTTCGGACCGTATGGTCGCCGACTCGCATCAGCTGATCGAGGTTGACGGCGTGATCTGGACGAACGCGACCGAGGTCTGCACGTTCACGGGGTACGGCGAGGCTTGGGCGCGAATCTTCTACACGACGCGCAACGGTGAGTCGCACTCCCTTCAGGCCGCCTCGAAGGTCCGCGTCGTCCCGAATGCTGCCGGCCGCCCCGAGGTCGCCGACGTCCTCACCTACTGGCAGAGCATCGTGTCGCGGCTGCCGGTCGACGACCCGCTTCGGCCCGTCTACGACTCCCTCGGTTTCATTCACCCCGAGAGCGCGCTGGCGCGCTACCTCGTGGGCGCGCCGATCGGGTCGACTCCGCTCGCCGCGGCCCCGATCTACCCGTTTCGCTGCAACCTCAGCCAGCGGCAGGCGGTGGAGAACGCGCTGACCAACGCCGTTTCGGTGATCGAGGGACCGCCGGGAACCGGCAAGACCGAGACGATCCTGAACCTCGTCGCCAACATCATCGCTTCCGGCACGCAGACCGTCGGCGTGGTGTCGTTCGGCAACTCGGCGGTCGACAACGTCCGGGACAAGCTCGACGAGCTCGGCTTCGGGCACGTGATCGCCCGGCTCGGCAACAAGGAGATGGCGACCGCGTTCTTCGACGGGCAGCAAGGCCGGAATCATCGGGTCAAGCAGTTCGTCGCCGGTACGCCGGCCGCCCCCGACGCGCGGAGACTGACCGAGCTGGACGGCCGGCTGCGACGGTTGCAAGAGGCTGAACGACGTCGCGCGCAGCTCCGGTACGACCTCGACGCCTACCGTTTGGAGCTCCAGCACTTCGAAAAGCACGTTCAGCCGGGCGACCTGTCTCAGCTGGACCGGCTTCCGCTGCTTCGGCGCTCGGCGGACCGGATTCTCGACTACCTCGTGGAGACCGAGCGCGAGGAGAACCGGTCCGGCGGTCTCGTCCGGCGGATCCGGCAGTACTTGAAGTTCGGATCCCTGAGAGGGCTCGATCCCAGCGACACCGCTGTCGTGCTGCGACTGCAGCGGGCGTTCTACGACCGGCGGATCGACGAGCTGACGGCCCAGCTCGCGGAGGTCGACAGCGAGCTGAGCCGAGGCAACTTCACCGCGCTCGCCGAAGAGCACCGGCTGCTGTCGAGGCAGGCGCTTCACGCCGTACTGGGTGATCGGTACCGGGCGTCCGGGACGACGGTGTTCAGACAGGCGGACTACCGCTCGAGGTTCACGGAGTTCGCGGCTCAGCACCCGGTGCTGCTGAGCACGTGCCACTCGCTGCGCGCCAATCTTCCGCCAGGGCAGCTGCTCGACTACCTCATCGTCGACGAGGCGTCTCAGGTCAGTCTTCTGGCCGCTGGGGCCGCGCTCGCCAGCTGCCGCAACCTGGTCGTGGTCGGCGATCTCAAGCAGCTTCCGCACATCGCCGACAATGCCGCGAAGGGCACCGTCCCGCCACAACCGGCTTACGACTACGAGTCGCACAGCCTGCTCGCCTCGCTGAGCGTGCTCTACGCCCAGGCGCTCCCGAAGACGCTGCTCCGCGAGCACTACCGTTGCGACCCGGCGATCATCGGCTTCTGCAACAAGTCCTTCTACGATGGGGATCTCGTCCCGTTCACGCAGAGCGGCAGCGGTCACGCGATGGTCGTACGGCGTACCGTCGAAGGCAATCACATGCGCCAGCACACCGGCGGCGGGCGGACGAACCAGCGCGAGATCGACGTCATCAACAGGGAAGTGATCCCGCGGGAGTGCGCGGGCGTCCGGCCCGAGGACATCGGCATCACCACGCCGTACCGGCGTCAGGCCGACAAGGTCGCCCAGGCGTTGATCGAGCAGATCGAGGCGGACACCGTCCACAGGTTCCAGGGACGGCAGAAGGACGTCGTGATCATGACGACGGTGCTGGACGAGACCTGGCGCGGGCGGACCGGCCTGGGATTCGTCGACGATCCACAGCTGATCAACGTGGCGGTCTCGCGCGCCGCGAGGAAGTTCGTTCTGGTGACGAACCACGACCTGCTCTCCAAGAGCCGACACGTCCGGGACCTGATCGACTACATCGGCTACCAGCGCCTGGACCAGGGCGTGGTCGACAGTGCGGTGGTGTCGGTCTTCGACCTGCTCTACCGCGAGTACTCCCGCCGCCTGAGGTCGTTGGCGGGCCGGCTGCAGAGCGGTTCGAAGTACCGCTCGGAGAACATCATCTGGACCGTCCTCGCTGAGCTGCTGAAGGAGCCGCTGTACCAGCACCTCACCATCGCTCCACAGGTCCTGGTCTCGAACCTGTTCCCGGACCGAAGCGGGCTCACCGAGGACCAGGCCCGGTACGTCGGCAACAGGGCATCGGTCGACTTCGTCGTCTACAACCGAGTGAGCAACCGCCCGCTGCTCGCGATCGAGGTCGACGGCTTCAAGTACCACGAGGACAACCCGGTGCAGCTGGCCCGTGATGCGCTGAAGAACCAGATCTTCGAGGTGTACGACCTGCCGCTGCTCAGGCTACCGACAACAGGCAGCGACGAGGAGGCGAGGATCCGCGCGGCTTTGGACGCTGCGAACGCTCGGTGAACTCGATCGATCGGGGAAGGTATCGGCGGTGGGGCGGGTTGCGGGTAGGTATGACGATCAAGCTGGGGTTGATTCTGCCGACGTCCACGCCGGATCCGGCGCGGCCGGTGCTGGGGGATGTGGGGGCGGCCGCGCGGGTGGCTGAGGAGGCTGGGGTTGAGTCGGTGTGGTCTACCGATCATCTGATCGCGAGTGCGCCGATGCTGGACAGCACGGTGGTGCTGGCGACGGCGGCTGCGGTGACCGAGCGGGTGAAGATCGGGTACGGCGTGATGCTGCTGGCGTTGCGGCCGGTGGCCTGGGCGGCCAAGCAGGTGAGCTCGTTGCAGCACGTGTCGGGGGATCGGGTGCTGCTGGGCGTGGGGACGGGGAATCCGGCGCACGGGGACGTGGGGTGGCGGGCGGCTGAGGCGTCGTACAAGGAGCGGGGGCGGCGGACGGACGAGGCGCTCGAGGTGTTGCGGGATCTGATTGCCGGGCGTTCGGCGCGGGTGGTCGAGGGGTTCGACGCGGCGATTGCGCCGGGGGCTGTGGTGCCGCCGGTTCTGGTGGCGGGGGACGGGGAGAAGGCTGTCGCCAGGGCGGCGCGGTACGGCGACGGGTGGGTGTCGATCGGGCTCGCGAGTGCGGACGTCGGCGCTCGGTTGAAGGCGCTGGGGGAGCTGGCGGAGAAGTACGAGCGGCCGCGGCCGACGGTGAGCATCGTTGCGCCGCAGCTGGATGCTGAGCTGGCGAAGGCGGTCGCGCAGGTGGCGGCGTACGAGGAGGCAGGTGTCGAGCGGCTGATTCTGGCGCCGACCGGGAACGGGTGGGAGCGCGACTACGCCTGGGCGGCCGAGCTGCAGGCCGCGGTCGCTCAGAGCTGAGCTGCCGGCCCGCTCGGGCTGAGCTGCTGCAGGCCGCCCGCGGCCGGCTCACTTCCTCGTGACGAGTCCGAACACCAGGCTGACCAGTCCGACGACCCCGACCGTGGCGCTGGCCGTGATGAATCCGCGAGCAACCGGGGCGAACCTCGTGGTGTCTCCTCCGCCGCCGAGGACGAAGAGCGCCGCCAGCGTGAGCAGGATGAGGACGGCCGAGGCCAGCAGCACACCTCCGAGGATGAGGGCCGTCATGCTGAGCCGCCGCTTTCGTGAGGACTTCTCGTCGTGTGCCCGGTACGCCGGGTTCGGGACCGGGCCGCCCTGGTACGCCATGCGTGGACACTACCGATCCGCCGGGCCAGGCTCCTGACCCGGCGGACGCTGGTGGTTCTCAGTTCAGCGTCATCTGGGGTTCGCCGTTGACCAGGCCGGGGCCGGCGATGGTGCAGGTGCCGCCTCGGTTCTGGAGGTACGACTGGCGAACGCAGGAGCGCAGGGCGAGCTGGCCCCAGTAGTTGGGGTGGATGGACTCCTGGATGAAGTAGTTCGAGCCGATCGTGGTGACGGTGCGGATCTGGTTGACCCACTCGGTCTTGTCGACGGCGGTGGGTTGGGTCCAGGAGGTGAGGCCTACTTCCTCGTACAGGCCGACTGTCTTCTCGCAGAGGCGGCGGCCGTTGAAGGTCGACTGGAGCTCGAGCAGGCGGGTGTTGGTCAGGCCGGACTGGCCGATCGCGGCGCGGACGCTGTTGTTGATGGTGGTCAGCGCGGTGGCGTTGGCCCAGTCGGCGTCGGTGTTCCAGAAACCGCAGCCGCCGACGTTCTGGCGGGTGTAGCCGGTCTGGCCGTAGCGGAAGCCGCTGCCGGCCGGCATCGGGGACGGGTAGGTCTGGACGAGCAGGGTCCACGCGTCGTCGGCGTACCCGGCGTTGCGCATCGCCGTCCGGACGTTCTGGAACGACGTCGCGATCCTGCCCTGTACGGCGGTGACGTTGGCGGCGGTGAAGTTCGCGACCACCGACGAGTCGTCCTTGCAGTAGTCGGGGAACCACGACGGCGACAGCAGGAAGTCGGTCACGCAGGACTGCACGATCGACGCGAAGTTGAAGTCGTTGCCGCCGATCGACACGACCACCTGCTTCACGTTGTGCGTGGTCGCGAACTGCTGCAGCAGCTTGGCCTGGCCGAGCCGGCCGGCGCCGTCGTCGAAGAAGTCCAGGCCGGGCTTGAAGTCGTCGCCGTTCGAGGTCGCGGTCCGGGCGCCGGAGCAGGCCAGGTTGGCTCCGCCGACGCCGCCGCCGATGAAGGCCTCGGCGGACTTGCTGCGGTGGCACTTCGCGATCTGCTCGCCGGTGCCGGCCGCGTTGTCGTGGTAGGCGTGCGCGCCGAGCGCGTCGGCGGGTGCTTCGGAGTTGTTCGAGCTGCCGGCCCAGCGGCCGGCCTCGCCGGAGATGTAGGAGTCGCCGACGGTCACGACGTACGGCGTACCGGTGCCCGGTCCGTCGGCGTAGGCGGGAGCGGTGGTGATCACGGTCGCGGTGGTCAGCAGGGCGGTGGTCAGAGCGATGGACAGCCGAAGGCTCATGGGGCGGTGGCCTTTCTCGCCGGAGGGCGGCTCGTCGCGGCCGCCGTTGCAGCGAGAATGTACTTCCCGGTAACCGGTCAGAACAGACCGAGAGTGCTGACACCTTTGCGCGCTGTCACCGTTGCGTCAGATTTCAACCGGCGGACGGTGCTGGGTAGTGACTCGTCCACCAGTCGTTCCAGCGCTGGTCGATCGCGTCGCCTACCGGCGGGCAGATCGGGGAGGTTGAAGGAATCGGTCCCGATGCCCGAGTAGAAGAGCGTACGGCGCGGCTCGTCCCGGTGCCGATCGAGCGCGAAGCGCAGTTGGTGGAGGAACGTCGTCCAGCCCTCGGTGACGTCGTCGTAGTAGTAGGCGTCCCAGTCGGGGTCGTCGCGCGTGCTGTCGTTGAAGTAGATGACGTCGATCTCCTGGTCCAGACCGCCCTCGGCGCCCTCGTACTCCCAGCCGTGCCAGTGCCGGATCTTCTCCTTGTCGCGCAGCGCCTCCCGCACCGCCTCGACCGGCGCGGCCACGGTGACCACGATCCGCGGGGTCTCACTCATGCGTCTTCTCCTTCGGTACGACGTACGGCGGGGTGACCGCCGGCGACGTCGCGAACGGTGCCTGCGGCAACTTCCACCAGGTGCTCGGCGGCGTACTGGTCGTGGATCGCGGTGAAGGCGCTGCCCATCACGGTCGGGTCGACGACGATCGTCGCGGAGGCCCGGAGGATCCGCTCGACGAATCCGCGGCGCTGCCGCTCCTCGACCAGCTCGACGAGGCCGGCCTTCTCGAGCTCCTTCAGGTGGTAGCTCACCCGCTGCCCGAGCTGGAAGGATGAAGCCCATGGCGATCGAGGGGCCGCAGTTGCCGGTGGGGACTCAGGTGGTGTTGCGGGTCGCCGGGCCGGATGGTGTCGGGGGGACCGCGCAGCGCGGGGCGACCGGGCGGATCAGTGGGGTGACGGCCGACGGCCGGTACGACGTACGGCTGGTGGACGGGCGGTCGACGACGGCTCGGCGGGACCAGCTGAGTCTGCGTACGGCGTACCAGAGCGAGGCGATCGGCGTGGAGGCGCCGGACGGGGACGTGCTGGTGCGGGAGCGGACGATCTATGCGGCGGTGGTCGGGTCGCGGGCGTTCGGGCTGGACACGGATGCCTCGGACACCGACACGCGCGGGGTGTACGTCGCGCCGACCGAGGCGTTCTGGTCGCTCGCGAAACCGCCGACGCACGTGGACGGGCCGGAGCCGGAGTGGTTCTCGTGGGAGGTCGAACGCTTCTGCGAGCTCGCTCTCAAGGCGAACCCGAACCTGCTCGAGGTGCTCCACTCGCCGCTGGTGGTGATCAGTACGCCGCTCGGCGACGAATTGATCGAGCTGCGCGCGGCCTTCCTCTCCCAACTCGCCTACCAGACCTACTCGGGCTACGTCCTGAGCCAGTTCAAGAAGCTGGAAGCGGACTTCCGCCGGGACGGCGCCCCGAAGTGGAAGCACGTCATGCACCTGATCCGCTTGCTGCTGTCGGCCCGCACGCTGCTCGCCGAGGGCAGGCTCGTGGTCGATGTCGGCGACGACCGCGAGCGCCTGCTCGCCGTAAAGGCCGGCGCCCTCCCGTGGGAAGAGGTCGAACGCTGGCGCCTCGACCTGCACCAGGAGCTCGACCGCGCGCTGCAGAGGACCGTTCTTCCGGCCACGCCCGACGTCGCCACGGTCAACAGCTGGCTCCAGTCGGTCCGGAGGAGAAGCCTCGGCGACGCCTGAGCCGCCCTGCTGTCCGCTTCCGGAACGCCCGATCACCACGTGATCGGGCGTTCCGACGTTGTAGAGCCCGGTGCGGGGGCTTAGGGTACTTACTTAACTTCGTGAAGCATTGACATTCGGCGTGTCAGGGTAAATAGTTCCGTCCTGAAATCAATCAGAAAGCAGAGTGAATCAACAGTGTCGAACATCAAGGTGCTGCAGCTCCGCTCGGCGGGTGTCAGTCTGGTGCTGGACTGCTCCGGGCCGGCGCTTCCGTCGGTTCTGCACTGGGGTGCGGATCTGGGCGAGCTGAGTGAGTCTGCGCTGATTGAGCTCAGGCGTGGGGCCGGCGCGGTGCAGACCGGCAACGGGCTCGACGACAACCTGCCGGTCGCGATCGTTCCGGAGTACTCGGCCGGCTGGTTCGGGCTGCCGGGGTTGAACGGGCACCGTGACGGGCAGGACTTCTCCGCGTCGTTCCAGCTGCAGAGCGTCGACCAGGACGGCAACACGGTGACCGTCCAGGCCGCCGACGCCGGTGCGCAGTTGACGCTGGCGTTGACGATCGAGCTGACCGACTCCGGTCTGGTGAAGGCCAAGGCCGACCTGACCAACACCGGCGGTTCGCCGTACACGGTGGACGGTCTGGTCCTCGCACTCCCGGTGCCGACCGAGGCCACCGAGTTGCTTGACATGACCGGCCGGCACATCGGTGAGCGGCACCCGCAGCGGCACGCGTTCACGCAGGGCGCGCACATCCGAGACAACCGCCGCGGCCGTACCGGCGCCGACGCGACCCTTCTGCTGATCGCCGGCGCCCGGAACTTCACCTTCGGCACCGGCGAGGTCTGGGGAGTGCACACCGCTTGGAGCGGCAACCACCGCTCGTACGCCGAGCGCGGGATGAGCGGGTACGCCGTGATCGGCGGCGGCGAGCTGCTCCTGCCGGGCGAGGGTCGCCTCGAGCCGCAGGGCAGCTACAGCACCCCCTGGATCTACGGCTCGTACGGCGTGGGCCTGGACCAGCTGTCGACCCGCTTCCACGAGTACCTGCGGGCCCGGCCGACCCACCCCACCACCGACCGCCCGGTCGTGCTGAACACCTGGGAAGCGGTCTACTTCGACCTCGACCTGGACAAGCTGAAGGCGCTCGCCGACGCGGCCGCCGAGGTCGGGGCGGAGCGGTTCGTGCTCGACGACGGCTGGTTCCGTGGCCGCCGCGACGACCACGCCGGGCTCGGTGACTGGTACGTCGACGAAGGCATCTGGCCGAAGGGCCTGCACCCGCTGGTCGACCACGTCACCGGCCTCGGACTGCAGTTCGGCCTCTGGGTCGAGCCCGAGATGGTCAACCCCGACTCCGACCTGGCCCGTGAGCACCCGGACTGGATCCTTGCCACCGGCAACCGGATGCCCCCGACCGCGCGGCACCAGCAGGGCCTCAACCTGGGCATCCCGGCGGCGTACGAGTACATCCTCGAGCGGCTCGACTCGATCCTCAACGAGTACGACATCTCGTACCTGAAGTGGGACCACAACCGCGACTTCGTTGACGGCGGCAACCAGTTGACCGGGACCGCGGGCATCCACCAGCAGACCCTGGCGCTGTACCGGCTGCTGGACGAGCTCAAGCGCCGGCACCCCGGTCTGGAGATCGAGTCCTGCTCGTCCGGTGGCGCGCGCGTCGACCTCGGCGTGCTGGAGCGCACCGACCGGGTCTGGGGCAGCGACAGCAACGACGCGCTGGAGCGGCAGAAGATCCAGCGCTACACCCAGCTGCTGCTCCCGCCGGAGCTGATCGGCTGCCACGTCGGCCCGCCGAAGGCGCACACCACCGGCCGGACCCAGACGCTGGCGTTCCGGGCGACCACCGCGCTGTTCGGCCACTTTGGCATCGAGTGGGACATCAGCGCGGCGTCGGCCGAGGAGCGCGAGGAGCTGGCAGGCTGGGTCGCGCTGCACAAGGAGCTCCGGCCGTTGCTGCACACCGGCCGGGTGGTCCGGGCCGACCGCGGCTCGGAGGACTTCCTGCTGCACGGCGTTGTCGCGCAGGACGGATCCCGCGCGGTCTTCAGCGCCGTACAGCTGACCCAGTCGATCACCTCCGACCTGGGCCGGGTCCGGCTGCCAGGGCTCGACGCGACCCGTACCTACCGGGTCAGCAAGGTGCAGACCCCCGGTGCCCAGCCGCGCAACGCCGCTCCGTGGTGGGCCGACGGCGTCGAGCTGAACGGCGCCGCACTCGCCAACGTCGGGGTCCAAGTCCCCGCGCAGTGGCCGGAGAACGCGATCCTGCTGGACGTGCAGGCCATCGACTGAGGAGGAGATCGGCTGTGACCGTGACGACGAATGCCCCACCGAAGCGACAACGACGAAGGTTCGGGGACCTGAAGGTCGCGATGATCTTCCTGGCCCCGGCCACCGTCGGGTTCGTGGTGTTCTACATCTGGCCGACCCTGCGTGGCGCCTACCTGAGCTTCACCGAGTACAGCCTGCTGCAGGCGCCGGAGTTCAACGGGCTGCAGAACTACGAGCGGATGATCCACGACAGCTTCTTCTGGAACGCGCTCGTCGTCACGATCGAGTACGTCGTGATCAACATCGGCCTGCAGACCGTGCTGGCGGTGCTGATCGCGATGCTGATGTACCGGCTGACCAAGTCGATCACGGTCCGCGCGGTGATCCTGCTGCCGTACCTGATCGCCAACGTCGTGGTCGCGCTGGTCTGGTACTGGATGCTCGACTTCCAGGTCGGCATCGTGAACCAGGGCCTGAGCTGGATCGGGATCGACCCGGTCGCCTTCTTCGGCGACTCGCACTGGGCCATCCCGACCGTTGCCGGGATCAACATCTGGCGGCACATGGGCTACACGGCGCTGCTGGTGTTCGCCGGTCTGCAGACCATTCCGTCGTACGTGTACGAGGCCGCCGAGGTGGACGGCTCGAGCGAGATGCAGACGTTCTGGCGGATCACGCTGCCGCTGCTGCGGCCGGTCCTGGTGATGGTCCTGGTGGTCACCATGATCGGCTCGTTCCAGATCTTCGACACGATCGCGGTGACCACGCAGGGCGGTCCGATCAACGCCACCCGGGTCATCTACTACTACATCTACGAGCGGGCGTTCACCCGGTTCGACTTCGGGTACGCCTCGGCGATGGCGCTGGTGCTGTTCGCCATCCTCGCGGTCGTCTCGCTGCTGCAGCTGCGGCTGCTCCGCGCCAAGGAGAGTGATCTGGCATGAGGAAGTCGCTCACCCCGGGCCGGACCGTCGCGTGGGTCGTGCTCGTCGTACTGATGCTGCTGACGCTGTTCCCGTTCTACTGGATGCTCCGTACGGCGCTGTCGGACAACACCCAGCTCGCCGGGCACCCGAGCTCGCTGCTCCCGGTGGAGACCACGCTCGGCGCCTTCAAGCGGGTGCTCGGGCTGTCGACGGTCGAGGAGGCGCAGGCCCAGGGCGGCTCCGGCGCCGCGGTCAACTTCTGGCTGTACCTGCGCAACTCGCTGATCGTGTCCACGGTGACGACGGTCTGCCAGGTGTTCTTCAGCGCGATGGCGGCGTACGCGTTCGCCCGGCTGCGCTGGCCCGGCCGGGACAAGGTGTTCGCGCTGTTCCTGGCCGCGCTGATGGTGCCGCCGATCTTCACCACGCTGCCGAACTTCGTGCTGATCAAGAACCTCGGGCTGCTGAACAGCTTCGCCGGCATCATCCTGCCGGGCGCGTTCATGACGCCGTTCGCGATCTTCTTCCTGCGCCAGTTCTTCCTCAGCATCAACCGGGAGCTGGAGGAAGCGGCGATGATCGACGGGGCCGGGCACCGCAGGATCTTCTTCGGCATCGTGATCCCGATCAGCGCGGCACCGATCGCGACGCTGGCGATCCTGACCTACATCAACTCCTGGAACGACTACTTCTGGCCGTTGCTGGTCGGTCAGCAGGAGAATGTCCGGGTACTGACCGTCGCGTTGGGCGTGTTCCGGTCGCAGACGCCGCAGGGCGGGCCGGACTGGGCCGGGCTGATGGCGGCGACGCTGATCGCGGCGCTGCCGATGATCATCCTGTTCCTGGCCTTCGCCAAGCGGATCACCAACTCCATCGGTTTCTCCGGGATCAAGTGAGGGTCGGATGAACATTTCACGACGCACGGTGCTCAGGGGAACGCTGGCCGGACTGGCCGCCTCGGCGGTGGCCGGCTGCAACAACGGTGCCTCCTCCCGCGGGGCCGGCGAGGTCATCTACTGGCTGTGGGACTCCGCCCAGCTGCCGATGTACACCGAGTGCGCGAAGGTGTTCCAGCAGCAGAACCCGCAGTACAGCGTGAAGATCGAGCAGTACGGCTGGGACGACTACTGGAACAAGCTCGTCACCGGCTTCATCTCCGGTACGGCGCCCGACGTGTTCACGTCGCACTCGGCGAAGTACCCGCTGTTCGCCGACAAGGGCCAGGTGCTGGCGCTGGACGAGTTCGTCGAGCGCGACGGGGTCGACCTGTCGATCTACCAGAAGGGTCTGGCCGACCGCTGGATCGGTGCCGACGGCCACCGGTACGGGCTGCCGAAGGACTTCGACACCGAGGTGTACTTCTACAACTCCGCGCTCACCGAGGCGGCCGGGATCAGCACCGACCAGCTGAACGCGATGACCTGGAACCCGAAGGACGGCGGCACGTTCGAGCAGGTCGTCGCCCGGCTGACCGTCGACGCCAAGGGCCGGCGCGGTGACCAGCCCGGGTTCGACAAGAACAACATCAAGGTCTACGGACTCGGGTACGGCGACGCCGGTGGCGCCGACGGCCAGACCAGCTGGAGCTGGTACGCCGCGACCAACGACTGGAAGTACTCCGAGGGCGAGCCGTGGGGGACCAAGTTCTTCTACGGCGACCCGAAGTTCACCGAGACGATCGGCTGGTGGCGCGGGCTGATCACCAAGGGCTACATGCCGACGTACGCGCAGGCCAAGTCCGGCGTCGACGTGACGACGTCGTTCGGGGCCGGCAAGTACGGCATCACGCCGAACGGGTCCTGGATGCTCGAGACGTACGCCGGCCTGAAGCAGGTGAAGACCAAGCTCGCGCGGCTCCCGGAGGGGCCGAACGGCAAGCGGATGTCGATGATGAACGGGCTGGCGGACACGATCTGGGCCGACACCACCCGGCGGGACGCGGCGTGGGCGTGGGTGAAGTTCCTCGGGTCGCGGACGGCGCAGGACATCGTCGCCAAGGCCGGCGTGGTCTTCCCGGCGGTGAGCGCGTCCTTGCCGTTGGCGAGGTCGGCGTTCGAGGCCGACGGGTGGGACGTCACGCCGTTCCTCGAGCCGGTGGCGGCGGGCGACGTGTTCCCGTACCCGGCGAACCCGAACGCCGCCGACGTCACCGCGGTGATGGTGCCGGCGATGGACGCGGTGATGGCGTTCGAGAAGGATCCGTCGTCGCTGGCCGGGGCCAACGACGACGTGAACCAGATCCTGTCGGCGGCGAGCTGAAACGGCGTACCAGTCTCTGAAACGCTGTGTCAGCTGCTGGCTGAGCTGTAGCGGCGGCTGGCGAGGCGCCAGTGGAGTTTGGTGAGCAGGACTCCGGCGGCGAGCGCCGGCAGAGCGAGCAGCAGAGGTGATGCGGTGCCGGTCAGCGTCTCGACCGGCACCGCCGCCACCAGGCCGGCCGGGGCGAGCGTCATCAGCACGAGCCGGGCCGCGCCGGTGAAGTAGCTGATCGGGTACTTGCCCGCCTCCCGGAGCTGAGACGCGATCTCGTTGACCGGCTCCGCGCTCTCGAACCAGAACGCCGAGTAGGCGAGGTTGGCCCAGAGCAGGCTGAACCCGACGAAGCCGATCAGCGCCCAGGCGATCGCCTGGAGGACCAGGCCGGCGTCGGGGCTCAC
Source organism: Kribbella sp. DT2 (assembly GCF_049844575.1). Classification (NCBI taxonomy): domain Bacteria; kingdom Bacillati; phylum Actinomycetota; class Actinomycetes; order Propionibacteriales; family Kribbellaceae; genus Kribbella; species Kribbella sp. DT2. The sequence goes on along the minus strand of NZ_JBNCLH010000019.1, from coordinate 16,775 downwards.
GTCGGTCAGGTGCAGACCGACCGCGACCATCGCGGCACCGGACAGGACACGGCCGAGCTCGGCGGGCTCCATCCAGCGCAGCGACGCGAACACCTGCGCGTTGACCGGGCGGATCAGGATGAGGTCGAGGTCGCCCTGGCGGACGTAGGTGTGCATCTTGGCCAGGTTCGGCCGGACGAAGCAGTCCATCAGGCCGGTCGAGATGCCGAAGATGCCGACCACGACGACGGCCAGCGGCCCGCTCCACGCCGTACCGCCGGCGCCGGTGAGGATCAGGACCGGTACGACGCCGAGCACGAGGTCGCCGATCGACGAGAACGCGTTGATCGCCGTCTGGCTGCGGAACTGCAGGTCCCGGCGGATCGCCTGCTTGAGGCAGGCCCAGAACAGCCGGGGCGTCATGCGCCCGCTCCCTGGTAGTCGCGCAGGCCGCGTCGCCAGACCAGGGCGGCGCCGCCGACCACGACGACGAACCAGCCTGCCTGGTAGGCGTAGTCGATCGCGCGCGTCGTACCGAGCAGGACCTCGAGCGGGAAGGAGATCAGGAAGCGGAACGGCTGGGCGGCGAGGTACGGCTGGAACACCGCGGGGAAGAGCGCCAGCGGGACGAGTCCTCCCGACAGGAGCCGCGCGACGAGGTAGCGCAGGCGGTCGATCGCGGCGATGTCCTCCAGCCAGAAGGCGAGCGATCCGATCAGGATGTCGAGCGCGAACGTCATGGCCGCGGCCACGACCAGCGCCGGGAGGAAGAGGAGCCAGCGGCCCGGCTCGCCGGGCAGGCGGAGGTCGTGGCGGAAGATCACGCCCAGGACCGCGACCGGGGGAATCAGGAGGCCGAGCTTGAGGAACTTCTCGGCCGAGTTGTTGGCCAGGTACGACAGGTGGGTCGAGCAGGGGCGGACGAGCCAGGAGTTGAGGCCGCCGAGGCGGATCGAGGCGGCCAGGAAGCTCGACGTCCAGCTCGAGGTGATCATCGCGACGACGCTGACGAGGACCAGGTAGCTGGTCAGGTACGTCGTGGAGACGGGTGGGTTCGCGCCTTGGTCGATGGCGCCGTGCCAGACCAGGAGCGCGACGGCCGGCGGCAGCACGTTGGCGATCTGGAGGAGGAAGAGCCACCAGCGGTGGTTCATCATCATCCGGACCTCTTGGACGGTCAGGATGCGGAGCAGTCGCAACTGCCGGGTCATGAGCGGCTCTTGAACATCGCGGCGAGGACCTGGTCCAGGTCGGCATCGGCGTGCTGTCCGCTTTGCTGCCTGAGATCTTGGAGATCGCCGTCGAAGCCGATCACGCCGTGGTCGATCAGCGCGATCCGCTGGCACAGGGCGGCGACGTCGCTCATGTCGTGACTGGTCAGCACGATCGTCGTCCCGTGGTCGCGGTTCATCTCGGCGAGGAAGTTGCGCAGGGCAAGCTTCGCGACGACGTCGAGGCCGACGGTCGGTTCGTCGGCGAACAGCAGGTCCGGTCCGTGCAGCAGAGCGAGCACCAGCTCGCAGCGCATCCGCTGGCCGAGGGAGAGTTTGCGGACCGGGATGTTGATCAGGTCGGCGACGCCGAGGCGTTCGGTCAGCTCGGCGACGCTGTTGTCGAAGGTGGGCTTCGGGATCGCGTACATCTCGCGGTGGATCAGCAGCGAGTCGTACGTCGAGACGTCCCACCACAGCATCGACTTCTGGCCGAACACGACGGAGATCCGGCTGAGGAAGTCGAAGGATCTCTTGTGCGGCTCGTGGCCGAGGACTGTCAGCTCGCCGGCGGTCGGGCGGAGCAGGCCGCAGAGCATCTTGATCGTGGTGGTCTTGCCGGCGCCGTTCGGGCCGAGCAGGCCGATGACCTGGCCCTTCGGCACGGTCAGGGTGAGTGCGTCGACCGCCGTGCGCTCACGGCGTACGGGCTTGACGAGGCCTTTGAGGGCGCCCTTCATCCCGGGCTGCTGCTCGGAGTACTTGTAGACCTTGGTCAGGTCGGTCGCGTTGATCGCGTGCATGCCGCGCCTCCAGGGCCGGCCCACGCAGACTGGGGAGCCGGGTCGATGGAGAGAGCCGGAGTCTGCCGGCAGCCGACCCACATGACGGAGGGTGGCCGTCGACGAGTTTAACCGTGGGGGCTGGCGGGCGCCTGGGGTTTTCGGGGTCAGCCCTGGGTGGGGCCCTGGGAGGGCGTACCCCAGGGGGAGTACGCCGTACTACGTCTGGTGGCTGTTGTGCGCCGTCGGGGGTAGCTGAGGTGTCGCCGCCGAGGCGACGCGGTGAGGGGTGCTCGGACGACACGATCGGTGGCATCAGAACTGCGACGACCGAGGAGTGTCATGAACGAGCAGGTACGGATCGGGGACCAGGAACGTGAGGAAGCGGTCAAACGGCTGGGCGAGCACTACGAGGCCGGCCGGCTGACTGCCGAGGAGCACAGCGAACGGATCAGTCAGGCGCTGCAGGCGAAGACCGCTGCGGACCTGGCGGCGTTGTTCGCGGACCTGCCGGGGGAGCCTTCGCAGGCCGGCGCCGGTGAGTGGGCGGGGCCGTTCGGGTGGACGCGGCCGCCGTGGACTGGTGCTGAGGCGGGGGCGGGTGGTGGTGGGGCTGGTGGTTCGGGGCCTGGTGGCCCGGCGTGGGCGGCTCGGGGGCCGCTCTCCCGGATTCCGATGCCCTTGCTGATCGCGTTGGCCGCCCTTGCGGTGATCGCGTCGATCGGGTGCGTGGTGGGCGGCGGGCATCCGCCGGTGCTGCCGTTGCTGCTGATCGTGGCGGCGGTCGTGCTCGTGAAGAAGCGGCGGCACGCATGAGAACGGCGTACCGGGTGCTGGCCTCGCTGATCGCGCTCGCGGTGGTGCTCCAGGTGGCGGCGATCGCGCTGGCCGGGTTCACGACCGCGGCCGACGCGGAGGACGGCGTCACGATCGGGGCCGACTACAGCAACTTCGGGCAGAGCTACCACAGCATGGCCGGTACGGCGATCGGGCTGGTCGCGCTGATCTTCCTGATCGTCTCATTCCTCACCGACGTACCGGGTGGGCGTCTTCTGGCGGGAATCGTCGTCGGGCTGGTCGTCGTGCAGTTCCTGCTGGCGGTGGTGTCGTTCGGCATCCCGGCGCTGGGCATCCTGCACGGGATCAACGGGCTGGCGATCGCCGGTGTCGCGGGCATCGCGTCCCGCCGGGCCTCCACTCCGGTGGCTGCGAGTGCCTGAGGACCAGGCGCCGTCGGATCAGCCCGATCCGACGGCGACCGGCGTGCGGCGTACGGGGTGGTTGCGGAACCGGCTGATCGCGCTGGGGGTGGCGCTGGCGGTGCTCTTGCCGCTGGCCTACCTCTGGGCGACCAGCCTGGTGCCGTCGTCGTACTCGGCCAACGACATGGGGTATGCCGACTACGGCGGCGGGCCTGCGTCGGGGCATCAGCACCACGGTGGTCAGAGTGTCGCCGACCTCACCGGGCCGCGGACCGGTGTCGCTGACGTCGCGGTGACTCTGACCGCCCGCAAGGGTCGATTCACGTTGGCGTCGGGCGAATCGGTCGACGGCTACACGCTCAACGGTTCCTCGCCCGGTCCGCTGATCCGTGCCCGGGTTGGGGATCTGGTCGAGGTCACGCTGGTCAACGAGTCCGTCCCCGACGGCGCGACGTTGCACTGGCACGGGATCGACGTCCCCAACGCCGAGGACGGTGTTGCCGGGGTCACGCAGGACGCCGTACCGGTTGGTGGTCGTCATGTCTACCGCTTCCGCGCTGAGGTTGCGGGCACGTACTGGTACCACTCGCACCAGGTCTCCAGCGAGCAGGTCCGCAACGGCCTGTTCGGCACGATCGTGATCGGCGCCCCGTCGCGCGATCTCGTCGCCGCGATCCACACGTACGACGACCGCCGGACGATCAACGGTCGCACCGGCGCACCACGTGTCGAGGTTGCCGCCGGTACGACGTTGCGCGTGCGGGTCGTCAACACCGACAACACCTTGATTCGCACCGGTCTGGTCGGCGCGCCCTTCAAGGTCGTCGCGGTCGACGGGCGTGAGCTCCACGGGCCGACTGCCACCACGGACACCTTTCCTTTGGCCGCGGGAGCCCGGGTCGATTTTGAGGTGGTGATCCCCGCAGGCGGCGTACTGCTGGACGCCGGGGGCGTGAGTCTTGGAGTTGCTCCACCCGGTGTCGATCCGCCTGGCGGATCTTTGTCTTCAGCAACCATCGATCTGCTCACCTACGGAACACCCGCCCCGTTGGGCCTCGACGTCGCGAATCCTGACCGGGTGTTCGAGTACCGCATCGGCCGGCGCCCCGGCTTCCTGGACGGCGTACCCGGTCTGTGGTGGACGATCAACGGGCACAAGTACCCCGACGTACCGATGTTCATGGTCGCGTCCGGCGACGTGGTGAAGATGACGATCTCCAACACCAGCGGGCAGTCCCACCCGATGCACCTGCACGGGCACCACGCCGTCGTCCTGTCCCGCAACGGCGTTGCGGCCTCCGGCACCCCGTGGTGGGTCGACACGTTGGAGGTCGACGACGACGAGACCTACGAGATCGCCTTCCTGGCCGACAACCCCGGTGTCTGGATGGACCACTGCCACAACCTGCCGCACGCGTCGCAGGGGCTGATGACGCATCTGATGTACGAGGGCGTCAGTACGCCGTACCGGATCTCCTCGGTCAACCAGCCCGAGTAATCACGACGATTGTGTGTCGAACCACCACGCCGACAGGCGAAACCGCGCATCCTGCGGTATCCCTGAAAGATGACCTGCCCCACCGCCCTCCGCACCGCCGCCTCCCTCGCGGTCCTCCTGGCCGGCCTGGTCATCACCCCCGTCGCCCTGTCCCACCTCGACGACAACCAGCACCTCGTGGAAACCCAGCCGACCCGCGAGGTGGAGGTCGTCGCCGTCTACTCCCAGACCCTCCACACCCAACTCACCACCGTCATCGTCCGCCACCCCGACAACGCCACCCCCACCAACCTCGAAGGCGCCGACAAACTCGTCGCCCTCCCTGAACCGGGTGCGTACGTCCCCGTCGTCGTCGACCCGTCCGACCGATCCAAACTCCTCATCACCACAGCAGACTGGGCCCCCACCTGGCTCGACTACACCACCACGGTCGCCGCCACAGCCCTACCTGCGCTGACGCTGGCGGCCTTGTTCTCCGGCGTCCTCACCCGCGGCCGCAAGCCGGTGGAGTAGCACCGCCCGATGCGGCAGAACGACGTGTTGCTGATTCCCGTCGCGGACGGCAAGTACACAGTGGCTCGAATCTTGGTTGGGGCGTAGAAAGCTCCACTCCCCGGACGGCCGGGCAGGCAGGCAGGGTCGCCGCCGTACTCGGCGAGTTCAGCTATCAGTCGGTGTTCCGGCGATCGGACTGTGGCGTGGGCACTGCCGGCCCTGACCACCCGGAAGCGCGGGAGGATTTCGAACGGATTCTTCTCGCCATCGTCCGGAACCTGACGATCGGCGGCGCGACCGAGCTGATCTCCTTCACCATGCATGAGCTCCGCTGGCCGATCGTGAAGGACGAGATCGAGCTACAACTGAACAACACCACCCGAAACGTCAGCGACCGCCGCCTCCACGAGGCCATGCTCGACAGCTTCTCGAACTCCTGGCGAGACAGCGACATGTACCTTCGCTTCAGCTGAGCTAGCGATCGAGAGGGGAGCCGGCGGATGGGTGGCAACCCACTCCTGACAGCAACGCCGCCCTGGCTGCTGACTGCGCCCTTCGGGTCCTTGTCTTTCGAGGCGGCGCTCAGCGAGCTTCGCGCTGCTGGTGGTGAGGTGATCTCCCTCGACGGCGCTCGCGCGCGCACCAGTGCCGCCCTGTTCGACCAGTTCGCTGAGGCGGCCAGGTTTCCGGACTACTTCGGGAGGAACTGGCCCGCCCTCGACGAGTGCCTGGCCGACCTCGAGTGGCTGCCGGCTACCTGCTACGTGGTGGTTCTCAAGAACCCTGAGTGCCTGCTGGAGGACGAGCCGCTTGATCGGCCCGCGTTCGTGCGATTGATCGAGGCAGTGGCCGCGGAGTGGAGCGAGGCGGTGGCGACCGGAGAGTACTGGGACCGACCGAGTACGCCGTTCCACCTGGTGGTTGATGCTGCTGGGACTTTGGCCAACGGTCCTCTCCGGCGCGGCGAGAACGGCGCGTCGACCTGGCTCACGAGCAGTTAGGTACGACGGCCAGATAGGCCCTGCGCGCATCAGCAAAGCGACATGTCAAATGTGACCTAGATCACCGACCCGTGCAAACGAACTGTATGGGTTGTACCTGTTCAACCTTCCGTCATAGCTCCAGAGTTACCCCTCGACTGTCTTGATCGATCTGTGGGGTGGGCAATGACCTGGGGCACTCGTACGTCTCGTTCGCGCCGGCGTGGCCGGCGTTCGGCCGGGTGGTTGGTGATCGGCGGGTTTCTGGCTGTCGGCGGACTTCAAGCCGGGCCCGTAGCAGCGGTGGCGCCGCCGCCGTCGGCGCCGGCCAAGAAGCCGGAGGCGACGGCGGCTCAGCGGGCGGCTGCGTCCGGTAAGCCGGTCGAGGTGGTCGAGAAGCGGACCGAGACGTCGAAGAGCTTCGCGAACCCCGACGGCAGCTTTACGCTGCAGCAATCCGCGGAGCCCGTCCGGAAGAAGCGCGACGGTCAGTGGGTCGACCTCGACCCGACCCTGTCCCGCGAGGACGGGGTCGTCAAGCCGGCGGCGACGGCGATGGACATGGAGTTCTCCGACGGCGGCGACACCCATCTGGTGACACTGAGCAAAGCCGGCCACGAGTTCTCGCTGACCTGGCCGCAACCGCTTCCTGAGCCAGTGATCGACGGCGACAACATGACGTACAAGTCGGTCTACCCCGACGTCGACCTGCGGGTGAACGTCACCAACGACTCGTTCTCCCAGGTGCTGATCGTCAACACGGAAGCGGCTGCCAAGCTGCCGCAGTTACAGCAGATCGAGCTCGGGCTCGACGCTCCGAATCTCACCGTGCAGCACTCTCCGGGCGGGGGCATCCAGGCTGTCGACGAGCTCGGTACGACGATTTTCAGCGCACCGAAGCCGGTGATGTGGGACTCGTCGGGTGACAAGAAGGCAGACTCGCCCTCCTCCGACCGGGCGGAGGAACCGCTCGAGGGCGACACTGTGGCACCGATGCCGGTCGCGGTCGCGCAGGACAGCCTCGCGATCACGCCGGACCGTGCGTTGGTCGATGCCGCCGACACGGTGTACCCACTGCACATCGATCCCGTGGTCAAGGGCACTCGCGTGGCGCGCTCGATGATCAACGAGCACTACCCGTCTACGCCGACGTGGGGTTGGGGCGGCGACGAAGGCGTCGGTTACCAGGCGTTCGAACCGTGGAGCCGCAAGCGTCTGTTCTTCGGTTTCGACGTCGCGAAGATCGCTCGGGCGAAGATCCTGTCGGCGACGTTCACCGCGTACGAGACCTGGGCCGCGTCCTGCACACCCAAGGTCGTCGAGGTCTGGAAGACCGCACGGGTCACCGAGAACACGAACTGGGCAGCCGGCTCCGGCTCCTCGGTGTGGCAGCAACGACTGGGGATCGCGACCGTGGCACACGGCCGTGAAGGATGTGACCCGGGAGGAGCCTGGGTCCCGTTCAACGTGCAGTCCGCGGTGGCTCAACAGGCCGCCGCCAATGCCTCGACCGTCTACCTCGGTATGCGCGCCGCCGACGAATCCGATCAGAACGCCTGGAAGAGATTCCGGTACAACCCCGAGCTGTCGGTGACCTACAACTTCGCTCCCACCGTGGTCCGCCCGCGCACGGAAGACCCCGTCACCAGCTGTGTCACGACCTCCACCAACGCCCCCATCATGGGAGACAGCCAGCCTCGTATGGTCGTCGGGGTAACGGACCCTGACGCGTGGGACGGCGACCAGGCCATGGTCGAGTTCGAGGTTCGGCGGAACATCGACGAGGGTCCGTACCGGAAGGTCAAGACTGCGGGCTACCAGAACACAGGATCGTCGGTACGTTTCATGCCCAGCGGTGAAATACAGGCTCTGGACTCGAACGTGGTCTACGCCTGGCGAGCCCGGGCGTGGGACGGCGACTCACACTCCGCCTGGTCGACCGAGTGCTACTTCAAGGTGGACCTCACGAAGCCGCCGGCGCCGACCGTCACCGCGGTGACCGCCGGACCGTACACCTTGGGCAAGGCCGTGACCTTCAAGATCACCAGTCCGTCGGCCGACGTCACCGGGTTCCGCTACGCCTTCGACACCTTCAGTCCAGGAGCCACCGTCATTCCGAAGGCGAACGGAACTCTCACCGCGACGCCGACCCACGTCGGTCCTTGGTGGGTGCGTGCGTGGAGTGTGGATGCCGCGGGCAACCGCAGTGACGACCACGGCGACGTCACTCTACGGATCGCCGGCCCGGACACCGATGGCAAGTGGTTGCTCGACGAGGGTACGGGGACGTCCAGTGCCGACAGCACGGGAAACAACCGCACCATGTACCTCGGGACCGGGGCCGAGTGGGTAGGCGGTGACAAGGAGGGAGCGACGCCTCCCGACTGGTCGGTCTTCTTGCCGGGGCTCCAGACCAGTGGCGCGACCACAGCGACGACGGCGACCAATGTCGTTGATACAGGCAACAACTTCAGCGTCATGGCCCGCGTTCAGTTGGGGATCAAGAGCAACCGACAGGTCGTTCTCAGCGAGGATCGGCCAGGACTCAGCAGTTTCACTCTTGGGACGACTGAGATGACCTGGACAGGTAAGGACACTCCCGACCCGGCTGACGACGTGCCGAGCGACCGGCACGTGAAGTACTCGTTCACCATCGCCACCACCGGATCCGGCGGTCCGGCCAAGCTCGAAACCGACTGGCTGCCGTACACGGAAGGAAAGTGGGTCTCCTTGATCGCGGTGTACGAAGCCGGAGCTCACTGGATGGAACTCTTCGTCGACGGTCACAGCAGGTCCAGCGGCTGGATCCCTGAGGACCGCAGCGTCACCGACGGTGCGGGCCCGTTCCGCACCGGCCTGGCGATTGACGGCGGCACCACGCACTTCTTCCGGGGCGCCGTTGACGACATTCGCCTGTACAAGAACGTGATTGACGACTCGATCATCGAGGCCTACTCCCTGGGGAGCAACTGATGCGACGGTTCATGACAGCAACTCGTCCCGCCGCACGGAGAGGTCGAGCGGCGCTGGTGACTGTGTTGGGTGTCAGCCTGATCGCAGGCGTCGCCTCCTACGTCCCGGCGGCCGAGGCCAAGGCGTACAGCCGCCCGGCGCCGACTCCGCAGCAGACGGACCCGGTGAAGGGCGCGGAGTTCGCCGGCAAGAACGATCTGCGGGCCGAGAAGTCGCCAGGCACACCGGCCGACGTCAAGGCGCCGACCTGGCCGGCCGCCACCAGCGGGGTCGTCAACCTCGCCCCAGTCATCGGTGCTGCCGGTCAGCCCAAGACCGTGTCGACGCCGCAGCGAGTCGGCACGTCCCCGGTCACGGTCGCCCCGGCGGCCAACCCTGCCAAGACCGGTGCAGCCGTCAACGCCGTACGAGTCGACGTGCTGGGCCAGGACCGTGCCGAGCAGCTCGGGGTCAGTGCGGTCGTCCTGAGGGTGGGGGCCACCCAGAAGACTGTTGCCGCGGGCAAGGTGCGGCTGCAGGTCAAGTACTCGGACTTCAAGAACGCGTACGGCGGTGACTGGGCGACCAGGCTCCGGATGGTCAGGCTCGACTGCTCGAACGCGACGACGTGCTCGAAGGCGACGATCGTTCCCGGATCGACCCTCGACGCCAAGAGCGAGACCGTCAGCGCCGACGTCGACGTACCGGCCAACCAGTCGGGCTCGGCCGTGGCTGCGTTCGCCGTAGCAGCTGCCGCGGACGGACCGAACGGTGCCTACAGCGCCACCACTTTGTCGCCCGCATCGACCTGGAGCATCGGCAAGCAGACCGGTGACTTCAACTGGAGCTACCCGCTGCGCGTACCGCCGGGCACGGCCGGCCCTCGGCCGGAGCTCTCCATCGGCTACTCGTCCGGTTCTCTCGACGGGCAGACCGCCTCGACCAACAACCAGGGGTCGTGGCTCGGCCAGGGCCACACGCTGGAACCTGGGTACGTCGAGCGCAAGTACGTCTCGTGCGCGGACGACATGACCGCGGCCTCGAACAACAAGACCAAGACCGGCGACCTGTGCTGGCGTTCGGACAACGCGACGCTCTCGCTGGGAAGTCACTCCAGTGAGCTGCTCTACGACCCGGTCAAGGGCTGGAAGCTGCAGAAGGACGACGGATCCCGCATCGAGCGACTGTCCGGCGCGGACAACGACGTCGTGAACGGTCCGGTGAGCGGTGAGCACTGGCGCCTCACGACCACCGACGGAACGCAGTACTTCTTCGGCCTGAACCCGGCTGCTTACGGGGCGAGCAGGTCGAACTCCGTCTCCATGGTTCCGGTGTACGGGAACAACGCCGGCGAGTCCTGCTACAAGGCCGGCGACTTCGCCGGCTCGCAGTGTGCGCTGCCCTGGCGCTGGAACGTCGACCGGGTGATCGACACGTCCGGTAACGTCATGACGTATCGGTACGCGAAGGAAACGAACTACTACGGCCGCAACAACAACACCGCGGTGTCGAGCTACGACCGTGGCAGCTACCTGACCAGCATCGAGTACGGCGAGCGCAACGGCACCGACGCGTCCGTCGCGGCGCCGGCCAGGGTCGTCTTCGAGGTCGCCGAGCGTTGCTTCCCGAGCGGGGCGGTCACCTGCGCGCCCGAGCAGCTCACCGCTGCCAACGCCTCGAAGTGGCCGGACGTGCCTTTCGATCAGATCTGCGCGTCCGCCACGACCTGCCCCGGCAAGACCTCGCCCGCGTTCTTCAGCCGCAAGCGGTTGGACGCGGTGTACACGGGAGTTCACACCGGCGGAGGCAACTACCGGACCGTCGACCGTTGGGACTTCGGCCAGGAGTTCAAGGATCCGGGTGACGGTACGTCGGCCGGCCTCTGGCTCGCCAGCGTGACGCACAGCGGCATGGCCAACGGCACGGCGGTCGTCGATCCGCCGGTCACCTTCGAGGGCACGCAGATGCCCAACCGCGTGGGTGACTTCACCGGTGGCGCGTTCCCGATGAACAAGCCGCGCGTCAACGGCATTCGCACCGAGTCCGGCGCGCTGATCTCGGTGAACTACTCGGCAAAGGACTGCACGACCAACCCGGCCGAGGCTACCGCGCCGACGAACACCCGCCGCTGCTTCCCGGTGTACTGGACGAGAGAGGGCGGCGAGAACCCGACTCTGCACTGGTTCCACAAGTACATCGTGACCCGGACGGTCGAGACCGACTTGGTCGGCGATTCGCCGACCAAGGACACGGCGTACAGCTACGCGGGCAGCGCCGGCTGGCACTTTGACGACAACGAACTGACGGCACTGAAGTACCGCACGTGGGGCGACTGGCGTGGCTACAACTACGTGACGGTGCTCGAAGGCCCTGCGGGATCGCAGACTTCCACGAAGTACCTGTACTTCCGCGGGCTGCACGGCGATCGCCTGAACAAGGAGGGCACCCAGACCAAGACCGTCAAGGTCACCGACTCCCAGTCGACCACCGGTTACGACGACTTCGATCGTCTGAACGGTTACGTCCGCGAGCAGGTCACGTACAACGGCGCCGGGGGCGCCGAGATCACCGGGACCGTCAACACGCCGTGGCTCAAGCAGACCGGGGCGAGCCCGGGGGACATTGCCACGCTTCTCGGAACCGGCTACGTCCGTCTGCGCACGCGTCTGACCAACGGCACCTACCGGGTGTCGGGCACCGACAGCCAGTTCGACGACCAGCTCGGCCTGCCGACGTCGGTGAGCGATCTCGGAGATGTCAGCAAGGGTGACGACGACCGCTGCGTGCGCTACGAGTACGCGCAGCGACCGAGCGGCTGGGTCATGGACACGGTCAAGCGCAAGGAGACGGCCTCGGTCAGCTGCGCGTTGGCCGATCCGATCCCGTCCCAGATCGTCGCTGACGAGCGGACCTACTACGACCAGCACACGTCGATCGACACCGAACCGCTGAGAGGGCTTGTCTCCAAGGTGGAGACGATGTCGGCCTTCCGCGGAGCGCCGGTCTACGAGCAGCGCGCCCGGATGGTTTACGACGAGCTCGGGCGGACGACTGAGACCTACGACGGGCTCAACCGGCGGACGAGTTCGGTCGAGTACGTCCCGGCGACCGGTGGCCCGGTGACCGGCACCAAGACGACCGACGCCCTGAACAACACCAGTGAGTCGACACTTGACCCCGCGTGGGGCTCACCGACCGTCGAGATCGATGCCAACGGCAAGCGTACGGATCTGACCTACGACGGATCGGGTCGTCTGACCTCGGTCTGGTTGCCTGATCGCCCCAAGGCCGACGGGAAATCGGCCTCCGCCGTCTTCTCCTACCTGCTGTCCAAGACAGCGGGCCAGCCCAACATCGTCTCGTCCCAGGAGCTCCTGCCGAACGGCACCTACTCCAACACCCGGACGCTCTTCGACGGTCTGCTGCGTGAGCGTCAGACCCAGGCGCCGAGCGCGAACGGCAACGGCCGCGTCATCACGGACACGAAGTACAGCTTCCGCGGCGTCGTGGAGAAGAAGGGCGGCCCGTACTTCGACGACAGCAGCGGGCCGTCCAACAAGATCTTCCAAGTCACCGACGTCCAGATCCCAACCCAAACCGTCTACACCGTCGACGGCGCCAACCGGGTCACCGTCGAGACGATGAAGTCGAAGAACTCCGAGCTGTGGCGTACCACCACGTCGTACGGCGGAAACTTCGTCGGCGTGGACCCGCCGGTCGGCCAGACCGCGACGATGAGTGTTGTCGACACACGTGGCAACACCGTCGAGCTTCGCCAGTACCCCAGTGGCGCGGTCCAGGGCCCGTCGGACAACACCGTCTACACCTACACACCTCGCGACGAGTTGGCGAGCGTCAAGAACGCGGGCGGCAGCACCTGGAGCTACACCTACGACCTCCGCGGCCGGCAGATTTCGTCGACCGATCCCGACAAGGGGACCACGACCTCGACGTACGACGATGTGGACCGCTTGACCTCCACCAGGGACGCGCGGGACCAGTCGCTCTTCTTCGAGTACGACAACCTGGACCGCAAAACCGCTGTCCGTAGTGGATCTGCGACCGGCACCGTCCTGTCCTCGTGGGCCTACGACACCTTGGGCAAGGGCCTGCTGACGTCGTCGACCCGCACGGTCGGAGGCAACAAGTACGTCTCGGCCATCACGGGCTACGACGCACTGAATCGGCCGACGGGGACGAAGGTCACCATCCCGGCTGTAGAAGGCAAGCTGGCCGGCGAGTACACGTCGTCGACGAAGTACAACCCGGACGGCAGCGTCGACGAGGTGACGATGCCTCAGGTGCCGGGCCTGCCGAACGAGACCGTCGAAACGATCTACAGCCCGAGTGGCAACCTCACGGCGATCGGCGGCTGGTCGTCGTACTTGACCGGGGCTAAATACACGCCGTTCGGTGAGCCCACGCTGTACACGATGGGCGATGTCCTCAACGGAAAGGGGGCTTTCCAGACCTTCGGGTACGACGAGGGGACGCACCGGCTGGAGTGGATGAAGGTCGATCGCGAGACGCAGGCGAAGACCGACGACTCCTTCGACTACACCTACGATGCCGGCGGCAACATCCTGGCGATCGCCCACTCACAGGCCCAGGGCGCGAGCATGGATCGTCAGTGTTTCGCCTACGACTTCCTCCGCCGCCTCACCGAGGCTCGGACGACGTCGAACGCGTCCTGCACCACGGCACCGACCACCGGGAACCTAGGCTCGACGTACCCGTACTGGAAGACGTACGGCTACTGGAAGTCCGGCAACCGCGCGGTCGAAACCTCGCACGCCGCCGCGGGCAACACCGTCCGCAACTATGCGTACCCGGCCGGCTCGCTCCCGCGCCCACACGCAGTGACCGGTGTGACGAGCAGCGGCCCAGGTGGCACCTCGGCTGATTCGTACACGTACGACGCCACCGGCAACATGGCGACCCGCACGGAGTCCGGCGACACCGACACCTTCACCTGGGACGTCGACGGCAGCCTGAAATCGGTCGCCGGCCCCAGCGGAACCACCGACTTCGTCTACGACGGCGAAGGTGACCGCCTGATCAAGCACGACCCGACCGGCGCGACCCTCTACCTCGGCGACACCGAGGTCCGCCTGGACAAGGCGGCCGACACCGTCTCGTCGACCCGCTACTACAAGTTCAACGGCAGCACGGTCGCGATGCGCACCGACGCAAACAACGTGGTGAACCTGTTCGCGGATCACCACGGAACAGCAACGGTCAGCATCGACCGAACCACCAGCGACCTGTCCCGGCGCTGGATGGATCCCTTCGGCACACCTCGCGGCGAGACCTCCACCTGGAAATCCAAGTCCCGAGGCTTCGTCGACGGCCAACTCGATCCATCAACCCGCCTGACCCACCTCGGGGATCGCGAGTACGACCCGGACCTCGGCCGCTTCATCTCGGTCGACTCAGTGGTCGACCGGACCAATCCTCAGCAGATGAATGCGTACTCCTACGCCACCAACAGCCCGGTGTCCATGTCGGACCCGGACGGTCTGGCGGTGGTGGTTGACCTTCCGTCTGGTGGCAAGGTCGCCACCAAGTCCGAGAACGAGAGCGAGGTCTACAACGACGACAAGAAGTCGGTCGAACGTTGGAACTCGACATCGTACGAGGAGAAGGTCCACCACGAGATCGAACGCCAGATCTCGTACCACACCGCGCAGAAGGCCAAAGCCAAAGAGACCGTCAAGCGTGTCATCAGGGACCTGGTGAAGATCGTCGCCGACGAGCTTGGCGTGACTGATGCTCTTGACTGCTTCAAGAACGGAGACATCAGTTCTTGCGTCTCGACCGGAATCACGGTGCTCTCGTCGTTCGCAGGCGGAGTCGCCGGCAAGATGCTGTCCAAGTACGGCGCGCCATGGAAGTGGAAGAAGGCGGCCGAGTTGGTCGGCCGGATCAAGGAACTTGCCGGCGAGGCCATCGCGGCGATCCGCAAGCTCGGGAGTTGTAACTCCTTCGTGCCGGGGACGCCTGTGGTTCTCGCCAGTGGAGCAAGTGCCGCGATCGAGACCGTCAACGTTGGCGATTCGATCGTCGCGACGGATCCGGCGACCGGGAAAACGGCGGCTCAAAAGGTCGTTGCGACAATCATCGGCGACGGGCAGAAGGAGCTGGTCGATCTTGACGTCCACTTCGCAATGCCGTCCGGCGAGTCCTCCGAAGTAAGCATTGTCACGACTTCCGGCCATCATTTTTCTCTCCAAGGCGGCGGACGATGGGTCACTGCCGGCCAGTTGAAGGTCGGCGACGAGTTGCACGGCCTGAGGCCGGGGCAGCGAGCGATCGTCAAAGCAGTCGGCTCCCGTGTCGAAGCGACGAAGGTTCACAATCTCACCGTCGCTGTAGCTCACACGTACTATGTCGGCCGCCTGAGCAACTCGGTGCTCGTGCACAACGACGCCTGCAAAATCGGTGGCCGGTACAAGGAACTGACGCCCAGCGGCGACGACATGGAACTCCACCACATGCCGGCGAACTCGGTGAGTCCGTTGACCCACGGTAACGGCCCATCGATCCGGATGGAAAAGCTGGACCATCGTCAGACGGCCAGTTGGGGCTCCCGGACGTCGGCAAAGAACTATCGAAACTCTCAGAAGAAGCTGATCGACGAAGGAAGGTTCGATGATGCGATACAGATGGACATCGATGACATCCAAGGTAACTTCGGATCGAAGTATGATCCACATATCCTTGAGATGATCGACAGTTTGGACTGAAGGCGCGACGATGACTTGGACAGTTGAAGGGTACGTCGGTCTGGGGCCGATCAAGCTTGGTGCGGACCGTGCTGGAGTTCGAGCGGCGTTGAGTGAGGAGCCCAAGAGCTTTACGCGGACCGCAGCGGCCTCGGCGTCCGGCGACGAGGAGTACGAGTCCGCGGGGGTCTTCGTGTACTACGACGATTCAGATCGGGTGGACTTCGTCGAAAGTTATGCAACGGCCGGCGAGAGCGTCCCCCGGTTCGGGGTGGTCTCGTTGAACGGTCGGGACATGAGGGAAGTCCTCGCTGACCTCGATGGTGCTGGGCTAACGCCCGATGACGACGACGGGGCGTCTCGCATCTTCTTCGAGGCGGGCTTCGCCGTGTTCTCATCCGGCTACGTCGTCGAGTCCACCTCTGTTTTTGTGAAGGGGTACTACGACGACTGATGACCGCGTCACGCGAAGAGGGCGCCGGGGCCGAGGCGGTTCATTGGGTTCGGTGGAGGGCGGCGGTACGGGGACAGGCGCCATCTGTGGCCGCTCGTTGGGTCTCGTAGAGGCGCGGTACCAGTACGCGCCTTCCGGAGGGTCGCCGGCGTTATCAATGTCGGCGACCCCATGGGGTGGTGCCGTGCGGAAGACTCATGCTGACACTGGTCATGATGGAGAATTCGGATGATTCGGATGCTCGACGACAGTGACTATTACACGGGTCCTGTCCTCGATGCCGCGATGGTTCGTCGGGCAGAGATGATCTCGGGTTTCACCTGCCCCAGAGTTACATCGATCTGTTGTTCGTGCGGAACGGGCAGTGCGTACTTGATCTCCGAGTGGGGGTACCCGGATGTCGGTGTGGTGATCTGCGATACACCGACACCGACACCGACACCGACACCGACACCGACACCGACACCGACACCGACACCGACACCGACACCGACACC
>NZ_JBNCLH010000018.1:2433-75534 GCF_049844575.1 Kribbella sp. DT2 | reverse complement strand
GCGACGAGTATCTGGAATTACAGTCTGCAGCGTGAACTAACCGTTAATAGACTGTCCGGAAAATGCATGGCACCTCAGACCCAGCTCGACACGTTCATGGATGTGCTGAACGAGGGCGATGGTGTCGACGTGCACCGACTTGTCCAAGGCATCGTGACCAAGCCCGGCTCGCAGCCCAATGCGAACCACAGCGCGCTCGCCCGCATTGCCGCCAAGTACTCCACGCGTGTCGTCACCACGAACTACGACCTGCATTTGGAGACTGCGCTCCGCGCGCACCACGCTGATTCGTTGGATGTGTTCCGGGCTCCTGCGATGCCGCTGGGAGACGACTTCGACGGACTGGTCTACCTGCACGGTTACGCAGAGGATGACCCGCGGCGGCTCGTGGTCACGGACCGCGACTTCAGCTCGGCCTACTTCCATAGCGCGTGGGCTGTGCGTTTCCTGGAACGGATGTTCCGCGAGTACGTGGTGCTGTTCGTCGGATATAGCCACTCCGATGTCGTGATGAAGTACCTGGGCCTCGGCTTGGGTCCTGAGTCGAAGCGGTACGTCCTGACCGACGACCCGGGCAACGCGATCTGGCGTCGGTTGCAGGTGACCGCACTGGAGTACCCGGCTGGGCGCCATGACCTGCTGACTGGCTGCTTGGTCGAGTGGTCGAAGTTTGGCGAGATGGGTCTCTTGGACCACCGCCAGCGGCTCCGTGAACTGCTTTCGACCGCGTCCGAACCCACACCCGACGAGGAGTCGTACCTGGAGGACTCACTTCGCCGTGACGACCGAGTCCGGTTCTTCTGCGAGTTCGCGACCGACAAGTACTGGCTCGAGTGGGCGGCGAAACGTGAGCCGTTCAGGAAGTTGTTTGACAGATCGACTGGCTCAGATCCGGTGACGATCGAGCTGGCGGAGTGGTTCGCGCACAGCTTCGCTCTGGTTGACGATGCAGCACCCGAACCGGACGAGCTCCGAAGCCTGAGTGCGTGGACCGTGTTCGCCGAGGCTGGCGGCGTTCTCAGCGCTCCGGTCTGGAATGCGCTTGGGAGTGGCCTGCTGGGCATGAAGACAGCGCGGTCGGCACACGCCGTGCGGTGGCTTTGGGTCCTGATGGAGCAGGAGCAGGCGGGTTGCGAGGAAGACTTCCTCGACTACGCGATCGAGTGGACCGAGCTTGAGGAAGACCCGGAACTGTTTGTGGAGTTACTCGCGCACCTCATGGCACCCCGTCTGGTCCCCGAACGGGGCTGGGGGTCCGCTCGGATGGGCGTGAAGACTCGCGGCCGCCTGCACTGGATAGACAAGTCCTGGAAGAAGCTCCAGCCAGCCATCGCGGCGCTCGCGCCGACAGTTTTCCCAGTGGTCGAGGCAGCACTGCTGAAGCACCTGGACCTCGAGGCCAGGGTCGGGAGTCCCCGGGGCTTCAACAGGCATCGGTCTGCGATTCAGCAGCACGCCCAGGACAAACATCGAGACCCGATTGACGCGGTCATCGACGCGGCCCGCGACACCGCGGTCGCGTTGTGGAACACCGACGCCGCGTATGTCTGGCGGCTCATTGAACGCTGGCTCATCAGCAACCACGTACTGATGCGTCGCATCGCAGTTCACGTCTGTGGCGAGCAGCCGGGTCTGTCTGGCGATGAAGGCGTCCGGTTCATCCTCGAACGCGACCTCGCGACGGCCGACGGCATCGCGCAGGAGGTGTTGCACCTTCTCGGGAAGGCTGCGCCGACCGCCGATCCGAGCCTGGTCGATCAACTCGTCGACGCTTGGAAACCCGCGAGCGATGACGAAGACGACCAGTACCGAGCCTTCTCCCGACTCGAGTGGCTCGAACGAAACAACGTCGACAACGAGCAGCTACGGACCACGTTGGCTGACATACGCACGAAGCTCCCGGCCGACTTGAAAGGGTCGCCGTACCCCGGCATGAGCAGCTGGATGGAGGTCGGTTCCGGTGATGGCGTTCAGCCGCTCACGGTCGAGGCGTTCAACGAACGGATCGAGGAGAATCCCGAGGAGGCTGTTCAGTTCGTTCTGAGTTTCGAGGAGCGTCCCTTCCCTCGGTCGGGCGAAACGAGCCGCGAGGACGCCGTCACGATGTTGCGCGACACAGTCCAGGAGCGTGCAGGCGCAGGCCTGAAACTCTGGCCCTACCTGACCGACCATCCCGGCCTGCAGGACACGGTCATCGCAGCGTGGGGGCACGCCAAAGCATCCGATGACGCTGAGGCGATCATGGCGATCTTGGCGGACCTCGACCTTGAACCGGTCCTACATGGCGTCACCCAGTTCTTCATGTACGCCGACCGGAACGGCGGCGCCCGTTGGGAAACCATGGCGACGACGGAGCGATTCATGACCCACGTGTGGGATGATGCCTGCGCGACCGCCGACCTCTATGAACCTGGTGGCGGCCAGCGAGACTGGTCGACCAAGATCATCAACGTGCCGGCGGGGCTCCTGTTGGAGTTCTGGTTCGAGATGTTCCGCCGACGTTGGGCCGCGGCCGGCGACGACTGGCAAGGTCTGAGCGAGACAGACCGTGCGTTCCTTGAGCGGGCGCTCGCCGACCGCACCGAACGCGGCGCGATGGCACTTACCCAGATGGCCGGCCGACTTCACCTGGTTGATGCCGCAGACAGTTCCTGGTGCCGGACCAATTTGTTGCCGCTCGGCAACTGGGCCGACGAGAGGACTGCGGAGCCGTTCTGGTGGGGTGTGCTGAGCTTCGCTCGTTGGAACAGTGGGCTGGTCGCCGCCGGGCTACTAGATAGTCTGCTCGGGACAGCTAAACACCTCAATCGATTCCAGGAGGACCAGGCCCACCGCTGGGCATCGCTGCTGGCGTCCATCGCCGTGCAGTGCGACGACCCGGCGGCGACCTCATGGGTCAGAGAAATGACCGCCAGGTCCGATGCCAGCTCGAGGCTCCACTGGCTGGACGCCATCGAGGAGATCATGAAGGAACTGGACGAACCTGGCCGAGTTGCAGTCTGGTCTGGCTGGTTAGCCGAGTACTGGCGCCGACGAACCCTCAGCGACCCGGTCGCCTTGTCACAACCTGAGGCAAACGCGCTCGCCGCACTTGCTCCGCATGTTCCCGCCGCAGACTTCAACGGGGCAGTAGCCCTGGTCGAGGCGACGTCGGCAGGTTTCAACTCGCATGCTGATTCAGCCGAATGTGTTTCCGACGGACTCATCGAAACTCAGAGCGCGGAGGTGGGCCGGTACTTCATCCATCTGATGAGCAACACCGATGCCTCGCCTGGCCAGTTCTGGGGCCGCCACTACCTCGCCCCGAAACTGAAACACCTGGTGGCACAGCCTGGTGACTGGAAAGCGCTACGCGACGCGGCCCTACGCCTGCGCATCGATCTTTCGAACTAGCGCGGGTGGCGGCCGCCCTCGGCCGGGGGTAACGGGCCTTCGACGTGCTGCCTCTCGTCGTGGAGACCGTCGAAGCGGGGCCGCGGATGTCGAACTGCTCCCCGGAGTTGGCCTGAGTTTCTCGATTCCAGATTCCGGGGAGCAGTTTATGGCTCGTAGTTGAGGGTGTCAGGGTGTTCGGCGCGTCGGTGGCAGGGTCAAGCTGGGCCAGCACTCTGCTTCGCCGAGACCATCCGTGATCCCGAGAACAAGACCCGTTCGACTTGGTGTCGCCCATGCTTGGACACGCGAGGCTGTGACGACACAGCATGGTTGTGCCGAGTTCAGCGTCCCACCCGCCGACCAGCCGGCTTGATCAGCACAGGGGCGATCCAGCCTCAACTGTCGGTGGTGGCAACCATACTGAGCCCGTGACAAAAGAAAGTGGATCTGGAGACGGTGTGGTCGGCGGGGGCAGTCTGAGACCTGATGGGCCTGACCGCAGCATCACACTGCGTTCGCTTGCGCCCGAGTACGTCCAGGCGCAGCACGACGCGTACGTGCGTCACCTTGAGGAGGCCATCAAGGATCCGAAGAACAAGAACATCGCACTGACCGGTCGCTACGGGTCAGGCAAGTCCAGCGTGCTCGACGAGTTCGAGTCCAGGCACAAGGACAAGACGTTACGCATCAGCATCAACACGCTTGGGCCAGACGGGGGTGACGAGGACCTGACCAACCGGATTCAGAAGGAACTGGTCAAGCAACTCGTCTATCGGGCCGAGCCGGGCAAACTACGCCGTTCCAGATTCGCCCGGAACAAACCGTTGACCAAGGGGCGAGCATTAGTCCAAGCACTCGGAGTCACCGCGGTCGGGCTGATGTTGCTCTGGCTGCTCGGGTTGTGGCCCGCAATCGCTGGGTTCGGCCCGGATGACGGTCTGTTCACGCGGATCCTCGCGGGGTCTGTCTTCGTGTCGCTCGTCGTTGTCGTCATCTGGGTGGCACGTTGGCTCATCGGCGACCGCATCGTCTCCGAGGTCGCGACAGCTGGGACAACGGTGACGCTTGGCGAGAAGCCGGAGACGTATTTCGATGAGTTCCTGGATGAGATTGTGGCGTTCTTTGACGCGGTCAATCCGGAGTTCGTGATCTTCGAGGATCTGGACCGCTTCGACGATCCACGGATCTTCGACTCGTTACGAGAGTTGAACACGCTCATCAACGCGTCAGCGCACTGGAAGGACAAGAGCAAGCCTCTCCGTTTCATCTACGCCATCAAGGACAACCTGTTCGAGCAGCTCGGTGTCGTACCGGAAGTGCGGGACAAGGCTTCGACAGCTTTTTCGGACGGCGGCGATGTCAGTGCATCGGTCGCGGCGCCCGAAGCTGACCGAGCCGCTGCTGCGGTCGAGCGCGCGAACAGAACCAAGTTCTTCGAGCTCGTCATCCCGGTGGTGCCTTTCATCACGCACCGCAACGCACGCGACCACCTAGTCGATTCTCTGAAGCGTCTGGGCCTGCCCGATGACGTGGTCAAACGGCCATTGTTGGATCTGGTCTCGCGCCACACGACGGACATGCGGCTGTTGATCAACATCTGCAACGAGTTCGCGGTATTCAGCGAGCTCCTTCTCTGGGTCGACAATCGCGCGCCCGGCTTGACCGCTGACGATCTGTTCGCACTAGTGGCGTACAAGAACTTCCACCTTGCCGACTTCGAGGCCATCCCACAGCGCGCTAGCTCCTTGGACACGCTGGAGCAACATCATCGGGACCTGGTCAGGGCGTCGATCGAGCGACTGCAGCAGCAGAAGAGGCAGCTCGTACGGACAGAGGACTTGGCCCGTCGCCAGGATCAGACGGCCGAAATGCTGGGACATCGTCTCCGCGGGTTCAAAGATGCTCTGCCTGGCCAGGGCGGGCATCGCTACGAGTTCTTTCTCGTCAACGGAGAAATGCACCAACCAGACTCGGTCGGTGCCGCTTCGTTTTGGAAGCAGGTCGCCGAGGCCGGCTCGTTGTCCATATCTCACCGCCGGGTCCAGTACGGCCCGCCGCTGATCACTCTCGACAGCAGTCACCTCACCGCTCTGTTCCCAGAGGGAATGAACACCGACCGGTGGCGGGATCCGAGTGCCACCGAGTTTGCCCAGCAGGTGCAGCAGTACGACCGCGACATCGCGTTCCTGCGTGGTGCTGACTTCAGCGGCCTTGCCAGGCAGGAGCGCTTCACCTATCGCGAAGAGACCTTCAAGGACTTCATCGCAGACCGGCTCAAGTCGGAACTCGCGCGCGATCTGGTGGGCCGAGGCTTCATTGGCCGCAACTACGCCGAGTACTCCGCAACGTTCTACGGCAGCTTCGTCGGGGTGGACGTGGCGTTTTTCTACAACCACAGTGTTCAGCCGAACCAGATGTACCTCGACTACGAGTTCGAGACCCCGAATGCGGTCGGGATCCTCCTCGAACAGGTACCGGATGACTTCACCAGCTCGGTCAGCGTCCTGAACATCCAGATCGTCAACCACCTCGTGAACGAGGACGTCGAGGCTGCAAGAGACGTCGTCGCGTTCATCATCGCGGACTACAGCAGTGAAGCGCAGACGTTCCTCGACGCCTTCCTCAACGCAGCCGATGTGTCCCGCGAGAAGCTCCTCGGGTTCCTGGCGGCTCACCCTTGGCGCAGCGTGTTCGACTACCTGGCCAGCCACGATGGAATTCCTGACGAGGAGACCAGAATCAGGCTGCTCGACGCCGCCTTGCTGAGTGGGAGGCCAGCCGACGCGTACGAACTCAACGAGGGGACGCGCTCGCTGCTTGCCGGCTGTTACCAGCGACTCTCGGCCTTCAGGCAAGCGCAGTCGCGTGAGCAAACCGAGAACATCCTCACCTTCGCGAAGGACGCGCGACTGGTCGTCGCAGATCTGAACCAGTTGGAGGACCCTCTACGCGAGCGCGTCATCTCTGAGCAGATGTACGAGCTCACCGCACCCAATCTTCGGGTTGCGCTCGGCTTCGACGGCACACCTACCTTGGAGGTCGTACGAGGCAACGACAGCGTCTGGCGGTTCTGCCGAGAAAACATTGACGACTACCTCGTAGCCATCCGCGACGACGACCAGTCCGAGTATGTGGCGCGAACACCAACTGTCTTGAGCGAGGTCATCACCGAACAGCACGACTCCTGGACTGACGATCAACTTCGCGAGGTTGTCGAGATGAGCGCGCCGACCTCAGCGCTTCTCGACCTCACCGGGGTACCGACCGAGACCTGGCCAATGGTCGTCGACGCCGGGCGCGTCGTGCCAACCGTCGCGAATGTGTGGGCGTACGTCGAGGCGAACCAAGTCGATGACCACCTCGCCGGGTTCCTCGTGCCGAACGACAACGCGCCGATCGAGCTGAAGGCCGTCCAAGAGATCGACGTTGACACGAGAGGCAAGCTCGCGATCTCGATCCTGAACGCCTCCTCGGCCCTTCATGCCAGCGCTCGAGTCCAGCTCGCCACCAGCATGGACCTGCCCGAGGGCGTCGAGGCAACGAGTCTGATGCCTACCAACGACGATCTCCTCGCTCGCGTCCTCGAAGCCCAGCTGGTTCCCGACACCGCCGAGACCTTCGCTCACTTCATTCAGGCCGGCTGGGAGTCGGTCGCCGATGCGTTCACAGTTTCGGCGAACGTCGAGGATTTTCTCAGTCCCGAACTGGTTACAGGGGTCGTCGCCGACCTACTGGCGAGCTCTAAGATGCCAGACGGCGTTCGTAGCAAGGTAGTAAATGATCTCGCCAGATACGTGACCGACGACAACCCCACTGCACTCCGCTCGGCCGGGGAATACGCACGGGAGAAGCGACTCAAGCTGCCGCTTGAACAGGTGCAACGCATCGCGCGAGCCACGCAAGAGCCAGATCTGGTCCTTTCACACCTGGTAGCTGCAAAGGATGCCTCTCCAGAAGAACTGGTCGATACGCTTTCCCTGCTCGGGCCGCCCTACAGTGCCCTCACGCATGGCCCACAATCGGAGTTCGAACTGCCCTCAGGGTCATCGAACAACACGCTCTTCGGACGTCTAGAGGAAGCTGGGCGGATAGAGATCTTCAAGAAGGGGCTGCGCGGCCTCAAGACGGTCCGCAACCTCATGTGATCTGACGAGAGGCAGCCTTCCATCGGTCAGTACCGTCGGCCGCGCACCTAGCCAAGCAGCTATGGCCGGCGCGAACTTTCGGTAATTGTCGAGATCGGGGCTTCACGATGCCCAAATGCGTCGACGCCGCCGCTGACGACACGACAGCCGGCGACATCATCAGGTCCGAGACCGCGCACCTGCGGCGGGGTCAAACTGACGACCGAGCCACTTAAGAACGTCGACGACTACCCGTCGTTTCTGGAGCGGCTCGACCACCTTCGCCACATGGAGCGCCTCACCAACCAGAGCGTTGTCACGGATCCACCCGCGTCTCGAAGGCCTACTCTCCCGAGAGGCCACCAAGGAGAGGCGACACACCAGTGACACTTGCGCTCGGTCCGATTCTGAACAGCGCCGGAACCGACCCCGACCAAGCCCATGTGATGCCGGCCGACTCGCCCAGCAGGGCCGAACCGAGGCACCAACGTTGAGCCGAGAGGTGGGTGTTCGGAAGCGCAAATGTTGCTCCCACAGATGGGTAACAAAACAACGTCTGACCTGCGGTGTTACCGATTGTGGACACCTGAACGAGCACTTGATCCACCGGTATAACGGATTCGCCGGAGACTGCCGAGAGGTGAGTTAGGCCGGTGAGTTGGAAGTCGTTGACCAGGTCGGGTGGGAGAGCTGATTCGTCGCCCATCACGAGGGCTGGGACAAGACCTCGTACGTCGTCGGGCTGGTCCTCGACCGAGGCACGGAGGCCGGCACGGACCTTCTCGGCGGCGCGGAGCCACCAGGCGGGGTCGTCGAGGACCGTCGGGGTTGAGCGGGCGGAGAGCATCGCGGCTACGTCGGAGCCGGGATCTACCGGGCTCAGGCGGGCAGTGGTTGTGACGTGCTGGCCCAGGCGGACGTGCTGCCAGGCGGGTGCGCCGATGAGCAGGATCGGGGTGCGGATGCGGGTGGTTGTTCCTTGGGCGGTCACCTCCTCGGCGGTGGCTTTCAGGACGACGTACGGCGGACGGCGGTTGCCGGGGGTGCTGCGGACGGCGGGGTCGCTGGTGATCTTCAGGTGGAGCTTGGCGGTTGAGTTGGAGGCGGCTAGGGCTGGGACCGGGCCGGTGGAGAGTCGGTGGATCTGGAGGGCGGAGGCTGCGGCCATGCCGGCGGAGAGAGCGGTGATCGCGACCAGGGTGAAGAGGAGTCGGGAACGACGGCGGAGGGCGAGGGTGAGCAGGGTCAGGGTGAGGGCGGTGGCTGTTGCGGCAGTGATGACGGCGACGATGCCGGCTTGAGGCATCAGGAGGATGGCGGTGATCCAGCCGGCGGCCGCAGGGAGGAGTAGGCGGGCGTCGAGGGTGGGTTCCTGGTGCTGGTCGGGTGGGTCGTCGGGCTCTTGCGGGGCTGGCGTGTGCGGGTTAGATGCGGACATGGGGCTTCAGGTCCTCGTACTTCTTGGTGCCTACGCCGGAGACCTCCTGGAGTTGGTCGATGGTGGTGAAGCGGCCGTGCTCGGTGCGGTAGTCAAGGATGCGCTGGGCGAGGACCGGGCCTACGCCGGGGAGATCGTCCAGCTGGTCGAGGGTGGCGGTGTTGAGGTCGGTCGGGCCGGTGGTCGTTGGGGTTGGGCGGCCGGATGAGGCGGTGGTGGGTGGGAGGTTGGGGGTGCCGACGAGGATTTGTTCGCCGTCGGTGAGGGGGCGGGCGAGGTTGAGGGTGGTCAGGTCGGTGCCGGGGAGGGCTCCACCGGCTGCTTCCAGGGCGTCGGCTACGCGGTTGCCGGACTTGGTGTGGATCAGGCCGGGGCGGCGGACCTTGCCTGCTACGTGGACTACGAGGGTGGTTGGTGGGGTTGGTGGTTTGGCCGCAGGGGTTGGGGCGGCGACTGGGGAGCCGGTGGTCAGGGTCGGGGTTTCTGCCGAACGCTCGGGGATGGGTTCTGGGCGGGAGCGGAGGACTGAGCAGCCTGCCCAGGTCAGGCCTGCGGCGAGGACCAGGGCGATCACGATGAGGTGGCGTGGGGCCACGGTCAAGCGGGTGCCGCGCAGGCGTTCGGGCAGCACGGTGTCAGGGATCCATCCGCCTCGCACTTGGTCCTCCCCTTCGTCGGCCGGTCTCGGGGCGGAGGCGGCGCGCAACCGGTCCAGGGCAGCCTGGCGGTCGGCCGGATCCGGCGCGGGAGAGCGGCGTGGTGGCTTCACGCAAGGAAGGTACGAGGGAAACGGCGTGTGGCGGGGTGGAGATTTTTGGCCTGTGGAGAACCGGGGTGGGCCCGGGGAATCGGCGGGTGGTGGAGGTCGGCTTCAATGCGGCCGGAGAGGTCGTGAAGCTGAAGGTCGCTGCGGCCGGAAAGAAGAAGTGGGCGCAGCAGCCGGGGTGCCGGGAGGGTGGGGCGGTGGTGCGTGCGGAGGCGGTGGTGCGTCAGGAGCCGAGGGTGGTGGTGCGTCCGGAACCGCGGGCGGTGGTGCGTCCGGAACCGAGGGCGATGGTGCGTGCACGGTGGGGGCAATCGTGCGCGGGGCGGCTACAGGGGGGCTACTACGACCGCGAGCATGCCGGGGCCTACGTGGGCGCCTATGACTGCGCCTACCTCGCGGAGGACTATTTCCTCGGCTTGGGGGAGGCGGGTGGCGAGGCCGTCGGCGAGGGTGTGGGCTTTGTCCAGGTTGGCGAGGTGGTGGACGGCTAGTTGGACGGGGCCGGTGCCTGCTCGTTGGACGGCTATGTCG
This sequence comes from Kribbella sp. DT2, assembly GCF_049844575.1. Taxonomy (NCBI): domain Bacteria; kingdom Bacillati; phylum Actinomycetota; class Actinomycetes; order Propionibacteriales; family Kribbellaceae; genus Kribbella; species Kribbella sp. DT2. The sequence continues at coordinate 65,300 of NZ_JBNCLH010000018.1, read as the reverse complement.
GCCAGGCGGGCGATTGCCCGGGAGGAGGTGCGGACCTTTTCCAGGGGGACGATGCGGCCGGCGCTGATGGTCAGGAGGGGTTTTACGGCCAGCGCCGTGCCCAGCAAGGCTTGGGCGGGGCCGATGCGGCCGCCTCGGCGGAGGTACTCGAGGGTGTCCACGTAGAAGTACGACGAGATGGCCGACATGCGGGCCCGGGCGGCTGCTTCGACCTCCTGCTGGGAGGCGCCGGTGGCTGCCGTCGCGGCGGCGGCGAGGACGGGGAAACCGAGGCCCATGCCGAGGGAGCGCGAGTCGATGACGCGGACCGGGATCGGGGACTCCTTGGCGCCGATCATCGCGGCCTCGACGGTGCCGGACATGTCGCCGGAGAGGTGGATCGAGACGATCGACTCGGCGCCGCCGGCCGCGCACCGGGCGTAGGTGTCGGCGAAGGACTGCGGCGCCGGGCGGCTGGTGGAGACGGGGGTGAAGGTCTTCAGGGCCTCCGCGACCGCGTCGGCGCTGGTGCCGCCGTCGTCGTACGACGTACCGCCGATCACGACCTGGAGAGGGACGACGGTCAGCGGGTGGCGGAGCACCTCGTGCGCAGACAGGCCCGCCGTGGAGTCGGTGACGACGTGCACGCGGGCTGACATGCAGCGAGGTTACCGGACGGTTTTCGTCGGTGCCTGGTGCCAGAGTGGGGAGAATGAGGGAAACCACAGCGGAGATCACGGCCCTGCAGGAGCTGCTCGACGCGGCGTACGGGCGTTCCACCGAGCACCTGCGCAGCATCGTCACGGGCGAGCGCCACCTGACCGCCGAGGAGCTGACCCAGGTCCTGACCGGTATGTGCACGCTCAACCTGGCCACCGTCACGGCCAAGGGCGAGCCGCGGATCAGCGCGGTCGACGGGCACTTCCTGCACGGACGGTGGGTGTTCACGACGGCGGACGCGGCGGCGAAGGCCCGGCACCTGCGCAAGAGGCCGGCGGCCAGCGTCTCGTACGTCGACGGCGAGCGGATCGGGGTGTTCAGCCACGGTCAGGTCGAGTTCCTGACCGCCGAGCACGAGGACTTCGACGAGATCGAGCAGCACCTGGTCGCCCACTACGGCAGCTCCCCCACCACTTGGGCCGACGGCATCGTCTACTGCCGCCTCCAGCCGCACTGGATGGTCGGGTACGCCTTCGACAAGTCCAAGCTCTGACGCAGAACTAGCGAGGTGGCGGCCGACCCCTCCGCCGGCTGCCACCTCGCTGGGAACTGACTCCCCCTGGTTGTCAGTTACTGCTCCCCCGCGACAATCCCCCCGGGGAGCTCCAGCCGCCGGCCCCACCGATGACCTATCGGCTGTCCCGTACCGGCCGGGCCCGCACTCGTCCCCTGTGTCGTGTGCATGGCCGCTGCTGGAGCCCCACCCCGGGTCCGGTGCCCTGACGGTCCACGGCACCCGGTACTGCGTAGGACAGATCCGCACGTCACAGCACTCCGGGGCCTCACGACAGCTGAACGGCGCCCCCACCGATCACTGCCGGACCTGCTCCGTGTCGTCGTCACCCGTCCCGCGGTCTCCCTGGGCCGGTCGGTGGTCCGCGCTTGCCTCGTCACGGTCCACCTCCTGCCTCGGACACCCGGTCCGGCCGTCGATCTCTGCCTGTGTGGTACCTGCCCTACACCGAATATCTTGGTCGGCGCGGGCCGCCGCGACGAGGCAGAAGAACCGGCAGCTCCCCGGCAGCTTTGGTCAGGACAGAGCGCGCAGTACGTCGTCCGCGAGCCGCCGTACGGACTCGGCCGGGTCGGGCTCGGGCCAGCCCGGCGCCTGCGAGGCGCTCGAGCAGGACTCCTGCAGCACCGCCCAGGCGGTCGGCAGCATCGGCGGGTCCATCGTCCGCTGCCACGCGAGCAGCTGCCCGCAGAGCAGGTCAGCGGCGGCAGACTGCCCAGCCGCATGCAGTACGGCGACCGCCTCCGGCAGGACGTCCAGCAGGTACACGACCCGTCCCTCGACCTGCAGCCGACTGACCGCGTCGCGGATCGCGACACGGGCCCCCGCCAGATCCCCAGTACGCCGAGCCAACCGGCTCCGATAAAGCATCACCAGGTAGTCGAAGTACCCCCGGTGCCCGCGGATGTCAGCGTCGGCCTCGTCCAGCAGGGCCTGTGCCTCGTCGAAGTGCCCCTCCTGGAACTCGACCATCGCCAGGCACCCGGCGATCTTGGTCCGCTCCGGGTCGTCCGACGCCTGGCTGTCCCGGGCCAGCTCCGCCCAGCGCCGCGCCTCAGCGAGATCCCCCAGCTCGAGCGAGACCCGGCTGAGCGCCATGTACGCGATCTCGTCCGGGTAGACCCCCGGGTTCACCAGCGCCGCCTCCCACGCCAGCAGGAGCTCCTTGGCCTCCGGCAACCGACCCCACCGGGCCAGCGCCAGCCCGCAGATCGCCTGGACCGTCGCAGACCGCTGGACGTTCCCGTGCGCCCGTGCGTCGGTCACCAGCGCCGGGATCTCGGCCAGGCTCGCCGTGTCCAGCAGCAGCGACCCGGACGACACCCAACCGCCGCGAGCCACCAGGCCCATCTCCGACTCCGGTGGGATCAGCGTGCGCGCTTCGCCGTACAGGCGCCGAGCAGCCCGTACGTCGCCCGTCAGGCTCGACAGCCGGCCGCCGATGGCCAGCAGCATCCCGCTGACCTCCTTGTCGACCACGTTCTCGGCGCACGCCACGGCCCAGCGGATCCCGCTCTGTGCCACGCTCGCCTGGTACTGCCACGCGATCCGGAAGCCCAGCACGATCTGCGCGGCGGTGTCCCACTGGCCCAGCTCGGCGGCCCTCTCCAGCGCGACCTCGAAGGTCGCCGAGTTCGCGTTGGCCGCCCGGTACCTCCGGTCGCGGTCCGGGCTCGCCCAGGCGCCTTCCAGCCCCTTCACGTACTCCGCGCACCACGTCACCGCCCGGTCGCGGAACTCGGTCAGGTCCGTGCCCTGCGACGTCAGTCCGGCGTACGCGTGCTCGCGGATCGTCTCCAGCATCTTGTAGCGCGAGCCGTACAACTGCTCGAACTCCAGCACCGGCTGCAGCAGCGACTTGTCGACCAGCTCGGCCAGCAGCATGGGTACGTCGAGCGGGTCGATCGGCAGCCCCGTGCAGACCCCGACCACGGCGTCCAGCGTGAACGGCGACCCCATCATCGAGGCCCGGTACAGCAGCTGGCGGGCCGCGTCGGACAGCGCGTCGACGCTCCAGGCGATCGTGTCGGCCAGCGTCCGCTGGTGTGGTGCGCCGAAGCGCCGCGGCCCGGACAGCAGCCGGAACCGGTCGTCCAGCGCGGCCAGGATCGTCTCCACCGACAGTGAGCCGGCACGGGCCGCGGCCAGCTCCAGCGCGAGCGGCAGCCCATCCAGCCGCTGGCACAGCCGCGCGACCGTCGCCGCGTTGTCCGGAGTCAGCGCGAAGTCCGGCCGGACCCGCGCGGCCCGCCGTACGAACATCTCGACGGCAGGACTGGCCGCGATCTCCGCGAAGTCTCGATCATTGGCAGGCACGCCGAGCACCTCGACCCGCCGGACCACTTCGTCCGGCAGCCCGAGCGGGATCCGCGACGTCACCAGTACGCCGACGCCCGGGAAGCTGCGGACCATCCGGTTCGCCACCGTGGCGACCCCGTCGAGCACGTGCTCGGCGTTGTCCTCCACGATCACCAGGTCACCCGGCTGACGCCCGGACAGCACGTCGTCGAGGTCGGACGTGCCAGGCGCCGTACCGAAGGCGTCCAAGATCGCAGACGGTACGGCGGCGTCGCGCTGGACCGTCGTCAGGTCGACGACCACGACGGTCGTGTCGACGCCGGAGAACCGGTCGGCCGCGGCCAGCGCCAGCTCGGTCTTGCCGACCCCGCCAGGGCCCACCAGCGTCACCAGCCGGTTCTGGGCCAGCAGCTCGGCCAGCTCCCCCAGCTCTCGCTCGCGCCCGACCAGCCCGTCCGGGATCGGTCTGGTCCCCCGCCAGCGCATGCCGGTCGGCGCCGGAGCACCCACGGCGATCACCGGCCGGACAGTCCCGTGGCCGGCGGCCGCCAAGAACTCGGCAACGTCCTGAAGCCCCAACGCCGACGCCAGCAGCCGGACGGAGTCCTTCCGCGGGCGAGCCACCCGGCCCGCCTCCAGCTCGCGGATCGTCCGCACGCTCAGACCGGCCGCCTCGGCCAGCTCCTCCTGGGAGAACCCTGCCTGGACCCTCAGGTCGAGCAGGAGATCGGCGAATCCGCTCCGTCCCGCAGCCCGGCCATCCGCGTCCGACAAAGCCCGTCACCCCTTCTGAGCCTCACACCGCCACAGCACAAGATACGTGACCGGAGCGGGGTGGGCGGTCGCGCCGGTGGCGGTGCCACGGGCGCGACCGGTTGAGAAAGGAATTGCTGCCCGAACAGGAATGCCCGATCAGGCACTGACGCGGACGTCCTCGGCATTCTTTTCGGCGTACAGGGAAAGGACCTCGGTCCAGTCCGAGAGCCGGGCCGCGGTGTCGGTGCGGCCGTGGTCGGCGTTGAGCAGGCTGCCGGCGCAGATGTTCCTGGTCGCGCGCACGATGAGCTCGGTGCCGACGCCGAGCAAGGAGTCAAGGGCTGCCATGCGGACATTCAAGCGAAGACGTGTTTCGCCGAGGTAACACGTCCGGCAACATCGCGATACGTCAGCAAAAACCCGCCACAAAACAAACTTGGTCAGGAATTCACGAGGGCAGCCAGGAAAGCCGCACCTGACGTGAAGGATTGTCCACGTTCGTGTCCACCAGGCAGATCGACTGCCAGGTGCCGAGCATCAGGCGCCCACCCAGCACAGGGATCGACGCGTACGGCGGGATCAGCGCCGGCAGCACGTGATCACGGCCGTGCCCGGGCGTCCCGTGCCGGTGCTGCCACCGGAAGTCCCGCGGCAGCAACTCCTCCAGCACCGCCAGGAGATCGGTGTCGCTGCCGGCACCGGTCTCGAGGATCGCCACTCCGGCCGTCGCGTGCGGGACGAACACGTGCAGCAGTCCGTCCCCCTGGGCCTGGTGGGCCTGGGCGGCGACAAACTGCTCGCACCGGCTGGTGAGGTCGAGGACGACCTCACCAGTACCGGTCTGTACGTCGATCAGCTCGGAGCGCATCCCGCCACAGTGTCAGGCCGGGACGATGTTGACCAGTTTCGGCGCGCGCACGATCACCTTGCGGACCCCACGGCCGTCCAGCGCCTTCTGCACGGCCTCGGAGTCCAGGGCCAGCTTCTCCAGGTCGGCGTCGCTGATGTCGGGGGCGACCTCCAGCCGCTCCTTCACCTTGCCCGCGATCTGGACGACGCAAGTGACCGAGTCCTCGACCAGCAGCGCCGGGTCGACCGTCGGCCAGCCGGCCTTGGCGACCGTCGGCTGGTGGCCCAGGTTCTCCCACATGTCCTCGGCCGTGTACGGCGCGACCAGGCTCAGCAGGATCGCCACCGTCTCGGCCGCCTCGCGGACCGCCGGGTCGGCAGCGCCCGGGCCGGAGTCGATCGCCTTGCGGGTGGCGTTCACCAGCTCCATCACCCGGGCGACCATCACGTTGAACCGGTACGAGTCGATCAGCTCGCTCGCGTCGGCCACCGTGCGATGGGTGATCTTCCGCAGCGCCAGGTCACCGGTCGACGGGTCGGCGCCCACCGGAGCCTCGACCGAGCCGCTCAGCCGCCAGGCGCGCTGCAGGAACCGCAGCGAGCCGCCCGGGGACAGGTCGGCCCAGTCGATGTCGTCGTCCGGCGGACCGGCGAAGACCATCGTCAGGCGAATCGCGTCGACGCCGAACTCGTCCAGCTGGTCGCCCAGGTTGACCCCGTTGCCCAGCGACTTGCTCATCGCCTTGCCCTCGTTGATCACCTGGCCCTGGTTCAGCAGCCGGGTGAAGGGCTCGGTGGCGTCCAGCAGACCCATGTCGTGCAGCGCCTTGGTGAAGAAGCGCGCGTACAGCAGGTGCAGTACGGCGTGCTCCTTGCCACCGACGTACTGGTACGTCGGCATCCACCGGTTCACGGCGTCCTTGTCGAACGCGCCCTCGGTGTAGTTCGGCGAGCAGTAGCGCAGGAAGTACCACGACGAGTCGACGAAGGTGTCCATCGTGTCGGTGTCGCGCTCGGCGGCGCCGCCACACTTCGGGCAGTCCACCTCGACCCACTCGCGGACCGACGCCAACGGCGAGACGCCCTTGGGTTTGAGCGCCGCACCGCGCAGGTCCGGCAGCTCGACCGGCAGCTGGTCCTCCGGTACGGGGACCTCGCCGCAGGCCGCGCAGTGGATGATCGGGATCGGCGCACCCCAGTAGCGCTGGCGGCTCAGCAGCCAGTCGCGCAGCCGGTAGTTGATCGTGCGCTCGCCCAGCTCCTTGTCCTGCAGCCAGTCGATGATCCTGGTCTTGGCCTCGCCGATCGGCAGCCCGTCCAGGCTGATCTCGGCGTTGCTGCTGTTGATCGCCGGGCCGTCACCGGTGTACGCCTTGCCGTCGAAGCCGTCCTCCGGCTGCACGGTGCGCACGATCGGCAGGCCGAACTTCTCGGCGAACTCCCAGTCGCGGCTGTCCTGGCCGGGCACCGCCATGATCGCGCCGGTGCCGTAGTCGGCCAGCACGTAGTCGGCGGCCCAGATCTGGATCCGCTCGCCGGTGACCGGGTTGATCGCGTACGAACCCAGGAAGACACCGGTCTTGTCGCGCTCGGTGCTCAGCCGCTCGATCTCGGTGGAGGCTTTGACGGCCTTCAGGTAGTCGTCGAACGCCTCGCGCTGCTCCGGCGTCACCAGCTCCTCGGCCAGCTTCGCGTCCGGCGCGACCACCATGAAGGTGGCGCCGAACAGCGTGTCCGGGCGAGTCGTGAAGACCTTGATCGGCTCGTCGCGGCCCTCGACCTGGAACGAGGCGAACGCGCCCTCCGACCGGCCGATCCAGTTCCGCTGCATCAGCAGGATCTCTTCGGGCCACTGCAGCTGGTCCATGTCGTCCAGCAGACGCTGCGCGTACTCGGTGGTCTTGAAGTACCACTGGGTCAGCTCACGCTTGGTGACCTCCCAGCCGCACCGCTCGCACTTGCCCTGGACGACCTGCTCGTTGGCCAGCACGGTCTGGTCGTTCGGGCACCAGTTGACGTACGACGCCTTGCGGTAGGCCAGCCCACGCTCGAAGAACTGCAGGAACAGCCACTGCGTCCACTTGTAGTACTCCGGGTCGGACGTGTGCAGCCGGCGCGACCAGTCGAAGCTCAGCGCGTAGCGGCGGATCGACTCGGCCTGGGTCTCGATGTTGGCGTAGGTGTACGTCGCCGGGTGCTCGTCGCGCTTGATCGCCGCGTTCTCGGCGGGCAGCCCGAAGCTGTCCCAGCCGATCGGGTTCATCACGTCGTAGCCCTGCTGGAACCAGTACCGCGACAGGACGTCGTGCAGCGCGAAGACCTCGCCGTGACCCATGTGCAGGTCGCCCGACGGGTAGGAGAACATCGTCAGCGCGTAGCGCCGCTCGGCCGAGCCGTCGTCCTTGGCCTTGAACGGGTCGAGCTTCTCCCAGACCGGCCGCCACTTGTCCTGCATGGCATTGAGGTCGTAGCCGCCCCGGTCGATCGGAGTGTCTTCCACCTGCTCGCTCACGGTCCTACTCCCGCATTCTTCTGTGATGGTTGAGCCCAAATGTGCCAGAAAGGCGTCCCAGACATGAAAAAGCCCCTCACGCAGGAGGGGATGCCGTACTGACCTGGATCTGCCAGTACGGCTAACTAAGGAGCAGGCTCACTCGCATAAGCCCAGTCTAGCGCCCCGCGCCGAGCCCGGACAGCAGGGCGTCGAGGGCGAACGTGAAACGCCTGTCCGCATCGCGGGCCGGTACGGCGGCCGCAGCCTTCGCCAGCAGCGGGAACTCCCCCGCGTCGATCGCCACCAGGTGGTCGATCGGGTCGCCCTCCGACGCCGTCACGACGTGGCCGACGACGAAGCCGCTCACGGCGTACAGGACGTCCAGTGCGTCGGCGGGCTGCAGTCCAGCAGCAGTGAGCCCTTCCAGGGCCGTCTCCAGGACGCGGAGGTTCTGAGCTGTGACGGCCGGCCTGGAGGCGATCAGTGGGACCAAGTTGGGGTGTGCGAGCAGTGCAGTGCGCAGATCGACCGCATAGGAGCGCATGCCTTCCTGCCACGACTCCCGGAAGGTCGGCGGGGTCAAGGGAGTGATCAGCTGCTCAACCAGGCCGTCCAGCAGGGCGTCCTTGCTCGGCAGGTGGTGGTACAGGGTCATTGCCTCGACGCCGAGCTCAGCACCCAGCCGTCGCATCGACAGCGCCTTCAAGCCCTCCCGGTCAGCCAGTACGACGGCCGCGCGCAGCACCGCCTCACGCGTCAGCCCTACTCGCTGTCCTGGCGCCCGGCGACCCGGCACGGCAACCTCCTCGACTTGAAAGTTCTTACACCGTAAGTTTACCCTCAAACTTACATCGTAAGAATGAGGAGGATCGAACATGTCCCCGAAGAAAGCCCTGGTCGCCGGGCTGCTGCTGACCGTGCTGGCGACCGCTGCCCCGCTGGTCGACCTGGCCACCGTCGACAGCATCGGCGACCACGTCCGCAGCGCCTACCCGGACTGGTCGGCCGCAGACGTCAGCAAGGACCGGACCGCGATCACGGTCTACCTGGTCGCCGTCGGAGTGCTCGGACTGGTCGGCTGGCTCACGACACTGGCCGGAGTGAACCGCGGCAAGCGCTGGACCCGCTGGGTCGGTACGACGCTCTTCGCCGTCGGCGCGACCGTCGCACTGATCGACGTGAGCGTCGGAGGAGAGGCCTACAAGACCATCGTTCCCCTGTTCCACGGGACGCTCGGACTGCTCCCGGCACTGGTCGGCCTGGTCGCCGTGGTCGCCCTGTGGCGTCGACCGGTCAGCTGACGAAGGTGGTGCCACCAGTACGGCGGTATGCGGTCGGCGTAGCGCCGTACTGGCGACGGAACGCCGTGGAGAACGGCCGGACGTCGGAGTAGCCGGCCGCGTGGGCTACCTGGGTCACCGTGTACGCCGGGTCGAGCAGGAGCTGGGCTGCGAGTTCCAGGCGGAGGCGGCGGAGGGTGGACATCAGCGAGGAGCCGGTGACCGAGCGGAACAGGCGCTCGGCGTGCCGCTCGGACAGGTGTACGGCGGCCGCCACCTCCCGCACGCTGATCGGCCGGGCCAGGTTGTCGAGCAGGAGGCGTTGCATGGCGTCCACCACCACTCTGTCCCTGGCACCGGACCGAACCGGCTCAACAGCCAGGTCCTCCTCCAGCGCGAAGGCCCGAGCGGTGTCGATGACCAGAGCCGAGCCGAGAGCAGCCAAAGAGGCCTGGAAGCCGGACTGAGGCACTGCAGCCTCCGCGGCCAATCGCTCGATGGTCCCAGCCAGGCCCCCCATCCGGGTGGACACCACAGGACCATCCAGCCGGGTCAACCCCGACCACCATCCAGCTGCTCCCCCGCCCCGCCCGGCGGCTGCGCCGCCGGGCGGGGCGGGGGAGGAAGAAGGTACGGGGGCCCGACCCGGGGTGGAGGATGTCCCGGCGCCGGAGCCCCGACCGCCGAAGCCGGTGGTGCCCAGTGGGCGGAAGGTGAAACCCCAGAAGGCGATGCCCAGGGGCTCCGCGCGGCTGGACTCGATCTCGTGGGTGTCGCCGGGCCGGGCGAGGAAGAGCGTGCCGGGCGTCACGGCGTACTCCGAGTCCCTGACGTTGAAGCGCCCCTCGCCGGCGTACGCCAGGCAGACCTCGTGGAACGAGTGGCTGTGCCAGTAGTTGCGCCAGTACTCCGGCCGGTAGTGCCCCCAGCTGACGAAGTCCGCGCGAAACCCGTCGACCTCGCAGGACTCCAGCAGCCCCGCGAGGTCGACGAAACGATCAGCCGCCGCAACGGACGACAAGCTCAAACGTTGCTCCTGCCAGTCGGGTCGACCCCACGCAGCATCATGCCCTGACCGAGCGAGTGGTCGTGGGTCTTCACCGACGGCGGGTCGCCCGCGTCGCGGTACTGCACCAGCCACGTCGTCCGCGCCTCGTCGCTGACGTTCACGCCCGAGCCGTGCACGGTCAGGTAGGTGAAGAACAGCACGTCACCGGCCTCGGCCGGCTGCGGCACCGCGGACTCGAACGGTACGTCGGGCAGGTGGTACGACCCCTCCGGGTCGTGCTCGCGCGGCCCGTCCAGGTGGCTGCCCGGGATCACCCGCACGCAACCCTTCGATTCCGGCGCGTCGTCGAAGTGGAAGATCGCCGCGCCGACCCGGTGGTAGGTGTGCGGGAAGAACGGGTGGTCCTGGTGCAGCGGGAACGGCGACCCGTTCTCCGGCGGCTTCACGAACAGCTTGGTGTGGTGCAGTTGGACGTTGTCCACGCCCATCACCGCGGCGGCCACGTCGGTGAACCGCGGGTCGACCAGCAGCCGCGAGTACGCCGCGTCGTAGAACTGCGCGTCGTGCAGGTGCTGCAAACGGGTGGCGCCGTCGGACAGGCCCATCGCCGACTGCCAGGTCGGGTCGTCGTTGCGGTTCAGCTGCGCCAGCAGGGCGTGGCTGCGTTCCCGGTACGACGCCGCCTCCTCCTTGCTGAGCAGGCCTTTCACCAGCACGAAGCCCTGCGCCGCGTACTGCTGGGCCAGCGCCGAAAGATCAGTCGTCAGAGTCATCTCGAAGTCCTCCTGGTCGGGGTACTTCGAGCCTAGGAACACCGGCGCCCGGACGGCAGGACCACGCCGGACGCCGATGTTCGTGAAACGGACACTGACCTACAGTCCGAGCTGCCCCAGCCGCACGCTGATCCGCGGATCGGTCGACACCACCGGCGCCGACGTCCGCACCCACGGGTCGCCGTCGAAGTAGGTCTGGAAGATCTTCTCCGCCGTGCGCGTCGCCACCGCCTGGCTGGTCAGCGTCGGGTTCGGCCCGCCGAGCCCGTTGGCCAGCGCCGAGTTGTCGGCGACGAACAGCCGCTTCACGGCCCGGGCCTCGCCGCGCGCGTCGAGCACCGAGTTCTTCTCCGACTCCCCCATCCGCATCGACGACTGCACGTGCAGGATGAGCGGGGCCCAGTCGACCCGGTAGACCTTCTTCGCGCCCGCGCCACGCAGCAGCTCGGCGGCCTTGCGTGCCATGAACTCCCGGTTGCGCAGCGTCCGCTTGGTCCGCTTGCGCTGCTTGAAGGTGACCTTCGGGATCGGCCCGTTCTCGTCGGCCGGCAGCGCCGACAGCGTGACCCGGTTCTGCGCCTCGACGTCGTCGTCGGTGATCACCAGCACGGTCAGCAGGTGGTCGATGCCACCGGCCATCAGCTCCTTCATCTCCGGGCCCATCACCCGCCCGGCCGGTCCGTCCCACGGCCCGGTCGCGCCGCGCCCGTTCTTGTACTGGCCGCGGATCCCGCTGTCCGACAGCGCACCGGAGAACGCGTTCAGCGCGGGCGGCAACCCGACGTTCTCCAGGCCGCCGTACCCCGGGTAGTCCAGGCGGGCGCTCGACCCGACGCCCTTGGGGTTGCCGGTGTAGTCGTCGAACGAGCCGATCATCCAGTCGAAGAAGTGGTCGGTGTAGCCGCGGCCGACCCAGCCGTTCGGGTTCGGCAGGCCGCTGTTCATCCACAGCCGCGGGTTCTCGGTGCAGCCGCCGGCCATCACCACGACGCGGGCGTCCTCGCGGTGCTCGTCGCCGGACACGTTGTCCCGCCACGTCACCCCGGTCGCGGTCAGCTGGCCGTTGCGCTTCTCGCTGTGCACCTGGGTCACGTACGCGTCGGCGATCAGCTCGGCCGGCTTGCCGCCGCGCGCCCACACGTTCGCGGTCAACGCCATCGGCACGTAGCTGTTGTCGGTCGAGCGCTTCGCGAACTGGTTGCGCGGGGCACCGTTCGGCCGCATGCAGCCCTGGAAGCAGTAGCCGCAGAAGGTGCACCCGGTCGCCTGCGGGTAGTTCAGCAGGTTCTTGTCCGCCGTCTTGCCGGCCGTCCCACCCGGCTGCAGGATCGCGTTCTCCTGCGGCCGGTACGACGGCCGCAAGGTGGTCTTCGTGGTCTGCACCGGCAGCCCGAGCGTCTCGGCGCCCTGGAAGAACACCTGTTCCTTGGTGCCCATCGCCGCCGTCATCACGGGCATCGTCGCCTCGACCCACTCGAAGTACGGCACCAGCTCGGAGTACGTGAACGGGAACCGGTGGTTCACGTCGTACTCGTTGCGGTCGGCACCGTCGTACCCCTGGAAGACGCCCGGGTACGCGCGTGGGTAGTTGCCGTAGAAGTGCTGGGTGGTGCCACCGACGCCGGACAGCTGCCAGACGAACGAGTTCTGCGGCCACTCCCGGTACCAGGCCGGCTTGCTGCGGTCGGTCGGGCCGAGCCGGAAGTACCCGGACAGCGGGTTGTTCGCGTCCTCCTCGTACGTGCTCCACTCCTCCCGCGGCTTCGCGTGCCGCGGACCGGCCTCCAGCACCAGGACGTCGAGCCCCTTCGCGGCCAGCTCCTTGGCGACCACCGGGCCGCCACCGCCGGCCCCGATCACGATCACGTCGCGCATCAGTCGTGCACCTCTTTGCGTCCCTGGTAGTAGCCGATGAAGTCGTCCCAGCCCTCGACCGGCCCGTTCGGCTGGTAGCCCGCGAGGGTCCAGCCGACCGGACGCCGGCGCAGGGTCTTGGTGGTCTTGTCGAGCACGCCGTACTCGCTGTACGCGCCGAAGGTGGCGAACTCGATCAGCGCACCGCCGACGAACTTGAGCAGCCCCGACACCGACTCCTTCAGCGGCTCGGGGAAGTGCACGTCGAGCAGCGCGACCAGGTCGGAGTCGGTCTTCTCGATCAGGGCGAACGCGGCCGCCTTCTCGGCGTACGTGAGCCGCGCGAACGGCGACAGGTGCACGCCGCTGACCGCGAGCGGGTTGACCTGGGTGGCCATCAGGTTCAGCAGGCCGGCGATCGGGAACGACAGCGGGATCGCCTCGTCGCTCTGCAGGTACGACGCGAGCGCGCGGTCCAGCTGCCGCAGCTCCGGCGGGAGCAGCGCGAGCCCGGGCAGCGCGATCCCGCTGTCGGCCAGCCCGGTGACCAGCGCGGCCGAGATCGGCTGCGCGATCGCGTCCGGGAACGGGACGAAGTTGTCCAGGGCCTCGATCATGAAGTCGGTGGCGCCGGACTCCAGCGCGCCCGGCGTGCTGCTCGGGGTGCCCTGGGTGCGGGAGTAGGCGTCCGGGCCGGGCATCGCGAACACGGTCAGGCCGTTCAGGGTGTCGCGGGCGAGCTCGGCCAGCACCGGCCGGATCAGGTCGACGGCCGGTGGCAGGAGCGGGTTACCGGTGGCGGCGTCGGCCGGGGCGAGGAGGCCGCGGGCCAGCAGGCCGCCTCCGCCCAGGGCCGCACCGAGCACACCGATCCGGGCCAGGAAGGCCCGGCGGGACAACGGAGCTGCAGCAGGCATACGTGGTCCTTCGCGGTGGAACGGGGGCGATGCCGGCGTCCCACCGCAAAGGACCACCGGCGCTAGTGGTCTTACAACGACCGCAAGCGCCGGAGGTCACTGCCTACTCAGCGGCCGACTCCTCCGCGGGCTCGGCCGGTACGACGATCGGCCGCAGCCGCGACCAGGTCACGAAGATCGCGGCGAACACGAGCATCGCGATCCCGCCCCACAGGTTGATGTTCAGCCCGTCGGCCTTGTCCACCTCGGCCGGGTCGGCGATGATCCCGAGGATCGTCAGCACCACGCCGTACACGCCGATCAGCAGCGCGATCACCACCCGGATGTCGAACGCTCCGGCTTTCTGCTTGTCTGCCATCTCCTCGTTCCTTTCCGGGTCAGCCGAAGACGATGTTCAGGACGACGGTCATCGCGAGCGCGATCCCGGCCAGCAGGGTCGGCTTGCGGTACCAGCCGTGGTCGCCCTCCTGGGCCGCCTCGGTCCGGTCCGCCTTCGGGGTCAGCGAGTAGACCAGCCCCTTCAGCTCCTCGTCCGGCTTCGGCCTGGTGACCAGGCTGATCACGACGCTGAGCACGATGTCGACGACGAACGCGGCACCGGCGCCGACGAAGCTGGCGCCCTGGCCCGGCAGGTTGATCACGCCGGTCTCGGACAGGACGAAGACCACCACGGCGGTCGTCGTACCGCTGACCAGACCGACCCACCCGGCCGTGGCCGTCATCCGCTTCCAGAACATGCCGAGGATGAACGTGGCGAACAGCGGCGCGTTGAAGAACGAGAACAGCTGCTGCAGGTAGTCCATCAGGTTGCTGTAGCCGGACGCGATCGCCGCCGTACCGACGGCGATCAGCGTGCCGACCACGGTCACCCAGCGGCCGGTGCGCAGGTAGAAGCCGTCGCTGCGGTCCTTGATCACGTACCGCTCGAGCAGGTCGTACGTCATCACCGTGTTGAACGAGCTCAGGTTGGCCGCCATACCGGCCATGAACGACGCCAGCAGACCGGTGATCGCCAGGCCGAGCATGCCGTTCGGCAGCAGGTCGCGCATCAGCAGCAGCAACGCGTCGTTGTAGGTGACCTCCGAGCCGGTGCCGGCCTTGACCGCCTGCAGCTCCGGTACGGCGACCGCGGCGATCATGCCGGGGATGATCACGATGAACGGGATGAACATCTTCGGGAACGCGCCGATGATCGGGGTCCGCCGGGCCGCCGACATGTTCTTGCTGGCCATCGCGCGCTGGACCTCGACGAAGTTCGTCGTCCAGTAGCCGAACGAGAGCACGAAACCGAGGCCGAAGACCAGGCCGATCACCGAGAGGAAGCTGTTGTCGAAACCGCTCAGCTGGTTGCCCGGCCAGGCGCTCAGCTGCTCCGCGCCGCCGTTCGGGGCGGCGGTGACCTTGTCGACCAGGCCCTGCCAGCCGCCGACCCGGTGCAGGCCGACGATGGTCAGCGGCAGCAGCGCGGCGACGATCACGAAGAACTGCAGCACCTCGTTGTAGATCGCCGCGGACAGGCCGCCGAGCGTGATGTAGCTGAGAACGATGACCGCGGCAACGATCGTGGAGACCCAGATCGGCCAGCCCAGCAGCACGTTGACGATGGTGGCGAGCAGGAACAGGTTCACGCCCGCGATCAGCACCTGGGCCACCGCGAAGCTGATCGCGTTCACCAGGTGGGCCGGTTTACCGAACCGGCGCAGCATGAACTCCGGCACGCTGCGCACCTTGGAGCCGTAGTAGAACGGCATCATCACGACACCCAGGAACAGCATCGCGGGGATCGCGCCGATCCAGAAGTAGTGCACGGTCGGCATGCCGTACTGCGCGCCGTTGGCCGACATGCCCATGATCTCGATCGCGCCCAGGTTGGCCGAGATGAAGGCCAGGCCGGTCACCCAGGCCGGCAGCGAGCGGCCGGACAGGAAGAAGTCGAGGCTGTTCGAGACCGCGCGTTTGGCCAGGTACCCGATGCCGAGCACGAAGACGAAGTACAACGCGATGATGATGTAGTCGATCGCCTGGGCGTCGAGCCTCAGGACCGATTCTTGCGCGAACATCCGGCCTCCGCATCGTCATGTGACGCAAGGTGCTGTTACCGGTGAGGAACGTTACTCCTGCTTTCAACCACAGTCCCGCTGGGCCGCGCCCGGGCGTTTCTCCACCCCAGGATCCACCGTCGGCTGGTCGTCGGCCCGCGCTCGGCGGGGATAACTTCGCGGTGATGAGGACCGGGTCGCGTGCGACGATCGGCCTGCGCCGTGGGAGGAGGAGAACCGTTGATCAGGAAGCAATCCGGCTTGCTCGGGTGGAACGGTGTGCTCGCCCGGTTGCTGATCACCGCGGTGATGATCGGCGTCCTGGCCACCGCGCGCCCGTCCGAGCCGTGGGCCTGGCCGGTGCTCGTCGCCGCGCTGCTCAGCTTCCTCGCCGGGACGTTCCTGATGCACCACCACGAGCTGTGGTCGCTCGGGCTTCTCTCGTACGCCGCCCTGAGCGCCGCCGTCATCACCGGGATGCCTGGTTCCAACGCGCTCATCCTGGTGCTGGTCCCGGTCACCGACGTCGCGGTGATGACGTTCGTCCGTACGCCGCGACTGCGCCGCAACCAGCCGATCATTGCCCTCGGCATCGGTTGCGCGCTCGCGTACGGCGTCTCGACCGCGCTCTACGACCGCACGAGCAGCTGGTTGTTGAGTCAGCTGTTGTGGACCGCGGTCCTGATCCTCTTCGGCCTCAACCGCCGCCACGACGAGCTCCGCGTCCAGCAGACCGCGAAGCTCCTCGACCAGACCGTGCTCGCCCAACGCGAACACTCCCGCGCCGCCGCGTTGGACGAACGCACCCGCATCGCCCGCGAGCTCCACGACGTACTGGCACACTCGCTCGGCGCCCTGAGCGTCCAGCTGGAACTGGCCGAAGCCCTCCTCTCCGAGAAAGACGACCGCGAAGCAGCCCTGGACCGAATCCGCCGCTCCCGCCGGCTCGCAGTCCAAGGCCTGACCGAGGCCCGCAACGCGGTCGCCACGCTGCGGCAGGACCAAGTGCCCGCCTTGCCCGAGGCACTCGAGTCGCTGACCGCGCACCACGGGCAGGATCACGGGGGCATCCCCAGCTTCACCGTCACCGGCGAAGTCCGCGCTGTCGACCCCGGTGTCGTCGTCGCACTCCTCGGCGCAGCCCGAGAGTCCCTGACCAACGCGGCACGCCATGCACCCGGTCGCCCTGCCGAGGTCGACCTGATCTACTCCCCAACGGCAGTCCGACTGGAGATCCGCAACCGGCTGGGGCCGCCTGCCATGCGGCCGGAAGGGCCGCGCGGGCCAAGACCGCTCCGGCCGGAGAAAGAGCGGAGTGAGCCAACAGCCGGATCGTCGGCCGCAAAGCCAGCCGGGGCGGGGGGCCAGGCCTCCCCTCCGCTTTCCCCCGCCGAAGATCGCGGCACAGCCGCGGGTGCGGGGTATGGCCTGGTGGGGATGCGGGAGCGGTTGGCTAGTGAGCCAACAGCCGGATCGTCGGCCGCAAAGCCAGCCGGGGCGGGGGGCCAGGCCTCCCCTCCGCTTTCCCCCGCCGAAGATCGCGACACAGCCGCGGGTGCGGGATTTGGCCTGGCGGGGATGCGGGAGCGGTTGGCCTTGGTGGGTGGGGAATTGTCGGCTGGGGTTGTTGACGGGGAGTGGGTCGTGGTGGCGGAAGTGGAGGATGAGTGACGTGATTCGGGTGGTGGTTGCTGATGATCAGCAGGTGGTGCGGGAAGGGCTGGTGGCGTTGCTCGGGTTGCTGGAAGGAGTGGAGGTTGTGGGGGCCGCGGCCAACGGGGGTGAGGCTGTGGAGTTGGCGAGCGCCGGCGGGGTTGATGTGGTGTTGATGGATCTGAAGATGCCGGTGGTGGACGGGGTGCAGGCGACCGCGAGACTCACGGCTGAGCACCCGGAAGTCGCCGTACTGGTGCTGACGACGTACGCGGACGACACGTCGATTGCTCAGGCGTTGAAAGCAGGGGCGCGGGGGTACTTGACGAAGGACGCCGGGCGGGTGGAGATCGGGGCGGCGCTCAGGGCGACCGCGGCGGGGCAGTCGACGTTCGATGCGGAGGTGTCGCGGCGATTGGTGGCCGGGCTTTCGACGGCGCCGAAGAGCAACGACGGATTGACCGCTCGGGAGACCGAGGTACTACGGCTGATCGCGCAGGGCTTGAGCAACCCGGAGATTGCGGCGTTGTTGTTCATCGGGGAAGCGACGGTGAAGACTCACATCAACAACACGTTCGCCAAGATCGGTGCGCGGCATCGTGCGGAGGCCGTGAGGTACGCCTACCGGCACGGGATCGCTGAGGCCTAGACCGCAAGCTCCGCGACCACAGGCCGGTGGTCGCTGCCGGTTTGCTCCATCACCCACGCCTTGGTCGGCGTCACGCCGCGGACCATGATGTGGTCGATCCGCGCCATCGGGAACTTCGCCGGCCAGGTGAACCCGAACCCCTGCCCGGCCGCCCCCTGGGCCGACCGCAGACCGGCGGTGATCGGCGCGAGGCTGCGGTCGTTCGCCGTACCGTTGAAGTCGCCCATCACGACCACCCCGGCGCGCTTCTCGGCCGCGATCTGCTGGGCGAGCTGCTTGATCGTCTCGTTGCGCTGGTTGGACGTGAAGCCGCTGGTGCCGACCCGCACCGATGCCAGGTGCGCGACGTAGAAGGCGACCTTGCCCTCCGGCGTACTGACCTCGGCGCGCAGCGCGCGGGTCCAGGAGAAGCCGACGTCGACGGCCTTGCCCTCCTCGACCGGGAACTTCGACCACAGCGCCACGGTCCCCCGCGACACCACGTGCGGGTACGTCTTGGCGAGCTCGCGCTTGTAGATCTTCAGGTCCGCCGAGGTGATCTCCTCCAGCGCGATCACGTCCGCGTCGGCCGTCAGCAGCTCGGCCGCCGTGTGCTCCGGGTCCGGGTTGTCCGCGCCCACGTTGTGCGAGAGCACGCGCAGGTCGTGCGGCCCGCCGGACCCGTTCGGGATCAGCAGGTGACCGAACATCAACCCCCACACGACCGCCGGCACCAGTAACGCGACCCCGGCCGTGGCGGACCGGCGTACGAGCGCTGCGACGGCCAGCACCGGTACGGCGATCCCGACCCACGGCAGGAACGTGTCGAGCAGGCTCCCCAGGTTTCCGACCGTGTTCGGCACGTAGCGGTGGAACATCAGCGGCAGCGCCGACAGGATCGCCAGCACCGCGATCACGATGCCGCGACGCCATTTACCACCAGTACGGCGCTGCCCACCGGTACGGCGCTGCCCACCCGTGCGGCGCTTTCGGGCGGCGCTGCGCGGCGGGCGGCTGGCGAGTGCTGTCTGGCGGTCGGGCATGACGTTGATTCTTACGGACACCCGGCCCGTACCAAAGTCCGTGACACGTAAGGCCCCGGTAATTCATCCGTTGGGGGGACGGACGGCGAACCGGCAGCGCCGATCGGAGGAGGACGGATCCCCCAAAAGAACCTGGCTGAGTCTATTATGCAGACCATGGGTGAGCAGACGTTCCAATGGACCGATCCCGAGCAGGTACTGGCCGAGACAGCGGCCCTCAGCGGACTGGAGTACATCCAGGGCATGACCGACGGCAGCATCCCGCCACCACCGATCGCCGTGCTGATGCAGTTCGGCCCGGTGAGCGCGGAGAAGGGCAAGGTGGCGTTCAGCTGCCGGCCGTCGCACGCGGCGTACAACCCGATCGGGATGGTGCACGGCGGCCTGGTCTGCACGTTGCTGGACACGGTGACGGGCTGCGCGGCGCACACCACGCTGCCGGCCGGCGTCGGCTACACGTCGGTCGAGATCAAGGTGAACTACCTGCGCCCGGTCCTGGCCGACACCGGTGAGCTGGTCGGGACCGGCTGGGTGGTGAAGGGCGGCCGCTCGGTGATATTTGCCGAAGGCAACGTCAAGACCGCGGCCGGCGACCTGGTCGCCACCGCGACCAGCACCCTCCTGGTCAGGGCGCGACCCGGGGCGGCCTGAGCGACGCGCGGGGGCTGGTGCCCGGCCCCCGCAGCGCACACAATGCGGTTATGACGAAGACCGAGCCCCCACCTTCCTTCGTGGTGCGCAAGAGCCGGTGGGAGAGCACGGCCGGTCTCCTGTACGTCGGCCTGGTGGTCTTCGGTCTGATGATCCTGCTGACCATCGGCTGCGTCGTGGTCGCGCTGGCCAGGAACGAACCGGTCCGCGAACCGCTGGAGACCGTCTGGCTGTCGCTCGGCGGAATGCCGCTGATCTTCGCGGTCGGCCTGCCGGTGCTGCTCGGCGTCGGCTGGGTCACGACCGCGGAGTCCCGGCACGAGGCCGACAGCGAGGAGATCCTGCTCGCGATCGACAGCGAGGGCGTCTACCTCGGTGGCGACCAGCCGCAGAAGCTGCCGTGGGAACAGGTGCACGGTATCTGCCGGGTCGAGCGGCGCGAGGTGCACGGCGACGAGGACGAGAGCTGGTCGTCGTACCTGATCGTTCAGAAGGTCCCGGACGCCGAACTGCCGAAGCTGTCGAAGAACTGGGGGCCGTCCTGCGACTGGCCGGGCAGCCTGCTCACGAAGACGCTGTCGTTCGAGGAGCTTGAAGGCGCCGTACGCCGGTACGCGCCGCACGTCGCGGTGAACGACCGCGGGCGCGTACCGGACTGAGCGTCAGCTCTTGGCGGACAGGTACTTCTCCAGGTCCGTCAGCGTCGCCTGGGCGCCGATCGGCCCGAGGCCGAGGAACCAGACCTCGTCGTTGACCCGCTGCACATGGCCGGACTTCACGCCGGACAGCGACTTCCACAGCGTCCCGTTGACGACGGTGTTCTCCGCGGTCGTCTCCGGCTTGCCGTAGCTGGAGTAGAAGATCCGGTCGCCGTCGGCCTGGCCGATGTTCTCCTGGGAGATCTCCAGCGCGAGCTCCTGGATGTCCTGCACCTTCGGCCGCGGCAGACCGATGTCCTTCAGGATCACGCCGATGAACGACAGGTTGCCGTACAGCCGGATGTCGGCCGGGCGGAACCGGACCAGCGAGATCGTCGGTGAGCCCTCGACCTTGCTCTTCACCTCGTCGGCGCGCTTCTGGTAGTCGTTCAGCGTCTGCGTCGCCTTGGCCTCCTCGCCGAGGGAGTCCGCGACGAGCAGGAAGTCTTCCTTCCACGGGAACCCGGGCCGGATGCTCATCACGGTCGGCGCGATCGCGCTGAGCTTGGCGTACAGGTCGTTGGCGCGCAGCTTGCTGCCGAGGATCAGGTCGGGCTTCAGGTTCGCGATCGCCTCGAGGTTGAGCTCGCTGACGCCGCCGACGCTCGGGATGCCCTGCGCCTTGTCGGCCAGGTAGCTCGGGACCGCGTTCTGGCCGGCGTTGGTGCCCATGCCGACCGGCGTGATGCCGAGCGCGAGCACGCCGTCCAGCTCACCGCTGTCCAGGACGACGACCCGCTCGGGCTTCTTCTCGAGCTTGGTGTCGCCGAGCGCGTGCTTGACCGTCCGCGGGAAGACGCCGTCGGCGGCGTCCGAGCCGAGCTTCGCGGTCTCCGCGTCGGCGGTCGAGAACAGCCGCCCGCCGGTCGCCACGTCGGTGTCGCCGACACCGGTGTCGCCGACACCGGTGTCGGCCGACTTGTCGTCGCCGCCGCAGCCGGCCAGTGCCAGGCCGAGCACGGCCAGTCCCGCGACGGCCGCGGTCCATCGGCTCCTCATGTTGTGTCCTCTTCTCAGACGGTAGATCCGTAGCGGACATTACATGAGTTTGGTTAGGCAACCCTCATTTTGTTGCGCATCCCACCCACCCGAACCGCCGGTCACCGACCCGCTACAGCCGGACCGTCTCACCGGCCGGAAGCTCGACCTCGATCGGCTCGGCCGTTGCCCCCAGGGCGATCCGGAAGCGACCCGCCCGGTCGGCGCGCACCAGCGTCTCGGTGATCTGCCCGTCCTGCCAGGTGACGTCGACCGCGAGGCCGCCGCGCGCCCGGAGGCCGTGGTACGAGCCGGTCGGCCACTCGGACGGAAGAGCCGGAAGCACCCGTACGACGTCCGTGTGGCTCTGGATCAGCAACTCGGCGATCGCGCCGGTCAGGCCGAAGTTCGCGTCGATCTGGAAGATGTCGCCGTCGCGGTGCAGCAGGCTTCCGGCGACCAGGCGACTGGTGTAGTCCCGTACGACGTCCGCGGCCTTCTGCGGCTCGGACAAACGGGCGTACAGCGCGATCAGCCAGGCGCTGGTCCAGCCACCGGCCGGACGACCCGACGTGCGGAGCTCGAGCGACTTGCGGACGCCGCCGGCCCACTCCGGCGTACGGGCCGGGTCGATCTGGTTGCCGGGGTACAGCCCGTACAGGTGGGACTGGTGCCGGTGGTCGAACTCCGACGGCGGCCAGTCGGTCTGCCACTCGAGCATCCGGCCGTCCTCGGTCAGCCCGATCCCGGGCAGCCGGTCGACAGCAGCCGCGAAGCGGGCGGCGAGGTCGGACGCCAGGCCGAGCGCGGTCTCCGCTTCGGACAGGTTCGCGAACAGCTCGCGGATCAGCCACAGGTCGTACGTCGAGGTGACGTCGACCGACGCCTTCTCCCCCGACGGCAGCAGGAAGTGGTGCTCGGGCGCCGTCGACGGGACGAACTGCAACCGGCCGTCGCCGTCCTCGACGAGCATCGCCAGCACGAACTCGGCCGCGCCGGCCAAGATCGGGTACGCCCGCTCGCGCAGCCAGGCCTCGTCGGGGTGGAAGCGGTGGTGCTCCATCAGGTGGGCCGACATCCAGACGCCGCAGGTCGCGGCCATCGCCCAGACCGGGTCGTCGCCGCCGTCGCCGACCGGCCAGGTCGCGCGCCAGATGTCGGCGTTGTGATGGGAGACCCAGCCGGGGGCGTCGTACAGGATGCGGGCGGTCTCGTGGCCCGACTCAGCCAGGCCTTCGAGCAGATCGGTGAACGGGTCGAAGCACTCGTGCAGACCGGTCACGTCGGCGAGCCAGTAGTTCATCTGGGTGTTGATGTTGTTGGTCCAGTCGCTGGCCCACATCGGGCGGCGGTCCTGGTTCCAGATCCCCTGCAGGTTGGCCGCCTGGGTGCCCGGCCGGGACGATGCCATCAGCAAGTACCGACCGAAGGCGAAGAGCAGCCCGGCCAGGTCAGGATCGTTGCCTCTAGCACCGACCGCGCGAACGCGTTCGTCGGTCGGCAGGTCGACCGGCGTACCGAGGGTGAGCCCGGCGCGGTCGTACAGCGCGGTGTGGTCGTCAAGGTGCCGCTGGAGAAGCCTGTCGGGAGCAACAGCATCCACCAGCCGTACGGCGTCCGGCAGCGGCAGCTCACGCGCCGGCGGCACCGACCACCCCTGGAAGCTGCTGGCCGCGGACAGCACCAGCGTGACCGAGTCCGCGCCCTCGACGGTGAGCCCGTCCGGTCCGGCGGCGAGCGTGCCGCCTTCGGCGAAGGCCCGCAGCGCCACGCCGAACCCGATCCCCCGGCCGTCCTCGTACCGGATCGGGTCCGGGCTCTCCCGGTACTCGATGGTGAGGTCGGACGGCGCGCGCCCGGTGATCCCGATCGTCCGGCTGTCGACCACCGACGGCTCGACCGGGTGCACGCTGGTCAGCGCGGCCAACAGGTTCACCGATCCCGGCGCGTCGGCCGTGATCGTCCAGACCAGCACCTGGTCCGGTGTGGACACGTAGCTCTCGCGCCGGAACCTGGCTCCACCTTGCGTGTAGCTGGTCGCGGCGATCCCGGTCCGCAGGTCGAGGCTGCGCCGGTAGTCCTGGACGGCGCCCCCGCCGGGCGAGGTGATCAGCAGATCACCGAGCGGCTGGTACGACTCGACCAGCGGCCCCTGCAGCGCCCGGGTCCGCTCGGTGGCCGCGAGCCGGTTCCCGTCGTGGAGCAGCAACCGCCGTACGTCAGCCAGTACGGCGGGCCCGTCGGCGACCTGCACCGTGCGCGGCCCGTCACCGGACCAGACGTCGTCCAGGTTCAGCGCGACCCGCTCGTCGGCCACCCGGCCGAAGACCATGCCGCCGAGATGCCCGTTCCCGATCGGTAACGCCTCGAACCAGTCCGGTGCGGGCGTACGGAACCACAACTCGTGCGACATGGTCTTCCTTCGGGTGGCTTGTTACTTGGAGCCGGACTTGTACTTGTCGTAGGCCTGCTGCTGGATCTCCAGGTACCGGGTCATCCCGGTCCCGTCGAGACCCTTCACGAACTCGTCCCAGCCGGTGTCGATGTTCTTCGACCCGGTGATGAAGGCGAGCTGGTTCTGCGTGACGTAGTTGTTCAGGTTCGTCTGCAGCGTGGCGAGCTCACCGGCCAGCGCGGGGTCCGGCCAGACCGAGGTCTGCGGGAACCACTGGGCCTTGTCCTCGTGGCCGACGTACTGCTTGGTGGCCTCGAACAGGCGCCGCTCGTAGCCGGCGTCGCTGTAGATGTCCTTCGGCGTGGCCTGCTCGTTGCGGTACGCCTGGGTGATGTTGTACTGCGCCATCGCGTCCCAGGAGATGTTCGTGGGGTGCTCGGTCTCGCCCTTGCGGTAGTAGGCGACCTTGGTCTTGTCGTCCAGCGCCACGTCACCAGGCCGCGGCTTGACCCAGCCGACCCCTTCGGGGCCCATCACGCCGACCTTGCGGCCCTCGTCGCTGTAGAGGTAGTCGAGCATCTTGATCGCGGCGACCTGCGCCTCCTTGCTGGCCTTGTTGGTCAGCATGAAGGTGTAGCCGGTCGAGCTCGGGTAGTTGTAGCCGGTGAAGCTCTTGCCGTTCGGACCGGTCAGCGGCGGCGCGGCGTCGTACTGCTTGTCCCGGCCGTCCTTGGATCCGAGCTGGACGAAGATCGCCGGGTGCAGCAGCGGCGACGAGCCGACCCGGACCGCCTTCGGGTCGTTGCCCAGGGCCTGCAGCGCCTCGGCGTTCTGGGTGAACGAGCCCTGGTCGATCAGGCCCTCCTTGTACAGCGAGTTGATGTACTTCAGGCCCTCCTTCCACTCCGGCTTGTTCACCGGCGTGACGACCTTGTCGCCGTCCAGCGCGAGCAGCGAGCGGACGCCGTTGTTGGCGCCGACCGGGTTGTAGGCGAACGCGTTCATCAGGTAGCCCATCAGGCTGCTGTCCTGGACGTCGGTCGTCATCGGGATCTCGTCGGCCTTGCCGTTGCCGTTCGGGTCCTGGGTCTTGAACGCGCGCAGGACCGTGCGCAGCTCCTCGGTGGTCTTCGGCGTCTGCAGACCGAGCTTCTTCAGCCAGGCGCTGTTGATCCACAGCTTGTCCGGATAGGTGCAGTGCTGGCAGTCCGACCACTGCGGCAGCGCGTAGACGTGACCGTCCGGGGCGGTCGACATCTCCTTCAGCGTCTTGTTCTCGTCCAGCGCCTTCTGGATGTTCGGCGCGTTGTCCTTGATCAGCTGCTCCAGCGGCAGCGCGACACCCTGGCCGCCGAGCTTGAGTACCTCGGCCTGGGTGAAGCCGTCCACCCAGGGGATCAGCATGAACAGGTCGGGGTAGTCACCGCTGGCCAGCGCGATCTGCCGCTTCTCCTTGGCCGGTCCGCCGTCGAAGGTGGTGGTCTGCCAGCGGAACTGGATCTTGAACTTGTCGCTGATCGCCTTGGTGACCAGGTTGGTGTCCAGGTTGGTGCGCGGGTCGGCCGGCGCCAGCGTGTCGATGACGACCTTGCCGTCGGCGCTGACCTCGTTGGCCGCACCGTCCTCGGAGTCGTCGCCGGACGAACAGCCCGCGACGGCCAGCGTCGCGGCCACCGCCAGCGCGGCCACCTTGCCCATGGTTGAGCGCATTTCCCTTGTTCCTTTCTCGGGGACGTACTTACCGCTGGGCAGCTAGCCCTTGACTGCGCCGACCATCACGCCCTTGGTGAAGTGGCGAGCGACGAACGGGTAGATGACGAGCACGGGCAGCGTCGAGATGACGATCAGCGCGTACTTGAGAACGTTGGCCAGCTGTTGCTGCTCCAGCTTTCCGGCCAGGTCGCCGGCGTCGATACCCGACTTGTTGAGGATCAGGACGTTGCGCAGCACGATCTGCAACGGGTACAGCGAGGGGTCCTTCAGGTAGACCAGCGCGTCGAAGTAGCTGTTCCACTGGAAGATCACGTACATCAGGGCGATCACCGCGATCACCGGCTTGGACAGCGGCAGCACCACCGACCACAGGAAGCGCAGGTCGCTCGCGCCGTCCAGGGTGGCCGCCTCGTACAGGTCGTCGGGGATCGTCGAACGGAAGAAGGTCCGCGCGATGATCACCTGCCACACGCCGATCGCGCTCGGGATCACCATCGCCCACCGGGTGTCCAGCATGTGCAGGTCCTGCACCACCAGGTACGTCGGGATCAGGCCGCCGGAGAACAGCATGGTGAAGATCAGCCCGGTCATGATCACGTTGCGGCCGAAGAACGTGCTGCGCGACAGCGGGTAGGCGATCGCGATCGTCAGCGAGACGCTGATCAGCGTGCCGCCGACGGCGTAGATCAGCGAGTTCACGTAGCCGCGCACGATGGCCGGATCCCCGAGCGCTTCCTGGTAGGCGCGCAGGCTCGGTTCGACCGGCCAGAGCAGCACCCGGCCGGCCGAGACGGCCGAGGCGGAGCTGAACGAACTGGCCACGATGTAGATCAGCGGCAGCGCGACCGCGATCAGGGCGATCCAGAGCATCACCTTGACGCCGATCAGGAAGATCTGGTCGCCACGGGTCTCCTCGATCCTGGTGTCGGTCCGGGGCGTTGTCGTAGTCGTCGTCATGACCAGAGTCCGTTTCCGGTGATCCGCTTGGCGGCGAAGTTGACCACCAGCAGCAGGAAGAGGTTGACCACGGAGTTGAACAGCCCGATCGCGGTCGCCATCGAGAAGTCGGCGTTCAGCAGACCGGTCTTGTAGACGTAGGTCGCGATGATCTCCGACTGGGCCAGGTTCAGCGGGTTCTGCAGCAGGAAGACCTTCTCGAACCCGATCGACATGATGTTGCCGACGCCGAGGACCAGGATGATCACCGCGGTCGGCATGATGCCGGGCAGGTCGACGTTCCAGATCCGCTGCAGCCGGCTGGCGCCGTCGATCCGGGCCGACTCGTGCAGCGCCGGGTCGATGCCGGCCAGCGCGGCCAGGTAGATCACCGCGGAGTACCCGGTGGTCTGCCAGACGTCGGACCAGACGTAGATGTGCCGGAAGTAGTTCGGGTCACCGAGGAAGTCGACCGCTGGTATGCCGAACAGGCCGATCGCGTCGTTGACGAACCCCAGCCGCGGTGACAGCACCAGCAGCGTCATCGAGACCACCACGACGGTGGAGATGAAGTACGGCGCGTAGGTGACCAGCTGGACGGTCTTCTTGAACACGCCCTGGCGGATCTCGTTCAGGGCCAGCGCCAGGATGATCGGGATCGGGAAGCTGGCCAGCACGGTGTAGAGGGCCAGGCCGAAGGTGTTCTTCAGCAGCGTCCAGAAGACCGGGTTGTCGAAGAACAGCTCGAAGTTCTTGAAGCCGACCCAGTCGCTGCCCCACGGGCCCTTGATCGGGCTGTAGTTCTTGAACGCGATCACCGCGTTGGAGATCGGGATGTACTTGAAGATCACGAAGTACGCGACCGGGAGCAGGATCAGCAGGTAGAGCTGCCAGTGCCGCCGGAAGCTCCGGCTCGCCGCCGCCCGGCGGGTCGGCCGGCGGCGGATACTGGTCACCGCCTGTTTCACCACCGGCGCCGGGGGTGCGGGGTTCACCTCGATCGTTCCACTCACTCGCCGAATCCCTTTCCTGGTCCTGCACGTGCTGTGACGACTCGCGTACCGCTTGCAGCGAAACCGATATCCGATAGGATCTCGGAACTCTTCTCCGGGAGAATGACACAGAACCCGGCGTTGCGGAAGAGCCACCACGCCGGTCGATATCCGATGTTGACCAACTCGGCGAAACCCCTTGTTTGTAAGGTGTTCCGGTGATTGCCGAGGGCACCCAGGGGTTCCGGGAACGCCGAAAGGATCCACTGGCCCCGCCAGTGGATCCGGGCAGTACCGCGAACGGAACGGAGGCGTTCTGAGCGGTCGCCTCCGGTCCGTACCAGTTTATTTCTGGTGTTAACTATGTCGCAGTCAACTGGTTTTCGCCGACTATGTCAAGACTTTGACGATCAGCCGCCGACGACCTCGCCGAGCTCGACCCGGCGGCGCTCGGTGGCCGAGCGGACCGCCGCCTCGACCATGGCCAGCGACGCGACGTTGCCGCGCGCATCGGACTGCGACGGCGTACCGGTGCGCACGCACGCGACGAACTCGGCCAGCGAGCCGGCGGTCTGCTCGGGCTCCTGCCCGACAGCGACCGGTTGCAGCGGGTCACCGGTCGAGGGAGTGTTATCGCCGTCCCACAACGCGGTACCGCGCTCTCCGCTCACTCGCCAGTGGCTGTTCCAGGACGTCTCCTGCCCTGGAGCGACCCAGCTGCCGCGGAAGACGAACCGCGCGCCGCCGGGGAACTCGAAGATCGCGGTCGCCGCGGCGTCCCCGGCGAACCAGCTCCAGCCGGGGTTGTACGACTCGCAGTACACGCTGACCGGATCGGCGCCGAGCAGGGCGCGGGTCGAGTCGAACTGGTGGATCGCCATGTCGACCAGCAACGGGTGCGGCATCTCCTCGCGGAACCCGCCGAAGTGCGGCGCCTTGGCGAACTCGCAGGACACGCTCGCGATCCGGCCGAGCTCGGCGGTCGCCTGCCGAAGCGCGGTGAACTGGTTGAGGTACCGGCGGGACTGGCTGATCATCAGCAGCTGCCCGGTCTCCTCGGCAACGCCGGCGATGTACTGCGCGTCGGCAACGGTCGGCGCGATCGGCTTCTCGCAGAGCACCGGAAGACCGGCCCGCAGCGCCTCCTCGTTGACCACGTTGTGCGCCCCCGGCACGGTCACGTTGACCACGGCGTCGGCGCCGGTCAGCTCTTTCAGCTCGGTCAAGCTGCGCGCGACCGGGACCAGCGCCGCCAGCTCGTCCTCACTGATCCGCTGCGCCAGCCCCAGATCCAGATCGACCAGCCCGACCAGGTCGGTGTCCGGAGAGTTGGCGATCGTGTGCAGCCAGGTCCGGCCCATCGAGCCCGCCCCGACCTGAATGATGCGCAACGGCGCGTCGGACATGACTCTCCTGGCGGGCTCGGGGACGGCAAACGGTCCGAGTATGTCAGGACTTGTCAGTCCCCGCGCAGCCGCCCGTGACTGTGAGCGTCGTGCCAGCCGTCGGCGTGCAGCATCGACCCGCACAACGTGCCCTCCAGGGGAAACCCGGCCTTGGATGCGACCCGGCATGAGCTCTCGTTGTGCACCGAGTGCTCGATCGACAACCGGTGCAACCGGAGCGTCCCGAAGCACCAGTCGGTCAGCGTCCGCACGGCCTGCCCGGCCAGCCCTCGGCCGCGCGCGGCCGGAAGTGTCCAGTAGGAGATGTGCGCCTTGGCCTCGTACAGGCTGATCTGGCGCAGCCCGATCTGGCCGATGGCCTGATCGTCGCTGACAATCGCCCAGCTGGCTGCTTCTTCCGCCGCCCAACGCCGCGGCCACCGCGCGATCCAGGCGAGCGCTTCGGCGTCGTCGTCGATCCGCAGGACGTGCCACCGCTGGGTCCCCGCATCACTGAAGGCTTCGCGCACGGCTGGAGTGTCGGCTTCGCGCCACGGGCGTAGACCTGTGAGTCGCGGCTGGGGCATCTGCCGCAGGGTCCCGGCCGGCAGGGCCGGGGCGGTCAGGTTGGGCATGGGCGAAGTGTGTCAGGGGCGCGGCCAGCCGGTGCGACCCAGCTGGTGCTCGATCGACTCGAGGTTGAAGCGGCCGGCGTGCTGGCCGGTCCACAGGTCGGCCATCACCATGTTGATGCGGAAGATCCGCTCCAGCGGCTCGATCGCGGCCAGCTCCTCGGCCGACAAGGGGATGCCCAGCTCGGTCGCCTTCTGCTGGTACGCCGTGAGCAGCTCCGGCGAGCGGTGCACGCGCGCCATCACGAACTCCCAGCTCCGGCTGTCGGTGTGGGCCAGGTCGAAGTCGATCACGCCGAGCGGATCGAAGTGCACGTTCCACTCCGCGAAGTCGCCGTGCACGACCGTCTGCGGCAGGTCCAGCAAGTTGCGCTCAGCAACCAGTTCGATGCCGCCGGCCATCGCGCGGTCGGCCCAGTCCGCCAGATCGGGCCGCTGCGACCGCAGTCCGGCGACACCCGGCGCCCAGTCCTGGAAGTTGCCCATCGCCACCAGGTCGCAGCCCTGGAAGAACCCCTCGCGCTGCGGAAGGTCGATCTCGAGGTCCCGCAGATCCGCGTGCAGCCGTGCCAGCACCGCACCCCGCTCGGCCCGCTGCTCGGGCGTCTCGTTGCGCCGTGCCTCCCCCGGCACAAAACGCGTCGCGGCCCACAGGCGTTCGCCGTACGCGATCGGCCCGGCGACCGTGCTCGGCACGTTCCAGCCTCGATGGGTGAGATGCGCGAGCACCTTGGCCTCGAACAGCAGGTCCAGCTTGGTGCGCAGCACGTGGTACCGCCGGAGGACGACACACTCCCCACCGCCGGTCCACAGGAACCACACGCCGTTGCCGGGATCGCCCGGATCGGTGCGCTGGACCTCCTCGAGCTTCTCGACCGGAAGACCGAGCAGGGCGGCGACGTCGTACGGCGCGGGAGGCATCCGGCCATTATCCCGGTACGCTCCGGCCGGCGCACCGGGATAATCGGCGCCCATAGACCTGCGCGCGCTCGCGGTGACCGACGGCGTGGACGCCGTCCGGGCGGCTTCACCCCGGAGTTTGTTGCCCTGGACAACGACCAGCTGATCGGCTGCACGGCGATGCGCTGGTGGGACGAGTCCGACGGCGATCGGCTGGCCGGCTGGCCGGCTGGGTGATCAGCGCCGAGGAGGAGGACGGCAGCCGGTCACCTGACCCTCACCGCTGGTCCGCGACGACGCACGCATCCCGCAACGAGTCCTGCCAGGGCGTGTCCCCGAGCAGCGACAGAAAAGTCGTCGCCGCGAAACTGTCGCTCACCCCGTCGACGAAGGCCTTGCGTTCCCAGACCCCGGTGAGGAACTCACAACCCCCGGCAGCGACGTAGACCATCAGCAACCCCGGCAGCACCTGCTGCTCAGCCTGCGTGACCGGCCTCGCTTCCGTGTACGCCGAGATCAGCCGCGCAGCTCGCTCGACGTCCAGCCGTCGTTCGTCGTCCAGACCCCACGACGACACCACCGAGCAGAGGTCGTACAGGCGGTAGGAGTCCAGGCAGTCGTCGAAGTCGAGCAGCGCCAGCAGGTGTCCGTCCTGATCCACCAGGACGTTCGTCTCGGTGATGTCCGCGTGCACCAGCCCGGAAGGAATCTCCTGCTCACGCTCCAGAACCGAGCGCACCCGCGAGGACACCTCGGCCAGTCCGCTGACGAGCTCCTCCACCCCAGGAACAATTTCCCGGCCGTGCCACCCCTGGACAGTCTCCAGAAACTCCTCGACCCTGCGCAGCGGATCAGCCCGTTCAGCGCGTCGTACCGGTAGGCGCAGCTCCCAGGTCAGGCGGTGCATGCGCGCGACCGCGCCGGCGATCTCGCATCCCAGCGCCAGGTCGAACGAGCCGAAGCCACCACTACGCGACGGCGCCCGGCTTCCGTCGACGTACACGATGTCCGGGCGACGGGCTCTGTCGTGTTCATCGGTCCCTCGGGCCTCGCCGTGGCGGGTCTCGTCCGGACAAAGTCCTGACCCGACCATCACGGGGGAACGGCCGGGCCAGGCACTTCGATGGTACCCCTGACGACGGGGATCAACCGGGTGAACCACGGGCGAAAACAGCGCCGTTGCGCGGCAGCGCCGACGAGCACGTCGCCCGCGGGAGGGTCAGTCGGCCTCGGTCTCCAGGCGGCGCCGGTCGTAGCCGGACTTGATCAGGCTGGCGACGGTGGTGACGAGCAGCGTGCCGGCGATGAAGCCGAGCGAGGTGGCGATGCCGATGTGCGGCAGGTGGATCGCGCCGATGTCGTCGATGTGCGAGCCGTGCAGCGCCTCGATGATCAGCTTGACGCCGATGAACGCGAGGATCACCGACAGGCCGACGTTCAGGTAGATCACCCGCTCCAGCAGGCCGCCGATCAGGAAGTACAGCTGCCGCAGGCCCATCAGCGCGAACGCGTTGGCGGTCAGCACGACGTAGGCGTCCTGGGTGAGGCCGAAGATGGCCGGGATCGAGTCGAGCGCGAAGATCACGTTCGCCATCCCGATCGCGGAGATCACGATCACCAGCGGGGTGAGCATCCGGCGGCCGTCGACCCGGGTGACGAGCTTGCTGCCGTCGTAGTCGTGGGTCAGCGGGAGGATCCTGCGCATCCCGCGGATGACGACGTTCTCCTGGAAGTCCTGCTCGTCGTTCTCACCCTCGAGCGCCAGCCGTACGGCGGTGTAGACGAGGAACGCGCCGAAGATGTAGAACACCCAGCTGGCCGCCGCGATCGCGGCCGCGCCGGCCAGGATGAACACCGCGCGGAGCAGCATCGAGACCACGATGCCGATGTAGAGCACCTTGTCCTGGGCCAGTGACGGCACCGCGAACCGGGCCATGATGATCACGAACACGAACAGGTTGTCGACGCTCAGGCTGTACTCGGTGATGTAGCCGGCGACGAACTCTCCCCCGCTCGCGCCGGGACTGAAGGCGAACAGCGCGATCGCGAACAACGCCGCCAGACCGATGTAGAACAGCACCCACCGGGTGGCGTCCTTGATCGTGACGGTGTGTTTGCGGCGCGCGATCACGATCAGGTCGAAGGCGACGATCGCCAGCAACCCGACGATCGTGAGCACCCAGACGGCAGGGGACATGACAGAGACCATGACGGTTCCTCCGGACGACGACAGACAGCACCTGGTCCGGAGGTCTCTTCCGCCCGGGCGGGACGCCCGGACCGGCAGCACCGGGTCGGCCGCCCAGGCCT
This sequence comes from Kribbella sp. DT2, assembly GCF_049844575.1. Taxonomy (NCBI): domain Bacteria; kingdom Bacillati; phylum Actinomycetota; class Actinomycetes; order Propionibacteriales; family Kribbellaceae; genus Kribbella; species Kribbella sp. DT2. The sequence goes on along the minus strand of NZ_JBNCLH010000018.1, from coordinate 32,904 downwards.
TCCGTGATGACGACACTGCCGTTGCGAGCCCGTACGGCGTGATGCGACACGACCGCGGCGGACTCGGGGGGAATACTCCCCTCCACTTGCTCTTCAGTTAGTGTAGCTATTCGATTAGTCGCCAATGGTATACCGGATACCGTCCCGACGGCCAGTCGGGATCTATGGGAGCCGCCGGAACCGGCCCGGCGTACTGCCGGTGGCCTGCTGGAAGGCCCGGCTGAAGGCCGACTCCGACTGGTAGCCGACCTTGGCCGCGACCGTCGCGACGGTGTGCTCCTCGCCGCCCTCGCGGCCGAGCAGGTCGGCGGCGACCATCATCCGGATCCGGGTGACGAGCCCGTTGACCGTCGTCCCGGTGTGCTTGCCGAAGTGCCGGACGAAGGTTGCCCGCGACATCGACGCCACCTGCGCGAGCCGCTCGACCGACCAGTCCGCGCCCGGCTCCCGCAGGACGGCGTCGATCGCGTCCGCGATCCGCGGATCCTCGACGGCCGTCCACAGCGGGGTCGCGGTCAGGCCCGAGCGCCGCAGGATCATCGCCAGCAGCGCTTCGCACAGGCTCGTCAGGATCGCGGCCGCCCCCGGACCGGGGTTGCCGGCCTCGCCGCGCATCATCGTGCAGAGCGCGCGGATCGCCTCTTCGTCGGCCGCGACGGACACGATCAGCGGGTCCGGCAGGCTGCGGAACAGCATCGCGCCCGCGGCGGAGCCCGGGGTGTAGTAGCCGCAGAACAGGTCGATGACCGGCTCCCCGTCGTACTGGCTGCGGATCGTGCCGAACGCCGGGCCCGGGATGTCGACCACCCCGCGCACCGGCTCGACCCCCTGGGTCCGGACGAAGTGCGGCGAGCTCCCCGGCAGGATCACGGCCTCTCCCGCCCGCAACGGGTAGGAGCCCGAGGGCAGCTCGAGCGTGCACTCGCCGTCGAGCAGCAGGTGGAACGTCGCGTCCGTCTCGCCGTACGCCGGGACCTTCATCTCGGTCGCGGCGGAGAGCAGGCAGCGCTTGTCGAGGGTGGCCTGCAGGCCGGCTAGTTGGAGCAGATGGCTGATGGAGTCCATGAGACGATACGACCGGAATCTGAGTTGGGAACGACTGGTCCGGATCAAGTGTACGAGCGACACTCCAGACATGACCTCAGAGAACCTGCTCCGGGCCGACGTCGTGGTGATCGGTTTCGGCAAGGGCGGCAAGATCGCCGCCGAGACGCTCGGCCGTCTCGGGCGTCGCGTCGTACTGATCGAGCGGTCCGACCAGATGTACGGCGGCACCTGCCCGAACGTGGGCTGCGTTCCGACCAAGGCGCTGGTGCACCGCTCCGGCAAGCGCCGCGCGAACGACCCGCCGCAGGAGTGGTTCGAGCGGGCCGTCGGGGAGGTCCAGGCGATCACCTCGTCGTTCCGGGCCGGCAACTTCGAGGCCCTGGACGGCGCCGAGACGATCACCGTGATCACCGGCGAGGCGTCGTTCGTCGACGAGCACACGGTCGCGGTCGAGACCGGCGCCGGCCGGGTCGAGGTGCGCGGCGAGACGATCCTGATCAACACCGGGTCCGAGCCGGTGATCCCGGACGTCCCGGGCCTGCGGGACAGCCCGCTGACGATGACGAACGTCGACCTGATCCACACCACCCACCTGCCCGACCGGCTGGTCGTGATCGGCGGTGGCTACCTCGGCATCGAGTTCGCCTCGATCTACCGGCGGTTCGGGTCGCAGGTGACCGTGCTCGAGGCGTCGCCGCGGATCCTCGGCCGCGAGGACGACGACATCGCCGCGGTCGCCGAGCGGATCCTGACCGACGAAGGCGTCCGGATCGTGCCCGGTGCGCGGGTGCTGGAGATCCGCGACTCGGACACCGTGGTTTACGAGAAGGACGGTCGCGAGCACACGGTGACCGCGGACGCGATCCTTTCCGCGACCGGGCGGCGCCCGGCGACGGCGGCGCTGAAGCTGGACAACGCCGGCGTCCGTACGACGGCCAGCGGCGCGGTCGAGGTCGACGAGCACCTGCGCACCAGCCGGCCGCACATCTTCGCGCTCGGCGACGTCAACGGCGGGCCGCAGTTCACCTACATCTCGCTCGACGACAGCCGGATCGTGCTCGACCAGCTGATCGGCGAGGGCAAGCGGACCACGACCGACCGCGTCGCCGTACCGCAGACGCTGTTCATGTCGCCGCCGCTGGCGACCGTCGGGCTGACCGAGAAGGCGGCCCGCGCGGCCGGGCACCGGATCAAGATCGGGTACCAGCCGGTCGCGGAGATCGTCGCGATGCCGCGGGCGTACATCGTCGAGGAGACCCGGGGCGCGATGAAGTTCGTGATCGACCTGGACACCGACCAGATCCTCGGGGCGGCCCTGCTCAGCGTCGACGCGCAGGAGCTGGTCAACGTGGTCGCGCTGGCGATGCGCCAGGGCGTCACGGCGACCACGCTGCAGAGCTCGATCTTCACCCACCCGTCCTCGACCGAGGCGTTCAACGACGTGATCAGCACGGTGGTCCGGTCGGACTGAGCCGTGCACTCACCGCCTTCACCCGCCACACGGGCTGACGATCTACGGTGGAGCCATGACGACCCCCGCCGCGCACGCTGCTGCTCAGTACGTTGGTTCTGATCGACTGAAGGCCCGGATGGCCTTGCACGAGTTCAGCACCAATCCGCAGGGGTGGTTCGGGTGGTTGGGTGAGCGGCTGGAGCCGCGCGGGGATGTGTTGGAGGTGGGGGCGGGGACCGGGAAGTTGTGGGGTGAGGTTTCTGCTGGTGGGGCGCGGCTGACGTTGACCGATGCTTCGGATGCCATGTGCGAGGAGCTGCGGCGGGTGCCCGGTGCCGTCGTACGGCGGGCTGATGCGGAGCGTTTGCCGTTCGCGGACGCGAGTTTCGATCTGGTGATCGCGAACCACATGCTCTACCACCTGGACGATCCGTCGGTGGCGCTGGCGGAGTTCGCTCGGGTGCTTCGGCCGGGTGGGCGGTTGGTGGCGGCGCTCAACGGGCGGGAGCACCTGGCCGAGCTGCTGGACCTCGGGCCGGCTGTCGGGCGGCCGGACCTGCTGCGCGGGATGGTCTTGAACGATCTCGTGACCGAGACCGCCGAGGCGTTGGTCGCCGAGCACTTCACCGACGTGGCCGTCGAGGACTTCCCGGACGACCTGCGGGTGCCGACGGCCGAACCGGTGCTGGCCTATCTCGACAGCCTCACCAGCGGGCCGTTGGACCCGGCACAGCAGGCCGCCACGCGTGAGCAGGTACAAGCAAAGATCGACGCCGACGGGTACTTCTTCGTCCGGAAGTCCGTCGGCCTGGTGACTGCTAGTCGCTGAGTGGAGCGACCGCGGCGTCCAGGCGGCCGGAGCGCTTCAGGGAGTCGGCGACGAAGCCGCTGGCCTTCAGCTGCTCGATCTGGTCGCTGAGCCAGATCGTGGTGTCCGCGTGGCGTTTGGGCGTGCAGACCGCTTGGCGGATCTCCATGAAACGGTCCTGGATCACGCGGGTGCCGGGGGTCCGCGCGACGAACTCCTCGACCGGCTTGCGGATCCCGGCGCCGGCGTCGAGGGACTCGGCGTGGAAGAGGTCCACGCCTTCGGCGCCACGGACGATCGTGGCGTGCTGCAGGGTCCGGGTGAGGAAGAGGTCGTACGCCGAGCCTTCCTTGACGCCGACCCTGGTGCCGACCCGATCCACCTCGGCAGGCGTGCTGACCGGGGAGCTCTCAGGAACGACGTACACCCCCTCGATGATCACGTACGGCGGCGTGAAGGCGAGCTGGTCGGCGCGCGCCGGCTCGATCGCGAGGAACCCCAGGTCCGCCCGACCATCGGCCAGCGCCTCGAAGGACTGTTTCGCGGCCTGGAAGCAGACGAACTCGACCGGCACCTCGAGCCGGAGCGCGAGCTCCCGGGCGATGTCGACGGTCACCCCGCCCGGCTGCTCGGGCGTGCCCTGCGCGAGCACCGGGTTGCCGAGGTTGATCGACGCGCGCAGCACGCCGGTGGGAGCCAGGTCGGAACGTACGTCGGTCGCCATGCTCGCGACTCTATCCCCGTCGGCCCCAGGCCGAGATCAGCGGCGCTGTCGCGAGATCGAGCTTGCCTGAGGCAACATTCTCCAGGTGCTCCGCGATCTCCGCCTCGGTCGCGAGGCCCGCGGCAACCAACCGCTCCCGGATCTGTTGCACGGTAGCGAGTTCGAGCGTCGTACAGGCCGGTGAGGTGATCGGGAAGTACGCATCAGCCTGTACGTCGGCCAGCCCCGCCCCGCGCAGCAACCGCGGCAGTGTCCGCCCGAACGCCAGCTCCGCCCCGCGCTCCGCCATCAAGCTCCGGAACCCCCGACGCAACCGGTTCGCCAGCTCCTGCGCCGGCCCGAACTCGTCCGGGCAGATCAGCGGCTGCAGCGCCGGATCCGCGTCCTCGAGCACGAGCCGGCCGCCCGGCTTCAGCGCCCCGACCATCGCGGCCAGCGCCTCGGCCCGCCGCGGCACGTGCGTCAGCACGAGCCGCGCGTGGATCAGGTCGAACTCCCCCGGCGGCGCGTCGGCGCCGACGTCGTGCCGCAGTACGTCGTACGGCGCATCGCCCGGCATCCACGCCGTATCGATGTCGGTGGCAACGACCCGCCCCGACGGCCCGACCTGCGCCGCGAGCCAGTCCGGTACGCCGGGCCCGCCGGCGCCGACCTCCCAGCAGGACCATCCGGCGGTCAGGCCGGTCGCCGCGAGATGCCGGAACGTCACCGGGTCGAGCAGTTCGGACAGAGCCGCGAACCGTTGTCCGGCCTGGACTTGCTGGTTGTCGAGCAGATACCCCTGGTCGCTCATTCAGCCATCACACACCCGGGCACAAAAAAGCGGCAAGGAAATGTTTTCCTTGCCACAACTAACTTATAACGCACAGGGGGACTTGCCGCAAGGCCCACTTCATAGCTCACAATCATCGACCGGACCAGAAATTCGGACGAAACGGAGCCCCATGTCTGTGGGAACGACCAGCGCCTTCGACCTCGCCGGCCACCCCGCCAAGAACGACCCGGCCCTGATCGGACGCGACGAGCAGCACTTCGCGGCCATCGCCGCCAGCCTCGACAAGTCGATCGCCGACCTGTCCGAGCGCCTCGACGAGATCCGCAAGTCCCCGGGCGGCACGGGCCAGGAGGCTCTGGATCGTGACCTGGAGATCCATCGGCTGACCTCGCGCCTGCGGACCTTGCGCCGGTTCGGCCTCGACCTGTGCCTCGGCCAGATGGTCGCCGCCGACGGCGAGCCCGTGTACGTCGGCCGGCTCGGTCTGACCGACACCGACGGGACGCGGCTGCTGATCGACTGGCGCTCCCCCGCGGCCGAGCCGTTCTTCGGCGCGACCCACGCGAAGCCGATGGACCTGGTCTTCCGCCGCCGGTACCGCTGGACCCGCGGCCGGATCAGCGACTACTGGGACGAGGTGTTCACCGCCGACGGGTTCGAGGGGCACGCGGCGGCGCTCGACGACCAGTCGGCGTTCATCGCGAGCCTCGGCAGCAACCGGTCGGACCGGATGCGCGACGTGCTCGGCACGATCCAGTCCGACCAGGACGCGATCATCCGCGCCAGCTCGCGCGGGGCGCTCGTCGTCGACGGCGGTCCGGGCACCGGCAAGACCGTCGTGGCGCTGCACCGGTCGGCGTACCTGCTGTACTCCGATCCGCGCCTGGAGCAGCGGCGGGGCGGCGTCCTGTTCATCGGTCCTCACCAGCCGTACCTGGCCTACGTCTCCGACGTCCTGCCCAGCCTCGGCGAGGAAGGTGTCCAGACCTGCACGCTTCGGGACTTGTTGCCCGAAGGTGCGACCGCCGGTCCGGAAGCCGATCACGCAGTCCTGCGGCTGAAGTCCACGGCACGAATGGTCGAGGCGATCGAGCCCGCCGCCGCGCTGTACGAGGAGCCGCCGGCCAAGCCGCTGGTCGTCGAGACCGACTGGGCCGACCTCTACCTCAGCGTCAGCGACTGGGCCGAGGCCTTCGGCTCCGTCGACGCCGGTACGCCGCACAACGAGGGGCGCGACCTGGCCTGGGAGGAGCTGCTCACGATCCTGCTGGACAAGCTCGACGAGGACGACGAGGAGATCTCGCTCGACCAGGTACGCCGGTCGCTGCAGCGCAACGAGGTACTCCGCGACACCTTCGACCGGGCCTGGCCGCTGCTCGAACCGACCGACCTGGTCGCGGATCTGTGGTCCGTACCGGCGTACCTGCGCCGCTGCGCTCCTTGGCTGGAGCCCGACGAGGTCCGGCTGCTGCAGCGCAACGATCCCTACGCGTGGACGGTGTCCGACCTGCCGCTGCTCGACGCCGCCCGGCAGCGGCTCGGCGATCCGGAGTCGTCCCGGCGGAAGCGCCGTCAGCGCGCCGTCGCCGCGGCCGAGCGCGAGCGGATGTCCGAGGTGATCGACCGGCTCCGCGCGGCCGACGACGGTGAGGGGCTCGTGCAGAGCCTGGTCCACGGCGATCTCCAGGAGGCGCTGATCGACGAGGGCGCACTGCCGACGCCCGACCCCGACGAGCTGGCCGGACCGTTCGCGCACATCGTCGTGGACGAGGCGCAGGAGCTGACCGACGCCGAGTGGCAGATGCTCCTGCTGCGCAACCCGTCGCGGAGCTTCACGATCGTCGGCGACCGTGCCCAGGCCCGGCACGGCTTCACCGAGACCTGGGAGGAGCGGCTGCACCGCGTCGGGCTGGACCGGGTCGAGCTGGCCGGTCTGACCGTCAACTACCGCACGCCGTCGGAGGTCATGACCGAGGCCGAGCCGGTGATCCGCGCCGTCCTGCCGGACGCGAACGTGCCGACCTCGATCCGCGACAGCGGACTGCCCGTTGTCCACGGCAACGCCTCCTCACGGGACGAGATCATCGAGCGATGGTTGTCGGAGCACCCCGATTCCGTTGCCTGCGTCATCGGTGACCCGACCTTCGAGGGGACCACGCGGGTCCGTTCCCTGACCCCGATCCTTGCCAAGGGCCTCGAGTTCGACCTGGTCGTGCTGGTCGACCCGGCCTCCTTCGGCGAGGGCATCGAGGGCGCCGTCGACCGGTACGTCGCGATGACCCGGGCGACGCAGCAACTCGTCGTACTGGAGTCCAAAGCCGCCGAACAGTAGCGTGGCTCAGGTGACTGAGACAGCCGAGACCCCGACCTGGATCACCGAAATGGTCCGCCGCCAGGAAACGGCCACCCGCTGACGACCATGACCGTCGCCACGCTCAACACGCGCGGCGTACCGCTGAAGCGCACCAACGTCGCCGAACGCACCGCCCTGATCGCGGCAGGGTTCGACGCCGGTGACATCGACCTGGTCTGCCTGCAGGAGGTGTTCACCTACCGCCGGCTCGCTCAGCTACGCCGGGGAATGCCGTCCTTCCCGTACGCCGCCTTCCGCCGATCGATCGCCGGCCCAGCAGCCGGTCTGGTCACGTTGTCGCGACGACGATTGACCGGTACGACGTACGCCCGCCTCCCGTCAGCCACCCGCCGGTCACGGATCCCCGTTCGCGCCAGACTCCACTCCTTCCGCAGCGGGATCCTCACCGTGCGCCTGGCCGGCAGCCCGCTCCGCGTGCTCAACCTGCACCCGACGGCCAACACCGACGGCGACTGGTCGGAGCACAACCGCTTCCGCGAACTGCAGCACGCCCAGCTCACCGCGCTCGCGCAGACAGTTGCAGCCGACACCGCACCCGCAGTCGTCTGCGGAGACTTCAACGTCGCGCGGGAAAGCTCCCTGCACCCCGAGCTCCGGCAGCGATCCGGTCTCCGCGACGCGTTCGCCGGCAGCTGCCCACCCACCTTCCACGCCGAGTACCTCCCGGCGGGGAGCACGGCGCACTGCATCGACTTCATCCTCGTCACCGACGCGATCCAGGTCGACGCAACCGACCTGCTGTTCACCGAGAAGCGCACCCTGCCCAGCGGCCCGGACTACCTGTCCGACCACATCGGCCTGCAGGCCTCGCTCAGGATCAGCTAGCACCTCTCCCCGTGTCAGCCCTGTGTCAGGGCCGTGTCCGGGCTCGCGCCGAAGCTGATCGCATGACAAGTACAGCGATCGCGGTCTCGGGGCTGCGGAAGGCGTTCAAGGACAAGGTCGTGCTGGACGGCATCGATCTGGAGGTGCCGGCCGGGTCGATCTTCTCGTTGCTCGGGCCCAACGGGGCCGGTAAGACGACGACGGTCAATGTGCTGACGACGTTGATGCGGGCCGACGGCGGGTCGGCGCGCGTCGCCGGGTACGACGTACGGACCGACGCCCGGGCCGTGCGGGCCGCGATCGGCGTGACCGGTCAGTTCGCGGCGGTGGACGAGCTGCTGACGGGCCGCGAGAACCTGCAGCTGATGGTGGACCTGAACGGTTCGGCCGACGGCAAGGTCGTCGACGAGTTGCTCGGCCGGTTCGACCTCGCCGAGTCCGCGCAGAAGGCGGTCTCGACCTACTCGGGCGGTATGCGCCGCAAGCTCGACCTGGCGATGACGCTGGTCGGGAACCCGCGGATCATCTTCCTGGACGAGCCGACGACGGGTCTCGACCCGCGGAGCCGGCGCACGATGTGGGCGATCATCCGCGAGCTCGTGGCCGGCGGCGTGACCGTCTTCCTGACCACGCAGTACCTCGACGAGGCCGACCAGCTCGCCGACCGGATCGCCGTACTGGACCAAGGCCGACTCGTTGCCCAAGGCACCCCTGACGAGCTCAAGCGCCAGCTGCCCGGCACGCACGTCCGGCTGCGGTTCACGACCACGGAGGAGCTCGACGCGGCCGCGCTGCTGTTCCCCGACGCCACTCGGGACGACGAGACGCTCGCCCTCAAGGTCCCGAGTGACGGCGGCACCAAGTCCCTGCGCGGCGTGCTCGACCGGCTCGACGAGTACGAGCTGAGCGCCGAGGAGTTCTCCGTCCACACCCCCGATCTCGACGACGTGTTCCTCGCCCTCACCGGCCACACCACGGAGGTAGTCGCACCATGAGCACCAAGTCCCCCGCGCTCGTCATGCTGCGCCGCGACTTCAAGCACGTCACCCGCAACCCGACCTCGATCTTCAACGCCGTGCTGATGCCCGTCGTGATGATGTTCATGTTCGTGTACGTGATCGGTGACGCGTTCAGCGTCGGCGTCGACTACGTGGACTACGCGACACCGGGCCTGATGCTGCTCGCCGTCTGCTACGGCCTCGGCGGTACGGCGGTCGCCGTGAACTCCGACATGACCAAGGGCATCATCAACCGGTTCAAGGCGATGGACGTTCCGCGCGACGCGGTGCTGATCGGCAAGGTCGTGGCCAGTGTGCTGACCAACGCGATCGCGATCGCGGCCCTGCTCGGCGTCGCCTTCCTGCTGGGCTTCAGCCCCGCGGCGGGCTTCGTCGACTGGCTCGGGGTGATCGGCCTGCTCCTGCTGCTCGCCGTCGCGACCGCGTGGCTGACCGTAGCCCTCGGACTGGCCGCGAAGTCCCCGGAGACGGCCGCCTTCGCCGCCGTACCGCTGATCATGCTGCCGTTCTTCAGCAGCGCGATCGTGCCGGCGGACAAGATGGGGCCGGGCATCAAGCAGTTCGCGCAGTACCAGCCGTTCACGCCGATCATCGAGACCCTGCGCGGTCTCCTGAACGGCACCCCGCAGACGAGCGACGCGCTGGTCGCCTTGGCCTGGTGCGTCGGGATCGCGCTGGTCGGCTACCTGTGGGCGTCGTCGACGTTCAAGAAGCGAGCGTGACCTCGAAGAGCTGATCCCAGCTCGTCTCCCGGCCGGCCTGAGCCGCCTCGGCGTACCGTACGTCGCCGAGGCGGCTTCGTGCTGTCTGCTCGATCCGCGCCTCATCCGGCAGCGAACGATCCGGCAGACCTCGTACGGCGGTACTTGCCGCGAGCAACTGTGCGGCCAGCTCGTCCTGGTCGCGGCGCAGCGCCAGGTCGGCCAGTCCGACCAGGACTCCCGCGATCACGGGTGCGTGCCCGGTCGCGCTCGCCGCCTTGCAAGCCGCTCGAAGGTGCTCGCGCGCCTCACCGAGATCCTCGGCGAGGTAGGCGAGCAGCGTTTCGGTCGTCGCGCTGACGTGCGGCTGTTTCGCTTCCTCACCCAGCAACGTTGCGACCAGCCGCACCTGCCGACGCGCCTCGCCGGCGTCACCGGCCCAGCGCGCCAGCTCCGCCTTCGACATCGCCAGCAGGGCCAGCGATCCCGGCCAGTTGACCCGGTCCGCGAACCGCTGCGCCTCGGCCATCGAGGCCTCACCGGCGCCGGTCCTGCCGAGCAACCAGTACAGCTGGGCCTGGCGCGAACGCATCCGGATCGCGTCGTCGACGGACCCGAACTCGGTGACGACGGCAACGGCTTCGTCGTAGTACTCGCACGCGGTCGCGAAGTCACCTCGTACGGCGATCCGCTCGGCCAGCTCGGTGATCGCGAACGAGATCCCGAACCGCTCACCGACCGCCCGGAACTCCTCGACCGCCAGCTCGAGCTGCGCGTCGGCCTCGTACCCGCCGTGCCCGAGCACGCCCCGCATCTTGCCCAGCTGCAGCCGGCCCATCGCGCGCACCCAGGGGTCCTCGCTGCCGAGCATCGGCTCCCACGCGGACAGGATGTCGCCCGGCGACCGCAGCATGTGCTCGAGCGGCGTGATCAGCGCGAGGACCGGGTTGACGAGCTGCGTGCGCTGGGTGATCCGGTACGCCTCGTGGATCCACTCCTCCGCGTGGTGCTCGTCGCCCGGCCCGCTGTTGAGGAACGTCACGACGATCACGTACACCATCGCGCGGACCTCGTCGGTCACCTCGCCGGGTACCCTAGTGGCGGCCATCACCAACTCGTTGCCCTCGGCCTTGTTCCCGCTGAGCCACCAGTACAGCCCGGCCGCCGCGGCGAGCCGCATCGCACCCTGGGCCTCACCCGCCGCGATCGCTCCCCGCATCGCGGCGCCGACGTTGTCGTGCTCGGCCGCGAGGACCGCCAGCCACTCCAGCTGCTCGGTACGGCGAAGGTAGGGTTCCGCGGTCTCGGTGAGATCGGTGAAGTAGGCGAGATGCGCGTGCCGCGCGCTGACGTCCTCCCCGGCCTCGGCGAGGCGTTGGACGCCGTACTCCTTGATCGTGCCGAGCAGTCGGTACTTGTCGCTGTCGGCAACGACCAGTGACTTCTCGGTGAGTGCCGTGAGCAACTCCAGGACCTGCCACGACTCGAGCGATTCTCCGGCGCAGACTCGCTCGGCCGCTTCCAGGCTCGCTCCGCCGGAGAACACCGCGAGCCTGCGCAGGACGGTCCGTTCGGCGTCGCTGAGCAGCTCCCAGCTCCAGTCGATCACTGCTCTGAGCGTTCGCTGCCGCGGGAGCGCCGTACGGCTTCCGCCGGTGAGCAGCCGGAAGAGGTCGTCGAGGCGGTCCGCGAGCTGGTCGAGCGACATCGTGCGCAACCGGGCCGCCGCCAGCTCGATCGCCAGCGGCATCCCGTCGAGCGCCCGGCAGACGCGGGCCATGGTCTGCGCGTCGTTGCCGAGTTCCTTGCCTACGGCACCTGCTCGGTCGCGCAGCAGGCGGACGGCGGCGGCGGCCTCGATCTCCTCGGTGCCGGCGTCCGGTGAAGGCAAGGTGAGCGGCAGCACTCGCCACAGGGTTTCGCCGGTGATGCCGAGCGCCTCCCTGCTGGTCGCGATGATCCGCAGGCGGTGGCACTCGCCGAGCACGCGGTGCGCGAACGCCGCGGCAGACTCGATCACGTGCTCGCAGTTGTCCAGGATCAGCAGCGCGTCACGGTCGCGGAACGCGTTGACGAAGCGGTCCGTCGGCTCCAGGTCGGACGGCTCACCGAGCAGCCCGTCGCGAAGGCCGAGCGCGGCGAGCGTGGCCTGGGCGACGTCGCTGTCCGCGCCGATCGGCGCGAGCTCGACCAGCCAGACGCCGTCGGGAAAATCTTCAACCAGACTGCGGGAGGTCTCTGTGGAGAGCCTGGTCTTCCCAGCGCCACCTGGTCCGACCAAGGTCGTCAACCGATGCCCTGCAACCAACTCGCGGACCTTGGTGACGTCCGACTCCTTCCCGACAAAGCTGGTCAGCTCGGCCCGGAGGTTGGTCTTGCGATCCTCCTGCTTCCGGCCGATCTCACCCCGCAGCAGAGCGACGTGGACGGCCGACAGCTCCTTCGACGGATCGACCCCCAGCTCATCGCCGAGAGCCTGCCGCGTCCGCTCGAAGACCTGCAGCGCGTCCGCGTTACGACCAGCCGCGGCGAGGGACCGCATCAGCGCGGCAACCAGCCGTTCGCGGACCGGGTTGGCGGCGACAAGATCGGTCAGCTCCGGCACCAGATCAGCGCCGCTCTCCGCGTCGTACCGGTCCTCGAGAGCGGTCAGCCGGAGCTCCTCGAGCCGGGTGATCGCCGCGTCGTACGCCGTACTGTCCTGCAGGCCGATGTCCTGCATCGCCTCGCCCCGCCACAACCCAAGGGCCTCCCGCAACACCCCCGGCGTCCGCGCCCGGCCGAGCAGCCGCTCGAACCGGATCGCGTCGACCGCGTCAGGCTCGACCACCAACCGATACCCCTCCGGATGCCCCTCGACCACACCGTCCGGCAGCACCTTCCGCAGCCGCGAAACCAACCGCTGCAAGGCGTTCCCGGCCTCAGCCGGCGGGTTCTCACCCCAGATCCAGTCGACCAGCACCGCCTTCGGCACCACCTGCCCCGGCCGAAGCGCCAGCGCGACCAGCAACCCCCGCAGCCGAGCCCCCGGCACGTCGGCGACCACCCCATCACCGACCCGCACCTCGAACGGCCCGAGCATCGCGATCTGCACACGCTGATCTTGCCACGGGCCGGCTTCTCAGCTCTCACGCCTCGGCTTCAGGGGCCGCGCCGGGCAGAATCAGCATTCCTCCCTGGACGAGGCAAACTGTGCCGCCATGAGAACTCTGTACGTCGTCACGCATCCCGAGGCCACGCACCACGTCGACCGGGTCGTCGGAGGCCAGTTCGACTCAGAGCTCACACCCCGCGGCCGGCGCCAGGCATCCGCGATCGCCGACCACCTGGCCGAGCTCGTCCCGGCCGACGCGCAGCCTGACCTCTTCAGCTCCGACCTGAAGCGCACCGCCCGGACCGCCGAGGCCATCGCGACCAAGCTCGGTCTCTCGCCGGTCCTGATGACCGACCTCCGCGAGAAGTCGTACGGCGTCGCCGGCGGCCGGCCGCAGCAGTGGCTGAACGACCGCTTCGTCTTCCCGCCGCTCGTCGGCGAACGCCTGAACCACGACGAAGGCCTCGAAGGCGCCGAGACCCTCGGCCAATTGGCGCACCGCATCTACCGCGCCGTCGAGCAGATCCTCGCCCGCGACCGCACCCACCAGATCGTCGTCACCCACGGCACGGCCCTCAACTTCGTGATCTGCGCCTGGATCCGGATGCCCGTCGAAGCCACCGGCTACGCCTCGTTCCGCTCGACCAGCGGCGGCATCACGATCCTCCGCGAGGACGACCGCTACCACTACCGAACGGTCGAGTCCCTGAACAACACCGCCCACCTCGAGGACTAGTCGATTCGATAGCCCTTCGCCTGCGTCGTGAACAGGCGGGCGTAAGTGCCCTCGCCGGCGAGCAACGAGGTGTGGGTGCCGGCCTCCGTCACAGCGCCGTCGTCCAGTACGACGATCAGATCGGCGTCGCGCAAGGTACCGAGCCGGTGCGAGATCAGGATCGAGGTGCTGCCCGCGCGCAGCGTGCTGATCCTGCCGTGCAGCTCGGCCTCGGCTTCCGGGTCGAGCCCCGCGGAGGGCTCGTCGAGGATCAGCAGATCCGCGTCGGCGCGAAGGAAGGCCCGGGCGAGCGCGAGCCGCTGCCACTGGCCGCCGGACAGTACGACGCCGGTCCCGTCCGACCCGTCGTCGTCCGCGAACATCCGGCTGAGCATGGTGCGATAACCGTTCGGGAGAGCTTCGACGACGCTGTGGATGTCCGCCTGGGTCGCGGCCGCGCTGATCCGGTCCGGATCGTCCAGCGCGGTGAGGTCGCCGAGCGCGATGTTCTCTTCCGCGGTGAGGTCGTACGCCATGAAGTCCTGGAACACCGCGCCGATCCTGTCCCGGAGCCGGGCCGGGTCGAGGTCGCGCAGGTCGACTCCGTCCCAGGTGATCCGGCCCTTGGTCGGGTCGTACATCCGGCACAGGAGTTTGACGACCGTCGACTTGCCCGCGCCGTTCTTCCCGACCAGGCCGACGGCGGCGCCGTACGGGATGGTGAGCGTGACGCCGCGCAGCACCCACGGCAGGCTGTCGCCGTACCGGAACCAGACGTCCTCGAGCACGATCCCGCGGCGTAGCTCCGGCGTCGCGACCGGATGCTCCGCAACGGGCATCTCCGGCGGAGTGCCGAGTACGACGGTGTAGTGGCCGAAGATCATCAGCTGCTCGTTCAGCTGGGCCAGCAGCGCCATGATGCCGGCCACCGCGACCTGTACGCCGGCGACCGCCGCGATGAACAGAGCGATGTCTCCCGCGGTCAGCTCACCGCGGCCCGCCGCGAGAACGGCCCAGACCAGACCCGTACCGGCGACGACGGCCGCGAAGAACTCGAGCCCGCTGTGGACAAACAGTTCGCGGCGGTCGAGCGCGCGCCTGGCGGCGTGAATGCCGGCCATCGTGCGCATCATCCTGCCGCGCAGGAAGTCGCCGGTGCCGAAGAGCCGGATCTCCTTGCCGGCGCGCTCGTCGGACAGCAGCAGTTGGTAGAAGAGCTCGCGGCGTTCGTCGGGGCTCAGCCGCAAGGTCGTGTTCACCCGGCGGCGTGCCAGCGCGAGCTCGGCCAGGAGGGTCGGCAGCGCGGCGACCAGCACGACGACGGCGATGAACGGGGCGATGACGAACAGCGCTCCGAACAGACCGAGCGCGGTGATGACGTTCTTGACCAGTTGCATTGTTGCGATGGTCAACTGTGCCGGGGCGCTGTCGGCCGCTTCGGCGAGGCGCAGCTGGTTGAGGAACTGGGGGTCCTCGAAGCGACCGAGTCCGGGGAAACGGTTGACCGCTTGGTACAGCTTGTCCCTGGCCGCTCGGCTGATGCGTCGCTGGGCTTCCGCGGAGAAGTAGTCGGTGAGCTGCGGAAGGGTCGCGGTCAGGGCGCCGAGGACGGCCAGGGCGATCGCCATCGGGAGGGGGCTTTGGGTGATCGAGTCGATGACCAGCTTGGTCAGCCAGGTGATGGCGACCGGGAGCACTGCGCCGATCAACGCGATGACGGCCAGTAGGCCGAGCTGCGTGGGGGCCTCTCGGAAGGCGAGCGTTGCCGCGGGCATCAGATGTTGCTTGACGCGTGTCATCGGGCCCGACGCATTGGCCTGGCGACCACGCCGAGGACGCTGTCCCCGGCGGTGAAGCCCCAGTGGCGGGAGTCGCCGCTGCGAGCGGGGTTGTCCCCGAGCAGGAGGAGTTTTCCCTGCGGGACCGACGCATCCGCGAAGGCGATGTCGTTCTCGGCCCAGCTGCGGCGGATGACCGGCGGGATCTGCTCGCCTGGCGTCGCGGCGACGCGTTTGATCACCCAGGGTTCTGCTCCCGCGAACTCATGGGTGTGCGGAAGTGCGACGACGACCAGGTCGCCGGTGCGGACCGCGGTCGGCGGGGTGCGGCGTACGAGGACGCGGTCGCCGTCGTACAGGGTCGGTTCCATGCTTGCGCCCTGGACGTCGACCACCACCAGCCCTCGGGCTCGGGCGAGCAGCAGGAGGGAAGTGGCGGCGACGGCGGCTGCGATGCCCCACAGCATCGGTCAGGCCCGGGTGGGGACCGGCAGCGCGTCGAACTCGAGCGCGGTCGCGGTGATCGTCCCGTCCGCGACGACGCCGTACGTCGGGAACGCGGTCACGCCGAACGCCGTAGCCACCGGTCCCTCGTAGCCCTCGACGACGACGCGGGTTTTGTCCCCGAGGATGCCGACCAGCTGGGACGGGTCGTCGTCGCCGTCGGCGACCACGATCGCGAGCACGCCGTTGAGACCAGCTACGTGGGCGGCGAACTTCGGCGCGTGCTCGAGGCAGGGCGCGCAGGACGCCGAGAAGAACGCGACCAGCGTCTCCGCGGTCAGCGATTCCTTGCTCAGGGCAACATCATCCGTGCTGGTCGCGGTGAACGCGCCGACCTCCGAGCCGGGGGCGCGCATCGTGTCCGCGGCCGGCGTCCCGCCGTACGGGATTCTTGCGAGCGCCTGGTCGTGCTCCTTCAGGCGGCGAATGACACCGAGCAGCAGCAACAAGTTCAGTACGCCGATCAGCCCGACCAGCGCGGTGAGGAACGTCGTCACGAATTCCAGCCTCTTTTCACTGTTGCGGCGTGGCGGTCGTCGCGCGGAACAGGCCGATCAGGTCGTCCAGGCGGGCGACCAACGCGACGCCGATCAACGCGGCGAACGCGACAACGCACGCCGGCCCGAGCTCCAGCGCCGCCGTTGCCCCGCTGATGCCGAGGACCCCGAACGCCGCGAGCACAACGTTGCGGATCACGTGCTGCAGTCCCAGCGGCGTACTCGACGCCCCGAAGCAACGACAGGGCGCCCGCTGCCCACGCCGCAGGGACCGAACGATCGCCACCGAGAAGGCCCCCAAGAGGCCAATGGCGGCAGCAAATCCCCACTGGGTCGACGCCGGGACCATCAAGGCCACCACGACCGCGATCTCAGCCACGACGACGCCGACCGCGAGCTCTCGCGCCAACCACGCCGCCGCCCCGGTCAGCCGAACCGTCGCCGCCACGAACTCCGCGAACGCGGCCCGCGAAGACAACTTGGACCCCGCCGACACAGCGAACACCCCACCCAGCAACACCCGGCACCCGAACTCCAAGTACTCCACGCCGACCTCCTCCACACCATCGAGCACCGGCGTCCGCGCCTGCTTGATTCGGGGGCGGCGTCCGTCGAACGCCGCCCCCGATCACCGCGGCTCTACGGCGCGCACGCCGGCACGGCCACGCAGGTCGTCGTCTCCCGCTGACACCCCGGCCCCGAGTAGCAGACCTTCGTCCGGTACCTGCGGTTCCCGTTGCAGCTACCGCACGGATTGATGATCCGGCACGCCGGACAGGCCGCCGACGCCCGAATCCTCGGCGCGAACACGGAGAGCAGTCCGTCGCTCATCCTCAGAACCAACTTCGTCATGGAAACCTCCAGGGTCGGGGATCAACCGAACGCCAAGGAGGCCCACGGTCGACTCCCTCGACCCAGCGCACCCTACGAATTCCCCACGACACACCACTGCCCGTACTCCACCCGTACCAGAAACACGGATCGACACTGAGGCCTACAAGGCAACAGACCACTCGTCGAGCGGAAGGTCGGAAGTTTGAAGTTCGCCGGTACCTCCAACGGGGTCAAGGGCGGCGAGCGGCCGGACTCGGTTGAGTGGAGGGCCCGGCCGGGCGAGGAGCGAGCCTGCAGGCCGCGCGACGTACGCCGTACAAGCAGATGGTGGAGTTTGGGGGATCCGACCCCCTGCCCCTTCCAAGGGCTTGGGCCGGGAGCTGCGCAGAATGTCCTCGCTCGGTTCGGCTCATCAGCGGTAGTGTCCGGGCCCTATGTGGAGCGAAGTACGACCGCCGACGACGACTCAGGTCCGCGAAGCCTTTGGCACGGAGGTCGGCGAACTGCGGGCTCATCCGGGCGGCTTCGAGGCGGATGCGTTTACCGACGGGCGCTGGTTCGTGAAACTCTGGCGTCAGCAGCCTGACAGTGACGCCGCACTGGCGCTCACGGTCGAGTTGGCGGCTCGGGGTGTCCCCGTTCCTGCCGCGCAGCGAGCGCTCGATGGCTCGTACACCGCTGAACACCTTGGCCGGCGCTACGCCATGTTCCCGTTCGTTGAGGGCCGCCCGGCAACGGAGAACGACACCGAGGCGATCGCTTGGGCGATGCGTGCAGTGCACGACATCGCAGGCCTTGTCCTACCCCGGACCGAGATCGATGAGTGGTGCATCGAGGCACTGCGCGACAGGTACGACCATCCTTGGCTCGACGGTCGCCGCGACGAGGTGATGGCAGGAGTCGACCGGCTCGAAGCGGTGATCGAACGGGCGCGCGCGATCGACGTTCCCCACGTCGTGTGCCACCACGATCTGTTTCCGCACAACGTCCTCGTCGACCGTGACGGTCGCGTCGCGGCGCTGGTCGATTGGGGTACCGCGCTGCTGGCGCCGCGCGAGCACGACCTGTTCGTCGCCTTGTGCGAGCCGGGCACCGTGCGCTTCCTGCAGGCGTACGGCGCGGAGCGACTTGACCTCACCCACCTTGAGTACGCCCGGCTCGCCCGCTCGCTGCGCGACCTCGCAGTTCGCATCCGCGACGAGGTCGACCTGGAGGGCATCAACACCTGGGGCTTCGACGGTTTACGGCGGGTGGACGCCGACCTCGTGCTCGCCCGACCGTTTTGTGACGTCTGAGATCGCCGGTCGCCTACGAGCTCCATCAGGATCGGCGTTGGCAACTGTCACGCGGTGCTGTTTTGACTGTCACGTGTCAACCGCGGAGGGTCCGCCGGATCGTCCCGATAGCTGCCGCCTGAGGGGCTGGAGCGGTGCGTTTCCAGGGCGGCCACGGGTGATGTCGTCGTCCCACCCGCACTCGCCCCACTAACAGAAACAGGCCAGAGGGCGAAGGTGCCTCCTGGCCTGCTGCTACTGCTGGTGGAGCTTAGGGGATTCGAACCCCTGACCTCTTCCATGCCATGGATTTCCCCTGCACTGCGGACGCCTTGGCCTGCACGCCTCTGAGTCCACCGACGTCCGGTACCGTCCGGGCCGATGCAGGGTCATAGCCTCCCGGTTAGCCTCCCGACAACCACGAGGAGATGCCCGGCCCCGGACCCGCCGACGCGAACCGCCGATCGCGGCACGCCCGAGGATTGGTAACGCTGGCTCCTGAAGCGCGATCATTAGGCATGGCGGGAGATGACAGCGGCAACGACCCCGGGGACGGGGACGGGGTGAGGCTCAAAGAGCGAGTCCGCCGCCGATGGGACTCGCTCAATCGCGGAACGCTCCTCACACTCGGTGCGGTGGCTTTCGGTGTGGCCGCCTCCGCGTGGACGATCATCAAGGGCGGTCCTAGGACTGACACACTTCCCCTCACAATTGTCGCAGCGACTGCCGCAGTCAACGCGCTTCTGGCTGCACTGGTACCGCTCAGAAGAGCAGAGAAGCCGCCAGCGCTTTGGCTGCACGCCTCGCGCATCTGGCATAGCGCGATTTCGGACCGCGAGTTGGTGGACGCTTCCAAGGTCAAGCCGCGTTCGCAGCGAAGGTGGATGAGCTCTTGAGCCATCCGACGCCGCCAAGTCTTCCGACGCCTCAGCCGGACCCGTGGTCGCATACGAAGCAGTGGAGCACAGACGCGAGCCTTGCAGCCGACATTGTCCTGCGGGCCTACGCCGAGGAGCTTCGAGACGAGGCCGAAAGGATCACACGTCGAGCGAAATCAGAGGTCGTCTCGCCGCACTACGTGCACCTTGCAAACGAGCGCGTCGGGCTCCATAGTCCGTCCAGGGTCGCCGATGTGCTGATGGGTACGGGCGGGGTCATCATCGGCGCTGGGGTCGGTATCGGCGGGTCCGCTTGGTTCACGCCAGATCATGGCGGCCCGACGATGATCCTGGTCGCCAGCTTGATTACGTTGGTCGGCGCAGTTGCACTCACGGCGGGCATGGTGCTCAAACTGCTTCGTGGATAGTAGCTCCCTCATCGGAAGTCGACTGACTTGCCACGGCCGACGTGCTCGGCGTCTGAAGGCCGGTTGGCCCCGTCCCCGCAAGGAACCGCGCCATGCTCGAACGATCTGACCTGCGGACACTGTGACCCTGCCCACGGCTCACACCCCCGGGCTGGACAGCGACCCACCGCGCAGCCTCGGCCGTTCGTGGTGCGGACGGCGCTCCCCCGAAACGATGCTGCGACGCAAGTGGTCCTGACAGAACTGACAGAACTGACAAAACCCCGATCTTGCGGGTCTGATTGAACCAGCGACCTCCGGGTTATGAGTAGCCCGGGCGGTGTCTCAGGGGCAACGGCAGGTGTCGAGAGCTGCATGCACTCGGCGTGCCCGCCGTCCAGTTCGTCTCCTGCGTCTCATCCGATCGGCCAACTCCCGGAACCCCTTGGGTACGGATCTGGGTATGTGAACTGAGCGGCACCGCGTCCACCACCAATCGCGGGCAACCCCTAGCCAGCGGACCGGGCGCGGTCCCCAGCATCGCGCCGTCCTGCCGAGCGACAACACACGAGGTCGGACTAACTGAGTGGCGGCGTCACGAGGACCAGCTTCTTAGGGTCAACATCGTCTCGGTGCCGGAGCTCCGGCAAGTCCGAGCCATCGAGCGAGGCGGCAAGCATCTTGACCTTTGCCTGTTCGAGGGCCGACGAGACCGACTGCGCTGACGCGATGGCCGCATAGAACGCAGCGGCAAAAACAACCGCGGCCGTGTCGTCGATGCTGTCCGACATACCGATCACGACGGGCACGGTCTGGAGCAGATCATCCGCTCCGTCGAGGCTGTTGCATGCGTTCATCACGACGAGGCGCGGTGGGTCATCGGTGGCACCGAGGGCATGCGCAAGCAGCGGAAAGTCGATGTCATGGCCTACCTCGTCTCCAGCGTCGTTTTCCATCAGCAAGCCGTCGCTGTCAGCGTGTCCTGAGAAATGAACGATGTGTGGTCGGTGGTCGTTCAGACCGTTCACCAGGTCCCCGAACGTGGCCGCCGGCGCGTGGTCGATGCTGACGAGCTCGCGATACCGGGAACCTCGCAGAGACTGACGGACCTGGCGAACCTCGCGGTCAACACGCAGCCAGGTCCCATTGTCCGCAACCGTCCCGTCCGGGTCGGTGACGGTCGACTCGACGGCTTCAGGGTTCGCAGTTAGGTACAACACCCGAAGCTTCTCAGGCTCGGGCTCTCGAACCTGAACGTAGCGGACTTGAACTGAAGGACTCGACAGCCTGCCCACTTCCCGAGCGTGGGCACGCTCTTCACTCCGCCGACGTGTATCAGCGCGCTTCTGCGCGCTGTCGGCCGACCGCCTCTCCGTCGCTTCTGCCGTCGTCAGAGACGTCGATTTCGACGCAATCGACTTGTCAACCGTCCCGATGTCCTTCCGTGCTTTCGCGATCTTCTCTTCGGCGGCAACCACCTTTTTGTCTTCACTCTCTGCCGCAGAGAGCAATGACCGCACGCTCGACGTGTTGTTGGTCCTTCCCGCCTGCTCGCGCTTCTTGCGTGCTGCCTCCCGCGCACGTGCGGCGGCCTTCTCATTCTTGGCTACGACGTCCGCAAGCGCTGCCTTCTTGGTTTGCAACGTGGCGATCTCGCTGCGGAGTCTGTCACTCTGCGCCATTGTTTCTCCTCTTCGGCTGCACTGCAGGGTTGACTCTCAAGATCACGCCACGCCTTCGGCGCGCGACTCCGGATTGCGGGCGGCACCCGGGCGCCGCCCTCGCCAGCGCCCAGCATCAGGACGCTTCCACGTCCACGCACTTCCACAGACCGACGTGTCTTACGTCCGAACACCCATAGCCTCATCTCCTTGCCGCTCGATCGTGCAGCGACCACGACATGAATCAGGGGCACCAGAGGCGACCTGCTGAGATCGGCAGGCCGACTCTTGACGCGCCGCGTTGACCGTGGTTGGCAGCCACCGGAGAGATTGGACAGGTGAGGGCGTCTCCTACCATCCCCGCGCGTGGCGCTCCTCGATGCCTTGGTTGTAGCGATCGACATCCTGCAGAAAGTACTGCGCTGAGCAGTTGCTACTGACGTCAGCCCACGTCACCGGCTCGGCGAGCTGATCGACGTAGATGGGCTTCGAGACGATCTCCCAGGCGCGTCACATGCCAGGCAGGGATGATCGTGGTCGAGCCGTCTCCGCGTCTGCATCTGCGACTACTTCCGGTCCTTCGGCGGATTCGGGTCGTTGCCCGGCGACACGGTGTCCGAGTCACGGATCTTTCCGTCGCGCCCGTGGATGACGACCTCACCACCCCCACCGTTCCCGACGATCTCACGCGCGCGATCAATCGCATCGGCTTGCGTCGGCAGCTTCGCACTGGCCTTATCAGAGCCGGGCTTCCTTACGTCCCATCCCCCGTCGTCGTTCTTGACGACGTGCCGTTCGTTCCTAGTCATTGTTCTTTCCCCCAAGCTCGGTACGCGACTTCCCCGCCGCGCATCAGGACCAACACTGGCGATCACCAGTCGGAACCAAGCTGACAGATCAGCGACCGGCGAGCCGATGCGACACGCCGCTCAGACGGTGCGTGACACACCGGGCGATCGATGACATGGTTGCCAGTTTCCCGGAGGCGCACTTTCGCCAGTTCGCACCGTCGCGCTCGCGCCGCCACGTCTCTCCAACCGGCGGTACCTGACGGTCACTCATTGGGCTCGTACGGGACAGCAGGTCCCTGGTTGGACACCTGCTGCCCATCGACGGTCGGCCGCGCCGTCACGTGGCGATCGATACCGACAGATTTACAGTCGAGATGCGCAAACACGCCTGACCTGCGAAACCACGGTCGAGGCCCCGTGTTCTGGGAGGCAGTTGGGAGAGGCCCACCAGCTCTGGCGATCGCTAGGTTAGGAGTAGGCCTGACGCTCTCTCACCGCACCGGACTAGGCGGGCGGTTTCCAGAGCTCGTCGCCGCCGAACTCCAGGCGTATTCCGTTGATCAACTGGCGCCGCTTCGTCCGCAGAGCCGAGGACGAACTCTCAGGGCGTGCAACCAACTGCTTCGCTTCGGCCAACACCTCGAGCAGGTACTGGTAAACCAGTGGTGAGCCAAATGCCTGCGCGCGGGTAGCCAACACGCTGGGGACCTCGAAGGGCGCGGTTGGTTCCATAACGGCGTCGCTATCGCACCAATCGATCAGGTCCAGATATAATGCCTGCCGCTGTTCCCACATTCGTGCTTCAATCTCACGCTCGCGGGCCCGTCGGTCCGACGATGCGGCTTGCTGCATTGAGCCAAAGATCCCAAGTCCACCACCCAGAGCAACCCCGATCAGACCTAGCCACGCTTCACTTGCCATTCCTCAATCTCCCATAGTCGGCCACGATCTGTCGTAGTCCCTCACGCTGCAGCCGGTCACGTTCCAAGCTCGCGGCGAACCGCCCTGCCCAAGTTGTACAGCCGATGACTGTCAAAAATCTGCCAGGATCCACTCTTCGAGCCTGCGACCCGGTCAAGGAGCGCGGCAAAAAGTAGGTATCGTGCGCTCTCAGCGAGGACATGGCCGCGCATCTGATCCAACTGCTTTGTCGGGTCATGTTTCACCAAGTTATATGCTTCCCAAACGGCGACTCCCCACTTCTCACTGTCGCCGACCCATTCATCAAAACGCGAAGATACTCGTTTTGCGAGCGTAAGTGGTCGACACTTCGTCGCGTCTTTATGCTTAGCCCAGCCCGCCTTCTTAACCTTGTTGATAGCTATCCAGTACTCGATACCTACGCAGGCTTCAAGAAGTCGACTCTCTACAGCCGCCGTCCCACTCCAGAATGGTGCAACGACCGGGCCGGCGGCTCTACCATAGGCCTCCCCCAGCCTAACCCAGCGAGATAGCGTCTGCAGACCACCTAGAGTAGCTAGGGAAAACAGAGGCACTTCGGTCATCGATTTTGGCTCCCGCATTGAATCTGCTTTCCACATTAGATGCTTATCCCATAAGGGGACCATCTTCTGTTCACTTCCCAGATTCGGCATGACGCGACCCATGGCGGCCGTAACGAATCCCCCATAAGCGAGTGAGATCAGTTGTTGAATTCTAACCAAAGGACCGGTCAACTCATGAAGCTCACGGCGCCTCTTCACCGACACGCCGACCACCAGCGGCGCATGAACAATCGGCCGGTCCTTCGACCCACCAACCTCCCAGTGGGTTGACATGTACAGGACGCGCGAGCCCAGATTTGCTCTCTGCTCAGGCGCCGATTTGAGTTCAAGGGTTACTGACTCCGCGGTCCCGTCGCTGACCTTCCTCGCAACGTTCGACGTAATGCCACTAACGCCGGTCCAGCGGTCGAGGCCAAAGAAGTGAGCCTCCGCCGACGTGAACCTATTCGACCGCAAATCTTCTGGATCTATCCCAGCCACCATGGATGGACCTTGATATCGGAGGACCGACACCTTGGTCCCGCCAAAGTTTGAAGTTGACCCGCGAGCGGAGACGTTAGGCAGGAGTATTCCACCATGTTCGGTGAAGCCAGCGATTCCAGATTCGTCGGATCGCAAATCAGGACCCATGCGTGGCGAATTCTCGTCGAGAGTAACCACATGCACATTACCGTCAGCTCGAAGCTGAATATGCCCATTCTCCCAGTCGCCGGCGACACCTGACGCGTCGCCTATTGGGACGAAAGTGCCGATGCAGCCGTCACGGAATTTGTCCATCAGTGCACTCTTGACCGTCACAGATCCTCCGTTACCTGGGCGAAACGACTCGGGCTATCAACCCCGTACGTGCGGCCTGCCGCCCGGATTGGCAGGACCACAACGGGCCGACCGCTGGATAGGCATGGATCAAATACACCCTCAGCACCTGGCAGCCAACGTTGCGCTTATCCGGGCCCGCCGTGGATCTTTGGTAGCCAGCGAGTAGAAGGGAAGTAATTGCGCGGGGTCTCGAATCGCCGAGCGAAGCCGCGTCTTATCTGATCCGCCAGCCGCGATGCGCCGGCCGCAACAGTAGACGGACCGACACCCTTTTCGTCATCGATGAAGATTCTGGTAGGTCGATCAGGCTGAACCCAGAACTCGACCAGCCCCTCCAGATCCGCTCTCTTAGTACGTCTGTATGGCTCAAGTTTCCATTGCTCGTTCGGCAACGCGAACGCAACCGACGGCACCCGCTCATCGGCCTTAAAACGATTTCTTGCCGCAGCGGATGGTGGTCGCTGATAGAGAACCAATTCCTGGCCATCACCGTCCCTCACGAGCGCTGTGAGGACATTTTGACTCTGCCCCCGTCGAAGACCGGCGAAGACCTCCTGGGAGAGTTCATCTAGTGCGGTCAACCGGAGACCCGACAATTCAAGTTCGGAGCTAAGCCGGTCCATAAAATCACTGAGACTGTTCCTATACCAATCGAAGTAGCTACCACCTCGATTGGCGACAAGTTGATCAAAAAGATTCTTGAAAGCTTTTGGCCGCTGCAACTCCGACACATAGCGTTCGATCGTCTTCAGGAACAGGCCAGCGAGGGGCATAATGTCTCCACCCTCATCACTGTGGGCGAGCGCCGCGATGTACTGGCTCCGCTGTGCTTTTGCCTTCACAATTGCTGGCGGCAGACCGTCCTGACCGAGCAGAACATTTGCAAGCAGCCGACCGACCCGACCATTTCCATCTTGGAATGGATGAACGTGGGTGAACCACGCGTGACCTACGGCCGCACGCAGGACTGCGAGGTCACGATCGACAGGATTCTGACTCCAATCAGTTAGTTCCGACATTGCGAATGCGACGTCATATGTCGGGAATGGTGCATGATCAGATCCTGAGATGGCAGCATCGAACTGCCTGTACTGGCCAGCAAACCAAACTCCCGCCATCACCACCGCATGCAACGACCGCACATCCGTTTGACATAGACCACGAACGTCACCGCCGATGTACCGCAACGCAAGAACCCGAGCAGTTTCGAGGCCAATCGCGGCAAAAGCACGTCGATCCTGGCGAAGCAACTCCGGCAATAGATTGACGTTCAGATCTCGCAGCACCTTCTGTCCGGCATCAGACTCGATCGTCTCGACCGTGCCGGCTAGGTCGGGACCTTCGAATTCAATGCTGTTGCTTTCGAACACCGATGAGTACCCGTGCGCACGCTCCATCTCCCGCACGAGGCCAATTCGCTGTGCTTCCTGAAGAGCGGAACGCAGATTAATTCGGACGATTTGAAGACGAGAGCGCATCTCGTTCAGAGAGGCGTCCGCTTCTGCCGGCAGCGAATATGGAGTCCCTTTGAGGATCGCCACCTCACTCACGAGCCACCTCCTGCATCCTCCTCGGGCGGCTTCAGCAGATCGAGCACCCAGTTCCACCGGAAGTTGTCAGCGGTACGATTTCCGGTTCCTGAGGAAACTGGATCGAGCGACGCGGTCGCCCCGTCGTGAGGGTCAACGATCCAGACGCGGGCGTACCGCAGTACCGCGAGCGAGGCGAGCCAAGCCGGATGGCCGGCTAGATCGTGCTTGGCAAACGGCACGGCGGCGACCGGAATTCCGGATCCCAGCGCTGCGCACAGGACAGTGAGCGGATAGGTGTTCGCGCTGCCATTAGCCCACGCATTGAGGGTATTGAAGGTCGCGGGAACGACAGCTACTGCGTCCGCCTTCGGAGTGCGCTTCGGATCACTGGGCTTGCGATTGCCCGTAAGAACTGGGACACCATCGAGGTCCTGACCTTCCAACCATGGGAGTGCAGCATCCGTGGGGATGACATATGGATCCCAGCCCTGTTCTCGAGCAGCGCGCACGCCGTCTCCGATGCGACTTGCCAGGGGTGCCCCGCAGGTAACGAGGTAGAGCGTGCGATGGGTCACGCGAGGACTCCTGCGCGGGTTGCGATGGCGGTTAGGGCTGAGGTGGGTTTGCGCGAGCGCTTGAGGAGTTCGCGGACCAGCTCGCGGGCGATGGTGTGATAGCGGATCGATTCAGGGGCGACGCGTTCAGCTTGCTTGAGGTGGAGGATCGCTTCCATGTCGTTTTTGGCTTGGGCTTGCGCCCACGCGAGGTCGATGTGGAGGCGCGATCGGCGGCCCTGCAGACCCGCCGGGAGCGAATCGGTGTCGATCTCGGCTGCGACGCGCAGAACTCCGGTCGGGTCGCCGAACTCCGAGGCGACGGACGCCCTGTGGATCATGACGTTGGTTGGCCCGAAGGCGGTCCACCAGTGGTTGCCGTCGTGAGCGAGTAGGCCGGCGAGCTGGTCGGCTGTCGCTAGGCGCTCAGTGGAGGTCGCTCGGTCCGAGCGGCGGGCGGCGATGACTGACGAGATCAGCCAGAGTGATCCGGCCAGCGAGACTGCGTCTGGCGCGTCGGAGCCGGTCATCGACATGAGTCCCTCGGCCGAGCGGACTGCGATTCGTTCCGCGTCGTCGGTCCGCTGGCTGCGCAGGAGGGCACAGACGACCTGGTAGGCCGCCATCCCTTGAGCGGTCTTCGACTCGGCTGCCATGGCAGCGTGAGTTGCTCGGTCCGCAGCGAGCCAACCGAGCTGATGCTCCCCCACCTTGGTCAGAAGCTTTGCCGCTGCGGAGTAGACCGAGCAGCGCGCGAGGTGGGTCTCACGGCCATCGCGGCCTTGGTAGCCGTCGTACGCGTCGGCCGCTTGGATGAGGTCGGGGAGCATCGCCGTCGCAGACTGGTACTTCGCCGCCTGGTAGGCCTGGTTCACCTGCACCGCACCGGTGCGGAGCTGCGGGAGCGGCCAGGGAGTTGCCCGCTCCCCCAGCAGGTGGTGATAGCCCGCAAGTTGACTGCGGACGGCGTCCACGGCCCCAACTTGCTCCGAGGCATCTGGAGCGAGCACCCAGTCACGACCAATAAGGTCGGCGACGTCGATGCGCAGGACGGTGGCTAGGTCGTTCAGGGTGGACAGTCGGTCAACGCCCCGGATGCCGCGCTCGACCTGCGACAGCCAGGACCGCGACATTCCAATGAGGCCGGCCAAGGCCTCCTGAGACATACCGCGCCGCTTGCGGTGCGCTCCGATCCGTTCGCCAATGTGCATCTGCCCCGCCCTTCGCGGCCTCGATGCTACTAGTCAAGCTCATCGAGACCTCTCCAGTGCGCACAAAAGTGCGCAGCTTTCCCATTGCGCACGGTACCGAGATCCGCCATCCAAGGTTGATTCATGACCGGTCCGATCGAGCAGGCAGCCACGCACCAGCGGCCGTGCGGTGACGACGTCGCTCACCTCGCGCTACCGAAGAGCGTCAGCTGGGATCAGAGCCTGCCGCTGGGTCTCGGTTACCTCCAGATGGGTCTCCTGCCTGCTGCCGAGCTGGCTGAGACCAAGAGCAACATGAAGGGGTCAGCCTTTGCCGAAGGATTCGTGATCGGCGCCATTTACATGGAGCGAGCGGAGACAAGCCCAGCTGCCTTCGAGGCTCTGATCGACGCGATCAATCGATACGAAGTCAAAGCAGTGGTCATCCCAAATCTGTTGCACCTTGCGGAGTTGGCTGCCACGAACAACATCAAAGAAGCATTCAAGCGCGCCACCGGCGCGCGCCTCATCATGGTCGGCTCTCGCCCCTGATCTGACACTCCTAGCACCGGTTCCGTCACCGCGACGCCCTCGTGTCAGATGCAGCTGTCCGACTCCAGACGGGACCCAAATACCGGCCGGTGCGGCGTGATGCGACGTCACTCTGCACCGGCCGTTCCAGCACCGCGGCCGCGCCATGCGCCGTACGTCGCGAACTCGATCGGAAGCGAGGTAGCTATGTCTGATGTCCAGCGTTTGAAGGCCGAGCTGTACCAATTGATGACCGATGCCCAGCAAGGCGCCGGCAGCCTGGGCGGGTTCAAGCAGAAGTTCGGGCAGACGAGCGCGCATGTCCAAGCGCTCATCGCCGGCTCGGCCACGGGCGCCGATCGGGACATCTCCGAACTGCTGGACGCTGCTGGACGGTCTCTCCAACAGGCAATGGACTCGTTGCAGATCGCAGCGCAGGGCTGCCGC
Source organism: Kribbella sp. DT2 (assembly GCF_049844575.1). Taxonomy (NCBI): domain Bacteria; kingdom Bacillati; phylum Actinomycetota; class Actinomycetes; order Propionibacteriales; family Kribbellaceae; genus Kribbella; species Kribbella sp. DT2. The sequence goes on along the minus strand of NZ_JBNCLH010000018.1, from coordinate 4,167 downwards.
AGCTACGCCGACCAGATCTAGCCGGCCGGCTCCGCCGCATGGCCTCCGAACTTCAGCGAGTCGCTCAAGGCCTGATCTCGACACTCGACGAGATGCCACGTGTGATCGGCTACCTGCTCGAGATGGCACGTCGCTGCAGGTACAACGCGTCGTTCGTCGGCGGCATGTCGAACCACCCGGCCGCCCAACGCGCGGCTATGCAACTGGACGAGGCGGCCAGACGATGTGAAGAAGCCGCCCACCATCTCTCTCAGACATTGCCGAGAGCCCGCAGTTGGGCCGAGCAAATGGTCAACGGCGCAGGGTCGCCAGAAGGTTCTAGAGGAAGGTCCGCGGATGCGCCGACCGCGGGCGACCGGCGAGGCTTGCAAGGGACTCCAAAAACGACCACGCCAGACGACTCGACCGCACCCGGCGGTGAAGGGCGACCAGTTGGAGACCTGACGCCTTCGCCCTTGGGCGAGGCTGAACCTTTCGATCCCAGCACACGAGAGGTTCTCGAGCGACTGCCGCTGAGGAAGCCCGGCGACAAGACGCTGGGGATCTGGATCGATGCATCGGGCGATGAGCACGATTTGATCAGCGGTGTCGACGAGTACACCGCCGATGTCGATCGCCTTATGGAGGAACTCCAGATCAGAATTGCGCCAGGTGCCGACACCCTTGGTTCTCATGTCGAGATCAAGTTCGCCATGCGTATGCGGAGGGATGGACTCACCGACGAGACGATCGTCATCAACAACAGACCGTGCCCTGGCCCGTACGGTTGTCATCGGAACCTCTGGAAGTTCCTTCCCGACGGGGCGCGGCTGACGGTCTATGGCCCAGGCAACTTCAAACGAACCTATCCGCAGTAAGTAAGGAACCAGCTACATGACCTACAGCATCGAGGCCTACTACCGGCATGAGCATGACGACGAGCCCGTCGTCGTACGAGCCGACAGTGACGTCGATCGACTGGTCGACGCGCTTCTGGCCGAGTCGTTCGATCACACCATGGCCGCGCTCTACGTGACCGACCGTCCAGCCACAGAGCAGGGGTACCCGGATCATGACTTTCGAGTGGGCATCAACGCCGAGCGGAAGGTCGGTGGTCTGAAGTTCGCCGGTACGTTCAACGGGGTCAAGGGCGTCTGGTACGCCGTTGGCGAGGCGCCGGAGGCAACGAACGTCGTGTATGAGTACTCCGGCCACCCTGAAGACTTCCCACTCGATTCGGAGATCTCTTTGGATCAGGTGCGTGAGGCCGTCAAGAGGTTCCTGAAGGAGGGCGGTGAGCGGCCGGACTCGGTTGAGTGGAAGACCTGGCCGGACGAGAAGCGAGCCCTGTAGACCCGCGTGACGTACACCGTACAAGCAGAAAGGCCGGTCTCCCTCTCGGGAGACCGGCCTTCTGTTCTGCTGGTGGAGCTTAGGGGATTCGAACCCCTGACCTCTTCCATGCCATGGAAGCGCGCTACCAACTGCGCCAAAGCCCCGCGTTCTTGCGACTCCGAAAGCTTAGCGGAAGAGGTGCCTCAAAGAAAAATCGGTTCCCGTGGGGGTGGAGGTGACGAGGGACACGGGTGTTGTGGCAGGGAGTGGAGGGGTGGTTGCGGTACGGCGGCCGCCCGCGCTGGCAGCTGCGTACGAGCTGGTCCGGCGTACGAGCAGGTCCGGCGTACGAGCAGGTCCGGCGTACGAGCAGGTCCGGCGTACGAGCAGGTCCGGCGTACGAGCAGGTCCGGCGTTACG
>NZ_JBNCLH010000018.1:0-2340 GCF_049844575.1 Kribbella sp. DT2 | reverse complement strand
GTACTCGACCGCGCCCTGGGGGGCGCGGTCTTGTGGGTGGTTACTGCTGGGGGTCGTCCGACATCACCGGGGCGGGGAGGGAGCCGGCGTTCCATTCCTCGATGCGCCAGTTGTTGTTGCGGCTGGGGAGGAGGGAGATCCAGTTGCAGTTGGAGAGGCCTCCGAAGGCGGGCCAGTGGGCCTGGGGGATGCCTAGGAAGAGGCAGACGCCCACTCGGGCTGCCAGGCCGTGGGTGGCTACCACGACGGTGTCGGAGGGGTCTGCGTCCTCTACGGCGCGCTGGAGGGCGGGGGCGAAGCGGGCTGCTACCTCTTCTACCGTTTCGCCGGCGGTGCCTCGGCGTTGGGGCTCGCCGGCGCGGATGCGGGCGGCGGCCTCGGGGTTCGTCTCGGCGAGCTCGGCCATGGTGAGGCCGGCCCAGTCGTCGACGTCGATCTCGCGGAGCGACTTGTCGTACTCGACAGTGAGGCCGGTGAGCGCGGCCAGCTCGGCGGCGGTGGAGGCGGCGCGCTGGAGGTCGCTGGCGATCAGGCGGGTCGGCGCGAGGGACGCGAGGCGGGCCGCGGCCGCGCGGGCCTGCTCGACGCCGACCTCGTCGAGGGGGATGTCGGCCTGGCCCTGGACCTTGTCCTGGAGGTTCCACTCGGTGCGGCCGTGGCGCCAGACGATCAGGCGTCCTGCAGTCATGTCGCGTGCTCCCGGAGGTCGCGGAGCCGACCGGGCCGACCCCGAATCAAATGAACAGTCCGTACGACGAGCGCCCGCCCGCCATCAGTCCCTGACGATAGTCGCGCTGCCGTCCAGCTTCATCCCGAGCGGCGGGCGCGGCCAGCTCGGTCCGGGACGGGCGAGCGACGCCAGTTCGGTCCTGGACGGGCGAGCCCCCGCCATCAGCGTGTGCGACGCCGTCCACTTCAGTCCGTACGACGAGCAAACACCCGCCGCACAGATCGACGCCGCACAGCCGGCAACCGCCCGCCGTACCAGCAAGCTCAGTCCGTAGCAGCGCCCGGCACCGGCGAGGGCAGCGGGATGATCGGGCAGTCGCGCCACAGGCGCTCCAGCGAGTAGAAGCTGCGCTCCTCGTCGTGCTGGACGTGGATGACGATCTCCAGGTAGTCCAGGAGCACCCAGCGGCCTTCGCGGGCGCCTTCGCGGCGGACCGGCTTGGCGTCGAAGTCCTCGCGCAGTTTGTCCTCGATCGCGTCGACGATCGCGCGGACCTGGCGGTCGTTGGAGGCCGAGGCGACCAGGAACGCGTCGGTGATCGCGAGCTGCTCGGAGACGTCGAACGCGAGCACGTTCTCGGCCTTCTTGTCGTGGGCTGCCTCGGCTGCCGCGGTGAGCAGCTCGACGGCACGTTCGGAGGCTGGCATGGGTTCCTTAATGGTTGATGTAGAGGTCGCGCTTGGCGATGTACTGGACGATGCCGTCCGGGACCAGGTACCAGGTCGGGTTGCCCTTGGCGACCCGCGCGCGGCACTCGGTCGACGAGATGGCCAGCGCGGGCACCTCGAGCAGGGTGATCCGGTCCATCGGGAGCCGGTCGAGCGGGAGCTCGGTCGCCTCGGTCCCCGGCCGGGTGCAGCCCACGAACTGGGCCAGCTTGAACATCTCGTCGACGTCGCGCCAGGTCAGGATCTGGGCCAGCGCGTCGGCGCCGGTGATGAAGAAGAGCTCGGCGTCGGGGTAGAGCTTCGACAGGTCGCGCAGGGTGTCGATCGTGTACGTCGGCCCGGGCCGGTCGATGTCGACCCGGCTGACCGAGAACCGCGGGTTCGAGGCGGTCGCGATCACCGTCATCAGGTACCGGTCCTCGGGCGGGGAGACGGCCCGGTCGGTCTTCTGCCAGGGCTGGCCGGTCGGGACGAAGATCACCTCGTCCAGGTCGAAGTACGCCTGCACCTCGCTGGCGGCCACCAGGTGGCCGTGGTGGATCGGGTCGAACGTTCCGCCCATGACGCCGAGGCGCCGGACCCGCTCCGGGGAGTTCACGTCAGCTCGATCCGCCGCTCAGCTGTGCGGCCGGCCCTTGCCCATGATCACGGTCAGCGCCAGGAGCGCCAGCAGCACGAACAGGGCGAACCCGCCGTACCACCACGGCGAGATGTGCGACGCCTCGCCGGCGGCTTCGGACAGCGGCGCCAGCTGGGGCAGGAGTTGAAGAGCCATGGGCAGAGCCTATCTCGCCCCACCCCCAAGAAGCGGGGGCCGGGGGCCCCCCCCCGCCCGCCCGGGCCCGCCCGCCCGGGTCTCCGCCGCCCCGGCCGCGTCCGGCGCCAACGTCGAGGACCTGCGGATCGACCACAGCCCGGGCCGCCCGGTCGGTGAGGTCGAGC
>NZ_JBNCLH010000017.1:43468-77153 GCF_049844575.1 Kribbella sp. DT2 | reverse complement strand
GAACTACGTCGATCCATACGAAAGCTCCCCAGGAGTCGGAACTGAATTTCTCAGTCCAACTTCTGGGGAGCAGTTCACATCGCGAGCCGGGGCCTTTCGCGTTGTTCAGTGCAGGAAGACGATCTTGCCGCGGGCGTGACGGCTCTCGCTGAGCTCGTGAGCGGCCGCTGCTTCGGTCAGCGGAAACGTCGCAGCGACGGGGATCCGGAGCCGGCCCTGGTCGGCCAGCTCGACAGCTGCTGCCAGCGCATGGACCGCGAGGGTGTCGGCGCCGGCTCCGACGGCTTCACCGGTCTCGTCACCGGGAGCGCTGTGCGACATGTGTACGCCGTACTGGGCGGCGGTGAAGTCGGCGATCGTCACCACCCGTTCAGGCGACCCGGCGATGGCGAGCAGCTGCTCGAGAGCGCCTCCCGCGCAGTCGAACACCGCGTCGACGCCGCCCGGCGCCAGCTCCCTGACTCGATCCTCCAGCCCAGGCCCGTACGTCGTGGGCTCGGCGCCGAGCGACTTGAGGAAGGCGTGGTTGCGCTCGCTCGCCGTACCGATCACTCGGGCCCCGCGAGCGACCGCGTCCTGGACAGCGACGGTCCCCACTCCCCCGGCGGCACCCTGGATCAGCACCGTGTGCCCTGCGCGGATCCCCAGGCGGTCCAGGACGCGCGTGGAGGTCTCCACGTTGCCACCGGCCCCTCCGGCCTCTTCCCAGCTCCAGGCGGCCGGCTTCGGCGCCCAAGCAGCCAGTACGACGAAGTCGGCGTTCGCCGCCCGCCCGGTCATCGAGGCGAACCCGAACACCTCGTCCCCCAGCCCGACCCCGTCGACGCCGTCACCGACCTCGTCCACGACCCCGGCGGCGTCGAACCCCGTCCGGTACGGAAACGTCACCGGCACCAATTCCCGAAACCGCCCTGACCGGATCCCGGTCTCCCCCGCCGACACCCCGGAAGCCTTCACGGCGATCCGGATCTCCCCCGGCCCCGCGTGCGGCGCCTCCACCTCGGCCACCCGCAGGACGCTCGGCGGCCCGTACTCACTGAACTCGAGTGCTCTCATGCCCGCGAACGTAACGGAGCACCCCGTCCGCTTAGCTAAACTGAGAGCCGTGCCAACCGAAGTGGAACACAAGCGCCGGAGCTGCGTCCCGAGCCTGGGCAGGAGGCGCTGCTGGACCAGGAGGCCGGGCCCGTGCAGGAGGCTGGCCCCGGCCAGGAGGCGGTGCTGAATCGCGAGGCCAGCCCCGGACAGCAGACCGAACCGGCCCGCGAAGCCCGGCCGGGGCGTCCGGCCATCGGGCTCCGCTCGGACGCCCGGGACAACCGGGACCGCATCCTCGCGGTGGCCCGGCTGGCGTTCGCCGCGGAGGGGCTCGACGTGCCGATCCGGGAGATCGCTCGCCGCGCCGAGGTCGGCGTGGCGACCCTCTACCGCCACTTCCCCACCAAGAAGGCCCTGCACGTCGCGGCCTTCGCCGAGCAGATGGACTTCTGCTCGACCATCGTCGAGGAGGCCCTGGACGCCCCCGACCCGTGGCACGGCTTCAGCCGGATGCTGGAGCGCATGATGGAGCAGCACGCCCTGGACCGCGGTTTCGCCCGAGCCTTCACGTCCACGCTCCCACCGGCCGCCGGCTTCGCCGCTGAACGCGACCGCACGCTCCGCGCCTTGCTCGAGCTGATCCGCCGTACGAAGGACTCCGGCGCCCTCCGCGACGACTTCGTCCTCGAGGACCTCTCGCTCGCCCTGATGGCCAACGAAGGCATCCGCGCCGCCACTCCCGACCTGAGAGTGGCGGCCTCGAGACGCTTCGCCGCCCTGATGCTCCAGTCCTTCCAGGCAGACCCCGTACGAACCGCGCTCCCACCACCCGTCCGGCTCCCGGTAACCAGAGGCTGATCGTCCGACACTCCGACTCAGACTGCGACGGAGAGTAGCCGCCTTCACACTCAGTGCATGGTCAAAGACCGTTGCATCGGGATCAGGATCGACGGCAAACGCTGCAAGAACTCGGCCGGCAGCAACAGCCAGCTCTGTCACATCCATCGCCGTCGATCAGGCCCCGCCCGCAAACCACCGCGGAACCGGCCGTCATCGAGCTCGGCGCGGGCGGCCTCGAGAACACCACGGCGTACGGCGAAGAAGAGGCAAGCCCCACATCGCTCCCAGCGCAAGAAGTCCGCGGCCGGCGCTCAGCGACCCCCGCGACGCCGGTTGCGGACCTTCGACCAGCTGACTCCACTGCAGCAGGACATCGTGCAGCAGGCCGCCGGGCTTTGCACCGACGTGGTAACCGACGGCTGGCGCGAGACCGTCGCCGACCAGGCCAACGAGTACATCACCGAGCCGACCTGGAACCGTCTGTTCCGGGATCACCGGAAGAAGCACTGCAAAGCCCTCGCCCGTCTCGCACAGGGCATCCTCGATGCCAAGGACAGCATCCACCAGCTGATCGGCCGCCTCACCGCGAAGCTCCTCGCCCGCCTCGGTCTCGGCAAGGTGGAGCAGACGGTCGCCAGTGAGCTGATGCGCCGGATACCGCTCCCGACGGAGGCGCGGTGGGTGGCGACGGCCCGCGGGCTTCAGGTCGCCGGTGTACTCCTGTGCCTGGCGAACGGCGACGACCTGACCCGTTGTCAGTGCTTCATCGAACTGGCCCTGGAGCACACCAAGGAGACCGTCAAACGCATCCTGACGACCGCCCTGGAAGACTGGGCCCAACTCGCTCAGTTCGTCGGCAAAAGGCCGGCGACGGACTCACCCGTCTGACGCCGGCATCGACAACTCAGGCCAGTGCCGAGCCGGCCTTGTACTTGGTCCAGGAGTCGTTCCAGTCGGTCCAGCCGTTGCCGGTGGTCATCGGCCGGTTGGTGCCCGTGACGACGACGGGGTCGCCGCGCAGGGTCTGGGCGAAGTACCAGGCGCCGTCCTTCAGGCTCATGCCGACGCAGCCGTGGCTGACGTTCTCCGTGCCCTGGCTGCCGCTCGACCACGGGGCGCCGTGGATGAACTCGCCGGAGCTGGTCACGCGCTGGGCGTACTGGACGTCGTGGATGTCGTAGTACTCCGGGTCGCCGGGCTGGATGCCGACGGTGCGGGCGTCCATCCGCTTGGTCCGGTACTTCTCCATGATCACCTTCACCCCGCTGCGGGTGGTGAAGCCGTCCTTGCCGGCGGTGATCGGGATGGTCCGGGCCAGCTTGCCGTTGATCGTGACGGCCATCGTGTGCTTCTTGACGTCGACCTTCGTGACGACGGACTTGCCGATCGCGAAGTCGATCTGCCGGCTGGCCGAGCCCCACACGCCGCCGCCGGCGTTCACGCCCTGGGTGGCGATGTTCACGGTGATCTTGGTGCCGGCCGGCCAGTAGTTCTTCGGCCGGTAGTTGACCTGCTTGCTGTTCATCCAGTGCCAGGTGCCCTCGACCGGGACCGAGGTCTTCACCGAGAGCCGCTTCTCGACCGCGGCGCGGTCCTTGACCGGGTTGTTCCAGAAGATCTGGATCGGCATCGCGACCCCGACGGTCTCACCGTCCAGCGGCGCCACCGAGGCCTTCAGCTTGGTGCTGGCGGCCAGCGTCTTGAACGTCGAGCTGATCTGCACGGTCTTGCCGTCGCCGCCCTGCGCGGACCCGGCCACCGTGTACGTCGAGCTCGGCTTCAGCTGCGGCAGCGACGTCCACTCCGACTTCGCGTCGTTGAACGACCCACTGACCTTGCCGCCGTCCTTGTCGCTGACGGTGATGTTCTCCAGCGTGCCGGAGCTGGTGACGACCTTGACCGGCTGGTCCGGACGGACCGACGCGGCGTTCTTGGCCGGCGTGACGGTCACGTTCGCCGCAGCCGGGTCGGTGGACGGGCTGTTGCTCGTCGTACCGCCCGGGGTCGTCGACGCGCCAGGCGTCGAGTTGCTCTGCTGAGCGGCGGGTGGACCGCCGGCATCGGTGTCACTGCATGCTGCCGCGACCACCAGCATCGCGCAGATCCCCGCCACGGCCAGGCCGCGCTTGCGCACCGAACTACCCAACACCCTGTGCTCCCCTGAGATTCGTTGCACCGCCTCGGCAAGCCTAGCTCGCCTCACGGCCCTTCCAGACGCACCGGATCGCCACCAGCACGGCAGGCCGCTGACGGCCCGCTGTACTGATGACGATCGGTACGGCGATTTGGTTCGGTTTTCACCGGTCGTGAGCGCCGGTGTCACGCACAGTCAGTGCGCGTGGTCCCCGCGGTAGTACTCGAAGATGAAGCCGGACAGCGCGACGATGCCCAGGCCGGTGCCGATGATGAACAGCCACCAGCCGAAGACCAGTCCGAGCGCGATCACCGACAACGTCGCGGCGCACCACAGCGGCCACCACGAGTACGGCGGGAAGAAGCCCAGCTCGCCGGCTCCGTCCGCGATCTCGGCTTCCTTGCGGTCCTCCGGGCGGGCGTCCATCCGGCGCGCGGTGATGCTCAGGTAGAACGTCACCAGCAGCGCCAGGAAGAACGTCATCACCAGCGCGGTGGTCCCGGTCGGGTCCTTCGACATCAACCAGTAGATCGGCGCGACGATCAGGACGAACAGCGACAGCAGCCCGAAGACCCAGGCTTCGACCTTCATGCCTTACCCTCTCCGTCCCCGGTCGTGCCGGTGCCCGCGTCCAGGTTGCGCTCGAGGTTCTCGACCCGGCCCTGGTCCTCGCCGGCGTCGAGCAGGTTGTCCCGCGGCGCACCGCTGTCGCCGTACTCGGCAAGCGCGATGTCCGGGTGGTGCAGGTCGAACGCGGGGCTCTCCGAGCGGATCCGCGGCAGGCTGACGAAGTTGTGCCGCGGCGGAGGCGAGCTGGTCGCCCACTCCAGCGACCGTCCCCAGCCCCACGGGTCGTCGACGCCGACCAGCGGCGCCTTGCGCGACTTGTAGACGTTGTAGAAGAACGGCAGCATCGACAGGCCGAGCACGAAGGCGCCGATGCTGGAGACCTCGTTCAGCGTCGTGAAGCCCTCGTTCGCGCCGTACGACGCGTACCGCCGCGGCATACCCTCGACGCCGAGCCAGTGCTGCACCAGGAACGTCGTGTGGAAGCCGATGAACAGCAGCCAGAAGTGCAGCTTGCCGAGCTTCTCGTCGAGCATCCGGCCGGTCATCTTCGGCCACCAGAAGTAGAAGCCCGCGAACATCGCGAACACCACCGTGCCGAACACCACGTAGTGGAAGTGCGCCACCACGAAGTAGGAGTCCGACAGCTGGTAGTCCAGCGCCGGCGAGGCCAGGATGACACCGGTCAGGCCACCGAACAGGAACGTCGTGAGGAAGCCGATCGACCACAGCATCGGGGTGTCGAAGGACAGACTTCCGCCCCACATCGTCCCGATCCAGTTGAAGAACTTCACCCCGGTCGGGACCGCGATCAGGAACGTCATGAACGAGAAGAACGGCAGGTTCACCGCTCCGGTGACGTACATGTGGTGCGCCCAGACCGCCACCGACAGCACGGCGATCCACAGGGTCGCCGCGACCAGGCCGATGTAGCCGAAGACCGGCTTGCGGCTGAACACCGGCAGGATCTCGGTGATGATGCCGAAGAACGGCAGCGCGATGATGTAGACCTCTGGATGCCCGAAGAACCAGAACAGGTGCTGCCACAGCAGTGGACCACCGTTCGCGGCGTCGAAGACGTGAGCCCCCAAGGCTCGATCCGCCTCCAGCATCAGCAGCGCGCCGGCCAGGATCGGGAACGCGATCAGCACGAGGATCGATGTGACCAGGATGTTCCAGGTGAAGATCGGCATCCGGAACATCGTCATACCGGGAGCGCGCATGGTGATGATCGTGGTGACGAAGTTGACCGCACCGAGGATCGTGCCCAGACCGGCCAGGTACAGACCCATGATCCACAGGTCACCGCCGACGCCCGGCGAACGGACCGCGTTCGACAGCGGGGCGTAGGCGAACCAGCCGAAGTCGGCGGCGCCGCCGGGGGTGAAGAAGCCGCTGACCGTGATCGTGCCGCCGAACAGGAACAGCCAGTAGCTGAACATGTTCAGCCGCGGGAACGCGACGTCGGGCGCACCGATCTGGACCGGCATGATCACGTTCGCGAAGCCGACGAACAGCGGCGTCGCGAACAGCAGCAGCATGATCGTGCCGTGCATCGTGAACAGCTGGTTGTAGACCTCTTCGTTCACGATCTGCAGACCCGGCTTGGCCAGCTCGGCGCGGATCAGCAGCGCCATCACGCCGCCGATCAGGAAGAAGATGAAGGAGGTGATCAGGTACAGGTGGCCGATCAGCTTGTGGTCGGTGGTGGTGAGCCACTTGACCGCGATCTGGCCTTTGCTGCGCCGCCTCGGCAGCGCGGTAGACGCCCCTACGGCGCCGCTGCGCTCAGCGAAGTCGGTCACTTCTCGCCCTCCTGCTCCCCGTGGCCGGGAATGGTGGTTGCGTCCTGGCCACCGGTGGCGGCGCCGGTCTGGCCCTTGGCCGCCAGCTCCCGCAGGTGTGCCTGGTACTCGTCGGCGGTCACCACGCGGACGGTGAAGATCATCCGGCTGTGGTAGAGGCCGCAGAGCTCCGCGCACTTGCCCGCGAAGGTGCCGGTCTTGGTCGGCGTCAGCTCGAACCTGCCGGTCCGGCCCGGGATGACGTCCAGCTTGAAGTAGAAGGCCGGCACCCAGAAGGAGTGGATCACGTCGGGCGAGGTCAGCTCGAACTCGACCGACTCGTTCACCGGCAGGACCAGCTCGGCGGGCTGGTCGAGCGTGCCGGTCTCCCAGACGCCCTGCTGCCCGTCGACGGTGTCCTTGTAGTTGAAGGTCCACTGCCACTGCTGGCCGACCACGTTGATCTGGTGCACCGAGGCACCGGAGTTCTTCGTGACGACGTTGCCGTGCTCGACGGTGTAGAAGAACAGCACACCGATGATCGCGAACGGCGCGAGGGTGTAGAGCACCTCGAGCGGCAGGTTGTAGCGCGTCTGCCGCGGGGCGTCCTCGTTGCGCCGGCGGTACCGGACCACGGCGAACAGGATCAGGCCCCAGACCATCACGCCGATCACCAGGGCGGCGATCCAGGCCCCGATCCACAGGCTTCTGACGGCCTCGGTCCGGTCCGAAGCACCCTCCGGCAGTCCAAGTCGTTTCCACTGCGCGTTGGTCTCCGACGAGCAGCCGGTCAGCAGCAAAGTGCCGAGCACAACCGCCGCCGGGACCAGCAGGCGTCGCTTCGCCGGACGTGACGCGGCGCGGGTCTGCTGACCCGCCGCTCGCGCGACCACTCCGGACGTGCCGTTCGAACCCACGGGGCGCCTTTCCCTTCCCAGGTGAGACTGACGACAGAACACTACTGGACCGCCTCCGCCGTTCTGCGCATAGGTAGGGCTTAGCGTTTCCTCCGTGAGCAACCGTGCATATCTGGACGCCGCAAGTGCCGAGGAACTGCACCCTGCCGCGCGGGAGGTGTTGCTGCAGGCCATCGATTCCGGATGGGCCGATCCGGCCCGTCTGCACCACGAGGGACGGACCGCGCGACTGCTCCTGGACAACGCCCGGGCGGTGCTCGCCGAAGGGGTCGGCGTACGACCTGACGAGCTGTACCTGACGACCTCCGGGACGGCCGCGATCCATGCCGGCCTGCCCGCGATCGCGGCGGCGAGGCGACGGGCCGGGACGACGGTGGTGCACTCCGCGGTCGAGCACTCGGCGGTCCTGCACGCGGCCGCGGCGGCTGGTACGGCGTACGAGGTGGGTGTGGATCAGTTGGGTCGGGTCGACGAGGGCGCGTTTGCGCAGCAGCTTCGGGAGCCCGGTGTCGCGGTGGCCGCGCTGCAGACGGCGAACCACGAGGTGGGGACGCGGCAGCCGGTGGCGGAGCTCGGGGAGGTCGCGGCGGCGGCTGGGGTGCCGCTGTTCGTGGACGCCGCTGCGACGGTCGGGCGTGAGCGGATCCCCGGCGGGTGGTCGGTGCTGACCGCGAGCGCCCACAAGTGGGGTGGGCCGGCGGGAGTCGGGCTGCTCGCCGTACGGAAGGGCACGCGGTTCGCTCCGACCTGGCCTGTCGACGAGCGGGAGGACGGCCTGTCCCCTGGGCACCCCAACGTCCCGGCGGCGCTGGCCGCCGCGGCTGCTCTCCAGGCCCGGCTGCAGGAAGCTGACGCCTTGGACAAGCAGCACCGAACCTGGATCGCCGAGCTGAGGACGCGGGTCTCCTCGGACCTCACCGACGTAGAGGTGGTCGGGGACTCCGAGGACCGGCTCCCCCACGTGCTGACCTTCTCCTGCCTGTACGTCGACGGCGAGGCCCTGGTCACCGCACTGGACGCCGAGGGCTTCTCCGTCTCGAGCGGCTCAGCCTGTACGGCGAGCACGCTGCGCCCGTCGCACGTCCTGGCCGCTATGGGCGTGCTCACCCACGGCAATGTTCGGGTCTCGCTGGGCCGTAGCAGCACGTACGAGGAGGTGGACCGCTTCGCCCGGGTGCTGTCCGGGCTGGTCGCGCGGATCCGTGCTGAGGTGGGGATGTGAGCGCCCCCGGTGGAGGTGAGGAGGTGAGCGCCCCCGGTGGAGGTGAGGAGGTGATGACCCTCGACTGCCGCGGGATGCTCTGCCCGCTCCCGGTGATCAAGCTCGCCCAGGCGTTCCCGGCGCTGGCGGTCGGCGACACCATCGCCGTACTGGCCGACGACCCGGCTGCCACGACGGACATTCCCGCCTGGTGCCGGATGCGTGCGCAGGAGTTGGTGTCCGCGGAGGACGGGCGGTACGTCGTACGGAAGCTGGGATAAACCGTTGGCGCTGAGTACCGGGACGCTCCAAGCTGACCGGCATGACCGACTTCTCGATCAAGCCGATCCTGACCGGTGAACTGGTCGTCCTGCGGGTGCTGGACGAGCAGGACTTCCCGGCGATGAAGGCCGCGATGGACGATCCTGAGGTGGCCCGGCTGACTGGGAGCCACGAGGAGATCGGTGACGAGAAGACGTTGGAGTGGATCCGGACCCGCAAGGACCAGCCCGACCGGCTCGACCTGGCGATTGTTGACAAAGCCACCGGGGAGGCTGTCGGCGAAGCGGTGCTGAACGAGTACGACCCGGACAACCAGTCCTGCAACTTCCGGATCCTGATCGGGCCGAGCGGCCGTGGACGCGGGCTGGGGACCGAGGCGACCCGGCTGATCGTCGGCTACGGGATCGAGGTGCTCGGCCTGCATCGGATCAGCCTCGGGGTGTACGCGTTCAACCCGCGGGCGCAGCGGGCGTACGAGAAGGCCGGGTTCGTCGTCGAGGGCCGGCTGCGCGACGACCTGCTGTGGGAGGGCGAGTGGGTCGACTCGACCGTCATGTCGGTGCTCGCGACGGAGTGGCCGGTCAGCAACAGTCGGTGAGGTCGACTGCGTCGCCGGCGCAGCCGGTCGCTCGGCGGAGTCTCCGGTGAGCTCTGGGCGTGCCCGGTAGGTTCGGGGGCGTGACCGAACGTTTCGCCGTACTGACCGGGGCCGGGATCTCGACCGCGTCGGGGATCCCGGACTTCCGCGGGCCGCAGGGATTGTGGACAAAAGACCCGGAGGCGCAGGCGATGTTCGACATCGACGAGTACGTCGCGTCGGCGCGGGTTCGGGCCGCCTCCTGGAAGCAGCGCCTCGCCGCCCCCGCCTGGACCGCCGAGCCGAACGCCGGCCATCGCGCGCTCGCCGACCTGGAACGCCAGGGCCGGCTGACCGCGCTGATCACCCAGAACATCGACGGCCTGCACCAGAAGGCCGGCTCGGTGAACGTCCTCGAACTGCACGGCACGGTTTGGTTCGTCGACTGCCTGAGCTGTGCCCGCCGGATCCCGATGGCCGATCTCCTCCCCCGCCTCGAGGCCGGCGAGGAGGACCCCGCGTGCGAGATCTGCGGCGGGATCCTCAAGTCCGCGACGGTCTCGTTCGGCCAGTCCCTCGACCAGCAGATCCTCGACGCGGCGGTCGCCGCGACGCAGGCGTGCGACACCTTCCTGGCGATCGGCACGTCGCTGCAGGTCTACCCGGCCGCCGGGCTGTGCGACGTCGCACTGAAGGCCGGCAAGCGTTTGGTCATCATGAACGCCCAGCCCACGCCGTACGACGAAGAGGCCGACGAGATCCTCCGCGGCCCGATCGAGATCACCCTCCCCGAGTACCTCCGCAGCTGACCTGTCCGTCCAGCTCGTCGTCGGATTGTCGACGGTCGGCACCGCATCGTTCGACGAAGCCACGGAGCGCCGTGACCTGAGCGCGACCTTCGAGGTCTTCCGCAGGGTCGGGTGGCGGGCTAGCGTCCCGGGCAGATTGTCCTGTCTTGGGAGGGGAACCCGCGATGCTCAGGTTCGTCATGCGCCGTGCTCGTTGGCTGGCTGGGGCGACCGCGGTCGCCGTGGTCGCCGTGGGGCTGGGTACGCCGTCCGCGGCGCCGGCTGGTCCGTCCGCCGAGCGGGTGATCACGCTCGCCGGGTCGCTGCAGAGTGAGTTGGGCTGTGCTGCCGACTGGGATCCGGGGTGTGCCGCGAGCACCCTCGGCGCGGCCGCGCCGTACAGCAAGGTCTTCGACGTGCCCGCCGGCAGCTACGAGTACAAGGTGAGCGTCAACGGCGGCTGGGACGAGAACTACGGCGCCGGCGGCGTGCTGAACGGCGCGAACATTCCGTTGACAATCGACGGGCCGGCCAAGCTGCGGTTCAGCTACGACGACACGACGCACGTCGTCAGCGTCGCGCCGGTCAACCTGGCCGGGCCGACACCGACCGCGGCCGACAAGGCGCTCGCGAGCCCGAGTCTGCGGCAGGACCTGACCAAGGAACGCTTCTACTTCCTGATGGCCGACCGGTTCGCCAACGGCGACAAGTCGAACGACGCGGGCGGCCTGACGGGCGACCGGCTCAGCACCGGGCTCGACCCGACGGACAAGGGTTTCTACCACGGCGGCGACCTGGCCGGCGTGATGCAGAAGCTCGACTACATCAAGTCACTCGGTACGACGAGCATCTGGCTGACGCCGTCGTTCAAGAACCGGCCGGTCCAGGGCGCGGGCGCGGACGTCAGCGCCGGGTACCACGGCTACTGGATCACCGACTTCACCCAGATCGACCCGCACCTGGGCACCAACGCGGACATGCAGACGCTGATCAAGCTTGCCCACGGCAAGGGCATGAAGGTCTTCTTCGACATCATCACCAACCACACCGCGGACGTGATCGCCTACCAGTCCGGCCAGTACGGCTACGTCCCGAAGGCGACGTCGCCGTACAAGGATGCCTCGGGCAACGTCTTCGACGACAAGCAGTACGCCGGCGGCGACACCTTCCCGCCGCTCGACAAGAACACGAGCTTCCCGAACGTGCCGGTCTTCAAGACCCCGGCCGACGAGACCGTGAAGCAGCCGGCCTGGCTGAACGACCCGACGCTCTACCACAACCGCGGCGACTCGACCTTCGCCGGCGAGAGCGCCGAGTACGGCGACTTCGTCGGCCTGGACGACCTGTTCACCGAGCAGCCGAAGGTCCGCGACGGGATGATCGACGTCTACAGGACGTGGGCCGAGCTCGGCATCGACGGGTTCCGGATCGACACCGTCAAGCACGTGAACCTGGAGTTCTGGCAGAAGTTCTCGCCGGAGATCCTGAAAGCGGCCAAGGCCAAGGCCAAGGGCAGCAAGGACTTCTTCATGTTCGGCGAGGTCTTCGACGCCGACCCGAAGCTCATGTCGACGTACACGACGTCCGGCGCGCTGCAGGCGACGCTCGACTTCGGGTTCCAGCAGAACGCGGTGGCCTTCGCGAAGGGTGATCCGAGCACGAAGCTGCGGGACCTGTACGCGAACGACGACTACTACACCGACGCGGACTCGAACGCCTACCAGTTGCCGACGTTCCTCGGGAACCACGACATGGGCCGGGTCGGCACGTTCCTCAAGCAGGGCGGCGCGAACGGCCAGGAGCTGCTGCAGCGGGACAAGCTCGCCCACTCACTGATGTTCCTGACCCGCGGCCAGCCGGTCATCTACTACGGCGACGAGCAGGGTTTCACCGGTCCGGGCGGTGACAAGGACGCGCGGCAGGACATGTTCGCGACCAAGACCACCGACTACGCCGACGACGAGGTCGTCGACGGAACAGGATTGTCAACAATCGGCAACAAGGACTCCTTCAGCACCAAGGCGCCGATGTACAAGCACATCGCGGAGCTGCAGAAGCTGCGCGCCAAGTACCCGGCACTGAGCGACGGCACCCAGATCCACCGCTACTCCTCGAACACCGGCGGCCTGTACGCGTTCAGCCGGCTCGGCGCGGACAAGACCGAGTACCTGGTGATTGCCAACAATGCGACAACCGCCAAGGCGGCGACGATCCCGACGTACGGGTCGAAGGTCTTCAAGCCCGTGTACGGCGGGAGCAAGTCCGTCGTCACCGACCGGGAAGGACGGGTCCAGCTGACCCAGCCGCCGCTGTCGGTCACGGTCTACCAGGCCCAGTCGAAGGTCCCGCACCGCTCGAAGGCGCCGGCTGTTTACATGAGCTCCCCCGAGCTGGGCGCACCGGTTGGCGGCCGCGCCGAGATCGCCGCAGCGGTCCCGGAGAACACCCCGGTAACGGTCACGTACGGCGTCCGCCCGGTCGGTACGACGACGTGGCAACGACTCGGATCCGACGACAACGCGCCGTACCGGGTGTTCCACGACGTGTCGAAGCTTGCCAAGGGCACGCTGCTCGAGTACCGGGCCGTGCTCAAGGATGCGTCGGGCAACTACTCGGTCTCCGGCTCGTACGGCGTGGTCGGCGACCCAGCTCCGGCCGGCGGTGGTGGAGGCGGCGGAACCGGTCCGGTGACCCAGCCCGCGAACGTCAGCATGGCCGGCGACCACAACAGCGAGATGGGCTGCCCCGCGGACTGGTCGCCGGACTGCGACCAGGCGCAACTGACGCTCGACCCGAAGGACAAGGTCTGGAAGGGCACGTACACGCTGCCCGCGGGCGAGCACGCCTACAAGGCGGCGATCAACAAGGTGTGGGACGAGAACTACGGTGCCGGAGGCAACCTCAACGGCGCGAACATCTCCTACACCGCACCTGCCACGCCGACCACGTTCTACTACGAGCACGGCCGGCACTTCGCCACTTCGGACGCGCAGGGCCCGATCATCACGGTGCCGGGATCGTTCCAGTCCGAGCTCGGCTGTCCGGCCGACTGGTCACCCGACTGCATGCGTCCCTGGTTGACCGACCAGGACGGCGACGGCACCTTCACCTGGTCGACGAGCGAGTTGGGAACGGGCAGCTATGAGGCGAAGGTCGCGCACGGTCTGTCGTTCGACGAGAGCTACGGCCAAGGCGGCAGCCCGAGCGGCGCGAACATCCCGATCAGCGTTCCGGGCGATGGGCTGGTCGTCACCTTCTCCTACGTGCTCGCGACCCACCTGCTGACCGTGACGACGTCCAAGCCGGGCGCGCAGCCCGATCTCAAGCAGGCGAAGGCGCACTGGGTGGGCAAGGACCTGCTCGCCGTACCGCCGGTGGCGCACCCGGAGCGGTCACGGTGGCGGCTGCACTGGGCGCCGACCGGCGGGCTCGCGGTCGACGCGGACGACATCGGCGGCTTGTCGGCCGGACTCCGGGTCGATCCAGCAGGATTGTCAACAAAAGTACTGGCGAAGTACCCGGCGCTGAAGGGGTACACGGCGCTGCGGCTCGACAACGCCGACGCGCGCAAGATCCTGAAGGGCCAGCTCGGGCTCGCCCAGTACGACGACGCCGGGCGGCTGCTCGACGCGACCGGGGTGCAGATCCCCGGCGTGCTGGATGACCTGTACGGGTCGGCGACCGGCCGTTCGTACGGCGTGACGTGGCACGGCGGCGTACCACGGTTCACCTTGTGGGCGCCGACGGCGCAGAAGGTGTCGCTGCTGGCCGGCGGGCAGCGGCTGGCGATGCGGGCGTCCGCGGACGGATCGTGGACAATCGACGGGCTCCGGGCCTGGAAGAACGCGAACTACCGGTACGAGGTGACGGTCTTCGCACCGAGCACGGGCAAGGTGGAGACCAACGTGGTCACCGATCCGTACTCGGTCGCGCTCACCACCGACTCGGCGTACTCGGTCGCCGTCGATCTCGACGACCCGGCCGGGAAGCCCACGCTGTGGTCGCGGACTCCGGTGCCGCCGCCGGCGCGCTCGGTGGATTCGACAATCTACGAACTGCACGTGCGCGACTTCTCGATCAACGACCCCACGGTCCCGGCCGCGCACCGCGGGACCTACCTCGCGTTCGCCGACGAGGGCGACGGGACCAAGCACCTGCGCAAGCTCGCGCAGGCCGGCCTGAACACGGTTCACCTGTTGCCGACATTCGACATCGCGTCGATCCCCGAGGGTGCGCAGGACAAGCCCGCGTGCGACCTGAAGGCGCTGCCGCCGGACTCGGAGCAGCAGCAGGCGTGCGTCACGGCGGTCGCGGCGAAGGACGGGTTCAACTGGGGCTACGACCCGTACCACTGGCTCGCGCCGGAGGGCTCGTACGCCGTGCAGAAGGACGGCCTGAGCCGGGTCGCGGAGTTCCGCACGATGGTCGGCGGTCTGCACAAGTCGGGGCTGCGGGTCGTGCTCGACCAGGTCTACAACCACACGCCGGCCGCTGGTCAGGCGCCGACATCGGTGCTCGACAAAGTTGTCCCCGGCTACTACCAGCGGCTGAACGCGACTGGTGGGGTCGAGACCTCGACCTGCTGCAGCAACATCGCGACCGAGCACGCGATGGCCGAGAAGATCATGGTCGACAGCACGGTGGCGTGGGCCCGCAACTACAAGGTCGACGGGTTCCGGTTCGACCTGATGGGGCATCACAGCAAGGCGAACATGCTGAAGGTCCGCGCCGCGCTCGACAAGCTGACGGTCGGGCGCGACGGCGTCGACGGCAAGAAGGTCGTCCTGTACGGCGAGGGCTGGAACTTCGGCGAGGTCGCCGACGACGCGCTGTTCGAGCAGGCCACGCAGGGCAACCTCGGCGGGACCGGGATCGGGACGTTCTCGGACCGGCTGCGGGACGCCGTACGCGGTGGTGGTCCGTTCGACGAGGACCCGCGCGTGCAGGGCTTCGGATCGGGCGCGGCGAGCGATCCGAATGGTGCTCCGGTCAACGGTTCTCCGGCCGAGCAGGCCAAGCGGCTGGCTCACGACACCGATCTGGTGCAGCTCGGGCTGGCGGGGAACCTGCGGGCGTTCAGCTTCCGGTCGGCGGGCGGTGGCGCCGTCGTACGGGGTGATGGGGTGGACTACAACGGATCGCCTGCCGGGTACGCGGATCAGCCGAACGAGGTCATCACCTACGTGGATGCCCATGACAACGAGACGTTGTGGGACTCGCTGACCTTCAAGTTGCCGACGGCAATGCCGATGGCCGACCGGGTTCGGATGAATACGTTGTCATTGGCAACGACCGCGCTGGCGCAGACACCGTCGTTCTGGCACGCCGGAGCAGACCTGCTGCGGAGCAAGTCACTGGACCGGAACTCGTACGACTCCGGTGACTGGTTCAACCAGCTGGACTGGACGGGCGCGGACAACGGGTTCGGGCACGGACTGCCGCCGAAGCCGGACAACGAGGCGAAGTGGTCGTACATGAAGCCGCTGCTCGGCAACGCCGCCCTGAAACCGACGGCCGCTGACGTGGCGACCGCGTCCGCAGCGGCGGCCGACTTGCTGAAGCTGAGGTTCTCGACGCCGCTGTTCCGGCTGGGGTCGGCGCAGCTGATCAACCAGAAGGTGAGCTTCCCGCTCAGCGGCACCCCAGCCGCCCTACCGGGAGTGGTCACCATGCGCATCGACGACTCTGTCGGACCGAACGTCGACCCGGCACTGAAGGGTGTGCTGATTGTCTACAACACGACAGGTTCTACCGCCACCCAGCAGCTCCCGGGCTTGACCGGTGCGAATCTGTCCCTGTCACCGGTCCAGCTGAACGGATCGGACCCGGTCGTGAAGCAGACAACGTGGACCGCGACGACCGGGACGGTGTCCGTACCGGCTCGCACGGTCGCTGTACTGGTCCAACGCTGACCGAGGCCGCGGGCCGGTACGCCGTGCCCGCGGCCTCCACTCGCGGTCGAGGCGGCGCCGAGTGGAGGGCGCAGCGACAGAGGGGTGCGGCGATCAGGGCGGCGCACGGCCTGGGCGGCGCCGCTTCCCTCCCCCTCAGGGGATGCGGACGACGAGGGCTGCGGGCCGCGTTGCCCGGCGGAGCGCGCGGGCTGACTACGGGACGGCGTTGCCCAGCCCGGCACCCCCGAGGGCCTGGGGCGGCACGGCTTCCCTCCCCTCAGGGGATGCGGACGACGAGGGCTGCGGGCCGCATTGCCCGGCGGAACGCGCGGGCTGACTACGGGACGGTGTTGCCCAGCCCGGCACCCCCGAGGGTTGAGGGCGGGCAATGCCCAGCACCGCACGCCCGAGGGTCAAGGGCGGGCAATGCCCAGCACCGCACACCCGAGGGTTGAGCGCGCCCACTGCCCAGCGCGGAACGCGCGAGGGCCTGGGGCGGCGCCGCTCCCTCCCCGCTTCCCCTCAGGGCACGCGAACGACAAGCGCTGCAGGGTCGACCTCCGCGCTCAGGATCCGGCCGTTGCCGATCGTGTCGCCGTCGAGCTGGCGGCCGACGACCTTGTCGGCCTTGACCTGGATCCGCTGGCCCGTGAAGCGCTCGATGTGGCGGCCCTCGTTGAGGGACTTGATCACCAGGCTGAGCGCCAGCCGCGGCCAGTGGCTGATCCGGCGGGGAGCAAGTACGACGAGGTCGATCTTGCCGTCGTCGGGCTTGGCGTCGGGCAGCAGCGGGATGTTCGCCTGCAGGGTGCCGACGTTGCCGATCACCACCGTGCGGGCCCGGCGGGTGATCGGCGACTTGTCGTCGACGGTGATCTCGACCTTCACGAACGGGTGGTTCAGGTTGCGCACGGTCGACACGACGTACGCCGCCCAGCCGACCCGCTTCTTCAGGTCGTCCGGGGCGTCGGCGATGATCGCGGCGTCCAGGCCGAGGCCGGCCATCACCACGAACCGGTCGTCGCCGAGCTGGTCGCCTTTCACCAGCACGCTGTCGATCCGCTGCTCGGAACCGTCCAGCAGCTGGCTCAGCGCCTCGTCGAGGTTGAGCGAGATGCCGAGGTTGCGGGCCAGCAGGTTCCCCGTACCGGCCGGAAGGACGGCAACCGGGACGTCGGTCCGCGCCAGCTCGCCACAGACCACCCGGACAGTCCCGTCACCACCGGCCACCACGACCAGTTCGACCGTCTCATCGATCGCCCGCCGCGCCATCGCGTGGCCGGCGTCGTCCTCGGTCGTCTCCAGCCAGAGCGAGTCGTCGAACCCGCGCTCGGACAGCGCGGCGTCGACCTTCGCGCGGAACTCGTCGGCGTCCCCGACCTTGATCGGGTTCAGGATCACCGCCGCCCGCGGGCGGGCGGCCGGGGCGTCCTGGGTTTCTGAGTTCACTGGGTGCCTGTTCTGTTCAGGGGTGGAGGTGCAGCATTCCACGCAGTGCCCACGAAACCCAGGTGCTACTCAGGCCGGATTGTAAACAATGTGCAGTACGCCGGTGCCGAACGGCGTCACCGAGACGAGCTCCAGCGGGATGGTCTCGGAGTCCTCGAAGAGCCGCGCACCGTGGCCGACGGCGATCGGGTGGACCAGCAGGTGCAACTCGTCGAGCACCTTGGCCCGCAGCAGCGACCGGACCAATGTCGACGATCCGACAACGCTGATGTCCTTGCCCGGGCCTTCCTTGAGCTTGGCGAGGGTCTCGATCGGGTCGCCCTCGACCAGCGTCGAGTTCTGCCACGCGTCGACGTTGTCGAGCGTCGTCGAGACGACCAGCTTCGGGGTGCTGTTCATGTGCTCGGCCATCTCGATGTCGGCGGTCGGCCAGAACGAGGCGAACTCCTCGTACGTCCGGCGGCCGACCAGCATGGTGTCCGAGCGCGCGGTGAGCGCGTCGACCTGCGCGCCCATCGCATCGTCGAAGTACTGGAAGTGCCAGGTGTCGGGGGCCTCGGTCACGCCGTCGAGGGAGATGAACAGGCCGGCCACGATCTTGCGCATCAGGTGCTCCTTGGAGTTCGAAAGGTTGCTCTTGCCTGTGCGTCGACCGGCGGTGGGCCGGATCGACATCGCCGCCGAGAAAGTTTTCGGCGGGCCGTCCGGGCTCGCTGCACGGTGAGCTGGGGCGCTCGCGTCGCAGTACGCGCTCACGTCGCAGTACGCCGGGCTTCGCGTCACACGGCGCCGGGCCTCGCGTCGCAATACGCCGCGTCTCACGTCGCACAGCGCCGCACTTCGCGTCGCACGGCGCCGGGCCTCGCGTCGCAGTACGCCGCGTTTCGCGTCGCACGACGCCGGGCTTCGCCGCACGGCGCCGGGCCTCTCCCCGTACACCGCTCGCAGCCCGTCTCACGGCGCGCCAAGCGTGGGTGATTTTGTCGGACCCGGCGGCTAGCGTGCTTCGGGTGACTCTTCCCCGCAGTACACCGGCAGACCAGGGACTTTCCAGCGAGGGCCTCGACGGGTTCGTCGCCGCGCTGGACGCGTCCAAGCAGGAGCTCCACACGCTGATCGTGCTGCGGCGCGGTCACGTCGTGCTGGAGCGCGAGTGGTCGCCGTACCGGCTGGCCGATCGGCACCTGCTGTTCTCGGTGTCGAAGAGCTTCACCTCGACGGCCGTCGGGCTGGCGGTCGAGGCCGGGCTGCTGTCGGTGGACGACAAGGTGGTGTCGTTCTTCTCCGGCGACGACCTGCCGGACAAGATCAGCGACAACCTGGCCGCGATGGAGGTCCGGCACCTGCTGACGATGTCGACCGGGCACTCCGCCGACACCGTCGACCGGCTCGGCCGGACCGGGCGGATGGTGCAGGGGTTCTTCCAGCTGGACGTCGAGAACGCGCCGGGCGCGCCGTTCGTCTACAACAGCGGGGCGACGTACATCCTGTCCGCGATCGTGCAGAAGGTGACCGGCGAGAAGCTCACCGAGTACCTGCGGCCGCGGCTGTTCGAGCCGCTCGGGATCACCGAGGCGATCTGGGAGACGTCCGACGAGGGCATCAACATGGGCGGCTGGGGCCTGAGCCTCAACACGCACTCCCTGGCGGCGTTCGCTCAGCTGCTGGTGCAGCGCGGCGAGTGGGAGGGCAAACAGCTCGTCCCGGCCGCGTGGATCGACGCGGCGACGTCCGCGCAGGTCGACAACAGCAACCAGGACAACCCGGACTGGAAGCAGGGGTACGGGTACCAGTTCTGGCGCGGGCGTCACAACTCGTACCGGGGTGATGGGGCGTTCGGGCAGTACGTCCTGGTGCTGCCCGACCACGACTCGGCCGTGCTGATCACGAGCGCGTCGCCGGACATGCAGGCGACGATGAACGTGATCTGGGACCACTTGCTGCCGGTGCTGGAGGGCAAAGAGGTGAGCGGTACGGCGAAGGAGTCGCTGGAAATTCTGCCGCCGGCCGGGCCTGCACCTGCGGCTGGTGATGGGCAGACCTACACGTTCGCGACCAACGACCACGGGCTGTCGGCGGTACGGCTGGACGCGGACGGCGGCGGGACCTTCACCCTCGACGCGGCACGGCCGGGGGAATCGGGCACGCAGGAGATCACGTTCGCGCCGGGCGACTGGACCGAGCAGCCCTACACGCTGCGCGATCCGGCGCAGCGCATGGTCACTTCGGCGTACGGCGACGGCGAGACCTTCGTCGCGACGGCGCGGTTGCTGGAGGCGCCGTTCGTGATGACGTTGCGGTGCCGGGTGGTCGACGGGCGGCTGTCGGTCGGCGTCAACTACAACGTCGGATTCGGGACGACCGACGAGACCCTCGTCTCCGAGTGAGCGACCGCGGCTGGGGCGGGCCGCCGCTGAACCGTCCAGCTGAAGCGGGGCACCCGCTGAACCGCCGTGGCTGAGGCCGGCCGGGTTTCCGCGGCTGAGGCGGGCGGGGCTCCCGCCGCGGTTGAAGGCGGGCCGCCCAGCGAACCACCGCGACAGCCACCGCGTCGCTCGTGTCGAACCCGGCATCCCTGACCGCCATCCAGATCCCGGCCTCGACCGCGAGCCCCAGCTCGGCGAGCAGCGGGTAAGCGATCGCGAACGGCGGCTGAAGCGGGCTGCCACTGAACCGCTGCGGCTGAAGGCGGGCCGTTGGTGAACCACCACCGCGGCTGACCGCGGCCCGCCGGGCTCAGTCGCGGCGGGCGAAGGTCAGCGTCTCGCCGCGGGCGCCGCCCATCCAGAGGTCCTGGCAGGCGGCGGCCATCTCGGTGAGACCCTCGGTGATCGCGCCGAACACGTTGCCCGGGACCCAGCCCTGGTCGCCGTTGATCAGCAGGTTGTTGCGCCCGTAGAACAGGGCGAGGTCGACGATCGCCCCCGTCGTACCGGTGCCCGTGCTGTTCTCGTACCCGTACGCCGGGTTGCCCAGATCGTCGGAGTCGAACGAGAACCAGCACAGGTCCCCCGGGATCGGCGTCACCGTCGTGTTCTCCTTGCCCGGATCGGCCGGCGCGAACGCCGGGAGCAGCGTGTAGATCTCGTTGCGCGCGTACTTGCCGTGGAACACCGGCGCCGACAACGGCAACGCGTCCCACACCGCCGCCGCGGTGCGCGGTGCCTCCTCGTCGAGCAACCGGGCGACGCAGCTGACGCCACGCTTGTCCAGGGTCACGGTGATGAACCGGCTCATCAGGCCTCCTGCAGGGACGGGACACGGGTGTGCCATGCGGTCGCGGACTGGTACGCCTGCCCGACCCGGAGCACCAGAGCGTCGGCATGCCTTTTGCTGACAATCTGCAATCCGATCGGCAGCCCCTCGCTGGTGAATCCGCAAGGAACGCTCAGGGCCGGCTGCTGGGTGAGGTTGAACGGATACGTGTACGGCGTCCAGCTGGTCCAGTCCGGCGACGCCGAACCGTCCGGCACGTCCTGACCGACAGCGAACGCGGGCAACGGAAGCGTCGGCGTCAGCAGTACGTCGTACTGCTGGTGGAACACGCCCATCAACCGGCCGAGCTCCATCCTGGTCGCGGTCGCGTCGAGGAAGTCCGACGCGGTGAAGCGGGCCCCGGCGTCGGCAGTACGACGCAGGCCGGGGTCGACCAGGTCGCCCACCGCGTCGCCGTACCCCTGCAGAACCTTCGCGGCCCCGGAGAACCAGAGCACGTTGAACGCCTCGATCGGATCCCCGAATCCCGGATCGACCTCGCTCACCTCGGCGCCGGCCGCCTGCAGGACCTCCGCCGCAGCCCGGACCGCGGCGTCCACCTCCGGATGATTGTCAACAAAACCAAGATCGGGCGAGAAACCGATCCGCAGACCGGCGACACCGTCGTCGATGCCGTCGAGAAAGGAGCGTGCAGGCGTCGGCATCGCAGACCAGTCGCGCGGGTCGAATCCGGTGATCACATCGAGCAGCGCCGCGTTGTCGCGGACCGTACGCGTCATCGGTCCCGCGTGGGACAGCGTGCCGAACGCGCTCGGCGGGAAGAGCGGGATCAGCCCGTACGTCGGCTTGAGCGCGACCGTGCCGGTGAACGCGGCCGGGATCCGCACCGATCCGCCGCCGTCGGTACCGACCGACCATGCCCCCATGCCGAGGCCAACCGCCGTCGCCGATCCACCGCTGGATCCGCCCGACGTCTTCGTCGGATCCCAGGGGTTGCCGGTCGCGCCGTACTTGATCGAGTCGGTGACGCCCTTCCACGAGTACTCCGGGGTGGTCGTCTTGCCGAGGATCACCGCGCCGGTCTCCCGCAGCCTCGCCACTGCCGGAGCGTCCTCGTCCCACGGCCCGGCCTCGTCGATCAGGTGACTACCGCGCAGGGTCGGCCAGTCTTTTGTCCACAATGCGTCCTTGATCGAGGTCGGCACGCCGTCGCCGGGGCCCAGTGGCTCCCCTGAGTGCCACCGGGCCTCCGACTGCTTCGCGGCGGCCAGCGCTCCTTCGTGATCGACCAGGACGAAGGCGTTCACCTGTTCGTCGTACCGGTCGATCGCGTCCAGTGCCTCCTGCGTGGCCTCGACCGGGGAGATCGTCTTGCGCCGGTAACCCTCGACCAGTTCGACCGCTGTCACCGACCACCACCTCCGGGTACGTAACCGAGTTTTTTGTCGACAACATTGAGCAACGGCTCGCCGGCGACCCACCGCCGGACGTTGTCCGCGAACTGCGCGGCCAGCGTGTCCCGCCAGCCGATCACGTCACCCGACATGTGCGCGGTGACGGTGGTGTTCGGCGCCTCCCAGAGCGGATGATCCGGAGGCAGCGGCTCGGTGGCGAAGACGTCGAGAGTCGCACCGCCGAGCGCACCCTGGGAGAGCGCGGTCAGCAAGGCGCCCTCATCCACCAGCGGGCCGCGACCGACGTTCACCAGGTGGGCGTCAGTCTTCAGGTGAGCGAGCACCTCGGCGTCGACGACGCCCCTGGTCGCGGGGGTCAGCGGGGCCGCGAGGATCAGGTAGTCGCACCAGGCAGCCTCGGCAGCCAGGTTGCTGGCGGCAACGATCTGGCCGAAGTCGGGATCGCCGGGGAGCGCTCTCCGCCCGGCGCCGCGAACCTCGAGACCGGCCGCGGTCAGCAGGCGAGCTGTGGCTCGGCCGATGCCGCCGGTGCCGACGACCAGGGCCTTCGCGCCGGCGATGCTTCGGGTCTCGCGATGCTTCCACTCATGCCGGCGTTGCAGCTCGAGGCTGCCCCGGGTGTCCTTCGCGGCGGCGATCACCGCACCCAGGACGTACTCGGCGATCGGGCGGTCGAAGACTCCACGGGCGTTCGTCACCACCACGTCGGAGTCACGCAGCCCGTCGAAGAGCAGCGTGTCGACCCCGGCGGCGGTGACGTGGATCCACTCGACCGACCCCGCCTCGGACCACACGTCGCGGACCGCGGTGGAGAAGTAGTCCCACAGCATCAGGCCCCGCGCTCCGCGCACCGCCTCGGCCAGACCGTCGGCCGCGCAGTACCGGAACTCGACCGGCAGCCCTTCCAGCCCGGGCGGCCGATCCGAGGATTGTTCACAAAGGACCGCGACGACTGGACCCTCGGCAGTTGGCGGCACGCTGTCGAGGCTAGAAACCGTCCGTAGGATTGTCAACAATCCCTTGTTTCCGGGACGGTCCGGACCCCACACTGAGTCCCATGATTCAGGCTCCTCCCCTGCTGCAGACAGGGATCGGCGTCGTCGCGCCGTACGACTTCGCGCTCGACCGCGAACTGTGGCGCTGGGTGCCCGACGACGTGAGCCTGTACCTGACCCGGCTGCCGTACGTCCCGCTCGCCGCGACCGTCGAGATGGCGATGCACATCTCCTCCCCGGCCCTGGTCGCCCGGAGCGCGATCGACGTGCTCGCCGTCTCGCCGCTGGTCACCGCGTACGCCTGCACGTCGGGCAGCTTCATCGGCGGTGTCGCCGGCGAGGCCCGCATGGTCGCCGCGATGGAGGA
Source organism: Kribbella sp. DT2 (assembly GCF_049844575.1). Taxonomy (NCBI): domain Bacteria; kingdom Bacillati; phylum Actinomycetota; class Actinomycetes; order Propionibacteriales; family Kribbellaceae; genus Kribbella; species Kribbella sp. DT2. The sequence continues at coordinate 53,689 of NZ_JBNCLH010000017.1, read as the reverse complement.
CGCCGGCGCGCCGACCGCCGTCACGACCAGCGGCGCGCTCCTGATCGCCCTCCGCCAGCTCGGCCTCACGCGAATCGCCGCCGTCACGCCGTACACCGAAGACCTCACCGACGGCCTCGTCGCCTACCTCGCCGAGGCCGAGGTCGAGGTCGTCGCGACCGCCGGGCTCGGCCTCACCTCCGAGATCTGGACCGTGCCGTACGAGACGACCCGCGACCTGGTCCGCGACACCGACACCCCGGACGCGCAGGCCGTCTTCGTCAGCTGCACGAACCTGCCGACGTACGACGTGATCGCGATCCTGGAGGCCGAGCTCGGCAAGCCGGTGCTCACCGCGAACCAGGTGACGATGTGGTCCGCGCTGACGATTGCCGGCCGTCCGGCGATCGGTCCCGGTCAACGACTGCTCGCGGCCTGAGGGAGGACGACGATGCCGAGCGACATCCTGGTGCAGGCGGTCGACGCCACCGAGTACACAGGCCGGCTGGCGCGCGTCCGCGAGATCATGCGAGAGCGCTCTCTGGCCGGTCTCGTGGTGACCGATCCGGCGAACCTCTTCTACCTGACCGGGTACGACGCCTGGTCGTTCTACACGCCGCAGTGCTTGGTGCTCCCGGCCGAGGGCGAGCCGCACCTGTTCGCCCGGGCGATGGACGCGGCGGGCGCGGCGTTCACCTGCAACCTGCGCGCGGACCAGATCCAGGGATATCCGGAGGATTTGGTGCACCGGCCGGACGTGCATCCGTTCGACTGGATCGCCGAGAGAGCGCGCACGCTGCTGCCCGACGGTGAGACGATCGCCGTCGAGGCCGACTCGCACTACTTCTCCGCCCGCGGTTATCTTGCCCTAGGCAACGGCCTGCCGGGGCGTCGGTTGGTCGACTCGGCCGAGCTGGTCAACTGGGTCCGGCTGGTCAAGTCGCCGCACGAGCTGGCCCAGCTGCGGATCGCGGGAAAGATCGCGGCGACGGCGATGCGGATCGCCTGCGACCAGCTCCGGCCCGGGCGCCGGCAGTGCGACCTGGTCGCGGAGATCATGGCCGCACAGGCGATCGGTACGCCGGAACACGGCGGCGACTACCCCGCGATCGTGCCGATGCTGCCGACCGGCGAGGCGGCCGGTACGCCGCACCTCACGTGGACCGACCGGGTCTTCCGGGCCGGCGAAGCGACGACGATCGAACTGGCCGGCGTCTTCGGCCGGTACCACGCGCCGCTCGCCCGTACGGTGATGCTCGGCGACCCGCCCCCGCGCCTCACCGAGACGGCGAAAGTAGTTGCCGAGGGCCTGCAAGCGACGCTGGAGTCCATCCGCCCCGGCGTCACCGGCAGCGCGGTTCACGCCGCCTTCGACACCGTCATTCGCGCGCACGGTCTGCGCAAGGAATCGCGAATCGGGTACTCGATCGGCATCGGCTACCCACCCGACTGGGGCGAACGCACCGTCTCACTGCGCCCCGGCGAGACCACCGAGCTCACCGCCGGCATGGCCTTCCACGTGATCCTCGGCATGTGGATGGACGGCTGGGGCTACGAACTGTCCGAGCCGGTGGTCGTGACCAGCACCGGCGTAGAACGCCTCACCGACCTGCCACCCGACCTCACCATCAGGAGGTAACACCGTGCCGACCACCCCAGCAGCCAACCAGCCGCCCGGCAACTCCGCCGAGCCGACAAGATTGGCGGGGACGCAGGGCGCCCGGGCCGACCAAGCGCAGGGCGTCGGGGGTGATGCGACGCGGGAGGCCGAGCGCGGCGCGGCGCAGGAGGCCGGGGCCGGCGCAGCGCCGCGCGTTCGAGCCGAGGAAGCACAGAGCACCAGGAGCGGCGCAGCGCAGGACGGCCGAGCCGACGAGGCACGGGATGTCGGGGCCGGCGCACCGCCGGGCGCTCACGCCAGCGGAACTCGCGATGCCCGAGCCAACCAGTTGCAGAGCACAACAGGCGACGCGGTGCGAGACGCCGGTCCGGTGGCCGACGTACGCAGTGCCGCCGCGGGCAGGGCATCAGGCGCGGCGCGGCTCCTGTCTTCTCCGCGGGTGACGCTGCCGCCGGGCCTTCCGTACGCCGAGCGCGCGGCCGGGCTGGTCGGGTCGGTGATCGACTCCAGTACGTCGCTGCTGCAGAAGCAGGAGCACGACATCGTTCGGCTGGCGATGGGTAGCCCGGCTGCCGAGGCCGTGCCGACGGCGATTCTCGCGGGCATCGCCGAGTCCGCGTTGGCGCTGCCCGACGCGTACGACTACGCGGCGACCGAGGGAGACCCGCCGCTGCACGCGGCCTTGCTCGACGTACTGCGGGGAACGACCGACGAGACGACTGCGGACCGGTTGACCATCACCGCCGGCGGCATGCAGGGGCTCGACCTGTTCTGCAAGATCTTCGTCGACCCGGGTGACCTGGTGGTGGTCGAGTCGCCGACGTACACGAACGGCAGCGCAACCGCTCTCTCGTACGGCGCCGAACTGCTCGAAGTCCCCGTGGACGACGACGGGATGGACGTCGGCGCACTGGAGGACCTGGTCGCCGCGACCGGGCGGACGCCGAAGGCGATCTACACGATCCCGACGTTCCAGAACCCGTCCGGCGCGACCCTCTCGCTCCCCCGGCGGCACCGCTTGCTCGAGCTGGCCCGCGCGTGGGGCTCGATGGTGATCGACGACGACCCGTACGGACTGCTGCGCTTCGCCGGCAGTCCATTGCCGACAATCCGCGAGTTGGCGGCCGGCGATCCGCTGGTGTTCGCCGTACGGACCTTCTCGAAGATCGTCGCGCCGGGCCTGCGCGTCGGCTGGGTGGACACCGCGCCCGAGCTGCAGCCGCTACTGATCAGCGCGAAGCAGGCGATGGACACCTGCACGAACCTGCCGGCCCAGAGATTGTTGACAATGTTCCTGACCGGTGGGCACCTGACCGATCACCTGGTCACCCAGCGCGCGGAGTACAAGCGACGCAAGGAGGCGATGCACGCGGCGCTGACCGAGCACTTCGGCGGGATCGCGCGCTGGACCGATCCCGACGGCGGGTTCTTCCTCTGGGTGACGCTGGAGAACGGCGTCGACGCGACCGACCTGTTCGAGGTCGCCCTGGCCGAGGGGGTCGCGTACATTCCGGGGAGCGCTTTCTCGCCGAGCGGCAGGTTCCGCGACGCGCTCCGGCTGTGCTTCGCGTCCACCCCGCCGGACCGCATCCACGAAGGAGTCGCCCGGCTGCGACGAGCCGTCGATTTACAGGCGAAGAACTGACCAGCGTGGAGAGGACCCCAGGCCATATGAGCGACGCCTCCGCCGGCAAGCCAAAGCCCACGATCACCCCGACGAACCAGTCAGACCCGGGGAGCGCGACCACTGCGGCGAACCAGCCGAGCCCGGAGCCCGCGAGCGCCCCGGCGAGCCAGCCAAGCCCAGAGCCCACCATCACCCCGACGGATCAGGCCGGCCGCGAGTACACGATCACCCCCGCCGAGCAGACCGTACTCGATCGCCTCGACGAGAAGTGGCTGATCGAGCTCACCCAATCCTTGCTACAGGCAACCGGTCAGAACCCGCCAGGCGACGAGGCCGCGACCGTCGCCGTACTGAGTGCCGCGGCGACCGAGCTCGGCCTGCAGGTCATCGACACAGTCGTCGAACCCGGCCGCAACAACCTCAGCATCACCCTCCCCGGCGGCGACGAGCCAGGTCTCCTCCTGCTCGGCCACACCGACGTCGTACCGATCGGTGACGGCTGGACCACCGACCCCTTCGGCGGCGAACTGGTCGACGGCCGCATCTACGGCCGCGGCGCCTCCGACATGAAAGGCGGCCTCGCCGCGTCCCTCGCCGCCATGGCCGCTCTACGCGAAACCAACCTCCGCGGCCCCGTCGAGCTGGCCGCCCTGGTCGACGAAGAGGAAACTGGCAAGGGCATCCGCGCGTACGTCGGTTCGAAGCAGACCACCCAGCAGCGCACTCCCCCACCCGAGCACGACCACCCCACCGATCAAACAGGCGACCAGGCCGTCCAGTTCCGCGGCTGCATCACGACCGAGCCGACCGATCTGCAGACAATCATCGGCGCCCGCGGCGACTCCTACCTCCGGGTCGAGGTCCACGGCCGCGCCTGCCACGCGGGCAACCCGGCCGACGGCGCGAACGCGATCTACGGTGCGGCCGCCATCGTGGCCGAGATCGAACGCCTGCACGCGGAACTGGCCCTCGCACCCCATCCGTTGCTCGGCCCCGCGACCTGGAGCGTCGGCCAGATCCACGGCGGAACCGGCGGCTCGATCGTCCCCGCCGAGTGCGTCCTGGTCGCCGACCGCCGTCTCCTCCCCGGCGAGTCCCCCGACGCCGTCCTCGACGAACTCCGCGCCCGAGTCGCCGCCCTCCACCTGGAGGACCGGGGTCTCACCGTCGACCTCGCGATGCCGATGGAGATGCCCGCCTTCGAGACCCCCGCCGACGCCGAACTCGTCCGGGCCACCGACACGGCGCTCGCGGCCGCCGGCGGCCCCGGCCTCCCGCTCGGCGGCTGGACCGCCGCCTGCGACGGCGGCTACGTCGCCCGCGACCTCGCCGTACCGGTCGTTGTCCTAGGCCCCGGTTCGGTCACCACCCAGGCCCACCGCGCCGACGAGTCCGTCTCGGTCGAGGAACTCCTGATCGCCGCCCGCGCCTACACCCTTGCGGCCCTACGGTTGCTCGGTCGTTGAGCCGGAGAAGAAGTCCGCGCCCTGCACGTACTCCATCGCCCGCACGAACTCGGGATCGTTCATCCGCGCCGTCATCTGCTCCTCGGTGAGATCAGCGATGCGGGTCTGGATCCAGTAGAGATTGCCGAACGGGTCGCGGACGCGGCCGACCCGGTCGCCCCAGAAGAGCTCGGTCACCTCCGTCACCGAGGTGCCACCGGCGGCGACCGCCTGCCGGTGGGTCGCGTCGGCGTCGTCGACGTACAGGCGCAGGAACGCCGGGGTGACCGGCCATTCGGGGCGAGCGTCGAACATCATCACGATCGCGTTCCCGATCCGCATCTCCGCGTGCCCGACGACGCCGTGCTCGTCGACCATCTTGCCGAGATCCTCGGCGTCGAACGCCTTGGTCAGGTAGTCCATCAGGGCGAGCGTGTTCCGCGAGATCATCCACGGGGTGATGCTGGTGTAGCCCTGCGGGATCGGGGCGACGGTCATCTTGGTGCCTTCCGGTTGCGGTTGCTTGCACCGGTAACGCTAGGGGCAGTAGCGGCCAGTTCCTGACCGCTACTCCGCCGGTTTCAGGGCGGCGGCCAGGAGTTGGGTGAGATGCAGGGGACGGCGATCGGTGCCGTGGGTGATCTGGGTGCGGCAACTGAAGCCGTCGGCGAGGACCTGGGTGGACGGATCAGCAGCCCGTACGGCGGGGAGGAGAACGCGCTCTCCGACGGCCTGCGACAGCTCGTAGTGGTCGGGTTCGAAGCCGAAGTTGCCGGCCAGGCCACAGCAACCGGCGTCGGGGACGATCGCATCGATGCCTGCGGCCCGCATCACCGCGCGGTCGGCGTCGAATCCCAGTACGGCGTGCTGATGACAATGCGGCTGAACCAACGCCTCTCCCCCGACCTGCGGCGGTTGCCAGCCGGACTGGTGCAGGAACTCGGCGAACGTATGGATCGAAGCAGCCGCCGCAGCCGCGAGGTTGTTGCCCTCAAGCAGCTCGGGCGCGTCCTGGCGAAGAGCCGCAGTACAACTCGGTTCGAGGCCGACAATCGGCGTACCGGCAGCAAGGTACGGCGCCAAGACCTTCAGAGAGCGCTCGATGACGTTCTTGGCCGTCCCCAGCTGCCCGGTGGAGATCCAGGTGAGCCCGCAGCACACAGGCTTCGGCGGGATGACCACCTCGTACCCGGCCGCCTCGAGCACCTCCACCGCCGCCCGGCCGATCTCCGGCGCGAGATGATCGGTCAACGTATCGGGCCAGAGCACAACCTTGCCCTTGGCACCTTCCCGCCGAACGTCTCGTCCCTCGAACCAAGCAGTGAACGTCTGCTCGGCGAACGCCGGGATCGCGCGTTCCGGCGCGATCCCGCCGAGGCGCTTGGCCAGCGGCATGCTGGCCAGACGGTTCACGAGGCGCGGAGCACGGGAGGCGAAGCGTGACCAGAGCGGGAGCCAGCCCATCGACCAGTGCGACAGCGGCCGCGCCCACGGCCGCCGGGCGTAGTGGTGGTGGGTGAACTCGGCCTTGTACGTCGCCATGTCGACGTTCACCGGGCAGTCGGACTGGCATCCCTTACAGGACAGGCACAGGTCCAGCGCGTCGCGGACCTCGGTCGACCGCCAGCCGTCCGTGACCAGATCGCCTTCGAGCATCTCCCAGAGCATGTGCGCCCGGCCGCGGGTCGAGTGCAGCTCCTCGCGCGTGACCTGGTAGCTCGGACACATCACACCGCCCGAGCTCTGGCGGCACTTGCCGATCCCGACGCAGCGCCGCTGCGCCTGCGCGAAGTCGTGATCATCATTGCCGTAGGCAAACACCGTGAGCAGCTTGCGATCCTTCGCCGGCCCGTCGTGCCGGATCGCCGCGTCGACCGGCGGCGGGTCGACGATCACGCCCGGGTTCATCACTCCGGTCGGGTCCCAGATCTGCTTCAGCTCGCCGAGCAGCCGGACGCCGTCGGCGCCGTACATCCGCTCCAGCAGTTCCGACCTGGCCCGCCCGTCACCGTGCTCGCCGGAGACCGACCCACCCAGCGACACGACGAGATCGGTCGCCTGCTCGACGAACGCCCGGTACGTCGCCAGCCCGCTCCGGCTGAGCAGGTCGAAGTCGATCCGCATGTGCATGCAACCTTCGCCGAAGTGCCCGTACGACGCCCCCGACAAGCCGTGCCGGCCGAGCAATTCGTCCAGTCCTCGCAGGTACGCACCGAGTCGCTCGGGCGGAACGGCCGCGTCCTCCCAACCACCCCACGCCTCGGCGCCGTCGGCGCGCCGCGTCGCGAGCCCGGCAGCGTCGGTGCGGCAACGCCACAGCACGCCCTGCGCTCGCGGATCGGTGACAAGGGTGGCCGTCGCGCGCGAGCCGGAGTCGCGGAGCTCTTCCAGCATCCTCTCCGCGGCACGGGCCGCCGAGGTCTCGTCGGGGCCGCCCATCTCGACCAGCAACCAGGCCCGACCGTCCGGCAGACCGGCCTGAACCGCGGCGTCGCGGACCTCGCCCGGCAGGCGCTCGACCAAGTCGCTGTTGATCGACTCCATCGTCAACGGGCCGTGCCGCAGGACGACCGGAACGCAGTCCGCCGACGAGATCGAGTCGCCAAAGCCCAGCACACACAGCACCTTCGCGGCCGGTACGGGGGTCAGGGCAACGGTCGCCTGCAGAGTCGCCGCGAAGCCGCCTTCGCTCCCACACAGCAGGCGCGCCACGTCGTACCCGTTCTCCGGCAGCAGCCGATGCAGGGCGTACCCGGAGATCTGCCGCGTGAACTGCCCGAACCGCCGCCGAATGAGCAACTCGTTGCTGTCGACAAGAGCTTGCAGTTGCCGGTGCAGCTCGCCTTCGCGCCCGGGCCGGGCGGCAAGCTCGGCCCGTACGGCGCTTACTGCGTCTGCGTCTGCGTCTGCGTCGCCGAGGGTCGTACCGGCGGGCAGGCCGCCGGCGCCAAAGGTGAGATGGGTGCCGTCGGCAAGGACTGTGTCGAGGGAGAGAAGGTTGTCGGCAGTCGTACCCCAGGCGACCGAGTGGGCACCGCAGGCATTGTTCGCAATCATGCCGCCGAGCGTGGCGCGGCTGGCGGACGACGGGTCCGCGCCGAAGGCCAATCCGTGCGGCCGGGCGGCGGCCAGCAGATCGGTGAGGACGACGCCGGGCTCCACCACCGCCGTACGACGCTCGGCATCGAGCGACAGAATCCGATTCACATGCCGCGACGCGTCGATCACCACACCGCCGATCGCATTCCCAGCCATCGACGTACCACCACCGCGCAGCGTCACCGGTGCGCCAGCGGCCGCGACCATGGCGACCGCCGCGGCCAGATCAGCCTGGTCCGCGGGGACCACAACGAGGTCCGGGACGACCCGGTAGTTCGAGCCGTCGGCCGCGTAGAGCGCGCGACTCCGAGCGTCATCACCGACGGTCCCACGCAACTCGCCCCGCAGTTCACGGACAAGCCGGCGAACGTCGTACGCCGAACCGACGCCGCCGCCTCTCGCAGACCCGCCGCCGCCACCGTTCACAGACCCACCGGCGCCACCCTTCCCAGACCCGCCAACACCGCCACTCGCGGCCCCACCGGCACCACCGCCCACAGACCCGCCAGCGCGACCGCCCACAAGCCCGGCGGCGCCGTCGCTCGCAGGCCGACCGGAGCCACCCTTCGCAGTCTCGCCGCCGCCACTGCTGGCAGACCGATCGGCGTCACCACTCGCAGACGGGTGGGCGTCATCGTCCGCCCCGGAGTGCGCGCGCTCAGGACCGTCGGAGTCGGCTGGGGTTAACATTGTCGACAATCTACCTACTCCGGTGACAGGGAGCCAGCATGGTGACAGTAGGGCTGCTCTACCCCGGCCACAGCGCGGAGGACGACTACCCGGCGCTGGAGGCACGACTCGACGGCTCGGTGCGGCTGCCGGTGGTGATCACCTCGGTCGGCGAGGACGCGCACCGGGTCGACGCGTTGCTGGATCTCGGGCGGGCCGAACGACTGGCCGACGGGGCGAGCGAGCTCGCCGCGTCCGCGCCGGACGCCGTGATGTGGGCCTGCACATCGGGCAGTTTCGTGTTCGGGCCGGAGGGCGCGCGGAACCAGGCCTCGGGGGTGGCGCAGGCGCTCGGCGTACCGGCGTCGTCGACGTCGATCGCGTTCGTCGACGCGCTGAAGCATCTCGGGCTGACCAAGGTCGCGGTCGCCGCGTCGTACCCGGAGGACGTCGCCAGGCACTTCGTCCGGTTCCTCACCGCGGGCGGCGCCGAGGTCGTCTCGATGGGCAGCCACGGAATCATCACCGCCGCCGAGGTCGGGACGCTGGACGCCGACCGCGTGATCGACATGGTCAAGGCCGCCGACCACCCCGACGCCGAGGCCGTCCTCGTACCGGACACAGCGATGCACACCTTGCAGATCGTGGACAATCTGGAAGCCGCGGTCGGCAAGCCCGTGCTCACGGCGAACCAGGTGACGGTCTGGAAGGGACTGCAACTGCTCGGCCCGGTACCGTCTCTGCCAGGGTTGGGAACTCTCTTTGGAGCACAGAAGTGACGAACTACATCGAGCCGCTGGTCCAGGAGTCGACGCCGAGCATCATCGCCGACAAGCTCCGCAAGGCCATCGGTCACGGGGAACTGAAGCCGGGCACACAGCTCGGCGAGGCTGAGCTCGCGCGCAAGCTCGGGGTCAGCCGCGGGCCGCTGCGGGAAGGCATGCAGCGGCTGACGCAGGAAGGGCTGCTGGTCGCGATCCGCAACCGCGGGCTGTTCGTGGTCGACATGACGCCGGACGACGTCCGCGACATGTACCTCGCGCGGGAAGCGGTCGAGCGCGCGGCGGCCCGGAAGATCCTGGAGGGCAGGTACGCGGCGGCCGGCCAGGAACTGATCGACATCGTCACCGAGATGGCCGCCGCCTGGACACCGTCCGCGGTCGGCGAGCTGGACATCAAGTTCCACGAGACCCTGGTCCGGCTGGCGGACAGCCCGCGGTTGTCGCGGATGCACCAGACCTTCATCACCGAGACCCGGATGTGCATCCACGCCCTCGAGGAGACCTACTCCGCCTCCGAGGTCCGGATCGAGGAGCACCTGCAGCTCGCCACAGCCATCCAGAAGGGCGAGGCCGCCCTGACAGACCAGCTCCTGGTCGCCCACATGGACGACGCCATCGCCCGACTCACCAACCGCTGACCACGCCGTACGCCGTACGCCGTACGCGCTGGTCCTGCCGTTCCTGGCCAACCTTCGGGGTGTTCCTGCTGCGGCAGTCGTTCCTGCAGTTCCCGGTGTAGCTGCGGGATGCGGCGACGATCTACGCCGACAGCGCCGCAGCGTCCCGATCATCGGCACGGCGAGCCGCCGGGCAGGTCCGGTGCCGCCGGGGATCGAGGCGCGGCAGGCGGCCGCGCCTCGCCTGCCGTGCTGAACACTTCACGCCGACCTCGGGCACCCACGGCGTGGCACGCCTGCAAACTCGCGTGCGAGTTGATGATCTCGTCGACGCGGCCGAGCAGCTCCTGCTCAGCCGGGCGCGTGCTCGTCGGTCGACTAT
>NZ_JBNCLH010000017.1:0-43369 GCF_049844575.1 Kribbella sp. DT2 | reverse complement strand
TCGCCTGCTCAGCCGGGCGCGTGCTCGTCGGTCGACTATCGCCTGCTCTGCCGGGCGCGTGCTCGTCGGTCGACTATCGCCTGCTCTGCCGGGCGCGTGCTCGTCGGTCGACTATCACCTGCTCTGCCGGGCGCGTGCTCGTCGGTCGACTATCACCTGCTCTGCCGGGCGCGTGCTCGTCGGTCGACTATCGCCTGTTCTGCCGGCGTCGCGTGCCGGAGAGCACGAACACCGTCGGCGTCGCTCCGGAGTACTTCAGCAGGCGTTCGCGGACAATCTTCACCTCGGGCGTCCGCGCGACCGAGTCCTTCAGCAGCCGCTTGTCCTCGGTCAGCAGGACGGCGCGACCGTCGGGGCGCAGCACCCGCGCGATCTCCTTCAGCACCGCCGGGTAGAGCTTCGCGTTGTCGCCGTGGCTGCCGACGAGCTTGCCGAACGGCATGTTCGTGATCACCCGGTCGATGCTCCCGGAGGCAAGCGACGACTTCTCCGCCTGCCCGACCGACAGCTCCGCCGTGATCCCCGCGCGAGCGACGTTCTCGCGGGCGAGCTCGATCGCCTTCTCGTCGCGGTCCGAGCCGACCAGCCGGCCGTACGCGAACGGGTGCGCCGCGAGCAGGATCGTCCCGGTCCCGCAGAACGGGTCAAACACGTGGTGCTCGGTCCCGACCTTCGCCAGCCGGACCATCACCTCCGCGACCACCGGCTTCGTCGACCAGGGCAGGCGTTCGAGTTGCGGGTAGTTCCGCGACCAGTGCAGCGGCCCGATCTCGCCGAGCCAGCGACCGCCGGCGGCCGGATCGGCGACGAAGTTGACCGCCCAGTCGGACGTGTTCTCCGACCAACCGAGATTGTCGACAAGCAAATCCCACAGGGCGCGCGCGTCCGGCGTACCGGGTGCGATCCGGAACCGGACCGGCTGGTCGATTGCTGACAATATGCCGGACTCGGCCGACCGGAGGACGGCGGCTTCGTCTGGCAGCGGTACGGCGGCCGTCAGGTAGAGCCGCGTGTCGTACAGGAGCCGCAGCGGACCGTCGATCCGGCAGGTGATGGCCTCGTCGGCGCGATGGGTGATGTCGAGTCCGGTGATCAGGTCCTCGGCACCGCCGACCGTGGTGAGAACGATCTGGTCCTGGACAGGCCGATCCAACTGCAAGGTGAACTCCTGAGGTGAGCGCCGGACTCGGCAACCACCGACCGTACCAGCGCCGGCCGCCCGGCGAAGGTGTCCGGGCCGGACCAGTCACACGGACCGTCTCGCAGCCCTCCCTGGCGGTGTGGGGGACAGTTGACCGCCAGGTCCCGGCCGTCGGCCCAGCGGCCAGTAACACGGATGTGCGGTACTGGACGGTGCTGGAGCGGGATCTTCGTGTGCATCGGTCGGCGGACGACTTTCTGCGACATCTGCGGTTCGGTCGCGGGTGCGTGGAGAGTACGACGAGGGCATACGCGACGGCGGTGTGCCTGTACTTGTTGTGGTCGCGGCAGGTCCGTCGCGATTGGTGGGATGCGGTCGATCGGCTGGGTGCCTTCATGCTGTGGCTACGCCACGCCCAGGGCCCCGCCGTCGGCCCAGCGGCCGGCCAGGTCTCCGGGATCGTGGTGCGGCAGCCGGGCAGGATCAACGCGGTCCTGGTCGCGGTGCGGGAGTTCCTGAAGCACGCTGTCGCTGTTGGCGATGCGCCGTCGCGAGTGTTGTCGGTGGTGTACGAGATCGGCGTGATATCGCACGGCGACGTCTGCAGGTCCACAACGCGATTGCCGCGCAGACCACCGCCGGAACGCCGGCCACGGTGTCCTCGATCGCACGGACAGCCCGAGTGCGCCGAAGCTTCATCCACCGCCACCCAGACCTCCAGGCAGCCGTACCGGCGGCAGCTGCTGTCCCGGCTGACCTTGACCACCTCGCGCCACTCTGTCGCCTCGTCGACATCGGCGGCCACCGGAGACAACTGCAGCGGGGGGCAACCCGCCCCGAGAGCTCCCAGCCGGGTACGGCGACGATCCAGCGCATCGGGCGTACGTCGATGCTGTCGACGGCGAGGAGGTCGAAGGCAACGAACGACGCCGGCTGAGCGGGCGCGAGGCGCCGTACGGTGTTGGCGGTGTTGGCCATGCCCTGCTGCAGCGCATCGAATCGAGACGCTCCCGGTTCACACCACCAGCTCGCCATCGAGCACACGGGCGACGTCGACCTGGGCGGCGGGCGCGGCATGGACGTCGGGGAACTTTCGCGGTGAAGTCGTGGCCGTTGCGCGACCACGACCGCACCTGGCCGCCGCGGCAGACCGCCCGCCGCGGCTGGTCGACTGAACTCTCTTTCGCGGCCAGTCGATGCTCACCACGTTGCCTGCCGGCCGGGTTCCGGCAGATCGTTGACAGCGCGCTCACCGGCGTCGATCGCCACCTGAGCCCAGCCGAACCTGTGGGAGTCGACGCCCGCGACTGCCAGGCCCTCGATGGGCCGTCGCGTCTTCTTCATCTCCGCCACGAAGGCATCGCGATCATCGACCAGGCTGTTCCAGGGAGGCGAGTAGGTGTGCGGCCAGGCGTTCACCACGACGTCGGCAATGTCACGCTCGGCGTCGAACCCGTAGGGCCCCAGGAGCGCGTCCAGCTGGTCGACGACCGCCGACCGGAACGACTCCGCCCGCGTGTCCAGAAGGGCTTGGCTCGCTTGTCGTGCCTCGTGCCGGAAGTCGATCCCCGCATCATCGCCCAGCGGTCGATGGACCAGCTCGAGTATCCCGGCCCCGCCTCGCGGGCCACCCGCCGGCACTCGAAGCGCCACGTCGTAGAAGAACTCGTCGGGGGACCACACCTCGCGGGCACCCAACGACACCATGCTCTCCCAGGAGCGGACTGCCACGTTCACGTAACACATCGGAGGTTTGACCACGCGCTCGAGCGCGTCGTGGACGTCGACAGGAAGGCCCTCGACCACCCGGGCCATCGAACGGGCCGAGCCTGCGAACACGACCCGGGGTGCCTGGAAGTGGCTCGGCCCCGTCGGCCCGTGGGCCGTCACCGCCACGCCGTCGGCTCCGGGGGTGATCGAGAAGACCCGGTGGCGTAGCGTGACGTCGACCTGTCCCCCTCCGCTCGCCGCGCGGTCGTGGAGCCTTGACAGGAGCGACTCCGCGACAGCGGCCAGGCCGTCGGAGTACTCCAGGGCTGGTTCGTCAATCCACGAGTACCGCTGAACCCCCAAGGACGATGCATGTGCTTCGCCGGGCATGCCGGCGGCGAGCGCATCGAAGGCGGGCACGCGCTCCGCGGGTGAGCCGAAGGTGCCGATCGTCCTCCGGCGAAGGAAGTCCGTGGCTTCGGGCCCGGCGCCGAGATGATCGGCGAGGAAAGACCGATAGCTGATCGCGCGTAACTGGTCGCTGGACACGGGCGCGGGTGCCTTGTCCGGACACCAGATGCGTGTCAGGTCATCACGAACCCGACGGGGAGCGGGCAGTTCGTCGATCGCTCGTCGTACGGCGGGGTCCTGGTCAGGCGTCCAGCACTGAAAGAGCGCGTCAGCAGCGACGACGCGGCCCGGGGACGATCCGGCCCGTCCCATGTGAACCATCTTGTGCAGCCCGTCGAGGGCGGCCGGGTTGGGGTCGGACGCCAGCAGTCCCAGTTCGTTCAGCAGGCCGTGACAGAGAGGGGATGTCCAGCTCCGCGTACCGGAGAAAGCGCGGGCTCCCCCGTTGGTGGTGAGGCGCTGGGTGCCGACCGAGAGCTCTACCCGCTTGGCCATCCCACCGACGCGCGCGGACTGCTCCATGAGAACAATCCGTAGTCCGAACCCGAACCGGCGCTGGGCGAAGTAGGCAGCTGCCAGTCCGCTCAAGCCGGCGCCGACCACCACGAGGTCGGCCTCCTCGATGGAGTTCGGTTCCCCCGGCCGGATCCCGCGGGTGGCGCTGGCTCGATCGGTGGGTGAGTGCAGCCAATCGGGTTCGGTGTCCACGCGTAGCGAGAAGGTCATGCGGCGGAACCTGGGAGCTCAACCGCACTGGAGATCAAGCCCGGCAAGGCCACAGCACCTGCCATGATCATCGCCGGGCCAATGGCCAAGAGACCAGCAACGACACACAGTGCGTTGTTCATGAGCTTCTCCTTCAGGGTGATCACGAGGCTTGCGGTTCATCACCAGTCACGACGAGACTCGCGCGAGGAAGGTAACGGCGCAGGTTTCCCGGATGAGCGGATTTCAGGGATCCTGGGCCGTCCCGGTCGAGCCGGGGCCATGTCAGCCGGGGAAGGACTCCGGCCCCAGGCGCCCCCAGGCCACGAAAACGATCGGCAAGAGATACGCCAGGTCCAACAACATTGCCTTGGGCTCGCGGCGCCGGATGCGTAGGGTCACAGCACCCGCCATGATCGTCGCCAGACCAAGGGCAGCCAGTGGCACCAGAATCGGCGCGATGTCGAGGAGAGCTGGCAGGATCAGGCCGATCGCGCCGACGATCTCAAGGGCTCCGAGGGTCCTGACGAAGACGGGTCTGACATCGTTGACCCATCCCATGGCGCCATGGGACTCGGCCATCTTCTCGTCGCTCGCGACCAGCTTGCCGCCCCCAGCGAGAAGGAAGAATGCGGCCAGGAGGCCGGCAACGATCCATAGAGCGGTGTTCATGAGTTTCTCCTTGTCGGTTACGTCGGGCCCCCCAAGCCCGTCATCACTCATGACGGAACTCGCTCGAGGGAGGTAACGACATGACCGGATCTGGTCCGGGGGACTCCGTGGCGGAGGCGTTCGAGGAGCAGCGCGGCCGCCTGGTGGCGGTGGCGTACCGGATGCTCGGATCGCGGGCGGACGCCGAGGACGCGGTGCAGGAAGCATGGCTGCGGCTCGCGCGTCAGGACGCGTCCGGAATCGAAAACCTCGCCGGCTGGCTGACGACGGTGGTAGGCCGGGTGTGCATCGACCTGCTGCGTTCGCGCCGGGCCAGGCCCGCGGCGTCGTACGAGGATCGGCTGCCGGAGCTGGTGGTGGCCGAGGCCGACGGCGCAACACCCGAGGACGAGGCGCTGCTAGCCGATTCGGTTGGGCTGGCACTGCTCATGGTACTCGACAGCCTGCGCCCTGCTGAGCGGCTGGCGTTCGTGCTGCACGACATGTTCGCGGTGCCGTTCGAGGAGATCGCCGAGATCGTCGGCAGATCCACCGACGCGACCAAAATGCTCGCCAGCCGGGCCCGTCGCAAGGTACAGGGCACCCATCGTCCGACCGACGACCGGCCACGGCAGCGGGCAGTCGTCGAGGCATTTCTGGCCGCGGCGAGGAGTGGGGACTTCGAAGGGCTGCTGCGGCTGCTCGACCCGGATGTCACGTGGCGCGCCCACACCGCACGTGGCGTGGTCGTCAGGCGCGGGGCCGCCGAGGTAGCCGCGAAGTTTCAGGAGGGGGCTCGCGCCACGTCGAACACCCGCCCTGTCCTCGTCAACGGACAGCCGGGGATCGTGGCGTACGCCACGAACGGCAAGCCGGTGAGCGTGATGGCATGCACTGTGGTCGACGGCCAGATCGTCGAGATCCTCTCACTGATCGACGCGAAACGGCTGGCCTCCACGGACATCCCGGGACGGTCGGACTGAGCTGAAAATGGCGTCCATCCACCGCGCGTTCTGCGCCCGCCGACCCAAGCCGGGTCCACTATCAGAATCGCCGAGACCGTGCGCGCCGCGGACCAGAAGAACCAGACCTCCGACGGCGACAAAGTCCGGTGAAGGTAGCCGTCCCGCTTCAACTCGTAGCGGGCAACCGCCCGTCAGCGCCCGTTCACGGCAGCCGCTCGACCGCCTGGGCCAACGTCAGTCCGACCGGGCCGAGAAGGTCGCTCGCCAACGTGGCCATGCCGTCAGTGTCGCCCCCGTTGTGGGGTGGCGCAGCCCGGCGCGGTGTCAGGCGGCGTTCAGTTCGCCGACGAGCTTTCCGATGCGAGCGCGGATCTCGTCGCGGACCTGGCGCACGACGTCGTCGGTGTCATCACGCTCCGGAGCGTGCCCCGTGATCGGCTTTCCTTGCCAGAGAAACATCGATTCACCATCGGCCTTTCAGCGGCGCAATTGCCTCGGGAACCTCGCCAGTAGATTCGGCGCCGACTCTCTATTGCCACTCTGCCAACTGATAGTACTGCGACAGCCGCACCACCACATCAATTCGGAGTGAGGTCGTCGCGGCAAAGGCTTCCGCCCCGGACATCATGATCAATGCGCCTGGATCGATGGGCCTTCAGCAGATATCGAGGCGATTGAAGTGGTACGTCAAGGAGTCCGCGACCAAGTAGATCGTGTTCTTTCGAGGGAGGTTGATCCCGCCCTTGGGCCCCAGCAACGAACTTGGGCTCCGCCAGTCTGGTTGTTGCGAACAGCCAGCGCGTCGATGAAGTTCGAGAGCGACCGCGTACCGCACTTGAACAGGTGGTAGATGCGGTGCTTGCCATCGCCTTGGCCAACCGACACGCAGGCGATTCCGCTGGCCCAGGAGCACGCAACCAGCCTGTCGTTCCGATTGGCACTCGACACATTCCGCTCTACCGACCCACCCGAGAACAGCGGGTAGATCTCCGGTGTCCATGCCGTCGTTCCGGCCGCGACGTTCGGCGCTGCCTGCGCTGGCGCCTAGGCCGCCAGCGGGACAAGGACCACCGCGGCGATCATCGTCAGACCGTTGCAGCCGCATGTTTTCCGATTCTTCTCAATCGCATTTGATCTCCTCTGTAGTCGCAACCGATGCAGCCATTCCCGACTCACCTGCTGACTCGCTTCCGACCGTGTCGACGCGTATTCGTTGGAGATCGGAGAGGTCCAGCGTGGCCGGACAGGCCTTGCTCACAGCATGATCAACAGTGCGCTCACCCGGCTCGGATCGCTGGCCGGGCATTTGGCGACCGCCGTCGCCGGTCTACGAGGTTGCCGAGCAGGCCGGCGTCGGCGGTCGAGCGCATCCCAGCAGCTCGATCGACTGCGGCGCGATGGCGTCGTCACGGCCCAAAGGGAAGACGGTGCTGCACCGGGCAGACAAGCAGGGAAGCGCCACCGCACTCGCTGACCTACAGGCTTACCGTTAGGGCTGCTGCTGACCACGCACGGCGCCGCTCGGCGAGTTGGTAAATGGTGCGGCGCCGCTTCTCGTCGACTCGGAACATTCTCGGCGGCAGCGGCGGCAGCGGCGGCGGTGGCGGTGGCGGTGGTGGCGGTGGTGGCGGTGGCGGTGGCGGTGTACCGCAACGCTCTCTGCCGACTCCCCGTGAGCGGCGCCGCTGAGCGACCGCTCACGGGGCACCGCGACATGGCAGTGGCCGGCGCCGGCTACTTGAGCGCGATTCCGATGTACTTGGTCTCCAGGAACTCGTCGATCCCGTTCGGCCCGCCCTCGCGGCCGAGGCCGGACTGCTTGATGCCGCCGAACGGCGCGGCCGGGTTGGAGACGACGCCCTGGTTGAGGCCGACCATGCCGGTCTCCAGCGCCTCGGCGACGCGCAAAGCGCGCCGTAGATCGTTGGTGTACACGTACGCGACCAGCCCGTACTCCGTGTCGTTGGCCGCAGCGACCACCTCGTCCTCGGTGTCGAACGGGGTCAGCGGCGCGACCGGGCCGAAGATTTCCTGGTCGGCCATCAACGCGTCCCGCGGTACGCCGGTGAGCACGGTCGGCGGGTAGAAGTATCCGTTGACCTCAGCAACAGTCCCGGAGGTCAGGACGGTCGCGCCGCGATCGACCGCGTCGGCGACGAGTGTCCGCACCTTGTCCAACGCGGCCGCGTCAATCAGCGGGCCGACCTGGACGCCGTCGCCGGTTCCCTTGCCGACAATCAGCGCATCCATCCGCGCGGCGAGCCGCCGGCCGAACTCGTCGATTGTCGACGATTGCACGAAGATCCGGTTGGCCGCCGTACAGGCCTCGCCCATGTTGCGCATCTTGGCCGCGATCGCGCCGTCGACGGCCTCGTCCAGGTCGGCGTCGTCGAACACCACGAACGGCGCGTTGCCGCCGAGCTCGAGCGACGTCCGCAGCACCTTCTCGGCGCACTGCTCCAGCAGGATCCGGCCGACGCGGGTCGAGCCGGTGAACGACAGCTTGCGCGCGTCGCCGGAGCAGATCAGCGGCTCCATCACACCGTTGGCGTCCATCGCGGTCACGCAGTTGACGGCACCGGCCGGTACGCCGGCCTCAGCCAGGATGTCCATCAGCGCGAGCATCGAGAGCGGGGTCTGATGGGCGGGCTTGATCACGCTGGTGCAGCCGGCCGCGATCGCCGGGCCGAGCTTGCGGGTGCCCATCGCCATCGGGAAGTTCCACGGCGTGATCAGCAGGCACGGGCCGACCGGCTGCTTGGCAACCAGGAACCGCGCTCCCCCGGCCGGCGCGGTCTGATATCCGCCGTCGATTCGGACGGCCTCCCCCGCGAAGTGCCGGAAGAACTCGGCGGCGTACGTGATCTCGCCGCGCGCCTCGGCCAGCGGCTTGCCCATCTCGAGCGTCATCAGCAGGGCGAGGTCGTCGATCCGCTCGTGCAGCAGCTCGAAGGCCGCAGTGAGCATGTCGGCCCGCTCGCGCGGTGAGGTCGCGGCGAAGGATTTCTGCGCCGCGACGGCCGCGTCCAGCGCGGCCCGGCCGTCGGCGGGAGCCGCGTCGGCGACCGCGCACAGCGTCTCGCCGGTCGACGGATCCAGTACGTCGAAGGTCTGGCCGCCGGTGGCCTCGACCCACTGCCCTCCGACGTACAGCCGCTTCTCGACGGCGGCGACCACTTTCGCTTCCTGCTCCACGGATATTCGGACCCCTTCACCATCAGAGTCTGCTGAGATACGCTGATTGTCGACAATCTACCAGTCTACGAGCAAGGGGGAACCCCCGTGGCCGAGCTCTCGCAGCTCCTCAAGCAGGCGACCGGTGTCCTGGCCGCCCGGGGCGAGGGCGTCCTGCTGTACGACGAGGACGACCGCCGCTACCTCGACTTCACCGCCGGCATCGGGGTGACCAGTACCGGCCACTGCCACCCGCGCGTCGTCGAAGCGGCGCAGCGCCAGGTCGGCACGCTGATCCACGCCCAGTACACGACGGTCATGCACCGCCCGCTGCTCGACCTGGTCGACCGCCTCGGCGAGGTGCTGCCGGCCGGGCTGGACCGGATGTTCTTCGCGAACTCCGGCAGCGAGGCGATCGAGGCGGCGCTCCGGCTGACCCGCCAGGCGACCGGCCGGCCGAACGTGATCGTCTTCCACGGCGGGTTCCACGGCCGGACCGTCGCGGCGGCCTCGATGACGACCTCGGGGACCAAGTTCCGTTCCGGCTTCAGCCCGCTGATGGGCGGCGTCCATGTGTCGCCGTTCCCTGACCCCGGGCACTTCGGGTGGCCGGTCGAGCAGGCGACGGACTTCGCGCTGGCCCAGCTCGACTACGTGCTGCAGACCCTCAGCACGCCGGCCGACACCGCGGCGTTCTTCGTCGAACCGGTGCTCGGCGAAGGCGGTTACGTGCCGGCCAACGAACGGTTCCTGGCCGGGCTGCGGGAGCGCGCCGACGCGCACGGGATCCTGCTGGTGATCGACGAGGTGCAGACCGGGTTCGGCCGGACCGGGAAGTTCTGGGGTGGCGACCACTTCGGTGCCCGCGCCGACGTACTGGTGACGGCGAAGGGGCTGGCGTCGGGATTCCCATTGTCTGCAATCGCCGCATCCTCGGCGCTGATGGAGAAGGCCTGGCCGGGATCGCAGGGCGGCACGTACGGCGCGAACGCGGTCGCGTGCGCGGCGGCACTGGCGACACTCGACGTGATCCGCGACGAGAAGCTCGTCGAGAACTCGGCCGAGCGTGGGGCGCAACTGAAGCAGTCGCTGCAGACTGTTGCCGACAAGCACGAGCAGATCACCGATGTGCGTGGGCTGGGGTTGATGATCGGCAACGAGTTCCGCGACGCGGACAACAAGCCGGACCCGGTCACCGCGACCGCCGTACAGCAGGAGGCGGCCCGGCGAGGGTTGCTGCTGCTGACCTGTGGGGCTTGGGGGCAGGTCGTTCGGTTCATTCCGGCGCTGGTTGTTTCTGCCGATGAGATCGACGAGGCCGTGGGGGTTTGGTCCGACACGGTGAACGCGATTGTCGACAACTGACAAGCGCTCTGGCCGGGACAGTTCGTCCCGGCCAGAGCGCTTCGACCCCGAGCTCTTCGGTCAGGTCTTCGCGGGCTCCAGTTCCACCGGGGGCGGGGCACCTTCGGTGCCGGGAGTTTCGGTGCCGTTCAGCGGGCAGCGGGTGGTTTCGGGGACCTTGACCAGAGCGATCGCGCCGACCACGCAGGCGGCCATCATGTAGTACGCCGGCGTGAGGTTGTCGCCGGTCTTCTCGGTGAGCCAGTCGTTGACTGCGGGCGCCGTACCGCCGAACAGGGACGTCGACACGTTGTAGGCGATCGCGAAACCGGCGTACCGGACGTGGGTCGGGAACATCGCCGGGAAGGTCGCCGAGATCGTCGCCAGCTGCGGCACGTAGAGCAGCCCGAGGATGGCGAAGCCGAGTACCGCGCCGACCATGTTGGTCCCCATCAGCAGGAACGCCGGCACCGCGGCTATGAACAGCCCCGCCAGCGACACCCACCACAACGGTTTGCGCCCGACGCGGTCGGAGAAGTGGCCCGCGAACGGCAGGAAGCACATCATGGCCAGCTGCCCGATGATCGGCACGATCAGCGACTGGTCGGCGTTGAGGTGGATCTCCTTCTCCAGGTACGTCGGCATGTAGGTCAGCAACGTGTAGTTGACGACGTTCAGCGCGACCACCATGCCGCCGAGCTGCAGGATCGGCTTCCAGTAGCCGGCCAGCAGGTCCTTGAACTGGGTGGAGGTGTTCTCCTCCTTGTCCCCGGCCGCCTCCAACTCCTTGAACACCGGGGTGTCCTCGAGGCGGGACCGCAGGTACATCCCGACCAGGCCGAGCGGCGCGGCGACGAAGAACGGCAGCCGCCAGCCCCACGAGCCCATCGCGTCGTCGCTGAGCACCAGGGAGAAGCCGAGCATCAACAGCGCACCGAGCGAGAACCCGGCCAGCGTGCCGAACTCCAGGAAGCTGCCGAGGAACCCGCGCTTGCGGCTCGGCGCGTACTCGGCCATGAAGGTCGCGGCGCCGCCGTACTCGCCGCCGGTGGAGAAGCCCTGGATCATCCGCAGCAGCACCAGCAGGATCGGCGCCCACAGGCCGATCGAGTCGTACGACGGTACGAGGCCGACGCACAGGGTCGCGCCGGACATCAGCAGGATCGTGATCGCCAGGACGTGCTTGCGGCCGAGGCGGTCGCCGAGCGGCCCCCAGACCAGGCCGCCGAGCGGCCGGACCAGGAACGAGACCGCGAACGTCATCAACGCGAGCAGCGTCGCGCTCTCGGTGTCGCCGGGGAAGATCGCGGCGGAGATGTAGGTCACGCCGTACGCGTAGATGCCGTAGTCGAACCATTCGGTCGCGTTGCCGATCGCGGACGCGGCGATCGCCCGCTTCAGCACACCGGGCGGTGGATCGGTCTCTACGGTCGGCTGAACATGCTCGGAACCCACGGGAGGGCCTCCTTGGTTCGTCAATCGGCAACAGCGTCAAGCTCCGTGCCCAATTGGGCACGAATGTAACCGCTTGCTGATTCGCTCGTAGTTTTGTTGACAATCCGAAGGTTAGCCATGTGCGATCGTGAACAGCAAGCACTCGACCGCTACCTGTCATCGCGCCGCCGCCGGAACGCCGCTGGTCGGACTCTTGCGGGAGCAGGCGGTCTACGGGCGGGTATTCGAATGACTGAGGGCGGGCGCGATATCTGGTCGATCCCGTGATGCCATGCCAGTCGCACGGGCCTCGCGGTGTCAGCCCGGGGGCGGGCTCCTGGCGGGTCAGGCTCGTGTTGGGCTCCTGGCGGGTCAGGCTCGTGTTGGGCTCGTGGCGGGTCGGGCTCGTGGCGGGTCGGGCTCGTGTTGGGTCGGGCTCGTGTTGGGTCGGCCCCGGGGCGGGGCTGGATTGAGTCGGGTATGGGTCGCTGGCCGGGGCCGATCCGGAGCCGGATCCAGAGCCGGATCTGAGGCCTGGGGTCGGGGTCCGACGCCGGGTCCAGGGCCGCGCCGGTTCGAGAACAACGCCGGGTCCGGAGCGGGTTCGAGGCCGGGGGTCGGGGCCGGAGGCGGGGGGCGGGAGCCGGCTCGGGGTCCAGCGCTGGGTCCTCGGCCGGGGCCGGGGCGCGCCCCGAGCCGGGTCCGATGTCCCCGCGCTGGACAACCGCCCGAACGAGTCGGTTCGCGCCGGAAGCAGGCGGGCGACGCGCTGATGCTGGCTGCTCGGTTGTTGTGCGGGTGATCGAGGCCGCCCCGCTGGCGATGGAGATGGTGCGCGACATCGGCGTCGTACGGGAGCACCCGCGCAACCCGCGCTCGCGCCCGACAGCCCGACAGCCCAGGCCGGGCGACCTCGGCGGACGTAAATCGGGAGCCAGCAGCCGTTCCGGTCGCGAAGATGATCGATATGAGACACCTCCTGGGGTCGGGGCGCGCTGTCGAGATCACGACCGTCGCACAACGGCCGGAGTTCGCGGGAGCCGCGATCGACGTCGGCGGCTGGGGCGACTTCATGCGCCACAACCGGATCTCCGAGGCCTACTTCTGGCAGACCCTCGAAGCGTTTCCGGCGACCTGCCTGGTCGCGACCGCGGAGGACGGCTCGGTTGTCGCGGACGCACATGCGGTGCAGCTGAGGCTGGGCGGCCGGGATCGCGCGCCGTTGCCTGCGGGCGGTTGGGAACAGGCCGTCGTTTGGGCCTTCGCCGATGCCCGCCATGGCGTCGTACCGGACACTGCGTGCGCGCTCAACATCAGTGTGGCCCGGGGCTTCCAGGAGCAGGGTTTGGCGAGTCGGATGCTGACCGCTCTGCGGGAAACCGTTGCTGGCTTGGGCTTGGGCAATCTGCTGGCGCCGGTACGGCCGACTTTCAAGGAGTTCGAGCCGCGTACGCCGATGGTGGAGTATGCGCGGCGGGTTCGCCCGGACGGGCTGCCTTGCGATCCGTGGCTCAGGACCCATGTCAGAGCCGGCGGACAGATCGTTGGGATCGCGCCTACGTCGTGGCTGGTGTCGGGAACGCTTGATGAATGGCGGAGATGGACCGGACTCGCGTTCGATCGCAGCGGTGCTGTTGAGGTGCCGGGCGCGCTGACGACTGTGCACTGCGACATCGATTCGGGATGGGCCGTGTACGTCGAGCCGAACGTCTGGGTTCGGCACGAGATCTGACGATCGAGCTTCTCGCGGATTGCTTGAGCGCAGGTAAGTGGGGTGCGGGCCGACGTGATCCGGGGTGCCGAGAGCCCGTGCTCGGCCGGGGCCGGGGCTAGGGGGTTTGCGCCGGAGTCCCGGCGGACGCGGGGTCCAGAGCCGGGGGCCGGGTTCAAGCCTGGGCCGGGTTCAAGCCTGGGCCGGGTTCAAGCCTGGGCCGGGTTCAAGCCGGAGCCAGGAGCCAGGGCCGGGGCCGGGGCCACGGGGGGCCGTGGCCGGAGCCGGGCCGAGTCCAGGGCCAGGGCCGGAGCCGCGCCGGGGCCGCGCCGGAGCCAGGGCCGGGCCGGAGCCGGGGCCGGATCAAGGGCAGGGGTGGTTGGGACCGGATCCAGGGCTAGGGACTCGCTGAGGTTCGCGCTCTCGCTGGCCGACGTGAGTCGTTCTGTCGTACGGCGCGCAGGCGGCCGCGGGCAATGCGGTGCTGCCGCCGAACACGTTCGGCGGTTGACGGCGTACTGCCGCAGGTCAGGGAGCAGCGCTCACCGGGCCTTGGGGCGTTTGGTTGCTTATGCCTCTGGCGGGACCATCGAGGCCAGGCCGGCGATGATGACCTTGGCGCCGAAGTCGAAGCGTTCGTCGCCGCTGGCGCCGGTGGTCATCGCGCCGGCGAGGGCGATGGTCAGCGGGAAACGGGCCGGGTCCAGGGAGCTGAAGAACGAGCGGAGCTGGTCGACGAAACCCTCGAGGTCTTCGGGGGCGAAGTCGGCGGCGCCTTGCACGCTTTCCTCGAAGGCTGTTGCGGTGATGAACAGCGGGATCAGGTCCACCGCCCACGCGGCCGCCTGGTCGGGGACGCGGCCGGCCTTGAGGATTGTCAACATTCTTTCGGTGCTGAGCATGGCGTACTCCCCCATCGGCACCTGACCGATCGCCGCGCGAGCGAGTCCGGGGTACGCGCGCATCACCCGGAGGATCTCGTCCATCGCCGCCTTGAGCTGCTCCTGCCAGTGCTCCGGGTCGGCGTCGGGCAGCTTCATGTCCGCGGCGGCGCGGTCGAGCATCAGCTGGTCGAGCTCCTTCTTGTTGGCAACGTGCGCGTAGAGGGAGGCCGGGCCGGTGTCGAGCGCCTGGGCGACCTTTCGCATCGACACGGCCTCGTAGCCCTGCTCGACCAGTAGGTGCAGCGCGGTGTCGACAATCCGCTCCCGGGTGAGCCGCTCCCGGGCTGGGCGGGCCGGCTTGGCGGGAGTGATCGGCTGCCACGGCGACTGGTTCATGCGCCCACTGTAGCGAACACCGTACTTGACACGAACGCTGTTCGTGAGTAGAACGGTGTTCGAAAGCGAACACCGTTCGAACTTGGAGCTTCGATGACTACCTCACCCACCACGCCACCCGGCGACGCGGCCTCAGGCCCCGGAGCCGGCACAGCAAGCCTGGTCACCGGCGACCCAACAACACCCAGCGCTACAGCACCCGCCGGTACGCCGTACAAGTGGCGCTGGATCGTGCTCGCGACCGTGCTGATCGCCGAGATCATGGATCTGGTCGACGCGACGATCGTGAACATCGCCGCGCCGTCGATCCAGCGTGAGCTCGGTGGCTCGAACGCCGCGGTGCAGTGGATGCTGGCCGGGTACACGCTCGCGTTCGCGATCGGGCTGGTCAGCTTCGGCCGGCTCGGGGACCTGGTCGGGCGGCGCAAGTTGTTCGTGATCGGCGCGGTCGGGTTCACCGTTGCCTCGGCGCTCTGCGGGCTGGCCACCTCCCCCGGGCTGCTGATCGGGAGCCGGGTCGCTCAAGGGCTGCTCGGCGCCGTGATGATTCCGCAGGGCTTCGCGATCCTGAAGTCGGTCTTCCCGCCGGACGAGATCGGCAAGGCGTTCGGGCTGTTCGGGCCGGTGATGGGGCTGTCCGCGGTCGCCGGGCCGGTGCTGGCCGGCGTACTGATCGACGCCAACTGGTTCGACGCGGGCTGGCGGATGATCTTCTGGATCAACGTGCCGATCGGGCTCGCCGCGATCGTCGGCGCGTTGCGCTGGATGCCTGAGGTCAAGACGCCGGGCGCTCGCGGGCTCGACCCGGCCGGGGTGATCCTGGTCAGCCTGGGCGCCGGGCTGCTGATCTACCCGCTGGTCCAGGGGCGTGAGCTGGGCTGGCCGCTGTGGACGATCGCGATGATGGTTGCCTCGATCCCCGTGTTCGCGCTGTTCGGCCGGCGTGAGCGCCGGTCGGGCAACCCGGTGATTGACCCGTCGCTGTTCCGCAGTCGCGGGTACGTCGCGGGGCTCGGGGTGATCAGCACGTTCTTCCTGGCGATGTCCGGGTTCACGCTCGTGCTCAACCTGTTCACCCAGCTCGGGCTGCACTACAGCCCGCTGAAGGCCGGCCTCGCGATGGTGCCGTTCTCGCTGGGGATCGCGATCGGCGCGCCGCTGTCCGCCGGGCTGCTCGCGCCGAAGCTCGGCCGGGTCGCGCTGCAGCTCGGGATCGGCGTGATGACGCTGGCGATGGTGTGGGTCTGGATCACGCTCGTCCGCAACGGTGACGCCACGACGATCTGGGACCTGGTGCCACCGCTGCTGCTGGTCGGGATCGGGTCGGGCATGGTGTTCGCGCCGCTGTTCGACATCATCCTGGCGTCGATCGACGACAGCGCGGCGGGCTCGGCGTCCGGCGTACTGACCGCTATGCAGCAGTTCGGTGGCGCGATCGGGGTCGCGGTGATCGGCACGATCTTCTTCCAGCTGCTGCCGACGGACGGGTTTCTCGGCGCCGCCAAGACCAGCACGCTCGTCGCCACCGGGCTGTTCGTCGTCGCCCTGGCGATCACCTGGCTGCTCCCCCGGCGCGCTCGCGCCGAGGTCGCCGCCGACTGATCGGTGAGGTGCGGTGCGCGGGGCCGGTCCGGCCGCAGGCTCAGTCCCGGCTGACGAAGCCTTCCTTGGTCAGCCAGTCCATGGCGACGTCGGCGGGTTCGCGGCCGTCGACGTCGACCTGGGCGTTGAGCTCGATCAGGACCGGGTCGGTGAGTTTGGCCGAGACCGGGGCCAGCAGGTCGCGGAGCTGGGGGTACTGGTCGAGGACCTTCTTCGCGATCACCGGGGCGACGTTGTACGCCGGGAAGTAGTGCTTGTCGTCCTGGAGCACGACGAGGTCGAGGGACTTGATCCGGCCGTCGGTGGTGTAGATCTCGCCGAACAGGCAGTCGCCGTTGTCGGTGGCGGCGTAGACGGCACCGGTGTCGAGGGTGCGCACGTTGTTGCGACTCACGCCGGAGCCGAGCGGGACGCCGTAGTGCTTGAGCATCGGCTCGAAGCCGTCGTTGCGGTTCGCGAACTCGGACTCGACGCAGAACGTGCGCTCCTTCAGCGGGATCTGGCTCAGCTGGGACAGCTTGGTCAGGCCGAGCTTCTCGGAGTTCTTCCGGGTCACGCCGAAGGCGTAGCTGTTGTTCATCGGGGCCGGTTCGAGCCAGACCAGACCGTACTTCTGCAGGTCCTCGGCAGCGACGGCGTCGTACTGCTTCTGCTTGTCGGGGATGCCGGTGTCGTGGCCGAGGTAGGAGATCCAGGCGGTGCCGGTGTACTCCCACGACATCTGGATCTGACCCTGCAGCATCGCCTGGCGCGAGGTGTCGCTGCCGGGCATGTTGGTCAGGTCCTTGACCTTGGCACCGGCCGACTGCATCAGGATCGCGGCGATCTTGCCGAGGATCAGCTGCTCCTGGAAGTTCTTCGACCCGATCCCGATCTCCAGCCCGTTGAGATCCTTGGCCGAGGCAAGCGGTCCGGCCAGCGTCGCGGTCGGGACGTACCCGCCGCTGGTGCCCAGACCGCAGCCACTCAGGCCGGAGGCAACAAAAACAGTTGCCGTCAGCAACCCAACGACGCGCTTCATCGCAGCCCCCTCGGCCGGGTGATCTCTTCCAGGATCCGGCCGGCCCAGTCGATCAGCAGAGCCAGTACGCCGACCAGCAGCGCGCCGCTGATCAGGACCGGGTAGCGCAGCAGGCGGATACCGGTCGTGATCAGGCCGCCCAGGCCGCCGGCGTCGATGAACGTCGCGAGCGTCGCCGTACCGACGACGAGGACCAGCGCGGTCCGGATGCCGGCCATGATCACCGGTACGGCGAGCGGGAGCTCGATCCGGCCGAGCACCGCGCGGGTGGACATGCCCATCCCCCGGCCGGCCTCGACCAGGTTGCGGTCGACGCCTTGCAGGCCGACGATCGTGTTGCGCAGGACCGGCAGTACGGCGTACAGGCACAGCGCGAGGATCGCGGTCCAGAAACCGAAGCCGAGCCAGATCGCGAGCAGCACGATCAGGCCGATCACCGGCGCGGCCTGGCCGGCGTTGGCGAACGCGACGACGATCGGCGCCGCACGACGCATCCGCGGGCGGGTCAGCGCGATACCGAGCGGGACGGCGATCAGCAGAACGATGATCGTGGCAACGACCGTGAGTTTGAGGTGCTGGACGGTGAGCGTGCCGACGACGCTCCAGGCGAGCTGGCGTTGCTCGATCGAGTCGAGCTCGGCCTGCGAGCGCCAGATCACCCACGCGGCGAGGACGACGGCCACGAAAACAGGCTGCCCGAGCAACAGTCCCCAGCTCGGCCGGCGACGGCGTTCGGACGCCAGCCCGGCGGCGGCCGCCTTGGCGTCGGCGAGGTTGCGGCGTTCGTCAGCGGAGGTGCCGGGATCGAGGATGGTCATGAGACCACCTCGTCGGCCTCCGGGGATTGGATCCGGGCCAGCACCGCCTGGAAGTCGACGACGCCGAGGTACTCGTCCCGGCGGCCCGTGACGACAGCGCTGCCGTGGCTGGAGACCAGCATCGTGTCGAGCGCGTCGTTCAACGTCGCGCGGCGGTCGATCGTCACCAGGTCGATGCCCTCGGCCGGTGCGGGTACGCGGTCGATGTCGGCCAGGTCTCGGGTCCACATCCAGTCGATCGGGCGCCGCTTCGCGTCCAGTACGACGACCGAGTCGTCGCCGGCCGCCTGCGCGGACCGGAGCACGTCGGCGGCCGCGTCGCCCACCGACGCGACGGTCGGCTGGCCGAGGTCGATCTCGCTGACCCGGCTCAGCGTCAGCTGCTTCAGCGCCGCGCCCGCGCCGACGAAGTCCGCGACGAACCGGTCGGCGGGGTTCGCCAGGATCGCTTCCGGTACGTCGTACTGGGCGATGTTGGCGCCCTCGGTGAGGATCAGGATCCGGTCGCCGAGCTTCACCGCCTCGTCGAAATCGTGGGTGACACAGACGATCGTCTTGCGCAGCTCCTCCTGGATGCTGAGCAGCTCGTCCTGCAGCCGCTGCCGCGTGATCGGGTCGACCGCGCCGAACGGCTCGTCCATCAGGATCACCGGCGGGTCCGCAGCCAGGCCGCGCGCGACGCCGACGCGTTGCTGCTGGCCACCGGACAGTTCGCGCGGGTACCGGCCGCGGTACCGGTCGGAGTCGAGGCCGACCAGCTCGAGCAGCTCGTCGACGCGTTCGGTGATCCGGCTCTTGTCCCAGCCGAGCAGGCCGGGCACCATCGCGATGTTCTGCGCAACCGTCATGTGCGGGAACAGGCTGCCGCCCTGGATCACGTACCCGATGTGCCGGCGCAGGTCGTCGTCGTCGCGGCCGCTGATGTCCTCGCCGCCGATCCGGATGCTGCCGGACGTCGGCTCGATCAGCCGGTTGATCATCTTCAGCGACGTGGTCTTGCCGCAGCCCGACGGGCCGACGAACATCACGATCTCGCCGGCCGGGACGTGCAGCGACAGGCCCTCGACCGCCGGCTTCTGCTGGCCCGGGTAGCGCTTGACGACGTCGATCAGGTCGATGTCGACGCCGCTGACCTCGTGCTCGTCAGGCGTGACCGGGTGGGCGGCCGTGGGCTCGGCGGACGTCGTACGCGAATCAGACACGGATCCCCCTGGGGGTCGTCAGCCGGCCGACGCCGAGCAGCAGCGCGTCCAGCACGAGCGCCAGAACCACCACCCCCAGCGTTCCGACCAGGGCGGAGTTGAGAGCGTTGGCGCCACCGATCTGGGTGAGGCCGGTGAAGATGAAGCTGCCCAGACCAGGGCCGAGCACGTACGCCGCGATCGCCGCGATGCCCATCGACATCTGCGCCGAGACCCGGACACCGGCCAGGATCACCGGCCACGCGAGCGGGAGCTCGATCCTGACCAGCGTGCGGACCCGGCCCATGCCCATGCCGCGGGCGGACTCGACGAGCGTCGCGTCGACGCCGGCCAGACCGACGACCGCGTTCCGCAGGATCGGGAGGGTCGCGTAGAAGGTCACGGCGATCACCGACGTCGCCGTACCGATGCCGGCCAGCGGGATCAGCAGGCCGAGCAGCGCGAACGACGGGATGGTCAGGCCGACCGCGCTGATGCCTTCAGCGGCGGACGCGATCTTCGGGTTTCTGTGGACGAGCACGGCCAGGACGACGGCGATCACCGTCGCGAGCACCACGCACTGGATCACCAGGCTCAGGTGCTGGTAGCCCTGGTAGAGCAGTTGCGACTGCCGTTCGGTGATGTAGTCCCACACGGTTTCGATCGCCCTCCCACGGGTTTCGCTCCCCCGTCGAAGGGGTCGGTACGCCGGGTGCCAGCTTCACACCACCCTAGTCAGCCGACTGGTCCCCGGTCGCCCGGCAGCACAAACCCTCCAGGTCACCCGGCGTGTCGCCGCCGCTGCCGGCGGTGACCCGAAAGGCCCCGGAAACGCCGAAGCCCCCGGCACCGTGGGTGGTCGGTGCCGGGGGCTTCGGATCAGGCTCAGTTGAACGAATCGCCGCAGGCGCAGGAGCCCGTCGCGTTCGGGTTGTCGATCGTGAAGCCCTGCTTCTCGATCGTGTCCACGAAGTCGATCGAGGCGCCCTTGAGGTACGGCGCGCTCATCCGGTCCGTGACGACGCTCACACCGTCGAAGTCCGCGACGACGTCCCCGTCGAGCTGACGCTCGTCGAAGAACAGCTGGTACCGCAGGCCGGAGCAACCGCCCGGCTGCACGGCGACGCGCAGCGCGAGGTCGTCGCGACCTTCCTGGTCCAGCAGCGCCTTCACCTTCGAGGCGGCCCCGTCCGTCAACAGGATCCCCGTCGCGGCGGCGGTGGCCTGCTCGGTCTGCGCTTCAGTCATTCCTGACTCCAGTCATCTCTTGAGCGCCCGGCTGCTGATGGGCAGGCAGCCACGCGCGGAAAATCCGCTGTCAACACGGGCCAACACCTACCGGTCCGCGCTCATTCCCATGGTCGCACACCAATTTCGAGGATCAACAACTTGCCTCACCCACCGGGCAGGGGCGCTCAGCGGGCCCAGGTCCGGGCGACGCGTTCGGCGACCGTCGCCAGCGAGCCGTGCGGATCGGCGAAGGCCTGCTCCTCGCCGACGGCGTCGATCAGCGAGTACGCCGACTCGACGCCCATCGTGCGCATCTCCCGGGAGCCGATCTGCACCTTCCCGGCCAGGACGACGCACGGCCGCATCGCGTCGTTCGCGATCTTGGCGACCCCGGCGATCACCTTGCCGTCGCGGGACTGGAAGTCGAAGGCGCCCTCGCCGGACAGCACCAGGTCCACCCGGCCGGCCTTGTCCTTGAGCCCGGTCAGCTCGGCCACCAGGTCGATCCCGGAAACCCGCTCGGCGCCGAGCAGCAGCAGCGCGTACCCGAGTCCGCCCGCGGCACCGGCGCCCTTCTGGTCGGCCGTCTTGCGGTCGGCGAGCTCGGCGAAGTGGGTCAGCCAGCCGTCGACGACCGGCTTGCGTTCGTCGGTGACACCCTTCTGCGCGCCGAAGATGTTGGTCGCGCCGCGCAGCCCGAGCATCGGGTTCTCGACGTCGCTCGCGGCGACGAACTCGATGCCCGCCATCCGCGTCTGCGCCGGTTCGAGGTCGACCGCGGTCAGGCCGGCCAGGCCGGTCGCGCCAGCGTCGAGGCTGCCGCCGGCGCCGGTCGCGCCGAGTGCCGCGAGCAGACCGGCGCCGGCGTCGTTGGTGCCGGAACCGCCGAGACCGAGGATGATCCGCTTCGCGCCGGCGTCGACCGCGGCGGCGATGAGCTGACCGACGCCGTACGTCGTACCGTCCTCCGGTCGTCGATCCGCCGGCTCGACCAGGTGCAGACCGCAGGCCTGCGCTGTTTCGACGTACGCCGTCTCGCCCGCGACCAGGACGGTCGCCGGGACCTCACCGCCGAGCGGGCCGCGGACGGTCACCGACAAAAGGGTGCCGTCGACAACGGCCGACAGGACGTCGATGAAGCCCGGTCCCCCGTCGGCCATCGGCGCCACCAGCACCTCGGCCTCAGGATCCCTGCGCCGCCACCCCTCCTCGATCGCGGCCGCAGCCTCGACCGCCGTCAACGTCCCAGCGAACTTGTCCGGAGCAATCAGCACGCGCATGCGCCCATCCTCGCAAACCCGTCCCCCGTCGCGCGCCACCGCGGCCATCTGCCGGACGCGCCTCTCAGCGCGATAGGCCGGGCCTATCAGTTCGGCTGCGGGTCTATCAGTCCGGCTGCGGGCCTATCAGTTCGGCTGCCTGGCAATCCAGCTGGGCCGATCAACCCGCCTGTACCTGTTGCCCGGGTGTGCCTCTCACCTCGGCCCTGCTTGGTGACCGGCCGTGCCTCTCACCCCGGCCGCGCCTGGTGACCGGCCGTGCCTCCCACCCCGGCCGTGCCTGGCGACCGGCTCTGCCTATTGTCAACAAAAGGTCGGGGCCGCCCGGTAGCGTGCGCCCGGTGCAGCCCACCGTCGCGGAGGCGATCGCTCTCCAAGAGGAACTTCGTCTGATTGTCGACACCACCGACCGCGACTCAGGCGTGCCGCGGTACGTCGCCGGGCTGGACGTCGCGTACGACGGCGACGAGTACGTCGCGGCGGTCGTCGTACTGGCCCGCGTCGAGAGCCTCCCCGGCCCAGACGGTCCCGGCGCAGACAGTCCGGGCGCCGACCGCCCGGGCGCAGACCGCCCGGGCGCAGACCGTCCGGGCGCAGAAAATCCCGGCGCAGAAAATCCCGGCGCCGACGTCCCCGGCGCAGACGGTCCGGGCACAAACAGACCCGGCGCAGACGGTCCCGGCGCCAACGTTTCCGGCTATGACGGCCCGGAGATGAAGCGGGCGGACGGCGGGCTCGCGGCCGGGCTGCGGGAGGTGGATCGGGCTGTGGTGCGGGGGCGGACGTCCTTCCCGTACGTCCCCGGGCTGTTCGCGTTTCGTGAGGTGCCGGGGTTGGTGGCCGCGCTCGAGCGGCTGCGGGTGACGCCGGACCTGTTGGTGTGTGACGGGCAAGGGCTGGCGCATCCTCGAAGGTTCGGGCTGGCCTGTCACCTGGGAGTGGTGACGGGGTTGCCGAGCATCGGCGTCGGGAAGACGGCCTTCGTCGGGGACTGGGAGGAGCCGGGGCCGGAGCGTGGCGCGGCCAGCGATCTCGTGCTCGAGGGCGAGGTCGTCGGGAAAGTGCCGCGGACGCAGAACAAAACCAAGCCGGTGTTCGTCTCAGTGGGGCATCTGGTGTCTCTGGGGACGGCGGTGGAACGGGTGCTCGAGCTGGCGCCGCGGTTCCGGTTGCCGGAGACGACCAGGATGGCCGACCGGGCCTGTCGGGACGGTCTGGCGGGGTGAACTGGCCGGGAGGGTCTGGCCGGGTGAACTGGCCGGGACGTCTGGCAGCCGATCACCAACCGGCTCACTCCGTTCGGGTGAACTGGCCGGGACGGTCTGGCCGAGCGACCGAGCGGACCGAGCGGACCGACCGGGCGGACCGGCCGGGCGGACCGGCCGGGCGGACCGGCCGGGATGATCGGGCCGGGCGGGATGGTCTGACCGGCCGGGATGGTCTGGCCGAGGGCTGAAGGCTGAGGTGCCGGGTGACGTGCAGGAACTACCAAGGAGAGTGGATGACGATGCACGAGTACGACGTACGGACTGACACGAGAGCCCCGCTGCGGCCGGGGGCCTCGGCGGCGGTGCTCGACGGGGACCGGTTGTTGCTGACCCGGCGGAGTGACAACGGCGAGTGGTGCATGCCGGGCGGTGGGATCGATCCGGGCGAGCGGCCGGCTGAGGCGGCCGAGCGAGAGGTCCTGGAGGAGACCGGGTTGCGGGTGCGGGCGACCGGGCTGCTCGGGGTGTACTCCGACCCGGATCTCGTCGTCGTCTACCCCGACGGGAACCGGGTGCAGATTCTCGGCATCCTGTTCCGTGCCGAGGTGGTCGAGGGGTCGGCCGGGCTGTCGGACGAGGTGACCGAGGTCGGCTGGTTCACGGCGGCGGAGGCCGCCGAGCTGACGGTGATCGCGAATCATCGACCGTTGCTGCCGACGGCGTACGGCGAGGCCGGGATCTACTTCAACCAGCCCGCTAGGCCAGATACTGCGTGACCGCGTTCGCCGCCCGGCGGCCGGAGACGAGGGCGCCTTGGATCGACGCCGTGTCGCGGTGGTCGCCGGCGATGAACCGGCCTTCGCCGAGGTCGACCGGGCGGCGCGGGGTGAGCGGCGGCGCTTGATGCGGGAGCGCTTCAGCAATGTCGTGCCGTACGACGACCTGCCACGCTCCGGCCGAGCGCCCGTACATCCGGGTCAGCTGGAGCCGCACCTCGCTCTCGGCGGCATCGGTCGGCCAGAGCGTGGTCGCCTGGATCAGGTGCTGGCCGGGCGGCGCGTACGACGGTGCGACGTTCGAGATAACGGCCGTGTTGACCACCGGGCCGCCGCGGCGGCCGTCGATCACGAGCAGCTTGTCGGTCCGCGGCGGTTCGTCGGTGGTGAACCAGTAGGTGCTGAGGCCCTTGAGCTGAGGCGCTCGGACCTGGAGCAGCTCGGCCGCTGACGACGGGTCGGTCGCCACGACGACGGCTCGGGCTCGGAGCTCGCCGTTGATCGTCCCGACGGCTACGTCGTCGCCGGCTCGGACGGAGGTCACCGGGTGCTCTAGCTGCACGGGATCGCGCAGGCGGCCGGCCAACTGCTCGGGTAAGGCAGCCATTCCGCCGGCGGGGAGGCTGGGGGTGCCGAGGAGGAAGCTGCGGAGAAGCAGGCGGACGAATGCTGCGGAGGTCGAGCCGTCTGCTTCGGCCAGCACTCCGGAGAGGAACGGTTCGAGGATCTCCCGGCGAAGGCGGCCGTCCACCCCGGCGCGGTCGAGCGATTCCCGGAGAGACAGATCTCCCGAGTCGGGCTGACGAGTGGAGCGCCCCGAAGCCTCGGCGCCGCTGCCGGAAGCAGTCCCCGTGCCGGAAGCACTCCCCTCGCCGGGAGCACTCCCCGCGCCCTGAGCACTCCCCACGCCGGCGGCCTCGGCCAGGAGGCGGTGGACCGGGCCCAGCGCTGGGGCAGTCCACGCAGCCAAGCGGGCGAGCTCGAAGGGCTGGATATAGCCGCTCACCAGGGACCTGGCCAGCAGGCTCGGGCTGCGGCGCGGGTCGGCGACGACCGTCGTACCGGCCACTCCGGCGACGGCCACGCCCGCGGTGAACGACTGGAGGTCAAGGGCCGGCAGGTCGACGTACCGGCGTACGGCGGGATAGGCCGGGTTGAGCAGCTGGAAGCCGCGGTCGCACAGGTAGCCGTCGAGGCGATCGGTGCGGACCCGGCCGCCGACGGCGTCAGCGGCCTCGAGGACTGTGACGTCCAGGCCTCGGCTCTGCAGAGTGAGGGCGCAGTTCAGCCCGGCGAGTCCAGCTCCGACGACGATGACGTCTGTCATCTTCCGATGCTTGCACACCCGGCGATCAGGACCGGTGATTTCGCATGATGGGCAGTGAGGTGCACCACGCGGCACGGAGGCGTCGGCGTGCGACGATGTTGACGTGACGACGATCGCAGACGGCCCGAAATCCCTTCCGCTGCTGTTCCTTGGCCGCGACACCGATCCGCACTCCGAGCGTGGTGTCGAGTGCCCGGGCGCTCTTCCGCCGGCCTCCGACCCGGACCTGGTCGAGCGGGCGACGAAGGCCAAGGCCGCGCTCGGTGACCAGGTGTTCGTGCTCGGGCACCACTACCAGCGCGATGAGGTGATCCAGTTCGCGGACGTCACCGGCGACTCGTTCAAGCTCGCCCGCGACGCGGCGAACCGGCCGGACGCGCCGTACATCGTGTTCTGCGGCGTGCACTTCATGGCCGAGTCCGCCGACATCCTCACCAGCGAGAACCAGACGGTGATCCTGCCCGACCTCGCGGCCGGCTGCTCGATGGCCGACATGGCGCGGATCCAGCAGGTCGAGGCGGCCTGGGACGCCCTGGCCGACGCCGGCGTCGCGGACGTCACCGTCCCGGTCACGTACATGAACTCCAGCGCCGACATCAAGGCGTTCTGCGGCCGCAACGGCGGAGCGGTCTGTACGTCGAGCAACGCCGACGTCGCGCTCGACTGGGCCTTCCAGCAGGGCGAGAAGGTGCTGTTCCTGCCCGACCAGCACCTCGGCCGCAACACCGCGGTGCAGAAGATGGGGATCAGCCTGGACGAGTGCGTGGTGTACGACCCGCACAAGCCCGGCGGCGGTCTGACGCGTGAGCAGCTGGCGGCCGCGAAGATGATCCTGTGGCGCGGGCACTGCTCGGTCCACGGCCGCTTCACGCCCGAGTCGGTCGACGACGTTCGCGCGCGCGTCCCCGGCGTGAAGGTGCTGGTGCACCCCGAGTGCCGCCACGAGGTCGTCACCAAGGCCGACCTGGTCGGCTCGACGGAGTACATCATCAAGGTCCTCGACGAGGCCGAACCCGGTACGTCGTGGGCGGTCGGCACCGAGCTGAACCTGGTCTCCCGCCTGGCCAAGCAGCACGCCGACAAGAACGTCGTCTTCCTCGACAAGACCGTCTGCTACTGCGCGACGATGAACCGCATCGACCTGCCGCACTTGGTCTGGACCCTGGAGAACCTGGTCGCCGGTCACGTCGTCAACCCGATCAAGGTCGACCCCGACACCGAGCACTACGCCAAGATCGCCCTGGACCGCATGCTGGCCCTGCCGGGCAAGACGGCAAGAGACTGATAGCAGGCGGGTGAGCGACTCGGCGTACCACCTGGTGGCGTTGGGCCGGGTTGTCTCGGAGGCAGTGGCTGTTGTCGATCGGCTGTTCGAGTTCCACGGGTCCGAGTGGACGTCGAGTATGAGACCGACAGCCACTCCCTGAAGGGCGTCGCCACCCGCGAAGGGGACCGGCCGGCTTTCGGGTGTACGTCGAGACGCGTTCAGGCGACGGCGAACTGGCGCACCGGCTGGCTGCTCGGGCCAAGCTCAGCGTTCTTGCCGATCCCGAGCACCTCTGACGGGCGCCACTCAGGAGTTGGTGACGCGGGCGTCGGCGTACCAGGTGGTGAGCAGGTCGGGGAGGCGGTCGGGGCCCCAGCGGTCGACCGGGGTGATGCGGCCGTTCAGGGACGCCAGGCCCTTGGCGAGTTCGCCGACGACGTCGCCTCGCCAGTTGACGGCGACGCCTTCGTCGGGGCCGACGATGACGGACGGGCCGCCTCGGTCGACGCAGACGACGGGGCAGCCGCTGGCGAGGGCTTCGGTGACGGCCCAGCCCGCGGCCTCGCGGAGGGCGGGGGCGAGCAGGGCGTCGGCGCGGAGCAGCGAGGCAAGGACCTCCTCGCGCGGGAGCTGACCGGTGAACTCGACGCGGTCGCGGACGCCGAGGTCCTCGGCGAGGCGTTCGGCGCGACGCCAGTCGGGGCCGTCGCCGATCACCCGGAGCTCCCAGTGGGCGGCCTCGGGACGGGCGAGCGCGCTGATCGCGATCAGCAGGCCCTTCCACGGGATCAGCCGGCCGACGAACAGCGCGGTCTTCACGCCGGGCCCGCCGAAGGGCTCGTACGGGCCGGAGGCGCTGGCGAAACGCCGGATCGCGACGTTCGGCTGGACGACGATCTCGCGCGCGTGCGCTCCGAAGACCTCGGCGACATCCTTGTTCTGGGCAACGACCAGGTCCGCGCGCTGCGCGAGCTGCCGGCCGATCAGCCGCCGGGCGACACCGGTCCACGCGCGCCGGACCAGCTCCCCCACGACTCCGCTCGACCCGAGCCAGTGCGCCATCGAGAGCGGTACCGCGGTCGATCCGCCGACCGGTCCCCAGATCACCTTCGCCGACGTACGCCGTACGACGCCCGCGGGCATCCAGTCGACCGCGAACGTCAGGTGGTGGATCACGTCGAACGACAGTTCCCGGTGCAGCCGCTCGGCGACCTGCCCGGCCTTGCGCTGCCACAACGGGTAGTACCAGTAGACGTCCGCGTGCCGGCGCCGCAGCTTGAGCAGGAGCTTCGACAGCTCCAGCGGTACAACGGTCAGCCCCGGCACCGGCCGGACCGCGAGCTCCTCGTCGATCTCGTGCGCGAACTTGCCGCGGGTCAGCAGCCAGACATCGTGGTCCCGCGCGGCGGCCTTCGCCCAGGCCCACCCTGCGCCCGGCTCCGAGCCGCCCGTGGGGCGGCACGCGTACGCGCTGACGAGGATCCGCCGCCGCGCCGGCACCGCGGCCGCCGCACCGCCGGCACCCGGCCCGGTCGCCGGCGAAGCGTTGCCGGCCCGCCCGGTCCCGGCGCTCGCCGCCGGTCCCGCGGCGGTTCCAGTTCCAGCGTCGTCCACCGGATCACTCACAGCGTTCCCTCCAACAGCCGGCGCAGGTCCGTGCTGGACGTCGACGCCGTGTACGGGAAGTAGTGCACCCGCGCCCCGACCTCGCCGAGCAGCTTCTCCAGCCGGAGCCCCTTCTCGGTGCCTTTCCAGTCGTCGCCCTTGAACAGCACGTCGTACCGCAGCTGCTTCCACATCTCGAACTTGTCGCTGGACCAGTCGCTGACCACCTCGTCGACGATGCCGATCGCGCGCACGACCTCCATCCGTTCGTCGTGCGGTACGACGGGCGGCCGGCCCTTGATCCGGGCGACGACGTCGTCCTCGACCACGCCGGCGATCAGCACGTCGCAGTGCTCGCTGGCACGGCGCAGGATGTTCAGGTGCCCGATGTGGAACATGTCGTAGACGCCCGGGGCATACCCCACGACACCCATCAGCCCCGCACCTCCGGCGACACTGTTGCCTTGGGCACCAGTAGCGCCATCTCCCGGTACCACTTGGCGATCGCCGCCAGCAGGAACAGCAGGTTCGCCAGCAGCATCAGCCCGTACAGGACGCCGAAGACCGTCGGCCACCCGAAGGTCAGGAACACCAGGCAGAGGATCCCGTAGTCGGTCGGCGCGATCACCAGCGACTTCAGCACCGAGTCGCCGCGCACGTTGGCCGTCGACGCGCCGTGCCGCCGGCGCAGCTGGTCGATCAGGATCAGCCCGAAGAACATCACCGCCGACACGCACAGGTAGGCGAGCGGGACCAGCAGCACCAGTTCGTTGCTGAAGGCATCGAATCGGTAGAACGAGATCAGCACCGCGGAGTGCAGCAGCGCGATCTTCACGCAGTCGATCATGTGGTCGAGCCACTCACCGAGCGGCGAGCCACCGCCGCGCAGCCGCGCCAGCTGGCCGTCGGCCGAGTCGAGCGCGTACCCGAGCACGAGCAGGGCCGTGACCACCAGCGCCAGCGGCAGGCTCGGCTCGATCGTCGCGATCAGCACGATGCCGACCAGCGAGCAGAAGCCGCTGGACAGGCTGACCTGGTTGGGTGTCCGGTTGAGCAGGAACGCGCCGGCGGCCAGGTACCGGCCGAGCTTGCGGTTGACGAACCGCGAGTACGCCGGCGTACCGGCCGAGGGCTTCTGGGCGCGCGCGAGCCGCGCGACGGCGTCGCCGTACGAGCTCATGCGACGGAACTGCGCGACTGCCGCTGGTCGATCGCGGCGCGCAGAATCTGGCTGCGGGACTCACGACGGCTGGGCAGCTCGCTGATCAGCTCGGCGGGGATCCCGCCCAGCTCGTCGGCGGCCAGCACACCGTCGGTCCCGTCAGCGGCGAACACGGTCCGTATCCCGCGGCCTGAATCAAATCCGTCGCCGGTCAGCCATCCGGCCTCTTCCACCACGACAACCTCGTCCACGCACCGCAGTTGCTCGAGGATCTGCGCGCGCTCGACGACGGGCACGAACGGCCGCGCGCCCCAGGCGTCCAGCGCCCAGTCGTCGGTGAGCACGCCGACCACGAGCCGGTCGCACTGCTGCTGAGCCTGCTCGAGCAGGTCGAGATGACCGACGTGGAACAGGTCGAAAACTCCGGTCAGATATCCGATGCGTTGCGGCACCCTGCGCTCCCCCACTGAGCCCCCGCGGACTCGTCCCCTCCGACGCATCCGAACCCGCTCGGGCCGGTACGGCGAACACTTGTGCAACGAACTCCTGGTGAACGTCCGGGCAACCGGTCCCCACCAGCTGGTGACGAGACCCCCCTCGCCTCCGCGCACTTTACACCGAGTAATCGCCGTCGGCCTAGCGATTCGGCTCTGCGGGTTGCGCGGCGATTGCTGCCCCGGCAGGTAGTCCGAGGGCAGGCGGCCCGGTCAACGGTCGGCCGCGTGCCGCGCGATCGCATCGGCGTAGATCCTCTCCGTGGCCGCCAGGTCGCGCTCCGGGGTGAAGCGCTCCACATAGACCTGACGGGCCCGCTCGCCGCAGGCTATCGAAGTGGCCGGGTCGGTGATCAACCGCAGTGCCTTCCGCAGCCCGTCCGGGTCGCCCGGCTCGGCCAGCGCGCCGGTCTCGCCGTCGTCGACGAGCTCGGCGAGCGCGCCGATCCGGGACGCGACCACCGGCACACCGTGGGCGAATGCCTCGACCACCACGAGGCCGAACGTCTCGTAGGAACGAGCCGGTACGACGACCGCGCGCGCCGTACGGACGACCTCCATGCTCTCGGCCCACGGCAGTGACCCGAGCACCCGCACGGACGGATCCGCCGCGGCGCGCGCGTCGGCCGCCGCGCGCAGCGGCCCGTCGCCGACGACGACCAACTGCCCCAGCGACGAGTCCCAGGCCTCGAGGAGGTCGGCGAAACCCTTCTCCTCGGTGAGCCGGCCGAGGAAGACCACGGCCTCCCCCGCACCGTCGCGGACCTGCCCGGCGAACGGGACCGCGTGCGGTTTGACGACGATCTGCTCGGGCGCGAACCCGCCGGCGACGTACCGGGACCTGACGAACTCCGACGGGGCGATCAGCGTCGTGACGTACCGCTGCCAGGTGCGCAGGCCTTGGTGGACAGTGATCCCGGCGACCAGCGGCAGGCTCTGCACGGTCGACTCGCGGTAGCAGCCGTGCACGGCGCCGCGCCACGGGATCTTGCCGACGCAGGACTCGCACGGTCCGCCGTCGCGCTGCAGGACGCCGTTCGCGCACATCAGGCGGAAGTTGTGCAGCGTGGCCACGACCGGAAGGCCGGCGCGGTACGCGGACCGCAGCACCGAGGGACTCCACAACGGGAACGTGTTGTGCACATGCACGATGTCCGGACGCGATTCCTGCAATCGGAATGTTAAATCGCGTTCGGCCGAGAATGACCATACGGAGCGGAACGGTAACAGCGCGCGATCTTTTCGATCCATGTGCGCGATCGAGTCACTGTTCTGCGCGTAGAGCTCAACAACATGTCCTGAACTACGCAAAAAATCAGCCGTTTGATCGACCACGGTGTTTTCACCACTGGGTTGACCCGAACGATAACGGTTGTGCAACATGGCGACCCGCATGGCACCACCTTAGATCTTCCCGGTGGTGACAACTGGTACGTGAGGCCGCACCTGGGGACGTTTCACCGCGCGCCGATACACCCGGAGGGTGCTTTGAGAAGGACGTCGTCCAAGAGGTTGCTGTTCGCAGCTGTCGTCGCCACGGCGGTCGCTGTCGTCACAGTCGCCTATCCCGTCGTCTCCAACCAGAAGAACGCGGCAACCGCCGGAAAGTCACGCACGACCGATCAGGACGCGGCCGCCGGCGCGGGAATTCTCCCGTCGCAGCGGCCGACGACGAAGCCGACGAAACCGGCCACGACGCAACCGCCCGGTACGGCGAGCAAGCCGCCGACCGTCGTACCGTCGAAGAAGCCGAAGCCGTCGGACCCGACCGGCAAGCCGACCGTTCCCGAGCCGACCGCCACCGGTAAGCCGGTCGTCGTCCCCGGCAAGGGCAGCGCCGGACCGGCGTACGCGGGTGCGTGCGACGGGGTCGCGATCAAGCCGGGCCAGAACGCCCAGTCGGTCGTGAACTCCAAGCCGGCCGGTACGACGTTCTGCTTCACCGCCGGTCTGCACCGGATCGGCCAGACGATCCGGCCGAAGGCCAACCAGACCATCGCCAGCGACGAGCGCGCCGTACTGACGGGCTCCGTCCCGCTGACCGGCTGGGCCCGCTCCGGCGCGGCCTGGGTGACCCGTGGCGCGCTTCCCTCGGCGTACGGCAAGGCCGGGCAGTGCGAGGACAACAAGGCGAACATCTGCAGCCTGCGCGAGCAGGTCTACCTGGGCGGCGCGCACCTGCCCCGGGTCGGCTCGGTCGCCGCGGTCAAGAGCGGGACGTTCTACGCCGACTACGCCACCAACGCGATCTACGTCGGCAGCAACCCGGCCGGCAAGGCCGTCGAGATGGCGAGGACCGCGACCGCGATCGAGTCGAACCAGCCCGGCGTCACCGTGCGCGGGCTGACCGTCGAGCACTTCGCCAGCCCGGCCCAGGCCGGCGCGCTGGTCTCCGGCCCCGGCTGGAAGGTGAAGGCCAACGAGGTCCGCTGGAACAAGTCGGTCGGGCTGATGCTGGTGAAGGCGAACAACGCGCGGATCGAGCGCAACCTCGTGCACCACAACGGGCAGCTCGGCCTCGGCCAGTACAACTCGCTGAAGGCCGACGTCACCTCGAACGTGATCAGCCAGAACAACACCGACGGCTTCTGGATCGCCGACTGGGAGTCCGGCGGGATGAAGTCGACCCGCTCGTCCGGCACCGTCAGCGGCAACCTGATCCAGGCCAACAAGGGTGTCGGGATGTGGGCCGACGTGGCCGACGACGGCCGGGTGATCAGCGGCAACAAGATCGTCTCCAACGCCGCCGACGGGATCCGGTACGAGATCAGCCGCAACGGCACGATCGAGAACAACACGATCACCGGCAACGGCTTCGGCACCGGGCGTGGCTCCGGTACGTCGCTGTGGGACGGCGGCGGGATCAACGTGAACACCTCGTCGAACGTGACGGTGCGCAACAACGTCGTCAGCGGCAACGTGAACGGGATCTCGATCCAGTCCCGGACCCGGGGCGACGGGCCGTGGGGCAAGTACCTGCTGCGCAACGTCCGTGTCACCGGGAACTCGGTGCAGATGACGGGTGGCACGCAGGCCACCGGCATGGTGCAGAACTCCGGCGCCGAGGTGCCGGCCGGGCAGTTGGTGTTCAGCGGGAACCGCTACCAGCTCGACCAGCTCGCCGCGCAACGCTTCGCCCGGTTCGGCACCAAGCTGACCGCCCAGGGCTGGCGCGCCGCCGGCCACGACACGGCCGGGAGCTTCGCGACGAACTGACACTGACTTCCCAGCCCGATGCCCCGGGCACCTGTTCTGTTGTGCACGACTCCAGCGTTTGCGCTGGGCACCGGAGTAGGGGCCGGGGGCAACGGTTGCGGAGAAGTGCCGATTTCGCTGGCCACCGCCTCGGTGGTCAGGGAGGCCTGATCGGCATTGTGGGGGAAGGCGGACGCGACGAACTTCGCGTCCTGTCACGACTACTTCAAGCAGTAGTTTTCTGGGGAAGGCCGCACCAGGGGGGTGCAACGTTTTCACCCATCCCCGAAGGGTCCTCGAGTGAAGAAGTCACTGACCATCATCTCTGTCGCGGCAGCCGGTGCGGTCGCCGTCACAGGGATCGTCACCGGAACGGCGTCGAACATCGCTTCGGCGTTCGGCCCGGACCACAAGGCGGAAGGTTCCGGCATCCTGCCGGGCGACAACCCGAAGCGCCCGCGGCCCCGGCCGCGACCGACCGTCACCCGGCCGACCGTGACGATCCCGACGGTGACACCGCCCGCGTCGCCGACCAAACCGCCCACCACCGCCCCGACCACGCCGCCGGTGACCACGCCGACGC
Source organism: Kribbella sp. DT2 (assembly GCF_049844575.1). Taxonomy (NCBI): domain Bacteria; kingdom Bacillati; phylum Actinomycetota; class Actinomycetes; order Propionibacteriales; family Kribbellaceae; genus Kribbella; species Kribbella sp. DT2. The sequence continues at coordinate 10,094 of NZ_JBNCLH010000017.1, read as the reverse complement.
AGCCGCCCACGACCACGCCGAAGCCGCCGACGCAGGGCGACTTCCCGGCGGGACCGTCGCAGGCGCCTGCCTGCTCCGGGGTCGTGGTCAAGCCCGGCGAGAACGCCGCGCAGATTGTTGACAATGCTCCGGCCGGTGCGACGGTCTGCTTCGCGGCCGGCGTGCACCGGATCGACCGGACGCTGCGGCCGAAGGCCAAGCAGACCCTGGGCAGCGACCAGGGCGCCGTACTGACCGGGTCCGTCCCGCTGACTGGCTTCACGGCCGACGGTGGCGACTGGGCCGTCAAGGGCGTGCTTCCGAAGGCGTACGGCCAGATCGGGCAGTGCGAGGACAACGTCGCGAACATCTGCCACCTGCGCGAGCAGGTGTTCCTGAACGGCGAGCAGCTCAAGCGGGTCTCGTCGCGCGACAAGGTGGTGCCGGGAACCTTCTACGGCGACTACTCCGGCAACGCCGTGTGGATTGGTGACAATCCGGCCGGCAAGTCGGTGGAGATGTCCAAGACGCCGACCGCGATCGACGGTGGGCAGTCCGGGGTCACCGTGCGCGGGCTGACGATCGAGCACTTCGCGTCCGCGCCGCAGGCCGGCGCCGTCGTACTGGGCGGTGGCTGGACCGTGTCGGCGAACGACATCCGCTCGAACCACGCGGTGGGCGCGATGCTGGTCAACGCCGACGGCGCCAAGCTGGAGAAGAACCTGATCCGGTCCAACGGGCAACTGGGTGTCGGCCAGTACAGCACCGCCAACGGGTCGATTGTCGGCAATCAGATCAGCGGGAACAACACCGACGGCTTCTGGATCGCCGACTGGGAGTCCGGCGGCATCAAGACCACCTGGTCCACCGGTGGCTCGGTCACCGGCAACCTGATCCAGGCCAACAAGGGCGTCGGCCTGTGGAGCGACGCGTACGACGACGGGCGGACCTTCGCGAACAACCAGATCGTCGACAATGCTGCTGATGGCATCCGCTACGAGATCGGCCGCAACGGCGTGATCGAGAACAACACGATCACCGGCAACGGCCTCGGCACCGGCCGCGGCTCGGGCAAGTCGCTCTGGGACGGCGGCGGGATCAACGTCAACACCTCGACCAACGTCCAGGTCCGCAACAACACCCTGTCCGGCAACGTCAACGGCATCTCGATCCAGTCCCGCACCCGCGGCAACGGCCCGTGGGGCCTGAACGTCCTGCGCGACATCGTCGTCACCGGCAACAAGGTGAGCATGAAGGGCGGCACCACCGCCACCGGCATGGTCCAGAACGCCGGCGCCGCGATCCCGGCCGGCGAGGTCACCCTCAAGGACAACCACTACACCCTCGACAGCCTGACCGCCGACCGGTTCCAGAAGTTCGGCCAGTGGTTCAGCGCCACCGAGTGGAAACAGTCCGGCCTCGACACCAACAGCAACTTCACCACCGGCTGACGAGTACCACATGCCCCGTCCCGCCGTCCCGCTCGCCCTGCGAGCGGGGCGGCGGTGTTTTGGGGCGGCGGTGTTTTGGGGCGGCGGTGCTTCGGGGCGGCGGTGCTTCGGGTGGCGGTGCTTGAGGCAGCGTGCTACCGGGCAGCGGCGCCGTGAAGCAGCCCATGCTGTGAGGCAACCTCGCCTCGACGCAGCCGTGCTGTGAGGCGGCGCGACGAGCGCGGTCGATCTGCGGGTTGAGGCCCGGACCCCGGTCAGCCGCCGATCGAAGGAGCGCCACCGATCGGCCCTGTCGTGAGGCGGCGCGACCAACGCGGTCGACCCGCAGGTCGAGCCCCGGAACCTGGCCAGCCCTCGATCGAGCAACTGCCGCCGATCAGCCGTGCCGCGCGGCGGACGTGGTTTGGGGCGGCGGTGCTGTGGGGCGGCGGTGCTGAGCATTCCTGTCGGGGTGAGTCAGCGGACTGGCCACGGCGTGGGCAGCGCAGGACCGCGCCCGGTGTGGAGGAGCCGGCCTGGCAGCGGCGCAGTGTTGAAGGAGTTGGAGGCGCGCGGCGACCGAACGACCGCACCGGTGGCGTGCCAGCGCGCCACCACGTCCTCCTCGTACGTCGACGCCGCCCGGATCGACACGCTGTTGTCAGCTTGTTCACCAGTTGACGGAGCGTAGTTGCGCAGCGGGGAGATGATTGCACCCCGCAACCGAGTAGACGCCTAAGGCAACTTAATAGGGGCAAAACGCAACAGAATGTGTTGCGGAGGGCACGCGGGGTACTAGTCTGCACAAGTAGTTGCACCGGGGGGTGCCGATGGACAGTCACGCCCCGGAGGCCCGACCACATGAGCAAACAAGTGACGATTCTCGCCGCGACCGCGCTCAGCGCTCTGACCGTCGTCGCGGTCGTCAGTACGACCGTACAAGCCGCTGCGTCGCCGTTCGAGCCGGCTCCCACCAGGGTGCCGGACAGCGCCATCAGTTCACCAAGTGTTGCCGATGACGCAGGCGTTGCAGACGAGGAGTCTGATCGCCACGGGTATGACACCCGCTGGACCGAGGCAGCGGGCTCGTCGATGCCGCGGACAACGATCGCGACCCCCGCCGTACCGCGGACAACGATCGCGACTCCCGTCGTACCGCGTCCGACCATCACGCTGCCGACCATCACCTTGCCGATCATCACGCCGCGGTCGAGGCGCCCTTCGCCGCCGCCCCCGGTTCCGGGCGCGAGTTTCGCGGTAGGTCCGTCGCAGGCGCCCGCCTGCTCAGGTGTCGTGGTCAAGCCGGACGAGAACGCGGCCGATATCGTCGACAAGGCCCCGGCCGGCAGCACCATCTGCTTCGCTGCCGGGCTGCACCGAATCGACCGGCCGCTGCGCCCCAAGGCGAAGCAGACTCTCGGCAGCGACCAGGGCGCCGTACTGACCGGATCCGTCCCGCTCACCGGCTGGACCGCGAACGGCGGCGACTGGACGATCAAGGGCGTGCTGCCGAAGCCGTACGCGCAGATCGGCCAGTGCGAGGACAACGTCGCCAACATCTGCCACCTGCGCGAGCAGCTGTTCCTGAACGGCAAGCACCTGAAGCGGGTCGCGACCCGCGAGAAGGTCGTGCCGGGCACCTTCTACGGCGACTACGCCGGCAACACCGTGTGGATTGGAGACAATCCGACAGGCAAGTCGGTCGAGATGTCGAAGACGCCGACCGCGATCGGCGGCGGGCAGGCGAACGTGACCGTGCGCGGGCTGACCGTCGAACACTTCGCGTCGGCACCGCAGGCCGGGGCGGTCGAGCTGAGCGGCGGCTGGAACGTGTTCGCCAACGACATCCGCTGGAACCACGCGGTCGGCGCGATGCTCATCAACGCCGACGGCGGACGGCTGGAGAAGAACCTGATCCAGTCCAACGGCCAGCTCGGCATCGGCCAGTACAGCACCACGAACGGGTCGATTGTCGGCAATCAGATCAGCGGCAACAACACCGACGGCTTCTGGATCGCCGACTGGGAATCCGGCGGCATCAAGACCACCTGGTCCAAGGGCGGCTCGGTCAGCGGCAACGTGATCAAGGCCAACCTCGGCGTCGGCCTGTGGAGCGACGCGTACGACGACGGGCGGACTTTTGCCAGCAATCAGATCGTCGACAATGCCGCCGATGGGATCCGGTACGAGATCGGGCGCAACGGCGTGATCGAGAACAACACGATCACCGGCAACGGCCTCGGGACCGGGCGTGGCTCCGGCCGCTCCCTGTGGGACGGTGGCGGCATCAACGTCAACACTTCGTCCAACGTCCAGGTCCGCAACAACACGGTCGCCGGCAACGTGAACGGCATCTCGATCCAGTCCCGTACCCGCGGCAACGGCCCGTGGGGCCTGAACGTCCTGCGCGATGTCGTTGTCACCGGCAACAAGGTGACGATGAAGGGCGGCACGACGGCGACCGGCATGGTGCAGAACGCCGGCGCCGCGATCCCCGCCGGCGAGGTGACGCTGAAGGCGAACCAGTACTTCCTGGACAGCCTGTCCGCGGACCGGTTCCAGAAGTTCGGTCAGTGGTTCACCGCCAAGGAGTGGCAGCAGTCCGGCCTCGATGCCGACAGCAACTTCCTCCTCGGCAAGCGGATCATCCGCTGAGCGGCGGCCGCGTTCTGCGCTGAGCGGCGACGCCGTTCTGCGCTGAGCGGCGTTCCGGACGGTCCGGGCGGTGTGCCGGACTGTCCGGGCCGGGGCGGCCTACTGGACCTTCCCGCGTCGGGGCGGCGTACCGGACCCTCCTGCGCCGGGGCGGCCGTGCCGCCCCTCCCGCGCCGGGCGGCGTGCTGGACTGTCCGGGCCAGGGCGGTGTGCCGGACCGTCCGGGCCAGGGCGGTGTACTGGCCCTCGCGTGCCGGGCGGCGTGCCCGACCTCCGGGCCAGGGCGGCGTACTGGACCGTCCCGCGCCGGACGGCGTACCGGCTCGCTCGGGTATGCGGGCTCGCTTGCTCGGCGTGCCCGCCTGGGGAGGCGGGCTCGTCTTGCTCGGCACGCCCGCCCGAGTGGGGTGCCCGGGGTGCTCGGCGTGCTCGGGAGCCCGCCTGGCTCGGCATGCTCGCCCGGGTATGCCGAGCCGGGGCGCCGGGGCGCCGGGGCGTGCCCGGGGTCCCGGGGTCCCGGGGTCCCGGGGTCCCGGGGCCCCGGGGTGCCGGGGTGCCGGGAGTGCCGGGAGTGCCGGAGTGCCCGGCTGGCACGGCTGGGGCGCGGGTGTTAGCGGGTGAGGTGGGTTACGTGGTTTACCAAGAGGGTGCGGAAGGGGTTGCTCTGCTGGAGGTCCTTGGGGAAGACCGTGTCGACGGCTAGCAGGGCGTCGACCAGGGCGGTGGGGGTAGCTGCGTTCGCGGTGGCTGACTTGAGGCGGTCTGCCTGCGGGTCGTCGACCGTGGTGCTGCGGGCTACGTAGACCATCCACGCGGCGACTGCGAGCGCTGCTGAGGCCGGTTCGGCGTTGGCGGCCAGACGGTCCTGGATGGTGCCGAGCAGGCGGACGGGGAGTTTGACCGAGCCGTCCATCGCGACCTGGGTGGTCTTGTGCTTGAGCGCCGGGTTGGCGAAGCGCTCGAGCACCGACTCGCCGTACGACGCGAGGTCCAGACCGTCGGGTGGGGTGAGGGTGGGGATGACGTCGGTGCTGATCAGCTCGCGTGCTGTGGCGGCGAGCTCGTCGTCGCGGACTGCTTCGGCGATGGTCTCGTACCCGCGGAGGGCGCCGAGGTAGGCGAGCATCGAGTGGGTCGCGTTGAGCATCCGCAGTTTCGCCTGCTCCCACGGAGCGACGTCCGCGGTGAGGACCGCGCCGGCGGTCTCCCACGCGGGGCGGGCGCCGGCGAAGTGGTCCTCGATCACCCACTGCAGGAACGGTTCGGCGACGACCACGGCCTCGTCCCGTACGCCGAGCAGTCGCGCGGCCTCGTCGCGGTCGGCGTCGGTGGTGGCGGGGACGATCCGGTCGACCATGCTCGCGGGGAACGCGGCCGCCTCGAACTGCTCGCCTCGCAGGCCCGCGGCGTCGGCGTACTCGTGCACGAGTCGCTGCAAGAAGGGGCCGTTGGCAACGAGGTTGTCGCAGGAGAGGATCGTGAGCGGTTCGCCGGTACGGCGCGCGAGGCCGGCCGCGAGCTGGCCGACGACGGTGCGCGGCGGGCGTCCGGTGAGGTCTGCCTGGATCTCCGGGTCGGACAGGTCGAGCCCGCCGCCGGAGGCTGCGCGGTAGCCCTTCTCGGTGACGGTCAGCGTGATCACCGATGTCCGATTGTCAACAATCCGCGCAACCACTGCGTCCGGGTCCTCCGGCGCGGTCAGAACCTCGCGGATGCTGCCGATCACCTCGATCGAGGTCGAGTCGGTGCCGCGTGTCAGGACGGAGTACAGGCCGTCCTGCGGCGCGAGCTGCTCCCGTACGGCGGCCGACCGCTGGCTGATGCCGGCAATCCCCCACCGGGTCTCCCCGCTGAGCTGGGCGGCCCGCTCGGTGAACACCGCCTGGTGCGCCCGGTGGAAGGCGCCCAAACCGAGGTGGACGATTCCGACACTCAGCTCGCCGGGGTTGACCGCCGGCTTGGTCGGCAGGTTGTTCAGGCTCAGGCGATTCATCCGGACCTCCGTGGGCGCGGTCGGGTGGTTGTCGGGGGTGCTCATGCGGAGACCTCCGTGAGTGCGGGCGGCAGATTGTTGACAGCGCTCACGCGGGGACCTCCGTGGCCGCGGTCGGCTGGGGGCTCACGCGGAGACCTCCGTGAGTACGGTCTGCAGATTGTCGACAGTCCTCACGGGCGACCTCCGTGGCCGTAGTTGGCCGGTTGACGGCGGCGCTCCTGCCGCGACCTCCGTGGGCGCGGACTGCCAGTCGTCGGCGGTGCTCACGCGGAGACCTCCGTGAGGCGCGGTCTGCAGATTGTCGACAGGGCTCACGCGGAGACCCCCGTGGGCACAGTCTGCAGATTGTCGACAGGGCTCATGCGGAGACCTCTGTCGTGGCGGCGTGGGCTTGAGTCTGGGCCAGGGTTGGCACGTGGCCGGTGCCGCCGAGGCCGCCTACCGAGAGGGACGCGGCGGCCACGCCGAGGCGGACTGCGGTGAGGAGGTCGTCGCCGAGCGCCAGGCGGGCGGTGACGGTGCCGGCGAAGGAGTCGCCGGCGCCGGTCTGGTCGACGACGGCTGGGGCGGGGATGACTGGCACCTCGGTCAGGCGACCGGCGTCGTCGAGGAGGATGCCGTTCTCGCCTCGGGTGAGTGCGACGGCTTGGATGCCGAGGCTGCGGAGCGTCGTACAGGCTGTTGCCGGGTCGTCGATGTCGGCGACCAGTTGGGCTTCGCGGGGCCAGCCGGGGGTGATCAGGCGGGTGTACGGCGCGACGGCGCGGAGGTGGTCGGCGGCGCCGGCGGCGGAGACCAGGCGGGGGCGCCAGTTCGGGTCGTACACGAAGCACTTGCTGTGCTGGGCCGCCACGCGGACGGCCTTCGCGGAGAGTGGGGAGATGGCGCAGGCGATGCCGCTCGCGAGTACGGCGCCGACCTCGGAGACCAGGTCCAGCGGTACGTCGCCGGGGCCCAGGCCGGAGCCGGCGCTTCCTCGGCGTACGTAGGTGAACTCTCTCGCTCCCGACGGGTCCGCGTGCTGGAGGTAGAGGCCGTGCTGGCCCTTCACGCGGCGGACGAGCGTGGTATCGATGCCTAGGGCAACCACTCGGTCGAGGAGGCGGTCGCCGAGCTCGTCGTCGGGTACGCGGGCGAGGAGGGCCGTCCTGGCACCCGCGGCAGCCGATGCGGCCGCGGCGTTGAGGGCGTCGCCGGAGAAGTTGAGCGTGAGGTTGGTCCCGGCGTCCAAGGGCTCGGTGGAGCTGAGCTCGACGAGGATCTCCCCCAGCACCAGCACATCGGGCATCACCATCAGAAGTACCTCCAAGGGCGGGTCGGGGGCCGGGGCGACGAAAGGCGGGTCGGGGGCCGGGGCGACCAAGGGCGGGTCGGGGGCCGGGGCGACGAAGAGCGGGTCGGGGGCCGGGTCGACCGAGGGCGGGTTCGGGGCCGGTTCATCGGGGGGCCTCGGTGGTGGAGGCTCGGACCAGGAGATCGCCGGGGAGGACTCGGCGCTCGGGGGTGGTGGCCGGATTGTCGAGGAGGGTGAGGAGGAGCTCGACGGCCAGGCGGCCCGCTTGCTGCTTGGGGAGACGGATGGTGGTGAGGGCAGGGTGGGACATGGCCGACATCGCGATGTCGTCGATGCCGACCACGCTGATGCGGGCGGGGACGGGGATGTTGCGGGCGTGGAGGCGGGCCAGGAGGCCGATCGCGACGAGGTCGTTGTAGGCGATCACTGCCGTGGCGCCGGTGGCTACCACCTGGTCGGCGGCGGCCATGCCTCCGTCGTAGTGCGGCGGGAAGTGGCCGACCTCGACGAGGTCGACGCCATGGGCCGCGCTGGCTTGGGACAGGCCCTGGCCTCGTTGGTCGCTGGACCAGGAGGCCGCGGGGCCGCCGACCCAGGCGATGCGCTGGTGGCCGAGGGCGGCGAGGTGGGCGACTGCTTGGCGCATGCCGTCCTCGTGGTCGAAGACGACAGCGGGTAGATTGTCGACAATCCGGTTGAGCAGTACGACGGTGGTGTTGGCGGCGATCGCCTTCAGGTGCTCGGCGTCGGCGCGCGGGGAGCAGAGGATGAGGCCGTCGACCTGCTGCGCGAGAGCGCGGACAAGGTCCAGCTCGGCGGCGACGTCCTCGTCGGTGTCAGCGACGAAGACCGCTACGTCGGCGGCCCGGGCGCGGGCCTGGACGCCTTTGACGACGCTGGGGAAGAACGGGTTGGCGAGGTCGGGCAGGACGAGGCCGATGTTGCCGGTGCGGCCGGTGATCAGGCCGCGGGCGGCCTTGTTCGGTTCGTAGCCGAGGGAGTCGGCGGCCGAGCGGACCCGGGCGCGGGTCGACGGGTTGACCAGGTCGGGCAGCGAGAGCGCCCGGGACACCGTCGAGGTCGACACCCCGGCCAACCGCGCGACATCGCGAAGAGTCGCCGCCATCGGTCACCTCCAAGCTAGGTCCGCCGAGTCTGCAAGCGATTGCAGCATGCTGTCAACCAGCAGGGCTCTTGTGCTTACCTGAGGCTACTGCAATCCTTTGCAGAGCCGTTGCAGTCGATGCTCTGGAGGACGAAATGCCGAAGGCTCTGCAGCCCCATCCGGATCGGGCGTTGCCGGCTGGTGAGGCCCGGGAGGTCGCGCGCCGGATCCATGCGTCCACGAAGGAGCTGCCGTTGCTGTGCCTGCACGGGCACGTCGACGCGGGGCTGTTCGCGAGTGACGAGCCGTTCGGCGACCCGGCCGAGCTGCTCGTCGTACCGGATCACTACGTCACCCGGATGCTGATCTCCCAGGGCGTCTCCCCCGATCGGCTCGGGCTGCCGCGCCGCGACGGGACGACGACGGCCGAGCCGCGGGAGATCTGGCGCGAGTTCTGCTCGCACTGGCACCTGTTCGCCGGTACGCCGAGCCGGTACTGGCTCGAGCACGAGTTCGCCGAGGTGCTGGGGCTGACCGTGCACCCGTCGGCCGAGACCGCCGACCTCCTGTACGACGAGATCGCGGCGCGGCTCGCCCAGCCGGAGTTCCGGCCGCGGGCGCTGCTCGACGCCTTCAACATCGAACTATTGTCGACAACCGACGCGGCGACCGACGATCTCGCGCCGCACGCGAAGATCGCCGCCGACCTGCCCGGGCGCGTCGTACCGACCCTGCGCCCGGACGCCGTCGTGCACGTCGACCGGCCGGGCTGGAGCGACCTGATCGCGCTGCTCGGTGAGCGCGCCGGCACGGACACCACGTCGTACGCCGGGTACCTGGAGGCGCTCAGGCAGCGCCGCCAGACCTTCATCGCGGCCGGAGCGCGGGCCACGGACCACGGACACTTCAGCGCGGCCGCCACTCCCCTGACCGACGCGGAGGCCGAGCGGATCTACGCCGACGCGCTCCAAGGCCGGGCCAGCGCCGAGGACGCTCAGGCCTTTGCCGGCAACATGCTGTTCCAGATGGCCGCGATGTCCGCCGAGGACGGGCTGGTCATGCAGCTCCACCCCGGTGTGCTGCGCGACCACCACCCGGGCGTCCACGCGACGTACGGGCCGGACCAGGGGCACGACATCCCGGTGGCGACCGAGTTCACCCAGTCGCTGCGGCCGGTGCTGGAGCGGTTCGGGCACGCCGAGGGGTTCCGGATGGTGCTGTTCACCGTCGACGAGACCACGTACTCGCGGGAGCTCGCTCCGCTGGCCGGTGTGTACCCGAGTGTCCGGCTGGGTGCGCCCTGGTGGTTCCTGGACAGCCCGGACGGCATGCGCCGGTTCCGGGAGCTGGTGACCGAGACAGCTGGGTTCTACAACACCTCGGGCTTCGTCGACGACACCCGCGCGTTCCTGTCGATCCCGGCCCGGCACGACCTGGCCCGGCGCATCGACGCGGGCTACCTGGCTGGCCTGGTCGTCCAGCACCGCCTGGACGAGGACGACGCCTTCCAGGTCGCCCAAGACCTTGCGTACAACCTGGCTCGTACGACGTACCTCAGCTAGATGTACTGACCTGTGAGGTTGGTGACGCGGGTGGCTGGTGGTTGGCCGCCGAGTGCGGTGTGGCCGCGGTGGT
>NZ_JBNCLH010000016.1:0-96978 GCF_049844575.1 Kribbella sp. DT2 | reverse complement strand
CTCGACTTGCATGTGTTAAGCACGCCGCCAGCGTTCGTCCTGAGCCAGGATCAAACTCTCCGTTGAAATCTATATGTCAACCACAGCAAGCTGCAGATAACAGACTACTTTGAGTGATCCTTTGAATCAGAGACAATCAAACTGACTTGAATCCAGAAATTTCATTCAAAGGAATCCGACACAGAACAACAGACAACCCAACACCCACAATCTCGAAGAGACCAGGGGTAGGAGAGTCACCCAATGCCTGTGTACGGGGTTAATGCATATTTCGGCATTGACTTTCGGCACGCTGTTGAGTTCTCAAGAATCGGGCGCACACCGCGTTTCACACTTTCGTGCGAAGCTCCGGGGCAACTCGACAAACCTTACTGTTTCGTCCAGGCCCGGTCAAATCGGGCTTTTCGAACCAGCATCCCTGCGTGACCCAGCAGCCCAAACCCGCACGAGGCGCGTCTCGGCTTCAAAGATCTTCAAGGATTGTGTTGAGGCGACCGGCCGCTTTCGCGTCCCGCACTCGCTCCAACAAGAAGAACATTACTGACATTCGGGGTGCAGATGCAAATCGAGGGTTGGGGCCCGACGGCACGGGGTACCGACGGGCCCCGACAGGCTCAGGACTTGCGCTTGGTGACCTCTTCGGTAGCCGTCGGCAGGACCTTGTGCAGGTCCCCCACGACGCCGAAGTCGACCAGCTCGAAGATCGGAGCTTCCTCGTCCTTGTTGATGGCGACGATGGTCTTCGAGGTCTGCATACCGGCCCGGTGCTGGATGGCGCCCGAGATGCCCGCGGCGACGTACAGCTGGGGAGAGACGGTCTTGCCCGTCTGGCCCACCTGGTAGGCGTGCGGGTACCACCCGGAGTCCACAGCGGCCCTGGAAGCACCGACAGCTGCGCCCAGGGAATCGGCGAAGGCTTCGACAGGGCCGAAGTCTCCCCCGGTCCCACGGCCGCCGGAGACGATGATGGCGGCCTCCGTGAGCTCCGGACGCCCGGTCGCCTCACGCGGCTTGGAGTCGGTGATGCGCGCGGTCTTCGCGGCGTCGGAGATCGTTACGTCGAACTCCTCCACCTCCGGCGACGTCTCGGCCGCCTCGGGAGTGGCCGCGTTCGGCTTCACCGTGATGATCGGCGTGCCGTGGGTGACCTTGGCCTGGACCGTGTAGTTGCCGGCGAACACCGACTGCGTGGTCACCGGTCCCTCCTGCACGTCGACGGCGTCGGTGATCAGGCCGGACTCCAGCTTGACCGCGAGACGGGCGGCGATCTCCTTGCCCTCGGCGCTGGACGAGATCAGGATCGCGGCCGGCTCGAGCTTGGCCGCGACCTGCTGCAGCGCCTCGGCCTTGGGAGCCACCAGGTACTGCGTCAGCTCCGGGTTGGTCAGCGCGATCACCTTGGTGGCGCCGTACTGACCCAGGGCCGGGAGGGCGTCCTGGACTCCCTCGCCGATGTAGACCGCGACCGGCTCGCCGAGACGACGGGCGATCGTGAGGAGCTCCGCGGTGGTCTTGCGGACCGTGCCGCCGGTGTGGTCGACGAGAACGAGAACGTTCGACATATTCGGGTCGCTCCTCAGAGGAACTTGTTGGTGGACAGGAACTCGACGAGCTGGGCAGCGCCGCTGCCGTCCTCGTCGGCGACGATCGTGCCGGCGGTGCGCGCCGGGCGGGCGGTCACCTCGGTGACCTCGGTCCAGGCACCGGCCTGGCCCACCTGCTCACCGGACAGCTCGAGGTCGGCCAGCGACCAGGTCTCGACCGGCTTCTTCTTCGCCGCCATGATCCCCTTGAACGACGGGTACCGCGGCTCGTTGGCCTGGTCGCTCACGCTCAGCACGAGCGGCAGCGTGCCCTCGACGGTGTCGCTGGCGGTGTCGCCGTCACGGCGGATCTTCACCGTGCTCCCGTCGACAGTCACCTCCGAGCCCAGCGTGACGGCCGGCAGGCCGAGCCGCTCGGCCACCATCGCCGGGACGACACCCATGCCACCGTCGGTGGAGCCCATGCCGAACACGACCAGGTCGGCCTCGAGCTTGCCCAGCGCCTTGGCCAGGATCAACGAGGTCGCCACGGCGTCGGAGCCGTGGATCGCGTCGTCGATCACGTGGACGCCGGCGTCGGCGCCCATCTGCAGGCCCTTCTTCACGGCGTCGGCGGCCTGCTCGGGGCCGACGGTGAGTACCGTCACCTCGGCGTCGCCGTTCTCCTTGACGGTGAGCGCGGTCTCGACGGCGTACTCGTCCAGCTCGGACAGCAGCCCGTCGACACCGGCGCGGTCCACCGTGTTGTCCTCGGAGCGGAAGCGGCGGTCCGCGGTGGCATCCGGCACGAACTTCGCGCAGACGACGATCTTCATAGCGTGTGGGACCCCTTCTGGTTAACGGTCTCTCCCAGCCTGCCACGGATGTTACTCACGAGAAACATATGACGTGTGCGAGTCCCATCACAGTTACGCTGACCGGGTGACCGAGACGTTACCTCTTACCGGCGAGCGGACCGCCCCGGGGATCTGGCACGAGAACTACTGGTTCGCGCGCCACGAGGCCGCCTACCGCTGGATCGTGGACAGCGTGGGACCGAACGGCCGGGTGCTCGACGCCGGGTGCGGCGAGGGGTACGGCGCGGAGCTGCTGCGCGCTGGGGGTGCGCGGCAGGTGTTCGGTCTCGACTATGAAGATACGAGCATTCGCCATGCCGCGAGGGCTTATCCACAGGTCAATCTGGTGCAGGGCAACCTCGTCCAGACCGGGTTCGCCGACGGCTCCTTCGACCTGATCACCAGCCTGCAGACGATCGAGCACTTGTGGGAGCAGCCGCGGTTCGTCGCCGAGTGCGCGCGGATCCTCGCGCCGGGCGGCACGCTGGTCCTGACCACGCCGAACCGGCTGACCTTCCCGCCGGGGAACTGGTACCACACGACAGAGCTGACGATGGCGGAGCTCGTGGAGCTCACCGAGCCCGCGCTCGAGGTCGTCCAGACGTACGGGCTGCGGCACGGCGAGCGCCTCACGGCGTGGGAGGCCGAGCACGGCTCAGCGGTCGAGCGGCAGCTCGAGGCCGACCACACCGAGTGGGACGAAAAGCTGAGCGCGCTCGTACGACGTACGAACGCGCTCGACTTCGAGATCGGCCCGCCCGGCGACGACTGCCTGGACCTCGTCCTGGTCGCTAGGGCCGGACGAACCGCTCGATGATCTTGCCGACGATCAGGTAGACCAGCGCCGCGATCCCCCAGTTCACCAGCAGGGTGTTCTTCGCGGTCTCCAGCCGGAACAGGTCCTTGAACGGGCCCACCAGGTCGTGCCCGCGCTCCAGCACCCAGCGCACGATCTCGTTGCTCTGGTTGGCCTGGTCGAGCGCGGTGAACAACGCCCCCAGCGCCAGTACGGCGGCCGCCAGCACCGCGATCAGCCACACCAGCGAGGCGACCAGGTTCCGCACCCGCTTCACCCCGGAGCCCATCGTCGACATCGCGGCCCGGCCCTTGCCGGGTGAGGACGACTCGCGCGCGGCCCGCGCGGCCGCCAGCGGGTTCTCCCCCGCATTGTTGCCCGAGGCACCTGTCGCGGAAGCGCCCGTCGCGGCCGGCTGGCGGGTGACCGGCTTGGTCACCGCGGTCTCGTCGTCCTTCGGTCCCGCGGTGGCGGCCTCCGCCTCGCGCGCCTTCTGCGCCGCGACGATCTCGGCCGCGGTCTTCGGTTTGGTCTTCGTGGCCGTCACACCCCGACTCGAGTCCGCCGCCGCGTCGGCGTTGTCCGCCGGCTGGGTGGCCTGGTCGGACTCGGTGGCCTTCGCCGCCTTGTCGTCCTGTGTACTCACGTCGTCCATCTCCTCAGCCGGGGTCGGTTCCTCGTCCGCCACCTGCGGCGTCTTTTTGCGCCGGTTGCCCGGGACCGGGCGCGGCGACAACCGTCGCCGGACGCCCAGCGGGCGCTGATCCACACTGTCCAACGTAGCGACAGCCGGACCTTCCGTCACGATCGGCACCGGATCGACCGCCCGGTACCGTGCCTGCGTGATCGAGCCGTCGGCGGCCGCCTGGTCGAGCGACGTACGGTCGCCGGCCGTCTCCTCAGCGGCCGGACCGCCGGAGCCCAGGGCGGACAGGCGTGCGCTGCCCGTCTGGTCAACCACGCGGGGACTCCTCTCCGACGACTTCCGGGACATACTGCCCGACTGGTGAGTAACTTGAGAACCCCTCGGCGCTCGACGGCGCGTCACCAGTCGTAGAAGTACGGTTACCCACCGGAGTACCGTCCACACCACCCGCCACGCCGCGCCGTGGCCGGATTTCCGCACCACTGGTCACTTCAGCCCCACCCGTCGGGTCCAGACCAGCACGCAGCCGGGCCGCCGTCGCCTCATTCTCCCGCGCCAGGCCGGCCAGGTACTCGCGCCGTTCGGCACCGTCGGCGTACCGGCTGACCCGATCCCGTACGACGACCGCCGGGATCCCGACCGCCACGGCGTACTCCGGAATGTTGCCACGGGCAACACTGTTCGCGCCGATCACCGCGCCGCGGCCGATATCGGTGCCGCGGGTCACGGTCACCTTCGTGGCCAGCCAGCAGTCCGGGCCGATCCGGACCGGCGACTTCACCAGTCCCTGATCCTTGATCGGCAGGCCGAGATCGTCGGTCCTGTGGTCGAAGTCGCAGATGTAGGTCCAGTCCGCGACCAGCGTGGAGGCGCCGATCTCGACGTCCAGGTAGCAGTTCACCGTGACGTCGCGGGCGAAGACCACCTTGTCGCCGATCCGCAGCGTGCCCTCGTGCGCGCGCAGGCGGGTCTCGTCGCCCAGGTGCACCCACCGGCCGAGCACGATCCGGCCGTGCCCGGGGCGAACGACGATCTCCAGCTTCTTGCCCAGGAAGACAAAACCCTCGGTGATCACCTGCGGGTGCCGCAGCTTGAACCACGCGAACCGCCAGTACCGCTTCAGGTAGTACGGCGTCCACGCCCGGTGGCGGACCACCCAGCGCACGTTCTCCAGCGACAGCAACCGCATCAGGCCAGTATCTACTCCGCTACACCAGTGATGGACACGTTGTAGTACAACTCGTCCGGAACCACCTGCGCGAGCACCTTGTCCACCTTCGACAGCTGCAACCACGACCGGTACGCGAACATCCGCCACCCGAACCCGAGCTTCTGCTCCGGTACGGCGGCCTCGAACGTCCGGATCGGCCAGCCGACCCACGCCGCCAGCAGCTCCTCCGTCACCGTCTTCACCTCGACCGCACCCGCCCGCGACGCCATCCGCGCCAGCGTGTCCGGGTCGAACGTGTGCAGGTCGACGACGGCCTCCAGCGCCGCGGCGCGGGACGACTCGTCCAGCTCGGCCTGCGGACGCCGCCAGTCCCCGAGCGCCGGGATCTTGGTCAGGTTCGTGGCCGCCCACCAGGTGAACCGCGACAGCCGGCGCGCCACGAAGTCGCCGTACCGGGTCGGTTCGCCGCAGATCACGAAGCGGCCGCCGGGCTTGAGCACGCGCAGCATCTCGCGGAACGCCAGCTCGACGTCGGGGATGTGGTGGATCACCGCGTGGCCGATCACCAGGTCGAACGTGTTGTCGTCGTACGGCAGCTTCTCCGCGTCGGCGACCTTGCCCTCGACGGCGAAGCCGAGCGTGGCCGCGTTCTTCTGCGCCGCCTCGACCATGCCCGGGGACAGGTCGGTCACGTGCGCCTCGGCCAGCACGCCGGCCAGCTTCAGGTTGAGCGTGAAGAAGCCGGTGCCGGCGCCGATCTCGAGCGACTTGCCGTACGGCCAGCCCTGGTCGCCGGCGATCGCGGTGAAGCGGTCGCGGGCATAGGTGACGCAGCGCTCGTCGTACGAGATCGACCACTTCTCGTCGTACGTCGAGGCTTCCCAGTCGTGGTAGAGCACCTGGGCCAGCTTGTTGTCGTTCCAGGCCGCCTCAACCTGTTCGGCAGTGGCAGCAGGCTTCTCAGCAGACGTGGTCATTCAGTTTCCCTTGAACTCGGCCTTACCAGGGCCGTTCTCGACGAAGGACTTCATCCCGATCGCGCGGTCCTCGGTGGCGAACAGCCCGGCGAACTGCTGCCGCTCGATCTCCAACCCGGTGTGCAGGTCGACGCCGAGCCCGGCGTCGATCGACTCCTTCGCGGCGCGCAGCGCCAGCGCGGCGGCCCCGGAGAACTGCGAGGCCCAGGCCACAGCGGCCGTGTAGACCTCAGCAGCAGGAACGACCTGGTCGACGAGACCGATCCGCAGCGACTCCTCGGCGGAGACGAAGCGACCGGTGTAGATCAGGTCCTTGGCCTTCGACGGGCCGATCAGCCGGGACAGCCGCTGGGTGCCGCCGGCGCCCGGGATGATGCCGAGCAGGATCTCCGGCTGGCCGAGCTTGGCGTCGTCGGCCGCGATCCGGTAGTCGGCGCAGAGCGCGAGCTCGCAGCCGCCACCGAGCGCGTAGCCGGTGATCGCCGCGACCGTCGGCTTCGGGATGGCCGCGACCGCGGACAGCGACGACTGCAGCGGGCCCGAGCGGCGGACCATGTCGGCGTACGACATGTCGGCCATCTCCTTGATGTCCGCGCCGGCCGCGAAGACCTTCTCGCCGCCGTAGATCACCACCGCGCGCACCTCGTCGGAGGCCGCGGCCTGGTCAGCGGCGGCCCGGATCTCCTCCTGGACCTGGACGTTCAGCGCGTTCATCTTCGGCCGGTCCAGCCGGATCGTGCCGACCCCGTCGGCCACCGTCAGGTTGACGAACTCGCCCATCGCCTCGCTCCTCCAGTCGTGGTACTACCCGCCGGTCACATCCCCGGCACCGTACCGGACGAGGATTCCGATCGCCCGCACCGGGCACCGGGTGGTCATGAGCGACGACAAGGCCATCACCGTGACCCGTACGATCAATGCCTCGACGAAGGATCTGTTCGGCATCCTCAGCAACCCCGAGCGGCACGCCGAGCTGGACGGCTCCGGATTCGTCGTCGGCGACGAGAAGTCGGACCGGATCACCGCCAGCGGGCAGGTGTTCCGGATGAACATGACCGGCGACCACATGGGCGGCGAGTACCAGACCGACAACACCGTCGTCGGCTACGACCCGAACCACCTGCTCGCGTGGCAGACCGCGCCGGCGGGCACCGAGCCGCCGGGGTGGCAGTGGGTCTGGGAGCTCAAGGCTCTCGACGCCGGGGACACCCAGGTCACGCTCACCTACGACTGGTCGAAGGTGACCGATCGCGAGATCCTGCAGAAGGTGACGTTCCCCCTGGTCTCGCAGGAGCAGCTCGAGGACTCCCTCGGCAACCTCGCCTCCGCGGTGGTCAAGAGCTAGGGCGTGTCTCCAAATCCCTCGCCGTAGCGAGCAGGTGCTCGGTGCGGTAGCTCGGAGTGCTGGAGTGAAGCCCTCGATGTTTTTCCATCGTGGGCTTTGCTCCAGTGCTCCGAGGTGCCGTGCCGAGTGCCGCGCAGTAGGCGAGGGATTTGGAGACACGCCCTAGTCGAGCGGGGTGGGAGCGCTGCTCCCACCCCGCGTCCACCTCCGCCCCGAGGTGGTCAGAGGTCGACGGGCTGGCCTGCTGCGACCGAGCGGCGGGCCGCGTCGACGATTCGGAGGGTGCGGAGCCCCACGGCGCCGTCCGGCTGCGGTACGACGGCCGGCGGCTGACCCGCTACGGCCGGACCGGAGGCCCGCACCGCGGAGAGGAACTCACCGAGCATCGCGCCGTCCAGGTCGCCGCCGACGCCCAGGTAGACCTCGCCCGACGCGTCCGTGCCGCCGACGTGCTCCTGGAACGGTGCGATCTCCACCGAGCCGTTGGTACCGGTCACCTGCAGCGTCACGCCACCCCAGGTCGGGCCGTTGTCCGGCATGCTCCAGGAGCAGTCGATGGTGGCCAGCAGCCCGTTGTCGTACGTGATGGTGACCAGACCGCCGGTCTCGACCGCCACGTCCTTGTCCTGGTGCAGGACGTGGTTGGCAGCGGCGTGGACCCGGGCGGCCCCGGCTCCACCGGTCAGGCCGTCGATCAGGTCGGCACAGTGGACGGTGTGGTCGACGAGCGCTCCCCCGCCGGCCAGCTTCGCGTCGGTGAACCACTGGCGCTGGTCGTACGGGATCTTCCCGTTGTTGGTCCCCAGTACGGCGAACACGTCGCCCAGCCGTCCGGCCTCCACCGACGCCTTCAACCGCCCGTACGACGGCGCGAAGCGCACCGGGTAGGCGACCATCAGGATCGTCCCGGCCGCCGCGCACGCGGCCAGCATCGCCTCGCCGTCGGCGACCTCGGTGGCCAGTGGCTTCTCGCAGAGCACGTGGGCGCCCACTGCCGCGGCCCGCTCGACCAGCGGCCGGTGCAGCGCGTTCTCGGCCGTCACCACGACCGCGTCCGGGCCCCAGGCGAACAACTCGTCGTACGTGTCGACGTAGTCCACGCCGTGGGAAGCGGCGAAGGCGGCACCCCGCTCACCGGCGTCCGGCGCAGCGGCGCCGTCCGGGTCGGACGACAGCACCTCGATCCCCGGAAGCGCGGCCAGCTTGGAGGCGTAGGAGGAGGCGTGCGTGTGCGCGAACGAGGCGATCGCAACCTTGAGGCTCATCGGGCCACTCCTGCCGGGTCGAAGCTCTTCATGTCGATCGTGCGCCCGGTCTCCATCGACGCCCGGGCGGCCTCGGCCAGGTAGACGGCGGCAGCGCCGTCCGCGGCGTCGACCCGTGGCTCGGGACCGCCGCGCAGCGCGAGGGCGAACTCCCGCAGCTGGGTGAGGTACGGGCTCTCGCCGAGCGTGCTGGCAGGGATCAGCAGGTCGCCGCTCGCGGCGCCCTCCTTCAGTTCCTCGGCGTACCCGGTGTTCTCCGCGGACGAGAACCGCAGCTGCCCGGTCGAGCCCGCGATCGCGAACGTGGTCTTGAACGGCGTGCCGGTCGCTCCCCAGGTCGCGCGGAGATGACTGATCGCGCCACCGGAGTGGGTCAGCGTCACGTGGGCCGCGACGTTGACCGGCGAGATCCCGTCGACCGACGGCGGGCTCTGCACGGCGTACACGCTCTCGACCTCGCCGCACAGCCAGCGGGCCTGGTCGAGGTCGTGCACCATCAGGTCCATGATCACGCCGCCCGAGCGGGCGACGTCGCGGTACCAGCCCTTGCCGGCGGGCGAGCTGGCCTGCCGGGAGAAGCGGGCCACCGCGACCTGACCGATCCGGCCCTTGCGCACGGCGTCGTACGCCGCCTTGTACGCCGGGAAGAAGCGCACCACGTGCGCCGGGTACAGCTTGACCCCGGCCGCCGCAGCGGCCGTGGACAGCTCGTGCGACGCGGCGGCGGTCAGCGTCAGCGGCTTCTCGCAGATCACGTCCCGGCCGGCCTTGATCGCGGCCAGCGTGACGTCGTGGTGGGTCGCCGACGGCGTGACGATGTCGACGAACTCGACCGCGGCCAGCAGCTCGTCGAGCGAGCCCGCGACCTCCAGCCCGTACTCCGCCGCCAGCTCGTCGGCGCCCTCGGCCGAGTGGACCAGGACACGCGCGCCGAGCGCCTTCCAGGCTTCGACGTGGACGTGGGCGATGTTGCCCGCACCCACCAGTCCGACCGTGAGGCCGGTGAGGTCTGTCATGGAGATTCCTTACTTGAGACCAGAGAAAGCAATACCTTCGACGACGCGACGCTGCAGTACGACGAAGAGAATCAGAACCGGCGCCATCGCCATCAGCGCCGCGGCCATCAGCACCCCGGGCGAGATCGTGCCCTGGTAGCCGGCCAGGGTGGCCAGACCGACCGAGAGCGGCATCTTCTCGGGGCTCGAGGCGATCACGAGCGGCCAGAGCAGGTCGGCCCAGGAGGCGAGCACGGTGATGATCGCCAGCGA
The DNA here is from genome assembly GCF_049844575.1 of Kribbella sp. DT2. Lineage (NCBI taxonomy): Bacteria > Bacillati > Actinomycetota > Actinomycetes > Propionibacteriales > Kribbellaceae > Kribbella > Kribbella sp. DT2. The sequence continues at coordinate 87,130 of NZ_JBNCLH010000016.1, read as the reverse complement.
GACCAGGCCGGGCCGCGCCACCGGCAGGACGACCTTCCAGAACGTCTGCCACGGGTTGCACCCGTCGAGGCGGGCGGCTTCCTCCAGCTCGGCCGGGATGGTCCGGAAGAACTGCATCATCAGGAACGTGCCGAACGCGCTGAAGATGCCAGGGGCGATGATCCCCTGGATCGAGTCGAGCCAGCCCAGCGACTGGATGATCTGGTACTGCGGGATCAGGTACACCTGGCTGGGCACCATCAGGATGGACAGGATCAGTGCCAGCATCAGCCCCTTGAACCGGAACGACATCCGGGCGAAGGCGTAGCCGGCCATCGAGCAGAGCACCAGCTGGCCGATCGTCCGGCCGGCGGTGACCGCCACCGACACCCAGAACTGGTCCAGGAACGGCAGCCGCTGGAACACCTCGGAGAAGTTGGCCCACTCCAGCTTCGACGGGAACACGTCCGGCGGCACCGACTGGATCTCGGACTGGCTGGAGAAGGCCATCTTCAGCTGCCACAGGAACGGGAACATCATCACCAGGCTGCCGAGGATCAGGACGACGTGCGCGAGCCGGTTGCTGCCGAGTCGTTGCGTGTCGCGCTTAGTCATAGCTCACCCACCGGCGCTGGAGACGGAACTGGAACAGGGTCAGCAGCCCGACCACGGCCAGGATCAGTACGGCGACCGCCGCGGCGTACCCGCGGTCGTTGCCGACGAAGGCCGCGTCGTAGAACAGGAACACCAGCGACTGCGTCTTGGGCATCACCGGGTTGGTCGGCCCGAGCAGCGCGAACAGCTGGTCGAACAGCTGGAACCCGGCGATCGTGGTGACGACCGACAGGAAGAAGATCGACGGCGTCAGCAGCGGCACGGTGATCGAGCGGAACTGCTGCAGCCGCGAGGCGCCGTCCAGTGACGCCGCCTCGTACAGCTCACCGGGGATGCCCTTCAGCCCGGCCGACAGCACGATCATGTTGAAGCCGATCGACATCCACAGCCCGAGCAGCGCGACCGCGACCAGCGCGAACCACGGTTGCGTGATCCAGGACGGGCCGTCGACGCCGATCACCTTCAGCGCCTGGTTGAGGATCCCGTACTCGCCGTTGTAGATGATCCGCCAGACCAGCGAGATCGCCGTCGGCAGTGCGACGTACGGCAGGAAGAACAGCGTCCGGTAGACCATCGCGCCGCGCAGCCCGGGACGGTTCAGCAGGCTGGCGAACAGCACCGCCAGCGGGATCCCGAGCAGCACGATCGCGGTGTAGACGACCGTGTTGACGATCGCCCGGTAGACCTCGGTGTCGGCGACCAGCGTGCCGTAGTTCGCCACGCCGACCCACTCGCTGCCACCGAACGGGCCGGTCTCGGTGAAGCTGTCGTACAGGGTCTTCAGCAGCGGCCACAGGTAGAAGACGCCGACACCGAGGAAGGTCGGCAGGACGAACAGCCAGGGCCAGCTGCCGTCGGCCCGCCGTCGCTTCTTCTCAGCCAGCGCAGTCACTTCTCCTTGCCCAGCGCCTCGTCCATCTTGGCCGCGACGTCCGGTCCGACCTCGGACATCGGCTTGTCACCGCCGAACGCGGGTGCGATCTGGTCGGTCTCGAGCTTGTTCCACACCGAGGTGTCCTTGCTCACCGGGTACGGCTCGGCGTACTGCGAGGCCGCGTCGATGAACGTCTTCAGCGCGTACGGCGCGGAGCTCACGAAGTCGCCCTGGGTGCCGTTGAACGCCGGGTTGGCGGCGCCGGCCTTGGCCTGGATCAGCGCGGCGTCCTTGCTGCCCAGGAAGGCCAGGAACGCGGCCGCGGCCTGCGGGTTCTTGGTCTTGGCGCTCATCACGTTGGCCAGGCCGTGGATCGGCGTCTTGCGCTCGCCGTTCGGGGCCTTCGGGATCGGCAGGATCGCCAGGTCGTTCTTGACCGGCGACTTCAGCGCCATCGAGACCAGCCAGTTGCCGTTCCACATCATCGCGGCCTTGCCGCTGAAGAACCGCTCACGGCCGGGGGTCTCGGAGTTCTGCGCGGCGGTCGGGGTGTAGCCGGACTTGACCATGTCGGACCAGAACTGCAGGCCCTCGACCGTCTTCGGGTCGCCGTACCCGGACTTGCCGTCCTTGATCACGTAGCCGCCGTTGCTCATGATCGCGGGGTAGTAGTTGCCCTGGTTGCCCAGCTCATCACCGCTGGCCCAGATGCCCTTCGGGCCGAGCGCGGCCTTCAGCTTCGCGGCGGCGGCCTTGTAGTCGTCCCAGGTCCAGTCGGCGGTCGGCTCGGCGACCTTGGCCTGGGCGAAGAGCTTCTTGTTGTACCAGAAGGCGATCGTGTCGAAGTCCTTCGGGACGCCGTACTGCTTGCCGTCCCAGGAGTAGAGGTCGTCCAGGGCCTTCGGGTAGTTGGCCGGGTCGACCTGCTTGCCCTCGATCAGGCCGTCGAGCGTGGCCAGCTGCTTGTTGGCCGCGAACAGCTGCAGGTTCGGGCCGTTCATCCAGAACACGTCGGGCAGGTTGTCCGAGGTGCCCTGGGTCTTCAGCTTGGTGAAGTACTGGTCGAAGGTGGCCAGCGAGATGGACACCTTGACGTTGGGGTACTTGACGTTGAACGCCTTGACCAGCTGCTGCATCGCGGGCTGCTGGTTGACGTCCCAGATCGCGTAGGTGAGGTCGCCCTTCACCTGCGCGGGATCGTCGGGGACCTTGGCGTCACCGGCGTCGTTGCCGGAGTTCCCGCCACAGGCGGTGAGTGCGGTGGCGGCCAGGACGACGCCGGCCAGCAGGGTGGGGATTCGCATCTGTTCTTCTCCTCGGCTCACGGCTCGAGAGTCAACCTCTTACCTGAGGTAGGGTCCTTCAGGTAACTTAATAACGGTTTCTGCGTTTCTATCATTGCGCGTGTCTGCTCGCAACTACCCTTCCACGAACAACATCAACATCGCTACACACAACTCCTGCCCGTTGTGCGGAGGTTTGACACGTCATGGGCAGAATGTGCCGGTGACCGAAGCCACCGCCGCCCCGAACGAGCTCGGCCCTGCCTCCGACCAGGAAGCAGGCCCCGGCACCCGCCTGGGTGCCCAGGTGCTTGCCGACGGCACCACGTTCACCCTCTGGGCCCCGGCCGCCGAGCGGGTGGAGCTCGCGCTGCTCGGCCCGGACGGTGCCCAGCGCAACCTCGACCTGGTCCACACCGGCGAGTTCTGGACCGGTTTCGTCGCCGGCGTCGGCCACGGCCAGCGCTACGGCTACCGGGTGCACGGCCCGTTCGACCCGTCGAACGGCCTGCGCTTCCACCCGGCCAAGCTGCTGCTCGACCCGTACGCCCGGGCCGTCGACGGCACGCTCGACTTCGCCGGCCCGCTGATCTACGACTCCTCCGACGGCGACTCGGCCGGGCACGTCCCGGTCGGCGTGGTGGTCGCGGACGGCGAACCGCCGCCGCCGATCAGCCGCCCGGTCCCGTGGAGCGAGACGGTGATCTACGAGCTGCACACGAAGGGCTTCACCAAGCTGCACCCCGACGTACCGGAGCACCAGCGCGGTACGTACGCCGGTCTGGCGCACCCGTCCGTGATCAACTATCTGACCGAGCTCGGCATCACCTCGGTCGAACTGCTGCCGATCCACGAGTTCCTCACCGAACCGGCGATCGCCGCTCGCGGCCTGCCGAACTACTGGGGCTACAACACGCTCAACTACTTCGCCCCGCACGGACCGTTCTCGTCGGCCGGCTCGGCCGGGGAGCAGGTGGCGGAGTTCAAGGCGATGGTCGCCGCGTTCCACGCCGCGGGCATCGAGGTCATCCTCGACGTCGTCTACAACCACACCGCCGAGGGTGGTTTCGACGGCCCGACGCTGAGCTTCCGCGGGATCGACAACCGCGCCTACTACCGGCTCACCCACGGCGGCGTCACGTACGACGTGACCGGCACCGGCAACTCGGTGAACACCGCCCACCCGCAGGTCCGGCGCCTGGTCATGGACTCGCTGCGCTACTGGGTCGAGGAGATGGGCGTCGACGGGTTCCGGTTCGACCTGGCCGTGACGCTGATCCGCAACGAGCGGCACGAGGTCGACACCATCGACCACCCGTTCCTGGCCGAGGTGGCCGCCGACCCGGTGCTCGGCCGGGTCAAGCTGATCTCCGAGCCCTGGGACGTCGGCCCGTTCGGCTACCAGGTCGGCAACTTCGGGACGCCGTGGTCGGAGTGGAACGGCAAGTTCCGCGACTCGGTCCGCGACGTGTGGCGCACCTCGTCGTACGGCGTGCAGGACCTGGCCTACCGGCTGTCCGGCTCCAGCGACCTGTACGGCGACGACGGGCGCTACCCGTACGCGTCGATCAACTTCGTCACCGCGCACGACGGGTTCACGCTGCGCGACCTGGTCTCCTACGACCACAAGCACAACGAGGCGAACCGCGAGGACAACCGGGACGGCACCGACGACAACCGGTCCTGGAACTGCGGCGCCGAGGGCGAGACCGACGACGCGGGCATCGCCGCACTGCGCAAGCGGCAGATGGCGAACCTGATGACGACGCTGGTGCTGTCGACCGGCGTACCGATGATCACCGCGGGCGACGAGTGCGGCCGGACGCAGTACGGCAACAACAACGCCTACTGCCAGGACAGCGAGATCTCCTGGTTCGACTGGACGCTGCCGTCGGCCTGGTCGGAGCACCTCGGGCTGACCAAGCAGCTGCTCGCGCTCCGGGCGGCGCACCCCGCGCTGCGCCAGTGGCACTACTTCTCCGGGCAGCCGGTGGTACCGAGCGGACGCAAGGACCTGTCCTGGATCGCTCCGCACGGCGGCGAGATGACCGAGAACGACTGGCATGACGGGAATCTACGCACGATCGGCATGTTCCTGGCCGGCGACGCGCTGCGCGGCACCGATGCCGAGGGCAACGTTTTGACCGACAACTCGTTCCTGCTCGTGCTGAACGCGACCGCCGACGCCCGTGAGGTCGTCGTCCCGGACGCGTCGTGGGCGCCGGGGTACGAGGTCGTGGTGGACACGTCCGGGTCGGGTGTCACGGAGGTCGAGGCGGGCGCTCGCGTACCGCTCGCGCCGCGCTGCGTGGTGCTGCTCCGCGCACTCTGAGGGGTTGTTCACCTTCGGCAAGTATCTTCACTGGTCACCTGCTGTTCACCGGAGGGGGGACCAATGTTGTTGCTGCGCCGGGAGGCCCGAGAACGCACCACGCCGATCGGCGTACTGCACCGTGCGGTCCAGCGCTGGGGCGAGGCAGAGCGCAACAGCTCGCGCCTGGCGGTGCGCCGCTGGTGCGACGGCGTGGCCTACGTCGACGTCCAGGCCAAGACGTACGCCGAGTTCTGGACCCGGCAGAACGAGGAGGCGATGGCCGGCGACGGGCCGCTGTGGGTGGTGCTCGGCGACTCGACCGCGCAGGGTCTCGGCGCGTCCGCACCGCAGCACGGGTACGTCGGCCAGGTGCTGCGGTCGCTCCGCTCCACCGGTACGCCGTGGCGCGTGCTGAACCTCTCCCGCTCCGGAGCCCAGACCCAGCACGTGCTGAACGACCAGCTGCCGCTGATGGACGGACTGCAACCAGCACTCGTCACCTGCGGCATCGGGACCAACGACGTCCTCGGTACTCCGCCGAAGCGGTTCCGCGACCACCTGCGTCAGGTGATCGGCCGGCTGCCCTCCTCCTCGGTGGTGATGGACCTGACCGTGCCGGACCGTTTCTGGCGCGTCGGCGGCGCCATCAGCCCGTACGTGACCAGCGTCAACCAGCTGATCGACTCTGCCGCGTCGGAACGCGGTCTGCCGGTCGCGGAGGTCTCCCGGTACGCCCGGCCGCCGTGGCGTGGCCTGTTGGCTCCGGACAACTTCCACCCCAACAACTTCGGCTACCGGCAGCACGCCGACGCCCTACGGGCTGCACTACCGGCGGTCCACCTACAGCGCGGCATCTCGAGCGTTGCCGGAGCGGCCGGCCCTCGTTAACCGAGTCCAGCTCGCGTCGTCCGCCCAGATGGGGTGCGGTGTCAGGTAGGGCCCGAGCAGAGCGGTCAGGGCGGGATCGCCCTGGCCGTTGAGCTCCGCGGTCGCGATCTGCCGAGCTGAGCCCGCCAGGAGGTCGGCCAGCTGGACGCGGGGGTCGGTGCGTGAGTCGGTCTGCCGCAGTACCAGCGGGGAGTCGTCCATCAGCAGGTTGACCTGGGCGATCCGGTGGACGGTCAGGGCGCTCTGCTCGTCGTGGACCATCGCGACCGCATTGCCGTCGGCGTACCAATGCAGGGTGGTCTCGACGAGCGCGGGGATCAGCACCTCGAGCGGGGGCAGCAGGGTGCGGTCGTCGAAGAGCCTGTTCCGCAGGGAGTCCAGGGGCGGGCGGGTGATGTGCAGGACCGGCTCCAGTGGTGTGAGCCGGGCAGCCGCTGCCAGGAACTCCTCGACGCGGTCGTCGTACATGGTCCGGTTCTTCGAGCGGAGCAGGTCGATGAAGCTCTGCAGCAGCGTCCACCAGACGTCACCGTGCTGGGGACCCTGCCGGTGCAGAGCAAGAACGGTCTCCGGGTCGTGGGGGTCCAGGCTCGTGCCGGTCCGGTAGTCGAGGCCGTCCGTGAACAGCGCGCTGAGCCGACCGGCCAGCAAGAAGTACTTGTCCGTCAGCTGTACGGCGGACCGCCCGAGCAGCGGCCCCTCCGGCCCGAGCAGCCAGGTCAGCGCCGGGCGCTGCTTGAACAGCCTGGCCGACTTGTACTCCCCCGCGACGTACCGCGACCGGTCCCTCAGCTCCTCGACCGCCCGCCGCGCCTCCCCCGGCCCGAGCTGCACGCTCGCGTGGGCGAACACCCGCGTGTCCGGGTCGAGCAGGTTGGTCCCCGAGAAGCCGGACTCGTCACAGGCGATCTCGACGAGCCCCGACCAGACCGGCTCGACGGACATCACCCCATGATCGACCGGGCCGCGCCATCTGGCCAGGTATTTACTCTGCCCCAGGGGCAGGGTGTTGAGTACCACCATGCTGACGATCAGCGAGTTCGGCCGCCGCGCCGGACTCTCCCACAAAGCCTTGCGGCTGTACGACGTGTCGGGCCTGCTGGCCCCTGCCGCGGTCGACCCGGTCAGCGGGTACCGCCAGTACGACGAGGAGCAGCTCGAACGCGCCCGGCGGATCAGCGTGCTCCGCCAGGTCGAGATGCCGCTGGCCACGATCTCCGAGGTGCTCGCGGGCACCGACGAGGAGGCGCTGATCCGGCTCGACCGCTGGTGGGCCGCCCAGCAGGCCACCAACGAGGCCCGCCAGGAGACCGTCGAGTACCTGCGCGACCGGCTGCTCCGATCCGGGTCCCCCGGGCTGAGCCCACGGCCGGTCCTGCTGCGCGACGTGCCGGAGACCAAGCTCGCGTCGATCCGGGTGGACGTCGACCAGCAGGGCCTGATGGGCGTCATCGTGGCCTCGACGCTGGAGATCCGCGCCCACCTGACCGCGGCCGGGGCGGAGCTGCCCGGCGGGTCGTGGGTGATCTACCACGGCGCGGTCACGCCGGAGAGCGAGGCGACGGTCGAGATCTGCGTGCCGTTCGGCGGGACGGTCGACCCGGCCGGGCCGATCGGGATCCGGATCGAGCCGGCCCACACCGAGGCGTACTGCACGATCAGCCGCGACGAGTGCGCGTACCCGCGGATCATGCTCGCCTACGACCTGCTCGACGACTGGGTCCGGACCTCGAACCACGTGACCACCGGACCGGTCCGCGAGATCTACCTTCCCGGCTTCCGTGACCTGACCGGCTCCGAGCCGGCGGTCGACATCGCCCACCCGATCAGAGGACTGACATGAACTACGCCCAGCAGACGCCGTACAGCGACCCCGGCAAGTACGCCGGACTCCTGGACGAGCTGCCGAGGGACATCGCCGGCCTGACCGACGTCCTGCGGAACGTGCTGATCCACTACCGCGGCGGTGGCATCGAGTTCACCGGCGAGCACCTCGAAGAGGTGAACAACCGGTGGGTCGAGGCGATCCTCGGCACCGACCAGCGGCGCAACGCGTGCCCGCTCGCCACGCCGCGCAAGCCCGAGGACAAGGTCGCCGGCTGCTGCCGCGACTTCGCGCTGCTGCTCGTCGCGGCCCTGCGGCACCAGGGTGTCCCGGCCCGCAGCCGGATCGGGTTCGCGTCGTACTTCGTCCCGGGCTGGAACCACGACCACGTGATCGCCGAGTACTTCGACGGCGAGCGCTGGGTCCGGGTGGACGGGCAGCTCGACCCCGGCGAGCACTGGGGCTTCGACGTGCACGACATGCCGGAGGGCCCGTTCCGGTCGGCGGCCGAGGTGTGGCAGGCGTTCCGGGCCGGGGAGATCGACCCCGACCTGTACGGCGTGGACCCGTCGCTGCCGATCCGCGGCGGCTGGTTCATCCGCGACTACGTGTTCCTCCAGGTCGCCCACCTGTACGGCGACGAGCTGCTGCTGTGGGACGGCTGGGGCGCGATGGCCGACGACCTGGAGATGGACCTCACCCCGACCGACGAGCTCGCCGCGCTGCTGATCGCCTCCGACGCCGGGGACGAGGCGGCCGCGACCAAGCTGCGCGACTGGTACCGGTCCGACCCCGATCTCCATCCCGGCGAGAAGATCATGGTCCACTCGCCCACCGGCGGCGCGCCGTACAAGGTGGACCTGGTGAGCCGGCAGAAGCTCGCCTGACCACCCGCCGAGCAGGTCCGCTCCATCGTGAGATCGAGCCTTTCGGGGAGACCCGAATGCGTTGTCCCCGCACAGCCGGCGGCGCGACGGTTGAGGGGCACACCGATCAAGCGGCATCACATTCCTCGCTGAGGAAGAAGGAGCGCCACGATGAGAGCAACGACGATGATCGCCACCGCGGTGGCAGCCACCGCGTTAGGGGCCGCAGGCATCATTCCGGCCGCGGCCGTGGAGACCGGGACCGAGGCCCCGGCGGCCGCGACCCGCACCACGCTCGGACCGGACGGCACCGTGAACCGGATGACGGTGCTGGCCGACGGCACCGTGAACGGCTACACCGACTGCACGGCGACCGGGAAGTTCGTCGCCGTCAGGGTCCAGTACCTCGACGCCTGGCCGCTGCGGATCGCGACGTACAGCGCCGACGTCGGCCAGCGCAACTACGACTACCCGGCCGGTTTCGGGGTCATCCTGATCAACCGGACCCAGGCGACCTGGCACCACTCCGCCACCTGGTCCGCCTCGGTGATCGGCGGACCTGACGGAGCGTTCAACGGCTGGGAAGGGGTGTGCGTCTGATGACCGGACACCTGCTGAAGCGCATCGGCGCGATCGGGCTGCTCGCCGTACCGGCGCTGCTGGCCACGAGCCTGACCGCCGGCGCGGCTCCGCTCGAACCGGACGGCCAGGCCGCCAACTACATCGAGGGCACGACGTACTGCGGCCCCGGCCAGCACGTCTACGTCGAGGTCATGGTCAAGGACAAGGTGATGGCGCAGTGGACGCCGGACCCGACCTGGGACTCCAACTACATCCAGTCGATCGTCTTCTACAACAGCCGGGTCAAGTCCGCGGCCCGCGTCGACCTGAACATCCAGGGCGGCCTCTGGGCGATCGCCGGCGTCCCCGGCACGGTCGACTGGGCCCACGGCTCCTGCGCCGGCTAGGACCACCGGTCTCGCATGCAGGGCGGCGACCCTTGAAGCGTCGCCCTCGCTCATCTCATCGGCCGGCAACAAGGCCGGCGCCGTCGACTCATAAGCAACAGCGAAAGCGCCGGGCACCCTGCTAGGTGCCCGGCGCTTTCGTCGTACTGGCTCAGAACTCCGAGCCGGCCGGGAGGTCCGGGGTGTCCGGGTCCTCGGGGTCGGACGGGCCGGCGGCCAGGCCCAGCTCGGCCGGGCTGGCGAGCATCGGGTGCTTGGGCAGGACGCGCACGGTGTAGCCGAACGGGCCGGTGCGGTCGAGCTTCAGCTCACCCTCGAAGCGGTGCCGGTTGCCCTCGTAGGTCTCGGCCAGCGACAGCGAGACCCGGACGGCGTCGGTGATCTCGTCGGCCGAGTCCACCCGGCCGTGCAGCGCCTCGACGTCGATGTCGTTCGGGGTCAGCTCGCCGAGCGTGACGAACGCGCGGATCCCGACCGTCGTCCCCAGCTGCGGTACGTCGCCCAGACCCTGCAGCTCGACGTGGTCGACGCGGATCTGCGGCCACGCGGCCCGGACCTGCTTCTTCCACGCGGCCAGCTGCCGGGCGCCGTCGTACGTCGAGTTGAGCTGCCGCGACGAGCGCGCCGCCGGCACGTAGAGCCGCTCGACGTAGTCGCGGACCATCCGGGTGGCGAGCACCTTCGGGCCGAGCTCCTTGATCGTGTGCCGCAGCATCTCGATCCAGCGGCCCGGGACCTCACCGTCGTAGAACCGCGGCGCGACCTGCTTCTCGATCAGGTCGTACAGCGCGTGCGCCTCGAGGTCGTCACGGCGGTCGGTGTCCTCGACGCCCTCGGCCGACGGGATCGACCAGCCGAACTCGTCGTCGTACCACTCGTCCCACCAGCCGTCGCGGATGGACAGGTTGAGCGCGCCGTTCAGCGCCGCCTTCATGCCGGACGTGCCGCAGGCCTCGTACGGACGCAGCGGGTTGTTCAGCCAGACGTCGCAGCCCGGGTACATCGGCTGCGCCAGCGCGATGTCGTAGTCGGGCACGAACACGATGCGGTGCCGGACCTCGGGGTCGTCGGCGAACCGGACCATCTCCTGGATCAGCTTCTTGCCACCCTCGTCGGCCGGGTGCGCCTTGCCCGCGATCACGATCTGGATCGGCCGGGTCGGGTGCAGCAGCAGTGCCTTCAGCCGCTCCGGGTCACGCAGCATCAGCGTCAGCCGCTTGTACGACGGAACGCGCCGCGCGAAGCCCATCGTCAGCACGTCCGGGTCGAGGATCGAGTCGACCCAGCCGAGCTCGGCCTCGCTGGCACCGCGGTTCACCCAGGACGCGCGGACGCGGGACCGGGTGTCGTCGATGAAGCGCTGGCGCAGGATCCGCTTGGTCTCCCACAGCGCCGCGTCCGTGGTCTTGTCCAGACCCTCGAACATGCCCTCGGAGTCACCCTGGTCGGCGTTCGCGTAGGTCAGCGCCGAGATCTCCCGGGCCACCCACGTCGGCGCGTGGACGCCGTTGGTGATCGAGCTGATCGGTACGTCGGACGGGTCGAAGCTCGGCCACAGCCCGGCGAACATCCCGCGGCTGACGACCCCGTGCAGCTTCGAGACACCGTTCGCCCTCTGAGCCAGCCGTAGGCCCATGATGGCCATGTTGAAGACGCTCGGGTCGCCGTTCTCGAAGTCCTCGGCGCCGAGCGCGAGGATCCGGTCGATCGGGACGCCGTCGCCGAACACGTCCGGCGAGAAGTGCTGCTGGATCAGCTCGACCGGGAACCGGTCGATGCCGGCCGGGACCGGCGTGTGGGTGGTGAACACGGTGCCGCCGCGGGCGACCTCGAGCGCGGTGTCGAAGTCGAGGCTCTGGTCGGTCGCCAGCTCGCGGATCCGCTCGATGCCGAGGAACCCGGCGTGGCCCTCGTTGGTGTGGAAGGCCTCCGGGGCCGCGTGGCCGGTGATCCGGCAGAAGGCGCGGACCGCGCGGACACCACCGACACCGAGCAGCAGCTCCTGGAGCAGGCGGTGCTCGGTCGTCCCGCCGTACAGGCGGTCGGTCACCTCGCGCTCGGCCGGCTCGTTCTCCTCCATGTCGGAGTCGAGCATCAGCAGCGGCACGCGGCCGACCTGGGCGACCCAGATCTGGGCGCGCAGCTCACGGCCGCCGGGCAGGGTCACGGTGACGGTCGCGGGAGCGTCTCCGTCGCGGAGCAGGCTGATCGGCAGCCCGTCCGGGTCGACCAGCGGGTAGCGCTCCTGCTGCCAGCCCTCGCGGTTCAGCGACTGGCCGAAGTACCCGTGACGGTAGAGCAGCCCGACACCGATCAGCGGTACGCCGAGGTCGCTGGCGGCCTTCAGGTGGTCGCCGGCCAGGATGCCGAGACCACCGGAGTACTGCGGCAGCACGTGGGTGATGCCGAACTCCGGGGAGAAGTAGGCCACCGAGCTGACCGGGGAACCGGCGTCGGCCTGGAACCAGCGGTCGTCGGTGACGTACCCGTTCAGGTCGGTCACGGCCAGTTCGAGCCGGCGCAGGAAGGCGTGGTCGGAGGCCAGCTCGTCGAGCCGGGCCGCCGGGACCTCGCCGAGCAGCCGGACCGGGTCACCGCCGGTACTGCGCCACAGCTGCGGGTCGACAGCCTCGAACACGTCCTGCGTCTCGGGGTGCCAGGCCCAGCGCAGGTTGTTCACCAGGGTGCCGAGGCCGGTCAGCGGCTCGGGCAGGACAGGGCGGACGGAGAATCGTCGTATCGCTCGCACCGGGACACCGTAGCGCCCAGACCGGGCCGGAGCACCTTCGGTATGCATCGATTTTGCAACACGAGCAAGATCTTGCAGAGCCCTCAGGCGGGACCGCGCACGGAATTCGTGCAGGATGGTCCGAAGTGTGGACCGAACCACGCCGCCCGCATGTCACGCGGCCGCTTCGGGAACCGATAACGTCATACCTGCCAACTCTTTGTCCGGTGCCAGCGACTCTCCCCGGCGATCTGAAAGCGAAGGTTCATCGACCACCATGACTGGGCGCATCCCGATCACCGACGTCACCCCGACCGTCGACGCCGGAGCGTATCCGGCCAAGGCCTCGGTGGGCGAGACGTTCACCATCGCGGCCAACGTGTTCCGTGAGGGCCACGACGCGGTGAACGCCAACGTCGTCCTGACGTCACCGTCGGGACAGACCCGACGGATGCTGATGACCCCGGTCGGTCAGGGTTCGGACCGGTGGACCGTCGACGTCACGCTGCAGGAGCAGGGCGCCTGGACGTTCGCGGTCGAGGGCTGGAGCGACCCGTACGGGACGTGGCGGCACAACGCCGAGATCAAGGTGCCCGCCGGGATCGACGTCGACCTGATGTTCGCCGAGGGCGCCGCCTTCTTCGACCGCGCGGCCGCTGGTGTGCCGCCGGCGGTCCGGCTCGACCGCAGCACGCTCGGCGACGCCGCGCAGGCACTGGCCAACGGCGCGCTGCCGCCCGAGGCCCGGCTCGCCGCCGGGATCTCGCCGCAGGTCCGGTCCGCGCTCGGGCGGTACCCGGTGCGTGAACTGATCACGTCGTCGGAGACCTACCCGGTCTGGGTCGACCGGCAGCTCGCGCTGTACGGCAGCTGGTACGAGTTCTTCCCGCGCTCCGAGGGCGCCGAGTACGACGAGGAAGCCGGCGAGTGGAAGTCCGGCACCTTCCGGACCGCCGCCGAACGCCTCGACGCGGTCGCCGCGATGGGCTTCGACGTGCTGTACGTGCCGCCGGTCCACCCCATCGGTACGTCGTACCGGAAGGGCCCGAACAACACCCTCGACCCGAAGCCGGGCGACCCCGGCTCGCCGTGGGCGATCGGCTCCGAGGACGGCGGCCACGACGCGATCCACCCCGAGCTCGGCACCTTCGAGGACTTCGACTTCTTCGTCGGCCGGGCCCGCGAGCTCGGCCTCGAGGTCGCGATCGACCTGGCCTTGCAGGCCTCGCCGGACCACCCGTGGGTCAAGGAGCACCCGAAGTGGTTCTCGGTCCGCGCCGACGGCTCGATCGCCTACGCGGAGAACCCGCCGAAGAAGTACCAGGACATCTACCCGATCAACTTCGACAACGACCCCGAAGGCATCTACGCCGAGGTGCTGCGGGTCGTGAAGCTGTGGATCGACCACGGCGTCACGGTGTTCCGGGTCGACAACCCGCACACCAAGCCGGTCAACTTCTGGCAGTGGCTGCTCGGCGAGGTCCGGCAGACCGACCCGGACGTGGTGTTCCTGTCCGAGGCGTTCACCCGCCGGCCGATGATGCAGGAGCTGGCCAAGGTCGGCTTCCACCAGTCCTACACCTACTTCACCTGGCGCAACGAGAAGTGGGAGCTCGAGGAGTACCTGACCGAGCTGTCGTCGGAGACCGGCCACTTCCTGCGGCCGAACTTCTTCGTCAACACCCCCGACATCCTCACGGCGTACCTGCAGTACGGCGGACCGGGCGCGTTCAAGATCCGCGCCGCGATCGCCGCGACCTCGTCGCCGGCCTGGGGCGTGTACGCCGGGTTCGAGCTGTTCGAGCACGTCGCGCTCCGGCCGGGCTCCGAGGAGTACCTGGACACCGAGAAGTTCCAGCTCCGCCCGCGCGACTGGGCCGCCGCCGAGGCCGAGGGCCGCACGCTCGCGCCGTACATCACGCTGCTGAACGCCGTACGGCGCCGGCACCCGGCGCTGCAGCAGCTGCGCAACCTGAGCCTGCACAGCGTCGAGGACGACGCGATCCTGTGCTTCTCCAAGCGCACCACCGGTCCCGACGGCCACACCGACACGGTCATCGTCGTGGTGAACACCGACCCGCACTCGGTCCGCGAGACGATGGTCCACCTGGACATGGCCGCCCTCGGCATGCGCGCCGACGACACCTTCACCGTGTACGACGAGATCACCGGCGCCACATGGCGCTGGGGCCAGAGCAACTACGTCAAGCTCGACCCCAACGGCGACCCCGCCCACGTCCTCGCCGTCAGGCGAGGGCAGGCTTAAAGCGTCACTGTCTCCGGGTACTTGAGGCCGGTGCCGGTGTTGAGGGCCACCACCGTCTCACCGGCCTCGATCCAGCCCTGGGCGCGCAGCCGTGCGATCGCGGCGAAGTTGGCGGCTCCCTCGGGGCAGACGAAGGAGCCTTCCAGCTCGGCGCACCGTCGTACGGCGGCGAGGATCTCCTCGTCGTCCACGGCGACGGCACAGCCGTCGGTCTCCCGGATCGCCCGCAGGACAAGGAAATCGCCGAGGGCCTTCGGCACGGTGATGCCGAAGGCAACGGTTTTCGCGTCCGGCCACGGCTCGCTCTCGGCCTTGCCCTGCTCCCACGCCTGCACGATCGGCGCGCACCCAGTGGCCTGTACGGCGACCAGCCGCGGCAGCGGACCCTCGACCCAGCCGAGCTCGAGCAGCTCGTTCAGCGCCTTCCAGATCCCGATCAGCCCGACGCCACCACCGGTCGGATAGAGAATCACGTCCGGCAGCCGCCACCCGAGCTGCTCCGCGATCTCCAGGCCCATCGTCTTCTTGCCCTCGATCCGGTAGGGCTCCTTCAACGTCGACACGTCCTGGTAGCCCTCGCGGATCGCGAGCTGCTCGCGGATCCACACCCCGGCGTCGCTGATCAGCCCGTCGATCAGCTGCAGCTCGGCGCCGACGACGCTGACCTCGCGCCGGCAGATCTCCGGCGCCGCCTCCGGCATCGCGATCAGCGCCTCCATCCCGGCCCGGACGCCGTACGCCGCCCACGCGGACCCGGCGTTGCCGTTCGTCGGCATCGCGATCTTGCGGACCCCGACCTCCTTCGCCCGCGACACACCGACGGCCGCGCCGCGCGCCTTGAACGTCCCGGTCGGGATCAGGCCCTCGTCCTTCATCAGCAGGTTCTCGACGCCGAGCTCACGCCCGTACGACGGCAGCCGGAGCAGCGGGGTCATCCCCTCCCCCAGCGTCACGATGTTCGCCGGGTCGCGGACCGGCAGCAGCTCGTGGTACCGCCACAGGTCGGGCGGCCGGGCCGCGACGTCGTCCTTGGTCAGCCCGGCCCGGACCTCGTCCAGGTCGTACCGGACCAGCAACGGCGAGCCGCACGAGCACAGGCCGATCACCTGGTCCGGGTCGTGGCGGAGGCCGCACTTGGGACATTCCAGCTGGGTCAAAGCGGAGAAGCGCACGAGCTGGACGCTACTCCGCCCGGCTACTGACCGCCGTACACCGTCTACAGTCCGGACTCACCCAGCCCGCAGCCCACTGATCGCCGGCCGCTGGTGATCCGCCAACCGGAACCCCGTCCCCCGAACCGCGTCGATCGTGACCGTAGTCCCGAGCTCGTCCAGCTTGCGCCGCAGCCGCTTCACCAGCGAGTGCACGTCCGCCGTACCGCGCAGGTGCCGCTTCCGCCAGACCGCCTGGTGCAGTTCCTCGTACGTCCACACCCTCAGCGGTTCGGTCATCAACTGCGTGAGCAGGTCGTGCTCGAGATCCGTCAGCGGCACCTCACGGTCCCGCCACCGCGCGAGCGACCGGCGCGAGTCGATGGTCAACGGGTCGTCGTCCCCAGCACTCGGGCCGGCGTCCGGCGTACGGGGTGGGTCGGAGTGCTCGGCCGGAGCAGGCGGTGGATCCTGCGCGGGGGTCAGCAGTCTGCGCAGCTCGTCCAGGCTGGAGACGAGCAGCAGCGGAGCGACGTCGTCGACCAGTTCGGCGAGACGGACGCGTTCTTCGACGGATGCGGCGACGGCGATCAGCAGCGGGAAGTCCTGGTGATCGATGGTTCCGTCGTCACCAGGGGCGGGGACACGGGCGGTGACCATCCGGTCACGATGTCAACCTCTGCCTCTTATCGTCAACGGACTGACAAAATCTGGCGGAACTTGCCCAGAACGGCTCCACCCCTGGTGACAACTTGCTCACCAAGTGTGCTTGTTCGCGCCGATGTCTGACACATAAGGTCCACGACAGGCTCGCAGCGTCACAGCTTGCGACCTGGGGGGCACGGGGCGTCGCAGAACCGGTTCACCACGACCGGAGCGGCGAACACGAGCACCTCTGCACCAATGACTCGGGGGAGTCGATTTCGGGGTCGTTCAAGTGAGGGGCTGCAGAGAATGTCACACATGAGACGAAGGGGCCTGGCCAGATCTCTGGTGAGTGCTCTGGCGGCAGTGGCCGTCGTCACGACCGGGCTGGCCGCCACCGGCGCCGCCCAGGCCGCACCGCCGACCAAACCGGCCGCTGACCCGGCCTCCAAGATCAAGCCCGAGCTGCTCAGCAAGCTCCAGGGCAAGGACGCCAAGGAGTCCACGGACTACTGGGTCCGCTTCGCCGCGAAGGCCGACCTGACCAAGGCCAGTGCCATCGCCGACTGGAACGCCCGCGGTACGGCGGTCGCCGCGGCGCTGCGCAAGACCGCGGCCGAGAGCCAGGTGGCGGTCAAGGCCGAGCTCGACGCGCAGCACGTCAAGTACCAGACCTTCTGGGGCACCAACGCGATCCGGATCAACGGCGGCTCGCTGGCGCTGGCGCAGAACCTGGCCAAGCACGCCGAGGTCGAGGGGCTGTACAACCCGACGACGATCGAGGTGCCGAAGGTCACCCAGGGCAAGGACGAGCGGCAGGTCAACGCCCTCGAGTGGGGCCTGGCCAACATCAACGCCGACGACGTCTGGTCGCAGTACGGCGACAAGGGCCAGGGCATCGTCATCGCCAACATCGATACCGGCGTCCAGTTCGACCACCCGGCCCTGGTGAACTCCTACCGCGGCAACCTGGGCGGCGGCCAGTTCGACCACAACTACAACTGGTTCGACGCGGCCGGCACCTCACCGAACCAGCCCGCCGACGGCAACGGCCACGGCACCCACACGATGGGCACGATGGCCGGCGACGACGGTGCGGGCAACCAGATCGGCGTCGCCCCGGCGGTCAAGTGGATCGCGGCGAACGGGTGCTGCCCGACCGACGCGGCCCTGGTCACCTCCGGTGAGTGGATGCTCGAGCCGACCAACCTCGCCGGGCAGAACCCGGACGCGAGCAAGCGGCCGAACATCATCAACAACTCGTGGGGCTCCCAGCTGCCCTCCAACGACCCGTTCATGGAGGACGTCACCAACGCCTGGACCGCCTCCGGCATCTTCGGTGCCTGGTCGAACGGCAACAGCGGCTCGGCCTGCCAGACCAGCGGCTCTCCGGGCAGCTCGGTCAGCAACTACTCGGCCGGCGCCTACGACATCAACAACAACATCGCCAGCTTCTCCGGCCGCGGTGCCGGCCAGAACGGCGAGATCAAGCCGAACCTCGCGGCCCCGGGCGTCAACGTGCGCTCGAGCGTCCCGGGCAACGCCTACGCCAGCTTCAACGGTACGTCGATGGCCTCCCCGCACCTCGCGGGCACCGTCGCGCTGCTGTGGTCGGCGGCCCCGGCACTGAAGGGCGACGTCGCGGCCACCCGCGCGCTGCTCGACAACTCGTCGGTCGACAAGGGCGACGCCCAGTGCGGTGGCACCACCGACGACAACAACGTCTTCGGTGAGGGCCGGCTGGACGCGCTCGCGCTGCTGAACGCCGCCCCGATCGGTGACACCGGCACCCTGACCGGCAAGGTCACCTCCGCCGGTACGGCGCTCGCCGGCGCCTCCGTCACGGTGAAGGCCGCCGGTCAGCCCGACCGCGCGCTGACCACCGGTGCGGACGATCGCTACTCGTCCGCGCTCCCGGCCGGCGAGTACTCGCTGACCGCCGCGTCGTTCGGCTACAAGAGCCTGACGGCGACCGCCACGGTCACCGCCAACGCGACCACCACCAAGGACTTCGCGCTGGAGTCCGCGCCGACCGTCAACATCGGCGGCTCCGTCACGGACGGCTCCGGCCACGGCTGGCCGCTGTACGCGAAGGTCAGCGTCGAGGGACCGGGTGGCGTGTTCGACTACACCACCCCGACCAACGGCCGGTACAGCTTCAAGGTGCCGTCCAGCACGACGTACACGCTGAAGGTCGAGTCGCAGTACCCGGGCTACGAGACCGTCAGCGAGCCGGTCACGGTCGGCGCGGGCAACGTCACCAAGAACGTCGCCGTACCGGTCCGGAGCGACGCCTGCGCGACCGCGCCGGGCTACCGCAACGGCTCGGACGGTGTCTACGAGACCTTCGACGCCACCTCGGCGCCGAGCGGCTGGACCATCGTCGACAACAAGGGCAACGGTCAGGTCTGGAAGTTCGACGACGCCGGTGCGCGGGGCAACCTGACCGGTGGCGGTGGCGGCTTCGCCATCATCGACAGCGACGACTACGGCTCGGGTCAGTCCCAGGACTCCTCCCTGGTCAGCCCGACGGTCGACCTCACCGACGTCGCGGCGCCGGTGATCCGCTTCAACCAGAGCTACAACTGGCAGGGCGGCGAGAAGGCTGACGTCGACCTGTCGATCGACGGCGGCGAGACCTGGAGCAACGTGCTCAGCCAGGCGACCGCCGACGTCACCGGTGTCAAGGAGATCGCGATCCCGCAGGCGGCCGGCCAGGCCGACGTCCAGGTTCGCTTCCACTACTACGACGCGACGTACGAGTGGTGGTGGGAGGTCGACAGCGTGCTGATCGGCAGCCAGATCACCTGTGAGCCGACCGGCGGCGGCCTCGTCGTCGGCAACGTCAAGGACGCCAACACCAACGGTTTCGTCAACGGCGCCGTCGTCACCCGTGACGACAAGGCCACTGAGACCGCCACCACCGTCGCCACGCCGGAGGACACCGGCCTGAACGACGGCTTCTACTGGCTGTACTCCGCCGACTCGGGCGAGCACGGCTACACCGCCAAAGCCGGCGGCTACAGCGACGGCAAGAAGAACGTCGACGTCGAGGCCGACTGGGTCACCGCCGCCGACTACACCCTTCTGGCCGGTCAGCTGTCGGTCACGCCGGGTGCGATCACCGGCGACCTCAAGCTGCCCACCGGCAAGGTCACCAAGTCCTTCACGGTCAAGAACACCGGTGGCGCACCGGTGGACGTGAAGTTCGGTGAGCGCGACGGTGGTTTCGAGATCGCAGGAGCCAACGGTTCGAAGACGACCAAGTCCCAGGTCCTCACCGGCCAGGGCGCGCCGCTGCAGCGGCTCTCGGTGCCGACCTCGTTCGGCAGCAAGATGTCCGGCAAGATGCCGGTCGCTCCCGCCGTACCGAAGCCGCTCGCGGCTCCGTGGGCCGACATCGCCGACTACCCGGCGACCGTGATGGACAACCGCGTGGTCACCGTCGACGGCAAGATCTACTCGCTCGGCGGCGGCAACGGCACCGTGTCCAGTGCGAACAGCTACGTGTACGACCCGGCCTCGCTGGCCTGGACCGCGATCGCCCCGCTGCCGGGCGCCCGCAACGCGATCACCGTCGGCGCCGTCGGCGGCAAGATCATCGCCAGCTCCGGCTGGGGCGCCGCCGGACCGGACGCCGCGACCTGGTCGTACGACCCGGCCGCGAACGCCTGGTCGGCCGTGGCCGACAACCCGTCGCCGCGTGCGGCGGCCGGTCAGGCCGTGCTCGACGGCAAGCTGTACGCCGTCGGTGGCTGCACCACCGCGAACTGCACCCCGATGTCGAACACCGCGGTCGCCTACGACGCGGCCGCCAACACCTGGGCGCCGATTGCGAACTACCCGAAGTCGGTGGCGTTCGCCTCCTGCGGCGCGATCGACGGCAAGGTCTACTGCTCCGGCGGCAACGACGGCGTCGCGGCACTGAAGTCCAGCTACGTCTACGACCCGTCGACCAACGCCTGGTCGTCGATCCCGGACGCCCCGACCGACCACTGGGCGGCGTCGTTCGCCGTCGCCGGTGGCAAGCTCCTCGTCGTCGGCGGTGTCCAGGCCGGTGCCGTGACGAACGCGGGCTTCTCGTTCGACGCTGCCGCCGGTACGTGGACCGCGCTCCCGAACGCCAACCAGCCGCGGTACCGCGGTGGGGCGGCGTGCGGCTTCTACAAGGTCGGCGGCTCGTCCGGCGGCTTCACCGCGACCGTCGACAGCGAGGCCCTGCCGGGCCTCGAGGACTGCGCCGAGTCGTCGGCCGACGTCAGCTGGCTGAGCATCGACAAGACCGAGGCCACCCTGGCCCCGGGCGCCAGCACGACGGTCAAGGTCACGCTCACCGCGAGCGTCGACCAGCCCGGTAAGTACTCCGGCTCGGTCACCATCGCCGAGAACACGCCGTACAGCGTGGAGCCGGTGGCCGTGACGATGAACGTCACCCCGCCGACCACGTGGAGCAAGCTGTCCGGCACCGTCACCGGCGTCGCCACCAACGGCAGCACCGCTCCCCTGCCCGGCGCGATCGTCCAGGTCGACTCGTGGGCGTCGTCGTACACCTTCACGACCGACACCAGCGGCAACTACGCCTACTGGCTGGACCGCCGCAACAACCCCCTCACCCTCATCGCCGCCAAGGACGGCTACAAGCCCCAGACCCGCGCCACCCGCCTGGTAGCAGGCGAACCGGTGACCGAGGACTTCGCCCTGAAGGCCATCAAGTAGTCACCACCTAGCAACACCCCCGGCCCCCGCCCAGGAACCTCTGGACGGGGGCCGGGCCGTTCCGCCGCGGTCGACTGGCTCGTTGTTGGACGACTGGCGCGGTACATCGCGGCAGCGGTCGAAGAAGGAACCAGTCGTCGATATGCCGACCCAGCACCGGGTGAGTAGCTGGCGACGAACACCCCAAGCAGTTCCACCTCGACTTCGAGGCCGGGCACCCCTTCTGCCTGTGCCGCCACGAAGAGGTCACCTGGACCGACAACAGGGTCGTGTGGCCGTGACTGCCTACCGTTCGGGGGTTGGCGTGGCCTGGTTCTGGTAGAGGCCGATGGCGACCTCGGCCCCCGCGCCGATGTTCCGGGGAGCGCCGTTGTCCAGCGTCAGTTCGACCGTGACGGTGACACTCGTTCTGCGTCCCTGGGGGCCGTTCACGGCCCAGGCGACCGGTACGGACGTGCTGGCTCCGGTGGGGGTGCAGTCCAGGAAGGGGCCCTGGATGATGGTCTCCGACGTGCTGACGACGACCATGGCGGTTGTCCGTGCGCCGGTGCAGCGAGCGGCGACCCTGACCTGATCCACCCCGGCAGCAGCGAATTCGTGGCGCAGCTTGCTGGCCATCGGCGGTTCCATCAGCCGCTCAGTCAGGACGAATCCGTCGGCGTGCGCGGGGAGCATCTCCTCCCAGGTCAGCGGTGATGCCGCCGCATCCGTGGTGCGCGACAGCACGCTTGCGATCCCTTGGGTGCCTGCGATCGCCGCCGCCAGACCCGCCACAGCCACGAGTGCCGTCTTGGCGATGCGTCGCTGACGGCGGCGCTGACGAAGTACCGGCATGGGGTCGGCCGTAGCGACTGCCTCGCTGAGGTTGTGGAGGCGGGTCCGGAGTTCCTGCTCGTTCACGGTCGGGCCGCCTGGGTGAGGTCGGGGTCCAGGCGCAGCTTGCTCAGCGCCCGGTGGGACTGGCTTTTCACGGTACCGACGGAACAACCGAGGACGGCGGCGGTGTCCGCCTCGCTGAGGTCCTCGAAGTACCGCAGTACGACGATCGCGCGCATCTTCTTCGGGAGCCGGCGCAGGGCGGCCAGCAGGTCGGCGTTGTCGACGACCGCGTGCGCGTCGTACGAACCGGAGTCGAGGATCGCCTCGGTGAGGTGCTCACGTCGGTCCTTGGCACGGCGCCACCACGCGAAGTACGTGTTGAGCAACGTCCGCCGGACGTACGGGTACGGGTCCTCGGCCTCGATCCTCCCCCACACCCTCCAGCACTTGAGCAACGCGGTCTGGACGTGGTCCTCGGCCAACTGCCGCTCTTGGGTGAGCAGGTACGCGACCCTCACCAGGGCCTGGTAGTTGGCCGCGACGAAGCCCTCGAAGTCCGCATCCGCCGAGAGGCGGCCGGACTCCTCACGAACCACGACGTGCGCGGGAAGGCTCTCGGTCACACCCAACAGGATTCGAGCCGGGTCCTCTCAGGTTGGCTCACCGGCGAAACTTCTCGCGCGGGCTTCTGATCGAACCGGGTGCGAACAGCCCGGGGGCTGATGAACTGAACGGGTCAGGAGCTGGGGGTTCGGCCTGACTGCTCTTCCGGGGACATCAGGTCCCAGGGCAGCACGATCGTCTGTTCGGTGGCTGGGAGGTAGACCAGGTGGGCCATCGTCTCGCCTTCGGTCGAGCGGCAGAGGACCCAGTGCGCGAGGTCACGCCGGCGCGGTGGGATCCCGAACCCGTCGACGAGGCCGGTCAGCACCGGCAGGTAGCCGTGGGGGAAGTAGCGCGGGCGCACGTCGGTGATCGGGAGGTCCTCGCAGTAGCTGACGATGACGTCCAGTTCGCCGAATCTGCTCGCGGACCGGCCGAGCTCGTTGTCCTCCGACCTTGCGGAGGCACCGGCCACGAACTCGCTGACTTCGTCGCTGCGCTGGCGTTGCCAGCCGGGCAGACGGACGGTCTGCGCGAAGGTCGGGTCGGCCTCGACCTTCGTGAGTGCGATCGGCAGCAGCTCCCGGCTCCACTCGTGATCGGGCTGTGTGCGAGTTGACGGGTCGTACGGCCGGTCGAAGGCGTCGGTGACGACGCCGTTGGTCAACGTCACGAGCGTCTCCATGCCCGGCGGCACGTCACGGTAAAGCCACGTCACCTTGCCGCCGGTGAGCCGCACCTGATCGTTCGGCACCACCTTGGGCTTGCGGAAGCGGCCGAACAAGCCGGTAGGCCGCACAGTCCCGCCGTACAAGGTCCCGCTGTACGGGGTCGTGCCGAGCAGACCACCCAGCGACATGTAGTCCAGCGGCGGCCCGAGCAGCTCAGTCACCTCGTGCTTGGACATTCCGAGCTTCACCTCTGTCATCACGCCACCGTAATCGGCCGGCAAACCAGCGGCCCGCCCGTGACCGGGTCTTGCCGTGCAGGCCGGGCGGCTGTCCGCTCCGAACTGGGTCGGCGCTCCGCCCGGTCAGGCCGCAGGCAGCAAGTGGAAGCCGACGCCTCGGACTGCGTGGATGGTTACGGTCGCGCCCAGGTGGGCGAGTTTTTGGCGGAGGCGTTTGACCACTGAGTGGATGTGGGAGCCGTGGCCGAGGTGTTCGTTGCCCCAGACGGCGTGGTGGAGGTGCTGGTAGGTCCAGACCTGGCCTGGTTTTTGGACGAGGCAGTGGAGGAAGTCGTGTTCCAGGCGGGTAAGGGGGACCTCGCGGTCCTTCCAGCGGACTACTCGGCGGTCTTCGTCGAGGCGTAGGGCGGCTGGGAGGGCGACCACGTTGTCTGTTCTGGGCAAGGCTGCTTCGATCTGGGCAGGAGTCTCAACGGCGGGATCCGGTGGGAGGACGCCTGGAGCGAGGACCACGGGCTGGGTGCCGAGGGCTGTGGTGAGGTCCAGGAAGGTCCTTGCCTGTTCGGCGCTGGACACCAAGAGCAGGGCATCGGCACCGCTCAGCAGGCGTGCCAGCTGGACGCGTTCGGCACTGGTCGTGGCGACGCCGATGATCAACGACGAGTCCGGCACAGCCTCCATGGGGCCCCTCCGCTCAAACGTTTGCCGGGTCAGGCGCAGAGACAAGTACGCTCAACCGCGAAGGTGAAGTCAAGGGAAACCCTGCGCGAGCGCGTGGCACAAATGCGACCTGGCTGACACCAGCCACGGTGGACACCTCGCCGCGCCGGTGCGCCGGCCGTTGATCCGTCTCCCGTAGTAGTGGCCTCCGGACATGCCGGTACGCCGTACTGCGAACGCCCGCAGTACGGCGTACGCCCGGCTGCGCCGCCAGACGCGGAGCCGGGTGTCGGGGGTAGCCGAAGGCGTCCGGGCCCTCTGCCGGACGGGGCAGAGGACCGGACGCGGGGAGGGCTGCCGGATCAGCCGATGGTCTTGACGGCGGTGATCAGCTCGCCGTTGCTGGTGTCGCCGGACAGCTCCCAGAAGAAGGCGCCGCCGAGGGACTGCTGGTTCGCGTACGACATCTTGCTGCGGATCGTCGCGGGGGTGTCGTAGCCCCACCACTGGCCGTTGCAGAACGCGTACGCCGTACCGCCGACGGTGCCGGTGGACGGGCAGCGGGTGGAGATCAGCTTGTAGTCCTCGATGCCGGCCTCGTACTTGCCGGGAGCGGCGCCGGTCGCGCTACCGCCGGGTGCGGCCTGGGTGACGCCGGTCCAGCCACGGCCGTAGAAGCCGATCCCGAGCAGCAGCTTCGACGCCGGGACGCCCTTGGACTTGAGCTTCTGGATCGCCGCGTCGCTGTAGAACCCGGCGGTCGGGATGCCGTTGTACGACGTGAGCGGCGAGTGCGGTGCCGTCGGCCCCTGGGCGGCGAAGGCGCCGAAGTAGTCGTAGGTCATCGGCATGATCCAGTCGAGCTTCTGCGCCGCGGTCGCGTAGTCGGTGGCGTCGATCTTGCCGCCGTTGGTGCCGTCGGCGGTGATCGCGGCCGTCACCAGCGCGGACGAGCCGAACTTGGTGCGCAGCGCGCTGATCACGTTGTTGAACGCGTTCGGTCCGGAGGTGTCGCAGCTCAGGCCGCAGGCGTTCGGGTACTCCCAGTCGATGTCGATGCCGTCGAACACGTCGGCCCAGCGCGGGTCCTCGACCAGCGCGTGGCAGGACTCGGCGAACGCGGCCGGGTTCTTGGCGGCCTCGGTGAAGCCGCCGGACCAGGTCCAGCCGCCGAACGACCAGACCACCTTGATGTTCGGGAACTCCTTCTTCAGCTTGCGCAGCTGGTTGAAGTTGCCGCGCAGCGCACCGGTGTCCCAGGTGTCCGCGACGCCGTCGACCGACCCGGCGGCGTCGTAGGCCTTGTCGTACGCCGCGTAGGAGTCACCCATCGTGCAGCGGCCGCCGGTCGTGTTGCCGAAGGCGTAGACGATGTTGGTCAGCTTCGCGGCCGACCCGCTCGTCTTGATGTTCTTGACGTGGTAGTTGCGGTCGTAGACACCCCACTCGGTGAAGTAGCCGACGACGCGTTTGCCGGCGGCGGTCGCGTGGGTGCCGTCCTGCTGCTCGACCACCTGGGTCGGCAGTGAGCCGGCGTCCTCGGACGGGGTGGCCGCGACGGCGGCGGGGACCACTCCGGTGCCGAGCAGTGCGAGCGCGGCGACCAGGGTGGGCAGGGTTCGGATCCTCATGGTGTTCCTCCAGGGGGGCGGGAGAGGCACTGTCCGCACCCTACTCAGCACACCGGGTTAAGAAAAGAAGAAACCCAAATAAAAATGTTCACGCGATCACCGGACCCCTCGGTCACGAGGTCCTGGCCTGCCTCGGACGACGCCGGGATCAGACCGTGGTCCGGCGTGCATCCGAACCGCTTCACGGAGTAATCTCCTCGCGCACGGTCAATGACCGTATCGACGGAGGAACACGTGCCTGGATCACCGCGGCGACCCGCTCGGATCTGGCTGCTTGCCCTTCTGGTCGTTCCGCTGCTGCTCACCGCGGTCCTGGTCGCCTTCAAGGGCGACGGTCTGAGCAACGCGACCGCCGACGAAGCCGGTACGCCGGAAGCGCCCGCGACGAGACCGCCCAGCACCACTCCCCCGGCACCGAGTGAGTCGGCGAGCGTCGTACCGGCCGAGCCCGAGGCGGCTCCGTTCTCCGTCGCCTGGACCGAGACCGACGGGCTGCAGGTCACCGCCGTGCTGCGGAACCAGGCCGCGAAGGACAAGGTCGCCGGCGACATCCAGGCGTTGCTCGACGACGGCGAGACCTTCGGCGACAAGCTGACGGTCGACGAGTCGACCGGCCTGGTGAACCCGAACGCGCTCGTCGGCGTACTGCAAGCTCTGCGGTCGGCGACGGGTGACGTCGCCGTCCGGTACGACGGGGAGACGGTCACCCTGACCGGTGACGTCGCCGACCAGGCGACCAAGGCGACGGCGGCGCGGGCCGCGGCCAAGGCCGTACCGGGTGCCGTCGTCGCGAACCAGCTGCGCGTGCCGACCGCGACCAAGCCGCCGGTGAGCGAGGCCTGCCAGACGTTCGAGAACCGGCTGGCGCAGGTGACCGGTCAGCACAAGATCGTGTTCCTGTCCGGTACGGCGATCGTCAACGAACGGTCGCGCGGATCGGTCGCGCGGGTCGCCGCGCTGCTGAAGAGCTGTGCCACCGCCCGGGTCGAGGTCGGCGGTCACACCGACAACCTCGGCGACCCGGCGACGAGCCTGCCGCTGTCGCAGCAGCGCGCCGAGGCGGTGACGACCGAGCTGGTCCGGCTGGGAGTGCCGGCCGGGCGGATCATCAGCCGCGGGTACGGCGAGTCCGAGCCGGTCGCGTCCAACCACACCTCCGCCGGGCGGATCGCGAACCGCCGGGTGGAGATCCGAGTCCTGTAGGGGTCGTCGATGAGTTCGCTGTACGCGCAGCTGTGGGTACTGCTGCTGGCCGCCTTCGTCCTGGGCAGCGCCGCCGCCTACGTCATCCACCGGAGCACCCAGCGATGAGCACCCTGGCCCGCAACAACTGGCCGTGGGAGCTCTTGGCGTTCGCGCTGGGAGCGGTGATCACGTGGCTCCTGCTCAACCGCCGGGAGCCGGTGGCTGCCGAAGTACCTGAAGAAGCAGCGGTCGAAGAAGAGAAGGTGCTGGTCACCGCCGGGGCGCCGCTCGCGCGAAGCGAAGAGCAACAGGTGGAGCCGGAGGTTCGCCCGGCTCCGGCGAAGCCGACCCCCGCGGAGGAGCAACCCGCCTTCTCCCAGCGGATGGACCTGGTCGACTCCTCGCAGCCGACGCTGTTCGACGGGTCCGGGCGGGCCGTCGTACCGGGGAAGTACGGACCGGGTTCGGCCGACGCCGTGGAGCACCAGAGCCCGCCCGACGGGTTCACGATCAAGGGCAACGCCCAGTCGATGCTCTTCCACACGCCGGACTCGCCGTACTACGGCCGCACCAAGCCCGAGGTCTGGTTCCGCACCGAGGCCGACGCCGAACGCGCCGGCTTCACCAAGTACGTCCGCAAGCCCCGCCGGTCGCCACGGACTGACCAGAACTAACGCGCGAACGGCGCGGAAGCAACGCGGTCGAGGTAACGAATCGGCCTTGGAATAGGGTGATGTGGCCCCTATTTGCTTGTACTGGCAAAGCGGCGTCACACTGACTTCAACGCCGGTCCGGACCGAGTCCCACGGCGTCAATCCACTGCACCCCCGGACACCCCGGACCCTGGTTCCTTTTGAGATGCCCGCGCGACGGGTACTGGAATCGGAGCCCGCCCCGGTGTCCACCCGCGCGTCGCCGGAATCGTCCGGTGGTGGCAGCCGCAAGTACCGCTAGGTTTGGACCGAGGGGAATACACCCGATGGAGGTGAGCGTGACCGACATGCTGCCGGAGCAGCACCACGGACTGACGAAGAGTGACCCGCTGTGGTTCAAGCGGGCCGTCTTCTACGAGGTCCTCGTGCGGTCATTCAAGGACTCGAACGCCGACGGAATCGGCGATCTGCAAGGCCTGACCGAGAAACTCGACTATCTCGAGTGGCTCGGCGTGGACTGTCTGTGGTTACCGCCGTTCTACCCCTCACCTCTGCGTGACGGCGGGTACGACATCTCCGACTACACCAACGTGATGCCCGAGGTCGGCACGATCGCCGACTTCGCCGCGTTCATGGACGCCTGCCACACCCGTGGCATGCGCGTCATCGTCGACTTCGTGATGAACCACACCTCGGACCAGCACCCCTGGTTCCAGGCGTCGCGCACCGATCCCGACGGCCCGTACGGCGACTTCTACGTCTGGTCCGACAACGACGAGGCCTACTCGGACGCGCGGATCATCTTCGTCGACTCCGAGACCTCGAACTGGACCTGGGACCCGGTCCGCCAGCAGTACTTCTGGCACCGGTTCTACTCCAGCCAGCCCGACCTCAACTTCGAGAACCCGGCGGTCGGGGACGCGATGATCGAGGCGCTGAAGTTCTGGCTCGACCTCGGCATCGACGGCTTCCGGCTCGACGCGGTGCCGTACCTGTTCGAGGAGGAGGGCACCAACTGCGAGAACCTGCCCAGGACGCACGAGTTCCTGAAGCGGGTCCGCAAGGAGGTGGACGCGAACTACACCGACCGCATCCTGCTCTGCGAGGCCAACCAGTGGCCGGCCGACGTGGTCGACTACTTCGGCGACCGCGACTCCGGCGGCGACGAGTGCCAGATGGCCTTCCACTTCCCGGTGATGCCGCGGATCTTCATGGGCGTACGACGCGAGTCGCGCTTCCCGATCTCGGAGATCCTGGCCCAGACCCCGCAGATCCCCGACACCTGTCAGTGGGGCATCTTCCTGCGCAACCACGACGAGCTCACGCTCGAGATGGTCAGTGACGAGGAGCGCGACTACATGTGGGGCGAGTACGCCCAGGACCCGCGGATGAAGGCCAACATCGGGATCCGCCGCCGGCTCGCGCCGTTGCTGGACAACGACGTGAACCGGATGGAGCTGTTCACCGCGATGCTGCTGTCGCTGCCCGGCTCCCCGATCCTGTACTACGGCGACGAGATCGGCATGGGCGACAACATCTGGCTCGGTGACCGCGACGGCGTCCGGACCCCGATGCAGTGGTCCCCGGACCGCAACGCCTCGTTCTCGACCGCGACGCCGGGCAAGCTCAGCCTGCCGGTGATCATGGACCCGGTGTACGGGTACCAGGCGGTCAACGTCGAGGCCGAGATGGAGAACGCCTCGTCGCTGCTGCACTGGACGCGGCGGATGATCCAGACCCGTAAGCAGCACCCGTGTTTCGGCATGGGTACCTTCACGGACCTGGGCGGTTCGAACCCGAGCGTGCTCTCGTACATCCGGGAGTTCGGCGACGACGTCGTCCTGTGCGTGAACAACCTGTCGCGGTTCCCCCAGCCGATCGAGCTGGACCTGCGGCAGTGGCAGGGCGTCGAGCCGGTGGAGCTGCTCGGCGGTGTGCACTTCCCGACCATCGGTGAGCTGCCGTACCTGCTGACGCTGGGCGCGCACGGCTTCTACTGGTTCCGGTTGCCGGTGAACAGGTCGGCCGATCGTGAGGAGAGCATTTCGTGACTTCCCATCTGGACCAGGTCCAGTCCTTCTGCACCCACCAGCGATGGTTCGGTGAGAAAGGACATGACGTCGACGTCGAAGCGCTGGCCACCTCAGCGTGGCTGTCGGACGAGGGCGTCTGGCCCGCGGTCCGGATCGGGTTCGTCTACTGCTCGGGCCCGCCCGGGGCGGCGACCGCCATCCGGGTGTACCAGTTGCCGCTCAGCTACCGCACCGCGCCGGTCGACAACCTCGGCCACGCGTTGATCGGCGACTGGTCCGAGCCCGACCTGGGTGACACCAGGGTCTGGGTGTACGACGCCCTGCACGACAAGGAAGCCACGCCGTACTGGCTGGACGCACTGACCCACGGGCGGCAGTTAACAGGCTTGGAGTTCCACCCGGTGCACTCGCCGGAGCGCACGCTCGTCGTACCGGACGACGCGCAGTCGCTGGTGCTGACGGTCGAGCAGAGCAACACGTCGCTGGTCTTCGGCGACACCGCCTTGCTGAAGGTGTTCCGCCGGCTCGAGCCCGGGAGCAACCCCGGGGTCGAGATCGAGTCGGCGCTCACCGAGGCGGGTTCCGAGCTGGTGCCCGAGGTGCTCGGGTCGGCGCGTGGCTCCTGGCCGCGCGCCGGCGGCGGCACGGACTCGGGCGACCTGGCGATGATGACGGCGTTCGAGAAGAACTCGACCGACGGCTGGTCGTACGCCACGACGTCCGTGCGGGACCTGTACGCCGAGGCCGACCTGCACGCCGAAGAGGTCGGTGGCGACTTCGCCGGGGAGTCGCACCGGCTCGGTGCGGCGACGGCCGAGGTGCACTCGGAGCTGGCCAAAGCGCTCGGGTCGGACGTCTGGGCGCCGGACCTGATGATTCAGCACGCGGCCGCGATGCAGCGCCGGCTGGACAAGGCGTCCGCCGCGATCCCGGAGCTGCAGCCGTACGCCGAGGGCCTGAGCCGGGCCTTCACCGCGCTCGCGGAGTACGGCGAGGCCGTGCCGGTGCAGCGGATCCACGGTGACTTCCACCTGGGTCAGGTGCTGCGCACGATCGACGGCTGGAAGCTGATCGACTTCGAGGGCGAGCCGGCCAAGTCACTGATCGAGCGGCGGGCGCTGGACACTCCGATCAAGGACATCGCCGGGATGCTGCGCTCGTTCGACTACGCGGCGCGGTCGCTGCTGGCCGATCACCAGGGCGATCAGCAGATCGCTTACCGGGCGGCCGAGTGGGCGAACCGGAACCGTCGCGCCTTCTGCGACGGGTACGCCGAGGTCGCGGGCACGGACCCGCGCGACCAGGGTGTGCTGCTCAGCGCGTTCCTGGCCGACAAGGTGATCTACGAGACCATGTACGAGGCACGCAACCGCCCGAGCTGGCTCCCGATCCCGCTCGCCGCGGCCGCTCAGCTGAGCACGACGGAGTCCCACGACGACGAGGACTGACCGGTTGCGGCAGGTCGCGATTGTGGGCGCCCGCAGGGGTGTCCACAAGCGACGGTTTGCCCGGCCTGGAGAGCTGGCGCGCTGACATACTGCTGGCTATGCCGTCCGAGCCGCAGCTGGAGGTCCTCGTCCTGGGACCTCTCGCCGTGCGGCTCGACGGGCGAGCGATCGCGGTCGACCGGCCCCTGGAGCGCGCGCTGCTGGTGCGGCTCGCGCTCGCGAACGGTCTGCCGGTTCCCGATCAACGGCTCGCTGTCGATCTGTGGGGCGACGTCGATCTGGCCCGTCCGACCGAACGCCTGCGGGTGCTCGCCTCCCGGTTGCGCACGGCGCTCGGCACTCCCGACGTACTGACGCGAGCCTCCAACGGCTACGCGTTGTCCGCGCAGATGACGGACCTCGTCGACGCACGAT
This sequence comes from Kribbella sp. DT2, assembly GCF_049844575.1. Taxonomy (NCBI): domain Bacteria; kingdom Bacillati; phylum Actinomycetota; class Actinomycetes; order Propionibacteriales; family Kribbellaceae; genus Kribbella; species Kribbella sp. DT2. Next base: position 55,656 of record NZ_JBNCLH010000016.1, on the reverse strand, counting down.
CGCTGGCGAAGAGCCTGTACGCCGCCGCGCGCGCAGGCGATCACGCGACGGTGAGCGCGCTCGGACGGGAAGCGCTCGGGCTGTGGCGAGGCGCTTCGCTCGCGGATCTGCGTGCGGTTCCGTACGCCGCGACCGAGGCCGAGCAGCTGGACACCTGGCGGCTGGATCTGCAGCTGGAGCGACTCGATGCCGAGCTCGCCCTCGGCGGCGCGACCGAGGCCGGGCGCGAGCTGGAGGCACTGGCCGCCGAACATCCGCTGCACGAACGGCTGTGGTGCTCGCTCGCGCTAGCGCTCTACCGGACCGGCCGGCAGGCGGATGCACTCAACCGGCTGGCACAGCTGCGGGCACGGTTGGCGGACGAGCTGGGCGTGGACCCGGCGCCGGAGACGGCCGAGATGGAGCTCCGCCTGCTGCGCCAGGACCCGAGCCTCCAGGTCCACGCGGCCCCTCCCGAGCCCTTCGACCTTCCGTTGCCTATGACAACGTTCGTGGGCCGCCAGGCCGAGCTGTCCGACCTCGTACGACGGTTGCGCACCCCCGGCCTGATCACGCTCACCGGTGCGCCCGGGAGCGGGAAGTCCCGGCTGGCCTTCGAAGCGACCCGGGCGATGGCCGCCGCGGGACACCCGGTGCAGCTGATCCCGCTCCGGGCAATCGAGGCCACCGAGCTGGAATCGGCACAACGCCGTGAGACCGGGCTCCTGGTGCTCGACGACGCCGAGCACCAGCTGGAGCCGGTCGCGAAGACGGTCGCCCACCTGCTCGAACGCACCAACCTGACCGTGCTGGTCACCTCTCGCGAACCTCTCCAGCTGCCCGACGAAGAGCTGCGGATGCTGGAACCACTCGACGAGCACTCCGCCGCTCAGCTGTTCACCGAGCGCTGCGCCGCGGACGCGCAGGCAGCTGTCGCCTCGGAGGTCGCGGCGATCTGCACCGCGACCGAGCACCTGCCGCTCGGCATCGAACTGGCTGCGGGTCTCACCCGCACGCTGTCTGTCGCACGCGTGGCCGAAGAGCTGAGCAGCGGCCTGTCCGCCGTACTCGACTGGACGTACCAGTTGCTCGGCGCGGCGGAGCGCAAGGTCCTGCACGAGGTCGTCGTCTTCGCCGGCGGATTCACCCTGGAGGATGCCGAGCGCATCGCCGCGGACCCACGGGACGTCGCTCCGGCGCTGACCGAGCTGGCGGACCGCAACCTGCTGCTGGTCGAGGACCACGACGGCCGGCGCTTCCGGGTGCCCGGCGCCGTGCGCGACTACACGCTGCAGCGGTAGGCGTTTCTTGTGTACGTCCCTGCCGGACGGGTACGGGATGCGGGAATCGAAGAGTCCATCGGGCAGGATTGGGTGCATGGGATCGAACGAGCGCGACGAGCACGACTCCGAGGTGCGGACGCCGCTGTCGGAGGCGATGACGGAACCGGTCAGGAAGCCTGCTGAGCAGGTGGTTCCGACCGCGACCGGGCAGGTCGTGACCGGTACCGCGACGGCCGGTGTGCAGCGGGTCGACGTCGATCGGTCGGTGCTCGAGCGGCTGGTCGCCGGGACTCACCACGATCCGCACCAGGTCCTCGGCCCGCACCTGGGCGACGGATCGGTGACGTTGCGCGTCCTGCGGCCGTTCGCGGCGACGGTGACCGCCCTGTACGACGACGAGCGGATCGAGCTGGAGCACGAGTTCGAGGGCATCTGGGTCGGCGTGCTCGACGTCGAGAAGGTGCCCGACTACCGGCTCGAGGTGACCTACACCGACGGCCCCGCGCTCGAGGTCGACGACCCCTACCGGTACCTGCCGTCGCTCGGCGAGATGGACCTGCACCTGATCGGTGAGGGCCGCCACGAGCAGCTCTGGTCCGTGCTCGGTGCGCACGTCCGCCGGTACGACGGCCCGGGCGGCACCGTGACCGGCACGTCGTTCGCGGTCTGGGCGCCGAACGCGCAGGGCATCCGGCTGACCGCCGACTTCAACTTCTGGGACGGCCGCGCGCACCCGATGCGCACGATGGGGTCGAGCGGCGTCTGGGAGCTGTTCGTCCCGGGCGTCGGTCCGGGCACCCGGTACAAGTTCGACATCTGCGGCCGCGACGGTGTCTGGCGGCAGAAGGCCGACCCGATGGCGAACCTGGCCGAGGTCCCGCCGGCCAACGCCTCCGTCGTGCACGAGACGACGTACGCGTGGCAGGACGCGGACTGGCTCGAGCGCCGCGCGGCCGCCGAGGCGTACGCCGAGCCGATGAGCGTGTACGAGGTGCACATCGGGTCGTGGCGCAAGGGAAAGAGCTACCGCGAGCTGGCCGACGAACTCGTTGCCTACGTCAACGAGATGGGCTTCACCCACGTCGAGTTCATGCCGGTGATGGAGCACCCGTTCGGCGGCTCCTGGGGGTACCAGGTCACGTCGTACTTCGCGCCGACCTCGCGCTTCGGCGACCCCGACGACTTCCGTTTCCTGGTCGACAAGCTGCACCAGGCCGGCATCGGCGTGCTGGTCGACTGGGTGCCCGCGCACTTCCCGAAGGACGCCTGGGCGCTGGCCAAGTTCGACGGCACCGCCCTGTACGAGCACCCGGACCCGCGCCGCGGCGAGCAGCCCGACTGGGGCACGCTGGTGTTCGACTTCGGCCGGCCGCAGGTGCGCAACTTCCTGGTCGCGAACGCGCTCTACTGGGCCGAGGAGTTCCACATCGACGGCCTGCGGGTCGACGCGGTCGCCTCGATGCTCTACCTGGACTACTCGCGCCAGGAAGGCCAGTGGGTGCCGAACCAGTACGGCGGCCGCGAGAACCTCGAGGCCGTGTCGTTCCTGCAGGAGATGAACGCGACGCTCTACAAGCGGGTGCCCGGCGTGATCACGGTCGCCGAGGAGTCGACGTCCTGGCCGGGCGTCACCCGGGCGACGCATCTGGGCGGGCTCGGCTTCGGCTTCAAGTGGAACATGGGCTGGATGAACGACTCGCTGCGCTACCTGGAGCACGAGCCGGTGCACCGCCAGTACCACCACCATGAGCTGACGTTCTCGATGATGTACGCCTACTCCGAGAACTTCGTGCTCCCGCTGTCGCACGACGAGGTCGTGCACGGCAAGGGCTCGCTGCTGCGCAAGATGCCCGGCGACCGCTGGCAGCAGCTGGCGAACCTGCGCGCCTACCTGGGGATGATGTGGGCGCACCCGGGCAAGCAGTTGCTGTTCATGGGCGGCGAGTTCGGCCAGGAGTCGGAGTGGTCGGAGAAGGGTGAGCTCGACTGGTGGCTGCTCGAGCACGCCGACCACCAGGGCCTGCGGCAGCTGGTCAAGGACCTCAACGTGTCGTACAAGGAGCTGCGGGCGCTGTGGGCCAACGACCACGTGCCCGAGCGGTTCAGCTGGATCGACGCGAACGACGCCGGCAACAACACGTTCTCGTTCGTCCGCTTCGGCGGCGAGGGTGAGCCGACGGTCGCCGCTGTGGTGAACTTCTCGGCGGTCCCCCACCACGGCTACCGCCTCGGCCTACCGTTCGAGGGCCACTGGCACGAGATCCTCAACACCGACGCGGCGGCGTACGGCGGTTCCGGCGTCGGCAACTTCGGCGGCGTCGACGCCAACGGCACCAGCTGGCACGGCATGGCCAGCAGCGCCGAGATCTCGGTACCGCCGCTGGCCGCCGTCTGGTTCCGGTACGACGGCTAGGAAACCGTCAGCGAGAACACTCCTGAGTACGCCGCTTCGACCGGCAGGCCGGTCGAGGTGGTGCTCGCGGGGATCCACCAGCGGAACTGGAAGGTCCCGCGGACGTTCCACGGGAACGCGACCAGGCCGCGGCCGGCGTACAGGGTCTTGTAGGTGAGGCCCTGCCACGCGCCCGACGCGTTCTTGAACTGGAGCGCGGCCTTCTGGGTGCCCGCGGGGTCGACCCAGAGGTAGGCCTGCGGCTGGGTGCCGACGGTGATGGTCGGGTCGATGAACTTGGCCGAGACGACCCGGGTGGTGGCACGGACCGTGCCGGCCGGGCTGGTGGCGGGCCGCATCGTCGAGGTGCCGCCGACCGTCACCCGGTACTCGCGGGTGCCCGGCGTCCGCAGCGCGAACTTGTAGTTGCCTGCGGCATCGGTCTTGCCGGGGCCGACGACGTACCAGGGACCGGTGGCGGAGTCCCGCGCCTGCAGGGTGATCGCCGTGTTGGCGCGGACACCGTCGGCGTCGTTGTCGAAGCAGATCGGCAGGGCGCCGTTGGGCGGCGCCGGGTTCTCGTAGATCCCGTGGGCGGCGACCTTGCCCGTCAGCGTGGTCGTCCCGCCGTACGGCGACGTGCTCGCGGCGTTCAGCGTGACGCTGCTGCTCCCGACCAGCCGCCAGTCGAGCTCCGAGGGACCCCACTCGTTGTAGGCCATGGTCCTGATCTCCATCGACCCCTGCTTGCTCACCACGCCGTTCGGCGCGACGGTGGGTGTCGTGTAGTCGATCCGGCACCGGTCGTAGGTCCACGGCTTCTCCCCCGTCATCAGCCGCAACCCGTACGTCGTCGGCTGGTCGGAGTCGAGCGGGTCGTTCGGCGTGCTGTCGGCGACCGTGTCCGGCGGCACCGACCAGGCCAGGTCCCCGTTCGGGAGGTGGCTGATCTGCGGTACGGCGCGGTCGCGGGTGTAGCGGTCGAAGGCTGCCGAGCGGGCGACGTCGCCGGTCGGTTCGGACACCACGATCCGCGCGGCGCTGGTGCCGGCGGTCGAGGGGTCCAGCGCGGCCGGTTCGACGACGAGCTCGTTCGGCTGGGCCGCCGTCCGGGTGCCCAGCGGCAGGTCGGCGGCGCCCGCCCGTTCGAGCGCGACGGTGTTGGGCGCGGCCGTGGTCTCGGTCCAGATGATCCGGATCTTGCCGTCGGTGGTCCAGGCGAGCTGGACGTCGGCGGCGAGCACGGACGGCGAACCGGTCAGCGCGGTGGAGAGCAGAGTCGTCGCGAGCAAGGAAGTCATCATCAGCGGATCTACCGAATCGTGAGAGGGAAGACGGGACTGTACGTCGGGTCGACCGTGAGACCGGTCGTGCTGCCGGAGACCCACCAGCGGAACTGGAACGTGCCGCGCACGTTCCAGTTGAAGGCGACCAGCCCGCGCCCGGAGGACAGGGTCTTGGAGGTCACGCCCTGCCAGGCGCCCGACGCGTTCTTGAACTGCAGCGCGGCGGTCTGGCTGCCGGCCGGATCGACCCACAGGTAGGCCTGGGGCTGGGTGCCGACCGTGATGACCGGCTGGATGAACTTGGCGGAGACGACGCGGGTGGTGGTGCGCACCGCCCGGATCGGTGAGGTGGCCCCGATGTAGACGTAGTTCGAGGAGTGGATCTCGGGACGGCTCAACCGGTACTCACGGGCGCCTCGGTTGACCAGGTTGGCCTCGACGGCTCCGTCGCCACCTTGCTGCGGAAGCGTTCCGACCAGGTACCACGGCCCGCCGGCGGAGTCGCGCGCCTCCAGGCGGGTGCCGCTCAGGGACTCGTTGTAGATCCCGCAGGAACCGGTCGACGGCGAGAAGATGATCCGCTTCTCCATCGACCGGCCGGTCAGCACCAGCGGAGCGCCGTACGCCGTGCTGCTGGGCGCGGTGAGTGACATCGTGGCGGTGGTCACCGGCAGGCTCTGGCCGGCGCGGCCGCCGGGTCCCCACTCGTTCGCCGAGCTGATCACCAGTGCGGCGGCCTGGTCGATCACGGGCACCGGGCCGGTCGTCGTACTGGTGGTCGGTCCATCGATCACGCCGCAGCCGCCGAGCACCCGCGGTTCCTGGTCGACGAGCAGCCGCGGCGTGTACCGGGCGAGCAGGTCGACGTCGAGCGGATCGTCCGGCGTGGTGTCGTCCGGGACGGAGAACTCGGTGCGCCAGGTCCAGCGCCCGTCGGCCGCGAAGTTCAGCGCCGGCTGGATGTCCGGCAGGAAGCGGTCGAAGGCCGGCGAGCTCGCCTCGGTGCCACCGGTCGCGGTGACGACGACGCGGCCTTCGTCGTACTGGCCGGACGATCCGAGGTGGGACGCGTTGAGCAGTACTTGGTTCGGCTGGGCCGCCGTCGTGGCGCCGAGGTCGAGCGGCTCACCGGAGCTCTCGAACCGCAGCGTGTTGGCGACCGGCGCCGATTCGTTCCAGGTGACGCGGATCTTGGTGCGGGTGGAGTCGGCCCACGCGATCGTCACGCCGTCGACGGTCGCGGCGGCGGAGGCGGGTAAAGGGTTGGTAACCAAGGCCAGGCCGAGGGCGGTGGCCAGGAGTCCTTGCAGCATGCGAGCTCCCCAGTAGTCGTCTACGTGGCTCGATGCACGGCCGCACGGAAAAGTTGTTGCTCCGCCCAAAAGAAGTTGCAGGCGGGGCCGGGGGATTGAGGGCACCGCCTGCAACGAATGTGGGTCAGCGGACGGTCAGCGTGAAGACTCCGCTGTAGGTGGCGTCGGCGGTTGCCGTAGCGGGGACCCACCAACGGAACTGCGTGGCGCCGCGCTTGTTCCACGGGAAGGCGAGCAGGCCACGGCCGGCGTACAGGGTCTTGTAGCTCAGCCCCTGCCAGGCACCCGACGCGTTCTTGAACTGCAGCGCCGCTTTCTGCGTGCCGGCCGGGTCGACCCACAGGTAGGCCTGCGGCTGGGTGCCGAGGGCAACCACCGGGTTGATGAACTTGGCCGACACGACGCGGGTGGTCGCGCGGACGGACTTGCTGCCGCCGGTCAGACCGTACGACGCGCCTTCGGTGTGCACCGTGTTCAGCCGGATCACGCGGTACTCGCGGTGGCCCGGGTTCTTCACGACCGCCGTGTACTTGCCGTTGGCATCGGTCTTGGTGGAACCGACCGTGGTCCAGGCCGCGGTCGGTGACGTGCGCTGCTGGATCACCACCGACTCGTTCGCCACCGGTTCGGTGGTCTCCTCGCAGACCGGCGGCCTGCCCTGCTCGAACAGGAACGATCCGGTCATCACACCGGTCAGCGTGGTCGTCTCGCCGTACCTGGTCGCGGCTGGGCCGGCGATCGTGAGGCTCTTGGTCGTGCCGACCGGGACGTAGATGTACCGCGCGGCGCCCCACTCGTTGTCGACGTCGAGGAACAGGTCGTACGCCTTGCCCGGGTTCGGCGCCGTGCCGGTCGGGACGGTGGTCGCCGGGAGGCTGGTGTCCTCGCACTCGTAGGTGCCGACCGGGTCGATGTCGACCCGCTGCTGCGGCGCGTAGGTGTAGTTCTTCGGCAGGTCGAGCGGGTCGTCCGGCGTACCGTCGACGGAGGTGTCGGCCGGCATCGTCCACTGCAGCTTGCCGTCGGCGGTGAACGAGGCCTTCGCCGGTCCCCCGCCGTAGTTGAAACGGTCGAACAGCTCCGACTTCGTCGCGACGCCGGAGCTGTCCGCGACCTCGATCCAGCTCTTGTCGGCCGGATCGCTGGTGTTGGACAGGCTCGCCGAGTCGACCAGGTACTCGTTCGGCTGCGCGGCCGTCGTCGTCCCGAACTCGGTGGCACCGGACAGCGTCAGCTTGTTCGCGGACGGCGCCGACTCGGTCCAGGTGATCTTGATCGTGGTGTGCTCGGCGTCGGCCCAGTCGAGCTGGACGTTGCTCACGCTCGCGGCCCGCACCGGCGTGGCCGCGGCGGTCTGCACGCCCAGCCCGGTCACCAGCGCTGCCGCCCCAGCGAGCGCGATAGATCTCTTCAGCATGCTCATCCCCTTGTCTCTACCCGTCATGATGCACGCGTCGCGCGGAAAGTTGCGGACTCATCGCACGGTCAGCGTGAAGACTCCGCTGTACGACGCATCGGCCACCGGCGTCGCCGGGACGTACCAGCGGAACTGGGTGACGCCGCGCTTGTTCCACGGGAACGCGATCAGCCCGCGACCGGCGTACAGGGTCTTGTAGGTGACGCCCTGCCAGGCACCCGATGCGTTCTTGAACTGCAGCGCCGCCTTCTGCGTCCCGGCCGGATCGACCCACAGGTAGGCCTGCGGCTGCGTGCCGAGGTTCACCACCGGATTGATGAACTTGGCCGACACGATCCGCGTCGTCGCCCGGACCGGCTCGACGTACCGGGTGTAGCCATACGTCGCGCTGGTCCCGTACTCCACCTTGCTCGGGCGGACCACCTGGTACTGCCGATGGCCGGGGTTCCTGAAGACCGCGGTGTAGTTGCCGAGCCCGTCGGTCTTCGTGGTGCCGACGACCGTCCACGGCGCGTTCCCCGCGGTCCGCTGCATCACGGTCACGGGTTCGTCGGCAGCCGGCAGGAACAGCTCCTCGCAGTACGGCGTGCTCACTTCCTCGTTCAGCACCGTCTCGTTGACGGTGCCCCGCAGCGTCGTCGTCCCGCCGTACGGCGTACTGGCCGGTGAGGCGACGGACATGCTCTTGGTGTACGCGACCCATCCGTAGTCGACGCGGCCGCCCCACTCGTTCTCGGTGAAGACGGGCAGCGCGTAGGCCTGACCACGGTTCGGCAGGTCTCCGGTCGGGGTCGTGGACACGTAGTCCGTGTTGCTGCACTCGTCGCTGCTGGCCGGGTTGCTGTCCACCCGCTGGCGAGCGGTGTAGGTGAACTTCTTCGGCAGGTCCAGCGGGTCACCCGGAGTGCCGTCGACGGAGTCGTCCGGCGGCAGCGTCCACCGGATCTTGTCCCCGACGAACGACAGCTGCAGGTCCCCGTCGTACAGGAACTGGTCGAAGTCGACCGACCGCGCCTGGGTCCCGCCCCCCGCGACGACGATCCAGCTGTGCGAGGCCGGGTCGGTCGTCTTGCTCAGCTGCTTCGCCGTCACCAGGTACTCGTTCGGCTGCGCCGCGGTGGTCGTCCCGAACTCCCCGACCGGGAAGCCGTCGCCCTCGTCGGCGTCGGAGTCCGCCGAGAGCGTGTTGGCCACCGGGGTGGTCTCGGTCCAGGTGATCCGGATCTTGGTGTGGGTCGCGTCGGACCAGGCGACGGTGACCGGGCCGATCGCGGCCGGCGCAGCGGGTGCAGCGGGTGCGGGCAGGGCCTGCGCGGTCAGCAGCAGGCTGAGGGCCAGAGTTCGTTTCAGCATGGGTGATCCCCTTCAGCGGACGGTGAGGGAGAAGGTCGCGCTGTACGCCGCGTCGACGCCCGGCGAGGCGGGAACGAGCCAGCGGAACTGGGTGACGCCGCGCTTGTTCCACGGGAACGTGAGGATGCCCCGGCCGGAGGACAAGGTCTTGTAGCCGACGCCCTGCCAGGCACCTGAAGCATTCTTGAACTGCAGGGCCGCCTGCTGGCTGCCGGCCGGGTCGACCCAGAGGTAGGCCTGCGGCTGCGTGCCCAGGTTCACGGTCGGCTGGATGAACTTCGCCGAGACGACCCGCGTCGTCGAGCGGATCGCCACGGTCTGGCTGTCGGCGCCGAAGCGCGGATAGCTGCCCTCGACGAGCCCGCTGGCGACGACGACGCGGTACTCGCGGTAGCCGGGGTTCCGGAACGTCGCGGTGTAGTTGCCGTCGTCCCCGGTCTTCGTGGTGCCGACCACCGTCCACGGTGCCGCGGCGGAGGTGCGCTGGTGGACGATGAGGGACGTCTGGCCGGAGGCGTAGCGGTTCTCGTCGCACTGCGGCGGGCTTCCGCTGACGATCATCCCGGTCTGGTCCACGTGCCCGGTCAGCGTGGTGGTGCCGCCGTACGCCGTGGCGACAGGAGCGGTGACCTGGACGACGGGCGTCGTGCCGACGTCCGTCCCGCCGCCGTACGACGAACGGCCCCACTCGTTCTTCGGCGTCACCTTCAGCGTGAACGCGTGCCCGGCCTTCGGCAGCACGCCGGTGAGGGCCGTGCTGACGGTCGTGGTCTCGGTGCACGACCAGGTCCCCCACGTGTCGGGCTCCGGGTCGAACCCCTGCGTGACCAGGTAGCTGGTCCCGTCCGGAACGTCGAGCGGGTCGTTCGGCGTGGCGTCGACTCCGGGGTCGGCCGGCAGCGTCCAACGGAGCTGGTCGTACGCCGGGAACGACAGGACGAGGCTGGGGTAGCCGGGACCGTAGACGTAGCTGTCGAAGGCGACCGAGCGCGCCGAGGTGCCGTCCGCACCGCTGACGACGACCTGCTGCGTCTTCTCGTCCACCGCCGACCGCGGGAAGGACGTGGCGTTCGCGATGAGCTCGTTCGCGCCGGTCGCCGGGGTGGAGCCGAGCACGCCGGTGAAGAACCCCTGCTCCACCTTCACCGTGTTGGCCACCGGGCTCGTCTCGGTCCAGGTGATCCGGATCTTGGTGTGGGCCGCGTCGTACCAGGCGATCGTCACCGGACCGATCCCGGTCCCGGCGGCATCGGCCGGGACCGGGATCGCGAGCGGTGCGGCCAGCAGCAGAGTGAGTGCGAGAGTTCGTTTCAGCATGACTGGTCCCCTTAGCGGACGGTGAGGGTGAAGGTGCCGCTGGATGTCCCTGCGATCGACCCGGTGGCCGGCACCACCCAGCGGAACTGGGTCGTGCCGCGCTTGTTCCACGGGAAGGTGAGCAGGCCGCGGCCGGCGTACAAGGTCTTGTAGGTGACGCCCTGCCAGGCACCCGACGCGTTCTTGAACTGCAGCGCGGCCTTCTGGCTGCCCGGCGGATCGACCCACAGGTAGGCCTGCGGCTGGGTGCCGAGATTGACGGTCGGCTGGATGAACTTCGCCGAGACGACCCGGGTGGTGGAGCGGACGGAGTGCGTGAAGCTGTCGGCGCCGAAGCGCGGGGTGCCGAGGGAGTCGATGGTGTCGACCGCGACCACGCGGTACTCGCGCGGGCCCGGGTTGCGGAAGGTCGCGACGTAGTTGCCGTCGTCGCCGGTCCTGGTCGTGCCGACGACCGTCCAGGGTGCCGTGGGCGAAGTGCGCTGGTGCACGACGAGGTCCGTCCGGACCAGGGGCCAGCGGTGCGAGTCGCAGGTCTGCGGCATCCACTCGATGAACATCCCGTGCTCGTCCACGTGCCCGGTCAGCGTGGTCGTTCCGCCGTACGGCGTCGCGGTCGGACCGGTCACCTGGAGATCGGGGATGACGTTGACGGACCGCGAGGCGTAGTCGAACTGCCACGTCCCCCACTCGTTCTTCGGCCTGACCCGCAGCTCGAACGGGGCGTCGGGCCTCGGGATCACGCCGGTGGGGGCCGTGCTCTCGGCGGGTGTGGTCTCGGTGCAGTCCGAGCTGCTCCACACCTCGGGTCGCGGGTCGATCGCCCGGCTGACCACGTACCTGTACGAGTCCGGCAGATCGAGCGGATCGTTCGGCGTGGTGTCGACAGTGGTGTCGGGCCGCAGCGTCCACCGCAGCTGGTCGTACGCCAGGAACGACATCGTCATCCCTCGTCCGGGATCGACGTAGCTGTCGAACGCGACCGAGACCGCTTCGGTGCCGTCCGTCCCGGTGACCGTGACGTGCAGGCTCTGGCCGGCCGAGCTCTTGGGGAAGTCCACGGCGTTCAGGACCAGCTGGTCGGGCTGCGCGGCGGTCGTCTTCCCCAGCTCGCCGGTCTCGACAGCCACGGTGTTGGCCACCGGCGCGGTCTCGGTCCAGGTGATCCGGACCTTCGTGTGCGTGGCGTCGGACCACGCGATGGTCACCGCTCCGATCCCGGTCCCGGCGGCGTGCGCCGGGACCGGAACGGCGGCCGGTGCGGTCAGCAGCAGCGCGAGTGCGAGTGTTCGTTTCAGCATGTGCCCCCCAGGCGGTCTTACGTGGAACGATGCAGGACTCGCCCGAAAGGTTCAGCGAACGGTCAGCGTGAAGATGCCGCTGTAGGTCTCGTCCCACGGTCGGCGAGCCTCCTCGATGCAGCGGAGGCCGATCAAGTTGCGTCGGGTACCGTTCCGGACGTGACTGGTGTGCCGCCGCAACCGACGCTGACCGACGGGGACCTGACGCTGCGCCCCTGGCGCGACGACGACATCGACGTCGTGCACGGACTGGCCGACGACCAGATGGTCCGCTGGTTCGGCCTGGCCGGTACGCCGCCGCGGTCCGACCTGGCCGACGCGGTCGAGCGGTCCCACCGCGCGTACGCCGACGACCGGTCGGCGGTGAACTTCGTGGTCGAGCTGGCCGGCGAGACCGGCCCGGTCGGCACGGTCGAGGTCCGGCGGATCTCACCGGGTGTCGGGGCGGTCACCTGGACGACGTACAAGCCGTACCGCGGCCGGCAGATCGCGCGGCGCGCGGTCCGGGTGCTGGTGGTGTACGCGTTCGGCGAGCTTGGGCTCGACCGGCTGCAGGTCCACGTCGACCCGGAGAACCGGGCCGCTGCGCGGGTCGCGATCCGGTCCGGTTTCCGGCGCGAAGGGCTGCTGCGCGGCGGCGCCGTACTGCAGGGTGAGCGGCGTGACGTCGCGGTCTACGGCCTGCGCCGCGACGACCCGCGGGCCGACACGCTGTCCGGCTGGACCGCGCTGATGGACTCGGTGCTGCCGAAGAAGCGGGTGATCGCGCACGTCGTCGTCCGGGACCCGGCCGGGCGCGTGCTGCTGTGCAAGGTGAGCTACAAGAAGGACCTCGAGCTGCCCGGCGGTGTGGTCGAGCCCGACGAGGACCCACTGACCGGCGCCCGGCGCGAGATGGAGGAAGAGCTCGGCACGGTGCTGCCCGTCAACGGCGTGCTCGCGATCGACTGGCTGCCGCGCTGGGAGGGCTGGGGCGACGCCATCGAGATCCTGTACGACGGCGGCGTGCACGAGGCGTCGCTGATCTCCACGCTGCAGCCGGACGGGTTCGAGATCCTCGGAGTGGACTGGTACGCCGCCGAGGACCTCGCCGGACTGGTCTCGCCGCTCAACGCGCGCCGGCTGCCGGTGCTGCTGGCGAATCCTTCGGTGCTGCACAACCTGCGCGACGGTTCACCGTACTGACCTAGGGTGTGTCTCCTGGTTCCCGCCGTGCCGAGTGCCGCGCAGTAGGCGGGAATCAGGAGACACACCCTAGTGGGCGAGCTCGGACTTCCGGCGGCGGAGGAAGCGCTGCTCGGCGCCGTTCGCGGTCAGCTCGATCGCTGCGTCGTACGCCTCGGCCGCCTCGTCCGGCCGTCCCAACCGAGCCAGTACGTCGGCGCGCGCGGCCGGCAGGTACGCGTAGGCTTTCAGCGCCGGCTCCTTGCCTAAGGCATCCAACTCGCCGAGCACCTCGACCAGGTCCGCGCCCGGGACCAGGCTCTGCGCGGCCGCCCGGTTGAGCGCGACGATCGGCGAGGGCCAGCCGACGAGCATCGCGTCGTACAGGCGAACGACCTGGACCCAGTCGGTCTTCTCCCAGCTCGGCGCCGTCACGTGGAGGCCGGCCACCGCCGCCTGCAAGGCGAACCGCCCGGGCGCCCGAGGCTCCGGCGACGTCTGCCCGCCGGCCGCCGTCGCTCCCCGCTCTCCCTGCCGCAGCGCCGCGGTCGCGCGGCTGACGCCTTCGGCGAGCATCTTGATGTCCCACCGCGACCGGTCCTGGTCCGCGAGCAGCACCAGCTCGCCGTCCTCGCTCACCCGCGCGTCACCCCGGGCCTGCGTCATCAGCAGCAAGGCCAGCAACGACTGCGGCTCGGGCTCGTCAGGCATCAGCCGCACCAGCAGCTGCGCCAACTCGATCGCGCGCCCGGTCAGGTCCGCGCGCGTCAGCTCCGGTCCGGCGGCGACGTGCCCGGCGGTGTAGACCAGCTGCACCACCGTCAGTACGACGTCCAGCCGGCTCGCGAGCTCGTCGTCGGCGGGGATCCGGTACGGGATGCCGGCGGCCGCGATCTTCTTCTTCGCCCGGGTGATCCGCGCGGCCGCCGTCGCCTCGCTGATCAGCAGGCCGGCCGCGACCTCCCGCGTCGTCAGCCCGCAGATCAGCCGCAACGTCAACGCCACCTGGGAGTCGCGGGCCAGCGCCGGGTGGCAGCAGGTGAACACGAGCCTGAGCGGATCGGTCGGCTCCTCGGTCTCGCCCGGCTCCTCGACGAGCAGCGGCAACTTGCGCCGCAGGGTCGTCTCGCGCCGGAGCTTGTCGAGCGCCAGCCGTTTGGCGACGGTCGTCAGCCAGCCGGCGGGGTTGTCGGGGATCTGCTCGGGCCAGGTCCGCAGGGCTCGTACGAAGGCTTCCTGCGCGCAGTCCTCGGCGAGGTCGAGGTCGCGGGTGACGCGGACGGTCGAGGCCAGCACGACCGACCAGGACTCGCGGTGCGCCGCCTCCACCCGCTCGGCCACCACCCTGGCAGTGACGTCCACCGTTCCCCCTCCCTCCTCCGAAGCACCGCCAGAGCGTCCGAAGAAACTCGCTGCGTCCGAAGAAGCCGAGGCTATAGCGCTCGCCTCTTCGGACGCTACGACGCGGTACTCGCTTCTTCGGACGCTCCGCGTCCGCCCCAGCGACTACGCCGGCGCCTCGGAGCCTTCCGAGGTGTCCATCACCGGACGGACCTCGATGGTGCCCGACGGGACGAGCTTGGCCAGCGCGAGTGCCTGGTCCAGGTCCTTGGCCTCGACGAGGTAGAAGCCGCCGAGCGCCTCCTTGGTCTCGATGAACGGGCCGTCGGTGACCAGCGGCTCGCCGTCGCCCTTCTTGATCGTGCTCGCGGTGGACGACGGCAGCAACGCCTCCCCGCCGACGACGCGCGCCCCGGCGGCCTCCACGGCGGCCATGAACTCGGTGTGCAGCTTCATCTGCTGCTGCCACTCCTCCGGCGTCACCTGGTCGTACCACTCCTCGCTGTCGAAGAGCATGAACATGTACTGCGCCATCACGGGCTCCCTCGTCTCGGGCTTCTACTGACATCTTGCTGACGATCGCGTCCGAGCGGAATCGACAGACCCCGACGGCAACTTTGCGTGTGGGTCACGTGACGTCGCGGGGGACTATTGTTGACGAGGTACTCAACAAGGCGGCCCCGGCCGCGGCAGGGAGGCACGCGTGGAACACCTGGACGTCCTGATCGTCGGAGCCGGCCTGTCCGGCATCGGTGCGGCGTACCGTCTGCAGACGCAGAGCCCCGGTCGCTCGTACGCCGTACTGGAGGGGCGCGAGGACCTCGGCGGGACCTGGGACCTGTTCCGCTACCCGGGGATCCGGTCGGACTCGGACATGTTCACGCTCGGCTTCCCGTTCCATCCGTGGACGGCGGCCAAGGCGATCGCGGACGGGCCGTCGATCCTGCGGTACCTGCACGAGACCGCGTCGGCGTACGGGATCACCTCGAAGATCCGCTTCGGGCGCCGGGTGGTGTCGGCGTCGTGGTCGACCGCCGATGCGCGGTGGACGGTGGAGACGCCGGAGGAGTCGTACACGTGCAACTTCCTGTACGTGTGCAGCGGGTACTACGACTACGACAGCGGGTACGTCGTGGACTTCCCGGGCCTGTCGTCGTACGAGGGGCGGGTGGTGCACCCGCAGCACTGGCCCGACGATCTCGACTACACGGGCAAGCGGGTCGTCGTGATCGGCAGCGGCGCGACGGCCGTCACGCTGGTGCCCGCGATGGCCGGGCGCGCCGAGCACGTGACGATGCTGCAGCGCTCGCCGTCGTACATCGCCTCCCGTCCTGCTGTCGATGCCGTCTCGGACCGGCTCCGCGCTGTGTTGCCCGAGCGGCTTGCACATCGAGTGATCCGCGGGAAGAACGTTGCCTTCAGCTCCCTCGCGTACGGCGCCTTCCGCCGCTTCCCTGCTCACGCCGCGGCCTTCCTCAACAAGGCGGCGGCCCGCCAGCTGCCTTCGTCGATCCCCGCCGAACCGCATTTCGTCCCCCGCTACAAGCCGTGGGACCAGCGGCTGTGCCTGGTCCCGGACTCCGACTTGTTCCGCGCCTTCCGGGCGGGGACGGCGTCGATTGCCACCGACGAGATCGACACGTTCACCCCCGACGGCATCCGCCTGCGCTCCGGCGAACACCTGCCCGCCGACGTCGTCGTCACCGCCACCGGACTGAAGATGGTTGCTCTTGGCAAGGTCTCTCTGACGGTCGACGGGCGTGCCGTGCCGGTCGGGGAGACCTTCGTCTACCGCGGGATGATGCTGAGCGGCGTCCCGAATCTCGCCTGGTGCATCGGCTACACCAACAACTCCTGGACGCTGCGCTCCGACCTGACCTCGCAGTACGTCTGCCGGCTGCTGAACCACCTGACGCGCACTGGTACGAGGATCTGTCTCCCGGAGATCGCCGCCGAGGAGTACGAGAAGCCGGCCCGTCCGGTCGTCGACCTCACCTCCGGCTATATCCAGCGAGCCGCCGCCCTACTCCCTCGCCAGGGCACTACCGGCCCCTGGCGCCTCCGGCAGAACTACCCACGGGATTTGGTCGCCCTACGCTTCGGCAAGCTGACGAATCCGGATCTGCATTTCAGCTAGCTCGGTTCTGTACTGCCGTCAGCCGATCGGGGCCGGTGGCGGCGGGCCGACGTAGCGGGCCGACGGGCGGATGACCTTCCCGTCGTCGGCCTGCTCGAGGATGTTCGCGGTCCACCCGATCACCCGGCTGGTGGCGAACGTCGGCGTGAACATCGACCGCGGCAACCCGCACAGCTCCATCACCACGCCGGCGTAGAACTCGACGTTGGCGTACAGGTTCCGCCCCGGCTTGAGCTCCGCCAGTACGTCGACCACCGTCCGCTCGACGGTGACGGCGAAGTCCACCAGGTCCCCGCCGATGTCCTGCGCGATCTCCCGGAGCATCAGCGAGCGCGGGTCGTCGGTGCGGTAGACCGCGTGCCCGAACCCCATGATCCGATCCCCGGTCGCGACCTTCGCCCGCACCCACGCGTCCGCACGGTCCGGCGTACCGATCTCGTCGAGACTCGCCAGCGCTCGATCAGGTGCGCCGCCGTGCAGCGGGCCCGAGAACGCACCGAGCGCTCCGGCGACGGCCGATACCACGTCCGCCCCGGTCGACGCGATCACGCGGGCGGTGAAGGTCGACGCGTTGAAGCCGTGGTCGACTGTCGCGATCAGGTAGCTCTCGATCGCGGCGACCTGCTGCGGCGTCGGCTCTGTCCCGCTGACGAGGTAGAGCCAGTTCGCCGCCGCGCTCAGGTCGTCGCGCGGTTCGAGCGGCTGTTCGCCCTGCCGCAGCCGATGCAGGGCCGCGAGGATCGTCGGCGTCACCGCGCACACCAGCATCGCGTCGGCCTTCCGTCGTACCGGGTCGGCGTCCCACAACGGCGGCAGGTCGCGCGCCGCAGCCAGAACCGACAGCGCCGTCCGCAGTCCCGCCAGCGGCTTCTCCCGTACGCCGGCCGCCGCGACAGCGGGCAGGATCCCCCGGACCTCGTCCGGCAGCACGCGCAACGGCGCGACCTCCGCCAGGAACTTCGCCCGCTCCTCCGCGCTCGGCAGTCGCCCCTCGAACATCAGGAACCAGACATCCTCGACCGTCTTCGTCCTCGCGAGCTCGACCGCCGAGTACTGCCGGTAGTGATAGAAGCCTTCGTCACCTCGTACGTCGCCCAGCTCGGTCTCCGTCACGACCACGTTCCGCAGCCCGGGCGGCACCTCGAAGAGTTGATCTACATTGATTGACATGGATTCAAGTTGATCTCAGAATCCACTATTGTCAATGTTGATCAAGTCAACCTCACCGCAGCTGGGAGCGTGGCGTGCCCGATCCGAGTGACGAGCATTACCTCACCACCGCCGAGGTCGCCGCGCGCCTGAAGGTGAAACCCGAGACCGTCTACGCCTACGTCAGCCGCGGCCTGCTCACCAGCACCCGCGCCCGCGGCCGCCGCGGCAGCCTGTTCGTCGCCGCCGACGTCGACCGCCTGGCCGGCCGCACCGTCGACCACCCCGGCGCCATCGAACGCATCGAGTCCCAGCTCACCCTGATCACCGACAAGGACGACCTGCTCTACCGAGGCCACCGAGTCCGCGACCTGGTCACCACCCACCCCGTCGAATCAGTAGCCACCCTCCTGTGGACAGGCACCCTCCCAAGCCCCCGGACGGCCGCCTCCTTCTTCCCCGCCGCGCCCCAGGACGTCACCCTCGCCCGCCAAGCGATAGCCGCAGCTCCCCCGGGCGCCCGCCTCACCGACCAACTCCGAATCGCCGTAGCCGTACTAGGCGCCGGCGACCCCCTCCGCTACGACCTCTCCCCCGAAGCTGTCACCCGAACCGCCCGCCGCCTCCTAGGAGCCCTGGTGGCGGCCCTCCCCGGCCCCGACCCTGCCACGGCCCAAACCTTCGGCACCCGCCTCCGCCCCAAGCTCGCTACTCCCACCCAGCCGGGACGGCCTCGCGGCCCTGGTACCGATGGTGACCTGCTGGATGCGGCTGTCATCCTGCTCGCCGATCACGGGCTTGCCGTCTCGACGATCGCGGCGCGGGTCGCGGCCAGTGCTCGGGCGAATCTGTACGCCGTCGTCTCGGCGGGGCTCGGCGCGCTCGACGGGCATCTGCACGGGACCGCTCCGACTCTCGCCTACGACTTCCTCGGGCGGGCGCTCGCCGATCCGACCAAAGCGCTGTCCGAGCAGCTTCGGTCGGGTGAGCCGGTTCCTGGGTTCGGGCACAAGATCTACCGCGAGCGCGACCCGCGTGCGGAGGTGCTGCTCGGGATGCTGGGCGACCATCCCGTCGTCGGAACTGTCGAGGAACTGACGGCTCGGGTACCGAGCTTCCCCAACTCGGACCTCGCGCTGGCCGCCGTACTGCACGCGCAAGGTCTGCCCGGTGAGGCCGGCGAGGCGCTGTTCGCGATCGCCCGGACGATCGGGTGGACCGCGCACGCACTGGAGGAGTACGCGGCCCCACCGCTGCGCTTCCGCACCCTGGGCGTCTACACCGGCCCTGAGACCACCTGACGCGCGACCTCAGCCCTTCGGCTGCTTCCGCAAAGCCGATCCGAAACCACCTCTTCACGTGGGGAGGTGGCTGTCACCTGCTCCCCCGATCAGCCCCGCGGGCAGGTCGGCGGCGGGGACATTCGCCCGGTGGAGCTCGGGCTGATCAGGTCCTGCGCACGATGCCGGCCAAGATTCCACTCGAGCCAGTCGTCGGTGCTGCGTTCGTAGCCGGACAGCGCGCAGTCGGCGACCTCGTCGGGCAGCTTCGCGAGCACCGGTACGGCGTCGTCGGACAGGTTGTGCAGGTACCACCAGTCGACCTTGCCGGTCGCGGTGTACCGGTCGACGTTGTGCTGAGCGATCCAGGCGTCGGGATTGATTGCCGCGAGCATCAGCAGGAAGCTCGCCCCGCTGAGCAGCGCTGCCCGAGGCAACCAACCGGCCTCGAGGGTGACCCCGGCAACCATCACGCCGATGACGAGCAACCCGAGCCAGCCCTCGAAGACATCAACCAGCAAGCGCAGCTCGGTGAAGCCGTACGCCTCCTGGTAGACGTGCATCCGGTAGAGCGCCGAGGCAACGACCACGAGCGTGAGTACGCACAGCAGGCCGAGCGAGACCCGCAGCCAGAGGACATCGGCGGACGTCGTACGAGGTGCTTTGCGGGCAGCGGCCCAGACGACGAGCAGGGTGAGCGCGGTCGCGATGGTTAGTTGCCCGAAGCCCTGATGTACGTACTCGGCGTACGTGAGCCCGGTGATCCGCTCCAGGTAGTCGTGCCCGCCGAAGATCACGGTCGTCTGCGCGGCGAGGAAGACCAGGAAGACCCCGTCGACGAGCAGCACCGGCGCGAGCCACTCGTACCGTCGCGCCACCGGCCGCGCCGTACCGGCGTCGACCTCGACGTTCGGCGGGTTGATTCCGAGGTACGTCGCGGCCAGTACGACGCCGCCGACGGCGATGGTGATGAAGGCGCGCAGCACGAACGAGTCCAGCTCGAGGTCGGGGACGATCGCGCCCATCCACTCACCGAAGACCGCGTCGGCCGACGAGAACAGCAGGCCGAAGACCAGTACGCCGACAGCGGAGATGGCGATCGTCCGGACCATCGCGGCGTTGGCCCGCAGCCCGCCGACGCGGCGCACCGAACGGCCCAGCCAGGGCAGCCCGCGAAGCCCGGCTAGCGGCCAGGCGATGCCGGCCAGCACAAAGGACGGGACGCTGCGACCGTTCACCAGCGCCGCCATGCAGAGCGCTCCACCGGCGAACAGACACAGAACGGCGATCCATTCGGCGTCCCGTACGACGACTGTTGCTGCCAGCAACAAGCAGAGCGCCGCGCAGGTGACCGTGAACCGCGAACGCCGGTTGACGCTGAACCCGAGAATCACTCCCCCGGCCGCCACCAGGACCACGAACGTCCCCAGCCCGAGATCGCGGAACGGGAGGATGATCGCCGCCAGCAGACCGGCGCCCAGGCACCAGACCAAGGCCCGCAAGCTTCCTGGCACCGGCGCGTCGGGCCAGAACTTGCCGAACATCAGGTCCATCCCGGACTCGGGCGGGCGGGGCGCAGTCGCAGCTTTGGCGCCGGGTGGGGTGATGGTCGCGGTGCTGGAGACAGCGCTCGGCAAAGCCATCGGCTTGCTGCCGGGGGGTGCGGGCGGCGGCGTACTGGCTGCAGCCTTGGGCGCGCCGTCGGACTCGGCGTCGGAGCGCCGGTCTGGGGTGTCGCCTGGTGTCGTCATCGCTGGTTCCTGTGCCTCTCTCGGTGCTTGTGCGGATGCTGGCGCGGGCGGGCGCGGTGGGGCGGACGGGCGGGGGTACTGGGGAAGGTCAGCGGCGACCTGCGGGCCGGGGCGAGGGTGGTTCGGGAGGTCGACGCGGACTCGGGCGCCGGGGCGGGTCGGTTCGGGGTCGACGAAGTGGATGGTGCCGCCGTGGAGGTCGGTGACCCAGCGGGCGATCGCCAGGCCGAGGCCGGTACCGCCGCCGCCGTCGGTTTCGGCGAGGGTGCCGAAGCGTTCGAACACGCGGTCGCGGTCGGCGGCGGGGATGCCAGGGCCGTCGTCGGCGACCTCCAGGCGCCAGCCGTCGGCGCTGCGGCGGGCGGTGATGCGGACCTCCCCGCCGGCTGGGCTGTGCCGGGACGCGTTGTCGAGCAGGTTGGCGATCAGCTGCTGCAGGCGCGCGGGGTCGGCCGGGACGGTCAGGGCCGCAGGGGTCACGCGGACGTCGTACCGGACCTCTCTGGCGGTCACCCGCGCCTCGGCGACGGCGCGGTCCAGGAGCTCTTGTACGGCGACCTGCGTGGTGGTCAGCTTGGCCTTGCCCGCGTCGACGCGGGCGAGATCGAGCAGGTCGGAGGCCAGTGCGGACAGGCGCTCGGCCTGGTCCAGAGCCGTTCGCAGGGCGACGGGGTCGGGCTCGGCGACACCGTCGACAAGGTTCTCCAGTACGGCGCACAGGGCGGCCAGCGGGGTACGGAGCTCGTGGCTGACGTTCGCGACGAGTTCGCGGCGCTGGCGGTCGACGGCGGCGAGGTCCTCGGCCATGCGGTTGAAGGCGCGGCCGAGTTCGCCGACCTCGTCGCTGGAGGACGCGGTGACGCGGACCGAGTAGTCGCCGCGCGCCATGCCGCGTGCTGCGGCGGTCATCTCGCGCAGCGGCGAGGTCATGCCGACGGCCAGTAGTTGGGTCACCGCGAGGGCGAGGGCGACGGTGACCGGGATGCTGAGCCAGACCGGCACGCTGCCGACGGCGCCGACCGCCGCCAGGACGGAGGCCAGAGTGGTGCTGACGGCGACCAGCAGGCCGAGCTTGGCTTTGACCGAGCGCACTTGGTCGAGCGGTGCGGACCGCGGGGCTCCCTCGGTGAAAGGAAGGTCCTTCGACTCGCTGCTCACGGCGTACTGCCTGGTTCCAGGGCGTAGCCGATGCCGTGGACCGTGCGGATTCGGTCGGGGCCGATCTTGGCGCGGAGGGCCTTGACGTGGCTGTCGACCGTGCGGGTGCCGGACGCGCCGGGCCAGCCCCAGACTTCGGCGTACAGGTTCTCGCGGGTCAGTACGACGCCCGGGCTGGCGGCCAGACAGAGGAGGAGGTCGAACTCCGTCGGCGTCAGGTGGATCTCCGCGCCGCCGACCCAGACGCGGCGGGCGGCCGCGTCGACGCGGAGATCGCCGAGGTCGGGGGTGTCCGGGCGGTTCGCCAGCTCGGTGGCGCGCTCGACCCGGCGCAGCAGGGCGCCGACGCGGGCGACGAGCTCGCGCATGCGGAACGGCTTGGTCAGGTAGTCGTCGGCGCCGACACCGAGGCCGATCAGGATGTCGGCCTCGTCGTCGCGGGCGGTCAGCATCAGCACCGGGACCGGGCGCGCCGCCTGGATCCGGCGGCACACCTCGTGGCCGTCGAACCCAGGCAGCATCACGTCCAGCACCACCAGCTCGGGCTGGGTCGACTCGTACTGCGTCACCGCACCTGGACCGTCCCAGGCCTGTACGACGTCGTACCCGGATCCTCGCAGCCGGTCAGCGACCGCCTGGTTGATGACCGGCTCGTCCTCGACGACGAGGATCCTCGCGCCCGTTCCGTTGACTGGCATGCTGCGAGCCTAGGAGCCGGACTGGTCAGGAACCGGGGACGACTCGTGAAGGTTCTGTGCAGGTCCACGGATCGCGACCTTGTGCACGGCTCAGCCGGGAATCCGCGCTGGTGACGGCTGGCCGGTGCACAAAGTGCGCTCTGCGGGGTGAGGCGCGGGTCAGCGGGTGTGTAGGTGGAGCAACTGGGCTCCGCCCGCGGGGAGGTTGACCGGCAGGCCGCTCCCCCGGTTCGCGCCGAACTTGGCCGACACCGGGTGGAAGACGTCGACGCCCGTCACCTTCGCCGGGTTGAACGTGAGCGTCGTCCGGGAGGCCGTCGAGTGGGAGCGGTTGGCGACCAGGAGCCAGCGGTCGGTCGACGACGCGTCGCGGGAACGGAACGTGCCGATCACCGTCGGGGAGCCCGTCACAGCGGTGACGAGGTCGGTCGGGGTGAAGCCGACCGTCCCGTTCGGCAGCGGTGTCTCGTTGGCGTGAACGACCGATTCCGAGACCAGCGGCTTCAACTCGCGCCCGACGGGGTGCAGCCAGGAGTTGTTGATGTTCTTGGCTGCGGCGTACCGGGGTGTGCGCTTGCCGTCGACCGTGATCAGCGCGGGCCCGAAACCTTCGCCGCGAGCGGCCTCCGGCGTCCAGTAGGTGAAGTACTGGATGCCCTTGGCGCCGTACGCGAGGCTGATGTTGACCTGCCAGAGCAGCTCGGCCGCGGTCGGTTCGCGGTGACCGTTGTAGGCGAGGGTCTGGATGAACACCCACGCCGGCACGTTGCCGCGCAGCGCGGCGTCGCGGACGATCGCCCAGTTGTGGAAGTAGTTGCCGTCCTCCTGGCCGTCCGCGAGCAATGGGTAGCGGTCGAAGGAGACCAGCGACGGCTTCACCACGTCGACGAAGGAGTTGTAGTACGCCGGGTCGTCGGACGGCAGGAGGTTGACGTACGGCAGGAGCTGCGGCGCGAGCTCGCGGGAGATCGCGAGCGCCTTGGCCAGCGTCGGGAACCAGCCGGCGCCGGGCTCGTCGTAGAAGTTGAAGCCGGCGAGCGAGGAGTACGGGCCGTAGGCGTCGCGGGCGCGGGTGTAGAACTCGCGGGCCTCGGCGGGGCTGATGCTCAGGAAGTCGGCCGGCTGGTCGGAGATCGAGAACCAGCGGGACATGTTGCGGATCTGGATGTCGTCGGAGATCAGCATCTGCAGGCCGGCGGTGCGGGCCAGGTCGAGCTGGTACTGGAAGATGTTGCCGTCACTCGCGTAGTTGCCGGACAGGACGAAGTCGAAGCCGGCGTCGGCGATCTCGGTGAAGCGTTTGGCGGTGCTCTCGTACGGGTGCGGCGGCCAGAACAGGCCGATGGGGAAGTCCGGGCCGCCGGTGAGCGGCAGGTCGTCCGGCGACGGAATGTTGTTGGTGGCAACTACTTGGGACGAGGACGCCGCGGCCGGGCCGGAGCCCGACGCGGCGGAGCCGGCCGAGTCGGAGCCGGGTGCGGCGACCGCGGGTGCGGCAGTAGCCGCCGCGGCGGCTGCGGCACCGGCGCCCAGGAGCAGCGTCCGGCGAGTAGGGCCTAGCTTCTGGTGGGGGCTTTGCATGGTTCCTCCATGGCGGTGGAGCTCAGCGGTGGGGAGTTCGGTGGTCGGCGACCGCTTCGGCAGTGCGGTCGAAGGCTTGGGTGGAACGCTGGTAGTCGCACTGCGCGACCCCCAGGTACAGCGCGTCGAGCACGATCATCTGCGCGTGCCGGCCGGCCATCCCGCCGGTCCGGAAGGTGATGTCCCGCGCGGCGGTGACCAGCACGAGATCCGCAGCCCGCGCCAGCGGCGAGCGCGGGTAGTTGGTGACGGCAACGGTCGTGGCCCCGAGAGCACGGGCCCGGCGCAACGGTTCGAGCACCTCGTTGGTCTCCCCGGTATGAGAGATGCCGAGGGCAACATCTCCCGGACCGAGCAGCGCGGCGGTCGTCAGAGCGTTGTGCACGTCGCTCCAGCAGCTCGCGACGTGACCGATCCGGTGCAGCCGCAACCGCAGGTCCTCGGCGACGGACGCGGACCCGCCCACGGCGTACAGGTCGATCCGTCGTGCGCTCGCGACCGCGCGAACAGCCGCGCCGAGCGCCTCGACGTCGAGCTGCGCGACGGTGTCCTCCAGCGCCTTGGTGTCCGAGCGCAGGAGAGTCCGCAGTACGTCGGCCAACGTGTCGTCCGGGCTGACCTCGGTGCCGGTCCCCCGCTCCCAACTGCGCCCGCTCTCAGCGGCGAGGGCCAGCCGCAGCTCGGCGTACCCAGGCAGCCCGAGCGCCAGACAGAAACGCGTCACGCTCGGCAGCGACGTACCGCAGCGCGCGGCCAACTCACCGATCGTGGAGGAAGCCACGGTCGCCGGATCCCGCAGGACCTCCTGCGCGACCAGCGCCTGCGCCGGGCTCAGCGACGGCAGCAACCCCCGGATGCGCGCCTCCACGCTGGAGGGCGGTGACTCGGCGGCAGGCATGTGAATGATTCTCAGAACCTGACAGCACAACTGTCAATAGTTCACACCCCACGCCAAAGAAATGGGTGGCACCGGACCGGTGCCACCCACCGACTTCTAGAACAGCGCGGTCATCAGCTGCTTGCGCGCGCGGATCACCCGCTCGTCGTCACCGCCGACGACCTCGAACAGCTCCAGCAGGTGCAGCCGCACCGTGTTCCGCTCGTCGCCCGCGGTCGCCTGGATCGTCCGGATCAGCCGGGCGAACGCGTCCTCGACGTGCCCGCCCATCAGGTCCACGTCGGCGACCAGCATCTGCGCCTCGACGTCCTCGGGGTTCTCCGCCGCCCGCGTGCGCACCTCGGCCGGTACGTCGCGCGTCCGCTTGACCAGCTGGACGCGCGCCAGCCCGGCCTTCGCCTCGGCGTCGGCCGGGGCCTCCCTGAGCAGAGCCTCGTACGCCGCGATCGCGCCGTCCAGGTCTCCGGCAGCGACAGCATCCTCGGCGGCCTCGTACCGCGGGTCCGACTCAGGCTCAGCAGCCTCGTCACCGGCGGCCGCCGGCCCGACCGGCTCGGCGCGACCGGTGATCCCGTTCGCGACCGCGACCGTGAACAGCTGGTCGAGGTACTGCCGGGCCTCGGGCTCACCCAGCGCACCCTGGAACAGCGGCACGACCTGGCCGCGCAGCACCGCGATCACCAGCGGGATGCTCTGGACGCCGACCGCCTGGGCCAGCTGCGGGTTCGCGTCGACGTCGACACGGGCGAGCACGAACTTGCCGTCGTACTCGGTCGACAGCCGGGCCAGGATCGGGCTCAGCGCCACCGACGCCTCGGACCGCGGCGACCAGAACTCGACCACCACGGGGTGCTGGACGGACCGCTCGAGCACGTCCGACTGGAAGGTCGGCTCGGACACGTTCAGCACGTACGGGCCGGTCACGCCACCAGGTCCGGCCGGGCCACCAGGGCCAGGTCCACCGGCCCCCGGGCCGCCCGGACCACCCGGTCCGGCGCCGCCGGGACGCGCGGGCGGCTGCCGGAAGGCCGACAGGTCGATCGCTCCAGGTCGGGAGAAGTTCGGCTGGCTCACCGCTGCCCTCCGGTCACTACGTCTCGGTTCATGGTCCTATCCTCCCCGACCGGTCCGGCCGGTGTGGCGCGCGGGTCACCAGCAGCAGTCTGGCCAGCCCGCTCCGGGTCCCTGCGACGGCCAGCCGGGTGCCCGCGCGCAGCGCCCGTTCGAAGGTCGGCGTCCAGTCCCACTCGACGCCGTCCGCCCTGGCCAGCACCCGCAGTCCGCCCGGTTCGTCCAGCTCGCCGAGCCGTCGGCCGACCGCGACCGAGTCCCGCTCGACGGTCACCTCGGTGAGCAGCAGCACCCGGCGTCCGGCCGGCACGGTCGTCTGGCTGCGCCGGTTCGCGACCGCGGCCGCGATGGCCGGCGCGACCAGCATCGACACGGACCGGCTGTGCCCGAGCCCGAGCATCCGCTCGACCTTGTGCGCCAGGTCGTGGTCGAACATCCGCATCGTGATCCGGACGTCGTCGTTCAGGTCCCGGACGACCATCGCGGTCTCCAGGTTGGTGATGTCTCCGTCGGTCAGCGCCAGCACGGCCTGCGCCTGCGGTGCACCGGCCAGCCGCAGCGTCTCCTCCTGGCTGCTGTCGCCCATCACCACCGGGATCCGCAACCGATGAGCAGTCTGTACGCCGGGCGCCTCCTCGTCCTGCTCGACGCCGACCACCGCGACCCCGCGCTCGGACAGGATCTCCAGCACCCGCGCGCCGACGGTCCCGAGCCCGCAGACGATCACGTGGTTGCGCGGCCGCCCGCGCACCCCGCCGATCACGCGTGACAGCCGCGCCCCGATCAGCGAGTCGACGATCACCGCGGTGAGCAGCGCGACCAGCACGATCCCGGTCAGCTGCACCACCACCGCCGCCACCTTCGCGTACGGCGGGGCGTCGGCGAACACGTCGTCCTCGATCCCGGCCGACGTGACCGCGCCCATCACCAGGTACAGCGCGCGCAGCCACTCCACGCCGGTGATCCAGTGCGTCAGCGCCGTACCGACCACCACGAGCGAAGCCATCACGGCCGCGATGATCCGGACCCGGCGGTCGAGCACGTCCCGCGTCGCCATCACCCAGCCCTTACGTCGTACGTCCCGCTTGCGCCGTACGTCGTGCCGTACGCCGGTGCCGAGCACGATGTCCCCGGCCGGGTCGTCACTGGACTGCGGCAGCAGGTCAGGCGTGGCCGACGACGTCGTGTCGGCCAGCACCGTGACCTTCTCGCGGATCAGCGCGGCCGGGCCGGCCACCATCCGGCGGCCGCCGAGCTCGAGCCAGGTCAGCTCGTCGTCCTCCAGCGCGTCCGCGACGAACGCGGGCGCGGCCAGCGAGGGCCCGGAGATCACCACGCAGTCGCCGAGCAGCTGGTGCAGCTGGGCGCCGATCCGCGGGTTGACCATCTGGACGACGATCCGCAAGTTCTCGTCCATGTCGCGCGCGGTCAGCGCGGTGTGGACGTTGTGCACGTCGTCCGCGTCGAGCAGCACCAGTGCCCGCGCGGCCGACGGCTTGGTCCCGTCGCTGTCGATCCCGGCGCGCCGCAGGACGGACTCGCTGACCACCCGCACGCCCATCACCTGCGCGCCGAGCTCACCGATCCGCTCGATGTGCCGCGAGGCGGGGTTGACGATCGCGATGACCTGCTCGCCGGAGCTGACCAGCTCGGTGACGACGCGGAGCATCGTCCGGTCGGACCCGCAGACCACCACGGCCCTGCTGTCCGGGGTCTGGGCCTGCTTGTCAGCCTGGGTGGAGGCACGGCCCCGCCGGCGTCCTGTGGACGGCGGGACCTCGGCGACGGTCTCCTCAGAAGCGGGCGGGCTCTCGGTACTCGCCCCACTCGATCCGAAGAACGTCACAGATTTCCCCCATCGTGGCCTCCGCACGCGCCGCCTCCAGCATGGGTTCGATCAGGCTGCCGGTCCCCCTTGCCGCTGCGACCAGCGCCGTTAGAGTACGACGCACCTGGTCCTCGTCGCGTTGCCCCTTGCGCTCCGCGAGCACCCGGCACTGCTCGACCTCGACCTCGTGGCTGACCCGGAGGATCTCCAGCTCGCCGGCGACGGTGTCGGTCAGCGTGTTCACGCCGACGATCTTCTTCTCGCCCTTCTCCAGCTTCTGCTGGTACTCGAAGGCGGCGTCGGCGATCTCGGCCATGAACCAGCCCTCCTCGATGCCGTGCAGGATGCCTGCCGTCATCGTGCCGTCCGGGCTCATCTCCTTGATCCGCGCGAAGATCGCCTCGGCCTCGGCCTCGATCTGGTCGGTCAGCGCCTCGACGTACCAGGAACCACCGAGCGGGTCGGCGACGTTGGTGACGCCGATCTCCTCCATCAGCACCGACTGGGTCCGCAACGCGATCTCGGCCGACCCCTCGGTCGGCAGCGCGAGCGTCTCGTCGAGCGCGTTGGTGTGCAGGGAGTTCGTGCCGCCGAGCACCGCGGCGAGCGCCTCCACCGCGGTCCGGACGACGTTGAGCGTCGGCTGCTGGGCGGTCAGCGAGACGCCCGCGGTCTGGGTGTGGAACCGCAGCCACTGCGCCTTGCCGGTCTTCGCGCCGTACTCGTCGCGCAGCCACCGGGCCCAGATCCGCCGGCTCGCGCGGAACTTGGCGATCTCCTCGAAGAAGTCCAGGTGGCTGTCGAAGAAGAACGACAGGCCGGGCGCGAACACGTCGACGTCGAGCCCGCGGCTCAGCCCGAGCTCGACGTACGCGAAACCGTCGGCCAGCGTGTAGGCCAGCTCCTGCGCGGCCGTCGAGCCGGCCTCGCGGATGTGGTAGCCGGAGACGCTGAGCGGCTTGTACGCCGGGATGTTGGCGGCGCAGTACTCCATCAGGTCGCCGATCAGGCGCAGGTGCGGCTCCGGTGGGAACAGCCACTCCTTCTGGGCGATGTACTCCTTGAAGATGTCGGTCTGCAGCGTGCCGTTGAGCTTGGTGATGTCGGCGCCCTGCCGCTCGGCGGCGACCAGGTACATCACGAAGGCCGGTACGGCGGGCCCGGAGATCGTCATCGACGTGGTGACGTCCTGCAGCGGGATGTCCTTGAACAGGCGATCCATGTCGGTCGCCGAGTCGATCGCGACACCGCAGTGCCCGACCTCACCCAGCGACTTCGGGTCGTCGGAGTCGCGCCCCATCAGCGTCGGCATGTCGAACGCGACCGAGAGGCCGCCACCGCCGCCGTTCAGGATCATCTTGTAGCGCGCGTTGGTGTCCTCGGCGTTGCCGAACCCGGCGAACTGCCGGATCGTCCAGGTCCTCCCCCGGTACCCCGTCGCGTACAGCCCGCGGGTGAACGGGAACTCGCCCGGCCAGCCGATCCGCTCCATCCGCGGGTCGTCGTACCCCTCGGGCGGGCCGTAGACCGGCTCCACCTCGCTGCCGGACAGCGTGGTGAAGTCTGCCTCCCGCCGCCGGGAAGCGTCGTACCGCGCCTGCCACCGGCTGCGGCCGGCACCGATCTGCTCAGCGTCCATGACCCCAAAATACTAGGACGTCCAACTATTTCCCAGCGCGGGGAGGTGTCGGGCGGGTTTTCCTGCCTCAGAAGTCGCCGGCGTTGTGCCGCAGCGGCTCGAGCACGGACCAGAGCACCTTGAGCTGCTCGTCGGTCAGTCCGCGCAGCGCGAAGTCGGCCTTGACCAGGTCGTCGGTGGCCTTTTCCACCAGCTCGCGCCCCTCGGGGGTGATCTCGCAGAGGACGGCCCGGCCGTCGTCCGGGTGCGGCGTGCGGGTGACCAGGCCGGCCGCTTCCAGCCGCCGGACGATCGAGGTGACCGAGGTCGGGTGGACCTGCAGGCGCTCGCCCATCTTGCCGAGCGGGAGCGACCCGCGGCGGGAGAAGGTCAGCAGCACGAGTGCCTCGAACCGGGCGAAGCTCAGGTTGTGCTTGCGCAGGATCTCGTCCAGCTCACCGATGACGATCTGCTGGGCCCGCATCAGCGAGGTCACCGCCCGCATCTGCTCCACCGCACCCCAGCGCCGCCCCCACTGCCGCGAAGCCTCGTCGATCGGGTCGAACGGCAACGGTTTCTTCCTCGCCATGCCCGAAACACTAACCGTCCCCGGCCACTGCCGTGGCAGAACTGTCCGTGGGACCTGCCATGCTCTGCGGATGTCGTTGCCTGCTGCGTTCTACCTCGACTGCCTGCGCGCCGATTCGGACCGCCTCGCGGAAGTCGCCCGCCTCGGCCTGACCGCCGCCGTACCGTCGTGCCCCGGCTGGACCGTCGACTCGGTCGTCCGGCACACCGCGACCGTGTACCTGCACAAGATCGAGATCCTCCGCCTCGGCCGATTGCCCGACCCGTGGCCGCCGGACCTCACCGACCGCGAACCAC
This sequence comes from Kribbella sp. DT2, assembly GCF_049844575.1. Classification (NCBI taxonomy): domain Bacteria; kingdom Bacillati; phylum Actinomycetota; class Actinomycetes; order Propionibacteriales; family Kribbellaceae; genus Kribbella; species Kribbella sp. DT2. Next base: position 25,456 of record NZ_JBNCLH010000016.1, on the reverse strand, counting down.
TGGCCCTGTACGACGAAGCGCGGGCGGCCCTCCTGAACGCCTTGGAGAAGGCCGGCACGTCGCTGGAGACCTGGACCTTCTCCCCGTCGGACCGGACCTCGGGCTTCTGGTACCGCCGAATGGCCCTCGAAACCGTTGTCCACCGGGTCGACGCCGAGCTGGCCCACGCCGTCGTGACGCCGATCGACCGCGACCTCGCGCTCGACGGCATCGACGAGGTGCTCACGCTGATGGTCGGCGGGCCCTGGTGGGCCGAAGGCGACACGACGGCGCCCGTCGACGCGACCGTCCGCGTCACCGCCGACGGCAACTCCTGGACGATCAAGGCCGACGCCACCAGCGCGATCGTCACCCGCGACACCGACGCCGAGGTCGCCGCCGAGATCTACGGCGACCCCACTGACGTGCTGCTCTGGCTCTGGGGCCGGCACGACGACAGCGCCGTACAGACGTCCGGGTCTCCAGAGGCCGTCAAGGCCTTCCGTGGTCGCGTCGCGGAGTGCACGACCTGATCAGGGATGAGTGGCGCGGTAGCGGGCGGCCTTGGCCTGGTTGCCGCAGGTCTTCATGCTGCACCAGCGGCGCCGGCGGCCGCGGGAGTGGTCGAGGAAGAACCAGCCGCAGCGATCGCACCTGCGGACCGGACGATCGGGCGGGTTCAGCACCAGCCCGATGCCGCGCAGGGCGAGAAACGCTTGGGCGCCACGGGCATCTCGGGGCGTGATGGTCCCGTCGAAGCTCAAGGAGACCTCGCCGTTCCGTGCTGCCCCGAGGAGCCCGTCGAGAGCTTCGACCGGTACGTCGCGACCGTCGGCCTGCGCGTCGAAGATCGGCCAGAGCAGGCTGCGGAGCGCCCGGGCTTCGTGCAGCAGCACGTCGTCGGCGGCGGACGACGGCGCGGCATCGGCCGGCCGCAGTCCCGCGTGACGCATCCAGCCGGCCAACGCGTCGCCGTCGGCGATCAGGGCTTCGACGACCTGCGCCAGGCGCTCGAACGTGCACTCGTCCAGCTGTGGCGCGTCCGAGAAACCGAAGCCCGGCAGGTCGGGGGCGATCACGTAGTTGCGCTCGCCCAGTGCCGGGAGCACGTCCCGGAACGAGTAGGAGGAGCTCGGGAAGCCGTGCAGCAGGACCACCGCGGTCGACGACCGTACGCCGGCCTCGCGGTAGTGCACGCTCAGGCCGTCGACCTCGGCGTCCAGATGTCGTGTCTTGGTCGATCGCTTCACGCGTTCGCCGAGGTCATCAAGCACCTGCGCTGAAACTCCGTCGACGTCGCGCGGCCGCCGTCCGTACGGTGGCCGCATGGGCCTGCGCATCGGTGCACTGATCGTCGACTCCGCCGATCCCGGCCGGCTGGCCAGGTTCTGGGCGGAGGCGCTGGATTGGGTGATCAGCCGTGACGTGGATCCCGAGTGGGTTGTTGAGCCGCCCGAGGGGAGTCGCGAGGACTGCGTGGTGGCCGACCTGCTGTTCATCAAGGTGCCCGAGGCCCGGTCGGGCAAGAACCGGCTGCATCTCGACCTGCGCCCCGAGGACCAGGCGGCGGAGGTCGCCCGACTGGAGACGCTGGGCGCTACGTGCGTCGACATTGGGCAGGGCGAGGGCCGGCCGTGGATCGTGATGGCCGACCCGGAGGGCAACGAGTTCTGCGTGCAGGACGCGCATCCGCCGGAGGTCCAGGCTGATTGGCTGCGGCGGTACGGGGCTTATCGGCGGTAGTTGTGTCGGCGGTAGCTGTGTCGGCGCTGGGCTGTCAGTCGTGGGCGGCGAGCGGCAGCCGTGGGCGTCGGTCGTAGGTGCTGAGCACGTTCCGGCCGGCGCAGGACGGGCGGACCGCGTGGGGTGTCAGTCGTGGAGGGTCGGTCGGTAGATGAGCTCCTGGATGTTGCCGTCGAGGGTCCGGCTCTCGAGCAGCTCGAGGTCGAAGTCGGCGGCGCCCTGGAAGACCGGTTCGGCGCCGGTCCGGCCGGTGATCACCGGGAAGATCGTCAGTTGCACGCGATCGACGAGGCCCGCGGCCATCAGCGCGCGGTTGAGGGACAGGCTGCCGTTCGACCGCAGCGGGATCGGCGACTCCTCCTTGAGCCGGGCGATGGCGTCGACGCCGGTCACGACGGTCGCGTCGGGCCAGTCGAGCGGGCCTTCGAGGGTGGTCGACACGACCGTGGTCGGCAGGCTACGCATCCGGGCGTTCACCGGGTCGAGCTCGATCGAGCCCAGCATCTCCGCCATCTGGCGGAAGGTGGTCGCGCCGAGGACCAGGCGCTGCTCCTCGCCGTACAGGGCAAGGCGGCGTTCGAGGAACTCCGGGCCATGCTTGCCCCAGTAGCCGCCCCAGTCGCCGGGAGCGTCGTACGAGGCGAAGCCGTCGAGGCTGGCGAAGATGTCGTAGGTGTAGATCGCGGTCACGGTGCTCTCCTCGTCTGTGGTCGTTCATCCCTGCAACGAACGCCGCGGCCGCGATCCGACACCGTCTACGCCTGCAGTTTCGCCAGGTCCCGTACGGCGTACCGGTGGTGCTCGGCCTCCTCCTTCAGGATCACCTTCAGGCAACGCCGTACGACGTACTCCTGGTCCGGGTAGGGATCGGCCGGCTTGCGCCCGCAGACGCGGTCGAGCTCGGCCTCGGTGAGCGCGTCGACGGTCCGACGCATGACGGCCATCCGCGCCCGCCGCAGCGCGAGGACCTCATCGAGCGACGGCTTGGCGTCGGTGGTGAGCCCGAGCTTGGCCGACTCCTCGGCCGGCATCCCACCGGCCGGATAACCCAGCGGGTGGTACGGCTCGGCCTCCTCGAGCACCGCGTTCCCGAGCCAGGCATCACTGCCGAACAGCAGGTGCCGGTGGGTCTCCACGAACGACCACTCCCCATCGACCCGCTCTTGAAGCGTTGCCTCAGGCAACTTTCTGGCGCGCTCGATCGTCTCCGCCCACTGGGCTTCGACGACATCCCAGACCGCGCGGTAGTCGTCAGGGGTCTGCACCTCACGCGCCATCCGCCGCGCGGGGTGCTGCCGGTCGAGCTCTCCCTCGACGTACGCGGTCACGTCGACGTCGTTCACCACGAGGCGCTCGAAGTCCCCACCGAGAGAGACCTCGCTCCCGTAACAGTCGACGATCTTCAGCCCGTCGACCTCACAGTCGCGAATCTCGAGCCCGGCAAGGTTCGACAGATGAATCCGCCCACCCTGAAACTGGTCACTCTGTACGAAGTCAGCAGCCATTCCAGCAGTCTGGCCCACTGCTCCGACAATTTCCGCCGACCAACTCGAACCACCGCGCGTCGATGGCCGGCGACGGCGAACCACCACATGCAGCTGGGCCGATGCCGGCGTCGGCCTCGGCGTCGGCGTCGGCGTCGGCGTCGCACAGCAGACCGCGATGCCGGCGTCGGCGTCGGCTACTCGAGCAGCCCAAGGAAGCGTTCGGCTTGTCGTTCTGCGGTTCCCGGCGGATTGCGATGAGCTGACGGACCACCCGGGCGAATCAACGTGAGCCAGAACGCCGCAAACAGTCGCCGCGCATCCGCGAGCCGCTCGGCATCCACCGGGTAGCGACCGAGGAACGCACTCCAGTCGGTCCCACGGGACGCGAGGTGCTCAACGAGGTTGGCCAGCTCCACCGCGAGATCACTGCCCCCGGCATCCTCGAAGTCGATGATCCGCACGCGCTCGCCGTCCCAGAGGTAGTTCGCCAGGTTCGGATCCCCGTGCCCGATCACAGGATGCGCCGGCTCCACCAGCGCGTCCACCGCCGTTCCCGCCAGCCACTCCCCCGCGGCCCGATGGGCCTCGCCAACGAGACCTCCACCATCCCAGGAGGAGATCCCTCGCCTGACCCGCGCAACAAATCCCTCGAAGTCGATCGGCTCAACCTCCCCCGAACGAACCGACCACAACGCATCCAACGCCACCTGAAGCCCATCCAACTGCGCCGCCGACAACGCTCCCCCCAACGCCCACCCAGGAAGCCGACTCATGCGCACCACCGGCCGCACCCCCGCCAAGGCAGCGCCCACCACCGCAGCACCCACCCCCGACGGCACACCCCCTCCCGGCCCCGGCACCGCATCCGCTTCCGCCCCGGACATCGGGCCCGCTCCCCCTCCAAGCCCCGGCACCCCACCCACTCGGGCTCCCGACCCGGACGCTGGATGCGCTCCCCGACCCGACCCGAGCACCTGACCCGATCCGGATCCGGATCCCGTACCCAGCACGGGCCGCGATCCAGCAGCCGGCAGCGACCCCGTTCCTCCAGCCGCACTCCCTCGCGGCACCGGCCCCGCTCCCCCACCCGATCCCGCTTCCGCTTCCAGTACGGGTCCCGCTCCCCCACCCGCTTCCGCTTCCGCTTCCAGTACGGGTCCCGCTCCCCCACCCGCTTCCGCTTCCAGTACGGGTCCCGCTCCCCCAGCCGCTCCCTCACCCGGCACCGGATGCGCTCCCCGACCAGCCCCGGGCACCTGCCCCGCTCCCGCACCCAGCACAGGCCCCGGTCCCGCACCCGATAGCGGCCCCGGTCCCGCACCCGCTCGCCCTCCCGGCGCCGGCCGCACACCCCCACCCGATCCCGCACCCAGCACGGACTCCGCTCCCGCTCCCGGCAGCGGCCCCGCTCCCCCAGCCGCTCGCCCTCCCGGCGCCGGCCGCACACCCCCACCCGATCCCGCACCCAGCACGGACTCCGCTCCCCCACCCGGCAGCGACCCCGCTCCCCCACCCGCCCCGGGCACCTGCCCCGCTCCCACACCCAGCACAGGCCCCGCTCCCGCACTCGGCAGCGGCCCCGCTCCCCCAGCCGCTCGCCCTCCCGGCGCCGGCCGCACACCCCCACCCGATCCCGCACCCAGCACAGGCCCCGCTCCCGCTTCCGGCAGCGGCCCCGCTCCCCCACCTGACATCGGATGCGCTTCCCCGGCTGCTCGCCCTCCCGGCGCCGGACTTGCTCCCCCATCCGGTCCGGTCTCTCCGCCCGGTGCGGCGAAGGTGAGTTCGAGCGGGACCGGCACCAAGTCGGGTCTCGCCGCGGAGACCACCTGTAGGACGGTCCACTCCCGTAGATGCTCGCCCCGGCTCCAGTCGACGTACGTCTTGGTGACCACCTCACCGTCGATCTCCACCTGGTGCGTGTGGCTCATCGCCCTCCTTCCACCCACAGGCCCCGCCCGGCGATCGCCGCGCCCACGGCGACCGCCGCTCCGGTGCCGCTCAGCGCCAGGGACCTTCGGCCTCGCCGGCTTGCTGGTCGTGGTGGGCCAGAAGCCTGGTCAGCAAGCCGGTCAGCTTTCGGCGGTCCGCCGGTGACAGCGGTGCCAGCAGTTCGTCCTGGGTCTGGGCCAACTGCCCCTCCAGCACCCGCAGCCGTCGCTTGCCCGCCGCGGTCAGCGAGATCACGTTGCGCCGCCGATCACCCGGATCCGGCGAACGCTCGACGAAAGACTCCTCGGCCAACTCGTTGAGGGTCGCCACCATGTCGCTGAGATGAATCCCGCTCCGTCGCCCCAGCTCGGCCTGGCTCGCGGGCCCGAACTCCTCCAGGGTCGCCAGCAGCCGGTAGTGGTACCCCCGCGCGCCTACCGACGCGAAACCCTCCGCCAGCAGTCGCTGCGAATGACCGGCGGTCTGCGACAACAGCCAGCTGGGCAGCTTCATCCACGCAGGGGACGCCTTGTCGGACGAGTTCTCCATCCCCCCACCCTAGCGAATCGTTAGTCCTCCCAACGATCGTGTTATCGTTCGGACCATAAACGTTAGTTGTCCTAACGTTAATCCCACTAACGACCAGCAGGAGCCGAGCAGCATGATCAAGCCCTTCCGCATCGCCGTCCCCCAGGCCGACCTCGACGACCTCACCGACCGCCTCGCCCGCACCCGCTGGCCCAACGAGGTCGACGACGCCGGCTGGGACTACGGCTTCCCGCTGGCCCGGCTCCAAGAGCTCGCCGACCACTGGCGCACGACGTACGACTGGCGCAAGCACGAGGCCGAGCTCAACGAGCTTCCGCACTTCACCACCGAGATCGACGGCCAGAACATCCACTTCCTGCACGTCCGCTCCCCCAAGCCCGACGCTCTCCCCCTGGTCCTGACCCACGGCTGGCCCGGCTCGTTCCTCGAGTTCCTGGACATGATCGAGCCCTTGGCGCAGGACTTCCACCTGGTCGTCCCCTCCATCCCCGGCTACGGCTTCTCCGGGCCGACCCACGAACGCGGCTGGGACGTCGTCCGGATCGCAAGCGCCTGGGCCGAACTGATGAGCCGCCTGGACTACCACCGTTTCGGCGCCCACGGCGGCGACTTCGGAGCGGGCATCTCGCTCGCCCTCGGCGCGGTGGCACCCGAGCGGGTGGTCGGCGTTCATGTCAACTACCTGCCCACCCGCCCGGATCCCGACCTGAACCTCGAACTGTCCGCAACCGACGAGGCACGTCTCGCCAAAACCAGGGAGCTGATGGCGAACCGCCCGCCGTACCAAGCTCTGCTGGCCAGCGCCCCGCAGACCATCGGCTACGCGCTCACCGACTCACCGGTCGGCCAGCTGGCCTGGATCGCCGAGCGCTTCGCCCAGTGGACGGACCCGGCCTCACCGATTGATGACGACCGAATGCTGACCGACATCTCCCTGTACTGGCTGACCGCCACCGCCGCGTCCTCGGCGCGCCTCCACCACGACGCGCCACGCCGCATCGAGCCCTGCCCCGTACCGGTCGGCGTCGCAGTCCTCCCGCACGACATCACACAGTCGGTCCGTCCCCTCGCCGAGCGCCGCTACCAGATCGTCCACTGGTCGGAGCTCCCCCGCGGCGGCCACTTCGCCGCGATGGAGGTCCCCGACCTGCTCGCCGAGGACGTCCGCGCGTTCTTCCTCGACGGGGGCCTCGAGACCGGTCAGCGGCAGCGAGAAGACCTCCCGCGCGACGAACAGCACCAGTAGGTCGGGCGGGTCGGCAGCCTTCGAGACCGAGCAGGCCGGGCAGGCCGGGCAGGCCTCGACGCCGGGCAGGCAGGGTCGGGCGGCCCTCGAGACCGGGCAGGTCGGCGGGCCTCGATGCCGGGCGGACCGGCCGGGCGGGCGGACCGGCATCGAGCGGACCGGGCCGGGCCGGGCGACCGTGCGTCCTAGCCCTGCTTGGACTCGATCATCCCGCGAGGATTACTGGTTGCCGACAGCTCCTTTCGTACCGCGGACCAGCTCGCGCTCTCGATCCCGAGTGCGTGCCGGAGGTAGGCCCAGGTCGTGTGCTGGATCAGCGCGACGCGATCTGGGTCCTCGTCGGTCGTCTCGCGGACCTCGTACCCGGCAATGCCACCCAGCGAGTGCTCACCCCCGAACACTGTCAGCAGACTCTTGTCGCCAGGGCTGAGGTGGTACGGGTCCGTCGTCCACTCCGGGCCGCGATGCGTCAGCGGCAAGTCGTCCTTGTCCCCGGCAACGACGAGGGCCGGCGCCGTCAGGTGGGTGAAGTCCGGATTCATGAACGGGAAGTGTTCAGCCGCGTACGGCGTCAGATCGGCGCCGCCCTTGCCCGCGGTCGCGATCAGTACGCCGGCCTTGACCCGCGAGTCCGAGAGATCCTCGCCTACTGGACCGAGCACCCGCGAGTCGGAGAGGACTTCGCGAGCCGGTTCGAGCACTCGCAAGCCCAGCAGGACCCCCGCCGACTGACCGCCGAACGAATGACCGGCCACCGCCAGCCGATCCCGGTCGACCCGCCCGGCAAGCCCCGGTACGGCGGCCTCGAGCAGATCCAGTTGGTCGAGGATGCGCTTCAGATCTTCGACCCGATACCGCCACAACCTCGCCGTACGGGGGTCATCCGGCGACAGCCCAACGGTCCTCGAATCGAGATGCGTCGGCTGGATCACCACAAACCCGTGAGCAGCCCAGAAGTCCGCCAGCGGCCCATATCCCTCCAAGGACGACCCGTGGCCGTGCGACAGCACAACGGCCGGCAGCGCGCCGCCGCTCACCGGCGCGCTGACTTTCACCCTCAGGTCCACACCACGACCCGGCGCCGCCAGCACCACCGGCTTGACCGAAACAATGGGACTCGCCGGCGTCAACCCGGCGTTCGATGTCATCATGGATCCACGCTAAAAGCTGACGCTGACGTCAGGGGCAAGTCTTGTTACGGAGGTCACCATGCGCATCGGCGAACTAGCCACCCGAGCAGGAGTCAGCGTCCGCGCCCTCCGGTACTACGAAGAGCACGACCTCCTCGACGCCACCCGCAGCCCCAGCGGCCAGCGCCTCTACCCGGAGAGCGCGGTCGACCGAGTCCAGCTCATCCAGGAGTTGTACGCCGCGGGCCTGTCCAGCAAGTCGATCGTCGACCTCCTCCCCTGCGTCGTCGACGGCCGCGCCACTCCCGCGCTCATCACCCGCCTCGCGACCGAACGCGACCGCATCACCGAGCAGGCCACGGCCCTCCTCACCACCCGCGACAGACTCGACAAGGTCATCACCGCCGCCACCACCAACGCCGAAACCGGCCGATCCTGCCGGGCATGACCGGCCGCTCAGGAGCCCGCAAGCATCTCCCCGAGCTGCACGCCGAAACGCCGAAGGTGCTGCCCTTTGGCCATGTACGCCGCCAACTCGGCCGGGGTCTTCCGCGGGTTTCGCATCCGGTTGGACATGCCTTCGACAGCCTCCAGCACCAGATCGGGCACAGCGGCCATTCGCTCCAGCATGAATCGGTCCGGCTTCAGGACGGCAAGCCCTGCCGGCCGAGACGCGACCGGGAAGTCCCGCGTGTTGTCGGTCACCAGGTGGGTTGCCTCGACGCCGACCGCGACAGCAAGAACGTGCCGGTCCTTCTGATGACACGTCAGGTCAGGCACCAGGGGAATCCAGAACTCGCCCGGCACACATGCGTCGGGAAACGCTCGATGCATCTGAGCCATGGTCTGCCCCACGGCAGCAACCGCCGCGTCCTTGGACAGCTCCGACCGCTCGATCAGCTGCGTCACCGAGTTCCGTCGCACCTCGTCGAGAATTTCGTCCTGCCAGACAGGGCGAAACACTGATTCGTGGGCGCACGACAGCAACAGGTCCCGTAGGCCCGGAGGAATCAGCACACACGCGTCAAGAGCGGCTACGGGCCACTCCGGCAGCACGGACGACATCCGTCAGAAGTCCGCCGGGTCGTAGCCATCGCCGGGGACCATCGCCGTCAGCGCCTGCTCACGTTCCAGCCGGTGGCGCCGGCCGTGCTCCTGGACGTCGGAGAGCAGGAACCGGTGACGATTCCCCACCATCTTGTGCGAGAGCTTGCCTTCGCGGGCGAGCTTGACCACGTGCGGCCGGGAGACGTTCAGCAGGTCAGCCACCTCTTGGCTGGTCAACTCTGTGTCGCGGGTGTTGCCGAGAACCAAGGTCACCGAACCGGAACTGAGTGCGGCGAGGATCTGACGAATCGCGGCAAGTGTCTGTCCATCGACCTTCAGGCTGGACTGACCTTCGACGATCGTGATCTCTCCACCCCTGGCGACGATCATTTCGAGCTCCCGAAGCCGGTCGCGCGGAGGTGATGCGATCGGCATCAGCAACGCACCCCGCCGAGAAGCCCCTGCCAGCTGCGCCGGAGGCTTGTGACCTGACTCCTCAGCCGGCTTCCGACGGCGTTTGGTTCGAGTCGGCGCCGTCGCGGCAAGGCCCGACGCCGCGTCATGACCCGAACCGTGCCTGCGCGCCGCAGACCCGGCGAGCTTCTTCGCTCTTACCTTCCGAACAGCACTTACGCTCTTCTTCGCAGCCACGGTACCCCCTCTCGGCTCCATCCTATCCGAAACAGCCGAAACGAGAAGGAGACGCAATGAGCCAGCGGAGCGGGGTTCTGGCCGGGTTGGCCGATGCGATCCTGAGCGTCGAGCGGGTGCACCCGGTGCGGGTCGCGGTCGACGGTTGTTCGGCGGCGGGCAAGACGACGCTCGCGGACGAGCTGGCCGGCGTACTGCGGAGCCGGACCACCCGTGAGGTCGTTCGGGCCGGTATCGACTACTTCAAGCGGGCGCCGGAGTTGCGCACGGCGTACCCGGTCGAATCGCCGGAGAGCTACTACCTGGACAGCTGGGACCACGATGCGATCCGGGAGCGGTTGCTGGTGCCGCTCGGGCCGGGAGGCGACCGGCGGTACACGACCGCGATCAGGGAATCCAACGGCCGGGCGTTGGCCGAGGCATCCGTTCACACGGCGGCTCCGGACGCCGTACTGGTGGCAGACGGCGCGTTCCTGCAGGTGCCGGCCCTGATCGACCACTGGGACCTGCGGATCTACGTGGACGTCAGCTTCGACGAGGTCCTGCGGCGCGGGACCGCCCGCGACCAGGCGTGGATGACGTCCGCGGCCGCGGCCGCGGAGCGCTACCGCAGCAGGTACATCCCCGGCGAGCGCCTGTACGTCGACCAGATCCGGCCGCGGTCGCGGGCGCAGATCGTGGTCGACAACGAGGACCCCGCTCGTCCGAGGATCGCCCGGCGAGACTGACGACTTCTCGAGACCCGCACTGCCGGCCGCCCCGCCTGGATCATGCCGCTACTTGCGCCAGAAAAGGTGGTGGGTCACGCCGCTCGGGCTCGGTACGACGTCCAGGTGGTAGCGGTCGAGCAGTTCGTCGGGGGACTTCCAAAGGTGAAGACCGGAGCCGAGCTCGATCGGGGAGACGGCGACGTGGAGAGTGTCGATCAGGCCGGCGTCGAGGAACTGGCGGATGGTCGTGACCCCGCCGCCGATCCGGACGTCCTTGCCCTCGGCGGCTTCCTGGGCCTGGGCGAGCACGGTCGCGGGGTCGCCGTCGACGAAGTGGAACGTGGTGTCCGAGAGCCGGTACGACGGGCGCACGTGGTGGGTCATCACGAACACCGGCGTACGGAACGGCGGCTCGTCGCCCCACCAGCCGCGCCAGTCCTCGTTCTCCCACGGGCCGCGGTACGGGCCGAACTTGTTGCGGCCCATGATCTCGGCGCCGATGTTGTGGGTGAAGTCGCGGGTCAGGAAGTCGTCCAGGCCGCGGCTGCCGCCGGGCTCGGTGCGGTTGGGCCAGCTCGCGGTGGCGCCCGCCCAGCCGAACAGGCGCTCGGGGCTGGGCAGACCGAACGGGCTCTCCAGCGTCTGGAGATCACCGAACCCGGCGGCGATCCCGTCGCTCGAGACGTTGAAGTTCTGGACCTTCAGCAGTTGCGCCACGTGTTCCTCCTGTGATGACGAGGACCGCCGGGCGGCGGACCCTCGCCATCAGGTCGGACCCGGTCGCGGGATCTTGACCTGTGCTGGAAGAAAACTTCGGGCAGTACGCCGTACGGGCTAGTCGTCGCGGTCCTGGTCGGTCCAGTTGGCCTGCTCGCTGTTGAAGATCGACTTCGAACTGCTGCTGGCCACCCGGGTGGACGCCGAGGCCGCGGGGGCCTGGCGCGGGATGGTCGTGGTGACCTCCTGCGCGGTGTCCATCCCGATCGGGCCGGTACCGTCGTCGTCGGTGTCGTCATCGTCGTCGGACTGGACTACGTCGACCGAGGCCGAGGCCCGCAGGCCGGTCCGCTGGATGACGCGCTGGATGGTCAGGTCGCGGTCGTCGGGACGGCTGACGAACCGGATCTCACGGAAACCCTGGTCCTGCGCGGCCGACTCGAAGACGAAGTGGCCGTAGCCGAGGAACCTTCCGGTGATCGGTTTCTGCAGGGTGATGTCGAGGATTCGCGCGATCGGCGTCGTCGCGACGGTCTGGGAGAACACGCCCCGGATGCGCATGACGCGCATGTTGGTGACGACGAACCGGTCCCGGTGCTCGCTGAGGAAACGCCAGAAGGCGTGCCCGAGCAGGATCAGCACGATCGCCAGCAGCGCGACGGCCGCCGCTCCGGGGGTCTGCCACAGCGTGACGGCGAGCAGCACCGTCGCCAGCGCGACCTCGAGCATCGGCACCGCGAACACCACCCAGTGGTGCCGCACCTCGTCGATGACGACTTCGCCCTCGTCCGAGATGAGATGGCGCCGGACCTTCGGATCGAAAATCCGGAACAGGCCTATTCCGGCCATCCACTCACTCCCCTGTCCACCCCGCTGTCGGCCCTTCGGCCACGATCCTTACAGCCAAGTGTCCCGCACGAACGGTCGTGCCGGGACACTTGACGCAATGATCAGTTGAACAGCGCGGACAGGAACGTGATCACGCTCCCGAACGCATCACCGACGGCCGAGAACGCACCTCCTACGGCGTCCGCAGCACCCTCTGGCTGGGTGAACAGGTAGAACGCCGCAAAGGCGATGACCAGCCAGATCAGCAGCTTCTTCGGCATGTCACCACTCCTCGTTCGCAAACCTTGTCGGTCGACTGTGTTTCTATCACGGATAGTCACCATCTGTCACTGACTGAACACAGCCCACAGCATGATGCTCACCAGCTACAAGTCCCATTGTGTTACGGATCGGGGGGCATGGCAGCCACCGGCGCGCCGCCGTGAGACGCAGATCGCTCACCGCCCGGATGCGCCGGGTTACCTGCCCGTATTCGGAACCATCCAACCACCTTCGGCCGACACTGTGACAGAGAGTCATCAGCTGTCGCAGCGAGACGTCTCAGAGCGCGGAGATCAGTTCGTCGGCCGCTGAGTACGGGTCGGTGGCGCCGGTCGCGACCTTGGCCGCGAGGACGTCCAGGCGGGCGTCACCGTGCAGGTGCGCGAAGCGCGAGCGCAGGGCCGTCATCGCGATGGCCTCGATCTCGTCGCGGGCCCGGCTGCGGCGCCGATCCTCCAGTATGCCGGACGCGCGCATCCACACCAGCCGCTCCTCGATCGCCGTGACGACCTCGTCGACGCCCTCGTTGCGGCTCGCGACGGTCTTCAGGATCGGCGGCGTCCACGCGTCGGCGTCGCGCTCGGCCAGGGCGAGCATCGCGCGCAGGTCGCGGGTGACGTTCTGCACGCCGTCGCGGTCGGCCTTGTTGACCACGTAGATGTCGCCGACCTCGAGGATGCCGGCCTTCGCGGCCTGGATCCCGTCGCCCATCCCCGGCGCGAGCAGGATCAGCGTCGTGTCCGCCATGCCGGCGATCTCCACCTCGGACTGTCCGACACCGACGGTTTCCACCAGTACGACGTCGAAGCCGGCCGCGTCGAGCACCCGCAGGGCCTGCGGGGTCGACCACGCCAGACCGCCCAGGTGCCCGCGCGACGCCATCGACCGGATGAACACGCCGGAGTCCGTCGCGTGGTCCTGCATGCGGACCCGATCCCCGAGCAAAGCCCCACCGGAGAAGGGCGACGAGGGGTCGACCGCCAGTACGCCGACGCGTTTGCCGGTGGCCCGGTACGCCGAGACGAGCGCTGACGTGGACGTCGACTTGCCCACGCCGGGCGAGCCGGTGATGCCGACGATGTGCGCCTGCCCCGCGTGCGGCGCGAGCGCGGCCATCACCTCGCGCAGCAGCGGCGACTCGTCCTCGACCAGCGAGATCAACCGGGCGACCGCCCGGGACTCACCGGCCCGGGCGCGTTCGACCAGTTCGGCGACCGGCGGCGTACGTCGTGGCATCAGATCAGTATCGGCTGAGCCGGCGTCGCGACCGGCGACCGGGTTGGGTGAGTCGGCGTTCGGGCCGAGTGGTGAGCCGACGCCGGGAACGGCGACCGGGTTGGGTGAGTCGGCGTACAGGCTGAGTGGTGAGCCGACGCCGGGGGCAGCGGCCGGGGTGGGGGCGGGACCGGCGTCGGCATCAGGCTCCTGTCAGCTCTTCGCGGGAACCTGGAGGATCAGGGCGTCGCCCTGGCCGCCGCCACCGCAGAGGGCTGCGGCGCCGGTGCCGCCGCCGCGGCGCTGGAGCTCGAGCGCGAGGTGCAGGACGAGGCGGGCGCCGGACATGCCGATCGGGTGGCCGAGGGCGATCGCGCCGCCGTTGACGTTGACCTTGTCGAGGTCGACGTTCAGCTCGCGGGCGCTGGCGATGCCGACCGCGGCGAAGGCCTCGTTGATCTCGATCAGGTCCAGCGACGCCGGGTCGACGCCCTGCTTCGCGCAGGCCTTGGCGATCGCGTTCGCGGGCTGGCTCTGCAGCGACGAGTCCGGACCCGCGACCGAGCCGTGCGCGCCGATCTCGGCGATCCAGGTCAGGCCGAGCTCCTCGGCCTTCTTCTTGCTCATCACGACGACCGCGCAGCCGCCGTCGGAGATCTGCGAGGCCGAACCGGCGGTGATCGTTCCTTCCTTGCCGAACGCCGGACGCAGCCGCGCCAGCGTGTCGACCGTGGTGTCGCCGCGGATGCCCTCGTCGGTGTCGACGGTCAGCGGGTCACCCTTGCGCTGCGGGACCTCGACCGGAACCACCTCGTCGGCGAACACGCCGTTCTTCCAGCTCTCCGCGGCCAGCTGGTGCGACCGCGCGCTGAACTGGTCCTGCTCCTCGCGGGTCAGCTTCAGGCCCTCGGTGTTCGCCTGGTCGGTCAGCGCACCCATCGCCTGGTCGGTGAACGCGTCCCACAGCCCGTCGTACGCCATCGAGTCGACCAGCGTCGTGTCGCCGTACTTGAAGCCCTCGCGCGACTTCGGCAGCAGGTGCGGCGCGTTGGTCATCGACTCCATGCCACCCGCGACGACGACGTCGTACTCGCCGGCCTTGATCAGCTGCGAGGCCAGCGCGATCGCGTTCAGCCCGGACAGGCAGACCTTGTTGATCGTGATCGCCGGGACGTGCATCGGGATGCCGCCCTTGACCGCGGCCTGGCGCGCGGCGATCTGGCCGGCGCCGGCCTGCAGCACCTGGCCCATGATCACGTACTCGACCTGGTCGCCGGTGATGCCGGCCTTGTCCAGCGCGCCCTTGATCGCGAACCCACCGAGCTCCGCGCCGGTGAAGCCCTTGAGACCGCCCAGCAGCCGCCCGATCGGGGTTCTGGCGCCGGCGACGATGACGGTTGCGCTCTGCGCGCTGGTGGTGTCAGACATGTTTGTCACGATACCTGCGACGGCACTGGTACGCCGGTGTCGATCAGGTCACACGACGCCGGTACTTGCCGCTCGCGGTTGCCGGCAGCTCGGCGACGAATCGCACTCCCCGTGGGGTTTTCGCGCCCGCGAGTCCGGCGCGCGCCCAGTCGATCAGCTCCTCGGCCTGTACGTCGTGACGCCGTACGACGGTCGCTTCGAGACGGGCTCCGTACTCGTCGTCCGGTACGCCGTCGACGCGGACCTCGGCGACGGCCGGGTGCTGCAGCAGCACGTTCTCGACCTCGGCCGGGAAGACGTTCTCGCCGCCGGTCACGACCATGTCGTCGGTGCGGCCGTCGACGAAGAACCGGCCGTCGGGATCGCGGTGGCCGAGGTCGCCGGAGTCGCTCATCCCACCCAGGCGGGCGCGGCGCCCGCCATCGCCGTACTGCTTGAACTCGAGCCGTCCCGAGACGCACAGGTGCCCGACCTCACCGTCTCCCACCGGGCGTCCGTCGTCATTCAGCACAGCCACCTTCACCCCTGCCGCCGCGCGCCCGATCGTCCCCGGCGCCGCACGCAGGTCGGCTGGGGTCGCGATCGTCGACCAGCCTTCCTCGCTGGAGCCGTACAAGTTGAAGACGACGTCTCCGTACGCCGTGCGCAGGCGTTCGGCGACGATCGGGTGGAGCTGGCCGGCTCCGCTGACCACGGCCGACAGGTGTGCGGCGGTTTGCAGACGGGCGATCCGGGCCAGCACCGGAGGTACTCCTACGAGGAGGCAGCCGGGGTGTTCGCCGATGAACCTGGCGACTGTTCGGGCGTCCACCTTTCGCCACATCACCACCGGCACTCCGAGCGCCAGGCCAAGCGCCAGGAAGCCCAGGCCGAAGCCGTGGAACAAGGGCACGGTCAGCACCACGGGCCCATGGACAGGCAGCACACCGAGCAGGGTGCCGATGGGGAGTGCTTGCGCGAGGCGCGCTCCCCCACGCTCGACTTCTTTGGGTACGCCGGTGCTGCCGGAGGTCAGCAGGATCACCTGCCCTCGCCGCCGCGACCTGCGGTCGCGGCGGCGAGGAGAAGAAGGGTGGGGAGGGTGAGCCGCCGCCCCCGACTCGCCTTCGGCTTCGTCTCCCGATCCAGCCCGCCCGCCGAGCACCATTCCCTCGGCGTCGTCTCCCGATCCAGCCCGCCCGCCGAGCACCACGCTTTCGCCGTCTGGCGGCCGCTTCTCGCCCCTCCTTTCCCGCCCCGCCGGTGCATGGAGGACGGCGTCCGCGTTGTGGCGGAGGGCTGCGGCTGCTGCGACCACGAAGGTCCTGTGGTTCGGCTCGCGGACGTCGACCCGGGTGGTGCTGACGTCGACCTCCTCGATCAGCTGGTCCAGCTCGGCGTACGTGAGTGGACCGTCGTCGTCGATCAGAGCAACCCCGTCGGGATTCTTGAGGGCGGCGACGGTGATCAACGCGCTCAGCGTGAGGCCTTGTGCGTAAAGGGTTCGGAGGACCTGAGGGCGCCAGAGCGGGACGGCTCGGAGGAGGCGCAGCAGGCCGGTCAGCGTGACCATCGGAGGACCTGGGACTGGACGGCCTCATAGGGGCCTTGGGCAAGGGTTGTCAGGACGGCGGCCGGGCGGACCCACCACGGGACGAGCAGGCGTGGGCGGTGAACGAGCGAGCGGGCGATCACCTCAGCGGCGGATTCGGCGGTCAGGCCGGGCAGACGAGGACTGTACGTCGGCGCGCTCATCGGCGTGTGCACCAACGGGAAATGGATCGACGTCACCACCACCCCGTCCGCGCGGATCTCCGGCGCCACGCAGCGCAGCCAGGTCTCGAACGCGGCCTTGGACGCGCTGTACCCGGCCCAGTGCGCGACCGGCAGGTCGACGTTCAGGCTGCTCACGTTGACGATGTGACCGGTTCCGCGTGCCCGCATCCCGGGCAGCAGGCCGGACAGCAGCCGCGCCGGACCGAGGTAGTTGACCCCGTCGGTCCGCGTCACGTCGTGGAAGCGCCCCTCGGTCGCGGCGAGCGAGCGCCGGATCGACTTGCCGGCGTTGCTGACCACGACATCCACCCGCCCGTGGTCGGCCAGCACGTCCACGACCAGCCGGTCGACCGCCTCGGGATCCGTCAGATCCACCCCGTACGGCGTCGCGCGGCCGCCCGTCGCGGTGATCCGATCCGCCAACTCCTGCAGGCGATCCACGCGCCGGGCGGCGAGCAGGACGTGCGCGCCGGCGGCGGCCAGCAGTTCCGCCGTACAGGCTCCGATGCCCGAGGACGCGCCGGTGACGAGCACGACACGGTCGCCGACGGCGGCTTCGAGCCGAGCTGGTGCGGCCCGGGACCAGGACGGGCCGAGCACCAGCCGGTAGATGTCGTGCGTCACACTCATCGAGTCGTCCAGTGTCGCATCCGCCACCTTTTGTTGGCATCTGCTGACGGCCGGGCCATCTTGGTCGGATGGAGCCCGTTACCAAGACGCTGTTCGAGGCGATCGACCACGTGGGGGTCGCGGTCGCGGACTTCGACGCCGCGGTCCGGTTCTACGCCGAGACCTTCGGCATGACGGTCGCGCACGAGGAAGTCAACGAGGAGCAGGGCGTCCGGGAGGCGATGTTGTCGGTCGGCGACTCCGGTTCGTCGATCCAGCTGCTCGCTCCGCTGTCGGACAGCTCGCCGATCGCCAAGTTCCTGGACCGCAACGGGCCCGGCATCCAGCAGCTCGCGTACCGGGTCGGCAACCTGGACGAGGTGTCCGCGATCCTGCGCGAGCGCGGCGCCCAGCTCCTGTACGACGAACCGCGCCGCGGCACGGCCGGCTCCCGGGTCAACTTCGTCCACCCGAAGTCCGCCGGCGGCGTCCTCGTCGAACTGGTCGAGCCGGCCCGCTGAGGCCGGATCGCGTCGGCGTCCGCTGACTCAAACGTTTTCCTGTGCTGACGGTGCGTGAAGTTCTGCCCAAGACGCGCTGCCGACGGTCACAACCCGTGAGTACGGAGCTAGTCTGTTGAGGTGCTGAGGGACAGCGCTCCGGACCGTTACCACCCCGTCGCATCGGGGTTCCGGCACGACGCCTTCGTCTACACCGATGAGGAAGACTTCGTCCGGCAGTCCGCCACGTACGTGCACGAAGGCCTGGACGCCGGCGAGACCGTCGTCGCTGTCCTCCCGGAGGACCGCAACAGCCTGCTGCGGAAGGCTCTCGACGGCGTCGCGGACCAGGTGATCTTCCTCGACATGGGCGAGGTCGGCCGCAATCCGGCGCGGCTCATCCCGCTGTGGCGCAGGCTTCTCGACCAGGTGCCGCCGGACCTCCCGATCCGCGGCCTGGGCGAACCGGCGTACGTCGGCCGCTCACCGGCGGAGCTCGAGGAGACCGCCCTGCACGAGCACCTGCTGGGCGTTGCCTTCACCGAGTACGCCGGGCGGTTCCAGCTGCGGTGCCCGTACTCAGCCGAGCTCGCGGTCGATCCCGCCGAGCTGCATTCGACCGGGCCGCAGCGCGGCGCCGACCTGAGCTTCCGGTGCCCGCTGCCCGCCGTACCGGCCGAGGCGGAGCAGCAGGAGTTCGGCATGGGCGACCTCAACGCCGTACGGCGTCGCGTGAACGTGGCCGCTCGATCCCTGCAGCTGACCGACGACCGGATCGACGATCTCGAACTGGCGCTGCACGAAATCTGCACGAACAGCGTCCGCTTCGGCGGCGGCCGCGGGACGCTGTCGTGGTGGGCGGCCGACGGCCAACTGGTCTGCGACGTCGCCGACCACGGCCGGATCGACGACCTGCTGATCGGGCGGGTGCTGCCGCCGGTCGACGGGCCCGGCGGGCGCGGGGTCTGGCTGGCCAACCAGCTCTGCGACCTGGTGCAGGTCCGGTCGGGCGCGGACGGGACGCAGGTCCGGCTTCACACCCGCGCGCGCTGACGCCGTACTGACATCGAAGGACAGCGCGGCGATAAGACCACTGCATCCGCTGGACTGGAAAAGTGATGGTGGTCTCACCAGGCGCGAACTGTGTCACGCAGCACAGCGAGCACTGCATACTCGACGGTAAGTTCCGCTCACCCGACCGCCGCTCCAGGAGGTATGACGTGAAGCAGATCCTCGACGCGATCCTCGCCGGTGACAGTGCCGCCCTCGGCGGGCTGGAGGTCCCCGACCACTACCGCGGGATCACCGTGCACGCCGACGAGACCGGTCTGTTCGAGGGCCTGGAGACGAAGGAGAAGGACCCGCGCAAGAGCCTGCACTTGGACGACGTCCCGACGCCCGAGCTCGGCCCCGGTGAGGCGCTGGTCGCGGTGATGGCCAGCGCGATCAACTACAACACGGTCTGGACGTCGATCTTCGAGCCGGTCTCGACGTTCTCGTTCCTCAAGCGGTACGGCAAGCTCTCGCCGCTCACCGCCCGCCACGACCTGCCGTACCACGTGGTCGGCTCCGACCTGGCCGGCGTCGTCCTGCGCACCGGCCCCGGCGTCAACGCGTGGAAGCCCGGCGACGAGGTCGTCGCGCACTGCCTGTCGGTCGAGCTGGAGTCCCCCGACGGCCACAACGACACGATGCTCGACGACCAGCAACGGATCTGGGGCTTCGAGACCAACTTCGGCGGCCTGGCCGAGATCGCGCTGGTGAAGTCGAACCAGCTGATGCCGAAGCCCGCCCACCTGACCTGGGAAGAGGCGGCGACGCCCGGGTTGGTGAACAGTACGGCGTACCGGCAGCTCGTCTCCGCCAACGGCGCGAACATGAAGCAGGGCGACGTCGTCCTGGTCTGGGGCGCCTCGGGCGGGCTCGGGTCCTACGCGACCCAGTTCGCGCTGAACGGCGGGGCAATCCCGGTCTGCGTCGTGTCGTCGCCGGAGAAGGCCGAGATCTGCCGCGCGATGGGCGCCGAGCTGATCATCGACCGCAACGCCGACGACTACCGCTTCTGGTCGGACCCGACGACGCAGGACCCCAAGGAGTGGAAGCGCTTCGGCGCCCGCATCCGCGAGCTCACCGGCGGCGACGATCCGGACATCGTGTTCGAGCACCCCGGCCGGGAGACCTTCGGTGCTTCCACGTACGTCGCGCGGCGCGGCGGCACGGTCGTCACGTGCGCGTCGACGTCGGGCTACATGCACGAGTACGACAACCGGTACTTGTGGATGAACCTGAAGCGGATCATCGGATCGCACTTCGCGAACTACCGCGAAGCGTGGGAGGCGAACCGGCTGATCGCAAAGGGCATGGTACACCCGACGCTGAGCCGGGTCTACGCGCTGGAGGAGACGGCGCAGGCGGCGTACGACGTACATCGGAATCTGCACCAGGGGAAGGTTGGGGTGCTGACACTGGCGCCTTCGGAGGGGCTGGGGGTCCGCGACGAGGAACTGCGCGCCGAGCACCTGGATGCGATCAACCGCTTCCGGGACAAGTAGGGCTTGGTAGTACGCGGGTCGACCGGGGTCTGGGAGGACTGGTCGCCGGGCCTGCCGACCGTGGGGACGCTGGTCCACGCGCCGGGGAGTAGAAGCCGCGGCCGTGGGCGCTGCCAATCAGGTCCGGGAGCGGCTGCCCAGCCGCATTTGCGCAGGTCTCACCGGCGCAGTACCCGCGGCGCGGTAGCGACGGCGTTGACTGCCGCGTTGTTTGACGACTGCCGCGTTGTTTGACGGCTGCTGCGATGGACCGCGTCAGTCGTGAGGCCAGGCGTCAGTCGTCGGGCAACGCGTCGGTGAGGTGGCCGTCGTGCGGCCGGCGTCAGCGTGAGCACGCCGCCCGTCCACACAGGGGGCGGGCGGGCGCGACAGGCCTGACCCGGATCGGCCGTGAGTGCGAGAGCAACCGGGTGCGCCGGCGTCAGCTCGCCGTCCACAGGCCGACCGTCGCCGGTTAGGTTTGTGGGCCTGGGTTCTGACAGGCTTACGCTGGGGGTTTCATCCGCTCCGCCAGAAGGGACACTCAGGGATGGGCGACGAGTCGAGCCTGCCGTTCTTCGACCGTACGGCGACCGCGGCCGGGGGATTCCCCGTCGCACGCCGTGGGTACGACAAACACGCGGTGGACGACTACGTCCGCGCGCTCGAGGCGCAGCTGGGCGAAGCGCGGAGCAAGGCGGAGGAGCTGCAGGCCGGGTCCGCGCCGTTGCAGCGGCAGCTGGACGAGGCGAAGCGGCAGCTCGAGGCGAGCGCCAACCCGTCGTACGCCGGGCTCGGTGACCGGGCCGCGCAGATCCTGCGGCTCGCTCAGGACCAGGCGTCGGAGGCCCTCGAGGAGGCCCGGCGCGAGGCCGAGGAGCTGCGGTCGACGGCGAACAAGGAGGCCCTCGCGGCCCGGGCGACCGGTGAGCGCGAGGCGCAGGACATCCGGACCGTCGCGCTGAACGAGGCCGACAGCATGCGCCGGACCGCCGAGGGTGACGCGGCCGAGATCCGGCGGACGTCGGAGACCGAGGGCGCCGAGGTGCTCGCGGCCGCGCGGCGCAAGGCGGAGCAGCTGCAGCTGACGGCGGAGTCGCAGTCGAGCACGTTGAAGAACGGCGCGCTGCACGAGGCGGAGAAGATCCGGACCGCGATCCAGCGCGAGTCGGCGGCGCTGCGGGCGCGGCTGGCCGACGAGCGGGAGCAGCAGGCCAAGGAGCTGGCCGACAAGCACCAGCAGATCGCGGCCGACACCGAGAACCTGACGGATCAGATGAAGGAGGCCGCCGAGGCTTCCGAGCGGCGGGTCGCGGAGGCGACCGAGCAGGCGCGCAAGATCCGTGCCGAGGCGGAGGAGTCGGCGGAGCGCACGCTGACCCGCGCGCGGCGCGAGGCCGAGCAGGTGCTGACCGCCGCACGGACGCGGGCCGAGGCCGAGCTGGCGAGCGCGGCGGACGAGGCCGAGCGGTCGCGGACGATCGTCGCCCGGGAGACCGAGCGGCTGGCGAAGCGGCGCGACGGGATCCTGGCGCAGATCGCCGGGCTCAACGACATCGCGAGCAACATCGCGCGCCAGGCCGCCGAGCTCGACTCGGAGACGGCCGCTCCGGCGGTGTACAACCCATTCGCCGCTCCCCCGGCGAACCCGCAGGCCGGCAGCCCGTTCGCACCGACCAGCTCGTACACACCCCCGCCGACCACGTACGACGCCCCGAGCGGCGACACGTCGAGCAACTCGTACGACGCCGCCTCGACCGGCGGCCCGTCGGAGAGCGGCTCGTACAAGGCTGCGCCGTCCGACAGCAGCTCGTACGACGCCCCGGCCGCGGGACCGTTCGCGGCGGAGTCCGGAACGACCGGCGACGCTTCGACCGCCGGCCCGACCGGCAACGCGCAGGCCAGCCCGTACGACGGCCAAGCGAGCTCGGCGAACCAGTACGACGCCCCGGCGGGCAACTCGTCGGCGCGGCCGTTCGCGGCGGAGAAGTCGGACTCGCCGGCCAGCCCGTTCGCGGCGGACGAGTCGAACGCCGGATCCTCCGCGAGCCCGTTCGCGGGCGACAAGTCGGACTCCTTCGCGGCAGGCGACTCAGCGGCCGGCGTCTCCGGCAACCAGTTCGCGACCGGCAAGCCGGCGCCGTCCGCGAGCCCGTTCGCGGCGGACGGCTCGAACGCCGGATCCTCGGCGAACCCGTTCGCGGAGAAGAAGTCGGCCAACCCGTTCGCGGAAGGGAAGTCGGCGAACCCCTTCGCGGAGGACAAGTCTGCCTCCTCGGCCAACCCGTTCGCGGTACCGGCCGGCGACGCGGCGTACCCGGTGGAGTCGTCGTACAAGGCCCCGGGTGACAGCTCGTACCCGGTGGACTCGAAGGACGACGCGTCGGCGACGTTCACCGGGCGGAGCCCGTTCGCCGGGGCGGACGCCGGTGCGGCGCGGGTCGACGAGACGCGGATCGACACCGACCTGCGGGTCGACCCGCAGGTGCTCGACAAGGACAGCAAGGACGCGGACGAGCCGAAGGACTCGACCAGGATCGACGAGTTCCGGCTCGACGACCTGACGGCCGAGGAGACCCGGATCACCGGCGACAGCCCGTTCGCGCCGAAGGACCCTGAGAACGACGCCGCCGACAAGGATGAGAAGTGACGCCAGCCGGCGACGACAACTCCACGGAAGACAGCAAGAAGCCAGGCCCCCCGCCCACCGGCGGGGGCCCGGAGCAGCCCTCCGACGACCAAGCCAACGGCGGGGCCGATCAGGTTTCGGCGATCGCGGCGGCTGCGGCGGAGGCCAAGGCTGCCGCGGCGGATGCCGCGCGGGCGGCACAGCTCGCCGACAAGTCGGCCGACGAGGCGGACGAGTCCGCCGAGCAGGCGACGGGTGCGGCGCAGCAGGCTGACGTGTCGGCGGACGAAGCCGACGAGTCCGCCGACGAGGCGGAGACCTCGGCCGGGGTGGCGCGGGAGTCCGCGAGTGTCGCGCGGAAGTCGGCGCAGGAGGCCGACACCGACGACAACATCGCCGGGCAGCTCCTGATGGACGAGCGGCACCCGGACGAAGGCATGGGCCGTCCCGGCCCGCCGCTGCGGCGCTCCAACCCGTTCGTCTTCGGCTTCTTCGCGGCGCTCGGCGTACTGGTCGCCTGGGGCCTGTGGAACGCGCTCGGGCAGGCCAAGTCGGTCCTGATCCTGCTGGTCGTCTCGATGTTCATCGCGGTCGGGCTCAACCCGCTGGTCGAGTGGTTCATGCGCCGCGGCCTCAAGCGTGGCCTGTCCGTCGGCGTGGTGTTCATCCTGATGATCCTCGCGGTGTCCGGCGTCGGGTTCGCGATCGTGCCGGTGGTCACCGACCAGATCAACGGGCTGATCAAGAACGCCCCGGACTGGCTCGACCTGCTGACCAAGTCCAAGACGCTGAACGAGCTGAACGACCGCTACCAGTTCATCCAGAAGGCCCAGGACTACATCCAGGACCCGGCGCTCGCGCAGCGCGCGTTCGGCGGCATCCTCGGTGTCGGCAAGGTGGTCGCGAACGCCCTGTTCTCCGGCTTCACGATCCTGATCCTGACGCTGTACTTCCTCGCCTCGCTCCCCACGGTCAAGCGCGCGGCGTACAGCCTGGTCCCGGCGTCCCGCCGCAAGCGGGTCTCGATCCTCGGCGACGAGGTGCTCGGCCGGGTCGGCGGGTACGTCAGCGGGCAGTTCCTGGTCGCGCTGTGCGCCGGGTTCTTCATGTTCGTGTTCCTGGAGATCGTCGGCCTCAACCAGTACGCCGTGGCGCTGGCGATCGTGGTGATGTTCACCGCGTTCATCCCGATGGTCGGTGGGCTGATCGGTGTCGTCCTGGTCGCGGCGATCGGGTTCACCGACGGGCTGTGGATCGGTGTCGCCTGCCTGGCGTACGGGATCATCTACCAGCAGATCGAGAACTACATCGTCGCGCCGCGGATCATGCGCCGCGCGGTCAACATCCCGGGCGCGGTCACGGTGATCGCGGCGCTGCTCGGTGGCGCGCTGCTCGGTGTGGTCGGCGCGCTGCTGGCGATCCCGACGGCGGCCGCGGTGCTGCTGATCATCCGTGAGGTCTGGGTCCGGAAGGCCGACGAGTCCTGAACGTGCCCACGGCAACGGAACTGGCGGCGTACAGCCTCGCCGCGCAGCACCCGGTCACGCGCACGTGGGTCGCCGACGACGTCCGTCGCGTGCTGCTCGCCGAGCAGCACGCGCTGGACGTCGAGCTGGCGACCGATCTCGGGATCGCGACCGTGCGGGCCGAGCGGTTCGCGCCCGGGCACCCGCCGGAGCTGCTGCTCAACCGCTGGACGCCGGTCGGCGACCTGCACGCGATGCTGAGCATGCGGTACGAGGGCGGCGACGCGACCAAGCCGTTCGTCGATGCCACTCCGCTGACACGGCCGGTCGGCGCTGGGGACCTGCAGGCGTTGGCCGAGGCCGCGCGGCGGGAGTACGGCGTACTGGAGCCCAGGTACGTGCGGCTGTGGAGTGCCGCGCCGATCGGCCACTTCCCAGGGACAGGTGTCGACCGGCGGTTCATGGCAGGCCTGGTCAGCGAGCTCCGCAGCCACTTGACGAGCCCGCCCGAGCTGCGGTTCGCGCCGGCGAAGGACCTCGCCAACTACCCGCGGGCGGTCGCGGCGTACGAGGCGATCGACCGGGCGCACCCCGGCCATCCGGACCAGGCGAAGATCGAGCCGGCCGAGAACTTGGCGGAGTCGGTCGAGGCCGGGCTGCTGTTCGACGTACTGGTCGACGGCGAGTGGGCCGGGTACGTCTGCGCGTTCGTGAACGAGGAGACGCTCGGCATGCCGGCGTACGTCGTCCGCGAGCTCATCCTCGACCCGGCCTATCGCGGCCGCGGCTACGGCCGGTACCTGCCCACCTTGCTCACCGAAGCGCTCCCGGACGAACGCCCGATCCTGCTCGGCGTCATCCACGCCAACAACCGCTCGGCGCTGGAGGCCGCCAAGGCCTCGGGCCGGATCGACATCGGCGGCTGGTTCCAGGTCCCGCTCTAGGTGTACTGACCACGGACGTTGGTGACGGCGTGGCGTGCTGACATGGGGAAGACCTCCGGGTGAAGTGCGAGCTGCCAA
>NZ_JBNCLH010000015.1:29998-122569 GCF_049844575.1 Kribbella sp. DT2 | reverse complement strand
CCCGGTGCAATACCGGACCCAGACCCTCGCGGCCTAGGCTCTTATCCAACCAGTCCAACTTCCGGGGACCAGTTCAATGAGCCGGGGCCTTTCAGGTGGTGCTGGGTCAGTGCTTGGTGATCTGCTCGCGCGCCGTCTCGTCGTCGGTCTCGACGGTGCCGGTGAGGCCGGGGACCTCGGCGCTGTGGCCGAGCTCCTCGTGGTCGTCGTGACCGTGACCGTGCGCGTGGGCCTCCTCGATCTCCGTCGCGGTCGGCTTCTGCACCGAGTCCGCGAAGTAGAAGCGGGACAGCGCCGCGCGGACCCGGGTGAGTCCGCGGTGCGGAGCCGCTACGCCGTTCTCGTCCGTCTCGGGGCCGACCTCGAGGGGCAGCGTCCGGTCGCGGGCGGTCAGGGAGTAGGCCTCGTAGTTCGAGATCGGGGCGTGCTTCTCGGTGTACTCGCCGTCGGGCGACCGCATGATGACGCCGGTCTCCAGGCCGTGCAGCAGCCGGTCGTTGTCGGCGCGCTGCAGCGAGATCGCGATCCGCCGGGTCGCCCAGAAGGCGAACACCGGGCCGAGGAACACCGCGAACCGCAGGAACCAGGTGACCGAGTTGAGCGAGATCCCGAAGTGCGTCGCGACCAGGTCGTTGCCGCCACCGATCCACAGCAGGCCGTAGAAGGTGATGAACGCGGCGCCGATCCCGGTCCGGGTCGGCTGGTTGCGCGGCCGGTCGAGCAGGTGGTGCTCCCGCTTGTCGCCGGTGATCCACTGCTCGATGAACGGGTACAGAGCGACCAGGGTGACGAACGCCGGCGGGATGATCAGCGCCGGTATCAGCAGGTTCCAGCTCAGCGTCACGCCCCAGAAGTGGGACTCGAAGCCGGGCATGATGCGGACCGAGCCTTCCAGCCAGCCCATGTACCAGTCGGGCTGGGAGCCCGCCGTCACCTCGGCGGGGTTGTACGGGCCGTACAGCCAGACCGGGTTGATCTGCAGCAGCGCGCCCATCAGGGCGGTGATGCCGAACACGACGAAGAAGAAGCCGCCCGCCTTGGCCATGTAGACCGGCATCAGCGGGTAGCCGACGACGTTCTTCTCGGTCCGGCCGGGGCCCGGGTACTGGGTGTGCTTGTGGTACACGACGAGCATCAGGTGCGCGGTGACGAGCGCCAGGATCAGACCTGGGATCAGCAGCACGTGCACGGTGAAGAACCGGGAGACGAAGTCGTCGCCGGGGAACTCGCCGCCGAAGATGAAGAAGCTCAGCCAGGTCCCGATCACCGGTGAGGCCTGGATCATGCCCTGGGTGATGCGAAGCCCCGTACCGGACAGCAGGTCGTCGGGCAGGCCGTAGCCGATGAAGCCCTCGATGATGCCGAGGAACAGCATCCCGAAGCCGATCACCCAGTTGAGCTCACGGGGCTTGCGGAACGCGCCGGTGAAGAAGATCCGGAGCAGGTGGACCATCATCGAGGCGACGAACAGCACGGCCGCCCAGTGGTGGATCTGCCGCATCAGCAGACCGCCGCGGATGTCGAACGAGATGTCGAGGGTCGAGGCGTAGGCCTCGGACATGTGCAGGCCCTTGAGCAGGCTGTACGAGCCCTGGTACTCGACCTCGGCCATCGACGGCTTGAACCAGAAGGTCAGGAAGACACCGGTCAGCAGCAGGATGATGAAGCTGTAGAGGGCGATCTCACCGAGCATGAACGACCAGTGGTCGGGGAAGACCTTGCGCAGGTTCTTCTTGCCGAGCTTGGCGATGCCGATCCGGTCGTCGACCCAGGCGACCGGCGGGGGAAGTTCTTTCGTGGCCACTGTTGTCACCCTCGTTCCCAGAAGCTCGGGCCGACCGGTTCGGTGAAGCCGCTCTGCGCGACCAGGTAGCCCTCAGCGTCCACGGCCAAGGGTAGCTGAGGCAGCGGACGGGCGGCGGGGCCGAAGATGACCTTCGCTCCGTCGGCCAGGTCGAACGTCGACTGGTGGCACGGGCAGAGCACGTGGTGCGTGGTCTGCTCGTACAGCGAGATCGGGCACCCGACGTGGGTGCAGATCTTGGAGTAGCACAGGATGCCGTCGATGCCCCAGTTCTCGCGGCCGGCCGGCGGGCGGATCTCGCTCGGTGCGATCCGCACCACGATCACGGCCGCCTTGGCCTTGGCGTTCTGGTACTCGACGCCGCTCTCCTCCTGGATCGGAGCGAGGTTCGCGGGGGCCGCGTTGACCAGCTGACCGACCACCAGGTCGGACGGCTTGATCGGGCGCAGCGTGACGTCGTTGACGACCCGGATGCCCTGGGCCCAGATGGTGTCGTACAGCTTGCGGCCCGGCGAGGGGCCGAGGTCGCGCAGCATCACGATGGCCGGCAGGCCGAGCAGCGCCATCGCGCCGATCAGCGAGCGGCGGATCAGCTTGCGGCGGCCGAAGCCGGACTCCGCGGCGCCGGTCTGGAACCCCTCGATGATGTCCGCGCGCTGCTCCGGGGAGGCGCTTGCGTCGTGGCGCAGCTCGACGATCTCGGTGTCGACCATCAGCTTCTTGGCCCACTGGATCGCGCCGGCGCCGATCAGGAACAGCGCCACGCCCAGGCACAGGCCGAGCGTCATGTTGTTCGCGTTGCCCGACAGCGGGCCGAACTCCAGGACGGCGTCGCGCGGGATCGCGAAGTACCCCACGCAGGACCCGACCGCGAGCAGCCCGGCCAGTGTGAACATCGTCGCGACCTGCCGCTCGACACGGTCGGCGGCCTTCGGGTCGATGTCGGTGATCCGGTGCTCGTGCGGCTCGACGCCCGGATCGGCGATCGGCTCGGCCAGCTCCACGGCTCCGTGGGCGTGCTCGTCCCCGGTTACCGCGGGGAGGTTCTTGTCACTCATTCGGCCTTCGCTCCCTTGGCCCTGACGCCCTTGGCGCCGATCCAGACCGCTACGCAGACCAGCAGGCCGATCCCGACCAGCCAGCCCCACAGACCCTCGGAGACCGGGCCGAGACGGCCGAGCCCGAAGCCACCCGGGTCCTTCTGCTCCTGCAACGCGTTCAGGTACGCGATGACGTCGCGCTTGTCCTCGGCCTGCAGCACCTGGTCGGAGAAGACCGGCATCTGCTGCGGGCCGGTCAGCATCGCCTCGTAGATGTGCTTGGGGTCCACGCCCATCAGCGACGGGGCGTAGCGGCCGTTCGGCAGCGCTCCACCCTTGCCGGCGAAGTTGTGGCAGGCGGTGCAGTTGGTCCGGAACAGCTCGCCACCGCGGGTGACCTGCTCGTCGGTGGCCTTGCTGATGTCGTAGGAGTCCGACGCCGGCACCGCCGGGCCGGGCGCCAGCGACGCGACGTACGCGGCCAGGGCCTCGATCTCCTCCGGCGTGTACGCCGGGGTCTTGCGCGGGATCTGGGCGCCGGGCTGCATGGCCGGCATCCGGCCGGTGCCGACCTGGAAGTCGACGGCGGCCGCGCCGACGCCGATCAGCGACGGGCCGGCGAACTTGCCCTCGCCGTTGCCCGCGCCCTCGGCGTTCAAGCCGTGGCAGCTGGCACAGCCGACCGCGAAGAGCTTCTTGCCCTCTTCGATCTGCTGGGACTGGGCCGAGTTGTCGGCGACCGCGTTGTCAGGGGCGAAGGCGGCGTACGCCGAACCCACTGCCAGGAGGCCGAACAGGAGCACGACGAGGCCGGCTGACCGGTGCCGTCGTCGCGCAGACAAAAAGCGCGCCGGTGACAAGGAAAGTCTCTTCTCACTCATTTGAGCAGGTAGATGGTCGCGAACAGGGCGATCCAGACCACGTCGACGAAGTGCCAGTAGTAGGACACGACGATCGCCGAGACGGCCTGTTCGTGGGTGAACTTACGAGCCATGTACGTCCGTGCGAGCACGTACACGAAAGCGATGAGACCGCCGGTCACGTGCAGACCGTGGAACCCGGTGGTCAGGTAGAAGACCGATCCGTACGGCGACGAGGCGATCGTCACACCCTCGTGGATCAGCGTGGCGTACTCGGTCACCTGGCCGGCGATGAAGACCGCGCCCATCACGTACGTGAGGATGAACCACTCACGCATGCCCCAGGACCGGACGTTCAGCACCGAGCCGGTCCGGCCGACCCGGCCGTGCTCGGCCGCGAAGACGCCGAACTGGCAGGTGAACGACGACAGCACCAGGATCGTGGTGTTGACCGCCGCGAACGGGATGTTCAGAAGCGCTGTGGAGGCGTCCCACAGGGTCTCCGTTCCCGGTGCCGCGGCGGCGGTCGTCACCGACCGGATCGTGAAGTACGCCGCGAACAGGGCGGCGAAGAACATCAGTTCGCTCGAGAGCCAGACGATCGTGCCGACACTGACCATGCTGGGACGGTCGTGGTGTCCGTGTTCACGGGACGCTGGGAGTGCGGTTGCAGTGGCCACGCGGTCATTATGTCGGTCGAGGTTCCTGACAGCACGCCCACCCCCATGCATGTCGGCCCTTTGTTGTTTCTACTGTGGGAGAGTGCTTCCCCTCCACGCCGGACCCGGCGATCAGATCGAGCCGATCACGCCGCTGCGGCTGCTGACCGCCTGGACCTTCGAACCGGTGCTGCTGGCGGTCATCCTGGCCGTCGGCGCCATCTACCTGTACGGCGTGCACCGCCTGCGCGCGCGAGGCGACAAGTGGTCGCGCGGCCGGACGTTCTCGTTCATCGGGGTCGGTCTGGGCAGTGCGGTGATCGCGACGCAGTCGGTGCTCGGTGCCTACGACACCGTGCTGATCAGCGTGCACATGGCCCAGCACATGGTGCTGTCGATGCTCACCCCGCTGGCGATGGCGCTCGGCGCGCCGGTGACGCTTGCTCTGCGCACCCTTCCGCGGAAGCCGCGCGGATGGTTGCTCGCCGTACTGCACTCGCGGTTCGCGAAGGTGATCTGCTTCCCGCTGATCGGGTTCACCCTGTTCGTGCTGAGCCCGTGGGCCCTGTACTTCAGCGGCTGGTACGACGCGACGCTGCGCTCGACGATGCTGCACGACCTGCTGCACCTGCACTTCATCGCGGTCGGCGCCCTGTTCTTCTGGCCGCTGCTCGGCCTCGACCCGGTGCCCGGCCGGGTGATCTACCCGTTCCGGCTGATCCTGACCTTCCTGACGCTGCCGTTCCACGCGTTCCTCGGGATCACGATCATGTCCGCGAACACGCTGATCGCCGAGGACTGGTACACCTCGTTCGCCCGCTCCTGGCCGCCGTCACCGCTGCGTGACCAGTACATCGCGGGCGGCCTGCTCTGGGGCTCCGGCGACATCGTCGGACTGATCTTCTTCGGCGTGCTGTTCGTCCAGTGGGTGCGCCAGTCGCAGCGCGAAGCCAAGCGTGAGGACCGGCGACTCGACCGGTTGGAGGAACAGGCGCGCAGAGCCGGGCAGGCACCCCGGTAGCATGCGCGGTGTTATCTGCCTGTCCACACACAGCTTGGGATGAAGCGATGAGTTCAGAGCGTCCGCTGAAGGTGCTGGTCTACAGCGACGACCGTACGACGCGGGAGTCGGTCCGCCTCGCCCTGGGCAAGCGGCCCGCCGCCGACCTGCCCGAGCTCGAGTACTTCGAGTGCGCGACCGAGCCGGCCGTGATCAAGACCATGGACAAGGGCGGCATCGACCTGGCCATCCTGGACGGCGAGGCCGTCCCGGCCGGCGGCATGGGGATCGCCCGGCAGCTCAAGGACGAGATCTTCCGCTGCCCGCCGGTCCTGGTGATCACCGGCCGTCCGCAGGACGCCTGGCTGGCGACCTGGTCGCGCGCCGAGGCCGCGGTCTCGCACCCGATCGACCCGGTCCGGCTCGCCGAGGTGACCGCCGAGCTGCTGCGGCAGCGGGTCGAGTCGCTGCCCGCGACGACCTGATCCGGCGATGACCGCCGCTTTCACCTGGCCGCAGGTGCTCAACCCGCTGCTGCGGCACGAGAACCTCGACGCCGCCGCCACCGGCTGGGCGATGGAGCAGATCCTGTCCGGCGCGGCCTCACCGGCCCAGCTGGCCGGGTTCGTGATCGCGCTGCGGTCCAAGGGCGAGACGGTCGTCGAGGTCGAGGGACTCGTCACCACGATGCGCGACTTCGCCACCCGGCTGGAGGTGTCCGGCCGCACGCTGGACGTCGTCGGCACCGGAGGTGACCAAGCGCACACGGTGAACATCTCTACCATGTCGGCGATCGTCGCGGCCGGCGCCGGGGCGAAGATCCTCAAGCACGGCAACCGCGCGGCCTCGTCGGCGTGCGGGGCGGCCGACGTACTGGAAGAGCTCGGGATCCCGCTCGACCTGACCGCGGACCAGGTGGCCGCGGTGGGGGAGCGGGCCGGGATCACGTTCTGCTTCGCGCCCGCGTTCCACCCGGCGCTGCGGCACGCGGCCGTGCCGCGGCGCGAGCTCGGCGTACCGACGACGTTCAACTTCCTCGGCCCGCTCGCGAACCCGGGCAACCCGTCGGCCCAGGCCGTCGGCGTCGGGGACTCGCGGGTCGCGGGGCTGATGGCCGGCGTGCTGGCCCGGCGGGGCATCGACGCGCTGGTCTTCCACGGCGACGACGGGCTCGACGAGCTGACCACGATGACGACGTCGCAGGTCTGGTCGGTCGGCGGCGGGTCCGTCGAGGGGCCGGTGACGCTGGACCCGCGGGAGCTGGGGATCGAGCCGGTACCGACCGGGGCGCTGCGGGGCGGCGACGCGCCGTACAACGCGAAG
This sequence comes from Kribbella sp. DT2, assembly GCF_049844575.1. Lineage (NCBI taxonomy): Bacteria > Bacillati > Actinomycetota > Actinomycetes > Propionibacteriales > Kribbellaceae > Kribbella > Kribbella sp. DT2. The sequence goes on along the minus strand of NZ_JBNCLH010000015.1, from coordinate 115,883 downwards.
GTCGTGCGGGCGCTGCTGGACGGCGAGACCGGGCCGGTGCGGGACGTCGTACTGCTCAACGCGGGGGCGGCTCTGGCGGCGTACGACGCTCAGCCGGGGACCGTGCCGACGCGGATCCGGGCCGGGATGGACCGGGCCGCCGAGGCGATCGACTCGGGTGCGGCCAAGGACGTGCTGGAGCGGTGGATCACGATCTGCCGGGAAGTCCGCGGCTGACTGCTTTGCAAGGCGCCCGCTTCTCTTGGTGAGGAGCGGGCGCCTTTGCTAGTTGCTGAACTTGATCTGGGAGACGTTGGTGCGCCAGACCGGCAGCCACTGCGCGGTGGAGCCTGAGATGTCGGCGACCGAGACGACCGCCGTACCGTCACCGCGGTCGACCACCGCGACCATCACGGTCGAGAACGTCTCGGGCAGCTTCGGCTTGCGGACGTCGACCTTGATCGTCAGCTCGTGACCCGCGTGCCCGTCGACGGTCAGCGGCCGGTGCGTGGCCTTGCCGATCAGCTTCACGTTCGGGTCGTAGAGGCGGACCAGCGCGGCGGTCGCGGCCTTGATCGTCGCGTCCTTGAGCCCGGCCGGGGTGTTGGTGAACGGGATGTCCTTGCTCAGGCCGCCGAAGGAGACGTAGTTGACCCAGTTCTCCTTGCCGTCGTACTTGGTGTGCACGCTCAGGACGCTGCCCATCCCGGCGTACAGACCGGTACGGTCGGCCTCTGACGACCAGGCCGACGACATCATCGGCATGGTGTCGTTCAGGCCGTTGTAGAACAGCCCGCCGATCACGCGCCCTTCCGGCGTCGGCGTCGGTGACGGCTTCACGGACGGGCTGATCGTCTTCACGTCACCCGCGTTCCCCGCCGGCACGTCGACCGGCGAGACGGCCTGCGCGTTGGTCCAGAGCCAGGACACGCTGAACACGGTCGTCAGCACGGCCACCAGTACGAGCGCCAACGCGCCGATCAGCCGGGCCCGGTGAACGCTGCCGCCGGACGGCCGGTCCACCACGCCGTAGTCGTCGTCCCCGCCGTCATCGGGCGGACTGCCGACCTCTTGGTCCTGCCAGCCGCCACGGGTCGCTGCTCGCCGGGCTTGGGAGCCCTGTGGTGCTTCTTGGCGGGCTTGGGAGCCTTGTGCTTCTTGGCGGGTTTGCGCTGTGGGGCCTAGGGGTTGTTGGCCCTGGGGGCCGGGGCCTGGTGGCACCTGCTCGAGGGAGCCCATCCGCTGCGGCGGGTGGGCTGTGGGACGTGGTGCATCCTGAGGTCCGGGTGTTGGCCGTTGCGTGGTCGGCCCCTGACCATAGGCCGCAGGTCCCTGCGGTCCACTCAGCCCGGGGCCCTGCGGACTACCGGTCCGCGGTCCTTGCGGCCCACTGGCCTCAGATCCGTGCGGCCTGCTGGCCCCTGGGCCTTGCGGTCGACTAGTCCCAGGTCCTTGCGGTCCACTGGCCCCTAGGCCCTGCGGTCCACCGAGTCCGGGTCCCTGCGGCCCGCGCCGCTGGTCCTGCTGTGGGCCCTGCCCATACGGCACAGCAACCCCAGGCGCCGGCGCCCGACCAGGTTCCCCAGGCCCGACAGGCCCACGGGCTCCCTGCGATTCCCCAGACTGCACACTCCATTGCTGCCCAGCCGGCCCCTGCGGGCCTCCAGGCTGAGTGCGCCTCTGCCCGCTCGACCCTTGCCGCCCACCGGATCCTTGCCCGTGTTGCCCTGGCGCCTGCTGCTGAGGCTGTCCGTACGGCGACTGCTGCACCGCAGGACGAACCCCCGGCCCACCCGGCTGCTGAGTCGGAGACGTAGGCCGCCCCGGCTGCTGTTGAGTCGACGGCAGCCCACCCGGGTGCTGCTGAGCCGACGGCAGCCCACCCGGCTGCTGCCCTGCAGGCCTGTCCGGCTGCTGAGCCGGGCCGCCCGCGCGCTGAGCGGGCCCGCCTGGCTGCTGCTGAGGCCGAGCCTCTGGTCCAGCTGGCTGCTGCCCAGCAAACCAACCCGCCTGCTGAGCCGGTCCGCCAGTCTGCTGTGCCGGACCACCAGTGTGCTGCGCCGGGCTGCCCGGGTGTTGTGTCGGCCCGCCAGCCTGCTGAGCCGGACCACCAGTGTGCTGCGCCGGGCTGCCCGAGGGCTGTGTCGGCCCGCCAGCCTGCTGGGCCGGGCCACCGGTCTGCTGCGCTGGCTCTCCCGCGTGCGGTGCGGGCCCGCCCGCGTGCCGCGTCGGCACGCCGGCCTGTTGGGCTGGGCCTCCGGCGTGCTGCGCAGGCCCGCTGGCCTGCCGCGACGCCTCGTTCGGCTGTTGCTGACCGCCAACCGGCGGAGTTTGCTGCGCCGACGGACCATTCGGCGGTTGCTGGTCCGGACGACCAGATGCCTGCTGCTGTTGGCCTCCGCCAACCGGCCCCTGAGCAGTGCGAGGGCGCGGGGGAGGCGGCGGTGGGGGAGCCGGTGCCGGCGACTGACCGAACAACGGATCAGACCCCGCACCCAGCGAATCCGAGCTCCCGCTCAGCGAGTTGGAGGACCCACTCAGCGGACCCGGTTGGTTGCTCGGCACACCGTCTCCTTGAGGTCGTTCGGCGGAACGCTCGCCCGGGGCGTGCCCGGCGGACAGACGGTCGTCCGGCATACGGCCGCCGAGGGGATCCTCGGCGATCCGGCGGTCGTTCGGCGCGCGATCGCCAGGGCCGTTCCCGGCAGACAGACGGTCGTCCGTCGTGCGGTCGCCCGGGGTGTGCCCGATCAGACGGTCGTTCGGCGTGGGCTCGCCGAGGGGGTGTTCGGCGATCCGGCGGTCGTCCGTCGTGCGGTCGCCCGGCTGCTCGCCCAGTGCGTCCGGGGGTAGCCCCGGCCGCCCCGGGGGAGTTGGCGGCGGGGGCGCGCTGTGGCGGGGCGGGTTCTCGTTCTCAGCCAACGTTGATTCCCTTGTAGAGCTGGGCTTCGGCCGTCCTCAGATCCGGCCGGGTGGTCGGGATGTCGCTGATGTAGGCGACGGCGGTGCCGTCGCCCAGATCGAACACCGCGACCGTCAGGGTCAGGGCCCGGGCGGCGATCTTCGGGTTCGCCGCCGTGACGGACTGCTGGTAGTACCAGCCGTTCTTCCCGGAGCGCTTCACCGCGCCGTTGCGCAGATCCGCGAACTTCACCGGGATGTCGCCGTACAGGGTGCTGCGCAGCTGCCCGGACAGGTCCGCGGCGGTCGCCTTCACGTCGCCGTTGAACAGCACCGACGTACCGAGCGAACCGACGAACGCGTCGGCGTACCAGCTGTTCTTGCCGTCGAACTTCTCCTGCAGCAGCACGTACTGCCCGCTGGAGTTCACCAGCTGCGGGACGAGCCGCTTGCGGTCCGACCACGGCGGTCGCTGCCGCGGGAACGAGATCGCTTCGGAGGCGATCCGGCCGCCCTCGTGCAGCTTGGGGTCCTTCGACTGACCGGGCCGTACGGTGCTCTGGCTGCCCGGCGGTGTCGTCGGCTGGCTCGTCGGCGCGGACGGCGTGCCGCTCGGGCTGTTCGTCGGGACGCTACTGGTCGGCTCAGGCTCGGCCTGCTTGTCGTCGCGGTTGACGACGAAGAACACCCCGGCGACGACGATCAGCACGAGTCCGACCGCGCCGGCGACAATCAGCAAGGTCTTCGGCGGACCGCCTGGCTTGTCCCCACCGGGCGACTTCTGCCGGGTGCCACCGCCAGTCGGCCCAGCCGGTGCTCCCTGCCACTGACCCTGGCCGCTTTGCTGAGGTCCCCACCCAGCGGCACCGCTCTGCTCCGCCCCGACCTGCTGGGTCTGGGCCCCGTGCCACGGGTCGTTCTGCTGCCCCTCGGTCTGCCAGCCGGTCGGGCCATGCTGACCGTCAGGCTGCCACTCGGGCTGCTGCCCAGCGGTCTGCCAACTGGCCGCGCCCTCCTGCTGCCCGTTGCTCTGCCATCCGGGCTGCTGGCCGTCGCCCGGCTGCCCGCTGCCCTGCCACCCAGGAGTGCTCTGCTGCTCGCCGGTCTGCCAGTTCGGGCTGGTCTGCTGGTCAGCCCACTGCCCCTGCTCACCAGCCTGCCCCTGCTCGCCAGCTTGCCCCCACTGCGGCGTGGCCGGCTGCTCGTCGTTCGTCCGCCAGTGGTCCGGGAAGTCGTCGTCGCCCGGCGTCTCGTCAGGCACCTGCCACAGCTGAGGCTTCTCGTCCCCCCGCGGACCGCCATCGGCGTCCTCCGCGGCACCGACATCCGCCCCCGGACCAGCGTCCGTCGTACTCGTCGGGTCTGTTGCCAAGGACAACGTCCACTCACCCTGCGCCACCGGCTCGGCGTCGCCGGTGACAGTCGCGGGGTTTGGCCCGGTGGTCTGGTCGCTCGCATCAGGCGCTGCCTGCTGAGTCCAGTGCCCGGAGTTGGTCGGCCCGACGGCCTTCTGCGTCCAGGTCGCCCGGGCCTTCTCCGCAGCACTCAACGCCGCGGTATCAGCAGCACTGTCGCCAGAAACTTCCTGTACGTCGCCCTGCTGGTCACCCGCCGCGACCGCGCCAACCTCACCCCAGCCACCCGTCCCCGAGCCGCCGGCGCTGACCCCACCAGCCGCCGCGCCTCCACCAGAGGCACCAGCCGTGTCCAGGTCGTCAGAACCCCAAGCCCCAGCCCCACTGGCCGTCGGAGTCCACCCACCAGCAGACGCCGTACCGGCTGAAGTTGCACCAGCATCTGCCGCATCAGCAGCTGCGGCCGTACCAGCCGCAGCTCCACCGCCCCATGCCGTACCGCCCGCAGCCCCACCGGCCCCGGCCGAACCGCCGGATCCCGTCGTGCCGTCGGCAGCTCCACCGCCCCATGCCGCGCTGCCCGCAGCCCCACCGGCCCCGGCCGTACCGCCCACAGCCCCACCGGCTCCGGCCGAACCGCCCGCGAAGCCGCCGGCGCCCGCCGTGCCGTCGGTGAAGCCGCCCGCTCCCGCCGTACCGGCGTCAGCTCCGCCGCCCCACGGCGAACCGGTGCTCGGCTCCTCGGCGCGCGGCTCATCGGCGGGCGTGCTCGACCAGCCCGACGTGCTCTCCGGGCTGAACTCCTGGGTCTCGGCCTCCGGCTCGGCGGTGGGCTCGTCCGGCGTCTCGCGCTCGGTCTTGTTGGTCCACTGCGTCCCGTTCCACCAGCGGATGGTGTCCGGCTGGCCGGTGGGGTCCGGATACCAGCCGGCGGGAGGGTTGCTCATGGGTTCACCGTAACTTCAGCGGGGTGTCAGTCAGGCCACGCGATCCAGCCTCAGAGACCGTCCTCCTGGCCCAGGCTGAAGGCCGCCTCGAGGTCGTGCGTCGAGTACGTCCGGAAGGCGATGTGCGTCTCGGTGCTCTGCACCCCCGGGACCCGGTTCACGTGGTCGGGAATGACCGTCGCCAGGTCGTCGTGGTGGGCCACCCGCACCATCGCGATCAGATCCAGCCCGCCGGTCACCGAGTACACCTCGCTGACCCCGTCGATCGCCGCCACCTGCTCGGCCACCTCAGGAATCCGAGCCACATCCGCCTTGATGAACACGATCGCCGTGACCATGACGTCCTCTCCGTAGTCCCCGCAACCCCCTACCGCGCTGAAGCATAGTTCCGCCGGCCCCTCACCCGCCGCCCGGACAGCCACCACCTGTGGACAACCAGCCCCGCACGCCGCCGGTCAACCTGGCACCAACCCTGCAGATCCGCCACCGCGCACCCGCCAGCCCCACGCAGTCGACGTCCGTCCACCCAACGCGCAGCTCGAGCGATCCCAGGGTCGACTGATCCCTAGTACGACGACTGACGCGGTGTACGGCGCTAGTCGACGTATAAGGGAGCAGTCGAGCTGAGCATGAGCGGGGCACCGCGAGTGGATCCGCGGGGGCCACTTTGAGCACGGCCCAGCCGGATTCGTCGCGAGACAACGGCTGGGTGGTGCTCAAGGTGCGAGCGCCGGGCCGCGGCGCGGGAGCCCAGTCGCGCTGGGTGAACATCCATCGCGGGAAGGCGGGAAGGCGGGAAGGCGGGGGCGGGGGTGGGGGTGGGCCGGGTCGAGCACGGGTGGTTCGGCGAGGAGATTTCGTCAGCCGGTCAGCCGGTCAGCGGTCAGTCCGGTCGGCCGGTGAGGACAGCTGGCTCAGAGATCGTCGGCCGGGGCTGCGGCATGGTGCTCGCGCCGAGCCCGGCTTCGGTGATGCTGTACGGCGCCGCGCGGAGCAACAGCTGGATCCGCCGCCAGCTGGGTCGGCTCCAGCGCGGGTCGAGGGCTGGTTGGGTCAAAGGCCGACCCGAGCTGGGTCTACCCGGAACAGCACCCGACGCGAGACCCGGGTCAGCTGGACTCAGGCGGACCCTGCCGGGGCCGGCGCCCGACTGGAGACCGGGGTTCAGCGCTGGACTCAGGCGGGCCCTGCCAGGGCCGGCGCCCGACGCGAGACCGGGGCCACCGCCCGACTCAGGCTGGCCCAACCGAGGTCACAGCCCCACGCGTGCCGGTCCCACCGGGCGCATCGAGCGGCGGCGGCGTTCTGACGGGTGGTGGTGGTCTTCGGAGCGGGGCGGATCCAAGCGCCGCAAATGGCGCCCCGCGCCGCCGATCGGGCAGGTCCAGGTGCCGTTCATCTCGACCAGGCGGATGCCGGGCTCGTCGAGCCAGCGGAGGACGAGCTCGATCTCCTCGGGGGAGGCGGTGGCGACGGGGCCGATGCCGGGGAGGACGGTTTCGGCCGACGCGCGGAGCATGTCGAGGTACTTGCGGGGGTCAGTGCCGCGGGCGGCGATGCCGGCGGCGGCCAGGCGGCCGTGACGGATGACGTGCAGCTCCCAGCCGCCGTCATCGGTACGTCGGGCGGCGCAGATCTCCGGGCAGCTGGTGACCGCGGCCATCCGCTGCATCTTGGCGCTGCTGCGGACGAACGCCCCCAGCCGGTCCCGGTGCACGGCGGCGTCCTCGAAGCGCTCGTCCGCGGACAGTACGTCGATCCGCCGCGTCAGCGCGTCGATCACCGGGCTCGGGTCGGACACCAGCGCCGCGCGCAGCCCTTCCACGAACTCGCCGTACGCGTCCATGTCGATCCGGCCGTCGCACGGCGCGACGCAGCGGCCCATCTCGGCCAGCACGCACGGCGACATCCGCGGCGAGCGCGACATCCGGGGCGTGCACTGCCGGATCGGGAACGCCTCGTGCAGCGCGGCCATCGCGCGCTCGGCGGTCTTGCGCGAGCTGAACGGACCGAGGTACCCCGCGTCGTCGTCCTTGAGCTGCTTGACCAGCGACAGCCGGGGGAACGGCTCGACGGTGACCTTCAGCCAGTGCTGCCTTTCGGGGAACTTCGACCTCCGGTTGTACCGCGGTTTGTGCTCCGCGATCAGCCGCAGCTCCCGCACCTCGGCCTCGAGCGACGTCCCGCACTCGATCCCGCGCACGCCGGACGCGATCCCGATCATCTCGCCGATCCGCGTCCGCGTCTCCGAGGCGGTGAAGTACGACCGGACCCGGGTCCGCAGGTCCTTCGACTTGCCGACGTACAGGACCTCGCCGCGGTCGTCGGTGAACAGGTACACACCAGGGGCGTGCGGCAACGACTCGGCCAGGTGCCGCTTCTTCCGTACGGCGGGCGCGACGCGCGACGAGAACGTCTGCAGGTCCTCCAGCGTCTGCACGCCGAGCGACCCGACCCGCTCGAACAGCCCGTGCAGCACGTCGACCGTCGCGCGCGCGTCGGACAGCGCCCGGTGGTTGGGCGTCGTCGTGGTGCGGAACAGCTTGGCCAGCGTGCCGAGCTTGCAGTTGGGCACCTCGTCCGGTGTGAGCACGCGACGCGCGAGCAGCGCGGTGTCGACGACCGGGAAGTCGGGCCAGTCGTACCCGTGCACCTGGCTGTCGTGCTTGAGGAAACCCACGTCGAACGGCGCGTTGTGCGCGACCAGCACGCAGCCGCGGGCGAACTCCAGGAAGGCCGGCAGCGCCGCGCCGATCCGGGGTGACGAGGCAACCATCCCGTCGGTGATCCCGGTCAGCACGGCGATGAACGGCGGGATCGGCTCGGCCGGGTTGACCAGCGTCTGGAACTCGCCGACCAGCTCGCCGGCCCGGACCTTGACCGCGCCGATCTCGGTGATGCCGGAGCTGCCCGGCGCGCCGCCGGTGGTCTCCAGGTCGACCACGCAGAAGGTGACGTCGCGCAGCGGCGTCCCGAGGTCGTCGAAACTCGGCTGCACGCCACGGATCGGCGCGAGCGGTCCGGGCGCCGGGGCAGCGGCGGGATCCGGCGAGGCGATGGACATGACCACGACGCTAGAAGCCCCCACCGACAATTCCTGCGCTGACACGCGGCCTGACCGACTACGCTGCCCGTATGCGTATCCAAGCGATCACCGCGTTGACGGGCCCCGGGCCCGGCGGCTGTGGTCTGCATCACTGGCTGAGCCAGACCTCCGTCCGGGCCGGACTGCGGACCGGTGACTGAGGCAGGCACCGCCGCCGGCTCCGCTACCACCGCTTTGCCCGAACCGGTCCGGCAACGGGTTCTCGCGCTCGCCGCCCAGGCCCTCGGTCAGCTGCCCGCGACCGACATCCCGGCGCCGCTGCGGCGGTTCGCCAGCTTCGCCCCGGCCAAGCGGGCCAAGCTGTCGGCGTCCGTGCTGGGTCCGATCCTCGCGACCGACGAGCACTTCCGCCGCCTGATCGCCTTCGAGGTACGCCGGGAGCACCCGGAGCTCGGCGACGCGGTCGCCGACGGTGTGCCGGTCCCGGCCGCCGAGCCGGTCGAGGTGGCCGCCCTGGCGTACCTGCTGCGCCCGGACGACTGGGAGGAGCGGGTGAACGCCGCTGCCCAGGTCCAGGCGGAGACACCGGCGGTCGACGAGCAGGTGGTCAGCCGGCTCACCGACCAGCTCGACCAGGCCCGGACCGAGACCCGCCAGGTCCGTGAGCGGCTGCGTGAGCAGGTGACCGAGCTCAAGTCGGAGAACGTCACCCTGCGCCGCAAGCTGAACGAGGCGCGCCAGCGGATCACCGGTCTGCAGAGCGACCTCGAGCAGCGGACCATCGAGGCGACCACCGCCGACGAGCGGGTCGCCGCAGCACGTGCGGAGGTCGAGCGGGAGGTCCGCAAGCTGCGTGCTCGCGTGACGGAGCTGGAAGCTGTGGAGCACGCGGCCCGTCGTACAGCGGGGCAGGAGCGGGAGATGGCGTCCACGCGGACCAGACTGCTGCTCGACACGTTGGTGGAGGCTGCAGGCGGGCTCCGTCGTGAGCTGGCGTTGCCGCCCGGGGGAGACCTGCGGCCGGCTGACACCGTCGCCGGTGTGGAGCCGTCCGCGGCACCAGTCGGCCGTACGGCGCCCGACGACGACCCCGCGCTGTTCGACGAGCTGCTGGCGCTGCCGCAGGTGCACCTGATCGTCGACGGGTACAACGTCACCAAGACCGTCTGGCCGAACTCCCCACTGCACTCGCAGCGGCAGCGACTGGTCACCGCGCTCGGCGCGCTGGTGGCTCAGCGGCGTGTGGAGGTGACGGTGGTGTTCGACGGCGCCGAGCTGTCCGGGCCGGTGCAGCTGAACCCGCCGCGCGGGGTGCGGGTCAGGTTCAGCCCGGCCGGGGTGATCGCCGACGAGGTGATCAGGCAACTGGTCCGCGCCGAGCCGGCGGGCCGCCCGATCGTGGTCGTCTCCTCCGACCGGGAGGTTGCCGAGAGCATCGTCCAGCTCGGTGCCAGGGCGTTGTCAGCGGTCAGCCTGATCGCCCGTATCGCCCGCCCCTGAAGCCGATCCGTCCAACTCGCCTGAAGCCGCCGCGTCCCGCCTGCCCGCAGCGCCGAAATCCGGGCAGTGCGCAACAGATCGCGAAAAACTGTCGGTGGGGCTCTTTAGCGTCCTTCTCAGCCGGACGCAAGTCCGGTCCTTCCCCACTTGGAGGACGTTGTGCTGATCGACTGCGACGCGTGCGTGATGAGAGGCCCGGGCTGCCGGGACTGCGTGGTCACGGTGGTGCTCGGGCTGACGGCCGAGCGGACCGATGAACTGCGGATCGACGACGACGAGCGCGCCGCGCTCGACGTACTGGCCCAGTCCGGTCTGGTGCCCCCGCTGCGGCTGGTGCACGCCGTCAGCAGCGTCGAGCCGGACGCCGCGACGACGGGAGATCCGGCCGCCGACGCCGTCTGACCGGCGTACGGTCGCGCCCTGACCGCGGCCGTACGACGGGCAAGGGTTTGCCGACGTTAATTTTGGATCAAACCCGAGGGGCGAATTGCACCGGTCACGAATCGGTTACTACTGTTACCTCTCGTTGCCTCAGAGTGTCGGTCTACCGGACCGGCCGGGCAGCACAGCCGAAGGGTGACCCGCCGGCTGGCGACGGACCCGCTGCGGTAGGTTCGGCGCCACGAGCGCTGGGTCGACGGGGACGGCGCGAGCAGAGGAAGGGACCGACCGGGCTGTGTCCACCGGACGCTTCAACCGCACCAGGGGAATCGCCCTCGCCGCCATCACCAGCACTGCCGTCGTGGCGGGGCTGCTGTTCTTCCAGGGCGCCGCGGACGCGGACCCGAAGCCCACTTTGGCGCAGGCGAAGGCCCAGGTCGCGGCGCTGCAGCACAAGGCCGAAGAAGCCGGTGAGTCCGCCAACGATCTGCGGGGCCAGATCAAGGCGTCGAACGACCGGGTGAAGGCGTTGCAGGCCGGTATCAAGAAGCAGCAGACGCAGGTCGACTCGGTGAAGCGGCAGATCGGTTCGCTCGCGGTCGCCGGGTACCAGACCTCCGGGATGACGACGACGGCGCAGTTGCTGCTGTCGACGAACCCCGACCAGTTCCTCAGCCAGGCCTCGACCGCCCAGGCGTACGCCGGCCAGCAGAACTCCGCGCTCCGCAAGTTCCAGTCCGCTCAGGGCAAGCTCGCCGACCTCCAGGCCAGCGAGCAGGCCGAGCTGGCCGCGCTGCAGACCGTGCAGTCGCAGCAGGACGGCCTGAAGAAGCAGATCCAGACCAACCTCGACGCCGCCGAGAAGGTGCTCGGCAAGCTGAGCGATGACGAGCGGTCCCGGATCCAGGCCGAGAACGAGAAGGAAGAGGAAGAGGCCCGCGACCAGCGGACCAGCCGCGGCAACGGCCGGATGGACGACGGGGACGAGGACGAGGACCTGCCGAACGTGCCGGCCAGCGGCCGCGCGTCGGCCGCCGTCCAGTACGCGATGGCCCAGCTCGGCGACTCCTACGTCTGGGGCGCCACCGGTCCGAGCTCGTTCGACTGCTCCGGGCTGACGATGAAGGCCTGGGCCCAGGCCGGTGTCTCGCTGTCGCACTCCTCGAAGGCGCAGATCAACGAGGGCCGCCGGGTCAGCAAGAGCCAGCTGCAGCCGGGCGACCTGGTGTTCTTCTACAGCCCGATCAGCCACGTCGGCCTGTACATCGGCGGTGGCCGGATGGTGCACGCCAGCCGCCCCGGCAAGCCGGTCAAGACCGACTCGATCGACCTGATGCCCTACAGCGGCGCGGTCCGCCCGGGCTGAGCAGGCGCGGGAAGAGATTCGTGATCGTGGCTCCGGGGTTCGACCCCCGGGGCCGCGTCGTTTCACCACCGGTGTGGTCTCCTGTCGGGGAGGACGCCTAAAGTGATTCCCCGGACCGGGGCAGGTGATCAGCGAGGGGCTGAGGTGAACGACGACCAGCGCGACACGACGCCGCTGCCTGCCGTCCCGCCTCGTGGCACCCCGGCGGACAAGGCGCCGTCGGACCAGACGACCGTCGTCATCCCCGCCCAGCACGCCGCCCGCCGCCCCGACCGCTCGGCGCCGCCGAAGAAGCAGTCGGAGCCGGGGAAGAAGCAGCAGCCGGTCTCCGGCGGCTGGTGGGACGACGCCCCCGCGGGCGAGCTCAAGACCGAACCGGTCGCGTCCCCGCGCCCCGAGACTCCCCGTACCGAACAGCCGACGCCCGCTACAGCTCAGCGTCGTACAAGCACTCCTACTGCCTTGATGGGCGGCGGCGACAAGCCTCCAGGCGACGGGTCCTGGAAGGGTGTCGTCTGGCCCCTGCCCAAGCCCCTGGTGAAGCGGATCGCTCTCGGAGCCGCGGTCGGGGTGGTCGGTGTCGCCGCGTTCGCGGGTATCCGGCAGCTCGCCGACGCACCCGCCGACCAGGCCGGACCGACCGGCAGCCCCAACCCCGGCCAGACCTCCACGACTCCTGACGAAGCCTCCGAAGGCGTACGACGCGCCGTCGCCGGCGAGGCCGTGCTGCAGAAGATGGCCGACGCGGTCCGCGGCGAGAACCGCACCGAGTTCCTGGCGACGATCGACCCGCAGGCGAAGTCGTTCGACGAGCAGGCCCGCACGATCTACAGCAACCTCGGCAAGCTCCCGCTCGCCACCTTCCAGCTGCGCTACGTCAGCGACGACCCGGCCGCGCTCGAACCGGACCGCACCCGCCAGCTCGGCGGCACCGAGTCCTGGCTCGCCCAGGTCGAGGTCTCCTGGCAGCTCACCGGGTACGACGCGAAGCCGGCCCGCGAGACCCTGCCCGTCACGTTCGTCACCCGCGACGACGGTACGACGTACGCCTCCTCGTTCTCCGAGCGCTTCGTCGCCGGTCAGCGCCGCCCGATCTGGGCGCTCGGCAGCATCGACGTCGCCAAGAGCGAGCACAGCCTGGTGATCAGCCTGGACTCGCAGGCCAACGCCGACGACTACGCCGAGGTCACCGACCGCGCGGTCGACTCGGTCAGCAAGGTCTGGGGCCGCAACTGGCGGCAGAAGGCGGTCATCTACCTGCCGTCCAAGCAGTCCCAGATGGAGAACGTGCTCGGCGCCCAGCAGGGCACCTACACCCAGATCGCGGCCGTCACGATGGCCGAGCTGGACACCCCGCAGGTCGGCGCCCCGGTCCGGATCGTCGCGAACCCGAAGCTGTTCGACGAGCTCGGCAAGCAGGGCCGGCGGATCGTACTGACCCACGAGACCACCCACGTCGCCTCGACCGCTACCGCCTCGCCGGTACCGTTGTGGTTGGCCGAAGGGTTCGCCGACTACGTCGCCTTCACCGCCGTGTCCGTGCAGGACGAATCGGCGGCGAAGGAGCTGTTCAAGGCGATCCGGGCCGGCAAGGTCCCGAAGGGGCTGCCGGCACCGGAGGCGTTCGCCGCGTCGTCGACGGAGCTCCCGCAGGCCTACGAGTCGGGCTGGCTGGCGTGCCGCCTGATCGCCGAGCGGGAAGGACAGAGCAAGTTGGTCAAGTTCTACCGGGCCGTGCACGCGTCGAAGAGCCCGACCGGGCTGGCCGACGCCTTCCGCACCGTGCTGGGCACCACCGAGCAGCAGTTCGTCGCCGACTGGCAGAACTACATCAAGCGGCTAGCCGGTGTCTGACGCGACCACCCGCCGGGCGCCCTGGATCGCCGGTGTGCTGGTCGCCGCGGCGCTGGTCGTGGTGATCGTCACCACCACGCCCTGGCACCTGATCGACCTGCCCGAACCCGACCCGGCGCTGGACTTCACCAGCGCCGAGATCGACCGCCAGCAACGGTTCCGGCACGCTTTGTTGCCGTGGTCAACGATTTCCTGGGTGCTCTCGGTGGTTGTCCCGCTCGCGATCGGGTTCAGTCCACTCGGCAAGCGCCTGTACGACGTACTGAAGATCCGCCGCTGGTGGCTCGCCGTCCCCGTGCTGGTCGCCGGCCTCGGTCTGGTGACCTCGGTGATCACGCTGCCGACCGAGGCGCTGGCCGAGCAGGTCACCCGCGACTACGGCCTGTCGACCGAGAGTTGGGGACTGTGGCTGCGCGACCGCGCGGTGAACTGGCTGCTGATGTCGGTCGCGCTGATCGCGATCGCGCTCGGCCTGATCGCGCTGGCGAAGAAGTGGCGCACGTGGTGGTGGGCGCCCGCGGCGATCGCCGGCGCGGTGCTGGTGCTTGGGGTCTCGTTCGCCTACCCGGTGCTGGTCGAGCCGCGGTTCAACGACTTCACCTCGATGGCTCCGGGGGCGCAGCGCGACGAGTTCATGCAGCTCGCGCGCGAGGACGGCGTACCGGTGAAGGACGTGCTGGTCGCTGACGCGTCGAAGCGGACGACCGCACTCAACGCGTACGTGTCGGGCTTCGGGTCGACCCGGCGGCTGGTCGTCTACGACACGCTGCTCAAGGACGCGACTCCCGCGCAGGTCCGGCTGGTCGTCGCGCACGAGCTCGGCCACGCGGCCGAGGACGACGTGCTGCACGGGACGCTGATCGGCACGCTCGGGGCGGCGTTCGCCGTGGTGCTGCTGCGGTTGCTGCTCGGGGCCCGGATGGGCGACCCACGCCGTACGGCGGTGCTGCTGGCGCTGATCGTCTCCGGGACGACCCTGGCGGCCCCGGTGCAGAACCTGGTCAGCCGCAAGATCGAGGCCCGCGCCGACTACCACTCGCTGCGGCTGACGAACGACCCGAAGGACTTCGTCGAGATGCAGCACGCGCTGTCGGTGACGAACATCTCCGGTCTCGAGCCGAGCGCCTGGCGGTACTGGATGTTCGCCAGCCACCCGACCCCGCCCGAACGCATCGCGATGGGCCGGGCCTGGGGCACCGAGCACGGCGACCCGGTCCCGCCGCTCGTCAGATGACCGTACTGGTCGTCACCAACGACTTCCCTCCCCGGCAGGGTGGCATCGAGACCTTCGTCCGCTCGCTCTGCGACGAGCTCGACGACCTCGTCGTGTACACCTCGCACACTCCCGGCGACACGGCGTACGACCGCACCCTGCCCTTCCCGGTGATCCGCGACCGGACCTCCATGCTGCTGCCGACACCGCGCGTCACCCGCCGGGCGATCCAGTTCCTGCGCGAGTACGACGCCGACCGCGTCCTCTTCGGCGCTGCCGCCCCGCTCGGCCTGATGTCCCCGGCCCTCCGGGCCGCCGGCGCCCAGCGAATCGTTGCCCTCAGCCACGGTCACGAGACCTGGTGGGCAACCCTGCCGGCAACCCGCCAGGCACTGCGAAGGATCGGAGACTCGGCCGACGTCGTCACCACGGTCTCCGCCTGGTGCGAGCAACGGATCGCCCGCGCGTTGTCGCCGAAGGCAACGATCGAGCGCCTGACGCCGGGCGTCGACACCGAGCGCTTCTTTCCGGGCTGCGGGGGAGACGAGGTCCGCCAACGCCTCGACCTGCGAGGCCCTGTGGTCGCCTGCGTCTCCCGCCTGATCGCCCGCAAAGGCCAGGACACGTTGATCCGCGCGTGGCCGAGAGTCCTCGCCGCAGTACCGGACGCCGTCCTCCTGCTCGTCGGCGGCGGTCCCGACCGCGACCGCTTGGAGGCCCTCGCCATGCCGCTCGGCGACGCCGTCCGCTTCACCGGATCCGTGCCCTGGCAGGACATTCCGCCGTACGTCGACGCCGCCGACGTCTTCGCGATGCCCACCCGAACCCGCCGCTTCGGCCTCGAACCGGAGGCCCTGGGCATCGTCACGCTCGAGGCCGCCGCGACCGGGAAGCCGGTCGTCGTCGGCGACTCCGGCGGTACGCCGGACACCGTCCGGCACGGCGAGACCGGCTACCTGGTCGACCCGTACAACCCGGTCGCGACCGCGGTCCGGCTGGTCGAGCTGCTGACCGATCCGGGCCGTGCGCAAGCATTCGGCGCGGCCGGCCGGGAGTGGGCCGAGGCCGAGTGGACCTGGGCCAGGTCGGGCGCCAAGCTGCGGGCCCTCCTCGATCTCTGAACCGGCCGAACCCTGCCGCCTCCTCGACGTCCGGGCACATGTGTGTACTCTGGGTGCATGCATCAGATGTCGCGCCTCGCCGCAGCCGTACGAGCTTCCCGCTCTCCGGCTGCCGCTGCCTGACATCTTCCTCACAGAAACCGGCGACCGGAAACGGTTCGCCGGTTTTCGCGTTTCCGAGGCCAGCATCGTTTCCGGTCCAACCCTCAAAGGACCCGAAATGACCATCACCAAGACCTTCGTCGACTTCTTCACCGAGCACGACCACACCCCGACCACGGGGTCCTCGCTCATCCCGCGCCCCGGTGATCCGGTGCTCTTCACGACCTCGGGCATGCACCCGCTCACGCCGTACCTGGAAGGTGAGCCACATCCGCTGGGCAGACGTCTGGTGGGAGTGCAGCGATGCCTGCGCACGACCGACCTGGACGAGGTGGGCGACCCGACCCACTTGACCGTGTTCGAGATGCTCGGTTCGTGGTCGATGGGCGACTACGGCAGCGAGCAGACGCTGCGCTGGGGGTACGAGCTGCTCACCGAGCGGTTCGGGATCGACCCCGGGCAGCTGTACGTGACCGTCTTCGGCGGCGACGACCAGGTCGAGCTGGACCAGGAGTCGCTGCGCACCTGGCAGTCGATCGGGCTGCCGATCGAGCTGACCACCGACGAGAACTGGTGGTCGAACGGCCCGACCGGTCCGTGCGGCCCGGACTCGGAGATCTTCATCTGGACCGGCGAGGGCTCACCCGAGGGCACCCCGACCACCGACGACCGCTGGGTCGAGCTGTGGAACCACGTGATGATGCGCTACCGCCGCCTCGACGACGGCTCGCTGGAGCCGCTGGAGCAGCGCAACATCGACACCGGTCTCGGGTTGGAGCGGCTGACGATGCTGCTGGAGGGCAAGAAGTCGGTGTACGAGACCAGTCTGTTCGAGCCGTGGACGGAGACGGTGCCGAAGCTGTGGAAGCTCGACGAGACCTCGGAGCGGATCGTCATCGACCACCTGCGCTCCAGCATCGTGATCGTCGGCGACGGCGTGCACCCGTCGAACACCGGCCGCGGCTACGTGCTGCGCCGGCTGATCCGCCGGGTGCTGACGATCCTGTGGCGCGACGACGAGAACCGTTCGCTGTCGGACCTGCCGATCGAGCTGTTCCAGCAGACCCTGGACCACTTCCACCAGGGCGAGCTGGTCACGCTGGTGCGCCGAATCATGATCGACGAGGAGATCCGGTTCACCAACCTGCTCGAGCGCGGCCGCAAGATCCTCAGTCACGACCGCTTCCGCAAGCCGCTCGACGAGAGCGACTTCGAGTACCTCCACGAGACCCACGGCCTGCCACGGGAGTTGGTGGACTCGCTGCTCTAGCTCTAGAAGACCTGGACAGCCCGGGTGGTCGGCTCGTACGGCGACCAGCCCGGGCTCCCGGTCTTCGCGAAGTCCACCCAGGCCTTGTGCACTTGGTCCGCCAGTTCCTGCGGCGGCTCCGACCCGAACAGCGGGGACGTCGCGGTCGCCAGGGTGTCGAACACGAACGGCAGCTCGATCGCGTGGCAGGACCCGAGCCCCTCCAGCGGCGACTCCCAGGTGAACTCGTACACGTACGCCGTACCGCCGGCTGCCTGCTGCGCCTCGGCGAGCCGGATGGTCGGCCGAGTGAAGACGTGGTCGGTCATGATCGCGGTGAAGATCTCGCCAGGCGTGCCGGTGTGCTTCCGCGCCAGCGCCGGGTCGAGGCCGGCTCGTGCGAGCAGCGGCGGCAGCATCTCGGCGGTGATGCCCGCGGCGAGCCCGCTCGGCACGCTGAAGAAGTTGAACTCGTCGCGCGTCGTACCGGTCATCAGCTCGACGTCAGCCGCGGCGCCGGCCTTGATCGCCGCGAGCGGCTGCTCGTGGATCAGCTCGCCGTCGATCACCGGGAACACGGGCATGATGCCGCCGCCACCCTTGATGGTCGTCACACACCAGCGCGCCGGGTCGGGAGCGGCCCGCATCTCGGTCGACACCCGCCGCTGCGCGTCGATCAGTCGGGCGGTCTCCACGGATGAGAATCCGGCGGCGGTCGCTTCCACGCCGAGCCGCTTGGCCACCTCGGCCGACACGAGCGCGAGGTCGCTGTCCAGCGCGGTCACCTCGGCCGACCCGCTCTGCACGATCGCGCGGTGGAACAAGCCCTTCGCTGCCGGGATCGATACCAGGGTCGCCACACTCATCCCACCGGCCGACTGGCCGAAGATCGTCACCTGGCCGGGATCGCCGCCGAAGGCCGCGATGTTGTCGCGCACCCAGCGCAGCGCCGCGAGCTGGTCGAGGATCCCACGGTTGCTGGGCGCATCGGGCAGTACGGCGAAGCCCTGCACCCCGAGCCGGTAGTTGACCCCGACGAGCACGACACCGTCGCGCGCGAACGCGCTCCCGTCGTACCCGGGTGCGGCGTTCGACCCGTTGCGGAACGCGCCGCCGTGGAACCACACCATCACGGGCAGCCCTTCGCCGCCCGGTGTCCACACGTTGACGTTGAGGAACTCGTCGCCGGCCGTGATCGGGTTCGCCAGCAGCCCGTCGAAGGGCGGGTCGTACGGCGGCTGCGGTGCGGTCGGGCCGAGCGTCGTCGCGGCGCGGACGCCGTCCCAGCCGACGACCGGCTTCGGGGCGTCGTACCCGATCGGCGTTCCGGCGTACGGGATGCCCAGGTAGGCGGTCACCCCGTCGGTCGTGGCGCCCTGGATCCGTCCGCCCTCAACTGTCAGCTCCATGGGCCTATCCTCGCACCGACTCCGTACCCCGGACCCAGCCGACTTTGAGCACGGCTCAGCCACGACCGGCCGCCGAAAACGGCTGGTGCGTGCTCAAAGAGGAGCCGATGGGGTCAGGTCCAGCGGGGCGGGCTCGTCCGGGCCGGGGACTTCCGGCGGCGCGACCTTGCCGACCGAGGACTGCGCGACGAACGCCCCGAGCAGCACGATCGCGCCGCCGATGATCTGGCTGGTGCTCAGCGTCTCGTTGAGCAGGATCCACGCGAACAGCGTCGCCGCCACCACCTCGACGTACGCGACGGCACCGCCGATCGCCGCCGAGAGCCGCTGGACCGCGGCCGCGCCGGCCAGGTAGGCGACGACGGTGCTGACCACGATCAGCCAGGCCGCGAACACCCACCCCGGCGCCGACCGCTCGCCGATCGCGATCGTGTCGGTCAGCGCGTTCCACGGGATGCCCCACGGCGCAGCGATCGCGGTCAGCAGGATCGCGCCGACCACGCTGCCCGCGGCCGTCATCACCAGCGGGTCGGCGACGCCGGTCAGCTTGTCGATCAGGATGAAGTACGTCGCCTGGCACGCGGCCGCGCCGAGTCCGGCGAGCAGGCCGACCAGGTCGAGCTGGACGCCGGACCAGACTTCGACCACGGTCGCGAGTCCGACCAGCGCGATGCCGACGCCGAGCGCGGCCGACTTCGGTACGGCGACCTTGCGGCCGAACTTGAGCCAGGCCACCACGAGCACCGGCCCGGAGAACTCGAGCAGGATCGCCACGCCGACCGGCAACCGGCTGGCGGCGATGAAGAACAGCGTCTGGCAGCCGGCGATCCCGGTCAGTCCGTACAGGGCGAGCTGCGGCCAGGAGGCGCGCGCGGCGCGGAGTCCGGCCGCGCCGCGGAAGATCAGCACGAGCGGGACGAGCAGCGCGGCGGCCCCCAGGATGCGCAGCCAGGCGGCCTGCTGCGGCGACATCCCGGCGCCGATCAGCGCCTTGGCGAACGGCCCCGACCCACCGAACGTGATCGCCGAGAAGAGCGCGAATCCGAGCCCGATCGACTTGGTCCGGGCGGCATCCTGTGTCATGGGCGTAATGCTGGCACACCCATTACACGGCGTCGAGGGTGTTTCCAGGCCTTGGTCAGAGCACGTTGACCGCGCGGGCCGCGACCACCGCGATCGTGAGCAGTGCGATCACCGACTGCACCGTCATCAGAGCCTTGACCCGCGCCGACAGCGGCATCGTGTCCGTCGGGCTGAACGCGGTCGCGGCCGTGAACGCCACGAACAGGTAGTCGGTGAACCCGGGCAGCCACTTCTCCCACCCAGGAATCTCGGCCGTCATCTGCGGGAACAGCAGGTCCGCCCGCTCGACCTCGCGCTCGTGCTCAGGCGCCCGGGCGAACGGCCCGCCGCGGTCCACCTCCCAGTACCAGACCGCGAAGGCGACCACGTTCGTCACCCAGATCAGTAGCGCGGCCTTCACCAGCACCGTGCCCTCGACGGCCTTGCCTGAGGCCAGGTAGTCGATCAGCCCGGCCAGGTAGATCCCGTTGAACACCACCAGCGCGCCGAGCAGCACCAGCTCGATCCACCGGAGCCAGGGCTCGTCGCGGCTGAGGTGGAACGGGTTCATCCATACCAGCGGCACCAGCAGCGCCACCCCGAGTGCTGGCAGCAGCCAGCGCGGCAGCGACAGCACCTGGGCCGGCACTGTGAGTTGCAACGCCAGTACGACGAGCACCGCGAGCGAAGCCGGCCACCTGCGCATGTGCTTCTTGCCGAGCGCTGCTGCTTTCGGGACCTTGATCACTCCAGCATTCTGACGGGTGATTGCTCCTAGGGCGTGTCTGGCAATTCTCGCCTACTGCGCGGCACTCGGCACGGCACCTCGGAGCACTGGAGCAAAGCCCACGATGGAAAAACATCGAGGGCTTCACTCCAGCACTCCGAGCTACCGCACCGAGCACCTGCTCGCTACGGCGAGAATTACCAGACACGCCCTAGCCGACGGATGCGTCGACCACGGCCTGCCCGACGTCGGTACGCCGGTAGTGCACCTGGTGTCCCGTCCGGCGCCGCGTCACCAGCCCAGCGCCGTACAGGGCGGCCAGGTGCTCGGCCACTGTCGCCAGTGCGAGCCCGTACTGCGCCGCGAGCGCACTGGTCGTCGCCGGTGGGTCCAGCGCGGTCAGCAGGGTCGCCCTGGTGCGGCCGAGCAGGGTGGCGAGCGGATCGGGGGCGGTCGGTGCGTCGTCCCAGAGCCTCGCTGCGCCGCGCGCGGGGTAGACCAGCGTTGGTTGGTAGCCGGGGGCAACGATCGTGACCAGGTAGGGCCAGGCGAAGGCGCACGGGATCAGCAGCAGGCCTTCACCCGCGAGCTCACGATCCGGCTCGCGGTAGCGCGACGCGACCAGACTCCCGTCCTCCCACGTCAGCGTCGGGTGCAGATCGTCGAACAGCTTCGCCAGGCCGCCGCTGGTCAGTTGCTCGCCGCGATGGGCGATGTCGTCGTCGAGCACCCGGCTGATCACCGGCCAGTCGGGCTCGATCAGTGTTGTCCAGGCGTGCTCGATCTCGTCGGCCAACCGCTCCCGAGTGCCTGCGGGATCTGTCAGCATCCGGTCGATCTCGGCGGCGGCTGGGTTGTTCAACTCGTCCCGGGACCGCTCGAGCTCCGTCCGGACAACTTCCAGTGGCGCTGCTCTGACGCGGGCGATCTCGGTGCTGAACTTGGCGCGGGATGCCTTGGGCGGGGGAGTGAGGAAGTCCGGCGTGAACCCGGTCCGTGGTTGCACCGCGCGCAGTCGCGTGAGATCGAGGTGCGCTGCTGCGTTGGCCTTCGCCGCGACCCAGGGGGAGTAGAGCGGGCGGTGCTTGCTCCCGTGCAGCACTCGTACCGCCGACACGGTCTCCCACAACGGCGACACCCCGAACCGGCAGCGCACGGTGTCGGCCCGGCTGAACCGCAGTACGGTCATCGGCTCGACCTTGTCGCGGCGCCTCCGCTGCGGAGCAAACTTTCGGTCATTCCCGAAACTATAGTGCTGGCGGGTGTCGCGGGATCATCCTCGCCCTGTGATCACTCCGCCTGCCGTTGCCACCGGCTACCTCTCCGTCCTGCGCATCCCCGGCCTCCGCGCCGTCTTCACCGCGCACGCCGTCTCCATGATCGGCACCGTCGCCGCGCAGGTCGCGCTCTCCATCCTGGTCTTCGACCGCACCGGCTCACCCCTGCTCTCGGCGCTGGTCCTGGTCTGCTCGTTCCTCCCGTACGCCCTCGGCGGGACAGTCCTCTCCTCGATCGCCGACCGCTACCCGGCGCGCCCGCTCCTGGTCACCTGCGACCTGCTGAGCGCGCTGGCCATCGCCGCGATGCTGATCCCAGGCCTGCCGGTCGCAGCCCTGCTCGGCCTCCTATTGCTCACCGGCCTGATCGCCCCGATCTTCGCCGGCGCCCGCTCGGCGAGCCTCACCCAACTGCTCCCCGCCGACCTCTTCCCGACGGGCCGATCCCTTCTCCGCACAATCAGCCAAACCACAGTCCTCACGGGCTTCGCCCTCGGCGCGATCGCAGTCGCGGCGGTCGGTCCGACCTGGCTGCTCGCCCTCGACGTCCTGACCTTCGTGCTGTCCGCCGTACTGATCCGCTTCGGCACCCCGTCGACCCCGGCACCAGGCGCCGGCGGCAGCACCCTCCAAGCCTCCCGCGAAGGACTCCGCTACCTCTTCACCACGCCCAAGGTCCGCAACCTGCTCCTCCTCACCTGGGCCGCCCCGGCCTTCTCCGCCGTCCCCGACGGACTGGCCGTCGCGTACGCCGCCCAAACCGGCGCCGCCGCATCCGCCGCCGGAGCCCTCTTCACCGGCTACGCCGCCGGCACCGTCCTGGGCGAACTGGTCGCCACCCGCCTGGCCCCCAACACCCGCCGCCGCCTGCTCGTCCCGCTACTCCTGGCAACCCAACTCCCCGCGATCGCCTTCGTCTTCGCACCCTCGGTCGCGGGCGCGGCTCTGCTCCTCGCCGTCGCAGGCCTCGGCCACGCCTTCAACCAGGCCGTCGACCCGATGATCCTGGCCGCCGCCGACCCGTCGTACCGAGGCCGCCTCTTCACCGTGCAGACCAGCGGCCTGATGACAGTCCAAGGCGTAACGATCGCTCTGGCCGGCGTCGTCGGCACCTTCATCCGCCCCAACCTCACCATCACCTGCGCGGGCGTCCTCGGCGTACTGGTCACGCTGATCTTGGCCAGGAAGGTGCTCAGCGCAGAAGCCGCCGAACCTGCCGTCGCGACCGCAACCGGATGAACCGTGCCTGCGGGAACGCGGACTGGTCCACCGCCTCGTACTCGCGCTTGGTCGGGCCGTACGTTCGCCAGGCCCACACCAGGATCGACCGCGAAGGATCGCGGCTCAGCTGATCCCTGAGTGGCCGCTCACGATTCCCGTTCCACAGTTCCACGCCGGTTGCCGTTCGCCGTACGGTGCGCAGGACCAGCTGCCACATCACCACAGCCCGGGGCAGGTCCACCCAGACCACCAGCTCGGCCCTGCCCCAGGTGAGCTGCCGGATCCGCGCCGAATAGTTGCCGTCGACAACCCACTCACCGGCCGCGGTCGCCGCCTGCACCTGCTCGGCGAACTCGTCCTCCCCGAGCTTCGTCCAGCCGGCCTGCCAGAACAGGGCGTCCAGCTCGACATGCGGTACGCCGAGCCGCTCACTCAACGCCCGAGCCACCGTCGACTTCCCGCCGCCGGCCACGCCGATCACCACCACCCGAGTCGGCACCGTGCGATGGACATCCGCACCAGCGCCCGCGCCCGCGCCCGCACCCGCGTCGGTTCCCGCACCCGCACCCGCGCTCGCGTCCGCACCAGTGCCCGCGCCCGCGTCGGTTCCCGCACCCGCGCTCGCGTCCACGTCCGCGCCTGCACCCGTGCGCGTGCTCGCGTCCGCGCCTGCACCCGCGCGCGCACTCGCACCCGCGCCCGCACTCGCGCCGGCGCCCGTGCTCTCGCTCGCGGTCTCTCGCCGGGCAGCTCCGCAGGCCACGTCCCCCCACCGGGGCACTTCCGTCCAACCCATCCCGCGACCGTACCGGCCTCCGAGCCCGGCGGTTACGGAGCCGCGACCGGCTGGGCGCGGTCCGTGGCGAGCTTGACGGCGAACACGGCCAACGCGGTGCCCGTCACGTAGCGGTGGATCCTGGACCACAGCGGCTTGCGGCTGAAGAAGATCGCGACCGAGCCGGCGGTGATCACGAAGATCGCGTTCACGCCGACGCCGACCGCCGTTTGCGTGAGGCCGAGGATGAGGCTCTGGGCACCGACGTGACCGTGGGACGGGTCCACGAACTGCGGCAGCAGGGAGATGTAGAGGATCGCGATCTTCGGGTTCAGCAGGCAGGTGAGCAGCCCCATGCCGAAGAGCTTGCGCGGGCGATCCGGCTCGAGCGCGTCCGGCGTGAACGCGGAACTACCGCCAGGGCGAAGCGCCTTCCAGGCCAGCCAGAGCAGGTAGGCCGCGCCTGCGAGCTTCAGCGTCACGTAGATCTCAGGCACCAGCGCGAACAACGTCGCCAGCCCAGCAGCCGCCGCGAGCAGGTAGATCACGAACCCGGTACCGACCCCCGCCAGCGAGATGAGCCCAGCCCGACGTCCCTGCACGACCGACCGCGAGACGAGGTAGATCATGTTCGGCCCGGGCATCACCACCAGACCCAGTTCGATCAGTGCGATCCCGACCAGTGCTTCCGTGCTGACAATCATCCGCGTCCCCTCCTGCCGCCACTACCTCGAAGAACCTAACAGCCACCCCGCCCCTCGCCGCGGGATTTTCCCCAGGTGAGACGACGTTCAGGCGCTGGCGCGGATGACCAGGGGAGCGGTGATCAGGCAACCTGGCTGGTCGGGTTCGCCTGCGATTTCATGCAGGGCTCGGTGGAACAGGCTGAGGGCCACGTCGCGGAGAGGGATCCGGGCCGTGGTCAGCGGAGTGTCGAGCATGCTGGCGAAGGGGAAGTCGTTGAAGCCCGTGACAGCGACGTCCTCGCCGACGGTGACGCCGAGGCGTTGCAAGGCCCGGATCGCGACCACGGCCCACGCGTCGTTGTCGGCAACGAACACGTCCGGTGGGCTGTCGCCCTCCATCGCCGCGGTCACGTAGGCACCGACCTCGTCCAGATCGTCGAACGAAGCGGACAGGCGCGGCGCCTCGAACTCCCGCCGGAACCCTTCCTCCCGCTGGTGCACCCACGGCAGCTCGCTCTTCGTCCCCAGGTACGCCGGGCGCGAGCGCCCCCTGGAGCGCAGGTAGCGCCCGATCGTGGCCATCGACTCGACGTTGTCCACGTCGACCCAGCATTGCCGCTGCCCGGGAGCGGTCCGTCCGAAGGCGACGAACGGGAACCCCTTCGTGCTGAGGAACTCGATGCGCGGATCGTGCGGCATCGTCTCCAGCACCACGATCGCGTCGACCTGCCGCGCGGCGATCAGCTGCTCGTACAAGGCGATCTCGGTCTTGCCCTCGGTCGGCGTCGTCACGTGCACGCCGTAGCCGCCGCCCGCCGCCGCCTTCACCAACCCGCCCAGCAGCCCGTGCAGGAACCCCCCGAGCCCCGGATTCTGCTCGTCGACCACGGTGTCGTCCAGGTAGAGCGGCAGGCCGATCACCTGGCTGCGACCCGACGACAACGCGCGGGCGGCGTGGTTCGGCGTGTACCCGAGCTCGTCGATCGCGGCCCGCACCGACGCCACCGTCTGGTCGCTCACCCGGTGCGGCGCGTTCAGCACGTTGGACACGGTCATCGCCGACACTCCGGCCTTGCGCGCCACGTCGGCCACGGTCGTCCGCCGGTTCACGATCGGCCTCTTCTGCTCGGTCGCCATCAAACCCCCTTCGTCACACCGCACCCCAGCACACCCACCGGGCCACCCCTCATCCAACCAGCGTCGGCCGGTCACCGCTCGTCCATTGAGCGTCGGCCGATCACCGCTCGCCTGATCAGCGGTGGCCGATCCGCCGCTCGTTCGACCAGCGGTGGCCGATCCGCCGCTCGTCCGACCAGCCTCGGTCGATCGCCGCTGGTCAGTTCACGATGACCCCCTCGATCCGCTCGATCCTGGCCACCCCGCCGACCGGAACCTCGACCGCCCACAACCCCGCCGGCGGCGTCGTCGTGCTCCGCCGCACCTCGACGCCCGAGCAGTCGGACACCACGACCTCGACCGGCGCATCACCGGCTCCGTCGAGCAGCACCGTCGGCTCGTTGCCGCCGTTCACCAGCACCAGTACGCCGGCCGGCGCCGCCAGCCGCACCACCGGGTTCGAGTACACGGCCACGATCGTCTCCTCGGCCGAGATCGCCGCGACCTGCGTGTACCGGGCATCGGGCCGCACCGGCACCAGCTCACCCCGCAGCAGCGTCGCCGCGTGATCCCGCAGGAACCCGAGCCAGTGCCGCACCACCCGATCGTGTGCCTCCGGCAACGATTCGAGCTCCACCGACACCTGCGCCACGCTGAACAGCACCCCGATGAACTGCTCCGCCACGGCTTCCGGCGACGCCTCGGGGTGCCACATCAGCATGTCCGCGTGCACCGCCCGATCCCCGGCGAGCAACCGCGCGTCGACCGTCCGGACCCGGTTCTCCACCGCGTCCAGCGCGCAGTCGCCCGCGCGCAGGAACGTCCCGTACTGCCACAGTCGCGGATTCACGTAGTCCTGCCGGAACTCGATCAGCAGGTCCGGTCGCAACCGCTGCAACTCGTCCCTGACCGCGGCGAAGAACAGCTCGACGCCTTCGTCCACGGTCGCGCAGTCGCCCTCCGGCGCGGGCGGTGGGTTCTTCCAGGCCCAGCTGTCGATGAAGTCGATCTTCAGCCCGTCCACACCCCAGTCGCGCACCGGCCGGACGCAGCACTCGACCAGGTGCTCGCGGACCTCCGGGTACCGCGGGTCGAGCGCGACCGTGGTCTCCTCGTCGTCGAGGAACCCGAGGGTCCGGTCGCTGAACCGCTCCCACGCCTTCGAGTGCCGGCCCATCAGCGGCGGCGCGATCCACAGCACGTAGTCGACGCCGTGCGCGTGCACCCGGCGTACGTGCTCGGCCATGTCCGGGAAGGTGCTGCTGGTCGGCTCCCAGTCACCGCAGTACGCGTAGCCGCGGGCGGTGTTGTCGGTCTGCCAACCGTCGTCGACGATCACCGCGCTGCATCCGTACTGCGCGCCGGTGGAGGCATGCCGCTCGACGGACTCCTCCGACACGTGCTGGTGGTCTGAGTACCAGGTCGAGTACATCGCGGTCCGCGCGACCTCCGGCACCGGCGCGATCCGGTCGCCGAGCTCGGCCGTCCACGTGTCGGTCACGCCGCGCAGCGCGGCGGCGAAGTGCAGCGCGCGCAGGTCGATCCGGAGCGTGAACCGGTGCTGCCCGTCGACCAGCTCGACGTCGTCGACCACGAGCTCGACGAGGTGCTCGGCGGTCTCCTCGTTCACCCCGACGGCGAAGTCGCAGCCGCGCACACTCGAGGCCAGGGAAACGACCAGCGGGCTCACGTCGTCGGTCCGGATCAAGGCCGCGACCGGCGCCGACCGGACCGAGCGGACGTCGCGCTGGGAACCCCAGTCGGTCGGGAGGTTGCGGTGCGATCCCTGGGTCGCCTGCCACAGCGTCGCCGCGCCCTCGACCGGCCAGGTCCACCGGATCCGCACCGGATCCACCCGCAGGTCGGCGGCGACGATCTCCACCAGTTGCACCCCGGCCGCGGGCGCGCCCAGCTCCCTGACCGAGGCCGCCGACACCGTGGCGGGCCGCGTCGTCGAGCCGTCGGGGGAGCGCACCTCGAACGAGGCCTGGGGCGGGACGGGCATGGGCGACTCCTGTCGTCGTGACGAACTCTCGGCATCGACTATAGCGGTAAAATCGAGCTCGTCCCAAGGTGTTGACGAATGCCCGACCTGTGCTAATTTTACCGCTAAACACGGATTCGTCGAAAGGTGGCCGCGATGCCGGAGCTGACCGTCACGTCGGACAGCGCGTACGTCGAGAACGCCTTCGCCTGGGCGCGTGAGCGGGCGCTGGCGTGGGTGATGACGGACGCGGCACCGGCCAACCTGCCGTCGTATTGGGCCGGATATCCGTCGCGGGAGATGTTCTACTCGCGCGACGTTTGCCACCAAGCCGGCGGCGCGCACCTGCTCGGCCTCGACGCGGAGAACTTCGCGATGCTGCGGCACTTCGCCGCCTCCGCCACCGCGGTCCGCAAGTGGTACCCGGTGTGGGCCTTCCACTTCGACGGCGAGATCGCCGCGCTGGACTACCGCGGCGACGACGAGTTCGTGCGCGAGATCCCCGCGGTCTTCGACGTGACCTGGCGCGCGCTCGAGCAGTACGACTGGACCGGCGACCGGCGCTGGCTCGACGATCCCGACCTCGCGGCGTACTACTTGCGCTCGCTCGGTGAGTTCGTCGCCGTGCACGACCACGACGGCGACGGCGTACCGGAAGCACCCGGGACCGGCGACATCTTCGTCGGCTCCGCGACGTACAACGAGCAGGACGCCGAGCATCCGCTGATCGTCGCCGCCGACGGAATCGCGTTGCAGTACGCCGCCTTGATCGCGATGAGCCGCCGGTACGGCGACGAGTTCCGGCAGCGAGCCCAACAGATCCAGGAGGAGTTCCTGGCCACCTGGTGGGACGAGCAGCAAGGCCGGTTCGCCCGCGGAAGAACCGTCGATCACGGGCTCGACTTCGGCTGGGGGCTGGAGGCGAGCTGGATCGGGCCGATGACCGGGCTCACCGGTGACGGCCCGCGCAACGAGTCGTTCCTGGACTTCGTCGAGCAGCAGCTCGAGCTGTCCCCGCCGAAGAACATCGAGGCCTTCAGCTACCTGCCGGAGGTGTTCTTCCGGCACGGTCGCGACGAGTCCGCCTGGCGCTGGATCCGGCACCTGATCGACAGCCGCGACGACTATCCCGAGGTCTCGTTCACCGTCGTGCACCACCTGGTGGCCGGGCTGCTCGGGCTCCGGCCGGACGCCGCCTCGGCCGTCCTGTCCATCGACTCCCACCTGCCGGCCGACATCGGCCGGCTGACCGCCGACCACGTCCGGGTCGGCGAGTGGGACCTACGCATCGCCCAAGAAGGACGGCACACGACAGAGGTCACCGTGCACAGCGGACCGGGGCCGCTCACGGTGACCGTCGGACCAGCCGGCACCTGCACCATCCAGCCCGGCGGCACCGTCCGGGTGACCACAGAGACGAAGGACCCCTCATGAAACTTCGCAACCGCCTGCTCCCGCTCGGAGCCGGACTCACCGCCCTGCTGATCGCCGCCGGCTGCGCGACCGGCAGCCAGCCGGCCGCCAACAGCGGTGGCGCGGGAGAAAACGGCGACATCACCTTCTCCTTCTGGGGCACCAACTCCGAGGCCGCCTCGCTGAAGGCGATCGCGGCCGCCTTCGAGAAGGCCAACCCGGGCACCAAGGTCACCACCAACTGGATCCAGGCCGACTACGAGCAGAAGCTGCAGACCTCGATCGCGGCCGGCACGCAGTCGACCGTGATCGAGATCAGCAACAACAACCTGGCCGGGTTCGCGCCGAGCTTCGCCGAGCAGCAGGTCGAGCCGGGCAAGTTCGTCCAGCCGAACATCTCCGAAGCGCTGAAGTTCGAGGGCAAGTACTACGCGACCCCGTTCACCGCGAAGCCGAAGGTGATGGCGGTCAACCTCGATGCCTTCAAGGCCGCCGGGCTGCCGGCGCCGAGCCCGACCACGCCGCTGACGCTGGACGAGTTCAAGACGATCACCGCGAAGCTGTCCCACGGCGAGGGCAAGAGCCGCGTGTTCGGGACCAGCAACATGTGGTTCAAGGGCTGGCTCACCGCGGCCGGCGGTGGCTTCTACAACGCCGACGCCACCGCCTGCACGTTCGGCGACAGCCAGGGCATCTCGACCGCGCAGTACATCGTCGACCTGCAGAAGGAGCGCCTCGCGCCGAACTCGATCGACATCGAGGGCCAGGACCAGGCGCAGTGGTTCGCGGCCGGCCGGCTCGGCACCTTCAGCGACTTCGGGCCGTGGACGGTCGCCGACTTCGCCAAGATCAGCAAGCCGAACTGGACCCTGGTGCCGGTGCCGGGCAAGGGGTTCCCGCTGGAGATCGGCGGCCTGGCGATCGCGAAGAACGCGAGCGCCAAGAAGGCCGAGACCGCGAAGAAGTTCGTCGAGTTCGCCAGCACGCAGCAGGTGGCTCAGGACCTGCTGATCCAGGGCAACACCGCCCTCGGCGTACCGATCATCGCCGCCTCGACGCCGACGCTGGAGAAGGTGCTGCCGGCCGCGCGCAACCTGGCCGCCTTCACCACCGCGATGAAGACCGGTCAGATCAGCCCGTCGGTGCCGCGGGAAGGCCAGATCGCCGGTGACGCCGACAAGGGCATCACCAGCTACACGCCGCTCGGCAGCGGCAAGGACGACGTGGCCAAGATCCTGCCCGGCCTCAACGACAAGTGCACCGCGGCCCTGAAGCAGTGAGGTAGACCGTGAACCCGACCATCGGATGGATCCGCCAGCTCGCGGAGTCCTGGGGAGTTCCCGCGGCCCTGGTGCCGCTGGTCCCGTTCCTGGTCCTGCTGATCGTCCTGTACGCCGTGATCGGGCTGGCGGCGTACGGGGCGAAGCGGAAGTGGCCGCGGGCCGACAAGACGATCGCGTTCTGGCTGTTCATCTCGCCCTGGCTGATCGGCTTCCTGATCTTCACCGTCGGCCCGATGCTGTCCTCGGTCTACGTCAGTCTGACCTCGTGGGACCTGATCACGCCGCCGAAGTTCGTCGGCCTGGCCAACTACTCCGAGGCCTTCCAGGACCCGCGCGTCGGTCAGGCGATCAAGGTCACGCTGCTGTACGCCGTGATCAGTGTCCCGCTGCAGACCGCGCTCGCGTTCGCCGTGTCCCTGCTGATGAACGTCGACCTGCCGGGGATCCGCCTGTTCCGCACGATCTGGTACCTGCCGAGCCTGGTGTCCGGCGTGGCCCAGATCGTGCTGTTCCTCTGGGTTTTCAACCCGCAGTACGGGCTGGTCAACGACATGCTGGCCAAGGCCGGGATCCAGGGGCCGGGCTGGTTCAACGACGCGTCCTGGGCGCTGCCGACGGTGATCCTGATGAGCCTGTGGACGGTCGGCGGCGCGATGGTGATCTATCTGGCCGGCCTGAAGGACGTGCCGACCACCCTGTACGAGGCCGCCGCGCTCGACGGCGCCGGACCGCTGCGGCTGTTCTGGCACGTCACGCTGCCGCAATTGAGCCCGATCATCTTGTTCAACGTGCTCACCGGGATCATCGGCGCGCTGCAGATCTTCACCCAGGGCTTCATCGTCAACGGCGGCCCGAAGGACTCGCTGCTGTTCTTCGTCTACTACCTGTACGACAACGCGTTCCAGAACTTCCGGATGGGCTATGCCTCGGCCCTGGCCTGGATCCTGTTCGTCATCATCATGGCGCTGACGGCCGTGACGCTGCGCGGGAGCGCCTTCGCGATCTACTACGAGACCGAGATGGGCGGACGGCGCCGCCGCCCGCGCCTGAGGAAGGGCTGAGCCATGGCCGTACTGGTCGACACCGGCCGCGCTGAGGTCTCCGCGACTGTCCGTCGCGCGGACCGGCCGTACTGGCGGCGCAACCTGCCGGTCACGCTCGTGCTGTACGTCGTACTGGGCCTCGGGTCGCTCGCCTTCGTGTACCCGTTCCTGTGGATGATCGCGACGTCGCTGCGCTCGCTCGCCGGGGTCGGCAGCGCCGGCGCGAGCATCTGGCCGAGCGAGTTCCTCTGGAGCAACTACACGCGGGCGATCACGTCGTTCCCGTTCTGGCGGTACGCGCTGAACTCGCTGCTCACCACGCTGATCCCGATCGTCGGCACGGTGTTCTCGTGCGCGCTGGCCGGGTTCGCGTTCGCGCGGCTGCGGGTGCGGTTCTCCGGGGTGGTGTTCGCCGTCGTGCTGGCGACGATGTTGCTGCCGGGGGAGGTGACGATGGTTCCCCAGTTCATGCTGTTCAACAACCTGGGCATGATCGACACCCTGTACCCGCTGATCCTGCCGGCCTTCTTCGGGTCGCCGTTCTACATCTTCCTGTTCCGGCAGTTCTTCTCCCGGATGCCGTCCGAGCTCGCCGACGCGGCGGTGGTCGACGGGTGCGGCTGGTTCAAGATGTTCCTGCTCGTGTACCTGCCGCTGGCGCGCCCCGCGGTGGTGGCGATCTCGATCCTGCTGTTCATGGGCTACTGGAACAACTTCCTCGGCCCGGCCATCTACATCAACTCCGACCAGTGGAAGACCCTGCCGCTGGCCCTGGCCGGCTTCCAGTCCGTCAACGGCACCGACACCCCGTTGCTGATGGCAACCTCAGTGCTGATCACGCTGCCGTGCCTGGCGATCTTCTTCCTGGCCCAAAAGCAGATCACCAACGGCATCACGTTTACCGGCGGGCGGTGACCTTGGCCGACGGCTTCGGCGGGATGGTTCGGCGGGCCGGCGGCTTCGGGCACGGCGACGGTGCAACGGCTTCGGCGAGGCAAGGGGGTAAAGGGGAGATGGTGGTGCGGCGGTTTCGGCGAGGCGGGGCTCCGGTGGCCGAAACCTGTTTGACCGGTCGGTCGGGCTCGCTGATGATCACCGCATGACCGTGCTGCCTGTTGACGCCCTGGTGATCATCGACGTCCAAGCCGGGCACGTGAGCGGTGCGCACTCCGTACCGGATGCTCGGCAGTTGGTGGAGACGGTCTCGGGGTTGCTGGCGGCGGCGCGGGAGAGTGGGGCGCTGATCGTCCACGTGCAGAACGACGGTGACGCCGGGCAGGTGGATGCGCCGGGGGCTGCCGGGTGGGAGCTGCACTTTGCGCCGTACGAGGGTGAGCCGGTGATCCGCAAGGAGTACGACGACGCGTTCCGGGAGACCTCATTGGGGGAGTTGCTGACGGAGCGGGGCGTGAAGTCGCTGGCGGTCTGCGGGTTGATGTCGGAGATGTGCGTGAGCGCGACCGCCCGTACGGCGCTGGACCGCGGCTATCGGGTCGTCCTGCCGCACGACGCGCACGCGACGACCGGCGTGCCGGCGACGCCCGGTCTCGGCGAGGCGATTCCCGCCGAGGTCGTGTCCCGCGTCGCCGAATGGGCACTGGGCGACCAGGCCGAAATCGTCCCGCACGCGAAGACGGTTGTCTTCACCAACCACGCCTGACGCGGCGATGCCGCGTCCACCGACTGTGCCTTATGCGGCGACGGTTGCTTTCACCGATCGTGCCTGACGTGGCGACCGCCGCTTTCACCGTTCGTGCTGACGCGGCGGCGGTTGCTTTCACCGGCCTCGGCTGAGGCGGCGGCGGTCGCTTTCACCGATCGCGCTGATGCGGCGATCGCCGCCTTCACCAGCCGCGCCTGACGCGGCGACGCCGCCTTCTTCGACTGCGGTTGATCCGGCGGCGGTCGTCTTCACCGGTCGTGGCTGTTGCGGCGACAGTTGCTTTCACCGGCCTCGGCTCTTGCGGCGGCGGTCGCTTTCACCGATCGTGCCGGACGTGGCGACCGCCGCTTTCACCGTTCGCGCTGATGCGGCAGCGGTTGCTTTCACCGATCGCGATTGGCGCGACGACCTTCGGGCGTTGCAGCGCCGACGAACGCGTGCGCCTCCGCGAGCAGCTTGCGCCATTGAGCGCGGTCGGCCGAGTACGGGATGCCTGCCCACTCGCGGGTTGCGTTGCGGCCGACGTGCACCGGCTCTGCTTCGCCTGCAGCCAGTAGCTCGGCGACGCGGGGTGCCGGCAGCTTGACGATCAGCTGGCCCTCGCGGCCGACGAACGCGAACACCTTGGGTGCCGACCTGCCGGACGCGCTCGGTCTGCTGGCGGTGAGGGCCGGCCGTTTCGTCGCCGCGGCCCCGCTCTCGTCACCTGGCGCGCGGAGTGAAGCGCTCGGGCGGCCGGGTTCGCTGGGTGTGACGCGCAGGGCCTCTCGGCCGGGTTCGCCGGGTGTGACGTGCGGGGCTTCGCGGCCGGGTTCACCGGGTGTGACGTGCGGGGCCTTGCGGCCGGGTTCGCCGGGTGTGACGCGCAGCGCCTCGCTGCCGAACATCGGTGCGCGGTCGACGCCCGGGACCTCGTCGTACGCGGTGGCGAGCTCGTCGAGCAGCTGCTGGCCTCGGGCGCGGTCAGCGCGCATCGGCGCGGGCCTCGGTGAAGGGCTGGCGGTCGAAGATGATGCGGAGCTGGGTGATGCGGCCCGACTCGATCGTGAGGAGCTCGGCGGCGGGGGCGCTGGGGACCGGGACCGTGCGGGTGTCGTACATCAGCAGTGCGGTCGACTCGTCGCCGTACGCCGAGAGCAGGGTGGACTCGAGCAGGAGCTTCGAGAACGGTTCCATGAAGGCGCGGAAGCCCTCGGCGCCTTCGATCGGTCCGGCGGGGGCCAGGCAGACGATGCCGTCGGCGACGTACTGCATCGCGGCCTCGAAGTCGTGCCCGGTCCAGGCGCGGTGGTAGGCGAGGGCGATGTCGAGTGCGGTCGGCTGGGTCATCGGGTGGTTCCTTCCGGTCGAACGGGCTGATGACTGTGTTGACACCGCTCGGACCCCGATCGGAACGCTCCGCGCCGAAACTGTCCTGGCGGGCTGGCACGATGTGGCGATGACGAGTCAGTTGCTGGAGCGCGCGCAGGGTGGGGACGAGCGCGCGTTCCAGGAGCTCACCGCGCCGTACGTCCGCGAGCTGCACCTGCACTGCTACCGGATGCTCGGCTCGGTCACCGACGCCGACGACCTGCTGCAGGAGATCCTGCTCGCGGCGTGGACCGGGCTCGACGGGTTCGAGGGCAGGTCGTCGCTGCGTACGTGGCTCTACCGGATCGCCACCAATCGCTGCCTGAACGCGATCCGCGACGGCAAACGCCGCCCACCGACCGAGCCGCTCCCGCCGTTCGACCCACCGGAGCCAACCCGCCGCGGCGACATCACTTGGCTCCAGCCGTACCCCGACACGTGGCTCGAGGACCACGCCGTACGCCGGGAGACCGTCGAACTGGCGTTCGTCACCGCCCTCCAACGCGTCCCACCCCGCCAGGCGGCCACGCTGGTGCTGGTCGACGTCCTCGGCTTCACGATCGCCGAAGTCGCCGACCAGATGGACACCACCCCGACGGCCGTCAAGGGCGCATTGCAACGAGCCCGTGCTTCGCTGAAACAACCGATCTCAGCCGCGCCCGCCGAACCTGAGGGGGAGCGGGCGGTCGATGTGTCAGCGGACCGTGAGGGCGAATGGGTGGTCGCCCGGCGGTTCGCGGCGGCGTTTGTTGCCGATGACATCGAGGCGGTGACGAGTCTGCTCACCGACGACGCGTGGCTGGCGATGCCCCCGGCCCCGCACGAGTACCAGGGTGCCACCGCGATCGCGGCGTTCCTGCG
This sequence comes from Kribbella sp. DT2, assembly GCF_049844575.1. Taxonomy (NCBI): domain Bacteria; kingdom Bacillati; phylum Actinomycetota; class Actinomycetes; order Propionibacteriales; family Kribbellaceae; genus Kribbella; species Kribbella sp. DT2. Next base: position 80,999 of record NZ_JBNCLH010000015.1, on the reverse strand, counting down.
GGCGAGTGCGGACGGGCGCCGCGGTGCGCGGCTGCGGCTCGACGCGTGCGGGTGCAACCACCAGCCGGGTTTCAGCTGCTACTTCATCGGCGACGATCAGATCCCTTGGTACGCGGGCCGCTTCGTGCTCACGGTCGACGGTGAGCGGATCGGCCGGATCACCCGGTTCCTCGAGCCCGCGCTCGAGAAGGTGCTGCCGGGCTAAAAGGCTTCGTCCGTCCGGTGTACACCCTGGCACCATGTCCGGTGTGGACCTGGTGATCATCTTCGGACCCGCCGCTGTCGGGAAAATGACCGTGGGGCACGCGCTGTGCGAGCGGACCGGCTTCAAGCTGTTCCACAACCACGCGATCATCGAGCCGATGCTGGAAATCTTCCCGTTCGGCTCTCCGCCGTTCGGGCGGCTGGTGGCGGAGTTCCGCCGCCGGGTGATCGAGGAGGCCGCGGCCTCGGACCTGCCGGGGCTGGTGTTCACCTTCGTGTGGGATCTCGACGATGCCGACGAGACCGCGGTGATCGCGTCGTACCTCGAGATCGCCGAGTCTCACGGCGGCCATGGCCGGCTGGTCGAGCTGTACACCGAGCAGTCGGAGCGGCTCGCCCGCAACAGCACACCGTTCCGGCTCGAACGCAAGGCCAGCAAGCGCGATCTGGAGTTCTCGCAGGCGAACCTGCTGGAGATGGACGCCGGCTACACACTCAACACCGGCGGCCCCCGCACCAAGGCCGAGGACCTGATCGAGCGGTACGACCACGTCCGGATCGACAACACCCACCTCACCGCGCAGCAGACGGCCGAACGCGTCGTCGAGGCGTTCGGCCGTCCGTGATCAGCGAGACTGACGGGCCTCGACGATCTCCAGGTAGTGCGGGTTGTGCATGATGCCGAGCACGTTGCCGAACGGGTCCACCACCGAGGCGGTGACGAAGTCCTCGCTGCGCTTGGTGATCGACTCGTACTCCTTCGCCCCCAGCGCGAGCAGCCGGTCGAACGTCGCCTGGAGGTCGTCGACGTGCCAGTGCATCACCGCGCCGCCGGGGGCGTTGGCGGCGCCGGGCGGTGCGTACTTGCGGTCGATGAAGCCCAGCTCGTCGGCGTCGTCGCCGACGCGGAACTCGATGTACGCCGGCGGCGCCGGCGCGGCCGGGAACGCGAAGTAGGCCTCCTGGCCGAGCAGCTCGGCGTACCAGTCCCGGGCCGCGGCCAGGTCGTCGGCGTAGAAGCTGATGGTGGCGAATCCTCGGAACATCGGGTACTCCCTGGGTCTGGCCGGGTGGCGTGTCCACCGCGATGAGTCCATCCTTCGCCAGATAAGTGCTCACCCAATGAGCACTTTCCCAGGGTAGTTTCAGCCGACCGCCAGCGCTCCGTCGACCACGACGTACTCGCCGCCGGGGGTGATCGCGGTCGGCGTCAGTACGGCGTACGAGAGCCCGTTCGCGGCCGTGCGCGACTCGACGACGGTGAACGCCGTCGGCGGCAGGCCCTCGGCGAACAGCCGCTTGCCCCGGCCGAGCGTGATCGGGAACGTGATCAGCCGGTACTCGTCGATCAACCCGGCTCGGTGAAGGTCCTGCGCCAGTCCGCAGCTCCCGTGGACCTGCAGCTCGCCGCCCGGCTGCTCCTTCAGCGCGCGGACCTGCTCGACCGACTCCACCACAGTGGTGTTTTCCCACGTGGGCTCCCGCAGCGTGCGTGAGGCGACGTACTTGGGCAGCCCGTTGATCTTGGCCGCGATCAGGTTGTCCGGGTCGGTGACCCGCGGCCAGTAGCCGAGGAACATCTCGTACGTCGACCGCCCGAGCAGGATCGCCTCGGCCCGCGGGAACCAGTTGTCGACAATCTCGTCGAACTCCGGCCCGGCGTACGGCACGACCCAGCCGCCGAGGTCGAACCCGCCGCTGCGGTCCTCGTCGGGGCCGCCCGGGCCCTGCACGACGCCGTCGGAGGTCAGGAAGGTGTGCAAGGTCAGTCGCATCGGTTCGGCTCCTGAGGTGCGCGGCGGTCCCGGCCGGACCGCCTCTCACCCCTGGCGTCGAACGGACCGCCACCGAATCGACAGATTGTCGACGGATGGTTGCCGCCGCCGAATCGGCAGATTGTCGACGGATGGTTCTAGCATCGGCAGATCAGACCTTGTTCGTCCTGGGAGGGCTCATGACCACGCTGACCGATCGACCGAACACGGCGCTGCTCGTCATCGACGTGCAGAACGGCGTGATGGACGGCACCCACGACCGCGATGCCGTGGTCGCCAACATCGCGACCCTGGTCGGCAAGGCCCGCACGGCCGGCGTCGACGTCGTCTGGGTCCAGCACAGCAGCGACAACCTGAAGCGCGACACGGCCGAGTGGCAGTACGTCGCCGAGCTGCGTCACGCCGAGGGGGAGTCGATTGTCCACAAGCAGTACCCCGACTCCTTCGAGGCGACCGACCTGGAGTCGGTCCTCGCCGCGCGCGGGATCGGCCGGCTGCTCGTCTCCGGCGCCCAGACCGACGAGTGCATCCGCTCGACGCTCCACGGCGCCATCACCCGCGGGTACGACGCGACGCTCGTCGCCGACGCCCACACCACCGAAGACCTGTCCGAGTGGGGCGCACCCACCCCGGACCTGGTCATCTCCCACACCAACCTGTACTGGGAAAATCACCAGGCCCCGGGCCGGACGGCAGGTACGACCAGCACAGCCGAAGCCGACTTCAGCAGCTGAACGCAATGCGGCGATGAGCAAGCTCGTCGCCGCGTGGGGGTATGTGGGGGAGCCCCCGGACCTACTTGCTGTACAGCGCTTCCACGTCGGCTTCGTGCTTCTTCATCACGACGTGGCGGCGCAGCGAGAGCTTGAGGGACAGCTCACCGTTCTCCTGCGTCCAGTCGGTCGGCAGGATGGTGAACTTCTTGATGCCCTCCGCCTTGGACACGGCCGTGTTGGCGTCGTCCACCGCGGTCTGGATCTCCGCGATCAGGTCCTTGTCGGTCGAGAGGGACTCCAGATCGCCCGGCTTGCCGTGCTTCGACGCCCAGCTGCCGATCGTCTCGGTGTCGATCGTGATCAGCGCGGCGATGAACGGCTTGCCGTCGCCGACGACCATGCACTGGCTGACCAGCGGGTGCAGGCGAATCCGGTCCTCCAGTACGGCGGGCGCCACGTTCTTGCCACCGGCCGTCACCAGGATCTCCTTCTTGCGGCCGGTGATCCTGATGAACCCGTCGGCGTCGAACTCACCGAGGTCGCCGGTGTGGAACCAGCCGTCGGCGTCGATCGCGGCCTCGGTCGCCTCGTCGTTCTTCCAGTAGCCGAGCATCACCTGGCCACCCTTGAAGCACAGCTCGCCGTCCTCGGCGACACCGACCGAGACCCCCGGCAGTGGGCGCCCGACGGTGCCGATCCGGATGTCGTCGGGCAGGTTCACCGAGACCGCGGCGGTCGTCTCGGTCAGGCCGTAGCCCTCCAGGACCGGTACGCCGATGCCGCGGAAGAAGTGGCCGAGCCGGTCGCCCAGCGGCGCACCGCCGGAGACGGCGTAGTCGACCTGCCCGCCGAGCACGGCGCGCAGCTTGCCGTAGACCAGCTTGTCGAACAGCGCGTGCTTCGCCTTCAGGCCGAGCCCCGGGCCGCCCTTGTCGAGCGCCTGCGAGTACGCGATCGCGGTCTCCGCGGCGGCGTCGAAGATCTTGCCCTTGCCGGCCGCGTGCGCGGTCTGGCTCGCGGTGTTGAACACCTTCTCGAACACCCGTGGCACGCTCAGGATGAACGTCGGCTTGAACTCGCCGAGGTCCGCGACCAGGTTCTTCACGTCCGCGGTGTGGCCGACCTTGACCCGCATCATCACGCAGCCGACCTGGATGATCCGGGCGAACACGTGCGCCAGCGGCAGGAACAGCAGCGTCGACGCGCCCTCGAGCCGGAACAGCGTCGGCAGCACCTTGGTCGCCGTACCGAGCTCGTCCAGGAAGCTGGCGTGGCTGATCTTGCAGCCCTTCGGCCGCCCGGTCGTGCCGGAGGTGTAGATCAGTGTCGCGAGGTCGCCCGGGACGACCGCCGTACGGCGCTTGTCGAGCTCCGCGTCGCTGATCTGCTGGCCGAGCACGGTCAGTTCGTCGACGGCGCCGGACTCGATCTGCCAGACCTCCTGCAGCGTCGGTGCCTCGGTGCGGGCGGACTCGACGACGGCGCCGTGCGCGGCGTTCTCGACGACGGCGACGACGGCCTCGGAGTCGGTCAGGATCCACTGGATCTGCGACGCCGACGAGGTCTCGTAGATCGGTACGGTCGCGGCGCCGATGCTCCAGATCGCGTAGTCGATCAGCGTCCACTCGTACCGCGTCGCGCTGAGCAGGGCGACCCGGTCGCCGTGCTTCACGCCGGCCGCGATCAGGCCCTTGGCCACGCCCGCGACCTGCTCGGCGAACTGGGCGGCGGTGATGTCCAGCCAGCCGCCCTCGACCCGCTTGCTGAAGACCGCCGTACCCGGGTGCGACGACGCGTTCGCCCAGACCGGATCGGCCAGCCCGCCAGTGGTCGGGGCCTCGATCACAGCAGGAACGGTGTACTCACGCATCTCCGCGTCTCCTCAGTCAGGATGGTCGGCTCCGGCGCACGTTACAGTCACTTACCCACAAGTAGCCAGGTGAGTGTGACCCAGGCAACTAAGGTCGACGGCATGCCTTCGCTAGACATCAGCTGCGACGACCTGGTCGTCGCGGATCCAGCCTACGTCGCGCAGCGGCTCGGCTCGGACACCCTGTGGCGCGAGTGGTGGCCGGAGCTCGAGCTCACCCCGTCCGAGCGCCGCGGGCTCGAGGGCGTGCGGTGGGCGGTCACCGGCGCAGCGGTCGGTACGGCGGAGTGGTGGCTGGAGCAGGTCCGCGACGGCGTCGTCGTGCACTGGTACCTGCGGGCCGACCCTGTACGGCGTACCGGCGGGCGCGGTCTGCGACGGCTGCAGGAGTCGTACGTCGCGCGGTACCGGGACCGGATCTGGCGGTTCAAGGACGAAGTCGAAACGGGCCGCGCCGCGGGCGAGCGCAGGTCCGGCTGGGAACCCGCGATAGTCTCCGGGAGGGGCACCGGTGCCCCGCACCCGGCCGTGCCGCAGAACGACCTGCACGCGGACCGGCGACCGTCCCGGCAGCGGAGAGGTGAATCGATGGCAGAGCAGACCACCTCGACCATCGTCGTGAACGCGACCCCGAAGGCGATCATGGCGGTGATCGCGGACTTCGACGCCTACCCGGAGTGGGCGGACTCGATGCGGGAGACGCAGGTGCTGTCGACCGACGAGGCCGGCCGGCCCAAGCAGGTCCGGTTCAAGGTGGACGCCGGGGCGATCTCCGACGAGTACACGCTGGACTACGTCTGGTCCCGCAACGAGGTGACCTGGTCGCTGGTGCAGGCCAAGATGGTCAAGGGCATGGACGGCGCGTACGTACTGCGCGACCTGGGCGCCGACGGCACCGAGGTGACCTACCGGCTGGCGGTCGACGTGGCCATTCCGATGATCGGGATGCTCAAGCGCAAGGCGGAGAAGGTCATCATCGACACGGCCCTCAAGGGGCTGAAGAAGCGCGTCGAGTCCTGATTCCGTGACACGCGTTCTGCTGTACACAGGCAAAGGTGGCGTGGGCAAGACCACGTCCGCGGCCGGCACCGCCACGCTGGCCGCCTTACGGGGACTACGCACTCTGGTGCTGTCGACCGACGCGGCGCACTCGCTGTCGGACGCCTTCGACTCCGAGGTCGGCGGCGAGCCGACCGAGATCGACGACCTGCTGTTCGTGCAGCAGATCGACGCGCAACGGCGGTTCGAGCGTTCCTGGGGTGACATTCAGGCGTACCTGCGGTCGGTGCTGCACGTCGTCGGTGTCGACCCGATGGAGGCCGAGGAGCTGACCGTGCTGCCGGGCGCCGAGGAGGTGCTCGCGCTGCTCGAGGTGCGGGACCACGTGCGGTCCGGGCGGTGGGACGTGGTCGTGGTCGACTGCGCGCCGACGGCGGAGACGCTGCGGCTGCTCGCGCTGCCGGAGGCGCTGAGCTGGTACATGGATCGCATCATCAACGCCGAGCGGAAGGTGCTGCGGTCGTTCCGGCCCCTGCTCGGCAAGGCGTCCGGGTTGCCGATGCCTGATGACACCGTTTTCGATGCGCTGCGGCGGTTGCAGAAGGATCTCGCGGACATTCGCGCGTTGCTGGCCGGGCCGGATGCTTCGGTGCGGTTGGTGCTGACGCCGGAGGCCGTGGTGGTCGCCGAGGCGCGGCGGTCGATGACGACGCTTTCGCTGTACGGGTACCGCGTGGACGGGATCGTGGCGAACCGGGTGTTCCCGGCGGCCGGCGCCGACAACTGGCGGCGGCAGTGGGTCGCCGCGCAGCGGGGGATTCTCGAGGATGTCGCGGATTCCTTCAGCCCGCTGCCGATCTGGGAGTCGCCGTACCGTGCCTGTGAGCCGGTCGGGGTCGAGGAGCTCGCGGCTTTTGCTGTGGAGATGTACGGCGGGGACGATCCGTTCGCGCGGGCGTCCGACGAGACGTCGCTGCTAGTGGATCGGCACATCGACACCGATGGTCGGACGTACATCCTGACGTTGCCGTTGCCGTTGGCATCTGCCGCCGACCTGGAGCTGGCGCGGCACGGGGACGAGCTGATCATCACCGTCGGGTCTTATCGTCGGGTGATTCCGTTGCCGGCTGCGTTGGCGCGCGGGGTTGTCGCCGGGGCGCGGTTGGACGACGGCAAGCTGCAGGTGCGGTTCGCGCCGCGGGATCCGTTGCCGTCTCCGGTGCTCGAGCCGGAGCTGGGCGAGCCGGAGCTGGGCGAGCCGGAGCTGGGCGAGTTCCGCGAACAGATGGAGACCGCGATCCCGGAGGGCACTCGATGACGCCGAAGGAGCCTGTGGGGTCGGTCGCGGAGGAAGCGGCGAAGCTGTTCGCCGTACTGCGGGCTGCTGGTGCTGCGGACTTTGCTGACCCCGCCGCTCGGGCTGAGGCCGGCGCGGATGCGGCCGACGAGGCCGCGGAGGCTGAGGCCGCTGCGGCCGGAAAAGAGCGAGAGAGTGCCGAGGCCGATCAGTCTTGGGCTGGGGAGGATCAGGCGCACCGCACTGCGGCTGGGGAGGATCAGGCGCACCGCACTGCGGCTGGGGAGGATCAGGCGCACCGCACTGCCGGGGCGGACGATCACGAGCACGGGACCAACTGTCAGTGGTGTCCTGTCTGCCAGTTGATCGGGAAGGTTCGGCAGACCAGTCCCGAGACCATTGAGCAGTTGTCGACGGCGGCGGCGGGGGTTCTGGGGGCTGTGCGGAGTTTGGTGGAGGCTGCGGCGGAAGCGGCGCGGCAGGCGAAGGTGGACGCAGAGTCGCGGGCTGCCGGGGAGCAGGACACGGACAGGGACACGGATAGGCCAGCTCGGTCCCGGGTGGACCGGATCGACGTGAGTGAGGACCCCGAACCATGGGACTGACCATCGGCATCGACGTCGGCGGTACGAAGATCGCGGCGGGTGTGGTCGGGCGCGACGGGACGATCGGGGCGCGCGCGCACCGCGACACCCCGGCCGGCTCGGTCGACGAGACCGCGCAGGCGATCTGCGAGGCGGCGGCGGAACTGATCGCGGGGCACGACGTCGAGGCGGTGGGGATCGGCGCGGCCGGGTTCGTGTCGTCCGACCGGTCGACCGTGCTGTTCGCGCCCAACCTGGCCTGGCGCGACGAGCCGCTGGGCCGGCGGGTGGCCGACGTACTGAAGGTTCCGGTCGTGGTCGAGAACGATGCCAACGCCGCGGCGTGGGGCGAGTTCGCGTTCGGTGCGGCGAAGGATGTCGAGCACATGGTCTGCGTGACCGTCGGGACCGGCATCGGTGGCGGCGTGGTGATCGCGGGCGAGCTGCTGCGCGGTGCGCACGGTGTCGCGGCCGAGATGGGGCACATGCGCGTCGTACCGGGTGGTCATCGGTGCGGCTGTGGCGCGCGCGGGTGCTTGGAGCAGTACGCCTCCGGGCGGGCGCTGGTGCGTGAGGGACGGGCGCAGGCCGAGTCCGGTTCGCTGGCGGCGGCGCAGATGATGAGCGTCATCGGCATCACCGACCCGGCCGCGCTGACCGGGCCGATGATCACCAAAGCCGCCGCGGGTGGCGACCCGTGCGCGGTCGAGCTGCTGGACGACCTCGGCCGCTGGCTGGGGGAGGGCCTCGCGAGCTTCGCGACGCTGTTCGACCCGAGCACGATCGTGATCGGCGGTGGAGTGAGCGCGGCGAAGGACCTGCTGCTGAAGTCGGCGCAGGTCGCGTTCGAGAAGAACCTGCCGGCCCGCGCGAACCGCCCGCACCCCGCCATCGAGATGGCCCAGCTCGGTAACGACGCCGGCATCATCGGAGCCGCCGACCTGGCCCGCCGCCCGGTGGAGAAGCAGTAGTGCGGGTACCTGGCAGTACGGCGGGCCGCCGCGGTGCGTCGCACCGGCCTGAGGCTGCCGGATGCGTCGAGTTGGCTGTTGGTGGTTGGCTGGAAGTGATCCAGGGGGCTGTTGGGGGTACGGCGAGGAAGGTCGTGCGATGGCTCTGACACAGGCGCTGACGATCGGGATCGACATCGGTGGCACGAAGGTGGCCGCCGGGGTGGTCGATCCCGAGGGCAACATTCTGGACCGGTTGCGGCGGGACACCCCGACCAAGGACCCGCGCGAGACCGAGGACGCGATCGCGGAGATCGTCCGGGACCTCGAGTCGCGGCACGACGTGATCGCGGTCGGGATCGGAGCGGCCGGGTTCGTCGACGGGACGCGGTCGTCGGTGCTGTTCGCGCCGCACCTCGCCTGGCGGCACGAACCGCTGCGCGACGCGGTCGAGCGCAGGCTCGGACTGCCCGTGGTGGTGGAGAACGACGCGAACGCCGCGGCCTGGTCGGAGTGGCGGTTCGGCGGCGGGCAGGGCGAGAGCCACCTGGTCTGCGTGACGCTCGGGACCGGGATCGGCGGTGCGATCCTGAACGACGGTGCGCTGCAGCGCGGCAAGTTCGGCATCGCCGGAGAGTTCGGGCACATGCAGGTGGTGCCGGGCGGTCATCGGTGCGAGTGCGGGAACCGCGGGTGCTGGGAGCAGTACGCGTCGGGCAACGCGCTGACGCGGGAGGCGCGCGAGCTGGCGTTGTCCGGTTCGCCGGTCGCGCACAACCTGCTGCGCGCCGCCGAGGGCGATCCGCGCAAGATCAACGGGCCGATGGTGACCGAGCTGGCCAAGGACGGCGACCCGGTCGCGGTCGAGCTGCTCGAGGACGTCGGCCGCTGGCTGGGGATCGGCCTGGCCAACCTCGCCGCGGCGCTCGACCCCGGGACGTTCGTGATCGGTGGTGGGGTGTCGGACGCTGGTGAGTTGCTGCTGGCGCCGGCGCGAGAGGCGTTCAAGCGGACGCTGACCGGGCGTGGGTTCCGGCCGGAGGCGCGGATCGTGCGCGCCGTACTGGGGCCGGAGGCCGGCATGGTCGGAGCCGCCGACCTTGCCCGCGAGGAGGCGACCTGGTTGCGGCGGGTCCGGGTGAAGACGACCGCGGTGACGGCGAAGACGACGGCCGGCCGCACTGGTCGCTCGACCCGGCTCGAACGGGCCGCCCGCAAGTCGGCTGCCCGGCGTACCGGCATGCGTGCCGCCGAGAACCTCCAGCCGGGCGAGCTCCAACTCGACAAAACCCCCGAGCTGCAAGGGGATCCGGAGGCATGAGCGGGGGCCCGTCGCTGCGGGTGCTGTCCTACAACGTGCACCGGTGGGGCGACGACCGGGAGGCTTTGGCGCGGGTCGTCAAAGCCTGTGCGCCCGATGTCGCCCTGGTGCAGGAAGCGCCGACCTGGTGGGGGACCCGGCGGAAGCGGCGGGCGATGGCGGCGTCGTTCGGGATGACGTACGTCGCGGCCTCCGCGCGCAACGCGATCTTGGTTGCCGGGAGCACCGAAGTGGTCGAGGCGCTGCACTGGCGGGTCTGGCGTCCGTTCGTTCGCCGGAGGTTCCGGTTGATCGCCACCCAGCTTCCCGGCGGCGCGGTCGGCGGCCGGATCACACTAGGGACGAAGGCTCTGGTCCTCGTCGTCTGCCACCTCGGCCTGCACATCCGCGGCCGTGAGCACGAGATCGAGCAGGTCCTCAAGGGCTGCCGGGCCTTCGACCTCCCGTACCTGCTGGTCGGCGACCTCAACGAAGAACCCGACGGCCCGGTCTGGAAGCGCCTGGCCGACGAAGGCCTCACCGACCTCGGCGTCGACGCCGGCCCGACCTTCCACTCCGACAACCCCGAACGACGCATCGACGGCGCCCACCTGTCACCCGAGCTCCAAGGCCGGGTGATCCCGCTCGACGACGTCGACGGCGTGACCCGCGACGACCTCGCGAAGGGTTCCGACCACCTCCCGCTCCTGATCGAGCTCACCGAATAACAGGTGGCTGCCGGACCGATCAGAACGGCAGGATGAGGGCATGACGAGCAGGCCTGTAGCACTGGTGACCGGAGTCGGGCGCAGGGTCGGGATCGGCGCCGGTCTCGCCGAGGCCTTGGCGGCGAGCGGGTGGGACGTTGCCTTCAGCTACCTCACCGGGTACGACGAGCGGATGCCCTGGGGACCCGACGCGGACGCTCTCGCCGAGACGACGAAGGTCCTGGAAGGGCATGGAGCGCAAGTGCTCGCCGTCGAGGCCGACCTCGAGGAGCCCGCGGCGTCGGCCGAGCTGATCGGCAAGGTGCGGGACGGCCTCGGGCCGGTGCGCGCGCTGGTGATGGCGCACTGCGAGAGCGTCGACAGCAGCATCCTCGACACGACCGTCGAGAGCTTCGACCGGCACTTCGCGGTGAACGCGCGAGCGATCTGGCTGCTGATCAAGGCGTACGCCGAGCAGTTCGACGCGCCGTACGGTACCGGACGGATCGTCGCGCTGACCAGCGACCACACCGCGCACAACCTGCCGTACGGCGCGAGCAAGGGCGCGCTGGACAGGATCGTGCTCGCGGCGGCGTACGAGCTGAAGCACCTCGGGCTGACCGCGAACGTGGTCAACCCGGGGCCGATCGACACCGGCTGGATGTCGCCGGAGATCAAGCAGCTGGGCACTGAAGCCACCGCGCTCGGTCGGCTGGGCACCCCGCAGGACACCGGGGACCTGATCAGCTTCCTCTGCTCCGAGCGCGGCGGCTGGATGAACGGCCAGCTTCTCTACAGCAACGGTGGTTTCAAGCCGTAGCTACTTCTTCTTACGTCGGTTCAAGAACGCCAGCATCGCCTCGCGCGCCGGCTCCGACCCGAACAGGCTCGCCGACAGCTCCGCCAACTCCTTGCCCCGGGCATCGATATCCGCGAGCAGCTCGCGCGTGAGCAGCTTCTTCGTCTCCCGCAGCCCCTGCGGCACACCCTTCAGCAGCGACGCCAGTACGCCGCCGACCGCGTCGTCCAGCTCCTCGTCCGGTACGGCGCGCGAGACCAGCCCGAGCCGCGCGGCCTCGGTCCCGTCGAACCCGTCGCCGGTCAGGAACGTCAACGAGGCGGCCCGATCCGTCAACCGCGGAAGCACCGTCAGCGAGATCGTCGCCGCCGCCAGCCCGAGCCGGACCTCGGTCAGCGCGAACGTGGAACTGGCCCCGGCGACGCTGATGTCCGCCGCCGCCACGATCCCGATCCCACCGGCCCGCACCGGCCCAGCCACCCGAGCAACCACCGGCTTCGGATTGGCCACGATCGCCCGCTGCACGTCGACCATCCGCTGCGCGCCGACACCCATCCCGACCGTCGTCGCCTCGGCCATGTCGGCGCCGGAGCAGAACACGTCAAGCGCCGACCGGATCACGATCACCCGCACCGCGTCGTCCGCCCCGGCCGTCTCCAGCCGCTCCAGCAACTCACCGGTGAGCTGCTGGGAGAGCGCGTTCTTGTTGTGCGGCGAGTCCAGCGTGATCGTCGCAACACCGTCGGCCGACTCGAGGTGCACCAGTTCGCTCATGGCGCCCATCCTGCCCTGCCGACCGGCCCGTACGCCGTAATCAGCCCCACACGCACCTGCCCACCTCCGCCTGCCGCAGCCGCGTCAGTTGACGTACAGGCAGAACGGATGCCCCGCCGGATCCAGCATCACCCGTACGTCGTCCTGCGGCTGGAAGTCCGCCGGCTCCGCGCCCGCCGAGACCGCGTGGGCGACGGCCTCGTCCAGGTCGTCCACCTCGAAGTCCAGGTGCATCGACATCTGCGGCTGTCCCTCGGCAGCCGGCCAGACCGGGCGCTGGTAGTTCGCCTCGGTCTGGAACGCCAGGTTGTAGCCGGCGTCCTTCGACGGCGCGAGCGTGACCCAGTTCGGCTCGTCGCCGAAGATCGTCCAGCCCAGCAGCCGCTGGTAGAACCGGCCCAGCTCGCGGGCGTCCGGCGCGTCGAGTGCGACGCCGAACCAGTGCGCTTTCGTTCGGAGTGCCATGAATCACACCCTGCCAACCAGAAGCGGCTGGGTCCAGCGCAGGGCGCGACCGCGCGTCGTGAAGCCGGCGCGGTCCAGTCAGGCAGGTGGTGCGGTCGGGCTCAGCGGATCCCCGTGCCGGTGGACGATGAACCAGTCGTCGCCCTCCTTGCGGAACACCATCGTGGTCCGCAGGACGTGCTCGTGCTCACCCGGCCGGTCGACGTACCGGACCGTGCAGCGCTCGATCGCGACCGTGTACGCCGTGTCGGAGCCGGCGTGCCTGTCCAGGTACTCGAACTCGACCTTCGCGCCGCTCGGCGCGAACTGCGCCGACGCCCACTCGTACCGGCGCCCGATCTGCGACCAGCCGACCTCCTGACCGCCGAAGCCACCGAAGATCGAGGTCTGCTCGCTGCGCGACACCAATGGCAGCCAGAGCGAGACATCGCCGTTGACAAAGGCGGTGTTGGCGTCCTCGAACCGCCGCAGGAACGCCTCGAAACTCATCAGCTCGTCACTCCCGTTCAAGGTCGGTCGCGCTGGACTCACGCGCCCCTACGATAGGCCCGCGCCGGGCCGCGGCAGGCCCTGGGACAGAGGAGATCTGCAGACGATGGCCATCGATCGGACGAAGCTCGCGAACTCGGACGCCAAGCAGACGGTCGAGTTCGACCGGCCCGTCACCGGGCGGGAGGTCGTCGCCGCGATGAAGGAGCGGTGCGGTTCGAAGTACACCCAGGACGAGAGTTGGGACGACAGGCCGCTGATCGCTCCCGGTTACCGGTCGCGGCACAATCCTTGGCAGAACGTCTACGTGACACCTGACCGGGAGACCGTGCACTTCGATCTCGACCAGCGTTACGAGAAGGTGGTCGTGCAGCGGTACGAAGAAGAGTTCGGGTTCAGCCCGGGCGGCCCCGAGGCTACCGGCGAAGATCTGCGGGACCTGGTCGTGGACTTCGGCGAGTCCCTGAAGGACACCATCGATCGCCTTGCGGAAGCCGCCGGTGCGGAACAGGCCCGCGGCGTCGCCGAACGCGGCGTGGAAGCCGGTTCGCAGCCGGGGGCGGAACAGAGCGCCCAGCCAGTGGGCGGTGGCGGCGGGCCCTCCCACGACCCGGCGCTCGCCCCGGCCGCGCGCAGGCCGTCCGCGTCCCGGCAGAATCCGGCGCAGGATGCCGCCCCTGGCGCGGCCAAGCCGGGCATCCCGCCGTCGGAGCCGGGCAAGACCTGGTGACCCTGAGGCTGGACCGATGATCCAGCCTCAGCGTGGCCTTGCACCTGCCCTCGACGTGCGTACGTGGCCGCTCGGTTACTTCACGTCCGCGTACGTCGGGGACAGCTCGCGGGCCAGGTGCTCGATGAACAACCCGACGTCGGTGACGATGCCGCGGGCCTGGGACGATCCGCGGTCGGCGAGCTTGGTGACCGTCGCCGGGTTGATGTCCACGCAGGTCAGCGGGATCGCGGCGGGGAGGATGTTGCCGGTGGCCACCGAGTGCAGCATGGTCGCGGCCATCAGGCAGTAGCCGACATCCGTCAGCTCGGCCCGCATCGCGCGCTGGCCCTCGAGCACGTCGGTGTAGACGTCGGGCAGCGGGCCGTCGTCGCGGACCGACCCGACCAGCACGTACGTGCCGCCCTTCTTCACCATCGCGTGCATCACGCCGGAGGTGAGCACGCCCTGCTCGACGGCGGCCGCGATCGAGCCGGACTTGCGGATCGTGTTGATCGCGCGGATGTGGTGCTCGTGGCCGTGCTCGACGCCGCGGCCGCGGGCCAGGTCGACCCCGAGCGACGTCCCGTACAGCGAGGACTCGATGTCGTGGGTGGCCAGCGCGTTGCCGGCGAACAGCACGTCGACGTACCCGGCCTCGACGATCGCGACCATCGCCGGGGCCGCGCCGGTGTGCACGATGCCGGGGCCGCCGACCCAGAGCACCTTCTGGCCGTTCGCCTTCGCCTCGCGCATCCCGTCGGCGACCTGCTTGACCAGCACCCGCTGCGGCTTCTCCGAGGAGACCTCGGACTCCATGAAGCCGAACGCCTCCTCGGTGCTGGCGACGATCGGCGGCGCGACCTTGACGCCCTGCGCGCTGGTGACGACCTTCATCCCGGCCTTCACCTCCGACATCGGGATGGTCCGGACGCCGCCGTTCTCGACCAGCAGGCCGCAGTCCATCTCGGGGTTGGTGACCTGGATCCAGTGGCCGTCGAGGCGAACGCTGGTCGGCAGGTTGGTGGTCGAGTAGAACCCGTCGGGGAAGACGCCGTCCTGGTCGACCTCGGTGACCTCGGCGGTGCCGGGGTTGACCAGGTTCGCGCCCTTGGTCTGAATCCGCATCAGCAGCCGCTGCAGGGCTTCCTCGTCCTCGGCGCCGACCGTCATCCGGACCGTCGACGGGTCGTCCTTGTCGTAGCCGAGGTCGAACTTGTCCAGCGTGTACTCGCCGCCGTAGCCGCGGATGTCGTCGAGGACCCGGGACAACAGCCCGGAGTCCATCAGGTGGCCGGTGATCTCGACCGTCTCGGTGACCTGCACGGGATGCCTCCTCCGTCAGCGGGGGTGTCGGATTGTCCGACGATCGGCACTCTAGCCGGTCGCTGTTTCGGGGGCATGTCCTGTCCAGCGGTCAGACCAGCTGATCACCTGGTACGGCGCACGAAGGTCAGACCACGGCGCCGTCGTCCGGGGTGTCCTCGGGAGGAAGCCGGTCGTTCATCCGGATCACCAGCGTGAGGAAGCCGGCCATGAAGCCGACGACGCCGAGCAGCGTGATCCGTCCGGTCCCGAAGTCGAGGACCGCGGCGAGGATCAGCAGCAGCGGACCACCGATCAGGCCGAGCCAGGCGGCGCGGGTGATCCAGTCCAGCCGGGGGCCGCGCGTCGGCTCCGGCGGGACGAAGTGGTCGTGCGGGTCGTCCGTACGCCGCGGCGGTGGTTCCTTCGGCGGCTCGTCGTCGGTGTCACCGACGATCAGACCGGCCGGTACGTCGATGAGCGGCTCGTACGAGTTCTCGTCGACGTCCTCGCTGGCGGGCCAGCGAGGGACCGGCGGTACGTCGTGACCCGGCGCCGACGGCGCGTTGAACTGCTCGACCAGCGAGGCCCACTCGGCGTCCTCGGTACTGCGGTCGATCACCCCACGCGCCTTGTCGGCGGCGTCGGAGTCGACGAAGATCTCCTCGAACCCGGCCGGAACCTGCGCCTTGGCGGGCGCCGGGGTGGAAGGCGTGTCGTCGCCCGCGTCCGGCGTACTGGCCTTCGGCGTCGTCGCCTCGTCGGGAGCGTTCGCCGGAGCGGCTTCCGTGGTGGCACGCGCCTTGGCCGGCCCGGCCTCCGCCGCGGCTCCGCCGTTGTCCGCCTTCGCGGGCGTAGGGGAGGAGGCGTCGTCGCCCGGCGTACTGGCCGTCGGCGTCGTGGCGTCGCCGCTTGCGCTCGCCGAACCGACTGCTCCCGACCCCTTCGGCGTCGTCGCGTCGCCGGCCATCGGCGCCCCGGAGTCCGGCGGGGAGCAGTACGCCGCGATGCCGGCGTCGGCGAGGGCCTTCAGGACGGCGGTCGTGACGAGGGGGTCGATGCCGCCCAGCGACGTGTAGGTCGCGGCGGTCAGGCCGTTGTCACGCATCGGCGCCGATCCGGCGGACGAAGGCGGTCGCGTCGGCGAAGATGCGTGGTGCGTCGTTGTCCAAAGTGGCCACGTGGTAACTGTCCTCGAGCAGGGTCTCGGTGACGTCGCGGGACGAGATCCGGGACAGCACGGTGCGCCCGGAGCTCGGTTCGACGACGTGATCGACAGTACTGCGGAACAGCAGCACCGGCTGCGTCACCTTGGCAAGATCTTCGCGGGTGACCTTCCACAGCTGCGACAGCGAGTGCAGCGCGCGCAGCGGCATCCGGTCGTACGCGCCCTCGTCGACACCCGGCTTCTTGATGTCGTTCGAGATCCCCGGGAACGACGGCAGGAACCGCTGCAGCACCGGCAGCACCGCGAGCCGCTTGTCGTCGGTCTGCACGGACGGGTTCACCAGGACCACGCCCGCGACGTCCGCGCCGTGCTGCTCGGCCAGCCGCAGGACGAGACAACCGCCCATCGACAGCCCGACCAGGAAGACCTGATCGTGCTCCTTGCGCAGCCGCTCGAACTCGTTGTCGAGCACGGCGTACCAGTCCTGCCAGGTCGTGGTGTTCGCCTCGCGCCAGTGCGTGCCGTGCCCGGGCAGCCGCGGTACGGCGACGCCGAACCCCTCGGCGGCCAGGTGCTCCGCGAACGGGCGCATCGACTTCGGCGATCCGGTGAAGCCGTGACTGAGCAGGATCCCGGTGCCGGCGTTCGGGCCGGAGCCAGGGCTGCGGAACTCCTCCGCGTGGGCTTGCACGGGCACAGGTGCTCCTAGAAGTTCGCGTGTTGCCTGAGTCGTAATGGTCGCAGCCTCACCGTCCGTCGCCCACCCCGGCCAGGGTGTCGGTTCGGTGACGTGATCGGTGACACCACACAGTGTGCAACCACAGATCAACACAGAGCGCAACCCCGGAATCCCTGGCGGTGACGTTGCCTGAGGAGGAGGGTGGAACGTAAGGTCCTGCCCGGCGGGTGCTGCGTGCCCGCCGATGCGGGACACTGGAGCTGACCGAACGGTGGAGGTGGCACGTGCTGTACATGTTCATCCGGCGGTTCCTCGTCGCACCGCTCGCGAGGTTGCTGTTCCGGCCCAAGGTGAGCGGCCTGGAGAACATCCCGGAGAGCGGGCCGGCGCTGCTGGTCAGCAACCACCTGGCGTTCTCGGACTCGATCTTCCTGCCGGTCGCCGTACCGCGCCAGATCGTCTTCCCGGCCAAGTCGGAGTACTTCACCGGCCCGGGCCTCAAGGGCAAGCTGGTCGCCACGTTCTTCCGCTCGATCGGCCAGATCCCGATCGACCGCTCCGGCGGCCGCGCCTCGCTGGCCGCGCTGAACACCGGCCTGGAGATCCTGAACAAGGGCGAGCTGTTCGGCATCTACCCCGAGGGCACCCGTTCGCCCGACGGCCGGCTCTACAAAGGCAAGACCGGGGTCGCCCGGATGGCGATCGTGGCCGGCGTACCGGTCATCCCGGTCGCGATGATCGACACCGAGAAGGTCAACCCGCCCGGCACGATGATGCCGAAGTGGTTCGTCAAGGAGCCCGGCCGCCGGTTCCCGCGCCTGGTCCGCCCCGGTGTCGCGATCGGCAAGCCGCTGGACTTCTCCCGGTACGAGGGGATGGAGCGCGATCGGTTCGTGCTGCGCTCGGTCACCGACGAGATCATGTACGCGATGATGGAGCTGTCCGGCCAGGAGTACGTCGACATGTACGCCGAGAAGGCCAAGGACCTGCTCAAGGCCGGCGAGAAGATCGACGACCACCTCAAGCCGCGGCTGGACGACACCAAGGCGTCCTGAGCCTCACCCGGGGGTCGGCTCGCCTTCGAAGTAGGTCTCGCCGAACTCGACGACGACCGCCCACCGGTCTCCGTCCCGCGCCGAGGCCAGCCCGCCGGCCAGGTCCAGGATCTGTGTCGCGCAGTACCGCTTGTGCAGGCAGTCGCTGTCGAGCTGGGTCCTGATCCGCTCGAGCTGGCCGGTGGTCGGGGAGACGTGCGACCAGGCCAGCAGGCTCGCCCGCGGCGTGGGGTACGGGGAGTCGGGGCAGTCCGACCCGACCGGCTCGATCGACGTGACGTCGCGGACCTGGGTGAGTTGCGGCTCCAGCTCCCGCGCGAGGTCGACGGAGCAGGAGGTCGCGTCCAGCGCGGCGGCGATCCTGCGGGCCTGCGTCCGGAACTCGCCGGCGAACGTGAGGACCGTGTACGACGTCGTGACGCACCCGTACGGCCAGTAGTACTTGTCCTCGTCGAACCACTGGCCGCCGTCGCACTCGTCGTGGCGGGACGAGGCGACCTCGTGCAGGATCGGCGCCGCCCTCCACACCATGGCCAGCTTCACGGCGTTGCGGCGCTCGCCTTCCGCGCGCGCCGCCGACAGCTGAGCGCCGTCGTACTCGACCTCGAGCGGCGCCCGGCCCTTGTAGCAGGCAGCGAGCGGCAGCAGGCAGGCCAGGGCGAGTGCCCCTCGGAGCAGTTTCATCGTGTGATTCTGGGTGACGACGGGGTCGTGGATGACGACGTGGAGCCGTGCGTGGGTGAGGATGATCCCTGTGGAGAGCGAGCTGAACGTGCTGGGCGCCCAGCTGGAGGAGTGCGGGACCGACCCGGTGACCGGGTTCTTCCGCGACGGCTGCTGCAGCACCGGTCCCGAGGACCTGGGCAGCCACACCGTCTGCGCGGTGATGACGACCGAGTTCCTCGCGCACCAGGCGTCGGTCGGCAACGACCTGGGGACGCCGCGGCCGGAGTTCGGGTTCGCCGGGCTGGCGCCGGGGGACCGGTGGTGCGTCGTCGCGGCGCGGTGGCTGCAGGCGTACCACGCCGGGGTCGCGGCTCCGGTCGTACTGGCTTCGACGCACCGGCGGGCGCTGGACACGATCCCGCTGACGGTGCTGCGCGAGCACGCGGTCGACGTACCGGCTGATCCGAGCTCGCTGGCCTGAGCGCTCGGGGTGAGACGGCTGCGCAGCGGTTCGAGGGCCTCGAATATGGTTGGCGTATGCAATTCGCGACGTTGAACGAGGGCGTGGTGCCGGGTGTCCCCAGCCTGGACGAGCTGCGGGGACTCAAGCCGCTCCAGCAGCCCGAGTGGCCGGACCAGGTAGCGCTGGAGCAGGTGATCGGCCAGCTGCGCAAGCTGCCGCCGCTCGTCTTCGCCGGTGAGTGCGACGACCTGACCGACAAGGTCGGGGCGGTCGCCCGCGGCGAGGCGTTCCTGCTCCAGGGCGGCGACTGCGCCGAGACGTTCGACGGCGTCACCGCCGAGAACATCCGGGCCAAGCTCCGGGTGCTGCTGCAGATGTCGGTCGTGCTCCAGTACGCCGCGAGCGTGCCGGTGGTGAAGGTCGGCCGGATCGCCGGCCAGTACGCCAAGCCGCGCAGCTCCGGCGACGAGACCCGCGACGGCGTCACGCTGCCGTCGTACCGGGGTGATGCTGTCAACGGCATCGACTTCACCTCCGAGTCGCGCATCCCGAACCCGCAGCGCCTGCGCGAGGTCTACAACGCCGCCGCCGCGACGCTGAACCTGACCCGCGCGTTCACCACCGGTGGGTACGCCGACCTGCACCAGGTGCACGCCTGGAACACCGACTTCGTCCGCTCCTCGCCGGTCGGGCGCCGCTACGAGCAGCTGGCCTCGGAGATCGAGCGCGCGCTCGCGTTCATGCGCGCCTGCGGTGCGACCGCGGACGAGTTCCGGACCGTCGACTTCTACGCCTCGCACGAAGCGCTGATCCTCGAGTACGAGCACGCGCTGACCCGGATCGACTCGCGCACCGAGCAGCCGTACGACGTCTCGGGGCACCTGCTCTGGGTCGGCGAGCGGACCCGGCAGCTCGACGGCGCGCACGTGGAGTTCCTCGCTTCGCTGTCGAACCCGCTCGGCGTGAAGATCGGGCCGACGACGACGCCGGAGTACATCCGCGCGCTGATCGACAAGCTCAACCCGAAGGGCATCGAGGGACGGCTCACGTTCATCACCCGGATGGGCGCGGGCAAGATCCGCGAGGCGCTGCCGCCGCTGCTGGAGGCCGTCCGCGACCACGGTTCGCCGATCGCGTGGGTCTGCGACCCGATGCACGGCAACACCTACGAGACCCCGAACGGCTACAAGACCCGCAACTTCGACGACGTCGTCAACGAGGTCGAGGGCTTCTTCGACGCCCACGAGCAGGTCGGGACGTGGCCGGGCGGTCTGCACGTGGAGCTCACGGGCGACGACGTGACCGAGTGCCTTGGTGGTGGTGAGGCGCTGGTCGCCGAGGACCTGGTCAACCGGTACGAGACGGCCTGCGACCCGCGGCTGAACCGGCACCAGTCCCTGGAGCTCGCGTTCCTGGTCGCGGAGCGGCTGCGGGGGGCGCGGGCGTGAGTGGCGCGGGACCGGCGGGCTCGGTGATGTGCCGCGCGGATGGGGGTGTCCGGGAGCTAGGGCCCCGAGAGGCGAGTTGACGGTGACGAGCCGCGGCTGGTCCGCCTGCGGGAGCAGCGAGATCAGGCGCTAGCCGAGCGCAGCGAAGGCCCGGGGGCGGCACTGCCCTTCCCTCCCATGGGGTGTTGGGTGCAGTCGCGGATGGGATGGGCCTGGGCGTGCGGCGTTCGGGTGGGATCGAGGCGCGCGGATGCGCGTCGTACGGGGAGGTTTGTTGTGATTGATCTGCGGTCCGACACGGTCACGCGGCCGTCGGCGGGGATGCTGGCGGCGATGACGAGCGCGCCGGTCGGGGACGACGTGTACGGCGAGGATCCGACGATCAACGCGCTCGAGGAGCGGGTCGCGGGGTTGCTCGGGCACGAGGCGGCGCTGTTCGTCGTCACTGGCTCGCTAGCGAACATTCTCGGCGTCCGCGCGCTCGTTCCGCCGGGGTCCGAGGTGCTGTGCGAAGCGCGGGCGCACATCGCGCGCGCCGAGCTCGGTGCGCACGCGGCCGTCAGCGGTGTGACCACGCGGACATGGAGCACGCCGGACGGGCAGATCGATCTCGGCCAGATCCGCGAGCTGATCGCGCCGAATCTCGGACCGTACTTCGTGCAGACTGCCGCGGTGTCGGTCGAGAACACGCACAACTTCGGCGGCGGTTCGATCCAGCACTCGTACGACGCTCTTGCGGACCTGCTCGACGAGGCGCAGCTGCCGTTGCACCTGGACGGCGCTCGCCTGTGGAACGCCTCGGTGGCGACCGGTGTGCCGATGGCGGCGTACGGATCGCGCGCTGCGGCGGTCAGCGTCTGCCTGTCCAAGGGCCTCGGCGCCCCCGTCGGATCGGTGGTGGCCGGCTCGGCCGAGCTGATCCGTGAGGCCCGAGTCTGGCGAAAGCGCCTCGGCGCCGGCTGGCGTCAGGCGGGTGTGCTCGCGGCCGCCGGTCTGTACGCCGTCGAGAACAACGTCGAACGCCTCGCCGACGACCACGCCAACGCCCGCCGGATCGCCGAGATCCTCGCCGACGCGGCCCCCGGCTCGGTCAAGCCGGACCAGGTCGAGACCAACATCGTCGTCGCCGACCTGGCCGCCACCGGCCGCACGGTGGCGGAGGTGGTCGCCGGCGCGAAGGAAGCCGGCATCCTCGTCGGCGGCGTAGGCGCTACCCAGCTCCGTCTGGTCACGCACTTGGACGCCTCAGCCGACGACTGCCGCAAGGCTGCAGAAACCATCGCCGCGCTGCTCGTCTGACAACAGCCGGACCCGCCCACCCGGTACGCGACCCGCAACGCGCGCCGGTACTCGGAAGCCCCGCGCCTGCAGCGCCTTCAAGTGCCGGCCCGCGCCCGGCGCTGGTGCCTGGCAGCCGCGCGCCTGCCGCGCCTTCAAGTGCCGGCCCGCGTCGCGCGCTGGTACTTGGGAGCCCACGCCCGCGGCGCCTTCATGTACCAGCGCGCGCCGCGGGCACGTACTCCACGGGTGTACGTCGCGAGGTCAGATCTGCGCGGCCCCGCCGTCGACGAAGTACTCGGTGCCGGTGACGAAGCTGGCGTCGTCGGAGGCCAGGAAGGCGGCGACGGCGGCGATTTCGTCTGGTTCGCCGATGCGGCCCAGGGGGAACTCCGGGCCCAGTTGCTCGACGACGTCGGCGCCCAGGTACTCGGTCAGGCCCGGGGTCCTCGTCGCGCCGGGGCTCAGCACGTTGACGCGGATCCCTCGGCCGGCGAGGTCGACGACCCAGCCGCGGGCCAGCGCGCGGATGGCCGCCTTCGATGCGCCGTACACGCTCTGGCCGGGTGCCATGCGGATCGACGCGGTGGACCCGGTGAGGATGACTGAGGCATGCTCGCTCAGGAGCGGTAGCGCCTTCTGCATCGTGAAGATCGTGCCCTTCACGTTCGTTCCGTAGACCCGGTCGACTTCCGCCTCGGTGATCTCGCCGATCGGCGCCAGCGTGCCGGTGCCGGTGTTCACGGCCAGTACGTCGATGCTGCCGTGCCGTTCCCGGACCGTCTCGAACACCGCGTCCAGATCGGCGATCTCAGCGGAGTCCGCGCGGACTCCGACGACGGACGCACTCCGGTAGGCGCCGGATTCCAGACCGCGCTCGAGTTCGGCGACCGCGGCGTCCAACGCCGTCCCGTCTCGCCCCGTGATCACCACATTGGCGCCCTCGGCAACAAAACGACGGGCGATCGCGAACCCGATGCCACGGCTCGCACCGGTGACAACTGCCGTCCGACCTGCAAGTTTCCCGCTCACTACAACTCCCCAGGAGGTTATTTGACTAAGTAGTCTAAAACGTAGCTCGTTCTGGACTGAATAGTCAAGAAAGCCCTCAAGGTAGGGTGGTGCAACGTCGAGTCACAGCGTTCGGGGAGAGCCGTGCGAGAGATCGTCGTGTTCAGCGGTAGTGCTCATTCCGGCCTTGCCGAGCAGATCTGCGCCGATCTCGGCGTCGACCTCTCGCCGGTCGAGATCCACCGCTTCAGCAATGACTGCCTACAGGTTCAGCTGCAGGTGAACTGCCGCCAGCGCGACGTCTACATCGTCCAGCCGCTGGTCCCACCGACGCAGGAGCACCTGATGGAGCTGCTGCTGATGATCGACGCGGCCCGTGGTGCGTCGGCGGCGCAGATCACCGCCGTGATGCCGCACTACGCGTACGCGCGGTCGGACAAGAAGGACGCCTCCCGCATCTCGATCGGCGGCCGGCTGGTCGCCGACCTGCTGGTCGCGGCCGGCGCGGACCGGGTGCTGACGATGGCGCTGCACGCGCCGCAGGTGCACGGGTTCTTCTCGGTGCCGGTCGACCATCTGACCGCGATCGGCGTGCTGGCCGACCACTTCCGCGGCACCGACCTGACCAACACGGTCGTGGTCAGCCCGGACCTCGGCAACGCGAAGACCGCGACGCAGTTCGCCCGGCTGCTCGGGCTGCCGGTCGCGGCGGGCAGCAAGCAGCGGCTGGCCGACGACCGGGTCGTGATCGACGCGATCGTCGGCGACGTGGCCGGCAAGAAGGCGATCGTGCTCGACGACGAGATCGCGACCGGCGGCTCGATCATCGAACTGCTCGACCGTCTGAAGGACCTCGGCTGCACCCAGGCCGCGGTCGCCTGCACCCACGGCCTGTTCGCCGGCAAGGCGGTCGAGCGGCTGCGGTCGCACCCGTCGATCACCGAGGTGATCAGCACCGACACGGTCCCGCGCCCCGACGGCTTCCCCGAGCTGCAGGTCAGCTCGGTCTCCAAACTGTTCGCCGCCGCGATCCAACGCATCCACGACGGCGAATCAGTCAGCAGCCTCTTCGACGGCGTCGACCCGACCCACGGACCGCCCCAGCCCAAGCTCCCGTTCTGACGGTCGTCCCGGGGCGGTCGCGGCGCGACCTTGAGCCCGCCGACGCACCGCCGCAGCCCAGCCCCGCTCTGACATGCGCTCCGGGACCTCCTGGCCCCGGAGCGCCTTCGGTCAGCCTTCGCAGCAGGCTCGGTGCAGCCACTCCGGCTCGTGCCACCAGTACTCGCTGTCGTGCGCGTGCGCCTGGTCGCGGCGTAGGGGCTGCGGGCCGGCGCTGGCTCTTGCTGTCGTCGCGAACGGCTCCAGTAGATCGTCAACAATGTGCAATTTCCCGCCGACCATCACCCGCTCGACGTCGGCCGCGTGCCGGATGTCCGCCAGTGGGTTCCCCTGGACGAACGACAGATCCGCCTGCGCACCCGGCTGCACGACGGCCAGCTTGTCTTCCAGGTTCAGCCAGCGCGCTGGATTGCGCGTCGCCGTCGTCAGAGCCTCGTACGGCGTGAAGCCGCCCGCGACCATCGAGCGCAGGTTCGCGTGCAGCGACACCGCGACGTTGTCCAGCGGCGCGTCCGTGCCGGCGATCACCAGGCCGCCGCCGCGGTGGATCCGCAGCACCATGTCGACGTTGCCACGCAGAAGTTCGCGCGTGGTGGCGCCGGCCGGACCCGCCGCCGTGTCCACCTCGGCCTTCAGAGCGGCGTACTCCCACGCCGGGTACAGCGTCGTCGTCCGTCGGTCGGTGAGCAGCGACGGATCGTCGACATGCGCCATCGTCGAGTTGAACAGCGTCGGCGTGACCGACAACCCGGCCCGCGTGAACAGCGTGATCACGTCGGCGTACGCGCGCCCGAGCCGGCTGACCGTGTGCGAGTAGCCGAGCCGGTTCGTCGCGCCGGTGTGCTCCATCCCGTCCATGCCGAGGTGCTCGGCGGGGTAGAGGTAGTGCGACGACAACTGCAGCCCGAGCTGGTGCACGGCCGCGATCGCCCGGCGCTGGTACTCGATCGGCAGCCGCACGTACGTCTTCACCATGTCGTAGCCGACGCCCGCGACCCGGTCGAGCTCCAGCCCGAGCTGCCGCAGCGACACGGTCGGCCGCATGAAGTTGTAGTAGACCCGCGAACCGTCGATCGCCTCACCGGTCGCGAAGTACCGAGGCCCGGTCAGAGAACCGTGCGAGAGCGCTTCCCGTGTTTCCTGCATCTGGTACACGGGATCGCCAGGAGAGCGCGTACTGGTGATCCCGTACGACAGCCAGAGGTTGCCCTGCCGCGCACCCCACGCCCGGCCGCGCAGGTGCCAGTGGTTGTGCGCGTCGATCAGCCCGGGCATCACGGTCAGCTCGGACGCGTCGACGTCCGCGCGTCCCCGGTGCGGCCGGACGGCGGCGATCTTCGACCCGTCGACAATCACGTCGACGTTCTTCCGCAGCTCCTGCGCGCGGCCGTCCCACAGTGCACCGGCGTGGATTGTGACGTGCTGGTTGATCTTGGCGCGCTGCCAGGTGAGGTCGAGCCGAATCGTCCGCGGCCGCGAACCGTCGACATCTGTACGACGCAAGCGGCCGTTGTTCAGGTAGAGCAGGGTCCTGTTGTCCAGCCAGGCCGGCGAGTCCGTGACCTCGCTGGTCACCGCTCGCGGCTTGCCGGTGAAGCGGCCGCGCCGATCGACCGGTACGACGTACAGCAGACTTTCGACAACGAACGCGAGCCGACGGCCGTCGGGTGAGAAGGCCGGGCCGTCGTCGCCGCGGGTCGCGAGCGAGCGGAAGGGCATCGGCTCGACGTACTCGAAAGCGGTTGTTGCCACGTCGACGTACATCAGCTGGCTGGTGCCCTCGCGGAACCGCTTCGAGAACGGTTTGACCGCGCCGAGCACGATCGTCCGGCCGTCGGCGGACCAGCTGACCCGGCCGGGCTGGAACAGCGTCGGGGTCAGTTGGCGGACCTGCTGCGAGGCGACATCGAGAACCCAGGCGATGCCGTCCTGGTCCTGGTAGGCGATCTGCTTGCCGTCCGGGGAGAACCGCGGCGCGGTCTGTGCCCCGGGCAACGACGACAGCTTGGTATTGGTGCCCTGGGCGATGTTGTGCAGCCAGAGATCCGCCGTACCGTCGCGGTCGCTTGCGTAGAGCAACTGACGGCCGTCGGGGGAGAAGTCCGGGTCGGAGTTGAAGTAGCCGTCGGCAACGACCTTGCGCGGGCTGCCACTGCCGTCGGTCCGGGCGAGCCAGAGCGCGTTGAGGGCGCGGAAGCTGAGCCATCGGCCGTCGGGGGAGACCGTCGGGCTCGCGATTCCCTTGACCGCTTGGGGTTTGGTCGACTCGATGTCCGGGCGCTTCGGGCGTGGTCGCTTCGACGTGACTGGCACGACTGCCGTGAACGGGACCACGGAGGACGAGCCGCCGGAGTGCTTCATCACGTGGCCGTCGGCCGTGTAGAAGAGGTTGCCGGAAGCCCACGACGGCGGTACGGCGAAGACGTCCTTCCCGGTGGTGACGGTCGCGTCGCCGATCACCAGGTCGCACGTCGGGCCGGTGAGGCGGACGTAAGCGAGCTGGCCGGTCGGCGAGTACGACGGGCCGAAGACGGTGATCCCAGTCTTCGCCGGTACGACGGTACGCCGTACGCCAGTGGTCAGATCGAGTTCGACGATCGCGGTCGTGTCCGTGGTGAACGCGAGCTTGCGGCCGTCGGCGGAGACGGCCGGCTCGGCCTCCTCGGTCGGGTCGTCGGTGAGCGCGACGATCGCGCCGGTGCGCAGATCGAGCCGGTGGATGCCGTAGGTCCCGCTGCCACCGCGGTCGGAGGAGAACACGAGCGCGCGGCCGTCCGGGGTGAAGTGCGGCTCGCGGTGGTCGTACCGGCCGGTGGTGAGTTGCCTGAGCGCGCGACCATCTGGTCGGATTGTCCACAAATGGTAGTTGCCGTCGCGGTAGGACTGGAAGACGATCTCCTTCCCGTCCGGCGACCAGCGCGGGCGGGTGGCGTCCTGCAGATCGTCGGTGAGGCGCGTCGCGCGACCGCCGCCGGCCGGGGTCACCCAGATCGCGGTGACCAGGTCGAAGGCCAGGCGGCGTCCGTCGGGGGAGACCGCGACCATGAAGTTGGTGCCTTCGGTCAGGGTCGCCTGGTTGCCGGACTCGGTCTTTGCCGACGGGCTCGAGATTGTTGACGGCGAGGCGGCGGCTTCAGCGACCGGGAGCGAACCGGCCGCGGCGACGCCGCCGGTGAGTTGCAGAGCGCGACGGCGGGAGATGCTCCAGGCAGGGGTTTCGTCGGGGTTCACGGGCAGATCCAATCCCTGAGGGCGGTGGGACGAGACCGAATCTGCCAGCAGTGTCGAGGTCAGTTGAGCCTGTACGACGATCCCCGCGACGAACGGATCATTCGCTGCGACGAACGGCGCCAGCCGTTCGGCATGTCCGCCGGGCCGTTCCACCTGCCGGAAGAGGTGATGGACCGTGGACAGGACAGCCCGTCAGATCCCGCCTGTCGATCCATTCCGGGCTCACCTGTCCGCTGGTCACAACAACCCACCTGCCGATCCGTTCCGTCCCCGGCCGACCCGTTCCGACCCATTTGCTGATCCGTTCCGCCCACCTGCCGACCCGTTTCCCCCCGACCCTGGCGATACGTTCCCACCATCTGCCGACTCGTTCTGGCCTGCCTGTCGACTCGCGCTGGCGTGCCGGGCAAGCTCATCGATCGGATAACGCGTACGGCCGACCGACCTGCCGACTCACGCTGGCGTGCCGGGCAACGCCGTCGACCGGATGATGCGGCCAGCCTGCCCACTCACGCTGGCCTGCCGACTCACGCTGGCGTGGGGGCCAATCGTCGATCGGATGAGGCGTGCGGCCTGCCGGCCGACTGACGCCGGCCACGCCGGCCACCCCGCCCGCAACGCCCACCCGCATGCGGGCGTGCTGGTCGAGGAGTTCTGTCGTCGACTGCCTGCGGACTCGCTTCGGTCTGCCTGCCGGCCCTCGCCGGTCGGCCGGGTGAGGTGCTCTATCGTCGGCCGCATGAGTTCGCCCGACGCCTCCAAGTCCTCAGCCCCGACGCCCGATCCCAGCGCCGACGGATCTGCCGCCGAGTCGCACCGGGTCGAGGGATCCGGAGTCGTGGGATCGGGAGCCGAGGAGGCGAGGGGCGTGGGGTCCGGAGCTGAGGGCCCGGGTGCCGAGGCGCCCAGGGGCGAGGGTTCGGGGGGCGAGGGAGTCGGGGGCGAAGGATCGGGAGTCGCGGGGGCGAGGGGCGACCGATCCGGAGCTGAGGGTCCGGGCGTCGAGGCGCCCAGGGTTGAGGGGTCCGGGGTCGAGGAGTTCGCCGCCGCGGGGTCGAACGGCGTGGGCTCCAGGACCGACGCGTTCGGCGGCGCGGGGTCGGCGGGCAGAGCGTCCACGGCTGCGGGATCTGCGCCCGGTATCGGCTTTCTCGTGTCGCCTCGGGTTCGGGGTGGGGTGGCTGCGGTTGCTTGTGTGGTGGTGGCGTTGGGCGCGGCGCTGGCGGTGGACGGCCGGCTCGATCGGCAGTGGGTGACGCGGGGGATCACGCTGCTGCTCGCGCTCGGATGTGCGGCGGTGCTGACGGTGGATAACGGGCGGCGGGCGCGGCGGATCATCGCGGTGGTCGGGCTGCTGATGTTCGGGTTCGTGTTCCCGGTGAGCTCGACGACGTGGTCGACTCCGCCGGAGATCGACTTCGCTCTGGCTGTCGCAGATGATGCGGAGGCGGCGGCCAACAAGAGCGCGCAGAGTGTGGTCACCGTCGAGGACGTCAAGCGCGCCGCCGAGGCTCGCGGTGGCGCGATCGGCTCGCCGATCACCGACAAGACTCCCGAGGCCCGCGGCGCCACGGCGTACCCGCTCATCATCCGCGCCGACAAGGACCAAGGCCGCCCCTGGGCCTGCCTCACCTTCGAGAACGGCCTGACCGCGAAGGTCCGCGCCTGCTGAAATCCTGTACGACGAACAGCCGGCCGCGCTCGCCGATCAGTACTCGCTCGCCAGCTCCTCAGCCCTCGCGAACGGATCCCACGTGATCGCCATCCCATCAAGCTGAGCGGCGACAACCTCGAGCCCCGCCTCCCATCCAGCCGCCGCAGGCCCAGCCGCCTCGCGGTCGGACAGCACGTTGGTGAACACCAGCCGGCACCCCTCCGCCGTACCAGTGATCTCCCACGTCAGGATCTCGTCCATCCACTCGTACTCGAGCACCGACGGCGGCTCCCGCCGCAGCATCCGGCCGTTCGGTTTGCGCGCGGGTTCGTCCGTCATCCCGTACGTCGCCCGCTGCCGCTCGGTCACCCCGAAGAACAGCTCGTCCTCGCCGGCCAGATCCACCACGGCGGGAAACCAGGCGGCCAGCTGCTCGGGCTCGGTCAGCGCCCGCCACACCTTCTCTGGCGGATGCCCGAACAGCCGGATGAATCGGATCGCCACCCGTCCGTCCTCGGTCGCGTGCACCGTCCCACGCTCAGATGCCATACCCGGAATATAACCACAACGGCATAGAAGCGGAAGGCGCGGGACCGCCGTCCTTGGGCAACTCGAGCAACCTTCGGCAGCTCGGTGATACCAGCCGATCCACCGCGTCCCAGCAGGTGACAACCTGTCCACCAACTGAGAAATCGATTTCCAACCCTCCCCAAAGGGCGACCCCGCGACCTAGGCTCGCGGGCATGACTCTTGGGAACCTGGCCGGAATCAGTGCCGTCGTGGACGTGGAGAGCCGCTCGATCAGCGCGGAGAACCCGACCGGTGAGCCCGGTCAAGGGGGTCGCCGGACCGAAGGCACGGGGGCCAACGCGGCCCGTGATCTCGGGCAGGGGTGGAAGGTCTCGCCGTCGATCGAGATCGGGCCGGGCGAGACCGCGACCCTCGCCGACATCGCCGGCAGCGGGTGCATCACGCACATCTGGCTCACGACGCACAGCGACAACTGGCGGCGGCTGGTACTGCGGTCGTACTGGGACGGCGACGACGCGCCCGCGGTCGAGGCGCCGGTGGGCGACTTCTTCTGCTCCGGCTGGGGACGCTTCGCGCAGGTCAACTCGCTGCCGGTCGCGGTGAACCCGAACGGCGGCTTCAACTGCTACTGGGAGATGCCGTTCCGCGAGCAGGCCCGCGTG
This sequence comes from Kribbella sp. DT2, assembly GCF_049844575.1. Taxonomy (NCBI): domain Bacteria; kingdom Bacillati; phylum Actinomycetota; class Actinomycetes; order Propionibacteriales; family Kribbellaceae; genus Kribbella; species Kribbella sp. DT2. The sequence goes on along the minus strand of NZ_JBNCLH010000015.1, from coordinate 51,088 downwards.
ACGATCGAGAACACGTCGGACGAGAAGGTGATTGTCTACTTTCAGATCGACTACTGGCTCGGCCAGGTCGCGGAAGGGTCGGCGTACCTGCACACGCAGTGGCGGCGCAGCAACCCGCTCCCGTCGAAGACCGTGCACACGCTGCTCGACGGCGTCGAGGGACCGGGCCACTACGTCGGGACGTACGTCGCCTGGGGTGTGAACAGCACCGGCTGGTGGGGTGAGGGCGAGGTCAAGTTCTACCTCGACGGCGAGGAGTGGCCGACAATCTGCGGAACCGGGACCGAGGACTACTTCGGCGGTGCATGGAACTTCGACCTCGGCCCGGACCGCGGTGGGTACGCGGAGTTCAGTACGCCGTACCTGGGCATGCCGCAGGTGATCCGCCCGGACGGCCAGTACGCGAGCCAGATGCGGTTCGGGATGTACCGCTTCCACCTGCCCGACCCGATCCGCTTCCGCGAGTCGCTGCGCGTCGACGTCCAGGCGCTCGGCTGGCGCTCGGGCGGGCGGTACCTGCCGCTGCAGGACGACATCGCGTCGACCGCGTTCTTCTACTCGACGAAGACGAGCACCGCCCGGCCCGAGGCGCCGACCCACGACGCGATGGAGATCTGCTGACCGCTACTCGGCAGCGTCGAGCCGAGCCCGCTGGTCGGCCGTCAGTTCGAGGTCGACAGCGGCCAGGCTCTCGTCGAGCTGAGCGACCGAGGACGCGCCGACGAGCGGGATGACCGGCACCTCGCCACCGATCAGCCAGGACAGCACGACCTGGTTGGGCGTTGCGCCGGTTTCCGCCGCGACCTCACGCAGCGCCTCGAGGCGGGCCGGCGTACCGGCGTGGTCGTGCTCGTGCCCGAGCGGCCTGTCGTCACGGACGTAGGCGCCGCTGAGCAACGGGCTGTAGGCAACGAGTGTGAGCGCCGGGTCGTGCCGCACGTAGTCGAGAATGTCGCCTGCGGCAACACCGAGCTCGCCGTCGGGCGAGTGCCGGGTCCTCAGATCCGTACGCTGCCGTGCATAGGTGTGGTGGTACTGAAGCACCTCGTACGGCGCAAGCCCGGCCGACGCGGCTAGTTGCCGGGAGCGCTCAACTCGCCAGCTCCAGTGGTTGCTCGCGCCAAGCAGTCCGACGTTGCCCTCGGCCACGAGTGCGCCGAACGCCCCGACAGTCTCCTCCAGCGGCGTCCGCGAGTCCCCGATGTGCGCGTAGAGCAGGTCGAGCTTGGAGACGCCGAGCCGTTCGGCGCTCCGGGCCGACGACTCGCGGATCACCGCGGCCGACAGTCCTTCGGTCTCGGTAGTGAGGGCCGTACGGGGTTGGAGCGGACGGCCGGCGAGCTTGGTCGCGATCACGACCTCGTCGCCGACGCCGTGCGCCCGCCGCCAGCGGCCGAGCAGCGACTCGCTCTCACCGCCTTGGGTGCCGTTGATCCAGTACGCGTAGTTGTTGGCCGTGTCGACGAAGGTCCCACCGGCCTCGACGTACCGGTCGAGGATCGCGTACGACGTGGTCTCGTCGGTGGTGGTGCCGAACAGCATGGCGCCGAGGCTCAGGACGCTGACCTCGCGGCGGGTTTCCGGGTGCGTGCCCAGGGTGCGATATTTCATGGCCGCGAGTGTGGTTGCTAGACCGAGGTCTAGGTCAAGGATGGGCGAGCGGGCGGTCCAGGGCGGCCACGGTGAGGACGACCAGCGCCGAGGTCCAGCCGAGCGGGGCCTCGCCGGCGGGCTCGACGTTGCGGTTGACCTTCTCCGGCAGGGCGCCGCTCGCGGTGCGGTGGGTGTCGAGCCAGGTCAGGAGCTGCTCGGCTGTGGTCCGGTCGCCGCGGGCGGCGGCGCTGAGCGCGAACAGGGCGGTCTGCGGCGTCCAGGCGACGCCGTCGGCGCGCCACTGCTCGCCGGGCGTGACTCCGCCGTTGGGTTGGGTGAGGACCTTACGCGTCCGGTCGATGGCCCGGTCGAGGTCGGCGTCGGCGGGGGCGAAAGGCGGGCCGAGGATCGTGATGATCGCGTCCGCGCCGCCGCCGATGCCGATCGTCATCCCGGGCTCCAGGACGCTGACCGCTGAGGCCGGGGTCCGCGGGTAGTCCGGGCCGAAGTGCCGAGTCGTTGCCTTGGACAACCGATCGAAGGCCGTCTGCCAGCGGTCGGCGTCGGCGGTGTGGTCGAGCTTGCGGGCGATCGCGACGCCGGCGCGCAGGCCGGTCAGCAGGGGCGCGACCGTGCCGAGGGTGACCTCGGACTCCGCGCGTTCCCAGTAGTCGGGGGACGGTGCCGGCAGACCGTTGGCGCCGAGCTCGGCGACGATCTGGTCGGCGGACTCCTTCACCATCGGCCAGTACTGGCTGAGGTCGCGGCCGCAGAACCACGTTGCCCAGAGCACCCACCCGGAGCCGTCCAGCTGCGGTTCGCGACCGTCGGCCGGTACGCCGCCGGTCTCGGCGAAGTAGCGCGCTTCCCACCGGCCGGCCGACGGGTGGACCCGGTCGAGGAAGGAGAGGATGCGGCCGGCTTCGTCGTACTGGCCGATCGCGCAGCGCGCCGCGGCGACGAACGACGCGTCCCGCGGCCAGACGTACCGCCAGGGGCCGTCGTTGCCGGCCAGGGTCGCGCCGTTCGGCATCGTCAGCGCGTCGAGGTCGGCGAGGGCGTGCCGGACCAGTTCGGCGTACGGCGTACTGGTGGTAGCTGGTGGCAACGGTCTGCCGGGGATGCCGTCGGCAACGAGTCGCGGCTGGGGGTTGCGGTCCAGGTTGGAGATGGTGGCCGAGGCAAGGATCGCGAGCAGCGCGGCGATGACGGCGGCCGGGAACCACCGGACCCGTCGCGCGCTGTCGTCCCGCATCACCAGCCTCCTCCGGCTACTGGGCGAGGTGCTGGACCTCGGCCTCGATCTTGCGACGTGGAGCCAGTTCGACCAGGTACATCGCCGACATGACCAGCGCGCCGCCGACCAGCATCCGCGCGGTCACGCTCTCCGACCCGAACAGTACGGCGAACGCCGACGCGAACACCGGTTCCATCGTCATCGCGATCGCCGCGCGCGTCGGCGTCAGGTGCGCCTGTGCCCAGGTCTGCACGATCAGCGCGAGCGCGCCCGCGACCAGCGCCATGTAGACGACGCGGACCCAGTCGCCGCCGCCGGACGGCAGGCTGAACCCGCCAGGGATCGCGCCGATCGCGCACACGACGGTGATCACGACCATCTGCAACGCCGACAGGCCGAAGGCGTTCGACGGCGTCGACCAAGCGCCGAGACCGATGATGTGCAGCGCGTACAGGCAGGCCGAGGCCAGCGTCAGCAGTTCGCCGGTGCCGAGGCTGAAGTCGCGCAGGGACAGGACGCCGAGGCCGATCGTTGCCAGCACGACCGCGATCCAGGCCCAGCGGCCGATCTTGTGGCGCAGAATGACCGCGGCGAGCAGCGGCGTGAACACGACGTACATGCCGGTGACGAAGCCGGAGACGCTCGCCGACGTGTGCCGCAGGCCCTCGGTCTGGACCAGCTGGGCGATGCCGTACGTGATGCCGAGGGCAACACCGCGACCGCGATCGAGGCGGCTGAGCCGGGCGATCGCAGGCGGATGGACCGCGATCAGCGCGACCGCGGCGATCAGGAATCGCAGCGCCAGGTAGTCGGCGACGTCCATCCGGTCGAGCAGGTCCTTGGTCAGGAAGAACGTGGATCCCCAGGCCGCGGCCACCGCGAGCAGGGCGATCACGGCGACGCGCGGGTGATTCACGAGCAAAGCTAACCAGACACCTGACAGGGCGCCAAAACGCTCCCGCTCCTCTTCCTCCTGGTCGCCCTGCCGGGTTGTCGTTGGTGCAGACTCTTGCTAATAGTTAACGAACATGGTAACTATTGCAGTATGACGAACGATCAGGTCGACCGGTTCTTCGAGGTGCTGGCTGATCCGACCCGGCGGCAGGTGGTGCGGCTGCTCGGCGAAGGCCCGCAGCGGGCCGGTCGGCTGGCGGTCGCGACCGGGGTCTCGTCGCCCGCGATGAGCCGGCATCTGCGGATCCTGCTGTCCGCGGGGCTGGTGACCGACGAACGAGTGGCCGAGGACGCGCGCGTGCGGGTGTTCCGGCTGCGGCCCGAGCCGGTGGTCGCCGTACAGGCGTGGCTGGATCAGGTGCAGGCGCACTGGCAGGAAAATCTCGGGTCGTTCAAGAAGCACGTCGAGGACAAGGGGAAGTCATGACGAAGCAGTCCGCCACCGCGACCGTCGAGGTCGCCGCCGATCCGGCGACCGCGTTCGCGGTGTTCACCGACGAGATCGACCTGTGGTGGGTCCGCGGGCCGATCAACTTCTTCGACTCCGCCCGGGCGATCGAGATGCGGATCGAGCCCGGCGTCGGCGGCCGGATCCTGGAGATCTACCAGGTCGGCGACGGCGCCGCGGTCGAGGACGCGCTCGAGCTCGGGCGGATCACGGTCTGGGAGCCGGGCGCGCGGATGGGCTACCGCAGTTCCGTCGACGACACCGAGACGACAATCTCCTTCGAGGCCGTCGATGCCGGCACGCGCGTGACCGTCGAGCAGGTCCTGCTGCCCGGTGGCAAGCAGGCCTTCTACATGTGGCCGAACGTCATCGCATGGCTGCCGAAGTGGATCGACCGGCGCGACTCCTCCCCGCGAACGCCGCGGGATCTCGACCGGATCAGCATGGCCTTGTACTACGAGGATCCGGCGGCCGCCGCGCGCTGGCTGAGCGACGTCTTCGGCCTCGACTCCTGGGACCGTGTCCCGGGCGAAGGTGAACGCGCGCCCTGGCTGGAGCTGCACATCGGCAACTCGGCGCTGATCCTGTTCAAGCTGAAGGACCACGGTGCGCCCCGGCTGGATCACGGGCTCTGGGTGTACGTCGACGATCTCGACGCGCACTTCGCCCGCAGTACCGAGCGCGGCGCCAAGATCCTCTCCGAGATCCACCAGCACGGCTACCGCCGCTACGAGGCCCAGGACCTGGAGGGTCATCACTGGACCTTCGCCCAGGCCCGCCCGACGATGTAGGAATGTCGACGATCTACTACGAGGACTCCGGCAGCGGTGACGCCGTCCTGCTGCTGCCTGGGTGGGCAGGCAGCATCGCCGAGTTCGGCTCATTGCTGGGCGAGCTCAGCGACGGCTTCCGCGTCGTCGCGGCGGACCTGCCCGGCTCGGGCCGGTCCCAGCCGCAGCCGCGGGAGTACTCGGTGGACTTCTACGCCGAAGACGCGCGGGCCTTCCTCACCCTGCTGGACGAGCTTGGGATCGGCGCGGCTCACCTGGTCGGCTTCAGCGACGGGGGAGAGGTCGCGCTGCTGATGGCGGCGCTTGATCCCGGGCGGGTGCTGTCGGTCGTCACCTGGGGTGCGGCCGGTCGCATCGTCGAGCCGGCCGCCGGCCCGACGTTCGACCAGCTGGAACACCTGATCGGCGAGCCAGTTGCCGGTCGGTCGTTCGACGAGCCGGAGCGCCTGATCGGCGAGCCGGTCGCCGGGCCGTCGGCCGACCAGCTGGAGCGGCTGACCGACGCGCCGGTTCGCGAGCTGCTGCCGCTTGCGGCCTATCTGGCGGAGGCGTACGGGGCCGATACAGCGCGAGCGATGGCCAGGAGCTGGGCGCGGGCGCTGCGCGGGATCGCCGACCGAGGTGGTGACGTTGCCCGAGCCCACGCGGCGAGTATTCGGTGCCCGGCCTTGCTGATCGCCGGTAGCGACGACGTGTTCTGCCCGCCGTACCTGGTGAAGGAGATGGCCGACGCGATCGACGGCGCGCGGTACGACGAGTTCGAGGGCGCGGGTCACGACCTGCACCGATCAGCCGCTGGGCGGTTCGGCGGGACGCTCAGCGATTGGCTGAGTCGGCACTAGAACGTGACCTGCGTCATGAGATGTCACAGGGGTTGAGCAGCTGGTGTCTTGAGGCCGAACCCACCAGGGAACGGAGACGAGACGATGACCAAGCAGATCGAGGCCGTGGTGATCGGCGGCGGGTACGCCGGGGTGATGGCGGCGAACCGGCTGACGAAGCGGGCGGACGTGGCGGTGACGTTGATCAACCCGCGGGCATTCTTCGTCGAGCGGATCCGGTTGCACCAGCTGGTCGGCGGATCGGACGACGCGGTGGTGGACTACGAGCACGTGCTGGCCGACGGGGTGCGGCTGGTGGTGGATGCGGCCGATCGGATCGACGCGGATCAGCGCATGGTGACGCTGGTGTCGGGGGCGGCTGTCTCCTACGACTACCTGGTGTACGCCGTGGGGAGTGGGACCGACGAGCAGCAGGTTCCGGGGCTCGAGTTCGCCTACCCGCTCAACTCGCTGGAGGAAGCCGAGCGGCTGCGGTCGATTGTTGACAATGTGCAGTCGGTGATCGTGGTCGGGGCCGGGCCGGCCGGGATCGAGACCGCGGCCGAACTGGCTGGGGCGGGGCGCCCGGTGCCCGCCGGGGGAGGGCGTCCAGTGACGGCAGAGGAAAGGCGGTCGGTGGAGGCCGGAGGAGGGCGTCGGGTGACGCTGGTCTGCGGTGGGGAGCTCGGGCCTTACCTGCACGCGAGTGGACGTCGTACTGTCGCCGCGCGGCTGGAGGAGCTCGGCGTGCAGATTGTTGACGGGCCCGGTACGGCGGTGGCGGCCGTGACGCGTGATGCCGTGCAGCTTGCCGACGGTCGTGAGTTGCCGAGCGAGCTGACGATCTGGACCGCCGGGTTCGGCGTACCGGATCTGGCTGTGCGCAGCGGGCTGAGCACCGACGCACTGGGCCGCCTGCTCACCGACGAGACGCTGACGAGCGTGGACGACGAGCGGATCGTCGCGGCCGGGGATTCGGCGGCGCCGTCGGGGCTGTCGTTCCGGATGGGGTGTCAGTCTGCGGTCCAGCTCGGTCCGCAGGCTGCTGAGACCGTGCTCAATCGGATCGCGGGCAAGAAGCCGGCGGACGTCGGGGTTGGGTTCGCCGGGCAGTGCATCAGCCTCGGGCGGGACAGCGGGATCTTCCAGTTCGCGCACCGCAACGACGTCGCGATCAGCCTGCACCTGCGCGGACGGTTCGGCGCGAAGGTCAAGGAGATGGTCTGCAAGAGCACCGTCTGGCAGCTCAGGACCGAGGGTCGCCACCCTCGTGTGATGAAGTGGTGGACGAAGGACGGCAAGCGCCCGCGGCTGGTTCGTGACGCCCGCGTCGTCAGCCGCCAGGCGTGAGAGGGAGAGATCGATGACCGACCCGGTGGTCCGGCGTGAAGGGGAGAGGTCGGCAGCCGATGCCGTCGAGCCGTCGGTGGGTCGGCGTGAGAGGGAGAGTTCGGTGACCGACCCGGCCACCGAGAGTTTTGTTGCTCACCGCAACCTGCTCTTCACCGTCGCGTACGAGATGCTCGGTTCGGCGGCTGATGCCGAGGACGTGCTGCAGGAGACGTGGTTGCGCTGGGTCGGTGTCGAGCTCGACCAGGTCCGCGACGAGCGGGCGTACTTGGTCCGGATCACCACGAGACAAGCGCTCAATCGGCTGCGGACGATGAAGCGGCGCAAGGAGGCGTACGTCGGGCCGTGGCTGCCCGAGCCGTTGCTGACGGCACCGGATGTTGCTGACGACATCGAGCTAGCCGAGAGTTTGTCGATGGCGTTGATGCTGGTGCTGGAGACGCTGGGGCCGACCGAGCGGGCGGTGTTCGTGCTGCGGGAGGTGTTCGGGGTCGGGTACGACGAGATCGCGGACGCTGTCGACAAGACGCCTGACGCGGTCCGCCAGATCGCGCACCGGGCCCGGAAGCACGTCGACGCCCGACGTCCGCGTGAGGCGGTCTCCGCGAGCCAGACCCGGGTGGTGCTGGAGAAGTTCCAGCGCGCGATCGACACCGGCGACCTGCAGAGTCTGCTCGACGTGATGGCACCCGACATCGTGTTGATCGGCGACGGTGGCGGCGTCAAGCAGGCCGCGCTCCGGCCGATCGTCGGCGCCGACCGGGTGATCCGGATGGTCACCGGCGGCCTCGGCAAGATCGACGCGAAGCTCAGCCTCAGCCCGACCGTCATCAACGGAAACCCGGCCTTGCTGGCGCGGCTCGACGACGAGCTGGACGGCGTGATGGTGTTCCGGATCGAGGGCGCGCTGGTCACCGGCCTGTACTACGTGCGCAACCCCGAGAAGCTGTCCCGCCTCGACGAGGAGACGATGTTCACCCTGAGCTGAGGCGCCACCGATGCCGCGCCGGCGGGAGTCGGCGCGGCGGCAACGCGTGGGGTGCGGCGGCGACGTAGGGGCGCGGGGCGGCAGCGCGTGGGAGGGGCGCAACGCGTGCGTGGGCGCTCAGCCTCGTCGGGCGGCCCGATCTGCTCGGCGGCGCCGAGCGCCGAAGTCGAGGCCGAGCTGGTCGGCGGGGATCGCCCCGGCGGCGACCTGAGCCTCGGGCAACCATTGACCACGCTGTCTGGGGCGCGTGCGCGTGGTGGCGTCCGACGGCGAGCGTCTGCTCAGACGTTCGTCACCAGCGCCCGCTCAGACGATCGTGACGATGATCGTCGTACCGGGCTGGGCCTGCTGGCCGGCCGCTGGGTTCTGGCCGGCTACCAGGTTGAGGCCGAGGTGGAACGGTGCCTGCTCGACCTTCACCTTGAAGCCGGCTTCGGTGAGGATCTTCTGGGCGTCGGCCAGGCCTTTGCGGCGGACGTTGGGGACCTCGACCAGCGGTGGGCCCTTGGAGACCACGACCTGGACCTTGTCCTTGGCGTACAGCGTGCCGTTGTTCGGGGTCTGCGAGATCACCGAGCCGGCCGGGACCTTGGCGTCGTACGCGTCGGAGCGCTCGACCGTGAAGCCGGCCTTGCGGAGGGCGCGGTTGGCGTCCTTGAACGGCTTGCCGGTGGTGTCGGGGACCGTGATCGGACGGCGTCCGAGGCTGATCCACAGGTTGACCGTGTTGCCGGGCTTCATCACCGTGTTGACCTTCGGCGCGAAGGTGATCACCTTCCCGGCCGCGACGGTCTCGTTGTAGGTGGTGGTGATCTTGCCGGTGACGAGGCGGATCGAGTCCAGCGCGAGCTTCGCGGCCTCCTGGTCGAGGCCGGTCAGCTGCGGGACGCGGTACCGCTCGGGGCCCTTCGAGACCGTCAGGCCGACCTGGCCCTCCTTGCGGATCCGGTCGCCGGGCGCGGGGCTGGTCCCCATCACCTGGCCACGCGGCACGCTCTCGGAGAAGTCCTGGTTGGCGATGCTGGTCTTCAGGCCGACCTCGCCGGCCTTGGCCGAGGCGTCGGCGGCGTTGAGGTTCAGCAGCAGTGGGGTCTCGGTGTAGCGGTGGATGCCGTAGTACCAGCCTGCCGTCCCGACGCCGATCGCGAGCGCCAGTACGGCGATCAGCGCGATCAGTCCGCGCCCCTTCCGTGGCACAGCCGCGGCGATCCGGGACGAGGGAGCAGGCTCGAACGGTACGACGATCGTGTCGCTGCGCCGCCCGGAGTCCCCACCCCGCCCGAGCCCGCTCCCGCGGTCAGGCGCCGCGCCACGCCCGGCCCCGCTGCCACGGCCCAGCCCGAGCCCGGTCCCGCGCTCAGGATCAGCGCGCCGTACCGACTCCACCCGCCGGACGGGAGTGTGCTCGACGTACCCGCTGCCGCGCGTGTAACCGTCGTCGTCCCACTCGGTCTCCTCGCGCATCGCCTGCAGCGGGACGGTCAGGTCGCCGGTCAGCTCGGGATCGTCGGGCAGCCCTTCCTCCAGCGCGCTGCGCACCCGCCGGACCTGCCGGCTCATCACCCGTGCGTCGGCCGGCCGCAGGTCGCGGTCACGGGCCGTGGCCCGCTGGACCAGCGCGTCGACGTACGGCGGAATGCTCGGCTCTAGCAGCGACGGCGCCGGTACGTTGGCGTGGACGTGCGCGTACGCGACCTGGATCGGCGTCTCGCCGGTGTGTGGCTTGCTGCCGGTGAGCAGCTCGTACAGCAGGATGCCGGCCGAGTACACGTCGGAGCGGGCGTCGGCGCTGCCGTCGGTGACGAGCTCGGGCGCGAGGTAGGAGACGGTGCCCATCAGCAGGCCCTGCGTCGCGGTCTGGCCGGTCGTGGTGACCGCGCGGGCGAGCCCGAAGTCGGCCACCTTGACCGTACCGTCGTGCGAGATCAGCACGTTCTCGGGCTTGATGTCGCGGTGCACGATGCCAGCGTCGTGGGCCGCGGAGAGCGCGGACAGCACCGGCGTCAGCAGGTCGAGCGCCCGCGCGGGGGACAGCGGCGAGTGCTCCCGTACGACGTCGCGCAGCGTGCGGCCCGGGACGTACTCCATCGCGAGGAACAGCGTGCCGTCGTCCTCGCCCTGGTCGAACACGGCGACGACGTTCGGGTGGGACAGCTTCGCGGCGGCCCGCGCCTCGGCGACGAACCGGCGGCCGAACTCGGCGTCGTCGCCCATCCCCAGGTGCATCACCTTGAGCGCGACGACGCGGTCCAGCCGCATGTCGAGGGCCTCGTAGACGGTCGCCATCCCGCCCTTGGCCACGCGCGCACCGACGCGGTACCGCCCGTCGAGCACCCGCCCGACCAGGCGGTCGCCGACCTGGGTGTCTACGTCGTCCGTCACGTGCGGTGAGCCGCCTCTCGAAGCCATTCCTGAGAGAGAGTGTAAATAAGGGGTCCCGGCGCAGCTTTACCGCCGCGCCGGAACCCCTCGTGGTCACCCTCCGGAGCCACCGCTCCGGACCGGGCTCAGGCGGGGTTCCACCCGCTCTCCAGCCGGGTCTTGATCTGCAGCACGCTCTTCACGTACTGCTTGGTGTCGGCGTACATCCCGTTCCGCCGGACGCCGCCCAGGCCCTGGTAGTACCCGGCGACGGCGACGTCGAGCTTGGCCGCGCCGGTCAGCATCTCCAGCAGGACGACGCCCGCGGTGATGTTGTCCTGCGGCTTGAGCAGGTCGAGGTCGCGGCCGACGACACCGGAGGAGTACCGCCCGGTCGACGGGATCACCTGCATCGCGCCGATCGCGTTGGCCGGCGAGACGACCCGCTGCTTCCAGCCGGACTCCTGCCAGGAGATCGCCAGCGCCAGCTCAGGGTCGACGCCGTACCGCTTCGAGGTGCTGATGATCGTCGACCGGATCTGACCGCGGCTGGGCAGCTTGCGGCTCTTCAGCGTGGCCCGGTTCTTGTCGGCGGCATCGACCACGTGGTCGGCGTACTTGCGCCCGGCAAAGGTGTCGTTGCGCTTCTTCTTCGACGGCGTTGCCTTCGGCACCGGTACCGGGACCAGGATCGCCTTGCCGACGAAGATCTTGTCGCTGCTCCTCATCGCGTTCACCGTCAGCAGGTAGGCCTGGCTGACGTGGTACCGCCGGGCGATGCCACCGATCGTGTCGCCGGACTTCACGACGTACTTGATCCGGCCGCGGCCCGCGCTCGTCTCGCGCGGTGCGTTCTTGGGCTGCCCGCCGGGCAGCTGGAGGACCTCACCGGTGTAGATCGCGTTGCCGTTGCCGGGCAGGTCGTTGAGGGCGACCAGGGTCTTCACGGTGGTCCCGTAGCGGGCCGCGATGTGACTCAGCGTGTCGCCGTCCTTGACCTTGTACTGGCCGAGGCCGGGCGATCCGGCGGTGATCACACCGGCGGCGATCAGCGGGACCGCGATCCCGGTGAGCACCTTGACGACGGTCCGTCGCCGGTTGCGTCGTTCGGGCTGGACGTCGTTCTCGGGCTCCGGCGCCGTTGCGCTCGTGTTCGTCATCATCCATCTCCCCGTGTCAACGTCCCTTGACCGTAAGTGGTGGTACTGATGTGACAACAGGGACGGACGGGGCGCGGGTTACGGCTGTTACGCAATGTTTACAGTTGACGCCTGAACTACATGGATGTGGTTCACAATCGACGCGCCCGTTGGGGTTTGCGGCCAGGCCGATGCCAGCGGCAACTGGTGCCGAAGGCATCGACCTCCGTACGGCGAACTACAGCGCGGCGCGGCCGTCGAGCGGCGACGAGGCCTGGGCCGCGTGGTATCGGCGGGGGATCCGCCCGGCCAGCAACGCGTTCCGTCCGGCGGTCACCGCGTCGCGCATCGCGGCGGCCATCAGGGCCGGCCGCTCGGCGCGGGTGACGGCCGTTGCCAGTAACACTGCGTCACAACCGAGCTCCATCGCGAGCGCCGCGTCGGACGCCGTACCGATGCCCGCATCCAGGACGACGGGAACGTTCGCGGCCTCGACGATCATGCTGATGTTGTGCGGGTTGCGAATGCCGAGTCCCGAACCGATCGGCGCACCGAGCGGCATCACCGCGGCGCATCCCACCTGCTCCAGCCGGCGGGCGAGGATCGGGTCGTCGTTGGTGTAGGCAAGGACCTGGAACCCGTCTGCAGCAAGGGTTTCCGCAGCGTCCAGCAACTCGACCGGGTCGGGCAGCAGTGTGTGGTCGTCGGCAACGACCTCGAGCTTCACCAGGTCGGTCTCCAGCGCTTCGCGCGCCAGCCGCGCCGTGAGCACGGCCTCGCCCGCGGTGAAACAGCCCGCGGTGTTGGGCAGTACGGCGATGTCGTGCTTGCGCAGCACGTCGAGCACCGACCCCTGCTGGCTCGGATCGAGCCGCCGCAGGGCGACCGTGGTCAGCTGCGTGCCGGACGCGATCAACGCCTCTTCGAGTACCTCGAGGCTGGGCGCACCACCCGTGCCCATCACCAGCCGGGATGTGTACTCACGTCCCGCGATCACCAAGCTGTCATCACTCATGGTTCCTCCTCAACCGCCCTGAACCGCGGTGACGATCTCCACCCGGTCGCCTTCGGTCAATGTCGTTGCGGACCACTCGGTCTTGGTGACCACCGCTTCGTTGACCGCCACCGCGACCCCGATCGGGCTGCGGGCCCACCGGTCCACCACGTCGGCGACGGTCGTCCCGGCGTCGATCTGCTCGGCGGAGCCGTTCACCAGCACGTTCATGACCTCACTCACCCCATCACCTTAGGCACTGCGGCGCCGCTGTCGTGCGCCTGGTCGCCTCGTGAGAACCGGCTCGCCAGGAAAGGCTCCGCCAGCTTCGGCAGTACGCCGGTCCGGATGGTCTCGGCGATCACCTGCGCGGTGATCGGCGTCAGCAGTACGCCGTTGCGGTAGTGGCCGGTCGCCCACAGCAGTCCGTCGATCCCGGACGCACCCAGAACAGGTGCGTTGTCCGGAGTCGCGGGACGGAGGCCGGCGACGGTTTCCACCAGTTCCAGCTCGTCCGTGATCGGCAGGACCGTGCGGGCGTCGCGCAGGAGCGTGAACACGCCGCCCGCGAGGACTCTGGTGTCGTAGCCGAGCTCGGAGGTTGTCGCGCCGACCACCAGTTCACCGTCGGGCCGAGGGACCAGGTAGACCGAGAATCCCCGGGCGGTCGCGCGCACGGTGTGCTGCAGGGCGGGCCGGTAGGCCTTGGGGACGCGGAGGCGGAGGATCTCGCCCTTGAGCGGCCGGACCGGCGGACGCAGTTCGTCGGGGATGCCGTTCAGCTGGGCGGTCCACGGGCCTGCGGCCGCGACGACGTGCTCGGCGCGGATGGTGTCGCCGTTGTCGAGCTCGACGCCGACTGCTGCATTGCCGGCGCACAGAATCCGGCTTACAGACCGTTTGATCAGCCTGACGCCCGACAGCTCGACCGCCCGAAGCAGTGCGGCAACGGTTTGTCGATTGTTGACAGAGTGATCGCCGGGCACCCACACACCGGCTGTCACCCCGGCCGCGAGTAGCGGCTCACGTTTGCGGGTCTCGCGCCCGGTGAGCTCCTCGACCTCGAGCCCGATCCGGCGCTGGTACTCCGCGAGCCGACGGATCGCGGCCGCGTCGTCGGCGTCGTACGCGACGGAGAGCGTGCCGGTCCGGTGCAGCCCGGCCGGGAGACCGGTGAACGCCTCCAGCTCCTCGGCGAACGACGGCCAGGCGGCGTTGCCGGCCAGGTTGAGGGCGAGCAGGGCGTCCTCGCCGTACTCGACTTCGGTGACCGGAGCGAGCATGCCGGCGGCGACCGAAGATGTCTGAATGCCGGGTGTCGGGTCACATACCGTCACCTGGATACCGTCTGCAGCCAGCCGCCAGGCGGTGGACAGCCCGATCAGTCCGCCGCCGATCACCACGACCTCGGACCTCGACTCCGTCATGGAGCTAACAGTACGACGGTATACACATGGCACGCTTAACCTTGTGACTGAGCACACCGCGCCATCCCGCGACCGACTCGACGCCGCCCGGCTCTACCTGTGCACCGACGCCAGACCGCGGCAGGGCGACCTCGAACAGTTCCTCGACGCCGCCCTGAGCGGAGGTGTCGACATCGTCCAGCTCCGGCAGAAGGAGATGGAGGCCGCCGACGAGCTCGAGGCGCTGGAGATCTTCGCCGACGCCTGCAAGCGGCACGGCAAGCTGCTCGCCGTGAACGACCGCGCCGACATCGCGTACGCCGCGGGCGCCGACGTACTGCACCTGGGGCAGCGCGACCTGCCGGTGCCGCACGCCCGGGCGATCACCGGCCCGGACGTGATCGTCGGCCGGTCCACGCACACCTTCAGCCAGGTCAACGCCGCGGTCACCGAGACCGGGTCGGACTACTTCTGCGTCGGCCCGACCTGGGAGACCCCGACCAAGCCGGGCCGGAGCGCCGCCGGCCTGGAGCTCGTCTCGTACGCCGCCAGCCGGCAGCAGGCCAAGCCGTGGTTCGCGATCGGCGGGATCGACCTGGAGCGGCTCGACGAGGTGATCGAGGCGGGCGCGCGCCGGGTGGTCGTCGTACGGGCGATCACCGGCGCCGGCGACCCCGCCGAGGCGGCGGGCGAGTTCGTACGGCGGCTGCGGAGCGCCTGATGATGAACAACCCGAAGGCCGCGCGGATCGTCGCCGCCGTGGTGATCGCGATGCTGGTGATCACGCTGGCGGCGTCGCTGCTCGGCTGCGGGCCGTCGGGCTCGGCGTCGGGTGAGCCGTCGAAGGATCCGGACAGCGGGCTGACCTTCGTCGCGGTGGACGAGCTGCCGAAGGAGGCCCAGCAGACGCTGACGCTGATCGGCAAGGGTGGGCCGTACCCGTACAGCCGCGACGGCGTGACCTTCGGGAACTTCGAGAAGATCCTGCCGAAGCAGGACCGTGGGTACTACCGCGAGTACACGGTGAAGACGCCCGGCGAGAAGGACCGCGGCGCGCGCCGGATCGTGACCGGGAAGGGCGGCGAGCGTTATTACACCGACGACCACTACAAGTCGTTCCGCCGGGTCGCGGCGGACGGGGGGACCGACGGATGACTGAGCTGCACGCACTGCTGGACGCCGGGTTGCGGCCGGGGGTCTACCGCTGGGGCTCGTCGCTGCCCGCCGAGCAGGTCGGCCGGCAGGTGGCGGCGGCCGGGTGGGGGTTCGTCCAGCTCGACACCACCGGGTTGGTCGACAAGGCCGGCTTCCTGGACGTCTGCGCGACGGCGTTCGACCTGCCGCGCTGGTTCGGGCGCAACTGGGACGCCCTGGCCGACTCGTTGAGCGACCGGTCGACGGGGGAGCCGGAGCTCGTCCTGTGGGACGGCTGGCGCGAGCTGCTCGACCACGACCAGGACACTGTCGACGTGGCGTTGCAGATCTTCTCCGAGGACACGTCGGAGTCCGGTCAGTTGCGGGTCTTCCTGCGCGAGGCCGAGGACGCACCGGATCTGGTCAGCAACCTGCCGGTCGTCTAGGCAGCCCGAAGTAGGACCGTACGCCGGGGCTGTGGGCGACGTGATCGGGCGGGTTGACGCTCAGATCGGGCAGGCCGACGGACGCCAGCAGCCCACCGACCTCCAGGTCGAGCAACTCGGCCGAACGCAGATCCCAGGTGGGGTGTTCGTTCGGGAGGTACCAGGTCCTGCCCAGGCGACGGGTGTGCAGTCCCCAGCGGGCGGTGAGAAAGAGTTCGAGATCGCCCACCTCGAGGGGCTCGCCCACCTGAACGGTTACACGACTCGAGAAGGCGAGGCCGGAATCGCTCGGCGCGCCAGCGCCAGAGCCCGGGGCGGCGCTGCTCTTTCCCATCCCGCCCGCCGTCGCGCCGAAGGCGCGGCGGCGGGTTGTTGTGTAGGTGTGGGTGTTCGCGCTGACCTCGTACTGCATCTTCGCCCGGCGGTACGGCAGGCCGAAGCTCGTCCGGGCGACCGCGACCACGTCCCACCGGTTGGCGTCGAGGCTGAGGAAGAAGACACCCCGGCGGCCTGCGTCGTCCACCGAGTACAGGCGGATGTTGGTCTCCAGGAAGTCGCCCAGCAGCGCGGGACCGCGGGCGAGGCCGGTGGCGACCATGCGGAACGGGACCAGCCCGACGTACGCCCGGCCCTCGAACGTGTCCGGCCGAGTGCCGGGCGGGTAGAACCGCGCGATCGACGCCGGGTCGACCGCCCAGTGGATGAACGTCAGGTCGAGCCAGGACTGTCGCAGGAGGCGCGGCCGGGGGAGCGGCGGTGCCTCCGGCATGACAGGTTCGACCATGCGTTCAAACTAGCGCCCGGTCTCCTGCCGCTTCTGCTCCAGCGCCTCGACGTCCGCGACGAACCACAGCTGCCACCCGCGATTGCTCTCCCGCACCCAGTCCCGGAACGGCGTACTGCCCTCCTCGTACGACGAAACGTCGCCGAGCACCGCGAGCCCCATCCCGTACTGCGCGAACTTCTGCACGATCTCCCCGGCCACCCCGCTGCTCAGCACGAAGAACCCCTCCGGCAGATCCTCCACCCGCACGGCGACCCACGAAGCCTGGTGCCAGTACGACGCGTCGCCGATCAAATCGATCGCGTCCTGCAAGGTGCCCAGCGCCTTCGTGCTCACGAACACGCTCATCGCAGGAACTCCAGCACCCGCTCGGTCTGCGGTGGCAACAGGTGCCCGGCGCCCTCGACGATCACGGACCGCCCGGGCAGCCGCCGCGCCGTACCGGCCGCGTCGAACATCCGGTCCTTGCTGCCGACGATCGCCAGCAGGTCCAGCTTCTCCAGCTGCTCGTCGGTGAAGGTCGGCATCGCGCCGGTGCGTGCCGCGAAATGTTTCTGCACCAGCAAAGCGAAACTCAGGTTCTCCCAGTCGAGGCCGGCCGGGAGCGGGCCGATGATCGTCGCGACCGAACGCCGGTGACCCCACTGGCCGAACGGCCGCAGCAGGAGCGCCGGCAGGATCGGCAGCACCTTCATCCGGCTGAACCCGGCCGGCGACAGCAGCGCCAGCCGCTGGACCCGGCCCGGCCGACGGGTCGCGTAGTCCACGGCGAACCAGGCGCCGAGCGAGAAGCCGACGACCGAGAACTGGTCGACCCTCAGCCCGTCGAGCACGTCGTCGAGCCATTCGGCGTACGCCGGTGAGCCGAGCTCGGGGCGCGGCGACGCGCTCAGCCCGGGCTCGCTGATCGTGTCGATCGCGTGCACACGGAACTCCCGGCTCAACGCCGGGACGTCGTTCGACCAGTCGAGCGTCGTACCGGCGGAGCCGTGCAGGAGGATCAGGGGCGGCGCGGCGGCCGGGCCGCTCGACACCACGAACGTCGGGCCCTGGCGGGTGTCGACCAGGCGCTGCTCGCTCGGCACCGGCCAGTCAGCGAGCAGCTCGCGGTAGCGGGCATGCACGATGGACTGGCCGGTGGAGGATCGATACGTCATGTCCCTAAACTACCCTATAGGTCTCTATTGCCGTCTCTATAGGGAATTCTAAGGAAGCCAGATGCGCCAGGAGTTGTACTCGGTCGAGCAGGTCGCCGAGCAGTTGGGCCTGCACGTGCGGACGATCCGCAACTACGTGCGCGACGGCCGGCTGAAGGCGACCCGGATCGGGAAGCAGTACCGGATCACTCGTGAGGACCTCGAGGAGTTCACCGGTACGTCGGTGGTCGCGCCCGGCGCGGTCTCGTCGACGCGGCACGCCGAGGTGTCGAGCATCGTCCAGATCGACGGTGTGGACCGCGCGGGCGCCGACCGGATCACGACGTACGTGACCGCGTCGATCAACCAGGACGGCATGGGCCGGCTGCGGGTGGAGATCGCCTACGACGAGACGCGTGGGGTGCTGAAGATCATCATCCTGGGCGACCTCGCGATCACCGCGGACGTACTGCGGCTGATCGACGTGATCGTCACTTCCTAGGGAAGGAAGGGGGGAGGGAGTGGCGCGTCCCGCGGCCTGGCTTCGCCGGCCGGATCAGAGGTGCCGGGACGTCGCCGCGATCGCGAGGTCCGCCAGCGCCTTGCGGGAGGTCTCGTCCTGGATGGGGGAGCGGTCGACGGCTTCCATCGCCTCGGCCGTGCGCTCGCTGATCAGGTCCTCGCAGGCCTGCACCGACCGGCTGTCCTGCAGGATCTCGCGCAGCAGCTGGACCTCGTCGTCGTTCAGGTCCGGCCGCCCGAACAGCCGCTCGAACTCCGCCAGCTGCACCGGCGACGCGTGGTCGACCGCGTGCGCGACCAGCACCGTCCGCTTGCCCTCGCGCAGGTCGTCGCCGGCCGGCTTGCCCGTCACCGCCGGGTCGCCGAACACCCCGAGCAGGTCGTCCCGCAGCTGGAACGCCTCACCCAGCGGCAGCCCGTACGCCGACAGCGAGTCGACCAGGTGCTGGTCCGCGCCGCCGAGCGCGGCGCCGATGTGGAGCGGCCGCTCGACCGTGTACGTCGCCGCCTTGTACCGCAGGACCCGCAACGCCAGGTCGAGATCCGACGCGCCACTCGCCTGGGCAACGAGGTCCAGGTACTGACCGGCGGTCACCTCGACCCGGACCGCGTCGAAGAACTTCGAGGCACGAGCCAGCGAGGCCGCGTCGAACCCCGACGTGTGCAGCATCTCGTCGGCCCAGATCAGGCACAGGTCGCCGAGCAGGATCGCCGCACCGATGCCGAAGCTGACCGGGTCGCCGCCGACACCGCTCGCCTCGGACCTGGCCTGCTGCAGCGCCTCGAACCGCTTGTGCGCGGCCGGTGCCCCACGGCGGGTGTCGGACGAGTCCATCACGTCGTCGTGCACGAGCGCGCTGACGTGCAGCATCTCCAGGCTCGCCGCGGCGGACAGGATCGGCCGCTCCGGGTCGCCGCCGGCGGCCCGGTAACCCCAGTAGCAGAACGAGGGCCGGAGTCTCTTGCCGCCGCTGGTCGCGTCCCGCGCGGCCTGGACCTGCTCGGCCAGCTCGGGGCCGATCTCGGCCAGCCGCTCCTGCTGGACGTCGAGGAACGCGGTCAGCGTGCGCTGGATCTCGGTCGGGATGTCTGCGTCGGCATGCACGTCTCGGAGGGTAGTCCAGCCTGCCAGGACACGGGTGCCCCGGTAGGCTTGCAGGATGGCCAACGGTTACCCCTCGACGCTTCCCGGCAGCACGCCGACGATCCGTGAACTGCTCGCGACGGGCGACCGGTCCTTCTCGTTCGAGTTCTTCCCACCCAAGACCCCGGAGGCCGAAGAGGTCCTGTGGCGCTCGATCCGTGAGATCGAGAAGCTGCGCCCGTCCTTCGTCTCGATCACGTACGGCGCGGGCGGTACGACGCGCGACGGCACGATCCGGGTCACCGAGCGGGTCGCGCAGGACACGTCGCTGACGCCGCTGGGTCACCTGACCGCGGTCGCGCACTCGCGCGACGAGCTGCGCTCGGTGATCGGCGCGTACGCCGGCTCCGGCATCCGCAACGTGCTGGCCCTGCGCGGCGACCCGCCGGGCGGTCCGCGCCAGCCGTGGGTCGCGCACCCCGAGGGGCTGAACCACGCGATCGAGCTGGTCGAGCTGGTCCGTTCGCTGGGTGACTTCTGCGTCGGCGTCGCGGCGTTCCCGGACAAGCACCCCGAAGCGGCCGACCTGGACTTCGACGCCCGGGTGCTGGCCGAGAAGGCCAAGGCCGGCGCGGACTACGCGATCACGCAGATGTTCTTCGGCGCCGACGACTACTTCCGGCTCGTCGAGCGGGCCTCGGCGCTGGGCTGCGACATCCCGATCCTTCCCGGCATCATGCCGGTGACGAACATCAAGCAGATCCACCGGATGGCCGAGCTCACCGGCATGGCGCTGCCGACCGCCGTCACCGACCGGCTGCACGCGGTCGAGGACGACCCGGCCGCCGTACGAGCGGTCGGCATCGAGATCGCCAGCGAGCTGTCCGACAAGCTGCTCACCGGCGGCGCGCCCGGCATCCACTTCATCACCCTCAACCGGTCGACCGCGACCAGCCAGGTCTACCTGAATCTCCAGGGCACCACGGTCTGACCCGCGGGCAGCGCGACGGCCCCACCGATCGCCCGCCAGCCGTTTTCGCGCGCCAATGATGACCGGCCCGTGCTCAAAAGTGCGCTCGACGCCAGGGCGGCGGTGACGGTGACGCGATCATCGGCGGGCGATGCGGTGTTGGCGATGGGGCCGGGACCGATCGACAGGAGGTGTCGTCCGGGCGCCCGTGGGCGCACGCTGGGGCGGTGAGTTCTGGCGGGCCGTGGAGTGGACACCTCCTGTCGCTCCGTCCGGTTGGCTGGTGTGCTGGATCGGTGCGCGGGCTAGGGTTTGCGGATGGCTGACCCGAGTGACCTGCTGATCGATCGCACGCTGGTGCTGCTGCGGCACGCGAAGGCGGTGCCGCCGGAGACGACGGCCGACATCGACCGGCCGCTGTCCGAGCGCGGCCGGGCCGACGCGGCCGCGGCCGGCCGGTACTTGGTTGCCCAGGGCATCGAAGCTGACCTGGTCCTGTGCTCGCCGTCGATCCGCACCACGGAGACCTGGGAGTACGCCGCCCAGGCCGGCGCGACGACGACGGACCTGTGGTTCGACCGGCGGATCTACAACGCCGACACCGACGGCCTGCTGGACGTCGTCCAGGAGGCTTCGCCGGAGGCGCGCACGGTGATCCTGATCGGCCACGCCCCCGGCATCCCGTGGCTGGCCGACGAACTCGCCCTCGACGGCACCAGCCCGGAACGCGTCGAGCTGACGAAGAAGTACCCGACCAGCGGCCTCACGGTCTTCCACCACACATCCCGCTGGTCGGACCTGGCCCCGGACGACTGCGACCTGGTCTCGTACGTCGTCCCCCGGGGCTAACAGAAGAACAGAAGAACAGAAGAACAGAAGAACAGAAGAACAGAAGAACAGAAGAACAGAAGAACAGAAGAACAGAAGAACAG
>NZ_JBNCLH010000015.1:0-29899 GCF_049844575.1 Kribbella sp. DT2 | reverse complement strand
GAAGAATTATATATTTGGGTGCCTGGTTGCGGTTGTCTGATTAGCTGAGGAAGCTTGTGGTCCTTGTATGACCTCCGTCTCACTCGTGAAGAAGCACTGCTGGCATCGACCGCTGGCTTGCTCGCGCGCTACGTATTCGCGCCTGACCCGAGCAGTGCGCCGACGAGCAGTGCCGTTGGTTGAGTTCGGGTGAAGCACGTTGGGTAGTGTCGGGGCGTGACGGCTGATGGCGGTACGGAGTCCACGCTGTGGAAGATCCATGGTGAGCGACTGATAGACGACACCCGCCGATTGCGCCTGAGCATCGCGTCGGTCGAGCTACCGGATGGTGTCCGGTTCGAGCAGTACGTCCTGCGGATGCCCAAGGCCGCCATGATGGTGGTACTCGATGACAAGCAAGAGAACGTGTTGATGATGTGGCGACACCGCTTCATCATCGACCGCTGGGTCTGGGAGCTGCCGGGCGGCTACGTCGATCCCGGCGAGGATCCAGCGGTGACCGCAGCACGGGAAGTCGAGGAGGAGACTGGATGGCGCCCGCGGAACGTCAAGCCCCTCGTGTCGCTGCAGCCCTCGGTGGGCACGACAGACGCCGAAAACCTGCTGTTTGTGTCGTACGGTGCCGACTACATCGGTGAGCCGGAGGACATCAACGAAGCGGAACGGATCGACTGGGTACCGCTCGACTCGATCCGCGAACGCATCGATACCGGCCAGATCATCGGCGCGGCGTCCCTCGTCGGTCTGCTGCACGTGCTCGCGTTCCATGCCGGCTGATCTCGTCCAGCGGTGACACCCCGATCTCGATCATGCTCTCGAACAGAGAGTTGACCGGTTCGACGTTCTGGTACGGCGCTAGGTGTGTACCAAGGTCCTGCAGATAGCTGGTGCCGCGCATTGATCGCACCGACGTGGCAAGTGTGGTTGCCTCCATGCCAAGGGCGCAGGACTCTTCCAGCCGACCTTGATCCGCCAGAATGGTAGCGAGCAAGGCCGTGTTGAACAGACGGCCACGTTCATACCCGTCGGTCATCTCGAGGGACCGCCGTGCGAAGGGTTCGGCATCCCCAGCTAGCCCGAGGTCGCGAAACGCGTGCGCGAACTTTGCCGCCAAGTACGCGTGGTCGAAGTAGGTGAGCCACTGTGGTCGCTCTTCAGCATCCGACCTGTTGAACGCGTCCTCCGCGCGGCTCAGCGCAGCCAGGCAACCTGTCTTGTCGCCCTGTAGCGCGAGGCCATGGGCTTCCATGACGGCCGCCTCAGCCTGCAGGAGTTTCAATCCAGATCGCTTCGCACTGTGCTGGGCTGCCAGGGCCAGGTCGATGGCGCTGTCGGGTGCACCATGAAACGCTGCCTGATGGCTCATACCGGCCAACATCTCGCTGGCAAGTCGCTCATCGTCGGCTTCATGACAGAGGCTCAGTGCTTGACGCAGATGAGTATGGCCGTGTGCATGCTGGCCGGTGTCATACGCCATCCAGCCGGCCAGGTGGTGCAGCTCGGCGGCAGCCGCGAACAGGTCGGGCCGGCCGACGCCCGATGTGCTCTCCTGCAACAGCGGTGTGACCGTCGAGTTCAGGTATGAGCTCACGACCGAACGGTTGTGACCGCCGCCGTACCGGTTGTCGAGGCGACGGAAGACCTGCGTCATCTCGCGAATCTCGGTGCTGGCGTCCGGTCGAACACGGCTCGTGCGCCGGTTCGCGCTGGGCACTGTCCCTGCCAGCAGGCTGGCCCCCACCGCGGTGAGACCCACGCCAGCCGACTTGATGAACTGCCTCCGATGCACTCCGTCTCCTTCGCCAGGTGATTGAGCCTGCACGATAAAGCCACGGTCGGAGCGCGAGTATGCATCGACGCCATCCTGGCCATCGTCGTACTCGGTTGGCACAGGCGGTGCTGTCAGATCGGATCGCTCCATACGGTCGAGAGGCCGGGCCGTCAGGCTGAACCACAACAGCTGCTCGGGGATATGCAGGGCCCGAGCCCAGCGATCCAGCTTGGCGAGGTCGTGCACGGGAGTCTTGCTGCGCTCGATGCGGCTGACTTGTCCTTGGGTAAGCCCTAGCCACTGCCTGACGAGCGCCTGCGTCGGCTCAGGCCGTTGGAGCTTGCGGTAGACCAAGAGCAGCTGGCCGAAATGGCGCTCGGCAATCGCCTCTTGAAAGGCCGGGTCCTCCCAGAAGTCAGCGGGTAAGACCGGAGCAACAAGCGCGAGCTCGGGGGCACGCCGAAGGCATGGCCCACACTGGTCATCGCGGTTGTCCACTGCCAGATATGCGCCGCAGGATCGACAGGTTCGTCTCTCGGGACGCGTCACCTTGTCAACACTACCGGTCACCGATCGCCCATATGCACGACGCACATATTCCAGAATGCGCATATGCTTCGGCGTCGTTTCCCATCACTGAGGGGCATTGGATGGTTGTCCTCCGATAGCCGACCCGATCGACGGGAATGTGTGGACCATGTACCACCTGATGTGGCCCCTCTGGCTGCTGGCCAGTGTGCTCTACGCCTTCATGCTCCGTGACATCGCGATGGAGGCGAACGGCGAATGAAAACCCACGTGGAGATGCCCCTCCCCACTGACCGCCGCGTCCGTGTCTGGTTCGGGGAACACGTCATCGCGGACTACACCGCCGAACCAGCGAAGGCCATCCGCTATCAGGCGGCGATGACGCGCCGCTTCTACAGTCTGCGAGTGACGATCGAGCCGGCGGTAACTGATGCAGACCTCTCGTGAAAGGCCAGCGTCGACGACCGTGGCGGGATCGGCTCTGGGAGCGCCTGGTCGCCAAGTTCAGTTAGTGGATGGACGAGGAGCGTTAAGCGGCGACACCGACTACACGCGACCTTTGCTGCTCGGTTACATCCTCAAGCACCTGCTCATGACCGATGGCGAACTCGCTGACCTCGAGGACCAGCTGGAGGAGTTCGCCAAGGTCGAGGACTTCTCGATGGGAACGATCTACATCGAGGAAACCAACACGACACCGGCCGCGTTTGAAGCTCTGATCGAGGCCGTCAACCGGTACGACGTGACCACGGTCGTCATCCCGAGCCGCTTGCACTTCGACGCCCTCGCCGTGGCCCACGACGTCAGGAACACCTTTGAGCGGGCGACCGGCGCCCGGGTCGTCATCGCGAGCAACACCCCATGAACGGGCGGGACCGGTGGGGAGTCGTCGTCAGCCCTCCGTGCAGTGTGATCGCTGCGCACCCACCGGTCCCGTCACCCGAAAGCGGTTCCTGCCCGAGTGCGCCTCTATCCCTGCCGGCCCCGAGCTCGGGCAGGAACCCTCGAGACCGGCTGTCCCGGCGTAGCAGTGAGGCTGCACCGGGGCAGCCGTTCCAACCTCCCGCTTGAGGGTGTTGACGCGCCTGGGAGTGGCCGGGCCGTCCTGTCCGGTCGTCGAGTCCCGGGGCGGCGCGGCTTGTCTGATCCCGCCCCAACCGAAGTGAGGTTCTGATGTCCGATGTCCAACGGCTCAAGCAGCAGTTGCACCAGGTCGCGAACGAGGCCAAGCAAGCATCTGGTGGACTGGCCGGGTTCAAGCAGCGCTTCGGTCAGCACAGCGCGCAGATCGAGTCCTTGATCGCGGGGACGGCCACCGGTACTGACCGCGATATCACTCAGATCCTGGACTCGGCGAGCAAGGCCGTCGAGCGGGCGGTGGAAGCACTCCAGATCGCCGCGGCCGGCTGCGCGAGCTACGCCGACCAGATCTAGCCGGGTGGCGCCGTGCCCTCCGAGCTTCAGCGCGTTGCCCAAGGTCTCGTCGACTGCCTGGACGAGGCTCCCCGCGTCATTGCCGCGCTCGAGTATCGCGCCAGAGTCTGCCGAGATCACGCCGCACTCGTCATGCAGCTCTCCGGCGGCACCGCCACCGTTGCCGCACAGCAACTCGACGCCGCGGCCCGGGCCTGTGAAGCCGCAGCACACTACTTGAGCCTGGCGCCACCGAAGGCCCGCGATTGGGCGCTGCGGATGGTCGAGGGGATCCGCACGGGACCACCCGGCGATAAAGCAACCCGGCGACCAGATGCAGCGGGCGGAAGCACACCGCCCGCGGATCGTCGGCAGAACGACGACCAGGTCGAGCCGGAAGCCGACAAACCGAACAGGACCGCGGGGACGGGCGATGAGGCGAGCCCGGAGGATGAGACGCCACCGGCGCGGCGGATCAGCGACGAGGACGCCTGGCGGCTACTCGGAAAGTTGCCAGTGCGCGACGAGACCAGACCGATGCGGCAGAAGACGCGCGGCATCTGGCGGGACGAGGTTGGCAACGAGCATGATCTCGTGAGTGGACAGCGTCTCGGGGAGGACGGTGGCCAGGACCCGCATTACCTGCAAGTCAAAGATTTCCTGCGCGAGCATCGGATCGGTCGACAGGACGGCGAGCCGATGGGGGCCTCGCATGTCGAGTCCAAGTTCGCCATGTTCATGCGCGAGCGTGGCATCAAGCACGCCACGATCGTCGTCAGTAAGGTGCCGTGTCCCGGTCGCTTCGGATGCGATGAGCTGCTGCCCCGGTTCGTGCCTCCGGGAGGTAGCTTGACCGTTTTCGGCCCTGATGGCTTCAAAAAGACCTACTCCCAGCCTGACTAAGAATGGATATGTGACCATGGCGACTACTGTCGAGGCCTTCTACCGGACTGGCGCGGCTCCGACGCTGCTGCGCAGCGCCGGAGACGTCGAAGCACTTATCGACGCCGTCCTGGCGGAGCCGTTCGACAACTCCGTCATCACGCTCTACAGCGCCGCTCGTCCCTTGATGGAATCCGGCGTCCCTGACCACGAACTGCGCATCGCGATCAACGCCGAGGGCAAGGTCGGTGGCATTCGGTACGCCGGTGACGACGGCAGGGATGAAGGCAGCTGGTATGTGCCCGGGCAGACCAGTTCACGCGAGGAAGTTTTCTACTACTACTGCGGGCATGACCAGGGGTGGCCGGACGACTCCGAGGTCACCATCGAGCAAGTACGTCAGGCCGTACGGGAGTTCGTCGATGGCGACGGGGTACGGCCGTGGGGCTTTGAGTGGGCGGATTGGCCAGAGCGCGTCGCCTGACAAGTGGAGCGGTAAAGAAGTCGTTCGTAACGCTGATGGTCGACCCAGCATTTCGTTTCCCCGGGCTGACAGATCCACCGATTGGTGGATGTGGGGATCAACCGGGGCTCGGGCGTCACGGTCGATGTGGCGGGGGGCGATGCGCCGTAATTTCGCCGTATGACGGCATTGGAAGTACGGAATCTGCACAAGCGCTACGGATCGCACGTGGCCGTCGACGATGTCTCCTTCACCGTTGAGGAGGGGGAGATCTTCGGCATCATCGGGCCCAACGGCGCCGGTAAGACGACGACCGTCGAGTGCATCGCGGGGCTGCGGACGCCTGACTCGGGGTCGATCTCCGTGCTGGGGCTCGACCCGATCGCGGACCGGGCGGAGGTGCGTCAGCGTCTCGGGGTGCAACTGCAGGAGAGCAGCTTCCCGGACGCGATCAAGGTCGGTGAAGCGCTCGACCTGTACAGCTCCTTCTACAGCGACCCCGCCGACTGGCGTGAGCTGATGGAGCTCCTGGGGCTCACCGAGAAGCGCAACACGCAGTACCAGGCTCTCTCGGGTGGGCAGAAGCAGCGGCTGTCGATCGCGCTCGCTCTGGTCGGCAATCCCAAGGTCGCGATTCTCGACGAGCTGACGACGGGACTGGACCCGCAGGCGCGGCGCGACACCTGGAGCCTCATCGAGCAGGTGCGTGACAGGGGTGTCACGATCCTCCTCGTCACCCACTTCATGGACGAGGCGGAGCGCCTCAGCGACCGGATCGCCGTCATCGACGGCGGGCGGGTCGCCGCGGTGGACACGCCCGCAGGGCTGATCGCGCAGGCGAGCGCGGGGCAGCAGGTCCGGTTCCGCGTGAGCCAGCCGTTGGACAGGAGCGTGCTGGCCGAGCTTCCCGACGTGACCGACGTCGAGATCACCGACGGCCGCTGGGTGGTGACCGGCAGGGGACAGCTTCTGAGCAGCGTCGCGGGGGCTCTCGCCCGGGCGCAGGTCGTGGCGGAGGATCTCCGCGTCGACCAGCGCAACCTCGACGACGCGTTCGTGGCCATCACGGGACGCGCCCCGCGGTCCCCGGAATCCTCCGAGCGGAAGGCCGGCTGATGCGTGCTCTGCTGAAGATGGTCAAGGTCGAAGCGAAACTCTTCCTCCGGAACTCCGCCACCGTCCTGTTCGGGGTGCTGTTCCCGGCGGGACTCCTGCTCGGGCTGGGGGCCGTCCCGGCGCTCAGGGAGTCGACGCCGGAGACCGGCGGGCTCCGGTCCATCGACGTCTGGGCACCGACCGCGCTGGTGTTCGGGATGGTGATGATCGCCGTGCAGCACCTTCCGGCGGTGATCGCGACGTACCGTGAGCGCGGCATCCTGCGCAGGCTGTCGACCACTCCCGCGCATCCGCGGACCGTGCTGCTCGCGCAGATGATCGTCGCGTTCGCTTCCGTGATCGTCTCCGCGACCCTGATGATCTTCCTGGGCTGGGCGGTGCTGGACATCGCGCCGCCCGAGCGGCCCCTGGAGTTCGCCGTCGCTTTCGTCGTCGGCTACGCCTCGCTGCTCGGGGTCGGCATGATCTCAGCGGCCGTGGTCCGCACCAGCAGCGCCGCGAACCAGAGCGGCACCCTCCTGTTCGTCGCGCTGATGTTCTTCGGCGGAGCCTTCCTGCCGCGTGTCGTGATGCCCGACGTCCTGCGCGAGGTCGGAGAATTCGTACCGCCCGGCCTGCAGGCGCTCACCGCGGCGTGGTCGGCCGAGGCGGGCGAGATCACCGCCACCGCCGGTGGGCAGTCGTTCTGGCTGCAGATTGCCATAATGGCGGCTGTCGCAACGGCGGCGAGCGCGATCGCCGCGAAGCTCTTCCGCTGGGAGTAGGTGTCGATGACGCGGGATGCCGGGGCCGGCGAGTCCGGGACGTACAGCTCCGCCATCGCGGAAGAGGTGGAGAGCGCGCACCGCTCCCGCCTGGCCTGGAAGGCCGAGCAGCTGCGGGTCTGGGACCTTCTGCAGCTGATCGCACCGTGGCTCCTGCTGACGATCTCGACGGTGATCTACTGCGCGGGAGTGCTTCCGGCCTCCGGCGAACGCTTCTGGCCCGAGGGCGCATCCGTCCTCGGGCTGGTCGCGGTCTCGGTGCTGTGGGTGCTGTTCGGGCACACGCTGCCCATCATCAGGAGGACGCTTCGGCCCGTGCCGGCGGGCATCTTCCTGGTCGGGCTGCTGGCGCTGTGCGTCACCCTCATGACGTACGCCGACGTCTTCCTCGTCTTCACCGTTGCGGGCTTCTTCCACGCGTACCTGCTCCGGCCGTGGCAGCTGGGGGTGTTCGGAGTCCTGGCCACCTCCGTGGCCCTCAACGGCTCGACGATGCGCGTGTGGGCCGACCCCACCCCGGGATTGCTGGCGGAATTCGTCCTGATCGTCGCCGTGCAGACCGCGGCGATCGGGGTGGGCATCGTACTGACGGCGCGCAGCGAGCCGGAGGAACGCAAGCGGGAGGAACTCGTCGAGCGGCTCGAGGCGGCACTGCACGAGAACGCCGGGCTTCATGCGCAGCTGGTCGCTCAGGCCCGCGAAGGCGGGGCGCACGACGAGCGGCAGCGACTGGCCGGCGAGATCCACGACACGCTGGCGCAGGGTCTCGCCGGCATCATCACGCAGCTCCAGGCGGCGGAGCGTTCCGCGAGTGCGCAGGGCGGGACGGATGAGCACGTCGCGCGAGCACTGCGGCTCGCGCGCAGCAGCCTGACCGAGGCCAGGCGGTCAGTGCGGGCGCTCGCTCCCCAGGAGCTCCGGCGAGCGCACCTCCCCGACGCGTTGCGCGCTTTGGCCGAGCGATGGTCGGAGGACCAGGGGATCAGCGCGCAGGTGGAGGTCACCGGCACCCGGGAGCCACTGAGCCCGGCGATCGAGGTCTCGCTCTTCCGGGTCGCGCAGGAGTCGCTGACCAACGTGGCGAAGCACGCGAAGGCCACACGTGTCGGGGTCACGCTGTCCTACACGGGCGCCGAGGTGCTGCTGGACGTGCGGGATGATGGACGCGGATTCGCGCAGGCGGTCGGTGCCGGCTTCGGCCTGACGAGCATGCGCCAGCGCATCAGAGGGGTCGGCGGTCACGTGGAGGTGCAGAGCGCACCGGGTGAAGGGACCTCCGTCAGCGCGCGCGTTCCGGCGATCGCCCCCGGGGGCACGAGTGCACAGGAGGAGACCGGCCGATGATTCGACTGGTGGTGGTCGACGACCATCCGATCGTGCGGGGCGGTCTTCGCGACACCTTCGCGGACGCCGAGGACATCGTCGTGGTCGGTGAGGCCGCGAACGGTGCCGAGGGCATCGAACAGGCGCAGCGGCTGGCAGCGGACGTCGTACTCATGGACCTTCGGATGCCCGGGATGGACGGCGTCGCCGCGACCGCGGCCCTGCGCGCGTCGTACCCGAGTGCCCGGGTGCTGATCCTGACCACCTTCGACACCGAGAGCGACGTCCTGCCGGCGATCGAGGCGGGTGCGATCGGTTATCTCCTGAAGGATGCGCTGCCCGACGAGCTGATGCGCGCCGTCCGGGCGGCCGCGCGCGGCGAGTCGGTGCTCGCGCCGTCGGTGACGCAGCACCTGATGGGTCAGGTCCGCAGGCCGGGCGCCGGCACCCTGACCGATCGGGAGAAGCAGGTGCTGCAGCTGGTCGCGAACGGCACCTCGAACCGAGAGGCCGCGGCCGCGTTGTTCATCGGCGAAGCGAGCATCAAGACCCACCTGCAACACATCTACGACAAGCTCGGCGTTCGCGACCGGGCCTCGGCCGTTGCCGAGGGTTACCGTCGTCGCCTGCTGACCTGACGCTGTGGACGGGGACCAGAGCTGATCCCCGTCCTTGCGGTCACGCGGTGCGGGTCGGCAGCCAGTGGGTCGTGCTGTTGACGGTGATCATCCGCTGCGTCGCACGCGTCAGTACGACGTACAGCGCGCGCACGCCGCCGAGGGTGTCGCTGACGATGCGGTCGGGCTCGACCACCACGACCGCGTCGTACTCGAGGCCCTTGGACTCCAGCGGGGTGAGGGTCGCGATCCGGGGATCGTTGAGCTCGGCAAGCACCGCGTCGACGGCCGGGCGCAGCTTCGGGGGCACGATCACGCCGACCGTGCCCTCGACCAGGCCGAGCAGCTCGGCGGCCGCGTCGGCCGAGGCCTCGGCGACCTTGCCGGCGTCGAAGATCCGGTGCTCCGGCCCGACCCCGGTCCGGCGGACGGCGTCCGGCAGGTCGGCGTCCGGGATCTGTTGCCGGATCACCTCACCGGCGAACGCGTAGATCTCGGCCGAGTTCCGGTAGTTGGTCGACAGCCGGAACGTGTGCCGCCGCAGGTGCGACAGCATCGTCTCCATCGCCGTGCGCGCCTCGTCCGGGTCGGGCCAGGAGCTCTGCGCCGGGTCGCCGACGATCGTCCAGCTCGCCTGCGGACCGCGCCGCGTCACCATCCGCCACTGCATCGGCGACAGGTCCTGCGCCTCGTCGACGAGCACGTGCGCGTACTCCTCGGGCTCGTCGGCCTCCGCCGCCGCGGCCGCGCGGGCCCGGCGCTCCGAGGTGGTGAGCACCTCGTTGACGCCGTCCGACAGGCCTTCGAGCCAGTCGAACTCCTCGTCCTTGCCCGCCTCGGGGACCGGTGCCCGGCCGAGCAGGTGGGTCAGCTCGTCGAGCAGCGCGACGTCGGCGACGGTGATCTCGTCGGTCCCGGCGATCCCGGCCGCGAGCGTCTCGATCTCGGCCGGCGTCAGGTCGTGCCGCGCCCAGCGGGTCAGCCGTCGCGCGTCACCGAGCCAGCGCAGCACGGTCTGCGGCGTCAGCACCGGCCACCAGGCCGCGAAGAAGCTCCGGTACGCCGGAAGGTCGGTCACCTGGTCGCCGAACGACTCGCGGTCGGCGTACACCCCGTTGCGCAGGTCCTCGGGGAAGCGGCTCCACAGCGCGGCCACGAGTCCCTTGCGTGCCTCGGCCGCGGCGCGGTTGCGCGGCGTACGGCGCAGGGCGTTGCGGCGTACGTTGTCCAGCTGGTTCGCGTCCAGCTCGACCGTGCCGCCGCCGACGAACACGCGCAGCGTCGTCGGCGCGGCCGGCACCCTGTCGCGCGCGGCGCGCGACAGCAGCGCCTGCATCCGCAGCGAGCCCTTGATCGCGGCCACGTCGGCCTCGTCGATCGCCGTCGCACGCACGCCGTCGACGAGCTCGCCGACCGCGCGCAGGGAGACCGTGTTCTCGCCGAGGCTCGGCAGCACGCGCTCGATGTAGGCCATGAAGGCGGACGACGGCCCGACCACGAGCACGCCGCCGCGCTCGAACCGGCGCCGGTCGGAGTACAGCAGGTACGCCGCGCGGTGCAGCGCGACGACGGTCTTGCCCGTCCCCGGACCGCCACCGATCACGGTGACGCCGCGGGCAGGGGCCCGGATCGCCTGGTCCTGCTCGGCCTGGATGGTCGCCACGATGTCGCGCATCGTGTGCCCGCGGGCCCGCGACAGCGACGCCATCAGCGCGCCCTCACCCATCACCGGCAGGTCCTCGGGCGCCCGCTCGGGACCGAGCAGGTCGTCCTCGATACCGATGATCTTGGCGCCCTTGTTGCGCAGCACCCGACGCCGTACGACGCCGAGGCGGTCGGTCGAGGTCGCGCGGTAGAACGGCTCGGCGGCCGGCGCCCGCCAGTCGATCACGAGCGGCTCGTACTCGGCGTCGCGGACGCCGATCCGGCCGACGTACAGGCTCTCCAGGTCGGCCGCGCGCTCCACTGGCGGTTGCTCGTCACCACCGTCGGAGTCGAGCCGGCCGAAGACCAGGCCCTCGTGCTCGGCGTCCAGCTCGGCGATCCGCCGGGCGGCCGCGAAGACCAGGACGTCACGCTCGTACAGGCCGGTCTGCTCCTCCTCGCGGACCCGGCCGACGTTCTGCGCCTGGGCGCGTTGATGACCCTCGACCGCGATCCGGGACGCGGACGCCGAAGCGGCCTCGACCCGGTCGTAGACCCGGTCGACGTGCTGCTGCTCGAACTCCAGCTCAGCCCTCTCGACCGACTCGGGATCGGGTGACGTGGGGGTTTGGTCCACCGGGGTCCTCTCTACTGCCGGGGCAGTTTCCCCCGACACGGAACACATGAACGATCAATCTTAGTGCGCCGCTGACGGCGACCCCAGGGGAGGTCTCCGGTTGACCGCTTACGCCTTGCCGACGGCGTCGGCGACGATCGCCGCACCGAGGGTCGTCGCCGGTACGCCGCCGCCCGGGTGGGCGCCCGCGCCCACGCAGTACAGGCCCTTGATCGGTGACACGTTGCCCGCGCGACGGGCTGCGGTCTTGTAGCCCTCCCAGGCCACACCGGTCCACCAGGAGGCTGACGTCTGGCGGCTGACGACCTTGTCGCGGATGTGCAGGCCTCGAGCGACCAGCAGGTCGACCACGTCGTCAGTGGGGTAGCCGTGGACCAGCACGGACCAGGCGGTGTGCCCAGCGGGCGCTGTACCGCCGGTACGGACCGTGACCGTCGGACTGCCGTGCAGCACGGTCTCGAACGGCAGCTCCGGCACCTGCCCCTGCAGGCCCAGGTGGACGACGTACGCCGCCTGCGCCTGGTGAGTGCGCTCGACCTGCTTGCGCACCTTCTTGGCGGCCGGGTCGCTGACCAGCTGGGTGTAGAGGACGCGCGGATCGATGTCGCTGACCACCACGTCGGCCGGCAGGTCGGTCCCGTCGGCCAGCCGGACTCCGGTGACCACGCCGTCCTTGGTGCTCACCGCAGCCACCTCGGCACCGGTCCGGACGTCGATCTTCCGCTCGACCGCCCGCTGCGCCAGCGCGTCGGCCACGGCGGCGAACCCACCCGCCACGGTCCAGCGCCCGAACGTGCGCTCCAGGTAGGACCAGACGCCGACGTACCCGGGAGTGAAGCGGGCCTCCGACCCGTGCTGCGTCGCGTAGTACCGCAGTACGGCGCGTGCCCGGTCGTCGTCCAGGTGGCGCTCGGCGACGCGGTCCAGGGACTGCCAGGGCTTCAGCCCACGGATGGCGGGCAGCGGCAGCCGGTCCATCAGCGGCGGCTCGAGCGACGTCTTGCGGAGGATCTGCCAGGTCTCGCCGTACGAGTCGACCAGTCCGGTCCAGGCCTGGGCGGTCTTCTCGCCGGACAGGTCGGTCCAGATCTCCTGCTGGGCCGCGCGGTCGCCGACCGGCAGGTCCAGCACCGAGCCGTCGCCGAACAGGTGCCGGCGCGGTGTGGTGACCGGGTCGAGCTGCACGAGGCTCTCGATCGGGCGGCCGGACTTGCGGAACAGGTCGCGCAGGGCGGCCGGCAGCGTCGTACTGGCGGCTCCTGCGTCCCAGCTGAAGCCGTCGGCCTCGACCCGGCCGAGGGCACCGCCGAGACGGTCCTCGGCTTCGCAGACGGTGACCTGGTGGCCCAGCTTGGCCAGACGAACAGCAGTGGCGAGACCGGCGAGGCCGGCCCCGATGACGATCACGCGGGACATCAGAGGGTGGTGCTCCCAGTCGCTGGATTGCTTCGGCTCGTCCGCCAGGCGCGGAACCTGACGAGGCCGCGCCGGATGGCGCGTAGTGCGAGGTAGACGCCGATCAGGCCGATCACCAGCAGCACGGCGGCGATGATCAGCGCGGCGGTCGGGTGGAAGGCCGCCAGCGAGACGACGCCGAGTACGGCGACGTCCTCGCCGGAGGAGGCGGCGACGTTGGTGACAGGTTCGGGGGAGGTGTTGATCGCCAGCCGCAGGCTCGACTTCACCAGGTGCGAGACGAGCGCGACGACGCCGCCGGTGGTGGCGATCACCGCCTGGTGCAGGGTGCTCGCCTCGCCGGCCATCAGGGCCGCGATGACCGCGCCGACCGTGGGCCGGATCAGCGTCGAGATGGTGTCCCAGGCGGAGTCGACGTACGGGATCTTGTCGGTGACGAACTCGACCAGGAACAGCGCGCCGGCCGCGATCAGCACGCCGTTGGAAGTCAGCGCGGCCGGGATGTCGTCGACGTCGGCGAAGCGGCCGAGCAGCCCGAGCACGAGCACGCAGGCGTAGGCGTTGATCCCGCTCGCCCAGCCCGACGTGAAGGCCAACGGCAGCGCTTCCATACTGTTGCTCCGAACTCGATCGCGGTCAGTAACGAACCCCGTGCCGCGAGTTTTAGTTAACCGTTGACATCCGCTCCGCCTCGACCCAGAGTGAACAGGTTGCCGGTCCGCGTGACCGCCACACACTCCAGATCAGGGAGAACGAACATGCGTCGTCGTCCGAAGATTCTCGCCGCCCTGGCCGCGTTGGCGCTGCCGATCGCCGCGATCGGCGTGTCGTCGAGCGGACCGCCGGCGGCCGCCTCCACACCGGCGCCCGGCCTGGCTGCCGCGTTCCAGTCCGCCGCGCAGCAGTACGGCGTACCGGAGCCGGTCCTGCTGGCCGTGTCGTACGCCGAGACCCGCTGGGACGACCACCAGGGCAAGTCGAGCACGTCGGGCGGCTACGGGCCGATGCACCTGACCGCTGCCGACCCCAGTGCGCTGGTGGAGCGCTCGGCCGGGCAGAAGCTCGCCAAGGGCGACTCGCTGCGCACCCTGTACGAGGCGTCCGACCTGACCGGGCTGGACCCGGTCGCACTGCGCAACGAGGCCGCGGCCAACGTGGCTGGTGGTGCTGCGGTGCTGGCGTCGTACCAGAAGGCACTGGGGCTGCCTGTCGGCGCCTCGACCTCGCCTGCCTCTTGGTACGGGGCTGTTGCTTCCTACTCCGGCTCCTCCGACCGAGTGGGCGCCGCCGGCTTCGCTGACGACGTCTACACGATCCTGGCGCGCGGTGCAGCCCGTACGACGAACGTCGGGCAGCAGGTGTCGATGCCGGCCGTCGCGGTGTCGCCCGCGCGGGACCAGCTGTCCCGGCTGAAGCTCGCTGCCGGGGCCAAGGACGCCGCCGGTGTCGAGTGCCCGGCCGGGTTGGCCTGCGAGTCGCTACCGGCGCCGTACGAGTCGACCGGTGCGACGCCGAGCGACTACGGCAACCATGACCTGGCCAACCGGCCGAAGACCGGCAAGATCGACTACATCGTCATCCACGACACCGAGGGCGGCTGGCAGGGCACGCTGAACCTGGTGCAGGACCCGACGTACGTGAGCTGGCAGTACACGATGCGCTCGTCGGACGGGCACACCTGGCAGCACGTGAAGGCCAAGGACGTCGCCTGGCACGCCGGCAACTGGTACGTGAACATGCACAGCATCGGCATCGAGCACGAGGGCTTCGCCGCGGAGGGCGCGACCTGGTACACCGAGGCGCTCTACCGGAACTCGGCGCGGCTGGTGAAGTACCTGGCCAAGAAGAACAACATCCCGCTGGACCGGGCGCACATCATCGGGCACGACCAGGTGCCGGGGACGATCCCGTCGACCGTCGCGGGGATGCACTGGGACCCGGGACCGTACTGGGACTGGGAGCACTACTTCGACCTGCTCGGAGCGCCGATCTACGGGCACAAGATCTTCCCGGTTCGCGCTGGTTCGATCGTGACCGTGAAGCCCGGGTTCGCCTCGAACGTGCA
Source organism: Kribbella sp. DT2 (assembly GCF_049844575.1). Classification (NCBI taxonomy): domain Bacteria; kingdom Bacillati; phylum Actinomycetota; class Actinomycetes; order Propionibacteriales; family Kribbellaceae; genus Kribbella; species Kribbella sp. DT2. The sequence goes on along the minus strand of NZ_JBNCLH010000015.1, from coordinate 15,260 downwards.
GGTCGTGACCGACTGCGTGACGGCCGGTACGGCGTGCGCGCCGCAGGGCACGAACTTCGTCTACCTGCGCCAGGCTCCGAACGACACGGCGCCGCTGGTCAAGGACCTCGGGCTGCGGCCGGGCTCGTCGGCCTCGACGACGCAGGTGTCGGACATCGGTGCGCGGGCGACCGCCGGCTCGCAGTACGTCGTGGCGCAGCGGTCGGGGGACTGGGTGGCCGTCTGGTACCTGGGCGCGCTGGCCTGGTTCAAGAGCCCGGCGTCCGCGCCTGACGCGTTCGCCAAGCCCGGGCTCGTGGTGAAGCCGAAGGCGGGCAAGGTCTCCGTGCCGGTCTACGGGCGCGCGTACCCGGAGGAGTCGGCGTACCCGGCGGGCATTCCGTACCAGGCGGTGACGCCGCTGCAGTACTCGATCGGCGCCGGCCAGGCCTACCCGGTCAGCGACCTGAACATCGAGACCGACTACTACCGGGCCACCACGTTCGACGGCCAACCGCCGACGGACCACGTGCAGGTGCTCGGCAAGGACCGCTACTACCAGATCTGGTTCGGCCACCGGATGGCGTACGTCCGGGCCGCCGACGTGGACCTGCGACCGGCGATCTGACCGGCTGACCCTGCGAGACTGGCTGTGTGACCGACCACGTGAGCGACGAATCCGTTCAGCAACTGCTGGACGGCTTCGTCGCGTCCACGTCGGCGTTGCCCGTGGAGGCGATCTGGGTCCACGGCTCGCTCGCGCTCGGCGACTTCGTCCCGTCCCGCAGCGACCTCGACCTGGTCTGCGTCGTCGCGGGCCAACCCGACCCCGCGACCATCAAGGCGATCCACCGGCCGTTGACCTCGTCGCTGGGCCGCCGGGTGCACTGCACCTACGTCCCCGTCGATGCCCTGGCCGACCCCGAGCTCCGCCACCCGACGTTCGCCCAAGGGCACTACCTCGCCCGGCCAGTCACCCCGGTGACCCGCCGCGAGCTTGCCCTCGGTGGTTCGGCGCTGCTCGGTCCACTGCCCTCATCGTTGCTCCCAGCAACCACCGACGAGGACCTGGCCGCCTTCATCCGCCGCGACCTGCTCACCTTCTGGCACCCGGTCACCGCGAAACGCACCCCCTGGCTCCGCGACACCTGGATCGACCTGGGGATGCTCACCCTCGCCCGCGCCGAAACCACCCTGCGCACGGGCGCCCTGATCACCAAGCAGGCCGCCCTCGCCCACCTCCGGGCGCTCGGTGCTCCCGGCGCAGTCGTCGCCGACATCCACAGCCGCCGCTACGGCGGCCCCGTCGACCGATCCCTCAGCTGGCGCCGTCACCGCGCCGAGCTCACCCGCAGCTACCTCCGCGCGAAGATCCCCGCCGTCGCCGCGCCGAGCTGACGCGCACCTTCCTCCGCGCGAAGATCCCCGCCGTCGCCGGCTAGTTGACGACGACCGGGGTGCCGTTGGTGAGGCGGAGCAGTTCGTCGTACGACGTGGGGAAGATCGAGTGCGGGATGCCGCCGGCGGCCCAGACCTCGGCGTACTGGTCGAGGGCGGTGTCGACCAGCGTGCGGACGGGCGCCGGGTGGCCGACCGGGGCGACGCCGCCGATGGACTGGCCGGTGTGCTGCTTGACGAACTCCGGCGTGGCCCGCTTGAGCTTGGTCAGGCCGAGCTCGGCGGCCAGCTTCGCGGTGTCGACGCGGTGCGCGCCCGAGGTGAGGATCAGGACCGGCGTACCGTCGCCGTCGAAGATCAGGCTGTTCGCGATCGCGCCGACCTCGCAACCGAGCTCCTGGGCTGCGGCAGCCGCTGTCGGGACGGCCTCGTCGAGGATCCGGATCTCACCGGTCGCGCCGGCCGCTGCCAACGCGTCCGCGACCTTTTGGACATTGGGATGAGTGCTCACGCTCGCGACCTTACTTCTCGTAGATCTTCAGCAGTCGCCGGTACGCCGCCGGGTTGCTCAGCAGGTCCGTGCTGTCGGAGATCTGGTCGATCGAACCGACCAGCGGCAGCGCGCGCAGGTGCTCGTCCTGCACCCGCGCCAGGCACGCTTCGACGAACCGCTCCGCGCCCAGCACCATCGCGGGCCGCTCGTGGAACGGCCTGGGCGCCGGATCCAATGCGTTGGTGATCCCCAACTTGTTGTGCCTGCGCGCGACCAGCTCGTACGCCGTGACGAGCGCCTGCTCACGATCCTCCTGCTCCTCGGCTTTGGTGGCTCGAGCCAGTACGTCGTCGAGTCCGTCCGCGTGCTCGAGCCGGGCGAACGCCGTACCGACCCACTTCGAGTACGGCGCGTACGCGCGCTCCATCAGCAGCGCCAGCCGCATCACGTCCCGCACGAGCCTGGCGGCGATCACCCGGGAGCCGATCTCGTCGCCCACCTCGTACGTGCGCTGCACGAACGGCTCCTCCTGCGCGATCCGCGACCACTGGCAGGCCAGCATCCACAGCCACACGTCGTCCGGATACCAGGCGAGCGCGTCCCGGACCGGCTGCAGGCGCCCGTCGTCGGCGTACACAGGTCCGGCGACCACGCCGAGGAGCTTCTGCTGCGGGGTGATCAGCCAGTTCGCCGTACTGAGGTCTTTCGTCGCGTCGAAGCCGAGCAGATCCACCAGCCAGTCGGACAGCGTGCTGACGGTGATGTGGTGGACAGGCTGCTGGGTGTCCCACCCGAACCGCACCGGGTGACCGCGGTACTCGTCCGGCAGGTTCCGCTCGACCAGTTCCTTGACGTGCTCGACCTCACCGGCGTCCACGAACACCTGCAGCCGCGGACCCCACCCGTGATCCATCGACCGGGCCGTGTCGTACCCGAGCACGTCGGATCCCCACCCCAGCAGCCCAACGGCACAAGGCGTCCCGTCGAGCAGCGGCCGCATGACGTCGGCGTAGAAGCCCTGACTCAGATCCCGTGCCGACGTGAAACTCATGGGCTCGACCTTAGGGTCGGGCCCGTCGAGGATCACCTGGTTTTCAGCTCGGCGGCCCCGAACGACACGTTGAACCGGTTGCACCAGATCGACACGCTGCGGAAGTCGGACAGCTCGACGGCGGCCGGGATCACGTAGTTCTGGCTGCCTTTGTTGCCCTTCAGTTGCCCAAGGCTCTTGGCCTTCCCGTCGTCGAAAACGTGCCAGCCGGCCTTGCCTTCCAGGACGGGCGCGTCGCTCAGCCAGACCTCGAGATCGGGGCCGTCGGAGGTCTCGAGGTTCTCCAGCCGAAGGATCCGTGCGCCGTCAGGCAGCCGCACGATCGACGCCGTTCCGGAGGTGTCGTGCTCATGACTGATCAGCTTTCCCTTGTGCAGCACCACGGGTGCGCTCGGTCGCTCGACAGAAATTGTCGGTGGTGCCTTGGAGGATGAAGGCATGAGAGACGGAGCAGTGGTCGGTACGGCGGTGGAGACCGCCGTCGGTGAGGCGCCGGGAAGCGCCTCGTCGACGACCGTGTCGGTGAAGACCCGCCACGGCTGGAAGAGCGGCAGCGCCACCGCGGCGACCACTGCTGCCCCGGCGACGACGACTGCCAGTGTGCGTTTCGGTGCCATCGGGTCGCTCGCTCTCGTGCGGTCTGGTGCCTTCGGAGGGGTGGCACCAGTCTGGCCGGACTCGGCCCGGCCCGGGGCGCGCCGGGGCTTACGTCCCGTTGACGTCTGTCGGCGGGCGAGGTTACGCTGTGAGTGTTCGAACAGATGTTCGATTGCCTCGGACCCGGGTTCGTCGGGAGTCCGGAGCGGGGCGATCGGCACAACTGCTCGGCTCCGGTGCGGAGTTGCGGCCGCATCGGTGACCGGCGGTCCCGGTGGGCCGGGCGCCGAGGTGGACCTCGACCCCCACCTGGCGCCCACCCACCGGGCCGCTACCCAGGGGAAGTTGGCGTACAGGAGGCGATGGAGCATGTGGGAGTTCGACGAAGCCGTTGAGGTCAGGTCCGGCGTCGTGGACGGCATCGAGTCTCCGGAGCAGTTCCTGTGGCGCGGCCGGCTCTGGATGGTCTGCGCGGTCCAGGCGCACTGGACCGAGACCGCCGCCTGGTGGGAGCGCGGCGTGATCGGCTCCGGCGTCGGTGCCACGGCGACCGCCGTCGCGGCCGGATCGTCCGCCGCCGTCGGTGTCCTGGATGCCGACTGGGGCCCGCGCCGCTCCGTCTACCGGGTGGAGGCCGGCTGCGGCCGGCACGCCCGCCGCGAGATGTTCGACCTGGCCCACGACCCTGACTCGGGCCGCTGGCAGCTGGAGCGGGTGACCGACCAATGACCCTGTCACGTCTGCTGCGCACCACGAGCCTTCGGCTCCCGCGAGAAGACCAGCCGCTCACGGACCCCGCGCAGGACCCCCGCGCCGAGTCCGGGCTCCAGCCCCTGATCTGTGGAAAGGGTGAATGACCGATGACCGTTTCACCGGTTTCCCCGGCCGCCGCCGGATCGGCGACCCGTGACCTGTCCCGCGCCCGCGCCGCCCTGGCCGAGGCCCGCGAGACGAGCGACCACCTGATCCGGTACTCGACCGCCCACGTCGCAGCCCTGCGCCTGGCCGCCGCGGTGCTCGCCGTCCGCGCCCGCCCGGTCCGTTCCGGCCCGCGCCGCCGGGTCCAGCGCAACGCCTGGGTCCTGCTCGCCGAGGTGGCGCCGGAGTTCGCCGAGTGGGCCAGCTTCTTCGCCGCCGGCGCCTCCCAGCGCGCCGCCGCCGAAGCCGGCCTCGAACGCGCCGTCTCCACCCGTGAGGCCGACGACCTGATCCGCGAGGTCGAGACCTTCTACGGCCTGGTGGAGGAGAGCCTGCACCTGACGACCCAGCAGACCCTGCCCGAGTACTCCGACCCCCAGTCGGTCCTGGCCCAGCCCTGGATGCAGGCCAGCTGACCCTCACACCTGGCTTGCGGCCGAGGCCCCCCGTTCCTCCCCGCAAGCCGGCCTGACCGGGCGGCCTCATCATCCGCCCACCCACTGAAGGACCCCGGCCCGCCAATCCACCGGGGTCCTTCAGTGCGTCCGAACGACTGCTTGCGACACGCCGCCGTACGACAGGCCGTACGGCGTCTCGCCCATCCGATGCCCAGCCCTGGATTGCCCGAGGACTTGCGCGGCCGACTCTCAGGGGCTGGCGCCCTCTCAGGCTCCGCCGCGGCGGAGCCTGGCGCACGGCCGAGTGCCGAGTCCAGCTCGACCAGGGCCGAAGCCGCCATGCCCTGCTGCTGAAGGGCTTCGACGACCGCGCCGGTGAACCGGTCCGGGCGGTTGCATGCGGCGTGCACGGCACGAACATCCACCCGTCCTTCGGCCAGCAGAGCGAGCCGGGGATGCAAGGTCGCGAACACGGAAGCGAACCCGCTGTCGCCGCGGCCCGTCCGGATTGGCCTTGTACACCTGCCGGGTTCCGTCCTCCGCGCGGACGGTGAGCCGAACCACGACGCCCGTACGACGCGCTTGCTGGAGGGCGTCGACCATCGGCTTGTACGGGTGCTGTTCGTCAGCGAGAACGGTGAGCCGGACAGTCGGCGGCTTCGGCGGCCGCGGCGCCCGGGCCGGATCCCAGCCGGCCAACGCGGGCTTTCCGGCTTCCATCTGGGCCAGCATCGCGTCGTAGTCACGCCTGGCACCGGCACCGGCAGCGGCAGCGGGACGAGGTCGTGGTCCGCCGCGTCGGCCATCTGCCGGAACGCGACGCTGCGGCCGGAAGCCCCGAGCACGGTTTCGAGCGTGGTCTTGCGCTTGCGCGCACCGGTCGCGGTGAGCAGGTCCGGCTGCCCGAGGCGACGGTAGACCGCCTCGAACAGTGTGTTCGCTGGGGCGTCGCCGGCCCGGTACGGCTGGGTGCCCTCCGCCAGGTAGTTGGCCGGCAGGGTCACCGGCCGGTGGTCGAGCGTCTCGACGCTGTCCTGCGCCGAGACCGGATTGACCACCGAGGTGGGGACGAACAGGCCCAGGCGGCCAGTCGACTCCCGTCGCGTCGGCGGCGTCGCGAGCCCGACGGGATCTTCGCCGGCAGCACCGACTCCTCGACCTCGACGAGGCCGGGCTCGCGAACTCGGCGCCAGCCACAGCGACGTACACGATCGGCACCACCACACCGATCATCCGGAAGTCACGCTCGACGCGCGTGGTGCCGAGCCAACCCCTCGCTGATGCGGGCACTCATATCGGAGCGGCCGCGGTCGTGGTCGCGCCGACGCCGGCGCCGACGCCGATCGATCGGCCGATCCCGTCGGCGCCCGCGCCGCCCGCCGTACCGCCGCCCGCCGTGCCGCCGCCCGCCGTGCCGCCGTGCCGCCGTACGACATCGTCGCGGAGGCGTTGCGGCTGCGCTCGCGCAACGCCCACTGCTGGACGAGGTTCCACGCGTCCTCGCGCTGATCGGCCGGGTCACCGCCCTCGACGGTGACCGGTCCGTCGAAGGCGAACCGGACGCGCACGCGAAGGTTCCACCGCATCCCGGAACTCTCGATCGGGTACTCGCGGACCAGACCGCCCGGGTCGAGCATGCTCTCCAGGTGCCCCCGGCCGCGGCGGCCGGCGAAGTCGCCGTTGAGGCCGCTGGCGAGCACCGGGTTGTCCAGCGCCGCCCGATCGTGGCGCTCGATCGCGGCGTACACCTCGTGGAGCAGATCGGCTCGTTCCCTCCACGTCCTGCAGCGAGGTCCGGTCCACGACCGCCGCGCCCATCGTGGCCCGGTAGTGACGTGGCAGCTCGACCTCGACCCGCTGCCGGGTGATGTCCTCGGCCTTGGCCAGTACGTCGGCAAGGGTGCCGTCCGGTTCCGGCGGCAGACCGGCCACGGACCGGAGCTTGCGTCCGGTGTGCGGGACGAGACTCGCGCCGGCCGGGGGGCCGGGCGACGACGTGAAGCCGGTGCGTGGGGGAGGGGGGAGCGGGAAGTAGGGTGTGGAGCGCAGGTGAAAGTGGTACGCCGGTGCTTGGGTGGCCGGGTGTGGTCCGGTGTGTTGGGCTTGGTTGGAGGGGTGTCTGATGGTCGACCGACGTCGGCGTACGTTGCGGACGGCGCTGGTGGCCGAGGCGCTGCGCGTAGCGCTGGCCGGGCGGACCAGGACCGATCCGACCGCTGGGCTCGACATCGTCGACCTCGGTGGCGGCACCGGCGGATTCGCCGTACCGCTGGCTGTCGAGGGCCACCGCGTGACTGTCGTCGACCCGAGCCCGGACGCACTGGCCTCGCTGGAACGGCGCGCATCCGACGAGGGCGTCAGCGAGCTCATCCACGGCATCCAAGGCGATGCCGCGGAACTGCCCCAGGTCGCAGGCAAGGCGACCGCCGACGCAGTCCTCTGCCACGGCGTACTGGAGGTCGTCGACGACCCGGTCCAGGCCCTGCAAGCGATGGCATCAGTACTACGAGACGGCGGCGTCCTCAGCCTGTTGGTTGCCCAGCGCAACGCGGTCGTCCTGGCGCGAGCCCTCGCCGGACACCTCACCGAAGCCCGCACCGCCCTCCAGGACCCCGACGGCCGCTGGGGCCCCGCCGACCCGATGCCGCGCCGCTTCGACGAGGCCGCCATCGTCGCCCAACTCGCCGAAGCCGGCTTCATGGTCCACACGGTCCACGGCGTCCGCACCTTCACCGACCTGGTCCCCGCCGCCATCGTCGACTCCGAAGCCGGCGCCGCCGAAGCCCTCGCCGACCTAGAACGAGCCGCCAGTCAACACCCGGCCTTCCGCGCTTTGTCCCCCCAACTCCACATCCTCGCCACCCGCTAAGCCCTAGCCGGTCACCAACCCCGTCGATCAACCGGGTTCGGCCGGTGTTCCTCCCTGCGGGCCAACCTGCTGACCAAGCCGGCCCGGCCGGTGGTCTACCTGCAGGCCAACTGGTCGACTAATCCGGTCTTGCCAGTGGCCCTCCGCCGACCAACTCCGTCGGCCTACCGACCACCCTGGGGTGGGCCAATGGCCGTCCCCACGGGCCAACGCGTCCACCACCCTGGTTACGGCCGACGGCCTGCCCGCGGGCCAGCGCGCTGATCAGCACGGTCCGGCCGGTAGCCCTCCCCACCGACCAGTTCCGTCGGCCAGCCGATCACCTGGGGTCGGTCAATGGCCCTCCCCACGAGCCAGTTCGTCGACCAGCCTGGGTTCGGCGGTGGCCCTCCCCGCCGACCAACCCCGTCGGCCTGCCGACCACCTTGGGTTCGGCTGATGGCCGTCTCCGCGGGCCAGCGCGCCAATCAACCGGGTTCGGCCGATGGTCTACCGCGTGGGCCTGCGCGTCGAGCAACCCGTCCGGCCGGTGGCCCTCCCCGCCGGCCGGCCGGCTACCCCATCGCCAACCCGGAGTCGGTCAGTGGCCCTCCCCATGGGCCAACCCGCCGACCAGCCCGGTCCTGCCGGTAAGTCCACCCGTGGGCCTGCGCGTTGATCAACGCGTCCGGTCCGTGGCCCTCCGCGTCGACCAACCCGGCGGCCAGCACCCTGCCGCCAACCCGGAGTCGGTCAGTGGCCCTCCCCGTGGGCCAACCCGCCGGCCAGCCCGGTCCTGCCAGTAGTCCACCCGTGGGCCTGCGCGTTGATCAACGCGTCCGGCCCGTGGCCCTCCGCGTCGACCAACCCGGCGGCCAGCACCCCGCCGCCAACCCGGAGTCGGTCAGTGGCCCGCCCTGCGGGCCAGTCCGTTGAGCACTCGGGGTCGGTCGCTGGCCTGCCCCGTGGGCTAGCTCGCCGATCGCCACGGTCCGGACGGTGGTCCACCCCCGCCGATCAACCCGGTCCAACTCGCCGACCAAGCCGGTCCCGCCGGGGCCCTCAACGCGGGCCGATCCGCTGACCATCCCGGTCGCAGCCCGGTCGGGCCAGTCACCCTCGCCGCGGGCTAGCCCGTCGACCGCCCGGTGGTCCACCTGCGGGCTAGTTCGTCGATCAATCCGGTCCGGCCGGTGGCCTCCCCGCCGACCAACTCGCCGACCACCCGGTCGGCCGGTCGTCCGCCCCTCCGACCATCCGCCGCCTCGGCGGCCGGTACGACGAGATAACGCACAGGTGAAGTGGTCATGGATCCTCCTGCAAGAACAGCTCTTCCTGCCGCGACTGCTTCCGTTACTCACCACTGGCCCGTTGTACGGCGTCAGTCGTCGAACAAGAGAGCAGTCAATCGGGTTCGGCCAGTGCCCCCGGTGGGGTTAGCTCGTCGACCAACCGGGTCCGCCGGCTGGTCCACCTGCGGGCCAGTCGTCGATCAATCCGGTCCGGCCGGTGGGCCTCCCCGCCGACCAACTCGCCGACCACCCGGTCGACCGGTCGTCCACCCCTCCGACCAACGGGGTTCGGCCAGTGCCCTCCCACGAGGCAACCCATCTATCAGCTCGGCCCGGTAGGCGGGCCTGGCCGTCCGCGCGGTCGACCCGGAGGCCGTCGTGGCTCGGCTGCTTGGCCGAGTGGGCGGGCGCCGCGCGACATCCGCGAGCCTGAATGGGCGCACGCTTCCCTTATGGGCTGATCCGGCCGGGCAGGCGCGGGGCATGACGGAGCCGGCCTGCTCGATGACGGTCGTGCTGGGCCGGTGCGCGTTCGGAGAGCGGCGTTGCCGACGGCGCGCGCATTGCCGACTGGTACGGCGTGCTGCAACCGCATGCACCGCATGCACGCGTGCACCGCGTGCACCGCATGCACCGCATGAACGCGTGCCCGCCGTGCACCGCATGCACGGCGTGAACGCGTGCCCGCCGTGCACCGCATGCACCGCGTGAACGCGTGCCCGCGTGCCCCACCTGCGATGAACGGGTAGCTGGCCGGATGCGTGCCACTCGCCGACCGGGCGTCAGTTGGTGGGCCGCGCGAGAGGAAGCCTGAGGAGACGTCGTGCTGGTGCTGGTGCTGGTGCATATGCGCGTGCGGGAGTGGTGGCCGGAGGAGGCGCCGTGTGGTGAGCGGTGCGGGAGCGGTGGCAACTGTGGTGGTGGTAGGGCGTGTGGCTCGAACGGATGCGTGCTAGCGGTGGGGGATGGCCGGGTGTGCACCACTCACCAACCGCCGGCTGTGGGGGAGGTGGCCGGAGGAGCGGGTTGGTGAGTGGTGCAGGGGCGGGTGGGTGGCTAGTCGGTTACCTGGATGGCTCGGGCCGGGCAGAGGGCGGCGGCTTCGTGGACGTCGGGGGAGAGGGACTCGGGTGGGGTCTCGGTGAGGAGGACGACGATGCCGTCGTCGTCTCGTTGGTCGAAGACTTCCGAGTTGGTGAGGACGCACTGGCCGGAGGCGATGCAGAGGTCCTGGTCGACGGTGACCTTCATGGCTTTTCCTTAGCTACCAGGTGACAGGGAGGGAGTACACGCCGTAGATCTGGGCGTCGTGCTTGAAGTCGACCTCGGCCAGGTCGACGGCCCGGCGCAGGGTGGGGATGCGGCGGTAGAGGGTGCTGTAGACGACCTGGAGCTCCATCCGCGCCAGGGGCTGGCCGAGGCACTGGTGGACGCCGAAGCCGAAGGCGACGTGCCGGCGGGCGTCGCGTTCGACGTCCAGGACGTCGGGGTCGTCGAAGGCCTCGGGGTCGCGGTTGGCGACGTCGTTGGGGAAGATCAGGCCGTCGCCGGCGCGGATCTGCCGGCCGGCGTACTCGAAGTCCTCGGTGGCGACCCGGCGGCGGCCGCGGTGGGTGATGTTGAGGTACCGCAGCAGTTCCTCGACGGCCCGGGCGACGACCTTCGGGTCGTCGGTGTCACGCAGTACGGCGAACTGCTCGGGGTGCTCCATCAGCGCGAGGGTGCCGAGGGCAATCATGTTCGCGGTGGTCTCGTGCCCGGCGACGAGCAGCAGAATCCCGGTGCCGGCCGCCTCGCGCCGCGTCAGTTCGCCACTGCGCACACGCTCGGCGAGCTCGGTCAGTACGTCGTCGGCCGGCTCCGCGAGCTTCCGCCCGATCAGGTCGTCGAGGTAGTCGCTCAGCTGGTCGGCGGCCGCCTTGCGCTCGGCCGGCGGCGTCTCCAGCCGGATCAGCATCCGGCTGGTCTCCTGGAAGAAGTCGTGGTCGTCGTACGGGACGCCTAGCAGCTGGCAGATCACCAGGGACGGCACCGGCAGAGCGAGAGCCTCGACCAGATTCGCGGGCTTCGGGCCGGCCAGCATCTCGTCGATCAGATTGTCAACAATCTGCTGGACGCCGGGTTGCATCGCGCGGACGCGTTTGATCATGAACGGCGCGGTCACCATCCGCCGTAGCCGCGCGTGCTCGGGATCGTCCATCAGGATGAACGCGAAGCTGTCCCGTTCCTGCGGCGCGGTCGGGATGCTGACCGGGTACCCGGCGCGGGTGCTGTCGGCGCTGACCCGGGCATCGGCGAGCAGCGCCCGCTGGTCGGCGAACCGGGTCACCAGCCACGGCGTGCTGCCGTCCCAGATCTCCACCTTCGCCAGCCGTTCGTCGGCCTGAAGCGACTTGAGCTCCGGAGGTGGGTCGAACGGGCAACCAGTTGCCTTAGGCATCGGGTACGCCGGGTGCGTGGTCTGCTCGAGCGTCATCGATCTCCTCACGAGGTCTTGAAGGTCACCAGGTCACCGGCAGGGCGTGGACGCCGTAGACGATGGCGTCGTGCTTGAAGGTGATCTGGTCCAGGGGTACGGCGGCGCGAAGGGTGGGGATCCGGCGGTAGAGGGTGCTGTAGACGACCCGAAGCTCCATCCGGGCCAAGGGCTGACCCAGGCACTGGTGGATGCCGAAGCCGAACCCGACGTGGCGTTTGGCGTCCCGGCGGACGTCCAGGCGGTCGGGGTCGGGGAAGACCTCCGGGTCGCGGTTCGCGATGTCGTTGGGGAAGATCAGCCCGTCGCCGGCCTTGATCGTCTGGCCGGCGATCTCGATGTCGGACAGCGCCACGCGGGTCAGGCCCCGGTGGGTGATGTTGAGGTAGCGCAGCAGTTCCTCGACGGCGCTGTTCACGACGGCCGGGTCGTCGGAGTCGCGGAGGGTGGCGAGCTGGTCGGGGTGCTCGAGCAGGACAAGGGTGCCTAGGGCAATCATGTTGGCGGTGGTCTCGTGGCCCGCGACCAGGAGCAGTACGCCGATGCCGGCGGCCTCCTCGCGGGTCAGTTCGCCGGCTTTCACCCGCGCGGCCAGGTCGGTCAGGACGTCGTCGCCCGGCTCGGTCAGCTTTCGGCCGACCAGGTTGTCCAGGTACGACGTCAGCCGCTCGCGCGCCGCCATCCGTTCCTCGAGCGGGGTCTCGATCCGGATCAGCGCCTTGCTGTTGACCTGGAAGAAGTCGTGGTCGTCGTACGGGACGCCGAGCAGCTGGCAGATCACCAGCGACGGCACCGGGAGGGCGAACGCCTCGACCAGGTCGGCCGGTTGCGGGCCGGCGAGCAGTTGGTCGATCAGATTGTCAACAATCTGCTGGACGCCGGGTTCCATCGCGCGGACGCGCTTGATCATGAACGGCGCGGTCACCATCCGCCGCAGGCGCGAGTGCTCCGGATCGTCCATCGAGATGAACCCGACCGGGCTGCCGGTCCTGGGGGTGTTCGGTTGCAGGATCGGGTAGCCGTCCTTGGTGCGGTCGGCGCTGACCCGGTCGTCGGCGAGCAGTGTGCGCTGGTGGGCGAAGTGCGTGACCAGCCACGAGGTGCTGCCGTCCCACAGCTTCACTTTGGACAGTGGTTCCGCGGCCTGCAGGGTCTTCAGCTCCGGTGGTGGGTCGAACGGGCAACCGGTGGCCTTGGGCATCGGGTACTGCGGCTGCGAACCTTCGTCGAGCTGTACGGCGTCGAGCTGCATCGGGTTCCCTTCGGGTGGACGTTCAGGGCGACCGTTCGGAAGGCGGTTGGGAGGGCGGTCGTTGATCGGTAGTGGTTGGGGGCATCGGCGGGGTTGGGAGGGGCTGCGTTCAGCGGTGGAGGTTAGGAGGGATGCGTTCGGCGGCGGTGGTTGGGAGGCAGTGCGTTCAGCGGTGGGGTTGGGAGGGGGCGTTCAGCGGCGGGGGTTAGGGGCGCTGGTTCTAGGGCGCCAGTTCGGGGTGCCGGATCCGCTGCCGGTTGGAACGTGGTGGTTGCCGGCGCCGGTCCGGAGGCGCGGGCAGTTGCAGCCCCCGCGCCGTGGCCAGGCGAGCAGCTCGGGGCAGCCGCCGGACGCGTCGCGGCTGCCGGGTTCACGGAGACACAGGCGCCTGCCAGATGCCGACGATCGCGTCGACCAGGCCGGTGGCCAGGTCCGGCCAGTTCTGCCGCGGCATCGGCGTACCGGCGGCCAGGCCGCGTTCGAAGTCGGCGCACATCTGGACGACGAGCCGGCTTGTCATGTCGCCGCGTTCCAGGCGCACGGGGAGCGGAAGGTCGGACAGTACGTCGGCCAGCTCGTCGAGGATCTTCAGCGCGGTGGGGGAGGACAGCGTGATGTCGGCGGCGGTCTCGCGCAGGGCCGGGTCGGTGAGGAGCTGCGCCTTGAAGCGTGCGTACCAGGTCGGGTTGCCGAGTTCGGCGAGGTGGTCGGTGGAGGAGTGGACCAGGCAGCCGACCCAGGCGCGGATGTCGGCACGGTCGTCGATGCCGGCGACCATCTGTTCGCGCAGCTCGTCGATGCGGACCGCGTGCCGGTTGATGATCGCCCGGACCAGATCGGTCTTGGTGCCGAAGTGGTAGCCGACGGCGGTGTTGTTGCCCTGGCCGGCCGCTTCGCAGACCTGCCGGCTGGAGACCGCGGCGACGCCGTACTCGGCGAAGAGCCGCTCGGCGGTCACCAGGATCAGTTCGCGGGTCGCGTGGGAACGGTTGGTCCGGGACTGGAGATCACTGTTGGTCATGGATCGGTACCTCCGTGTACAGCTTTGTCCGCCGGACGGGTTTAAGTCAAGCGCCTGACTTAAATCGATGGTTTGAATGGCGCGCGGAGCAGCGGCGGACGTGAGGTTCGGAGTACGGCGTACGAGAGCTTCCGAAGGCGGGGGCCGGAGGCTTCGGAAAGGTCATGAGCAAGGGCTTCGGGGGGTGGTGAAACGGAGCGGTTGCCGTACCGTGACGCGCGGGACAGGCGGTCAGGGTTTCGTGGACCGCACCGGCGGCCTAGACTGGACTCGGCCTATCGAGATCGCGCTCACCATGGAGGGATCGACGGTGCCCCTCTCGGAAGAAGAGCAGCGCCAGTTCGAGCAGCTCGAACGTGCCCTCGCTGCGGAAGACCCGAAGTTCGTCTCCGCCATGCGAGGAACCAATGTGCGCTTGTACTACAAGCGCCGGGCAGTGCTTGCCGGCGTTGGATTCGTGCTGGGCATCGTGATTCTGATGGCCGGCGCGATCATCCCCAACACCATCATCGGCGTCATCGGTTTCGTGGTGATGGTGGCCTGTCTGTACGTCGCGGCGCTGAGCATGAAGCGGATCAGCAACACCGCCGACGGTGAGGACATGCCGCCGCCCCCGCCGCCGACGAGCAAGAAGCACCGGACCAGGCACGACTCGTCCGGCAGCTTCATGGAGCGGATGGAAGACCGCTGGCGACGACGGCGCGACGAGGACCTCTGAGCCTGCGCTGACCGACACTGCGACCACACCCGCGCCGCGCGCCGGGTGTGGTTCTGGTTTGCCCGTCGATACATCACTCCCGGTCACTGTGGGTACCGGAGGACCGCACGCGTTCAGGGCGGTCGCCAGGTCGCCACGGTCGTCGTTGGGAGTCGAGCATGAGCATCGGAGTCGGGATCTTCCTGATCGCCATCGGGGCGATCCTTGCCTTCGGGATCCGGGACAACGACGCCGGGGCGGTCGACCTGACGGTCGTCGGGGTGGTGATCATGCTGGCCGGCGCGGCGGGGATCTGGTTGTCGTACAAGATCACCAACGACCGGCGCCGGGTGCCGACGGATGCGATCGACCCGGCGGTGGAGGAGCAGTACCGCACGGTCGAGGCGAGCGAGCACGAGCAGCACCACACGCGGATCGAGCACCGTCCTGAGGGGCGTACGGCGAAGCCCGCGAAGGCGCCGGCCGTGAAGCCGGCGGCCGCGAAGCCGCCGAAGGGGCAGCCGACGAGGACGCAGCCGATCACGCCGCAGCCGGTCGAGTCGGAGGTCGGCGAGCACTTCGATCCGGTGCAGGCGGTCGAGAAGCCCCGCGCCGCTGAGCCGCCGGCTGCCCAGCCGCCCGCCGCGGAGCCGCCGGCTGGTGATCGCACCATTGAGCTGGATCCGACGGCGAGCGGGCTGCCCGAGCAGCCGCGGCGGCGTACGAGCTAGCACCCCCACAAGCAGAACCCCCGGACCATGAACTGAACTGCTCCCCAGAAGTTGGACTGAGAAATTCAGTTCCGACTCCTGGGGAGCTTTCGTATGGATCGACGTAGTT
>NZ_JBNCLH010000014.1:0-124390 GCF_049844575.1 Kribbella sp. DT2 | reverse complement strand
CGCCCGTTCTTCCCTCGTCGGTCGGTCGCTGCGCTCCCTCCCTCCTCAGTCCAGAACGGGCGGCCCCAAAACCTTTGTGGTGCTCGTGGGCCGGGGCGGGCACGATGAGCGTCACCCAAGAGCTGGAGGAGACCCCGGTCCGCAACGGGATGCTGCGCTACGCCGTGAGCAAGGCGGGTGGGGCGTTGCTCAGCATCTCGATGGTGATCGTGGCGACGTTCTTCCTGTTCCGGCTGCTGCCGGGTGACCCGGTGCGCGCGCTGGCGCAGGGCCGGAACATGACGCCGGAGCAGCTCGACCTGGAGCGGCACCGGCTCGGGCTGGACAAGTCGTTGCCCGAGCAGTTCTTCCAGTTCGTCAAGCAGACCGTGCAGTTCGACCTCGGTACGTCGTACGAGTACAAGCGGCCGGTGCTCGACCTGATCGGGGAACGGATCGGGTCGACGCTGCTGCTGACCGGTACGGCGCTGGTGATGGCCGTCAGCCTCGGGATCTGGCAGGGCGCGCGTGCGGGCTGGAAGCCGGGCAGCCGGTTCGACAAGTTCTCCACGGCGATCTCGCTGGTGCTCTGGTCGGTGCCGACGTTCTGGCTCGGGCTCCTGCTGCTGATGGTGTTCGCGGCCGGCGTCGGGCCGATCCCGGGCATCTTCCCGACCCGCGGGATCGAGAGCGTCGACGCGCCGGACGGGTTCGGCTACATCCTCGACGTGGCCAAGCACATGGTGCTGCCGTGCCTGACGATGGTCGCCGTCGTCTACGCGCAGTACCTGCTGGTGATGCGGTCCTCGGTGCTCGACGAGGTCGGCCAGGACTATGTCACCACGGCCCGCGCCAAGGGGCTCAAGGACGACGACATCCGCCGCAAGCACGCCGTACCGAACGCGCTGCTGCCGACCGTCACGCTGGTCTTTATGCGGATCGGCTTCGTCGTCGGCGGCGCCGTCACGGTCGAGGCGATCTTCAGCTGGCCGGGCCTGGGGCAACTGTTCTACGAGGCGATCCGAGTGCCGGACTTCACGTTGATGCAGGGCACGTTCCTGCTGATCACGGTGTCGGTGATCGTGATGAACACCCTGGCCGACGTCGTCTACCACCTTCTCGACCCGAGGGTGAGGTCCGCATGAGTGTCACCTGGACCCGGCGAAAGCGTTCCCTGCAACGGTTCTGGGACGACTTCCGGCACCACCGGACCGGAGTCGTCGGCCTGGCGATCCTGGTCCTCGCCGTCGTGCTCGCGCTGGTCGCGCCGCTGTTCATCGACTCCGGCGTGACCAACGTGGTCAGCGGAACCGGCGAGAAGATGGCGCCGCCGAGCTGGGACGCGCCGCTCGGCACCGACGAGTCCGGCCGGTCCGTGCTGCTGATGATCTGGTGGGGATCCCGTACGTCGCTGCTGATCGGCTTCCTCGCGGCCCTGCTGAGCATGGTGATCGGGACCGTGCTGGGCATCGTCGCCGGGCACTTCCGCGGCTGGATCGGCGCGATCGTGCTGCGAATCACCGACTGGTTCCTCGTGCTGCCGTCGCTGGTGACCGCGCTGGTGCTGGCGGCGATCCTGGGCGGCAGCACGGCGACCATCGTCGTCGCGATCGGCGTCACCTCGTGGCCGTCGACCGCGCGGCTGCTCCGGGCCCAGACCCTCGCGGTCGAGGCCCGGCCGTACATCGAGCGGTCGACCGCGCTCGGCGGCGGGCACTGGCACATCGCGACCCGGCACGTGCTGCCGAACGTCGCGCCGTTGCTGCTGGCCAGCACGACGCTCGAGGTCGCGAGCGCGATCGTCACCGAGTCCACGCTGGCCTTCCTCGGCATCAGCGCGAACAAGACGTCCTGGGGGACCATGCTGCGCGGCTCGTACGACTGGGGCGCGGCGACGTCGGGCGCGTGGTGGTACATCCTCGTACCGGGCCTGTGCATCGTGGCCGTGGTGATGGCGTTCACGCTCTGCGGCCGCGCGCTCGAAACGGTGCTCAATCCGAGACTGCGAGGCGCGCGATGAGCCTGCTCGAGCTGGACGACGTGTCGGTGACGTACAAGATCGCGGGCGGTGAGGTGCCCGCCGTACGGGGTGTGTCGCTGGCTGTGGACGCGGGTGAGGCCCTCGGGATCGTGGGGGAGTCGGGATCGGGCAAGTCGTCGCTCGCGATGGCGATCCTGCGACTGCTGCCGCGGGACGCCGCGATGGGCGGCCGGATCCTGCTCGAAGGTGATGACGTGCTGACGATGTCGTGGGGCAAGTTGCGCGCGGTCCGCTGGGCCGAGGCGTCGATCGTCTTCCAGGGCGCGCAGCACGGACTCAACCCCGTACGGCGGATCGGCGAGCAGATCGCGGAGCCGCTGCTCGTGCACAAGCTCGCCGGTCCGGAGAAGGCCCGGCGCCGGGTCGCCGAGCTGCTGGAGCAGGTCGGGCTGCCGGCCTGGCGGTCGCGGAGCTACCCGCACGAACTGAGTGGTGGCCAACGGCAACGAGTGATGATCGCGATGGCCTTGGCCTGCGAGCCGCGGCTGATCATCGCGGACGAGCCGACGACCGCTTTGGACGTGATGGTCCAGGCGCAGGTGCTGACGCTGATCCGCGAGCTGGTCGCGGCGGAGGACATCGCGTTGCTGATGATCTCGCACGACCTGTCCGTCCTGGCCGACCTCTGCGACCGGCTCGCGGTGATGTACGCCGGGCGCGTGGTCGAGACCGGTCCGTCGGGCGGTGCGTTCGCGCACCCGTACAGCCGAGCGTTGTCGACGGCGTTCCCGACGATCGGCGACCCGGCGTCGCGGCTGGCGCCGAAGGGGCTCGGTGGGGATCCGCCGGATCCTTCGGAACTGCCGTCGGGGTGCGTGTTCCATCCGCGCTGCCCGGTGGCGCTGGAGACCTGCTCGACGGTCGAGATCGAGCTACGGCCGGCGGGCGACCGTCGTACGGCGGCGTGCGTGCTGGTGGGGGAGGGCTGATGCTGGAGGCAAGGAACCTGTCCGTCGAGTTCGCGGCGCGGGGGCGACGGGCGCGGGCTGTCGACGGGGTCAACCTGGCGGTCGGTGCGGGCGAGATCGTCGCGCTCGTCGGCGAGTCCGGCTGCGGCAAGACGACGCTCGCGCGCACGCTGCTCGGGCTGGAGAAGCCGGCCGGTGGCGAGGTCGTGTACGACGGCCGCCCGCTCAGCTACAAGACCCGCGCGTTGAAGGCGTACCGGCGGCGGGTGCAGCTGGTCCTGCAGGATCCGACCGGGTCGCTCAACCCGCGGCAGACGGTGTACGAAGCCGTTGCCGAAGGCCCCCGAATCCACCGGCTGCCGGACGAGGAGAAGGTCGTCGCGGACGCGCTGTCCCGAGCCGGGCTGAGGCCGCCTGAGCGTTTCTTCCTGCGCTACCCGCACGAGCTGTCCGGCGGTCAGCGCCAGCGCGTGGTCATCGCCGGGGCCCTGGCCCTCAACCCTCAGGTCCTGATCGCCGACGAGCCGGTCGCGTCCCTCGACGCCTCCGTCCGTGGCGAGATCCTCGCGTTGCTCCTGAAGCTCCGCGACGACCTGGGACTGTCCGCCCTCGTCGTCACCCACGATCTCGGTCTCGCCTGGAACATCGCCGACCGGGTCGCGGTGATGTACCTCGGCCGCATCGTCGAGTCCGGGCCGACCGAGGAGGTCCTGCAGAACCCTCAGCACCCCTACACCAAGGCGCTGCTCTCGGTCCTGCCCGAGTCACCGGAGAAGATCGTCCTCACGGGCGAACCGCCGGACCCGACCCGCATCCCGTCCGGCTGCCGCTTCCACCCGCGCTGCCAGGTGGTCGTCGCGGAGTGCCGCACGGTGCCGTTGGAGATCCTGCCGCCCGCTGTGTCGCAGCAGGCCGCGTGCCACCTCCTTAAGCTGGACGGGTGAGAGTCGAGTCGGTCAACCACGACAGCAGGCACAACTTCAGCAAGCCGCCGGTGCCCGAGATCATGCTGATCGAGGGCCTCGGCGTCGAAGGTGACGCCCACGCGGGCGCCACCGTCCAGCACCTCCACCTGATCGAGGTCGACGCGGCCGCCCCCAACGTGCGCCAGGTCCACCTGATCCAGTCCGAGCTCTTCGCCGTACTGGACGCAGCCGGCTACCAGGTGGGCCCCGGCGACCTGGGGGAGAACGTCACCACCTCAGGCGTCGACCTGCTCAACCTGCCCACCGGCACTGAGCTCCACCTCGGCGACACCGCCGTCGTCACCCTGACCGGCCTCCGCAACCCGTGCAGCCAGATCAACAAGTTCCGCAAGGGCCTGCTCAAGACGATGCTCCACAAGGACGCCGCCGGCGAGGTCGTCCGCCTCACCGGCGTGATGTCGGTGGTGAACCACGGCGGCACCGTCCGCCCGGGCGACCAGCTGAAGGTCGTCTACCCGGACGGCCCCCACGAACCGCTCGACCTGGTCTAGAGCCGGCCGGCCTTCTTCAGGGACAGGTAGGTGTCGGCCAGGGCCGGGGCGATCTGGTCGGGGTTTTCGTCGACGACGGTGACGCCGGCTCGGGTGAGGACGGCGGTGACGCGTTCTCGGTCGAGGCGGGAGCGGGCGGCGGAGGCGGCGCCGTACAGCTCGATCAGGTCGGAGCGGGCGGACTCGAGTTCGTCGAGGCGCGGGTCGGCGACAGAGGCCAGTACGACGACGTGGCGGCGGAGGAGGGGGCCGATGACGGGGAGGAGGGACTCCTCGATGACGGCGGGTTCCAGGCCGGTGAGGAGTACGACGAGCGAGCGTTGGCCCAGGCGTTCGAGGGTTTGCGAGACGACGACGCGGAAGTCGGTCTGGACCAGCTCGGCGTCGACGTTGGCGAGGGCGTTCACGAAGGACGGCAGCACGTCCTCCGGAGCAGGGCGCCGTACGTCGGCTCGTACGGCCGAGTCGCAGGCCAGCAACGACACCCGGTCGCCGGCCCGCGTCGCCAGCGCCGCGAGCAGCAGCGCGGCGTCCATCGCGTGGTCGAGCCGTGGGGCGTCGCCGACGCGACCTGCGGACATCCGGCCGGAGTCGATCACGATGGCGACCTGCCGGTCCCGCTCCGGCCGCCAGGTCCGCAGTACGACGTTGCTGCGCCGCGCAGTGGCCCGCCAGTCGATGCTGCGGACGTCGTCACCCGGCACGTAGTCGCGCAGCGAGTCGAACTCGGTCCCCTGACCCCGTACGAGCAGAGCGGTCCGCCCGTCCAGCTCACGCAACCGGGCCAGCCGCGACGGCAGGTGCTTGCGGCTGTTGAACGGCGGCAGCGCCCGCACGGTCCACGGCGCCTCGTGCGACCCCTGCCGCCCGGCGAACCCAAGCGGTCCGATCGACCGGATGGTCACCCGGTAAGCCTTCCGGTCACCACGCCTTGTCGGTACCAGATGAGTGACCAGCCGCCGTCGCTCACCACCGGGCAGGTCCAGCTTGTGCGGAGGATCCTGTACGCCGGCCGACGGCGGCCATGCGTCCCGCAGCAACCCCCTGACCCGGCGGCCCGGGTTGGCGACCAGCAGCGTCACCGTGGCCGGCTGCCCGAGCCGCACCGCGGTGTCCCCGTCGCGGGTGAGCTGCAGCCGCCGCGGCGACCCCGCCAGCAGCAGGTCGACCAGGCACACCATCAGTACGACGGCGACCACCACACCGACGCCGGACCAGCTCGGCATCGCCAGTGCGACGAAGAGAACTCCCAAGCCGGCCAGCACCCCGGCCCGGCCAGTGACAACCATCAGCGTGGTACCGGAACCGTGGCAAGCACGCTCTCCAGTACGGCGTCCGCGGTGACGCCCTCCAGCTCGGCCTCCGGCCGGATCTGCACCCGGTGCCGCAGGCAAGGACGCGCCATCGCCTTCACATCGTCCGGGATCACGTAGTCGCGTCCGGACAACCACGCCCACGCCCGAGCGACCGCCAGCAGGGCAGTGGCGCCACGCGGCGACACCCCGAGCTGCAGCGACGGCGACTGCCTGGTCGCCCGGCACAGGTCCACCACGTACGCCAGCAGGTCCTCCCGTACGGCGACCCGTCGTACGGCAGCCTGTCCGGCCAACAGGTCCTCCGGCCCGGCCACCGGGCGGATCCCCGCCGCGGCCAGGTCTCGCGGGTCGAACCCCTGCGCGTGCCGAGCCAGTACGGCGATCTCCGCGTCCCGCGGCGGCATGTCCAGCGTCACCTTGAGCAGGAACCGGTCCAGCTGCGCTTCGGGCAACGGGTACGTGCCCTCGTACTCGATCGGGTTCTGGGTGGCGGCGACGACGAACGGCGACGGCAGCTTGCGCGGCTCGCCGTCGACGGTGACCTGCCGTTCCTCCATCGCCTCCAGCAGCGCGGCCTGCGTCTTCGGCGGCGTCCGGTTGATCTCGTCGGCCAGCAGGATGTTCGTGAACACCGGGCCGGGGCGGAACTCGAACTCGCTGGTCTTCGCGTCGTACACCAGCGACCCGGTGACGTCACCGGGCATGAGGTCGGGCGTGAACTGCACCCGCTTGGTCTCCAGCCGCATCGCCATCGACAGGGCCCGCACCATCAGCGTCTTCGCCGTACCGGGCACGCCCTCCAGGAGCACATGGCCACGGCAGAGCAGGGCGAGCACCAGGGCGGTCACCGCGGTGTCCTGGCCGACGACGGCCTTGCCGATCTCCGCCCGCAGCTCGACCAGTGCCTGCCGGGCCCGCTCGGGGCTCACCTCAGCGGTCGTGGACGTCACGGGCTACCTCCTGGGTCAGTACTTGCAGTGCGTCGGACAGGGAGAGCAGTGCGGCGTCGTCGACCGGAGGCCCGCCGTAGAGGATGTCGTACAGCATGGCCGGGTCCAGACCGGTCCGGGCGGCCAGGGCGCTCACCACAGCGTTCGGCTCGGCCCGGCGCGGGATGCCGTGGACCTTGTAGATCTTGCCGAGCGCCGACTCGCGCAGTGCGGCGGCCGCTCGGTCCCGGGCGCGTGAACGCCGGTAGAGCCGCGCCCTGCCCTCAGTGGTCTCAGCTGCGTGTACGACGACCGGCAGCGGCTCCGGTACGACGGGACCGAGCCGGCGGCCACGCCAGAGCGCTACGACGAGCAGGGCGAAGGCCAGTGCCCAGGCGATGTACCGGACGTCCGGCGGGATCAGCGGCGGGCCGTCGTCCTCACCGGCGTCGTCGAAGGTGGAGGACTCGTACTGCGGCAGGTACCAGACCAGTTCGGGGTGCGTGCCGAGCAGGTTGAGCGCCAGTGCCGCGTTGCCGTCCTCGGCCAGCTCGGCGTTGGTGAAGGTCTGCTGCGTCCCGATCACGTCGACGATCCGGTCGTCCCGCTCCATCCGGATCACGGTGGCGTTGACGCCGTCGCCGTAGCAGGACTCGGCCTCCGACGGCGCGCTGTACGTCGTACCTCTCACCGTCACTGTGCCCGCCTTGACCGCCGCAGGCAGAGCGCAGTCGGGGGACCGGCTACCGGCCGGCAGGGTGGAGCTGGCGTTCTCGATGCCCGGGGCAAGAGTCTCCAGGGCCTCGCGGTCCGGCCGGACCAGGATGAGGTGGTCCCAGCCCGACGACGCGATGCGGCGCCAGTCGCTGCTGCTCAGGCTTCCGGACGGCCCGATCAGCAACGCCCGGTCGGCTCCGCTACCAACGGCGTCGTCCAGGTTCTCCGTACCGGTCACCTGGACGCCGTGGTCCTCCAGCAACGTTGCCAGAGCCTTGGCGCCACTGGCCTCGGACGAGTCGGGGCTGAAGGGACCCGAGGTCCGCGCGGCCGTCGCGACCATCAGGATGACCACACCGAGCACGATCGCGCCAGTGACGAGCAGGGGCACCCGCAGAGCCCGCCAGCCCTCGCCGACGCTCCGCCCGACCGGTGTGCTCATCCCTGCACCAGCGCCCTCGTGGAGACGCGGCGAGCCGCCTCGTCCGCGGCAACGACCGCGGCGTAGCGCTCCGGCGTACCGGGGCGGTTGCCGTAGACAACTTCGGTGAAGACATCCGCGGCAGGCCGCAGCGGGTCGCGCAGTGCCGGGACCGCCCGGCCCGCGTCAGCAACAGCCTCGTACGCCGTCCGGCCGGCACGCTCGTCCAGCACAGTGCGCTCTGTCAGCTCAGCCACACAGGCGCGGAACCTGCTGCGTACTGCGGCGGTGTAGTCGCCCGCAGCGGCCTCCTGCTCGGCCTGCGAGCGGTACTGCGCAGCACTGCGAGGGCGCTCGGTGTCGAACACTGCCTGGCTGGTCTTACCGCCGGAGGTCCGCAGCACACCAGCTCTCCACAGCACGACAACAACGATCAGGGCGATCAGCCCGAACAGCAGGATCAGTCCCGTACGGCCGTCGGCGCTCGGACTGACCACACCGTCCAGCAGGTCGGCGATCCACTCGAACACCTTCTGGACCGCCCTGCTGACCAAGGAGTCACCGGCCTGGCCGTAGACCGGCTTGGACAGCTCCCGGGCGGCTTCGGCCGCGGCGTCGTCCCGGCTGATGTCCACCGGGGGTTCGAAAGGAATCAACGTTGCCACTCCGTCGGTCCGGGCACGGTCGGTCGCAGGGAGGGCCGCATCCACAGGTCCAGGCCCTCACGGCGTACTCGGAGATCCAGGTAGATCAAGGCCTGTACGGCGGACATGAAGGCCAGGCTGGCGATCAGGGTGGCCACGGTGGCGACACCCGCCGCGGCGGCGACCGCGATGCCGACGACCAGCGCGGCGTCACCGCCGCTGCTGTCGACCCAGCTGCCCAGCGTGAGGACCAGCGTGGTCACACCGAACTGCAGGGCGTAGCTGACGATGTTGACCACCACACCGCCGAACAGCAGCACACCGAAGACCCGCCAGAACCTGCCCTTGACCAGGTACCACGAACGCTTGAGCGCACCGAAGACACCAACCCGGGCAGGGACGTAGAGGCCGACGTCCGGTGCGTGCTTGCCCTCCATCAGCACCACCGTCCCGGCCAGCACCAGACGGATGCCGAAGATGATCACCAGCACGGCGCCGACCAGGATCAGCACCACCGAGATCAGCCCGGCCGCGTCCGACGAGATCGCGGCGTCCGCACCGAGGCCGATTCCGAAGACGCTCAGTCCCCAGCCCGCCAGCAGGACGACGAACGACAGCGACTGCAGCAGCCCCACCGCGGCCAGTGCGGGCAGTGCCGGACGGACCAGCCGCAGCAACTCGCGCGGTCCGAGCCGCCGGCCCAGCTGACTGCGCACCGCGGCCAGCGCGATGATCCCGGCGAGCATGCTCGACACCACCGCGAACAGCACCAGTTGCACGCCGTACATCAGCAGCAGAGCGGCACCGGCCTGCTCCAACGGGTCGTCCTCACCGAACAGCGCCCCGATCCCGCCCGGCACCGTCAGCTGCGTCAGACCGGCCTGTACGGCGGCCAGCGCGATCCCCGCCAGCACGGGCAGGCCCAGCATGATCGCCTTGTTCTCCGAGATCGTCCGGGCGGCGTTGTCGAGCAGGTCGGCCGGCAGCCAGGGCCGCAGCGGCTCGCCGCCGTCCTCCCGTACGCCGAGGTCGTCGCGCACGCCGTGCCTCCCCTCGTGTCCCCGCCCCGGGTTGTCCCCCGGGCACGACTTGCACCATGATCACCCCCCGGGCGGTCCACGGACCGGCATTGGCGGCGGCTCGCACGGCGATCCGGCGTGTGCACTACCTGGGGAATGGGACACTATCCGTAGTGCGGCCGCGGGTCGTACCACCTGATTCGACGATCCGGACCGGCAGACGGCAAGCGCAAGCAGGCAGACGGCAGAGCAGGGAGCACGGCGTGGCAGAAGGCAACCGGACGATGCGAGGACGAGTTCTCATCGTCGACGACGACACGGCGTTGTCGGAGATGCTCAGCATCGTGCTGCGCAACGAAGGCTACGACACCTATCTGTGTGCGACCGGTGACAAAGCGGTACCGGCGTTCCGTGAGTTCAAGCCGGACCTGCTGCTGCTCGACCTGATGCTGCCCGGGATGGACGGGATCGACGTCTGCCGTGCGATCCGCGCCGAGTCCGGCGTACCGATCGTGATGCTGACCGCGAAGAGCGACACCGTGGACGTCGTCCTGGGCCTGGAGTCCGGCGCCGACGACTACGTGGTGAAGCCGTTCAAGCCCAAGGAGCTGGTGGCCCGGATCCGGGCCCGGCTGCGCCGGATGGACGAGCCCGGCCCGGAGTCGCTGACGATCGGCGACCTGACCATCGACGTCGCCGGGCACTCGGTGAAGCGCAGCGGCGAGACGATCCAGCTGACCCCGCTGGAGTTCGACCTGCTGGTCTGCCTGGCCTCCAAGCCCTGGCAGGTGTTCACCCGTGAGGTCCTGCTCGAGCAGGTCTGGGGGTACCGGCACGCCGCCGACACCCGGCTGGTCAACGTGCACGTCCAGCGGCTGCGCTCCAAGATCGAGAAGGACCCCGAGCACCCGGAGATCGTGGTGACGGTCCGCGGCGTCGGCTACAAGGCGGGTGCGGACTGATCGAGTACGGCCGCGACGACACGTCGCAGGCGGAGAAGGCGGAGTCCGCACCGGAGCCCCGCGGGACGGAGATCGAGCTCACGGCCGCTGGGTTGGACTGGCACGCCGTCCAGCCGCCGTTCTGGCGTACGCACCCGACCCGCTGGCCCGACATCTGGCGCCGCTCGATCCAGGCCCGGATCGTCACCGGCACGCTGCTGATGTCGACCGTCGTACTGATCCTGGTCGGCTGGGTGATGATGAGCCAGGTCACCGACGGCGTCCTGGAGTCGCGGCGCAGCAGTGCCCTGGCCGAGGCCGCCGCGCAGCTGAACGCGTTGTCCAGCTCGATCAACGCCGCCGACCCGGCCACGATCACGCAGAAGCTGAGCGAGCTCGTCCAGAACTCCAACCGTGCGGGCCTGTACGACGTGGTGCTGATGCCGACCGACAACTCCGGCTCGGTGCTGATCCAGCAGACCGGTGGCGTGGTCAGCACCTCGGTGCCGCAGGAGCTGCAGTCCTCGGTCGGGAGCGACGGCGCCTCCCTGTGGGACACCTACACGCTGATCAACTACGAGGGCCGGCCGAGCGCGCCGGGGCTGGCGATCGGGTCGCAGGTCCGGGTGGACTCCACCGGCGAGCGGTACGAGGTGTACTTCCTGTTCCCGCTCACGGCCCAGCAGGAGACGCTGGACGTCGTACAGCGGGCTCTGCTCACCGCCGGGCTGCTCCTGGTCGTCCTGCTCGGTGCGGTGGCCTGGCTGGTCACCCGCCAGGTGGTGACCCCGGTGCGGATGGCCCGGCGGATCGCCGAGCGGCTCGCGGCCGGCAAGCTCGAGGAGCGGATGCAGGTCCGCGGCACCGACGACCTGGCCCGGCTGGCCGTGTCGTTCAACAAGATGGCCAGCAACCTGCAGCAGCAGATCCGCCGGCTCGAGGAGTTGTCCCGGCTGCAGCGCCGGTTCGTCTCCGACGTGTCGCACGAGCTGCGGACCCCGCTGACGACCGTGCGGATGGCCGCCGACCTGCTGCACGAGACGCGCGACGAGTTCGACCCGATCACCCGTCGCTCGGTCGAGCTCCTGCAGAACGAGCTCAACCGGTTCGAGGAGCTGCTCGCCGACCTGCTGGAGATCAGCAGGTTCGACGCCGGAGCGGCCGCGCTCGACCTCGAGGACGTCGACCTGCGCGACATCGTCGCCCGGGTGCTGGAGAACCACGAGACCCTGCTCGAACGCAAGGGCAGCGAGGTCCAGCTGGCGATGCCCGAACCGTGCCGCGCCCAGGTCGACGCGCGCCGGATCGAGCGGATCCTGCGCAACCTGATCGGCAACGCGATCGAGCACAGCGAGGGCCGGCCGATCCTGATCAGTACGGCGACCGACGAGGACGCTGCCGCCGTCGCCGTACGGGATCATGGGATCGGCTTCCGGGCCGAGGAGGCCGAGATGGTGTTCAGCCGGTTCTGGCGGGCCGATCCGGCTCGCGCGCGGACCACCGGCGGGACAGGCCTCGGGCTGTCGATCGCGCTGGAGGACGCCCGGCTGCACGGTGGCCGGCTCGACGCGTGGGGATCGCCCGGCGACGGCGCGTACTTCCGGCTGACGCTGCCGCGGCGCCCGGACGTCACGCTGTCCGGCTCGCCGCTGCCCGCGCGCCCGTCCGACGCGTCCCGGGTGGTCCCGGAGATGTCGCTGGTCGACGTCGGGGCGCCGTACCAGAAGCTGACCGGTGGTGAGGACCTGTGAGGACGCGACTTCGCCGTACGGGCCTGGTGAGCGCGGGGCTGGCCGTCGTACTGGTGGCTGGTGGGTGCGCGTCCGTGCCGACCGAGGGACAGGTCCGCAACGGCAGCAAGAACGCCGCCGCCGCTTCCGGCGGCAAGGTCGGCGTCGAGGCGCAGCAGCCGAGGACGAACGCGAAGCCGGCCGCGCTGGTCAGCGGGTTCGTCGAGGCGATGTCCGACTTCAGCAACTACGACACCGCGCGGCAGTACATGACGCCCGCCGCGGCGGCGAAGTGGGAGCCGGAGAAGGGGATCACGGTCTACGACCAGTCCTCGACCAAGGCGCTGACGCAGGTGCCCGGCACCAACACGATCCGGCTGCGCGCACCCAAGATCGGCACCATCGACGCGCGCGGCAGCTGGTCGTCGGCGCCGCGCGGATCGATGGTCGACTTCTCCTTCACCGTGCAGCAGGCCGACGGGCAGTTCCGGGTCTCCAGCGTGCCGAACGGGACCTTCCTGCCGAACAACCAGCTGGAGTCGCGGCTCGAGCCGTACGCGCTGTACTTCGCCAACCGCGACCGCAACATGCTCGTCCCCGACCCGATCTACCTGCCGCAGCTGCCGCCCGGGCAGGTCGCGACCCGGCTCGTCCAGGAGCTGCTGAAGGGCCCCACCGACCGGCTCGGCAACGGGGTCGGCACCGCCGCCCCGCCCGGGACGCAGGTGAATGTCTCGGTGCCTGTCGAGCTCGGTGAGGCGACCGTCGAGCTGAGCAAGTCGGCGGCCGGTCTGTCCAACGCCGACCGGAGCGTGCTGGCGGCGCAGATCATGTGGACGCTCCGCCCGATCAGCACCCGGGTGAAGATCACCGTGGACGGTGCCGGCCTGGAGGTCAACACCTCCGACGCCCTCCAGTTCGCCAACTACGCGCAGTTCGACCCGACCGTCCCGACGCCGCAGATGAAGGAGCTGTACGGGATCGTCGGCAAGAAGATCGTCCGGGGCAACCTGGACAGCGCCACCACGATCGGCATCACCCGGCTGGACCAGAGCCTGCTCTTCAAGTACGCCGCGACCAGCTTCGCGGTGAGCCTGACCGGCGAGGCCGGCGCCGTCGAGACCGTGGTCGACGGCAACGACGTGATTGCCTACGGCCCGTTGGTCGAGGCGGTCGACGACAGCGACAAGGTCGACCTGATCCCGACCGACGGCAAGGTGCTGCGACCCAGCTTCGACGCCCAGGAGAACCTGTGGATCGTCGACCGCGCCGACAGCTCGGCGCCGAGGCTGCGGATGCGGAGCAAGGACGGCAAGATCGTCGAGGTCCGCACCACCTTCGACGGCCGCGAGCCGGTCCAGCTGCGGATGGCGCCGGACGGCGTACGGGCGCTGCTGGTGATCACCGGCAAGAACGGCCAGAACACCGTCGAGACCGGCACCATCACCACCGACAACGCGAAGAAGCTCCAGCTCACCCAGACCCGCCGGCTGGAGGTGCCGCTGTACGACATCACCGACGCGACCTGGAACCAGCTCGGCGTCCTGGTCTCCGGCCGCCCCACTCCCCAAGGCGCCCGCCAGCCCTGGCTGGTCAACGTCGACGGCTCGGCCCCCCGCGTCATCCCCGGCTCACCCAACAACGCCTTCCAGTCGGAAACCCTGGCCTCGAACCCCAACATCGACACCCTCCCGGTGGTCCGGGACGTCGACGGCACCACCCACTGGCAAAGCAAAGACCTCAACTGGTCGGAGCTGGAAGAAAACGAACAACCCATCAACATCCTGCCGGTGTACCCGGGCTGATCTGCCCCCGTCGGTAGCGCCCCCATGCTGTTGGGTGGTGAGCCTGATCGAGCCCGCCCGCCCCCTCTGTGTCGGGTAGTGCAGGCGCTGATCCGGAGGGACACCGGTAGTGGGAAGTTCGCAGCGCGACTGGGCCGGTGGAGTTCCTCAACCTGGTCGGGTGGCAGGGCGCACGTCCGTGCGGTCCCGAAGGTCGTCCGCGATGCGGGACTCCGGAGGACCGATCCCCGGGACGTTCCCTAGCATGTAGGTAATGACAAGTTCCGAGGACCGACGGCCGCCGTGTCCTCTGTTCTGAGCGCGTTCTTCACCCTCGTCGCGGTGGCCGTTCTCGGGTACGTCGTCGGTCGGGCCGGCGTTCTCCGCAGCGAGGACGAGCTGGTGCTGTCCCGGCTGGCCTTCTTCGTGGCCACGCCCGCGCTGATGTTCGCCACGATCTCCCGTGCGGACCTGAACGTGATCTTCTCGCCGGTGCTGCTCACCAGCCTGTCCTGCGTCCTGATCATCGTGGTGCTGTCGCTGACCGTCTCCGGACTGGTCTGGCACCGCGACCGGGCGCAGGCGACGATCAGCGCGCTCGCCGCGTCGTACGTGAACGCGGGCAACCTGGGCATCCCGGTCGCCGTCTATGTTCTCGGTGACGGCGCCCTGGTCGCGCCGATCGTGCTGTTCCAGCTGCTGGTGATGGCGCCGGTCGCGTTCGCCGTACTGGACGGCTACCGGCAGGGCTCCGGCCGGCGGGTGTCACTGCGGACCGTCCTGACCCGTCCGCTGCGCAACCCGCTGACGGTCGCGTCGCTGCTGGGCCTGCTGGTCGCTGCCGTCGGCTTCGACCCGCCGACGCTGCTGATGCGCCCGATCGAGCTGGTCGGTGCGGCGGGGGTCCCGGTCGCGCTGATCGCGTACGGGCTCAGCCTGAGCGGCCGGACCAGCAGCACCCGCCTCGGCCCTGGTCCGGACCTGACCCTGGCCGTCTCGCTCAAGATCGTCCTCCAACCCGCTATCGCGTACGCCGTGGGCCGCTGGGTCCTCGGCCTCGAGGGACACGCCCTGCTGGCCCCGACCCTGCTGGCAGCGCTCCCAACCGCCCAGAACGTCTACGTGTACGCCGTGCACTACCGCACCGGCCAGCAGCTCGCCCGAAGCACGGTCCTGCTCACCACGCTGCTCTCCATCCCCACGATGACCCTGATCACCGGCCTCCTCGCCTAAGCCCGGCCGGGCGCTGCCCGGCTGAGTTGTCCACAACCCCGTTTTGCAGCCCCGCCCCGCTAGAGCGCAGGGTTTCCTGGTGGGGCTTCGGGACGCGTGGGTGGATCTTGTCCTCGGTGGCACCTGCGCCGGGTGTGAGCGCCCGGGTGTCAGTCTCTGCGTGGGGTGCCGAGCCGATCTGGCGGCGTTGACTCCGTTTACCGCAGTCCCGACGCCCGAGCCGGCGGGGTTTCCGCGTGCGACCGCCTGTTCGCCGTACGACGGAATGCCGCGCCGTCTGATCATCGAGCACAAGGAGCGCGCCCGGTACACCTTGGCCCGGCCGCTCGGCAAGGCCCTCGCAATCTCAATAGCCGCAGCGATCGAGCCCGGTCGCGCGGCCTGGATCTGTCCGATCCCGTCGGCGCCGGCGACCGTCCGGGCCCGCGGGCACGAACCCCTGCGGCGGATCGCGATAGTTGCCGTCCGCCACCTCCGCGAAAGCGGGTACGACGTCCGTCTGGCAGACGCCCTCAGACTTCTGCGCCGCCCGCAGGACCAGGCCGGCCTCTCGGCGCGGGAGCGGATCGCCAACGTGGACGGCGTGTTCGGGGTGCGTTCGCGCTGGGCTGAAACGCTGACAGATCAACCTGTCCTGCTGGTGGACGACGTGCTGACGACCGGTTCCACGCTCACGCAGGCGGCCGTCGCCTTGGAAACAACGGGAGTCGCGGTGCTCGGATCCGCCGTGCTGGCCGCGACCCGGCGTTACGCGACGCCCGGTTCATGAGAACTTCCCTACCGGTTTTCGCCGAAGCCGACTAGCGTTGGCCTATGACACCCGCTAGGGCTTGTCGGGCAGTGAAGTGGTGCAGGACCGGATCAGCCGGAATCCTGGCCACGGAGTCCGACCGGCTTGACAGCGGGTGTTCGCGTTTCGGGCCCCGCCAGGATGGCTACGGAGGTTCCGGGACGTAAAAGAAGTCGCCGAGCGATGGAGGTTTCCGTGGACGTCGTTGTCAAGGGTCATCACTGCGAGGTCAGTGACCGCTTCCGGCAGTACGTCGAGGAAAAGCTCGCCAGGATCGAGAAGGTCGATCACCGGGTGCTGCGCTGTGAAGTGGAAGTCAGTCAGGAGAAGAACCCGCGACAGCACGATCGCGCGATGAGGGTCGAGCTCACGATGTACACCAAGGGTCCGGTGGTCCGGGCCGAGGCGTGCGGTGAGACCAAGCAGGCGGCGTTCGACGTCAGCCTGGACCGGCTGCGGGCGCAGGTCCGCAAGGCCGCCGACCGTCGCCGGGTGCACCGCGGCGAGCACGCGCCCGAGGGGCTGCGGCACGTCAACGCCAAGCAGACGTTCAACGGCGCCGACGTCGTGGTCGAGGAGACCGCCGACGACGAGGTGCCGACCCAGAAGTTCGGATCGCTGACGGTGACCGGAGACGGCCCGCTGGTGATGCGCGAGAAGACCCACACCGCCAAGCCGATGTCGCTGGACCAGGCGCTCTACGAGCTGGAGCTGGTCGGCCACGACTTCTACCTGTTCGTCGACGCCGAGGAGAACCAGCCGAGCGTCGTCTACCGTCGCCGGGGCTACGACTACGGCGTGATCCGCCTGGCCGTCTGACCCAACGAGCACACAAGACGGGCCCGGGCTGAAAAAGCCCGGGCCCCTCTTACTGCCTAAAGGTGCTAGCTGCCGATCTGCGCCTGCAGCTCGGCGGAGTACGTCGCGACCTCGGCGTACACGCCCGGGTTGCCGGCGTCGGCGCAGCCGATGCCCCACGACACGACCCCGAACAGGCGGCCGTTCAGGACCAGCGGGCCACCGGAGTCGCCCTGGCAGGAGTCCTTGCCGCCGTCCTCGTAGCCGGCGCAGATCTCGCCGTCGCCGGTGTAGCCCTGGCTGGCGTACACGTCGGCGCAGTAGGAGTCACCGAGCACCGGGACGGTCACCTTCTGGAAGGTGTCGTCCGGGCCGGTGCCCTCGGTGCTGCCGAAGCCGTAGACGACCGACTCAGCGCCGGCCGTGTCGGCGGCGGTGTCGGTCTCCAGCGGCAGCGTCGGTACGCCGGTGAACGGCGTCTCCAGGGTCATCACCGCGACGTCGTGACCGGGCTGCGACCCGTACGCCGGGTCCGCCCAGATGTCGGTGATCTTCGAGGTCTGACCACTGGACCCCGAGAGCACGTCGCGGCCCTGGACGGCTGTGTACGTGCTCGCGGCCTCCGTCGCGCAGTGCGCGGCGGTGACGATCTTGTTGGCCGCGACCAGCGTGGCGCCGCAGTACTGGCCGCTGGGGACCGGGGATCCGCTGTTGTTCAGCGCCAGCGCCCAGGGGGTGTCGGCGGTGTGGGCGATCTCGCCACCGACGATCCGGGTGTGCGGCGGCTCCGGCGCCGGGGTCGCCGACGCGGTGGACACGACGCCGAGCGACGCGCCGGTCAGTGCGACGGCCGCCAAGGTCGCTCGAACCAGCTGGATTCTTCCTGTCATTGCCTCACGCTCCACAGGTGTATGAGGCCGCGCGGGCGTCGCGGCCTACCTAGCAGCGTCCACTGCCACGGTGGGTAGCGCACCTCTCACCTTCGGTAACTCAAGAGTTATGACCTGAACGGGGGAATGGGTCAAGGGAAGGACAGGGAAGGAAAGAAGGTGTAGGGACGGGATGGGGGAGAAGGCGGAGGGGCTTGGGGGGCTGGTACTTGTTGGGCTTCGGGGGTGGCTTGTCGGTGGGGCCCGGCAGAATGCTGGGGGTGACGACTCAGGTGCTGTCTCAGGCTCAGGCTCGGCGGGTTGGACTGGCCGCCCAGGGGTTTGCCGACCCACGGCCCAAGGGCGTGCCCGACATGCGGGCGCTCAGCCGGGTGCTCGGGAGGATCGGGCTGCTCCAGATCGACTCGGTCAACGTGCTCAGCCGCGCGCAGTACCTACCTCTCTACTCCCGCCTGGGGCCGTACCCGCGCGACCTGCTCGACCGCGCCGCCGGCAAGGCCCCGCGCCGCCTGGTGGAGTACTGGGCGCACGAGGCCTCGCTGATCCCGGTCGAGACCCACCCGCTGATGCGCTGGCGGATGGCCCGGGCGACCACCGAGGCGTGGGGCGGCCCGCGCTCGATCGCGGCCGAGCGGCCCGACCTGGTCAAGCAGGTGCTCGCCGACGTCACCGCCCAGGGCCCGCTGACCGCCCGCGAGATCGACGACGACGTGGAGCGCCAGAAGGACAACTGGGGCTGGAACTGGTCGGACGTGAAGCGCGCGCTGGAGTTCCTCTTCTTCGCCGGCGAGATCACCGTCGCCAAACGCAACCAGCAGTTCGAGCGGATGTACGACGTACCGGAGCGCGTCCTGCCCGCGGCCGTGCTGGCGACGCCGGTCCCGACGCCGGAGGAGGCGCACCGCGAGCTGATCCGGATCGCCGCGAAGGCTCACGGGGTGGGGACCGCCCAGTGCCTGAAGGACTACTTCCGGACCGCGCCGGCGCCGACCACCCAGGCGATCCAGGAGTTGGTCGAGGAGGGTGAGCTGCTGCCGGTCGGCATCGAGGGCTGGAAGCGCCCGGCGTACCTGCACCGCGACGCCCGGCTGCCGCGCCGGGTGAACACGCGCGCCCTGGTCAGCCCGTTCGACTCGCTGGTCTACGAGCGGACCCGGACCGAGATGCTGTTCGACTTCCGGTACCGGATCGAGATCTACGTGCCGGCCGAGAAGCGGGTCTACGGGTACTACGTGCTCCCGTTCCTGCTCGGCGACCGGCTGGTGGCCCGGGTCGACCTGAAGGCGGACCGGACGGCCGGCGTACTGCTGGTGCAGTCCGCGCACGCGGAGGACGGCGCGCCCGCGGAGACTCCGGAGGAGCTGGCGGCCGAGCTGGTCCAGCTGGCCGGCTGGCTCGGGCTCGACCACGTCCGGGTGGCCGGCCCCGGCGATCTGGCGCCTGCGCTCAGTCACGCCCTGCGCGGACAGTGACGGCCCGGAACCCCGAAGGAACTTTTCGGCGCCGCCGCGCGTGAGTCAGGAAACGCAGCCGACGTGGCTTGGCTCACCCGGCCCCGTACGATAGGTGACGCACGCCGCCCGGCGGGTGGACCGTGCCGTGCCCAGTGTGGGTACGACGCCGGCAAGTCCGCCGCAACCAGGCTTCAGCAGCAAGGAGAGAACTGCCCACCATGAAGGTTGTCGACAAGGTCCTGCGCATCGGCGAGGGCAAGACGCTGCGTCAGCTCCAGCGGATCGCGAAGGTGGTCAACTCCATCGAGGACGATTTCGTCGCGATGTCCGACGAGGAGCTGCGGGCCCAGACGGCCGAGTTCAAGGAGCGGGTGGACAACGGCGAGTCGCTCGACGCGCTGCTGCCGGAGGCGTTCGCGGTCGTCCGGGAGGCGGCCAAGCGGACCCTGCACCAGCGCCACTACGACGTCCAGATCATGGGTGGCGCGGCGCTGCACCTGGGCAACATCGCCGAGATGAAGACCGGTGAGGGCAAGACCCTGGTCGGCACGCTGCCGACGTACCTGAACGCGCTGTCCGGCAAGGGCGTGCACGTGGTCACGGTGAACGACTACCTGGCCAAGTTCCAGGCCGAGTGGATGGGCCGGGTGTACCACTTCCTCGGTCTCGACTACGGCGTGATCCTGCCGGAGATGACCCCGGCCGAGCGCCGGATCGCCTACGCCAAGGACATCACCTACGGCACGAACAACGAGTTCGGCTTCGACTACCTGCGCGACAACATGGCCAACGACATCGCCGACTGCGTGCAGCGTGGCTACAACTACGCGATCGTCGACGAGGTCGACTCGATCCTGGTCGACGAGGCCCGGACGCCGCTGATCATCTCCGGCCCGGCCGAGGACTCCCAGCGCTGGTACGTCGAGATGGCCCAGATCGCCTCCACCCTGCAGGCCTGGACCAACGCCGACGACCAGAAGCTGAAGAACGAGCGGCGCGGCGTCACCGACCTCGAGATCGACGAGAAGAAGCGCAAGGTCGCCGACTACGAGGTCGACGAGAAGAAGCGCACCGTCGCCATCCTCGAGCGCGGGATCGAGAAGGTCGAGGACCGGCTCGGCATCGACAACCTGTACGAGTCGGCCAACACCCCCCTGATCAGCTACCTGAACAACGCGCTGAAGGCCAAGGACCTGTTCCGCAAGGACAAGGACTACGTGGTCGTCGACGGCGAGGTGCTGATCGTCGACGAGCACACCGGCCGGACGCTGCACGGCCGCCGCTACAACGAGGGTCTGCACCAGGCGATCGAGGCCAAGGAGAAGGTCGAGATCAAGGAGGAGTACCAGACCCTCGCGACGATCACGCTGCAGAACTACTTCCGTCAGTACGGCAAGCTGGCCGGCATGACCGGTACGGCGATGACCGAGGCCGCGGAGTTCAGCAAGATCTACGGCCTGGGCGTCGTGCCGATCCCGACCAACAAGCCGATGGTCCGCGCCGACCAGCGCGACCTGATCTACCGCACCGAGGACGCCAAGTTCGACGCGGTCGTCAAGGACATCGTCGACAAGTACAAGACCGGTCAGCCGATCCTGGTCGGCACCACCAGCGTGGAGAAGTCCGAGCGGCTGTCCGCGCACCTGCGCAAGGAGAACGTCCCGCACGAGGTGCTGAACGCGAAGCAGCACGCGCGGGAGGCCGCGATCGTGGCCGAGGCCGGTCGCAAGGGCGCGGTCACGGTGGCCACCAACATGGCCGGCCGTGGGACCGACATCATCCTCGGCGGCAACCCGGAGTTCCTGGCCGACAAGGACCTGCGCGCGCGCGGCCTCGACCCGGTGGAGACGCCGGAGGAGTACGAGGCGGAGTACCCGAAGGTCCTGGAGAAGTTCGAGCAGCAGGTCAAGGACGAGCAGGTCGAGGTCCGCGAGGCCGGCGGTCTGTACGTGCTCGGCACCGAGCGGCACGAGTCGCGCCGGATCGACAACCAGCTGCGCGGTCGTTCCGGCCGTCAGGGTGACCCGGGCGAGTCGCGCTTCTACCTGTCGCTCGAGGACGACCTGATGCGCCTGTTCAAGCGCGAGATGGTCGACTGGGCGATGTCGCGCAACGACGACGACACCGTGCCGCTGGAGAACAAGGTCGTCACCAAGGCGATCGCGTCGGCACAGTCCCAGGTCGAGGCGCAGAACTTCGAGACCCGGAAGAACATCCTCAAGTACGACGACGTGATGAACCGTCAGCGCCACGTCGTGTACGACGAGCGCCGCCGCGTGCTCGAGGGCGCCGACCTGCAGGATCAGGTGCTCGACATGCTCGACGAGACCGTCACCGGCTACGTCATGGGCGCGACCGCGGACGGCTTCGCCGAGGACTGGGACCTGGACCCGCTGTTCACCGCGCTGAAGACGCTGTACCAGACGACGGTCACCGAAGAGGACCTGATCGAGGAGGCCGGCGGCGAGCGCTCCGGCCTGACCCAGGACTTCATGGTGGAGAAGTTCGTCGCCGACGCGCGCGAGGCCTACGCACGGCGCGAGGAGCTGCTCGGCACCGAGCCGATGCGCGAGCTCGAGCGCGGTGTCGTACTGAACGTGCTGGACCGCAAGTGGCGTGAGCACCTGTACGAGATGGACTACTTGCGGGAGGGCATCGGCCTGCGCGCGATGGCGCAGCGCGACCCGCTGGTCGAGTACCAGCGCGAGGGCTACGACATGTTCGCCGCCATGATGGAGTCCATCAAGGAGGAGTCGGTCGCGTTCATCTTCAACGTCGAGGTCGACGTCGAGGCGATGCGCGCCCAGCAGGCCGCGGCGGCGGAGGTCGTCGAGGAGGCCGAGGACATCCTCACCCCGGGCGCCCCGGTCGCGGAGTTCCCCGGCCGCGACGCCGACCGCCCGCAGGACGGCCCACGCCTGACCGACCGGCCGAAGCTGCTCGCCAAGGGCCTCGGCAAGGAGAACCGCCCGCCGCAGCGGCTGTCGTACTCCGCGCCGACGATCGACGGTGACGAGGAGATCGCGGTCCGCACCGAGGACGGCGCCGACGCGAGCGGCCTGCTGTACCCGGGCACCCCGCGCAACGTCTCCTGCCCGTGCGGTTCCGGCAAGAAGTACAAGCGCTGCCACGGCGACCCGCAGGCGGACGTCTACAAGTAGCCACAGGACGAAGGCCGCTCCCAGCAGGTGGGGGCGGCCTTCGTCATGTTCAAGGGCAACGAGTGACCTGGTACGGGCGAAGTACGGGCAGCGCTGTGCAAGCGACGACCCCTAACGTTTCTCTCCGGGCTCAATCACCGGAAGGAAACCGCAATGTTCACGAGGTTCTCGAAATCCACGAAGCGCGCGACGATCCTGTGCGCTGCCGCAAGCATGGCGATCGTCCTCGGTGTGCCGGCGACGGCCCACGCCGACAACCAAACAGTCTTCCTGAGCGATCTCGACGGACGCCAGCTCGGCTACGTGTCCTTCACGGATGCGACCGACAAAGTCAAAATCTGCGACACGCAGAACGACGGGTACTCGGTCACCGGAAGAGTCCGCACCGGTGCCATCGTGAAGGTCGAGGTTTCCGACGGTATCGACGCAGGCTGCAACACCAAGTCGGTGACGCTGATCGACAAGCGCGCCTACCTGCTGGAGATCGAGTGGAACGGCCCTGGAGGCATCGACTGGAACCAGGGGTTCTACGCCTGAGCCTGAGGTCCCACTCCTACAGCACGGCCCGCAGCTCCGGGTCCAGAAGGTTGCTGTGGGCCACGACGAGGTCGTTGCACAGGGCCCAGATCTGCTCGACCGTCAGCGTCGCCGCGGTCGCCGGGTCGGCCATCAGCGCCTGCCGGATCGCCCGCGGGTCCTGGTCCAGGGCGGCACGAACCACCAGCGCGTTCACGTTCACGTACGACGCGTTGACGGCAGCGCAGGCCGCCGGCAGCGCCCCGAGCGCCGTCGGCTGCACGCCCAAGGCGTCCACCAGGCAAGGAACCTCGACGACCGATCCGCTCGGCAGGTTGCTGATCAGCCCGTCGTTCACCACGTTGCCGTAGACGGTCCGCGGGACCCCGGTCACGATGCTGTGCACGATCTGCGGCGCGTACTCCATCGTCGCCTCGACCGGCACCGGGTCGCCTGTCTTCACCGCGTCCCGCGTCCGCTCGTACGACGCGACGTTCTCCTCCACGATCCGCAGGTACTCGCCGACCGGCAGCCGCAACCGCTCGATCTCGGAGTCGTGCGGCAGGTACCACGGCACGTACTCCGAGGAGTGCTCGCTGGTCTCGGTCGGGTAGTACCCGAGCCGCCGGTACATGTCGACCCGGACCCGCCGCAGCATCTCCGGGTCGCGCCGGATCACCTCGTCGAGCGCCGGGTACAGCGACTCCCCGCGGTGCTCGAACCGCAGCACCCAGGACTGGTGGTTCACCCCACCGGCCAGGTACCGCACCTCCTCGAACGGTACGCCGACGAGCTCCGACAGGTCGTACATCGTCCAGTGGACCGAGTGGCACAGCCCGACCACGTTCCGCACCCCCAGCGCGGACAGGTACCAGACGTTCATCGCCATCGGGTTCGTGTAGTTCAGCAGCCACGCGTCCGGGCAGACCTCGGCGATGTCGGCGGCCAGCCCGCGCAGCACCGGGAACGTGCGCAGCGCGCGGAACACTCCGCCCACGCCCAGGGTGTCGCCGATCGTCTGCCGTACGCCGTACCGGGCGGGCAGCTCGAAGTCGATCCGGGTCGCGTCGTTCATCCCGACCTGGATGATGTTGACGACGAAGTCGCTGCCCTCCAGGGCGGCCCGACGGTCCAGATGCGCGCTGATCGTCGGCCGCGCGCCGCGGTCGCTCGCGATCACCGCGGCCGCCGACGCCGCCGTCCGGAGGCGCTCGGGATCGATGTCGTGCAAGGCGATGTGCAGCTCACCGAGGTCGTCGAAGCCGAACAGGTCGGCCAGCAGCCCCTGGGTGAACACGACGCTTCCCGCGCCGATGAACGCGATCCGGGTCATCCCGCACGCTCCACGGCCAGGTCCCAGTCGGCCTGCGCCGCCGTACCGCCTGCTGCTCTGGTCGACAGCGAGCCGCAGGCTGCCGCGATCGCCAGCGCGCGCGCCCGGCCGGTACGGCGCAGTACGGCGGTTACGAAGCCCGCGTCGAAGCTGTCCCCGGCGCCGACGGTGTCGACGGGCTCGACCGCGAGGGCCGGTGCGGTGAGCAACGATGTGCCGTCGTGGGCCAGTGCGCCGTCGGCTCCGTTCTTGACCACGACGAGCGGCCCGCGGCGCGCGAGGATCCCGGCCGCTTCGGCCAGTACCGGATGCCCGGTCAGCGCGTGGGCCTCAGCCGCGTTCGGCAGCAGATAGTCGGTGACCCGCAACACCGGGTCGAGCACCACCCGCTCCCACCGGTCGGCCGGGTCGTCGTTGGTGTCCAGCGACGTGGTCGCTTTCGCGTTCCGTGCCTCCTTGAACAGCTCGGCCAGCCCCGCGGCCAGGCCCGGCATCAGGTAGAACGACGCCGCGTGCACGTGCCGCACGGAACGCAGCAGCGCCCGCGGTACGTCGTTCGAACTGGTCGCAGTCAGACAGCCCGACGCCGTGAGGATCGCG
Organism: Kribbella sp. DT2; assembly: GCF_049844575.1. Lineage (NCBI taxonomy): Bacteria > Bacillati > Actinomycetota > Actinomycetes > Propionibacteriales > Kribbellaceae > Kribbella > Kribbella sp. DT2. Next base: position 99,709 of record NZ_JBNCLH010000014.1, on the reverse strand, counting down.
CGGTCCGAGCCCGAGGTGAGCACTGTGGTCAGGGGAGTGGGCAGCTCGGGATCGACCACCAGCGCGGACGTGTCGACGCCGCGTTCCTCGAGCGCTGACCGGACGAAGGTCCCGGCCGGGTCGTCGCCGATCCGGCCTGCGAAGGCCACCTTGAGCCCGAGCCGAGCGGCCCCACAGGCCATGATCGCCGCGGATCCACCCAGGCACAGCGATCCGGTCGGGACCAGCCGTTCCCGCTGCCCGAAGACCAGCGGCTGGTTGACGGGCCCGATCACGACATCAGGGTTGGCGTCACCGAGTACAAGAAGATCAAACATAGGGTCAGCCTTTGAGTCCGGAGGAGGCCAGCGAGCGGATGAACGCCTTCTGGGCAAGGAGAAAGCCGAGCAGTACCGGCAAGACAGTGATGACGTTGCCGGCCATCACGGCGGCCCACTGGGTGTGGTGCTGACCCTGGAAGGTGGTCAGGCCGAGCTGGAGCGTGTAGTTGGTGTCGTGGTTGATCGCGATCAGCGGCCAGGTCAGGTCGTTCCACGTGCTCAGGAACGTCAGTACGGCGACGGTGCTGAGCGCGGGCCGGGCCAGCGGCAGCACGATCGAGACCAGGATCCGCAGCCGCCCGCAGCCGTCGATCCAGGCCGCCTCCTCCAGCTCGCGCGGCAGCGAGACGAAGAACTGGCGGAACAGGAAGACCGAGAACGGCGTCACCAGCGACGGCACGATCAGCGCGCCGAGCGTGTCGATCAGGCCGAGCTGCTTCATCACCAGGAAGGTCGGAATCATCGTCAGCTGGAACGGGATCACCATCGTGGCCAGCATCAGCCCGAGCAGCGGCTTCGACCCGGCGAACCGCATCCGCGCGAAGGCGTAGCCGCCGAGCGAGCCGAGCACCAGGTTCGCGGTCACCGCGACCGTTGACACCAGCAACGAGTTCAGGAACCAGCGTGGGAACAACGCGTTGCCGAGCACGAACCGGTAACCGTCGAGGTCGATCCTGCTCGGCCAGAGCGCGGGCGGGAACCGGTTGATCTCGGAGTTGCTCATCACCGAGCTGACCACGAGCCATAGCAGCGGCAGCGCGAAGAGCAGCGCCAGCGGCGCGAGCACGAGGTGCCAAGGACTGAAGGGGAGGCGCTTCACCGGCGTACCCTCCGTTGGTAGACCTGCAGCGCGATACCGATCATCAGCAGGAAGACCGCCAGCGCGTACGCCGCGGCCGCGCTGTAGCCGGCGGTGAAGCTCTTGAACGCCTTCTCCCAGATGAAGTACACGATCACCGTGGTCGCCCCGAGCGGGCCGCCCTTGGTGGTGACGAAGACCAGGTCGAACACCTGCAGCGCGTTGATCGCCTGGAACAGCACCAGGAAGATCGTGACCGGCGTCAGCGACGGCAGGACGACGTGCCGCAGTACGCCGGACCGCCCGGCGCCGTCGATCCGCGCCGCCTCGACCAGTTCGGGCTCGACGCTCTGCAGCCCGGCCAGGTAGACGATCACGCAGAAGCCGGTCCCGCTCCACAAGGAGATCGCGACGAGCAGGTACAGCGCCTGCGACGGATCGCTGAAGAACCCCTGCGCGGGCAGGCCGAGCTGGTGCAGCAACGAGTTCGCCGCCCCGAACTCGGGGTCGAGCACGAAGGAGAACAGCACGCCCTGCGCGGCCGCCGACACCACGAACGGGACGAAGACCAGCGTCCGGTAGAGCCCGATCAGCCGGATCTTGCGGTCCAGCAGCAGCGCGATCGCCAGTCCGCCGACGACGCTCAGCGGTACGTAGAGCGCGGTGTAGACGACGGTGTGCCCGACGGCCTCGCGGAACAACGGATCGGCCGCGAGGGTGCGGTAGTTGGCGAGCCCGACCCAGCGGCTCGGTGAGACCAGGTCGCTGGCCTGGAACGACAACAGCAACGACCAGAGCACCGGGACCACGCTGAGCCCGAGGATGATCAGCACCGACGGGCTGACGAACGCCCAGGCGGTCCGGGCCTCGCCGCGGTTGCGGCGTTTGGCGGCCGCGGCCCGGGCCCGTGGATCGACGGTGAACGTGCCGACCACGCTGGCCATCAGCTCGGTACCGCCAGCACGGCGTTCGACTGCTCGACGCACTCCTTCAGCGCGTCCGCGGGCGACTTCTTGCCCAGCAGCACCGACACGATCGCGGTGCCGAGATGCTCGGAGATCTGCGGGTACGCCGTGATGGTCGGCCGGACCCGGGCCGTCTCCAGCGCGTCGACGAAGACCTGCAGACCGTTCGTCTCGGTGGCGTGCTTCTTCCACTCCGGCAGCGCGGCGGTCGTCGTACTGAGCGGAAGGCTGCCGCCCTCGAGGTCCCAGCGCACGTCCTGCTTCGCGTCGAGCATCCAGCCGACGAACTCGGTCGCCGCCTTCGTGCGCGCCGAGCCGTTGTCGAACACGGTCCAGGTGTCCGGCCCGGAAATCGTCACCGCCTTGCCCGAGTACGACGGCAGCGGCACGACGCCGTAGTCCAGCTTGCGGTCGAGGATGTCCGGCAGCTGCCAGGGGCCGGTGGCAACCATTCCCATCCGGCCGCCGAGGAACACCTGGTAGAGCTGCTCGCCGCCGGGTTTCGGGTCGACGTACAGGGACTTGTCGGTGCGCAGCTTGTCGAGGGTGGCCAGGGCCTGCTCGCCGACCTGCTCGAAACCGACCTTCTTGCCGTCCTCGGTGACCACGTCGCCACCGAGGTCCCAGATCATCGGCCAGAGCCGCCAGACCGTGTCCTCGTCGCCGACGCCCGGCCAGCCGGTGCCGAAGACGCCCTTGCCGGGATCGGTCAGCTTCGCCGCGGTGGCGACGAAGTCGTCCCACGTCCAGCCGGCCTTCGGTGCCGGGAGACCGGCGGCGGCGAAGAGTTTCTTGTTGTAGACAACGCAGAGCGAGTCGAGCAGAGCGGGTGCGGCGCGCACCTTGTCCTTGACGGTGATCGCGGCCTTCGCCGCCGGCCACACCGCGTCGAGCTGCAGCCGGCCGGTGAGGTCGGCGACCTGCGGGCTGCGGGTGATGCTGGCCAGGTCCGAGCCGAAGATGTACGCGACGTCCGGGTAGGACCCAGCGGCCAGACCGGCGGTGACCTTCTGCAGCATGCTGTCGGCCGTCACGCCGCCACCACCGCCGACCACCGTGATACCCGGATGGGTCCGGTTGAACTCGGCGATCAGGGTGTCGAGCGCCTTCTTCCCGGAGTCGGTCTGGCCGTGCCAGAGATCGACGGTGACCTGGCCACCGGTGGCCTCCTCGTCGGACTTGCCACAACCGGCGAGACCGGCCGCGGCGGCCAGTACGGCGGCCGCGCGCAGGACGTCGCGGCGGGACGGTGCTGCGGTGCGGGGGTCGGACACGATCTGCTCCATCGGGTCCCGCGGACGCTTTCCCCGCCTCGGGCTCGAGCCCTGGCGCCTGACAACCGGACTCCCAAAGTGCTACCGGCTGGGTGCGTCACTGTCGCACCGGCATCCGGTGCTGGTCAGTCAGTAGAGCAACGGGGAGTCGGAAGCGTCAAGGACCAACTGCAGAAAAGTGCGCGTTACCCGCCCTTGAGCGCGTTCCCGAACAGGTGACCTGAACCCTTGACGACGCGGGTTTTGACCGGTTTAGTGACTCTTTAAACCGGTTTAAACACTCAGACTAGGAGCCGTGCGTGGTCAAGGACCGACCGACGATCGCCGACGTGGCGGCCCGGGCCGGAGTCTCCAAGGGCTCGGTCTCGTTCGCGCTGAACGGCCGGCCGGGCCTGGCCCAGGCCACCGTCGACCGGATCCTCGCCGCCGCCGACGAGCTCGGCTGGCGGCCCAGCAACCGGGCCCGCTCGTTGTCGGTCTCGAAGGCGTTCGCCCTCGGCCTGGTGATCACGCGAGACCCCGCCGTCCTGTCGTCGGACCCGTTCTTCCCGGCGTTCATCGCGGGTGTCGAGAGCGTGCTCTCGCGGGGTGGTCAGGCGCTCGTTCTGCAGGTCGTCACCGCCGGCGACGACGAGGCGGCCGGGTACCGGCGGCTCGCGCAGGACGGCCGGGTCGACGGCGTCTTCTTGTCCGACCTCCGCCACGAGGACCCGCGGATCGAGCTGTGCCGCGAGCTCGGTCTGCCTGCCGTGACCCTGAACCGGCCGGTCGGCTCGTCACCGTTCCCGGCCGTCTGTCTGGACGACCGTCCGGGCACGGTCGAGGTCGTCGAGCACCTGATCGCGCTCGGCCACCGCCGGATCGCGCACGTCGCCGGTCCGCCCACGTTCGTGCACGCCACGGCTCGTGCCGACGCGTTCGTCGCGACGCTGGCCGACGCGGGGCTGGCACCGGGCGGGCTCGAGGTCAGCGACTTCACCGCGGCCGGCGGGATCGAGGCGACCCGGCGGCTGCTGGCGCTGCCGGACCGCCCGACCGCGATCGTCTACGCCAACGACCGGATGGCCATTGCCGGGCTCGGTGCCGCGCAGCAGGCCGGGTTGACCGTGCCCGCCGACCTGAGCATCGCCGGCTTCGACGACAGCGAGCTGGCCGAGTTCGTCCATCCCGGCCTGACCACCGTGCGCGCCGATCCCTACGCCTTCGGTGAGGCCGCCGCGACCACCCTCAACCAACTCATCGACGGGACCGGTGACGTGGCCGACGTGGAGCTCCCACCGGCCCGTCTCGTCGTACGCCGTTCGACCGCACGTCTGGAGGAGTCATGAAACGACGCAAGCTGACCGCGGCGCTGCTGGCGCTGGGGCTGACCGGGGTCGCCGCAGCCTGCGGCGGCAGTGACGGCGGAGGTGATGCCGACGCGGCCGCGCAGGCGCGCGGCGAGATCACCGTCTGGTTGTCCAACAACGCCGAGGAAGTGGCCTGGGGCAAGCAGATGGTGGCTGCCTGGAACACCGCGCACCCGGAGGAGAAGGTCACCGCCCAGGAGATCCCGACCGGGAAGAGCTCCGAGGAAGTGATCGGTGCCGCGATCACGGCGGGCAACGCGCCCTGCCTGATCTTCAACACCTCGCCGGCCTCGGTGTCGCAGTTCCAGAAGCAGGGTGGCCTGGTGGCGCTCGACGGCTTCGACGGCGGCAAGGACTACCTCGAGAGTCGCACCGGCAAGACCGCTGAGCAGTACAAGTCGACCGACGGCAAGTACTACCAGATGCCGTGGAAAGCCAACCCGGTGATGATCTTCTACAACAAGAAGGCCTTCGCCAAGGCGGGCATCGACACCGCGAAACCGCCGCTGGCGACGTACGACGAGTTCCTGGCCACCTCGCGCAAGCTGGTCGCCGCCAAGGCCGCGAAGTTCGCGATCTACCCGGCGCCGAGCAACGAGTTCTACCAGTCCTGGTTCGACTTCTACCCGCTGTTCGCGGCCGAGACCGGGGGCAAGCAGCTGGTTGCCGACGGCAAGGCGCAGTTCGCCTCGGACGAGGGCAAGAAGGTCGCGGCGTTCTGGCGGACCATGTACGCCGACAAACTGGCCTCGCAGGAGAAGTACACCGGCGACTCGTTCGTCGACGGAACCGCCGCGATGGCGATCGTCGGCCCGTGGGCGGTCGCGACGTACAAGAACAAGGTCGAGTGGGGCGCCGTACCGGTCCCGACGTCGGCCGGCAAGCCCGCCGCCGAGACCTACACGTTCAGCGACGCGAAGAACGTCGCGATGTACTCGGCCTGCAAGAACCGCGGGACCGCGTGGGACGTGCTGAAGTTCGCCACCAGCAAGGAGCAGGACGGCAAGCTGCTCGAGGCCTCCGGCCAGATGCCGCTGCGCGACGGCGTCGCCGCGGCGTACCCGGAGTACTTCCAGAAGAACCCCGACTACCAGCAGTTCGCCGACCAGGCGGCCCGCACGGTCGAGGTGCCGAACGTGCCGAACTCGATCACGATCTGGCAGACCTTCCGCGATGCCTACTCCAAGTCCGTGATCTTCGGCCAGGAAGACCCGGGCGCGGCCCTCGACGGCGCCGTCCAGAAGGTCGACCAACTAGCCAAACAGTCATGAGCACACGAACCGGCGCGCTGGGCAAGGTTCTCGGCAAGCACCCGATCGGGTCGCTGTTCGTCACGCCGTACGTCGTGTTCCTGGCGGCGGTCTTCGCCTACCCGCTCGGGTTCGCGGTCTACATGTCCTTCCACGACTACTTCTTCACCGCGCCCGGCGCGATCGTCGAGCGGCCGTTCGTCGGGTTCGAGAACTACGTGACCGTGCTCTCGGACCCGGCGGTCCGGCGGTCGTTCGTCAACGTCGGGATCTTCCTGCTGATCAACGTGCCGCTGACCGTGGTGCTGTCGCTGCTGCTGGCGTACGCGCTCAACGGCGCCGTGCGGTGGCGCGGGTTCTTCCGGGTCAGCTACTACGTGCCGTACGTGACCGCGAGTGTCGCTGTCGTCGGCGTCTGGCTGTTCTTGTTCAACTCCAACGGCCTGGTCAACTCCGTGCTCGGGCCGCTCGCGCCTGATCCGTCGTGGCTGGTGAACTCCCAGCTGGCGATGCCGACGGTCGCGATCTACGTGACCTGGAAACAGCTCGGGTTCTTCATCCTGCTGTACCTGGCCGCGCTGCAGAACGTGTCGAAGGACCTGTACGAGGCGGCGTCGATGGACGGCGCCGGGCGGATCAAGTCGTTCTGGAACGTGACGGTGCCGGGAGTCCGGCCGGCCACGACGCTCGTCGTACTGCTGGCCACTGTGACCGGAGCGAACCTGTTCACCGAGCCGTACCTGTTGACCGGCGGTGGTGGTCCGGACGGCGCGTCCGCGTCGCCGGTCCTGATCATGTACCAGCGCGGGATCGAGCAGGGCAACCCGGACGTCGGGTCCGCGATCGGAGTGCTGCTGGTGATCGGCGTACTGATTCTGGCGTTGGTCGAACGACGCTTCGTGGGGAGAGAGGATCGATGAGGAGCCCGTGGAAGTTCCTCGGCCTGCTGGTCGGGGCGTTCGTCTTCCTGTTCCCCTTCTACTACATGCTCGTCGGCAGCCTGCAGACCGAGCCGGACCCGTCCGTCGGTGGCGCGTTCCCCTCGCCGGGGAACCTGACCGGGCACAACTACGCCGAGATCAACGCCGCGATCCACCTCGGCCGGTCGCTGCTGAACTCGGGGATCTTCACCGGGGGAGTCATCCTCGGCACGCTGGTCTTCGGTGTGCTCGCGGGGTACGCCTTGGCGCGGTTGCAGTTCCGGGGGCGCGGTGCCGTGTTCAACCTGGTGCTGCTGGTCCAGGTGATCCCGTTCCAGCTGCTGACGATCCCGCTGTACGTGATGATCGTGCGCAGCTACGGGCTGGCCGACTCCTACCTCGGGATGATCCTGCCGTTCGCGATCAACTCGACCGCGGTGTTCGTGTTCCGGCAGTACTTCCTGCAGCTGCCGCAGGAGCTGTTCGACGCGGCCCGGATCGACGGCGCGGGCGAGCTGGCCATCCTGTGGCGGGTGGCGATCCCGTTGGTGAAGCCGGCGCTGCTGACCGGCGTACTGCTGACGTTCATCGGGCCGTGGAACGAGTTCCTCTGGCCGTTCCTGATCACCAAGCAGCAGGACCTGCAGCCGCTCGCGGTCTCGCTGTCCAACTATCTGACCACCGTGTCGGCGCGGGCCGCGAACCCGTTCGGTGCCGTACTGGCGGGGGCCTGTGTCCTGGCCGCTCCGGCGGTCGCGTTGTTCGTGATCTTCCAGCGCCGTTTCATCTCCTCCAGCCTCGAGTCCGGAGTCAAGGGCTGAGCTTGTTCTGAAAGGTTTGTGACTGTGACTGTTCCGTACACGCTGACCCGCCTCGGCGTCGTGATGACACCTGAGCCGGGCAATGAGCTGGAGTCCGAAGGCGTGCTGAACCCGGCGTCCGGGCACACCCCGGACGGTGCTTTGTACCTCCTGCCGCGACTGGTTGCGCCGGGCAACATTTCTCGGGTCGGGCTGGCGCGCGTCTCGTTGACCGACGGAGTGCCGGTCGGGGTCGAACGTGAGGGCGTCGTACTGGCTCCGGACGAGGGCTGGGAGCGCGGGCTGAACAACGCCGGCGTCGAGGACCCGCGGGTGACGTGGATCCCGTCGCTGGACAAGCACGTGATGACGTACGTCGCGTACGGGCCGCTCGGGCCGAAGCCGGCGCTCGCGGTGTCGGACGACCTGCGGACCTGGACGCGGCTGGGGCCGCTGCACTTCGAGTACCAGGCTGACCTGGACACCGATCTCAACCTGTTTCCGAACAAGGACACGGTGTTCTTCCCCGAGCCCGTGCCCGGGCCGGACGGCGAACCGTCGTACGCGATGCTGCACCGGCCGATGTGGGACCTGGGGTGGTTCCGTGAGGGTGAGGGCGTGCACCTGCCGGCGGGGGTGACGGATGACCGGCCGGGGATCTGGGTGTCGTTCGTGCCGGTTGCCGAGGTCGAGCGGGGGCTGGAGAACCTGGTGCACCTGCGGCACCACCGGCTCGTCGCGATGTCGGAGCATCCCTTCGAGGAGTTGAAGATCGGCGCCGGTCCCGCACCTTTGCGGGTGCCGGAGGGATGGCTGGTGATCCACCACGGCGTGACCGGGGAGCAGCCGAAGGGCTTCGACCCGACGACGCAGAAGGTCAGCTACGCGGCGGGGGCGCTGCTGTTGTCCTTCGACGATGTCACGAAGGTGCTGGACCGGACGGCGGAGCCGATCCTGGTGCCGGAGACCGAGGAAGAGCGGATCGGGACGGTCGGGAACGTGGTCTTCCCGACGGCGATCGAGGAGGTCGACGGAGTGCACTACGTGTTCTACGGCATGGCTGACGCCAAGATCGGCGTTGCACGCTTGGACCGGTTGGCATGACGGTCTCGCGACGGGTGGTCCTCGGTGGATCGCTGGCACTGGCTGCCTCTTCCGGTTTCTCCTTACCTGCTTCGGCATCCAGGTCCCAGCTGGTCAACCTCGGTCACCTCGACTTCCTGGGTGACTCCGTCTCACCTCTGTCCGTCCCTGGGCACTCGACGTACGGCTCCGGTCCCCTCGGCGTCCTCTGGACGTACGCCGACCGTCGCGACGACGGCACCTACGCCCGCATCGGCGGCGGTCCGTACGACGCCGCCACCGACACCTACGGCCAAGGCGCCTTCAACGCCGACGACCTGGCCCGGGCTGCCGTCGTGTACCTGCGGCACTACCGACTGCACCGAGACGCCCACAGCCGCACGGCGGCGTACAACCTGTTGCGTGGTCTGACGTACCTGCAGACCACCAGCGGGCCGAACGCCGGCAACGTGGTGCTGTGGATGCAGCCGGATGGCGCCCTCAACCCGAGTGCCGAGCCGGTCGAGCTTCCGGATCCGTCGGACAGCGGGCCGTCGTACTGGCTGGCACGGACGGTCTGGGCGCTGGGGGAGGGGTACGAGGCCTTCCTGCGGGTCGACCCTGGGTTTGCGCGGTTCCTCCGCACGCGGATGGAGCTGGCCCTCGACGCTCTCGATCGCCAGGTGCTGGTCAAGTACGGCCGCTGGAATGTTGTCGACGGGCGGCGGGTTCCTGCTTGGCTCATCGTTGCTGGTGCCGACGCGACTTCCGAGGCTGTGCTGGGGTTGAGTGCGTACGTTCGAGCTGGAGCTGGAGCGGCCGGTGGCGGGGGAGTTGGCGCCTCCGGAGCTGATGCCTCCTCCAGTGGTGGTGCTGCCCGTGCCCGGCGCTCGCTCGCCCGTTTTGCCGAAGCCATCGCCGCCATGAGCGCCGGCGGCATCCGCGAGTGGCCCTTCCGCGCACTGCTGCCCTGGGGCGAGTCGATCTCCGACTGGCACGCCTGGGGCGCGCAGATGCCGTCCGCACTCGCCGCGGCGTCGACAGCCCTGCGCAACCCGCGCCTACTCACCCCAGCCATCGGCGACACAGCAGGCTTCACCCCACTGCTCCTCACCGCCGGCGGCCCCGACAACGGCTGGCTCCCGGCGCCCATCGACCGTACCCAGATCGCGTACGGCGTCGACGCCCGCCTGCAGGCCCTGCTCGGTGTGGCGTCAGCCGCGAACCGCCCCGGCCTCCGCCAGGTCGCCGCGTTCGTCGCCGCCTGGTACTTCGGCGCCAACCGCGCCGGCGAACCCGCGTACGACGCGGCCACCGGCCGCACGTACGACGGTATCTCCGGCGAAGGCGTCATCAACCGCAACTCCGGCGCCGAGTCCACCATCCACGGTCTGCTCTCCATGCTGGCCCTGGACGCTGACCCCGCCGTCGCCCGCCAAGCCCAAGCACTGGCCACTCGACCAGTGTCGTCCGGACTGCAGGTGGTCGAGGCAGAATCCGCTCAGCTCTCCTCCGGTGCCACGGTCGTCACCCCACCCTCCGCGTGGACCGGCGAATCCCAATGGAGCAACGGCTCCTACGTCACCCTCCCCGCTGGTTCCCGCGCTTCGTGGACTCTGCCTGCTTCCACCGAACCCCGCCTGGTCCTCCCCGTCGTCGACCTCGTCCCCGACCGGACAGCCGGCCGAAGCACCTGGTCCACCGGGGGCGTCATCCACCACGGCTCCGGTGGCCCGCAGGGAGTCTCCGCAGCACCCGGCGCACTGCTCCCGGTCTCCGTCGGCGTCCTCCCCGCCGCGGCGACAACCCTCACCACCACCTCCAGCGGCGCCAACGTCCGAGTCGACGCGGTCCTGCTTCTCCCGCTGATCAGCAAACTCCAACTCGGCGCCAACGACCTGCTGGTCAGCGTGGACCGGCAGCCCCGATCCGTACCCGTCTCGCACCGCGGGACTGCCTACTCCTACACCTCTTCCGGCCAGCTCCACTCCCGCCGACCGGCGAACGGCCGCGTGGAAGTGCTGCCGGGCGGCTTCACCGTCGTACTGAAGTAAGCGCCTCCAAGCACCAGTCAGCCACGAACTCCAGCGCCAACCCCCTTTGCTGGAAGAGCTGCCGACTGTCGGCCTGCTGGTGGTAAGCGCGATGAGACTTGTCTCCCGCCTGCCCCAGCAGCGCCGGCAACAACCACGCGTACTTGACCCCGGACGCCATCATCGCCAGGCGCACCTGGTCACCCTCGCCACTCCACCCGCCCTCGCGAAGCCCCGCGACGTACTCGTCGGCACAGGTCTCGGCCAGTTCCTGGATCCGCTCAGCCGGCCAGAACAGGTCGAACACGGCATCCGGGATGTGATTGCCGAGATCCTCCCCGAGCGCGCCGTCACCGGTGAACGCCCAGTCCAGCAAGGCGATCTCCCCACTCTCCCGGCGAATCACGTTGCTCACCCAGAGATCCAAGTGGCACCGCCGTCGCGGCGAACCTTCCACCAACCCGATCAATTCGTTGCGGTTGGCAACAAGCTGCCACCACTTCTGCCGCAACCCAGCGGGCCATTCTTCGGCCACCAACGGCTGCGCCCACGCCGAGTCGTCGTCCAGCAACTCCCAGGGCACCACGCGGCTGGTCGAGTAATCCCGCAAGAACCCGACGGACGTCCACCCGACGTCGTCACCAGGCCGCGCCTGCCACCGCCCACACCCCCGAGCCAGCGCCGCATGGTCCTCGAGTGAGAACGCGGTCCCCGGCGTACCCTCAACATCCTCCAGCACCAACACCGCCCCGCCGTCGAACTCCTCGACCTCCCCCTCGGGCAGCCAAAGCCCAGCCGCCCTCACCTGCTCCCGCAAAGCGTCGTCCCGGTAGACCTCGACCTCTCGACGCCAGTAGTTCCAGTGCCGAGGATCCAGAGACCCCGCCCAGGAAGCCGCGATCCCCGTACTCCCCACCCCGGGCGTCGGCGCCCGAAGCTCCTTGCGAACAACCGACCTGCCGGCCCCATCCGTCATCCGCTCGACCGAAGCGGTCACAGCATTCAGCGGGTTGTGCCGCAGCGGCGTACGGGCAGTTGGTTGCTCGCTCACCCCACCCATCCAACCAGCAAGCTGGTGGTCACCGGCTGGTTAGCCGAGCTCCAGCGCCGTACAAACCCAACGGCCTCGGCGGATCTCCAGTCGCAATGCCATCGCACGAGAGCGTCCGCCGGTCCGCAGATGGGCGGCGACCTCGGCCACTCCTCGGTCCGGCTGGCAAACGTGGACCGACCGCACAGCGCTCCGACCCTTCGCCGCGCGCTTCCCCGCGGTCGTCGTCAGGCCGAGCAGGCGCACCCGCCGATGCACGTCGACGTACACCGCCGTGTCCGTCCACCGCAGCAGCTGACTCACCGGCCGATCCCCACCGACCGTCTCCGCGATCGCCTGCACCAACCGGGCCGCCCAATCCCGCACGTCCGGCACCGCGGGCCCCGCCGGCACCAGCCGCAGTACCGGCCGAGCCTGTACCTCCACCTCATCCACCTCGTACTGCAGCGCCAAGGCCCCATGAGTGGGCAGAGCCTCCTGCCTCGCCCGAATCCCCGTAGCCCCCATCGGATAAGTCCGAGGCCCGCCACCCTCCGCCGCTCCACGCCGGCCATCGGCTCCCGCGTTGCTTGATCGACCGCGGCCCTCGGACCCCGCGACAGCTGTTCCACCTACGACACCCGTCGGGGCGGTCGTGCTCACGGGGCCACGGTCGGTTGCGGTTGTGAGCTCGGTTGTACCTGCTTCGCGTGCAGCGGCTGGAGAGGTGCCGTCCGTGAGGACTTCTTCGGCCGGCGCCTGGCTCGTGGAGGTGGACGGGTGGGGGACGGCTGTGAGGTTGCGTCTGGTGGTCATGTCACTTCTCCTGAGGGGTCTGCGGCACGGGACGGTCGAGGGAGGGCGGGGAGTGGAGCACCTGGCCGGGGAGGAGCAGGTCGGGGTCGGGGCCGATCACCGCGCGGTTCGCGGCGTACCACTGCGGCCACCGGGCGGCGACGGCTGAGTCCGAAGCTCCGGCGCCGAGCTCGGCAGCGGCGATCGACCAGAGCGACTCGCCCCGCAGCACCACGTGCCGCCCGCTCCCGAGATCCGTGTACCGAACCGGAGCCCCATCGGTAGGCCGATCCGGCACCCGAATCTCCGGCTCCCCGCGGGTAGCGGTCGGGTCACCCGGACGGGATGCAGCTTGATCGCCAGAACCGGGCCTGGCCTGATCACCCCGACGAGGAGTTGTCTGGCCACCTGGACGGGGAGTTGCCTCGCCGCCCGGTTGGGGAACTGCCTGCTCGCTCGTACGGGTGTTGGACGAATCGCCCGGGGCAGGAGTCGCCGGGCCGGTGGGACGGTTCGTGCCGGCGTCGCCGCCCGGCTGGCCGATCTCGATCTTCGAGCTCGGCTCGTACTGCGGGCGCCCCGCGGCCTCCGCCGGCGAATCAGCCAGGCGCACGCTCGAAGGCTTCTCCGTGAGCCGCCACTCGTTCGGTGAGGTCGGCTGATCGAGCCGGACAGTCGACGCCGGCTCGGTCGCGCGCCAAGCGGCAGCGCCGGAGGTCGTCGAGTGTTGCGGCGGGTTGGCAGGTGAGGCATGCGCGACCCCGATGGTCAGCGGAGTGACAGCGGCGACCCCCAGCGCCGAGCGCAGGAGCGTCCGCGAGGTCTGCGAGGTGATCCGCCCAGCCAGCGCAGCCCCGGCACGACCCAGTACGCCGGGCGCTTGCTCGAGCGCCGTGGCGACGACCGCGAGCAGCAGCCACGCGTACGCCGTCCAGGCGACCGCGGCGACGGTGACGAACGCCATCGAGATCAGGTCGCGCGTCGACGCCTCGGCCATGGCTCCGGCGGTCACCCAGCGCAGGGCGAAGCCGGCGCCGGCCAGTGCACCCAGCGCGATCACCGCCTTGAGCCCCCGGATCATCGCGTTCACCTGCTTTCGTCCTCGACCTATGCGTTTGCGTGAGTTTGCGTTGGCTTGACCAATATAGACCGCTCTCAGCAGGGTTTGGCAAGTCAAAGGCCGACAGCATGACGACGGAGAGTAGAAGTCGAGCACGGAGAGTGCTGATGAACGCTCGAGCGGGTAGGTTCGAGCGCATGCGTCTGGATGCTCTGTTCGAGGACCTGGAGTCGCAGTTCGCGGCGCTGCAGGACGGCGACCTGTACGGCGAGGTCGCCGAGCGGATCCGGGCCGAGGTCGGCAAGATCACGCTGCTCGACCGCCTCCGTGGGGCGGTCGGCACGATCGTCCGGGTCGAGCTGACGCACGCCGAGCCGGTTCAGGGCGAACTGGTCCGGGTCGGCAAGGACTGCCTGCTCGTGGAGGCCGAGCGGTTCGAGGAATGGCTGATCCCCGTCGAGGCCCTCACCTCGGTGCACGGCCTGGGCCCCTGGGCCGAGCCGGCCGAAGGTGCCGTCGCCGGCAAGCTGGGCCTCGCTCACCTACTCCGCGGAATCGCCCGCGACCGCTCGCCGGTCACGCTCTTCTGCGCCGGGCCGCACGCCCACCCGATCACCGGCACCGTCGACCGCGTCGGCGCCGACTTCCTCGAGATCGCCGAGCATCCCCTGGACGCGCCGCGTCGCCGTACCGAGGTCTACAACACCCGACTGGTCCCCACGCAGGCCCTCTCGGCCCTCAGACGCCGCTAGCCGAGCCTGCCGCGGCTCCCCGCCCGGATCGTCCTCACACCAGAGCGACGAGTGTCGGCTACTGGTTGACGTCCTCGGACTGCTCGGCTTCCTCGCCGAACGGGTGGCTGGTGATGAACTGGCGGGTCTCCGTGTACAGCCGCTCGATGTACTTCTCCAGCTCGGTCGCCTCCACCCTCCACTGACCGCGGCCGCCGATCTTCACGGCGGGGATGTCGCCGCGGCGGACCAGGGCGTAGACCTGGTTGGCCGAGATGTTCAGGACCTCGGCGACGTCGGAGAGCTGGAGGAAGCGCGGTGCAGGCATTCGTCCTGACGCCCTTTCGCTGGTCGACGTGGAGGGGTGGGAACTGCAACTTCCTGCAGTTCCGGTTCCTTAAGTTTGCCATGGTTGGCCCCCGGACGATTGAGTTTGTCCCCAGGTCGCAGCTGCGCGGCGACGCTGTGGACAACCGAAAGCACGCAGGGCGACGGAGTTGGCACAATGGGCGGCTCCGGAGCGCGACCGACAGGTGACAGGAAAGAGTCAGACGTGGTGCAGAGTCCAGTTCGCAGCGGGTTCGCGGTGCCGTCGGCGCCGCCGCAGCGCAACCGCCGAGCCCGGTGGCGGGACGGCCGGCTCGTGCTCGGCGTGCTGCTGGTCGCGATCACCGCGCTGGCGGGCGCCAAGTTGCTGTCGTCCGCCGACGACACCACGGCGATCTGGGCCGCCGACCGCGACCTCCCGGCCGGTACGAAGCTGACCTCGGAAGACCTGACCACGGTCCGGGTCCGCTTCACGAGCAGCGATGCCGCGAGCCAGTACGTCACGGCCGACGCCGACCTGCAGGGCCTGGTGATGGTTCGCCCGGTGAAGGCCGGCGAGTTCGTCCCGCGTCAGGCAGCGGTGACTCAGACGGACAACGACCGCACCGAGCTCCCGCTGGCGATCGCCGCCGGCCGCCTGCCAGCCGACACTGCGGTCGGCGACCAGGTCGACATCTGGGTCGTCCCGAAGGACGCCGCCCAACCGGCCCGGAAGCTCTGGGACACCGTCCGCGTCAGCCAGATCGACGCCGTCAAGGGCGTCGCAGGCGGGTCGGCGCGCCGGCAGGTGCTGGTCGGGTTGGACCCCGCTGACCTTCCCAAACTGCCCGCCGCGCTCGCCGCGATGAGCTCCGGCGAACCAGTCCTCGTACGACGGGGCCGCTGATGGCTGTACCCGTGCTGCTGGCGGTGACTGGTGCGCCGTGGGAGGCGGACGTCGTACGGCGTGCCGAGCAGGCGCCGGGGATTCGGATCGTGCGTCGGTGCGTGGACATTGCTGACGTGATGGCCGCGGCCGCGAGTGGGCAGGCTCGGGCTGTTCTGCTCGCGGAGGATCTGCCGCGGCTCACGTCGGACGCGGTGGCCGCGTTGCACGCGCGGCGGATCGTCGTACTGGCGTTGGTCGATCCGTCGGACAACGGTGAGCCGAGTGGTGCCGAGGATCGGCTGGCGCGGATGGGGATCGAGCGGATCCTGCCGGCCGACGTGAGCGGGGAGGACCTCGGGCGCGCGATCACGGACGCGGTCGATTCGGGGCCGCCGACAACGGTCTCGCACTTCGCCGGTGGGTTCATTCCGGTGCCGCCGGGGACAACGCCGCCCGAGCGGCACTACGACCCGTCGGGCAAGGGAAGGCTGCTCGCCGTCTGGGGGCCGACGGGGGCGCCGGGGCGGAGCACGGTCGCGGTCGGGTTGGCGACTGAGCTGTCGGCGCGGCAGATCCCGACGCTGCTGGCCGACGCCGACGTGTACGGCGGGTCGGTGGCGCAGATGCTGGGGATTCTCGACGAGACGTCGGGGCTGGCCGCTGCTGCGCGGTCGGCGGGGAGTGGTTCGCTCGATGTGGAACTGCTGGCTCGGCACGCGCGGGGTGTTGCTGACTACCTGCTGGTGCTGACGGGGTTGAGTCGCGCTGACCGGTGGACCGAGTTGCGGCCGACGGCGCTGGAGTCGGTCTGGTCGACGGCACGGCAGTTGGCGCCGTGCACGGTGGTCGACGTGAGCTTCTGCATCGAGAGTGACGAGGAGATCTCGTTCGACACGCTCGCGCCGCGGCGCAACGGCGCGACGCTCGCGACGCTGGAGGAGGCCGACGAGGTGATCGTCGTCGGTACGGCGGATCCGGTCGGGCTGACTCGTTTGATCCGCGCACTGCACGAGCTCCGAGCGATGGTGCCGTCGGCAACTACCCGCGTGGTGGTGAACCGCGTGCGCTCGGGATCGCTCGGTAGCTCCCCGGCGGATGCCGCTGCCGAGGCGCTCGTCCAGTACGCGGGGGTGGGGCCGGCGGCGCTCCTGCCGTTGGACCTGGCGGCGACGGATGCCGCGCTCACGCACGGCCGGAGCCTGCTCGAGACCGCCAAGTCCAGCAAGCTTCGCAAGGCCTTCCAGCAGTTGGCCGCCGGGGTCGAGAAGGACCATCTGAGCTCCGGGGGTTGAGTTAGAGCGCGCTGCAACGTCTAGCCTCACCCCGCAGCAGATCAGCGAGGCGCTGCTGCACTCGGCCGTCTACTGCGGGTTCCCGCGCGCCCTGAACGCGACGTTCACCGCGAAGAAGGTCTTCGCCGAGCGGGGACTGCTTCCGGTCGGGTGACGGTGGGGTGGGCGGCGTACGAGGTGGTGCGCAGCACGGGATGAGGGTGCGGAGTGGGACTGGCGGGTGGGGCGGCCGGGGTGAGGACTGGCGGGGTGGGGCGGCTGGGTGGGCGGCCGGGGTGAGGACTGGCGAGGTGGGGCGGCTGGGTGGGGACCGGCGGGGGAGCGGGCCGCGAGTGGGGGGACTCAGGGTGGACTGGGGTGTTTTCGGGGGGAAACCCCGCCGACAGCGGGCTGGGGGTGTGTCAGGGTGAGGGGTCAGCAGGGAAGCAGTTAGGGAGCGCGATGTCCGAGGTGCAGGGGCGGTCTGGTGGGGCGATGACGCCTGAGCGGCGGTTCGGGATCGCGATCTCGGTGGCGCTGATTCTCGGGGGCGCTTACTGGGCGCTGACCAACCTGACCGACGAAGCCAAGACGACGCGGGACAGCTACCCGGTGCAGGGGACCTCGTTGACGGTGGTCAGCAAGTCCTCGGACATCGAGGTGGTGGCGGGCGACGGGCCGGAGATCAAGGTCGACCGGAAGTTCAAGAAGAGCGTGTTCGGGAGGAACCCGGACGAGAGCTACCGCGACGGCACGCTCGAGGTGAAGTCGAGCGGGTGCACGTTCCTGTCCTTCGGGTGCGACACGGACTACGTGATCACCGTGCCGAAGGATCTCGTGGTGTCGGTCGACAACACGAGCGGGACGATCAAGGTGTCGGACGTTGCCGAGGTCGGGACGCTGAAGACCACCTCGGGGGACATCGAGGTGCACGCGGTCGGTGGGGAGATCACGCTGAACGCCACGTCGGGCGACATCGAGGGCGATGCGCTGACGGCGACGAAGGTGAACGGGAAGACGACCTCGGGGAAGGTCGACCTGACGTTCGCTGCCGCGCCGGACGAGGTGCGGGCGCAGGGGACTTCGGGGGATGTCACCGTGGTGGTTCCGGAGGGGACCGAGACCTACAAGGTCGATACCGACACGTCGTCGGGCGACGAGCAGGCCGAGGTCAGGACGGATCCGGCGGCCACCCGGACGATCACCGCGAAGACCTCGTCGGGCGACGTGACGGTCGAATACGCTCACTGACCTTCCGCCGGGCTGGATGCCGGGGGCAGGCGGGGGCGTGAGTAGTCTTGCGCGCATGTCTGACGACAAGGTGTTGCGGGGGCTGCTGGTTGATTGGGGTGGGGTGCTGACGTCGGGGCTCGACGTGGCGCTCGGGCGGTGGGCCGAGTTGGACAACCTTGATTTCGAGGCCTACTTCAAGGCTGTGGTGGAGTGGTTGGGGGCCGACCCGGCCGAGGCCGAGATCAACCCGATTCACGCGCTGGAGCGTGGGCAGATCGCCGTACCGGACTTCGAGCGGAAGCTTGCGGCGCTGCTGCTGACGCGGGACGGGACGCCGTTGCGGGCCGAAGGGCTGATCGAGCGGATGTTCGCGCACTTCGAGCACGAGCCGCGGATGACGGCGCTGGTACGGCGGGCGAAGGGGCACGGGATCAAGACCGCCCTGCTGTCCAATTCGTGGGGCAACAGCTACCCGGTCGACACCTGGGAAGGCATGTTCGACGACCTGGTGATCTCCGGTGAGGTCGGGCTGCGCAAGCCCGAGCCCGAGATCTACCTGCTCGCCGCCGAGCGGATCGGCCTTCCGCCGGCCGAGTGCGTGTTCGTCGACGACCTCGAGCTGAACGTCGAGGCCGCCCGGAAGCTCGGCATGACCGCGATCCACCACACCGCGTACGACGACACGTTGCGCGAGCTGGAGACCCTGTTCGGAGTCGACCTCACGTGACCACGACCTCCCCCGAGATCCACCGGACTGATCGCCGCTGGATCGTCGTCGCCGTGCTCGGCTGCGCCGCGTTCGTTGCCCTCGGCGCCTGGGCGTACGGTCTGTTCGGCGGCATGATCGACCTCCGCGTCTACCGGATGGGCGGCTCCGTGCTGCTCGACCGGGCCTCCCTGTACGACGCGCAGCTGCCCGGCTCGGGCCTGCCGTTCACCTACCCGCCGTTCGCCGCGATCGCGATGGTCCCGCTGGCCGCGGTGCCGTGGGGTGTCGCACTGGTGGTCTGGACGACGATCTCCGTCCTCTGCATCGCGGCGATCTGGCGCACAGCGCTCCCCAACAGCGCGTGGAACCTGCTGCCAGAACACCTGAGCAACAGGCGAATCGCCGTACTGGCCGCCCTGACGCTCGCGTCGCTGCTGCTCGAACCGGTCTGGCAGACGATCCAGTTCGGCCAGATCAACCTGTTGCTGACAGCAATGATCCTGCTCGACCTCGTCCGGCCGCAGAACGCGCGCTGGCGGGGCTTCTGGGTCGGCGTGACGATCGGTATCAAGCTGACACCGCTGCCGTTCCTGGCGTTCCTGCTGGTCACCAAGCAGTGGCGGGCGTTCCGCAACGCGCTGCTCGGGCTGCTCGCGACGATGGCGATCGGCTTCGCCGTCGTACCGAACCAGTCGTGGGAGTACTGGACCGTCGTCGTGCGCAACGCCAACCGCGTCGGCGGACTGGCCTACACCGCGAACCAGTCGTTCATGGGCTTCCTCAGCCGCCTCGGCGACGACGCCGGCTGGATCCAGCCGGTCTGGTTCGTCCTGTCCGCGGTCTTCGGCCTGCTCGTGCTCTGGCTGGCCCGCCGCTACTGGCTGGCCGACGAACGCGTCACCGCGATCTCGGTGATGGCGCTGGCCGTGCTCTACGCGTCCCCGGTCTCGTGGAGCCACCACTGGGTCTGGATCATCCCGCTCGGCATCAGCCTGATCCGCGCGGTCGACCGCCAGTGGGGTCGCCGCCCCGCGATCGTCACCGCCGTGCTCTGGTACGGGCTGTTCGTGCTCCGCTCGATCTGGTGGGTCCCGTTCCGCGACGACCGCGAGCTCAGCTGGTCCTTCTGGCAGTCCATCCCGGGCAACTCACACCTGATCCTGGGAATGATCGCGTTCGTCGTCCTGGCGATCACGTCGCGAGCGAAAGCTCCCGCAGCGGAGCGCTCAGCCGGCTAGCGAGAGCAGGGTCCACCAAGGCAACCTCGTCGAGGAAGACCTGGATCGCCGCCCCGAACGCCCGGTCGAGCTCGGCGGGGTCGATCGCCCGCAGGAGCGTGGCCTCCAGCGGTCGCAGCAGGGCCGGTGGCAACAGGTGGTAGCCACGCCCATCGCCCGCAGGCACCTGATGCCGAAGGCAAGCAAGCATGAGCACCTGGTCCCGTAGACCACTGATCATGTGCTCCGCCTGCCAGCCGCGCCCGCGCATGATGCTCGACCTGGCGTGCAAGGCGTACAGCCAGCCCATGCCGATCAGCCCGGCGGCATCAGGCGGGGCGCCCGCCGGTTGCTCGACGGCGTCCCCGAAGACGACCTGAAACGCCGGCCCCAGCGCACCGAACTCCGCGGCCGGCGCGAAGGCGACGTCCACCTGCAGAGTGCTGGCCAGGAAGAACACCCGGTACGTCGTACGCCGCACCCGCAGGTCCAGGTGCGCGACGCACGAGTGCTCGGCGTACATGCGTGTGGTCCACTCGTCGAGCACGTCCTGAGGATCGCCGGCCAGGCCCAGGTACAGGTCGATGTCCGACCACTCGTCCTCAGCCCCAGCGGCCGCCGATCCCGTCAGGGCGAGACCGGTGATCCGCGCGTCGGAACGTGCCTCCGCGACCAACTGGTCGCGGAGGGCCGAACGTTCCGCGGGCGTGAACATCAGGACGAGAACAGCAGCAGCAGTCCGCCGGCCGTGTAGCCGACCATGACGACCAGCAGCGGGATCTGGCCGGCCAAGGCCTTGTGGCGTGGGAACAACGCGACCGCCCGGTCGTGGGCCGAGACGACACCGAGCAGGTGGCCGCAGACCACGGCGAGGACCTGGATGACCGAGATCGTCGTGCTGTGGTTGGTGATCCCGGTGTTGACCGCGAGCAGCCCGGTGCCGAAGACGTTGGCGCCGTTGCTCAGCGGGTCGCTCAGGTAGATGAGCGTCCGCTGGCCCTCGAGGATGAAGAGCGTCAGGTAGTGCGCCACGACGTACCCGAAGGCGATCGGGACCACCGAGTGCGCGAACAACCCGGGCAGCGACGAACGGGAACTGTCCGACAACCGCCCGGCCAGCAGCGTCGCGCCGGAGTACGTGACCAGCACGAACAGGATGAACACGATCAGCATCCCCGTGCCGAGCAGGGTCATCGAGTAGCCGGAGTTCTGCGCCCAGCCGATCCAGGCCGACGAGTTCGAGAAGCCGTCGTACGCCGTACTGCCGAGCAGGGCGGCGACGAGCCCGACCAGACCGGGCTGGACCTTCAGGCCGTCCAGGTTCTCCAGCGGGCGGCGGAACACGATCTTGCCGTCGTCACGCCGGCCCCACGGGGACAGCCGCGACATCAGCGTCGCGTACGCCTCGAACGGGTCGCCGGCGGCGAACCAGCGGTCGCCGAACAGGATCGCGCCGAACAGCGTGATCACGACGTACAAGGCCATCCAGGCCTGCAGCACCGGCAGCGTCGCGCGGTCGGGCGCGACCAGCTCGAGCCAGGTGAACGCCAGGATGCCGAGCGCGGCCGGCCAGAGCCCGACCCACTTCGGCAGCTCGAGCAGACCCTGCGACGCCGGCTGGCGGAGCAGCTTCGAGATCAGCAGGTGGATCGTGCGCAGCGGGTTGAGCGTGCGCCAGACCGGGCCGAGCAGCAGCGACAGCGGCACCAGCCCGACCCACACCAGGATGTAGACGAACCCGAAGATCGGGTTGGTCAGCCGGTCGACGCCGAACAGCAGCGAGACCATCGCGTACAGGAAGACGGCCAGCCCGATCAGCCGGACGACCCAGCGGAACCACCCGGCGTCAACGGTCCGGGTGACGCCGTCCGGCAGCGGCCGGCCCGAGGCGTTGCCCCGGTACTTCGACGTACGCCAGGCCAGCCCCAGTACGACGAACGACAGCGCGATCGCGACCGCGGCGCCCCCGACGGCCAGCCCGAACGGGACGGGCAGGTCCTGCCGGCCGCCGATCCCGTGGAGCGGCAGCAGAAGAGGTGTCATCAGGTCAGGAGACGACGAGCTTGGCGACCAGCTTGCCGCTCTCGTGCGTCTCCACCTCGAAGGTGCCCTTCATGTTCGCGGTGAACTTGACCGAGGCCGGCTTGCCCGGCGCCAGCTCGAGCTCTTTGTCGTACCCGTGGATGTGCAGCTGGTCGGCCGCGTCGCTGACCGCGGTGACCAGGACGGTCTGGCCGGCGGTCACCTTGATGCTGTCGCCGCTCGGGTTGACCTTGCCGTTGGCAACGGTGACGTTGATGGTCACGTCGGCCTGCTCGCCGGACGGGTCCGTGGTGTTCGACGGGGTGTTCTTCGGGTCGGCCGGGGTCTCGCTGGGCGTCACCGACGGCGTGTCGCTCGGCGTCGTCACGGGTGCGCTCGGCGACGGCGAGCCGCCGCTGGAGTCGTCGCCGCAGCCGGCCAGGACCAGCATGCCGAGGGCGGGCAGGAGCGCGAGAGCGGTACCGCGGGAGAACGTCGAACGCATGATGCGAGGAGCCTTTCAGGCAAGGTAGGACACTGTCGGGCGCCGAACACGCCCACTGGGTGCTACGAACACCGGCCGCGCCGGGTTCCCGCCCAGGACCATCAGTCGTGTCACGATCGCCTTCAGTAGTGTCGCAGCTCACTGTCGGCGCGGGCGGCTAGGGTGAGCGGACCACCCAGAGGAAGGAAGGACCCGCGGATGCCGGACCGGTTGTCGTCGCTCGACCTGACCTTTCTCAAGGCCGAGTCCCCGGCCACGCCGATGCACGTCGGCACGGTCGACATCTTCGAGCCGCCGGTGCACTCCGACGACGAGTTCGACTACGAGAGCCTGGTCGCGCTGATCCGCGACCGGATCGCCTTCGTGCCGCGCTACCGCCAGCGGGTCCAGCAGGTGCCGGGCCGCTTCGCCGGGCCGGTCTGGGTCGACGACGAAGAGTTCGACATCACCTTCCACGTACGGCGTTCCGCCCTGCCGCGCCCCGGCACGCACGCGCAGCTGCTCGAGCTGGTCGCCCGGATCATGTCCCGGCGCCTCGACCGGGCGCGTCCGCTCTGGGAGATGTACCTGGTCGAGGGCCTGCAGGGCGACCGGTTCGCGATCATCTCCAAGTCCCACCAGGCCCTTGTCGACGGCAACAGCACGGTCGACATCGGTCAGGTCGTGCTCGACTCGACCGCGCACCCGCGGGAGACGCCCACCGACACCTGGCAGCCCGACCACCCGCCGTCCGCGCTGGAGCTGCTGGCCGGCGTCTTCGCCGACGCGACCCGGCACCCGACCGCCGTGCTGGAGCTGGCGCGCGCCGAGATGGCCAGCCTGACCGGGTCGACCTCGGTGCGTGAGGTGATCGGCGACGTGGTCGGCTCGCTGGTCGCGCAGCGGCACGCGCAGGAGAGCTCGCTGCACGTGAAGACCTCCGGGCAGCGCCGGTTCACCACCGTGCAGACCGATCTCGAGGACTTCCGGACCGTGCGCGCGATGCACGGCGGCACGATCAACGACGTGGTCCTGGCCGTCGTCGCGGGCGCGTTCCGGGCCTGGATGATGACCCGGGGCGAAGGTGTCGGCCCGACCCGGAGCGTGCGCGCCGTCGTCCCGGTGAGCATCCGCGACGACGAGGACGAGGAGCCGACCTCGCTCGGCTCGTCGGTGATCGCCTCGACCGTGACCCTGCCGGTCGGGGAGAACTCGCCGGTCATGCGGCTGCACCAGATCTCGTACCAGACCAAGGTGCACAAGGACACCGGGCGCGCGGTCAGCGCCCGCTCGCTGGTCGGCATCGCCGGCTTCGCCCCGACCACCCTGCACGCGCTCGCCGCCCGGGTCGCCACCGCCACGGTCCGGCCGATCGACGACGTCGTGATCACCAACGTGCCGGGGCCGCAGTTCCCGCTCTACGCCCAGGGCGCGCCGATGCTCGCGTCGTACCCCGTCGTCCCGCTGATGCCCGGCCAGGGGCTGTCGGTCGGCGTCACGTCGTACGACGGCAAGGTCTCGTTCGGGCTGAACGCGGACCGGACGGCGATGCCGGACCTGGCCGTGTTCGCGCAGTGCGTCACCGACGCGCTGGACGAGTTGCTGGACACCACCAAGGGCAGCCGGAACCGGGCCACGCGCGGCCGGAAGAAGCCCCGGAGCACCAAGAAGGCGGGCCAATGAGGGTTTACGTACCGTCCACGCTGCCGCTGCTCGACGCGGCCTGCCACGCGGCCGAGGTCGGCCCGGCGCCGATGACGGTGTACGCCGTGACGCCGGCGCTGCGCGAGTGGTACACCCAGGGCGACGACGAGGAGCTCGAGTACGCCGCGATGGCGCAGGCCGCGAAGGCCTCGGTCGGTCTGCTGTCCGCCGATCCCGGCGCGCCGCGCAAACGGGTGGTGATCGCCTGCGAGGTGGCGGCCGTGCCGCCCGCCGACGGCAGCGTCCACCTGGGCGACGCCCGGCTGGAGCTGCACGTGGTGATCCCGTGGAGCGCCGTCGCGGCGGTGCACCTGGACGCGGAGAGCGCGGCCGAGATCGTCGGCAAGGCGGCCGACCTCTGGGACGTGGCGCGCGGTGACACCGCGAATCCGGATCACGAAGACGCTGTCTTCGCCCTCGACTCGTGCGAAGGTGAAGACCTGCTGTGGTACGCGACGCAGGAGATCCCCGATCTCCTGGCCGCGGAAGGCCGGCGGGGCAAGGCTTGACGGTTGAGCTGACAGGGAGCTGATGGCGATGGCACAGGCGATCTGGAAGGGGGCCATCTCGTTCGGGATGGTGACGATCCCGATCAAGGTGTACTCCGCGACGGAGGAGAAGGACATCTCCTTCCGGCAGGTGCACGTGGCCGACGGCGGCCGGATCCGGTACAAGCGGATCTGCTCGATCGACGGTGAAGAGGTCCCGTACTCCGACATCGGCAAGGGCTACGAGATGGCCGACGGCCGGATGGTGGTGCTGGAGCCGGACGACTTCGCCGACCTTCCGCTGTCCAGCAAGAAGGTCATCGACGTGCTCGAGTTCGTGCCGGCCGACCAGGTCGACCCGCTCTACCTCGGCAAGTCGTACTACCTGGCCGCGGACGGCGGGCCCGGCGGGAAGCCGTACGTGCTGCTCCGGGACGCGCTCGAGGGATCAGAGCTGTACGCGCTGGTGAAGGTCGCGCTGCGCTCGCGGGAGAGCCTCGCGCTGCTGCGCACGCACGAGAACGTGCTGATCCTGCAGGTGATGCTCTGGCCGGACGAGGTGCGTGACGCGTCGTTCGCCGCTCCGGACGAGGACATCGAGATCCGCAAGCAGGAGAAGGCGATGGCCGCGTCGTACATCGACACCCTGCGCGGCGAGTTCGACCCGGACCAGTACCACGACGAGTACCGGCACGCGCTGGAGCAGGTCGTCGAGGCGAAGGCCGCGGGGGTGCCGCTGCCGGCGGAGGCCGAGGAGGAGGAGACCGAGGGCGCCGAGGTGGTCGACCTGGTCGCCGCCTTGAGGGCGTCGGTCGAGGCCGCGAAGGCGCGTCGTGCGGGTGGTGGATCGTCCTCGGAGGAACCGGCCAAGAAGTCGGCCCCGGCGAAGAAGACGGCCGCCAAGAAGGCCGCGCCGGCGAAGAAGACGGCGGCCGCGAAGAAGGCGCCGGCCAAGAAGACGGCGGCCAAGAAGGCTACGAAGAAGTCGGCATGAGCGATCCCGTCGTAGCCGGCAACTGACGCAGCAGGGTGAGCGCAGCCTCCGACGGTGAGCCGGCGGCTGTGGTCACCACGATCAGGTTCTGCTCCGGGGACCGGGCGATGGCCAGCGTCTGCTGCGTCACGGTCACCGCGCCGACCAGCGGGTGATGCAGCTCGTACGACGCCGCGTCGCACGGCGTGATCCGGTGGTCCGCCCACAACGCCACGAACTCCGGGCTCTTCATCGACAGCTCACCGATCAGCGCCGCCAGCCGTGGGTCCTCCGGGTGCCGCCCGACGACGATCCGAAGGTTGCCCACCACGGCCCGCGCCTTGCGGTCCCAGTCCGTGTAGAGCTCGCGGCTGTGCGGGTCGAGAAAGATCAGCCGCGCCACGTTCGGTCGCTGCGCCGAGTCGTCGGCCGACGCCCGATCGACATGCCCCGCGAGCAGCGAGTGCCCCAACTCGTTCCACGCCAGTACGTCGGTACGCCGCCCAAGCACCAGCGCCGGCACTCCGTCCAGCGCCCGCATCAGATCCAGCGTCTCGGCGGTGACCTTCTCGGTCCGCGGCCGCCGTACCCGCGGTGCCCGCCGCCCGGCCTCGGCCAGCCGTTCGAGATGGTCCTGCTCGTGCGCGTCCAGTCGGAGCGCGCGGCCGATCGCCTGCAGCACCTCCGGCGACGCCCCGCGCGACAGCCCCTGCTCGAGCCGGGTGTAGTAGGACACGCTGACACCCGCCAGCAGCGCCAACTCCTCCCGACGGAGGCCCTGCACCCGCCGGCGCGGCCCGACTTCGGGCAGTCCCACGTCCTCAGGCTGCAGCCGCGCGCGCCGTGCGCCGAGGAAGTCGCCGAGCGGTCCAGGTCCGTCCATCGGTCCAGTGTGCGTGACCGGCCAAACCCGAACCACACCCTGCGAGGGGTAGGACAGGACGGGTCTGGTCGCTCGAAAGATCCCGCCCAAGACTCGGCGGCATGGATCAGATCACCTTGGGCGACGTTACCGTCACCCGCGTCAAGGAGTACTACGGCACGGTCGAGATGGACCCTGCCACCTTCTTCCCCGAGAGCCCCGACGGCTCCTGGGACGAGCACCGGGACTGGTTGGCCCCGGACTTCTGGAACCCCGAGACCGGCGAGTGCATCTCCGCCATCCAGACCTGGCTGCTGCGCAGCGGCGGCCGAACGATCCTCGTCGACACCGGCGTCGGCAACCACAAGGACCGGCCGTACGCGCCGGTGTGGAGCCGCCTCGAGACCGGCTACCTGGACAACCTCGCCGCGGCCGGCGTACGGCCCGAGGACGTCGACCTGGTGGTCAACACGCACCTGCACATCGACCACGTCGGCTGGAACACCCGCCTCGACGGGCGGACCTGGGTGCCGACGTTCCCGAACGCGACGTACCTGATGACCCAACGGGACTTCGACTTCTGGAACCCGGCGAACGGTCACCAGCCGCTGCTCGGTCGCGGTAACCAGAACGTGTTCGAGGACAGCGTGGCGCCGGTCCACGAGGCCGGGCTGACCCACCTGTGGGACGACGCCTACCGGATCGACGAGAACCTGACGCTGGAGCTGGCCCCCGGGCACACCCCCGGCTCGTCCGTGCTGAACCTGGCCTCCGGCGGCGACCGCGCGATCTTCGTCGGCGATCTCGTGCACACCGCGCTGCAGATCGTCGAGCCGGAGACGAACAGCTGCTTCTGCGAGAACCCGGTCGAGTCCCGTGCCACCCGCCACAAGCTGCTCGGCCGTGCCGCCGAGGACAACGCGCTCGTCCTGCCGGCCCACCTGGGCGGCCACGGCGCGGCCGAGGTGGTCCGCGACGGCGCGAGGTTCGCCATCAAGGACTGGGCCGGCTTCGCCCGCATCTCCTGAAAGGAACGGCCGTGACAGACCCGATCATCCAGACCCCTGCCGGCGCCGTCCGCGGCGTCCGCGACCAGTACGGCGAGCGCTACCGCGCCATCCCGTACGCCGCGGCTCCCGTCGGCGCGGCCCGCTTCGCACCACCCACGCCGTACCAGGTCTGGGACGGCGTCCGCGACGCGACCCAACCCTCGCCCACCGCGCCGCAGCCGGCCCGCGACTTCGGCCGGCTCGACATGACCCCGTACTTCGGACCCGGCTGGGTGCGCGGCGACGAGTACCTGACCGTCGACGTCCGTACGCCGGCCGCCGGCGGCACACCGCGACCGGTGATGGTCTTCGTGCACGGCGGCGGCTTCGTCACGGGCTCGACCCAGGCCCCCCTGTACGACGGCCGGGCGTTCGCCCGCGACGGCGTCGTGCTCGTGACGCTGAACTACCGCGTCGGCATCCCCGGCTTCCTCGACCTGGAAGGCGCCCCCGCCAACCGCGGCCTGCTCGACGTCATCGCTGCCCTGCAGTGGGTCCGCGACTCCATTGGCGCGTTCGGCGGCGACCCCGCGAACGTGACGGTGTTCGGCCAGTCCGCCGGAGCCACCTTGGTCGGGGCCCTGCTCGCGACGCCGGAGGCCAAGGGCCTCTTCCAGCGCGCGATCGTCCAGAGCGGCAGCGGGACCGGCGCCTTCACCCCCGAGCAGGCGAACCGTGTCACCCAGGCGGCCGCCGAAGCGCTCGGTCTGGAGCCGACGGCCGCCGCGTTCGCCGAGATTTCCGACGAGCGTTTCCTCGAGATCCTCCCGAAGCTCGCGGGCCTGGACCTGCGGACCGAGACCGCCGACGACCCGCTGGCCGGGCTCAGCCCGTTCAGCGTCGTACTGGCTGAGCAGCCCGCCGACTCGCTGGCCAACGGCCCGGCTGCCGACGTGGACCTCCTGATCGGGACCAACCTCGAGGAGGGAAACCTGTACCTCGTCCCGCAGGGCAACCTCGACAAGGTCCGCTCCGCCACGCTCGGTGAAACGCTGTTCGGTGCCGGGACCGCGCGACTGACCGAGGCGCATCGCCGGCTCTCGGCCGGCCGCACTCATGCCTACCGCTTCGGCTACCGCTCGACCGCTCTGGGCGGGAAGCTCGGAGCCACCCACACCGTCGAGCTCCCGTTCGTCTTCGACCTCGCCGACGAGCCTTGGCTGCACGGACCCACCGGCCTGCTCGGCCCCGACGAACCACCGGCCGGGCTCGCCACCCGCATGCACCAGGCATGGATCGCGTTTGCCCGGACCGGCGATCCCGGCTGGGCGACGGGCAGCGTGCAGCTGTTCGACTGAAGGCGCAACTTCTCGGCCTTCCCGTGCATCGAGGTGGGCAAGGGGAGGGGTCGGGATGAAAGCACGCTGGTCGGCCGGGGTGGTTCTGGTACTGGGGGCGGTACCGATCTCGGCGGGCGCGGCGGGAGTACAGGATCTGGACCGTGTCCTGTTCGACCGCCCGTACGTCGAGGTCCTGGGGGCCTCGCCGGCCGGCGTGCTGTACAAGGTGTCCCGCGACGACAACCAGTCGCTGGTCCACGTGTCGACCTGGGTGAAGCCGGCCGGCGGCACGCTGCGCTGGTGGACCGGCCCGACCCACGCGATCACGGGGACGGTAAAGATCGTCTGACCGCGACGACGAGGAACGCGATCACCGCAAGCCGGACCGCGATCGCGATCAGGCCGCCTTCCGGCCCGTACGCGCCGCCGGCGAGCCAGGTCGGGCCGTCGGTGTCCAGCTGCAGGATGCTGTCCGAGCCGATGCTCGTGCCGCTGACGGTGAATCCGAGCACCGGGCCCTGGACGAAGTTCCACGCCGTGCGCAGGCCGACCGACAGCCAGATCCGCCCGGTCCGCAGGTAGGCGACGCCGTACATGACGCCGGCCAGGAACGCGCTCAGGAAGGTCAGCGGGTTCGCGCCCTCGGCTAGCGTGTACGGGAGTGCGACCAGGAGGGCCGTGATGCCTGTGGCCAGCCAGGCGCGACCGGTCAGCTCGAGCAGTCCGGCCAGCAGCAGTCCTCGGAAGATCAGTTCTTCGACAGTGCCCAGGATCGCCAGGTAGACGAGCAGTACGAGGATCTCGCCGACCGCGCCGGAGGCTCCCGTCACCCTAGCGAGCCCGGCGGCGACCTCGATCGCGAAGATCGCCACGATCGCGACCGTGCCGATCAGGAGACCGAGCCCGGCCTCCCGCCCGCGCCACGCGATGGCCGGCCGCACTCGCCCCGCGCGCCACGCGAAGATGCCGAGCACCAGCCCGATCGGGAACAACGCGTAGTTCGCCAGATCCTGGCCGTTCATGCCGACACCTGCCCAAGGATCCGGCCGAGCTCACCGTGCTTGAGCATGACGCCGAGATGACTCGTCCGGATCTCCCGTACGGCGAACCGGTGCCGCGGCGCTCGCCGATCGGCCTCCGCGATCATCCGGTCCTGCAGCGCCGGCGTCACCAGCCGGTCAGCGGTGAGCCGAACGTACGTCCGCGGGATCCGGCCCCAGGTCGTCGGGTCGATCCGGGCGTCGGCAAGGCTGACGCCGATCGTCTCGTCCGGCTGGGTCGCCGCGTTCAGGACGGCCAGGAACCGGTCCGCCGGCACGTCGGCCAGGACCGCCGCCTTCAGGGCCCGCAGGAACGCGGGATCGCCGCTCCTGAAGTTCGTCCTGGAGACACCGGACGGAACCATGCTCTGGTCAACGGTCGCGGGGACGGCCGGTGCTGCACCGCTCCGGCCTTCGGCCGTCCCGAGATAGTCGAGCGGACTCTTCAGCTCGACGCAGCAGAAGGCGGAGACGTACACCAGGTGGTCCACGAGATCGGGCACCGCGCAGGCCGCCCGGGTGATCGAGCTGCCTCCCAGGCTGTGCCCGACCAGGACGACAGGACCGTGGCGCGCCACCTGCCGGATGAGCTCGACGACGTGCTCGACGTGGTCCTCGAGCGTCAGCGCCGCCGTGCTGGAAGGAGCGCGGGCGAAGGCATCCGCGTCCTGAGGTGCCTGGTACGCCGGTGCCAGGGTTGACCGGATGCCGTGCCCCGGCAGCTCGACCGGGAGCGACCGGTGACCGCGCTCGGCCAGTTCACGGACCAGCGGCGCCCAGAATCCGGTGGTCGACATCGATCCGTGAACCAGGACGAACGTCGGTCGCCGTCGCCCGGCCCAGGCGGGTCGTGCGGCAACGGTCAGCCCGGCACCGCCGAGCAGGCCGCGGAGCAGGGTGCGTCGTGAGCTGCGCATGGGGTCCGTCCCTTCGAGTCGACCGCTTGGTCTAATCTTAGACCATCGGGTCTAACAGCGGTGGATTGGTAGGTTCGGCGGATGGTGAAGGAGGGCGGGCGGCCCAGGTCGTTCACGGAGGCCGGACGGCGGCGGCAGTTCGTGGGCTGCGCGATCGAGGTGCTGGCCGACAGTGGTTTCGCGGCGACCACGATCCAGGCGGTGGCCGACCGGGCGGAGATCACCAAGAGCGTCGTGCTTTACCACTTCCGGTCCAAGGCCGAACTGCTGGAGGCGGTCGTCGAGCAGGTGTACGGCGAGGCGGGGCCGGTCGTCGCGGCGGCGCTCGACGAGGCGTCGGGGCCGCGGGAACGGCTCCGGGTGTACGTCGCCGCTTGTGTCCGATACGCCTGGACGCACCGGACCGAACTGCGGGCGGTCTCGGAGGTGTTCGCGAACCTTCGGCGCCCCGACGGCACACCCCGGTACGGCGTCGCGGAGAACGCGCCGATGCTCGACTTCGTCGAGAGCCTGCTGCGCGACGGTCAGGAAGCGGGGGAGTTCCGGGCCTTCGCGGCCCGACCGATGGCGATCACGGTGCGGGCCGCCGTCGACGCGTTGCCGGCCGCGTTCGACGCTGATCCGGAGCTGGACGGTGAGATCTACGCCGACGAACTGGCGACCTTGTTCGACCGAGCGGCCACCGCGTAGTCTCCAGTCGTAACGAATAATCCAAACTAGGTTGATCTGTATCAATCGCTACCCACAGGGAAGACCAGTCGGGTTCGTGGTCCCAGGCCCGCTCGTGGCAGCATGCTGTGTCATAGAGCAAGACGCGAACGAGTCGCGACCGAGCCCCGATCGGGCCGGACCGCGCTCCCGCAGCCACGTACCGGCGTACCCACCCCAGTCGATCGAGGAGCAGCGCAGCATGGATGCCGTCACCGCCGTCCCCACCCCCGCCAACGAAACGGTCCGGGGCTACGCGCCGGGTTCGCCCGAGCGGGGCAGCCTGGAGGCGAAGCTCAAGGAGTTCAACGCCGCCGGTGCGATCGACCTGACCTGCACGATCGGCGGGGAGCAGCGGCTCGGCGGCGGCGCGCGGATCGACGTCGTCCAGCCGCACAAGCACGCCCACGTGCTCGGCACACTCGGCAACGCGACGCAGGCCGACGGCCAGGCGGCCGTCGACGCGGCGCTCGCGGCGGCGCCGTCGTGGCGCGCGCTGTCCTTCGACGACCGGGCCGCGATCTTCCTCAAGGCCGCCGACCTGCTGGCCGGCCCGTGGCGCGACACCCTGAACGCGGCCACCATGCTCGGTCAGTCCAAGACCGTGCAGCAGGCCGAGATCGACGCCGCCTGCGAGCTGATCGACTTCCTGCGCTTCAACGTCTCCTTCGCCCGGCAGATCATCAGCGACCAGCCGATCTCCTCGCCCGGCGTCTGGAACCGCACCGACTACCGGCCGCTCGAGGGTTTCGTCTACGCGATCACCCCGTTCAACTTCACCGCGATCGCCGGCAACCTGCCGACCGCGCCCGCGCTGATGGGCAACACCGTGGTCTGGAAGCCGTCGCCGACCCAGCAGTTCGCGGCGCACTGGACGATGCGGCTGTTCGAGGCCGCCGGGCTCCCCGCCGGCGTCATCAACCTGGTCACCGGTGACGGCCTCGAGGTGAGCCAGGCCGCGCTGACCCACCCGGACCTGGCCGGCATCCACTTCACCGGCTCGACCAAGACGTTCCACTCGCTGTGGGGCACGGTCGGGACCAACATCTCGTCGTACAAGACCTACCCGCGGCTGGTCGGCGAGACCGGCGGCAAGGACTTCATCCTCGCGCACCCGTCGGCCGACCCGGGCGTGCTGAAGACCGCGATGGTCCGCGGCGCCTTCGAGTACCAGGGCCAGAAATGCTCCGCGGCTTCGCGCTCGTACGTCGCTCGCTCGGTCTGGAACCAGATCCGTGACGACATCGCGGCCGAGACCGACTCGCTGACGATGGGCGACGTGACCGACCTGTCGAACTTCATCGGCGCCGTGATCGACGACCGCGCGTTCGCCAAGCACAAGGCGGCGCTGGACCGGGCCCAGGCCAGCGACTCGATCGAGGTCCTTGCCGGGGGCACCTACGACGACAGCCAGGGCTACTTCGTCCGCCCGACGCTGCTGGTCTCCGACGACCCGACCGACGAGATCTTCACCACCGAGTACTTCGGCCCGATCCTCGGCGTGCACGTCTACGAGGACGGCGACTACGAGACCGTGCTGAAGCAGATGGAGAGCGCGGCGCCGTACGGGCTGACCGGCGCGGTCATCGCGCAGGACCGGCACGCGGTCGCCACCGCGGCGGAGTACCTGCGCTTCGCGGCCGGCAACTTCTACGTCAACGACAAGCCGACCGGCGCGGTCGTCGGCCAGCAGCCGTTCGGTGGCGCTCGCGCGAGCGGCACGAACGACAAGGCCGGCTCGATGTGGAACCTGATCCGCTGGGCGAGCCCGCGGTCGATCAAGGAGACCTTCGCCGCGCCGACCGACTACCGGTACCCGCACCAGGGCTGACCCCCGGTCAGGTGGTGCCCGGGACTCAGGCCGTCTCGGGCACCACTTCCTCCGGCCGCGACCTCGCGACCACCAGGTGCAGCGTCAACGTCATCGCCAGGATGACCGCGGCCACCGCCAGCAGCCCGTACGTCGGTACGGCGGCCAGCGTCACGCCGCCGAGCCCGCCTCCGAGCGCGCAGCCCAGCGAGATGGCGCTGCCGTTCAAGGCCATCACAATCGCCGCGGAGTCCGGCGCGAGTGCGCCGAGCCGCGCCTGCTGAGGAACGCCCGCTCCGCCGTTTCCGATGCCTGCGGCAAAGAACCAGACCAGGCCGAGGACCGCCACCACGCCGAGCGGGGCGAACGCGAACGTGACCAGGCCCAGGATCCCGTTCAGGAGCAGGCCGATCAGGACGACGGTCAGCACCCGCAGCGCGGTGAAGCGATCCACCAGCCGGCCGGTCACCGCGTTGCCGAGCATGCTCGCGACGCCGTACCCGAACATGATCACGATGATCACCCAGCCGCCGGAGTACGCCGGAGCCAGGATGATGGTCGCGTACGTGAAGCACGTGTAGCTGCTGCAGAGGATGCCGGTCGTGACGAGCAGCCCGGCCAGTAGCCGTGGCTGACGCAGCGGGCGCAACCGCTCGGCCAGCGTTCCCGAAGGCAGATGCAGCTGGGGGAGCCGAAGCAGGATGCCGACCAGCGCGATGGTGCCGACGATCGAGACCAGGATCAGCGGGAAGCGCCAGCTCGACTGCCCGAGCGCCAGGCCGACCGGTACGCCGAGCGCGGTCGCGGTCATCCAGCCGCCGAGCACGAACGACAACGCCTTGCCCCGGTGCTGGACCGGCGTCAGCGCGATCACGTAACCGGTGACCGCGGCGTTGAGCAGACAACCGCCGAGCGCGGCCACGACGCGACCGCCGAGAGCGATCGGGTAGTTCGGGGCGAGTCCGACGATCAGGTTGCCGACGACGAAGACCGCCAGCGACAGGCCGATCGTGCCGCGCCGCTCCCACCGGCTCGTCACCGTGCCGAGCACCGGGCCCGCGAGCGCGGAGGTCAGCGCGAACACCGAGACGAGCTGCCCGGCGAGCGCTGCCTCGACGTGCAGGTCGTCGGCGATGGCAGGCAGCAGACCGGCCAGCACGTAGCCGTCGATCCCCGTCGAGAACGTCGCCACCGCGAGCCAGATCAACGGCCGGTACGACCACGCGGCGCTGGGTTCAGCGGCGGGCGGCGACGGCGTGGATTGCGCTTTCCTCACGGGGGTCCATCGAACCCTGTCCGGGCCGGACCGGCAACTCAGTTCCGCGCGATCAGGCCGCGCCGGACCGTGATGTAGAACGACGTGAGGTCGTCGATCAGGTCCTCGAGCTGCAGCTTGTCGCGCAGGTCGGCGTCGAGCAGCCAGTCGGAGATCAGGTCGAACAGGCCGCCGACCAGACCGATCGCGACCCCGTGACGGGTCCGGCGGTCGAGCTCGGACGGCGGGCCGTCGTACCGGTCCCAGAGCTGTTCGAGGAAGCCGGCCGCCCAGCGGCGGTTGGTCCGGCGCTGCCGCTCGACGGTCTCGGAGATCCCGCCGGCCTGGCCGAAGGTGACCCGGGCGACCCGCGGGTCGTCGACGAGCGCGTGCGCGAACGCCGAGAGCAGGCCGGGCGCGACCTCGCGCTCGCTGCCGCCGGCGTTGGTCGCGGCGAGGCTGATCATGGTTTCCTCGAGGCGCTCGGACGTGCGCTTCAGCAGCGCGACGTAGCAGGCCTCGCGGCTGTCGAAGACCTCGTAGAAGCTCTTCGTCCCGACGTACGCCGTGGTGCAGATCTGCTCGATCGACGTGTTCAGGTACCCCTGCGCGGCGAACAGGTTCAGGGCGGCGTCGAGCAGCTGCTCCCGCCGCTCGGCGCGGCGTTGCTCGGCGTCCAACCCTCTGATCACTCGCCCCATGCGCTGGACGTTACCCTGTGCGCCCGGACGGTAACCAGCGCGGATGTTTCTGAACACGAACTCTTGTCGGGAACCGGTGGACGTGCTCCACTGTCGGTCACGTTGTCGTCACGCCATGACACTGCCCCTCGGGAGCCGCGATGAAACCCCATCTCCTCCGACGCGCCGGCGCCGGCCTGCTGACCGCCGTACTGCTGGCCGTCGGCACCACCACGACGGCCGCCGCGGCACCGTCCTCAGGGTTCGACAACTGGGCCTGCAAACCGTCCGCCGCCCACCCGAACCCGCTGGTCCTGCTGCACGGTCTCGGCGGCAACGGGCCCGGCAACTACTCGTTCCTCGGCCCGTACCTCGCGGCCAAGGGCTACTGCGCCTTCACGCTCACCTACGGCCAGGCCACGCCCGCGATCCCGGTCGGCGGCACGGTCTCGATCGTGCAGTCGTCCGCGGAGATCGAGATGTTCGTGAACCGGGTGCTGAGCACGACCGGCGCCGCGAAGGTCGACCTCGTCGGGCACTCCGAGGGCGGGTTCCAGAGCCTCTACGGGCCGAAGGTCCGCGGGTACGCCGGCAAGGTCGGCAAGGTCGTCGCGCTGGCGCCGCCGACGCACGGTACGACGTTCGCCGGGCTGGTCAGCGTCGGCGACTACCTCGGGCTCCGGCCGCTGGTCGACCGGGTGCTGCGCGACTTCGGCTGCCCGGCCTGCGACGAGATCATCGTCGGGGGCTCCGAGGTGACGAGGCTGAACGCCGGCCCGATCGCCCAGCCGGGCGTCAAGTACACGGTGATCGCGTCGCGGTGGGACGCGCTGGTGACGCCGCACGAGACCTCGTTCGTCCGGGAGACCGGCGTGAAGAACCAGTTCGTCCAGGACACCTGCCCGCTGGACCCGGTCGGGCACGTCGGCCTGGCCTTCGACCCGACCGTCGCGCAGCTCGTGGCCAACGCGCTGGATCCTGCCCGGGCCCGCCCGGTCCTGTGTGGTTTCGGCCCGCCGCTGTAGCCCGTTGCGTCCGAAGAACCGCCATGCGTCCGAAGAAGCCGAGGCTATAGCGCTCGGTCCTTCGGACGCATCGAGTTTCTTCGGACGTACGGGAGCGGATGTCGACAGCAGGGGAGCCGACATCCGCTCCCGGTTCTGGGGGCCGCCAGGTCGCCCCGGCCGCCGCCCCGGGCCGGGGCAACCGACCGTTGCGGCGTACGAGCTGGTCAGGCAGTGTGTTCGAGGTGCTGCAGCGGTGGGCCGATCAGCAGGGCCGAGCCGCAGCTGACGCAGATCCACTCGCCGGCCGGGTCGTCGACGGGGTGGTCCCCGGCCTCGACCCGCTCGAAGAGCACCGTCGCCTCGCAGAACACGCAGTACTGCGCGTCCTCGCCGGCCGACGGTGCGGTAGTCCTTCGCTTGGTACGCACGACAGGCTCACCTCCGGTGACAGTCCGCTTCCAGAGTGCCACCGGAGCCGGCGCCCGCCGGGTAACGACACGGGTCAGTTGGTGCCGTCGTGCCAGGCGCGGCCGAGTTCGTGCTCCTTGGCCAGCCCCTTCCGGATCGCCTCGACGACGAACGGCTCGATCTTCTTGCCGATCAGCGGAACCGCGACCT
Source organism: Kribbella sp. DT2 (assembly GCF_049844575.1). Classification (NCBI taxonomy): domain Bacteria; kingdom Bacillati; phylum Actinomycetota; class Actinomycetes; order Propionibacteriales; family Kribbellaceae; genus Kribbella; species Kribbella sp. DT2. The sequence goes on along the minus strand of NZ_JBNCLH010000014.1, from coordinate 62,799 downwards.
TCACGTCCAGCGTGATCGCCTGCACGGTCTTGCCACCCTCGGACCGGATCGTCGCGTTGCCCTTCAGCGTCACCGGCGTCCCGGCGATCTCGCCGCGCACGTCGGCGTCCCGCGACCCGTCCGGCTTCGCCGCGTGCCAGGTCTCGGTCTGCACCACGGTCAGCGTCTCGCCGACGAACTTGCGCGCGATGTCCGGTACGTCGTCCGCCGGCATCTTGCGCTCGACCCGCACCACGGTGTCGTCGCCGGTCGTGCTGACCTTGACGTCGTACGACAGCGCCTTGGTCTTCTCGCAGGCCTGCTCGCGAAAGGTGGCGTCGGTGACGATCGCGAAGACTTCCTCAGGGGTGGCGTCGTACGACGCGGACATCTTCAGCTCCATGCCGCACATCATGGCATTACCGGTCGGTCACCCGGCGGTCTGACAACCTGGGAGTCGCCCGTCTCGTATTCACCGGTGACAGACCGAGTGAGGGGACAACCGGATGGCTTCGCGGGACGACGAGTTCAGCGAGTACGTGGGGCAACGACGGACACAGCTGCGCCGGATCGCGTACCTGCTCTGTGGTGACGTGCACAAGGCCGAGGACCTGGTGCAGACCGCGCTGATGAAGCTGTACGTCGCCTGGCCGCGGGTGCAGCGGGCCGGGAACGTGGACGCCTACGTCCGGCGGATCCTGGTGAACTCCGGGATCGACGAGAGCCGGCGGCCGTGGCGCCGGGAGGCCCCTGGGCTGGACGGGCTGGACGAGGTGCCGGTGCCGCCGGACCCGGTCGAGGACCGCAGCGCCGTCCTGGCCGCACTGGCGACCCTGCCGCTCGGGCAGCGCCGGGTCGTCGTACTCCGGCACTTTCTCGGGATGTCGATCGACGAGACCGCCGCGGACCTGCACTGCAGTCCGGGAACGGTCAAGAGCCAGAACGCCAGGGCGCTCGCCCGGCTGACCGAGTTGCTGACTCCCCAGTTCGGGACGGTAGGAGGGCAGGACCGATGATCGACGAGAAGGAGCTGGGCCACCAGCTCACCGAGGCCGCCGCGTGGCAGGACGACCTGTTGCCGCGTGCGATGGATGACGACCTGCTGGCCGGGCAGCGCCGCCTGCGTCGCCGGCGTGCCCTGGCCGGACTCGGTGGCGTGGGGGTGACCGCGCTGGTCGGTGCGATCACGGTGGGGATGGCCGGGTGGCTGAGCCCGAACGCGGGCCCGGTGACCGGCGACCTGCCGGCGGCGAAGACCACAACGACCACCGCGACGTCGACGGCAACGCCCCCCCAGGCGATCACCTCGGCCGGCATCGCCGCCGCTCGGCAGGCGCAGGACCGGGCGTTCGACCGCGCGCTGCGCGGCGCCCTCGAGCAGCATCTCGATCCGGCCCGGAAGCATCTCGACTACACCAGCAACGGTGGCGCGACGCTCTACCACGATCAGGGACTGCGGCGCGGCAGTCTCCGGGGTGGCTGGAAGATCGCGGGGCAGGAGGGTGTGGGTTACGCCAGCATCGCGGTCGCGGCGTCGATGGCGTCGGTCAGTCACCGGTGCGGGTCGCTCGCCTTCACCCCGCGGCTGATCTGCCGCACGGTCACCCTGCCGAACGGCCGTCCCGCGTTGCTCGGGCGCCGGGGTGACTCCGTGGAGCTCACCTACGTGAAGCCGAACGGAGAGTACGTCTCGGCGTCGGTGAACCCGCTGTTCGGCAACAACTCCAGCACGCCCGTGCACGACATGGGCATCACCGACGCGAAGCTCTTCGCGCTGGTCACCGACCCTCGTGTCACACTGCCACCGAGGTCGGAGGAGGAGCGGATCGTCGAGCAGGAGCTCGGCACGTTCAAGCCGGGTGCGGCCGAGGTTCACGCCGCCGCGGTCCGGGTGCTCACCGGGGGCACGACTAAGCAGGAGTACAGCAGCACCGTGCCGGCGCAGTTCGGCCTGACCGAGACCTGGCAGTCGGGTGCCGCCCGGCAGACCGTCCTGATCAGCGTCGACTCGGCGTACTTCGTGAGCAAGTGCTCCGACCAGCTCGGCGGCCTGACGTGCACCGAGACGACAACGCCCGACGGGCGCAAGGTCTGGTACGCGGAGGGCGTGCCGCCGAAGGGGAGAGGCAAGCAGAAGTACATGCTCGCCGCCGCCTACCTGCAGCCCGACGGGAACCTCGCCTCGGTGGTGATCCAGAACCCCGGCCGGCAGCGGCAGCCCGGCGGGATCACCAAGGCGCAGGTGATCGCCCTGGTCACTGATTCAGCGTTGGACAAGTAACACGACTGTGACGCATCGTGACCGCAATATAATGTCTATACAACGATGAAAGTTCGTAAGTTTCCTACCAAGGACGTTCACCTCGAGGTAGGAGTTCGCGATGCGTGTTCGCACGATGCTGGGGATCACGGCGGCGACGGCCGGTCTGCTGGCGCCCGGGATGGTTGCCCTGGGCGCCGAAGCGGCACCGGCCGCCGCGGCGAAGAAGTGCAACACCAAGGAGATCAACTGGTTCGTGCGCGGCGGCCACGAGGTCTACATCGGCACCAACCTCTACAGCGACTGGATGGAAGGCCCGGGCCGGATCACGTACCAGAAGACCGCGACGTCGGAATCCAACTCGTCGGTCAGCGGCACCCTCGGCGTCGGCATCGACGCGGTGATCGCCGAGATCAGGTCCGAGTACTCCAAGACCGTCGGCAAGTCCCACTCGGTCTCCGACAGTTGGTCCTACACCGCCGAGGTCCCCAAGAACAAGGTCCGCCGCCTCCACCAGCTCAAGCAGTCCTGGCGCGTCCAGGTCGTCCGCTGGCGCTACACCACCACCGACTGCAAGAAGACCACCGACGTCAGCAACAAGACCGCCACCTTCCCGGTCAAGAACCACGACTACATGTGGGTCCTGGTCGGCAAGGCCTAGGACAGCCCTGGTGCGGTCCCGGCGGTGATCAGGCCGTCGGGGCCGACCGACGGATCGGTGATGATGGGGTTTCCCCAGACCAGGGCCTCGTAGTACGTCGTGTTGGGGATCGCCATGCAGAGGTGCTGGTTGGGGACGCCCATGCCGTGGACCTCGGCGCGGAGGGCGAAGCTCTCGGCGAGGTGGGCGATCCTCAACGCTCCGGTAATACCACCCTTGAGGGCGGCCGACGTACGGACGTACGTCGCGCAGCCGGACTGGATGAAGTCGGCGGTGTTGAAGTGGGCGCCGTCGCTGGTTTCGCCCACCAGCAAAGGGATGTCGACGCGTTCGGACAACCACTGGTGGCTGGTCAGGTTGAACTCGCGCATCGGTTCCTCGTACCAGCGGAAGCCGAGGTCGCCGAGCACGCGGCCGAGGCGGACCGCGTCGGGCAGGTCGAAGCCGGCGGAGCCGTCGTACATGAGTTCGACGTCGTCGCCGACGTGCTCGCGAAGTTTCGTGGCGAGCTGAGCGTCACGCCGTACGTCGCCCCAGGCGTGCAGCTTGATCGCGGTGAAGCCGCGGTCCAGGCACTGGTCGGCGATGTCGAGGTACTCCTCGACCGACGAGTACGTCACTGTCGACGCGTACGCCGGAAGGCTGGTCCGGTAGGTCCCGATCAGCGCGTGCACAGGCAGTCCGGCGACCTGCCCGGCGATGTCCCACAGCGCGATGTCGACCAGCCCGAGGAAGTACAGCGGGAACTCCTCGATCCGGTCCAGCTCCCAGATCCGGTGCCACAACCACTCGCGGTGCAAGGAGTCCTGGCCGATCAGCTCGTCGCGCACCCGCCGCTCGACCAGGTCGGCGGCGATCACCCCGCGCGGCGTCGGCGCACGCCCGACGACGCCGTCGGACGTCGTGATCGTCAGTACGCCGCCCTGCAGCGCCGGCTCGGACCCGGGCAGCCCGTCGCGCCAGCGGAACGGAAAAGCCGCCGGGATCTCGACCAGCTCGACCTCGACGCGTTCGATCCTGCTCACCGCACTCCGCCCTTCAGCCGGTCCCGGATCCGCAGCTCGAACTGCGCCTGCGTCGTGTCGATGTGCTGCACCATCGCCGTCGCCGCCTTGTCGCCGTCACCCGCCGCGATCGCGGAAGCGATCTGCACGTGCTGCTCGGCCGCGACCTCCAGCGACCCGGGCAGGGCGCCGGCGAACAGCAGCCGGTCCGACTGCTCCTTGAAGTCCCGCAGCGACGTCACCGCGGCGCGCAGGAAAACGTTGCCGGAGGCCTCGGCCACCGCGTCGTGAAACTCCCGGTCGTGCAGCCGGAACGCCTCCGCGTCCCCGGCCGCCGCGACCGACGCCTCGGCCGCCGTACGGATCGCGTGCACCAGCGCGGGCCGCGCCTGCAACGCGGCCAGCCGCGCGGACGCGGACTCGATCAGCCGGCGGTGATCGAACAACATCGCCACATGCGCGAGATCGGTCGGCTGGAAGTACGAGACCTGGTTGTCGGCGTCCTGGTTCGACGGCACGGACACGTAGATCCCCGCGCCCTTCCGTACGGCGAGCCGACCGACCGCCGCGAGCACCTTGATCGCCTCGCGCGTCACCGACCGCCCGGTGCCGAGGATCTCGGCCAGGCCCTTCTCGGTGGGCAGCCGGTCACCCGGCTGCAGACCCTGCTCGGCGATGTAGGCCAGCAACCGCTCGGCGACCGTCTCGTAGCCCGGCCGGTAGGTGTCGTTCATCAGGAACCACCATAGATGCGCAGCTCGTAGATGCTGCCGCCGTTGCCGCTCGACCCCGTGACGGTCAGCCGCAGGTACCGCGCGCGCACCACCCCCGGCGCCGACGCGTAGTTGTCCGGCTGCGTCGTCGCCTCGCGGGTGTGGTCCTCGAAGAGCGTCCAGTCGTCGCCATCCGGCGACACCTCCAGCTTGTACTGGTATCCGCGCGGCAGCTCGAAGGTCGTGACCGCCCCGCTCACGTCGTACAGCGCCCCGAGGTCGACCTGGATCCACGACGGATCCGGCAGTCCGAGCCCCTGCGCCCACCGCGTCGACAGCTTCCCGTCGACGGCCAGCGCCGGCACGTTCGGCTCCGAGTACGACGACACCGTGACCTGCTTGCCCAGCGCAAGGTTCACCGCCGCCGGCATCGTCACGCCGACGCTGACACTCCGCCCGGACTCGTTGCCCGCAGCATCTCGCGCCGACACGCTGAAGGTGTACCGGCGCCCAGTCTGCAGCCCCGTGACCCGGGCACTCAGCCCATCCGAAGCGCTGACCGGCCGACCGTCCAGGAACACCGTGTAGCCGGTGACTCCGACCGCGTCGGTCGCCGACGGCCAGCTCACGTCGGCGACCATCGGAAAGCTGGTCGTCACCGTCGGCTTCCCCGGCTTCGTCGGCGCAACGCGATCGCCCGGCACAGGCTGCGGATCAAGATGCTGGTACGCCGGTTCGAGCCCCGCGGTGTTCACGATCGACGCCGGCAGCTGCTCGCACCCCGGCACCACCGTGTTGTCGGCGATCGTCGAGTCGACCGTCCCGGCCTGGGCCAGGAACACCGGCGTGCTGGTGAAGTTGCGCCGGGCATCGATCCCGAGCGCGTGGTTCAGGAAGATCCACCGCTCCGCGACCTCGCACAGCGCGTTGCCGGTGGTCGTGAACCCCTTGCTGCCCTCGTCGTGGTAGATCGCGCCGTACGCCGGTCCAGGTGTCTTCCGGATGTAGTTGCCCGACACCACGCTCCCAGGCTGCGCGCCGAGCGTGTAGATCCCGCCGCCGTCGGCCTGGTTCTTCATGATGTCGCTGATCGCGTTGTCCCGGACCACGTTGTTCTTCGCGGTCGTCGGGGTCGGGGAGACCGGGATCCCGGCATTGCCGGGGTAGGCCGGGTTGCCGCCCTGGTCGGTCAGTCCCCAGCCCCAGCCGATCGAGATCCCCGAGTACGGCAGGTCGCGGATCTCGTTGTGCTCGATCACCGTGTGCTCGGTGTACCCGGCCAGGATCGCCAGCGATCCGCTGTAGTCGGCCGCGGCCTTGGTGATCAGGTTGTTGCTGACCAGCGTGTCCTTGGTGATCGCCCGTACGTCGTCCGGGTGGTGGTCGACGACGTCGGTCCCGCCGACCTGGATCCCCGTCGCGGCGACGTCCCGCACGATGTTGCCGCGGACAACGGTGCCTTGCGCGCCGGTGTTCAGGTTGAGGCCGACGGCACCGAGGTGCGTGAACGTGCTGTTGGTGAAGGCAACGTCGCGGCTGTAGCCGACGTTCACCGCGCCGGGCGTCTTCTGCCAGTGCGGCCGGGTCTCGTCGAAGTCCGGGTGGCCGGTGCCGACGATCCGGAAGCCGGCCTGCCCCTCGACGACGCCGTCGTCGCTGCTTGGCGCCAGCCAGGTCGAGTACGCGAACGTGATGCCGTCGAAGCGGACGTCGCGGACGGGATCGGTCAGCGTGCCGGTGACGTTCACCAGGTCCTGCACCAGCGGCACGGTCGCGGTCCGGAGGTCCTGCCCGGGCTTGGGGGAGTAGAAGAGGTCCCCGGACGGCTTGTCCAGGTACCACTCACCCGGCGAGTCGAGCAGCTCGTACGCGTTCTCGATCCAGGTCGGGTTCTGGATCTCGTAGCCCTGGTGCAGGTTCGCGTTGGCGAAGCACGGCTGCTGCATCGTCACCGTCGTACCGGACGCGGACTGGACCGGGCAGCGGTAGTGCATCCAGCCCCAGCGGCTGTTCACCTCGAGGTCGCCCTGGTTCTTCCAGCCGACCATGCTCTGCGTGGTGTCGGTGTAGCCGGTCGAGGTCTTGCTGAAGCCGGGCGGGTTCTCCGGGCCGCGGGCGCGCTGCTGGCGTTCGCCGTTCACGGAGAGCTGGCGGAAGTCGATCGCGCCGACGTGCGCCTTGTAGATGTTCTTCGCCGGGTCGGACAGCTGCCAGTCGGTGACCGTCCGGCCGCCGTTGATCGTCGCCTTCGTGCCGGGCAGCGCCTGGTAGACGACCTCGTGGCCGTTGCGGCCGGAGTCCGCGGCGGTCAGTCGAAAGGTGTCCGTCCGGCGGTGGTCGCCGGGCAGCAGCACGACCCGGATGTCCGAGCGCTGGTTGCGGGTGAGCTTGCGGACCTGGTCGCGGGCCTGCTCGAGCGTGCTGAACGGCCTGGTCAGTGTGCCGGAGCCGTGGCTGCCGCCGGTCGGCGCGACGTACAGGGTGGTCGTGATCGGCGTCGCGGCGGCCGGTCCCGCGAACCAGGGGAGCAGGAGGCCGGTGAGCGCGGTGAGGGCGCGCCAAGGCAGTCGGGGCATGAGTCAGGCCAATCGGTCGGGCGGCTGATCCGATTTTGAGGGGATGGTTCAGATCTATCGCCGCTCAGAGTGGCACATCGGCGCTGACGATGGGAATAGATCAGATCAATCCGAGTTGATCCAGGTCCAGGTCTCGGTCTCCGCCGTGACGCCGGCCTGCTCGCACCAGGCGGCGACCTTGCGGTGGTTCTCCTGCAGCGTGAGCCCGTCGCCGAGCTCGCCGGCGGCGACCAGCGCGTGGAAGCACGCGACGAACCGGTCGGCCGGCTCACCGGCGAAGGTCTCGCCGAGCAGTTCCTCGAAGAACGCGGTCAGCGGTTCGAGGGCGGCGTACTCGGCGTACACGGAGTAGATGTACTCGCGGCCCGGGTCCGAGCCGAGCGGAAGGTAGTCGTAGCTCTCGGCGAACGCGATCCCGCGTCCGGCCCGGCCGGCGTCGAGCGTCAGCCGCAGGCCGAACACGCAGTCGTTCCGGGTCCGTCGAACTTCCAGCAGCAGCTCCCGGCGATCCACCGGGCCAGCCTAGTTGCCGCGGCCAAGGACCTAGCCAGTGGTGTTCAGCAGGTCCAGCGCACTCTGCTGACGCGCCGCGTCGAGCTTGTCGATCGGCCCGTACCAGCGCAGGCCGTACTGGTCCATCGCCGTCCGATCACTCGCGAACGCGCGATCTGCCTGCTTCTCCAGGTACGCCGTGTACGGGTGATCCGGCAGCGCCGCGTTGAGCTTGCCCAGCCCACGCACGTGCGCTCCCTTGAACGACGGCCCGTCCCCACCGCAGTCGCCGGACTCGCACGGCTCGCGCAGGATCCCGTCGGCCGTGTGCAACCCCGGTGCCGTCGTCGCAGCATCGGCCAACTCGCGAGCGCGGGTCAGGTACGCGCCGTTCCCCACCGACAGCTCGGTCAGCGCACCGATCAGCACACCTTGGTTGTAGGACCATTCGGTCTGCCCGTTGTTCCGGCAGGTCGCGCTGTCGAGCCCGTCGTTCACCAGGTTCGCCCCGTTGATCATCCCGCTCTGCTGGAACCAGGCCCATCCCGCCTGCGCGCGTTCCAAGTACGACGTGTCGCCCGGGATCCGGTTGTGCAGTGCCGCGCTCAGCTGGATGTACAGCGAGTTGGTGATCGCGTTCTTGTAGGTCTTCGCCTGGCTCCACCAGACCCCGCCGCCGCACGTGCTGTCCCAGTGCGCCGCCATGTGATCGGCGTCCACCCGAGCGGTCTGCAGGTAGCGCGCCTCACCGGTCAGGTCGTACGCCGCGACCCACGCGAGCCCCCACCACCCGGTGTCGTCGATGTAGTCGTTCCGGAACTGGCCCTACTGCGCGTTGAGGTTGAGGTCGTACGTCCGCGCGATCGCATACCGGTAGCTCCCCATCCCGGTCACCCGGATGTTGTCGATGACGGCGTTCAGAGCGTTCGCCGAGTTCCACCAGCCGGTCGTGTCGAACAGGCCGGTCGCGTAGTTGTAGTACTGCATCTGCGCGGTCGCCGCCGCCGTACGCCGGTCGCTCGCGTTCCAGGTCGTCCGCGCCCACGGCGTACAGGCCACGTCCGGGCGGTCAGCTGCCTTGCCGCAGGCGCGGAGAGCTCCGACGCCGTGGTCGGTCCAGTCGTCGACTTTGTACATCTGGGTGCGCCGGCCGGTCTCGCCGGCCGGGATCGCGGTGCTCCCGAGCCGGCTGCCGGATGTCCAGGTCCGGCCGCCGTCGAACGAGCGGTCCAGCCAGACCTCGTCGCCGGGCGACCCGCCCTCGATCGAGGCCCAGCCCATCGCGTCCGCGTCGTCGAAGTGCAGCCGGACGGTCCGGCCGAACAGCGTCGCACCGACCGGGGAGCGGTCGCCGGGGGACAGCGCGGGGTCGCGGGCGTCGCAGTACGTGTTGCAGACGACGGTCATCGTCACCTCGGAGATCGGGGGCGGTGAGAGAGCGATCTCACCGCAGTTTCGTCGCCGTGCGTGATCACGTCAATACACCGAACTCTTGACCTGGTTCGTGCATCGTCCTAGGAAGATCAACGATGAGGAGACGGATGCTGCGGCTGAGGGAACCGATCGGGTACCTGCTCGCCCTGGTGCTGCTCGGCGGCACCGTGGGCGTGGTCGGCCCTGCCCTCGCCGCCGACGGGCCCGACGACGTCTACAGCTACCTCGACGACCCGGGCCGGGTCTCCGAGGGGCAGGTCGCGCCGCACACCAGGCTCTGGCCGTACGCCGACGACGCCTCGGCCGCGCGAGGCGGCGGCGCCGCCGGAGACGCAGGCTCCGGCGCGGACGGCGCGTCCGCCGGTGCCGCCGGTGCCGTCGGTACGCCGTACGTGCGCTCGCTCGACGGCACCTGGAAGTTCCGGCTCTTCGACAAGCCCTCCCAGGTCCCGGCCGGGTTCCAGGACTCCGACGGCGCGGCCTGGTCCACCGTCCAGGTCCCGCACACCTGGCAGAGCGACTTCCTCGACCACCCGATGTTCCGCAACATCCCCGAGGAGGTCTGGCCCGACGTCCCGCCGAAGACCCCGCGCGACGTCAACCCGACCGGCGCCTACCTCAAGACCTTCGAGCTCCCCAGAAACGAGACCGGCCGTCGCCAGTTGCTCAGGTTCGAGGGCGTGACCAGCGGTTACTTCGTCTGGGTCAACGGCAAGTACGTCGGTTACGACCAGGGCGGCTACAGCCCGGCCGAGTTCGACATCACCGGCGCCGCCCGCCCGGGCGCGAACACGATCGCCGTCCAGGTCCACCGCTGGTCGTCCGGCTCCTACCTCGAGGACTACGACCAGTGGCGGTACGCCGGCATCTTCCGCGACGTCTACTCGTACTCCGTCCCCCGCTCACGCGTCCAGGACGTTGCCATCACCACCGACCTCGACGCGTCGTACCAGGACGCGACGCTCAGCGTCGACGCATCACTGGTCGATGCCCACGGCTACCAACTCGCCGCGTCGTTGCGGGACGCAACCGGACACGAGGTCACCAAGCTCACCGGGACGGCGGAGGGAGACGACCTGAAGCTCAGCGGCACCGTGAAGGCCCCGGCGAAGTGGTCCGACGAGGCACCGACGCTGTACCGCCTGGTCCTCACGCTCGCCGACGAGCACGGCCGTGTCGTGCACCGGACCGGCCAGCAGGTCGGCTTCCGCGAGGTCGAGGTGAAGGACAAGCAGGTCCTGCTCAACGGCAAACGGGTCCTGTTCCGCGGCGTCAACCGCGCGGAGACCGACCCGGCGACCGGTCGGCACGTCACCCGTGCGGCGATGGAGCGCGACGTCCAGCTGATGAAGAAGCTGCACGTCAACGCGGTCCGCACCTCGCACTACGAGAGCGACCCGTACTGGTACGAGCTCGCCGACAAGTACGGGCTGCTGATCGACGACGAGGTCGACATCGAGACGCACGCGCACGAGAACTGCCCGAGCAACTGCCTGGCCGACAAGCCCGAGTGGCAGCCGGCGTACGCCGATCGCTTCACCGCGATGGTCGAGCGGGACAAGAACCACCCGAGCGTCGTGTTCTGGGACACCGGCAACGAGGCCGGGCTCGGCGCCGCGCACTTCGCGATGGCTGCCTGGGCCGACGAGCACGACCCGACGCGGCTGCTCTACCACCAGTCGAACACGCCCGACGGCGATGCGCCGTACGCCGACGTCGCCGGGGCTCGTTACCCGACGCCCGCAGCCTTGGAGGCGAAGGCGAAGACCTTCGGCAAGCCGATCGTGATGGGGGAGTACGCGCATGCCATGGGCAACGGTCTGGGCAACTTCGACCAGTTCTGGGCGCTGGCCCGCAAGTACCCGTCGATGCAGGGCGGGTTCATCTGGGACTGGGCCGAGCAGAACCTCGACCAGCCGCTGATCACCACCCCGGACTCCTCCGCGCGCCGGCTGCAGACCTTCTTCGTCGGGAAACCGTCCGTTGCTCCCGGCAACTCCGGTCAAGGTCTGAAGCTTTCCGGACTCGACGACTTCGTCAACGTCTTCCGCGACTCCGTACTGGATGTCGCCGGGCCGTTGACCGTTGACGCCTGGGTCAAACCGGATGTCTGGTCCGGCTCGTTCCCGATCGTCACCAAGGGCAACCAGTACGCCCTCCAGATGCCCAACGCCGGCACGCTGGAGTTCCGCGTCACGCTCAACGGCGCCGAAAAGGCCGTCACCGCGCCGGTCCCGGCGAACTGGCACGACACCTGGCACCGCGTCACCGGCTCGTACGACGGCTCCGTCCTGACGCTGTCGATCGATGGTCAGTCCACCCGCATTCCCGCGGTTGGCACCATCGAACCCACCGTCTGGGAAGTCAACCTCGGCCGCAACGCCCAGCTCCAGCAGGACCAGACCCGCACCCGCCTCGCCCACGGCACCATCGACGCGGTCCGCGTCCTCGCCGGCACCAAGCCGGTGCTGGCCCTCGACTTCGAGTCGACGAAGAGCGAGGGCTCGTTCCCCAGCTTGGGCCTCAGCCTCTCCGGCACCGACGGTGTGGTCAGCACGGACCGCACCCTCCAGCCCGAGACAGCAGAACTCGCCTGGGCGCAATCGCCGCTCCGCTTCACGTCGCCCAAGCCGGGCGTCATCACGGCCGGCAACGAACAGCAGTTCGCCCCGCTGACCTTCGACCTCGAGTGGACCATCCGCGAGGCGGACAAGATCGTCCGCCGGGGCAAATTCCCGATGACCCTCCCACCGAGCTCCAGCCGTACGGTGACCGTTCCAGTGTCCCCGCACCCCACCGAACGTTTCCTGAACGTGGATGCCGGCTCGCTGCAACACGACCAGTTCTCCTTGGGTGGCACTGTCCCGGCCACCCGTGTCACTCCAGGTCGCCCGGCGATCACCGTCACCCCCGGCCGCACCACCATCTCCGGCACCGGCTTCCGCTACGCCTTCTCGAGCGGCCGACTGGTCTCCATGGTTGCCCGAGGCAAGGAATTGCTGAAAGCCGGTCCGACACTCGACGTCTGGCGCCCGCCGACCTCCAACGAGACCTACGACTGGGGCACTGCCGACCGCCTGATCTGGAACAAGCTCGGCCTCGACCGCCTCCAGACCACCATCGGCAAGGTCCGAACCGTCCGCCTGGCCGACGGCCGCATCCAGGTCGTCGTACCGAGCACGGCAGCCGCACCGGGCCACGCGTCCGAGCTCGCCTTCCAGCAGACGATGACCTACACGATCGATGCCGCCGGCACCATCACGCTCGCCCACCAGGTCACTCCCACCGGCAGCAAGCTCTCCACGCTGCCGTACCTTCCGCGTCTCGGCTTCCAGCTCCAGGTCCCCGAAAGCCTCGCCGACTTCGCGTACTACGGTCGCGGCCCCGAAGAGTCGTACAGCGACCGCGCGTCAGGTACCCGCATCGGCGTCTACCGCAGCACGGTCGACCAGCAGTACGTCGCCTACTCCCGCCCGCAGGCCTACGGCAACCACACCGACACGCGCTGGACCACCCTGTCCGACAAGCAGCATGGACTGATGGTGGCCGCCACGCCGGGCGCCTCGGTCGACGTCAGCGTCACGCCGTACGACAGGCTTGATCGCGCCGAGTACGACTTCCAGCTCCCGCTCGTCCGCAACCGCGGCTGGGTCACGCTGCACGTCGGAGCCGCCGAGACCGGCATGGGCGAAACGCCGAACGGCGTGCTCGCGCCGTACCGGATCGATCCGACCAAGGCCCGCACGTACGCCGTGACGCTGCGCCCGCTGTCGGCCGCGGAGTCCCTACTTCATTAGCGGACGGATCGTGTCCCCCGTGGTCAGGTGCGCGCTCACCGGCGAGTTCACCTGACCAGGAAGGGCGATCACCGACCCTGGAATGCTCTGCGCGCCGACCGTCAGCCGATCCACGTTCCGGCTCCCGGCCGCGAGCAGGTACGTCGCACCCGTCGGCGAACGCCAGGCGGTCGTCGCCACCACGTTCTGGTCGAACCGGCTGCAGATCGCCGTGTTCGTCGCGTGCCCGGCGTCCAGCCCCGCCGGGAACAGCTTCACGCTCGCCCAACCGCCGCCCTCCCAGCTGTCCGACCGCGTGCACACCCACGCGCCGTACGTTCCGTCGGGCAGGCGCTGCTCGGCGAAGGTCCAGTTGTTGGCGGCCTTGACGCCCTTGTTCTGCAGGGTTTGCAGCCCGCAGACCGTCCGCGCCCAGCTCACCAGCGCCGCGCCACTCGTCGCCTCCCGCGGGAAGCGCGCCGGGCCGAGCGACGGCGGCGGCATGTAGGTCAGGTGCGCCGGCGACAGCCCGCCCAGGTAGGTCACCAGGAACGCGTGCTTCTCCGCGATCGCTTCCGAGGACCGCAGCTGCAGCGCGGGCCACGACGAGCAGTTCGCGGCCGGCGGCTTCACCGGCGCGGTGATGCCGCCCGCCGACGGCAGCTTGCCGGTCGGCGCGTCGGGCTTCTTCAGGTCCCGCAGCCCGATCTCGGACACCCAGGGCGCGGTCAGGAAGCGCACGCCGTCGGCGTTCTCGCTGATCGCGACGGCGGCCGAGGTGGTCACGTCCGCGTCGTCGGTCCGCGCGACGACGAGCTTGCCGCCGTCACGGTCGCTGTACCGCGCGATGCGCTGGCCGTCGTGGAGGAGCACGGCCGCCGCGCCGTCCACGTCACCGGCGTACAGGAGCTGCGGCGGGACGGCAGGCGCGGCCGTCGGCGCTCCGGCGACGGCCGTCACGCTGGTGCCGTCGGTCCAGGTGTTGAGCGCCCGGGACAGCAGCTCCCGGTCGTTGATCCGGCCGCCGCGCGCCGGCCAGGCGGTGAAGTCCACGCGGGCCGTGTCCTGCCACAACACCTTCGTACGCCGTAGGTCGTCGACATTGAGCCGCTTGGCCTCCAGCTGAGCCACCACCGGCGTCGCCTGAGCGGTCGACTGCCGGCGCCCGGCGGTCAGCGCCAGCGAGGCGAGCAGGACCAGGGCCAGGACGATCGTGACGATGATCGCCACCGCCCGGCCGCGCGCCTTGCGACGCATCAGGTCGGTCGGAGCCAGCCGCACGGCGCACGGATCGAACACCTGCGCGTCCAGCGGCCCTCGGACTCCCGCGACAGCGCTCTCGTCGAGCTCGGCCGCCTCCTGGATCGCCGTCGCCGCGGAGTCGATGCCCGCCGCGCGCAGCTCGCTCTCCGCCTCGGTGACGCCCAGGCGCTCGATCCGGACCAGCGCCCAGGCGGCCCGGGCTTCCGGCGTACAGGCGGACATCACCTGGTCGAGCGCCAGGTCGTCCGCCGCGCCGGAGCGCGGGAACAGCCGGAAGCCCCAGACAGCCGGCAGCAGGCGCAGCGGCGTACGGGCGTGTGCCTGGCGTACGGCGTCGTGCAGCACCTTGCGGCGGATGTACGCCGAGGCGCTGGTCTCGCCGACCAACTGCCGCTCCAGCTTGCGCCGGTCGGGCATCGCCCGCTGCACCACACCGTGCGCCGCGAGCACGCGGCGGTGCCGCCCCAACGCCGACGGGAGGACCAGGTAGGCCAGGCGCACCAAGGCCGGATAGTTCTCCAGCAGTGCCGCTTCGACCTCGGCCGGTCCGACCTCGACCGCTGTCCGTTCCGCCAGCGTGTGCACGTACCCACCACATCTCACATCGACCCCGTTGACCTCATTTCCAACGATCGACGGCTGCTCGCGTCACACGAACTTCTCGATCTGGTCACAGCCGCAGCGTCAGTCGGCCCGGTCACCGGCTGTGGTGGCGGTTATCCTCGCCCCGTGAGCAGCCAGAGCGGGAAGAGCGACGCAGCAAGCCCCAGTGCCGACGCGGTGACCGGCCGCTGGGACGGCGTCGACGTGAACTTCGGTGAGGAAGGTGGTCGCCTCACCTACGGCAGCTACCTGCGGCTGCCGCAGCTGCTCGACCAGCAGCGGCTGGAGTCGGACCCGGTCGCGCATGACGAGCTGCTGTTCATCACCATCCACCAGGTGTACGAGCTGTGGTTCAAGCAGGTCCTGCACGAGGCGACCGCCTCCAGGGACGCGATGCTGTCCGGTGAGCTGTGGCTCGCGCAGCACCTGCTCCGCCGCGTCCACACGATCGAGCGGACGCTCACGCAGCAGGTCGACATCCTGGAGACGATGACCCCGCAGGACTTCGGCGAGTTCCGGCACCGGCTGTCGCCGGCCAGCGGGTTCCAGTCGGTGCAGTTCCGGGAGATCGAGTTCCTGTCCGGCGCGAAGGACCCGTCGTTCGTGAAGCGGTTCCGTGGGCTGACCGAGACCGAGCGGGCCCGGCTGGATCAGCGGCTGGACGAGCCGACGCTGTGGGACGCGTTCCTCGTCGTACTGGAGGGTGCTGGGTTCGCCACTGGCACCGAGGACGAGCTGCGTACCGGTCTGTCGGCTGTGGCCCGCGACCGCGGCAAGTACGGCGCTGTCTGGGAGCTGGCCGAGGCCCTGCTCCAGCACGACGAGCTGGCAGCGGCTTGGCGGGCCCGGCACGTGGTCATGGTCGAGCGGATGATCGGGACCAAGCCCGGTACGGGTGGCTCGTCAGGAGCCGGCTACCTGCGCTCCCGGCTCGACCTGCGCTACTACCCGCACCTGTGGCACCTGCGGACGTCGCTCTAGCTCGAGACGGTCAGCTGCTCCATCTCGACCGTGTGGCCCTCGCCGCACTCGGCCTTGATGGTCACCGGTGCGCCGCAGCCCGCGTGACTCAGCTCGATTGGCGCAGCCGCCACGTGGTGCTCGTTGCTCCACTGAGCCAGGGCGAACACCACCGGCATCAGCGCGTCCCCACTGGCCGTCAGCTTGTACTCGTACCGCTTCCGCTGCCCCGGCTCCTGGTACGGCAGCTTCTCCAGCACACCCTGCTCGACCAGAGCCTTCAACCGCCCCGCCGTGGTCGCCTCGGTCAGCCCCGTCCGCGCCGCGAACTCGTCGAACCGCGTCACGCCGTAGTACGCCTCGCGCAGGACCAGAATCGCCGACCGCGTCCCGATCGCCTGCATGGCCACGTCGATCGGGCAGCGATCACCCAGCGGCTCACTTCCACGCCGGGCCAGGCCCCCGGCCAGTTGAACGTGCATGTCAGCACGGTACCCCCTGACTAACCTCCGCTAGAGCCAGAAGTTCTGCGTTAGTGTCACGCCCCTAACAGGCTCCCGGGAGGCGGCACGTGAAGCTCTACTCCGCAGTGCGAACCCAGCGTTTCTGGCAGGTCTTCGGCGATCTCATGCTCGTCGCCTGGATCACTTTCTGTACGGCGCTGGGCCTGGCCGTCTTCCGCATCACCAACGCCCTCGGGTACCCAGGCCGCAAAGCCGCCACAGCCGGCGACGGCCTCGCCGAAGACCTCCGCAAACTCTCCGAACCAGTAGGCCGCGTCCCCGTCGTAGGCGACGAACTCCGGGCCCCCGTGGACGGCGCCGCCGGCGCAGCAGTCCGCCTCGCCGACGCCGGCCGGGAACAAGCCCACGCAGTAGAACAACTCGCCTACCTCCTGGCCGCGGTGACGATCGGTCTCCCCGTCCTCTTCGCCCTCCTGATCTGGCTCCCCCGCCGAATCCGCTTCTCCCGCCGAGCCACCGCCGCCCAGAAGTTCATCGACAATGCCGCCGACCTGGACCTCTTCGCCCTCCGAGCCATGGCCAACCAGCCCATGCACAAACTCGCCAAGATCTCCGACGACCCCGTCACCGCCTGGCGCAACCAGGACTCCGCGGTGATCGCCCAACTAGCAGACCTAGAACTCCGAGCCACCGGCCTGAAGGCCCCCAAACAACTGACCCCGCCACCCCCCAAGGACCCAGAGCTCACCGAGTAGCCCGCCTACCGCCTACCACTCGACCACTATTTCTGTTTTCCCCCGGCCGCAGCGGCCTCAGCCACAGCGGACCTTCTCGGCCGCTTGCCGCCAACCTCAGCCACAGCCCGCCGTCCCAGCCCACCCGGGCTGCCCGCCACCCCTGGCCTCGCCCGCCACCCCTGCCTCCTCGCCCACCACCCCTGGCTCCTCGCCGACCACCACTTCCGTTTCCCCTCCGGCCGCAGCGACCTCAGCCCAGCGATCCTCCCCGGCCGCATCCCCACCAACCGCACCCACCGCCCGCCGTACCAGCACCACCCTGGCCCACCCGTCTACGCTCTGAAACATGGCAAGGGTGCTACTGGTCGAGGACGACGACGCAATCCGCACCTCCCTGACCAAATCCCTCACCACCGCCGGCCACGTCGTGACCGCCCTCGCCGGCGGCGCAGACGGCATAGCAGCAGTCGCCCGCGACAAACCCGACGTCCTCCTCCTAGACCTAGGCCTCCCCGACCTCGACGGCCGCGACGTACTGGCCATGGTCCGCTCAGTCAGCGACGTCCCCGTCATCGTCGCCACCGCACGGGACGACGACGCCAGCGTGGTCGCCCTGCTCGACGCCGGCGCCGACGACTACGTCATCAAGCCGTTCAGCTCGGTCCAGATCGATGCCCGCATCCGCGCCGTCCTCCGACGTCGTGGCCCTGAGCAACATTCCGAGGCCCTCCGGCTCGGCGCCCTCTCGATCGACCCGCGCAGCCGTGAGGTCACCGTCGACGGCAGCCCGGTCGACCTGACCCGCAAGGAGTTCGACCTCCTGCTCGCCCTGTCCCGCCGCCCCGGCGCCGTCGTCACCAAACGCGAACTGCTCGCCGAGGTCTGGGGCCTGCCCTGGGGCGGCGGCGACCGCACAGTCGACGTCCACCTCTCCTGGCTCCGCCGCAAGCTCGGCGAAACAGCAGCCCAACCACGATTCCTCCACAGCGTCCGTGGCGTAGGCATCAAGCTCGCCGCCCCCGAGACAGGCGGTTGACGATGCGCCGCCGGATCCTGCTGCTGTCCGTCGGGATGACGACGCTGGTCGTGCTCGCGTTCGCCGTACCGCTGACCCTGCTGATGCGCGACGCGGCTGTCGAGAACGCTCTCGAGAAGGCGCAGCTCCGCGTCCAGAACGTCGCGTACTACGTCGGCGACAAGGACCACGCGCCCGACGAGATCTCGGAGTACATCGAAGCCGTCGTCGCCGACGGCCCCGGCCGGATCTCGGTCGAGCTGCCCGACGGCACGCTGCTCGGCGATCCACCACCGGGTGGCGTGAAGAAGCCCGAGTCCGTCCCCGGCGACTACGACTCCGGCAAGAAGGGTCCGCCGAAGGTGTCGACCGCGACGGTCCGCGACGTCGACGGCGGCAAGGCGACCGACATCGACGTCAGCAGGGGCGGCGACCCGGCGAGCGTCTGCCTGTTCCTCACCAACGCCCAGCTGTACGAGGGCCTTGCCCGCGGCATCGGACTCCTCGTCGCCGGCAGCCTCCTCGTCCTGCTCCTCAGCATCGCCGGCGCCGAGCTCGTCTCCCGCCGCCTAGCCCGCCCGCTCGAAGAAACAGCCCGTACGGCGGAACGCCTGGCCCGCGGTGACACCGACGCCCGCGCCCCGACCTCCGGCCCCGCCGAGGTCGCCCAGGTCGGCGCCGCCCTGAACGGCCTCGCCGACCGCATCGACGAGGTCATCGCCGTCGAACGCGAAGCCGTCGCCGACCTGTCCCACCGCCTCCGTACGCCGCTCACCGCGCTCCGGCTCCAGGTCGAAGCCCTCCCGGACCGCGAACGCGCCGAGGAGCTCAACACCCAGGTCACCTCCCTCGAACGCACCCTCACCGCCGTCATCACGGCCGCCCGCCGCCCCCAACGCGAAGGCCGCGTCCCGCACTGCGACGCCGTCGAGGTGGTCCGCAGCCGCGCCGCCTTCTGGGCCCCACTCTTCGAGGACCAGGGCCGCCGCCTCACGCTCGACCTCCCCACCCCACCCGCCGAGATCCGCCTCTCCGCCGAAGACCTCGCCGCCGCCCTCGACGCCCTCGTCGAGAACGTCGTAGCCCACACCCCCGACGGCACCGCCGCCCGCATCACCCTCTCCCGCGAACGCGTAGCCGCCGCCCCCGGCATCCGCATCGTCGTAGCCGACGAAGGCCCCGGCATCCCCCTGGGCGCCGGCACCCGAGGCCGCAGCGACCGAGGCTCCACCGGCCTGGGCCTGGATATCGCCCGCCGCGCCACAGAAGCGGCCGGCGGCACGCTCACCATCCACGGCGCCGCCGTACACCTCACGTTCCTCAGCAAGTAAAGCCCCCACGCGCGCCCCTCCGGCCGCTGGCGCTCCCTCCGCGGCGTGCTCCCACCCACCCTTCGCAACCGCGTGCGGCTGTCGCCGCCAAGCGCGCGTGCTATCGCCCGGAAGCAGGCTGGTTCCGAGGAGGGCGTCGATCACCCGCAGGCATCCGCGCGTGGTCGCTATCGCTGCCCGATGCGACGTTCGAGGTTCGTCGCACCAGCCGTCCCCTCGGCGGTCAGCACCCGCGGATCCAGGCGGCGCTCCGGCCTGGCCGTCGTGCAAACCCACCCGTCTCCACACCCACGAGTCCGTTGGGATTTTCCCAATCGCCCGCTAAGCTCACCTAATGAGCACCATCGGAGATCGAGTCCATCGGACCATCGAGCAGACTCTTCCGACCGCTCGGCAGCGTGACATCGCCGAGGAGATCGGGATGACTCCCGACGCGTTCTCGCGCGCGCTCAACGACAAACGCGCCTTCTCCTCTGTCGAGCTGGCCTTACTGGCCGACCTGCTCGACACGGATCTGCACTGGCTCATCACCGGTCAGGCAGACCCGAACCGCATCAGGATCGCCGCCCGGCACGAGTTCGACCATGCCACCGGTGAGCGAAGAGTCCCCGGTCGTGAGTACGACGACACCGAGCTGGGGAACGTCGCTCTGGCCTACCGGCAGGCCTACCCGAACGCCGAGCACCCCTCCGCGAAACTCCGGTCCTCGGTGGAAGATCTGCGCGCCGCGTTGGGTGCCGACTTCGCGCGCGACTTCGCTGACCGGGTCGAGCAGCGGCTCGACGTCGACGTCGTTCGACTGGCCGGTCTGACCACCGACTACTCGTTCACCATCGGTGGCCGGCAGGTGATTCTGCTGGCAGCGCGGGCGAACTGGTTTCGCAGCAACTGGTCGCTGGCCCACGAGCTCGCGCACCTCGCCCTTCGCCACCATGACGTCGACGACGCCGATGGCAGTCAGGAAGCAGCGGCAAACGCTTTCGCCGCTGAGCTGTTGCTGCCGAAGGCAGCGCTCCGCGGTGTCGACTGGGAGAGCATCAGCCCCGCCCGGTTGGCGCAGTTCGTGTGGAACGCGGGCGTGTCGTGCGACGCGCTCGTCAGGCGTCTCGGGAGTCTCCAGATTTCGCTGTCCGCCAAGGCGCGGCAGCTTCTCGACGGCCCGACGCAGCGGTTGCTCCGGCAGCACCTGGGGGAAGTCGGCGGGCAGGCGGCCCGTAGTGGACCGTTCGCTCTGTCTGTTGACCCGATCACCGAGCGAATGAACGCCTCGGCGGTACGCCGGTTCCCGCTGTCGCTGCAGGACGCCCACGCCCAACGGATCGCGCTCGGCGAGATCGCGCCGGGCACCTTGGCCTGGATGCTGGACAGCGCGGAGGAAGACCTGGTCGTCGACCGGCCGAGCGTCGTGCACCAATCCGTCGACGACCTCGCGTCAGCGCTCGGCCTCTGAGCGCTGACGCATGTCCTTGTTCTTCCCTGACAACACGGTCCTGATCAACTTCACCGTCATCGGCCGCCTCGATCTCCTCGAGGAGCTTGCCAACGGCAACGGTCGGTGGTGTCTCTCGGTCTCTCACGAGTGCGCCAAGTCGGCTCGCGTCGACGGACTGGAGGCGCTGAAGGGCGTCCGGGATTTCTTGGGTGATCCCCTGCAGCCCACGCCTGTCGAGCTGCTGAACACCAGAGTGCTGCGCGACAGCATGGCGTCACCCGGTGAAGCGGCGACCAAGCACCTTGGTGAGGCCGAAACGATCACCATCATCACCAGTCGCGGCATGAAGCCGACGGCCGTCTTCGTCACCGACGACACCAGTGCCCTCGGCCTGGCTGCCCATCAAGGCATCAAGGTGGCCGACACCTGGGACCTTCTGCATCTCGCCGAACGCGTCGGCAAGATCAGCGCCGAGGAACTCCTGCAGTACGTGGCAACTCTCGAGGCCGGCGGGCGGCGCCGGCCACGCCGCTGACCGTTACACGGTTGGTTGATGCGTCAACCTTGCCCTGTAGGATGGTTGACGTGGCGAACGAACCGTGGCTCGGCGACGACGAGCAGAAGGCGTGGCGCAGCTATCTGCTGATGTGGAAGCTGCTGGAGTCGCACGTGGCCCGGCACCTGCAGCGTGAGTACGGGCTGTCCGCGTCGGACTTCGAGATCCTGGTCAACCTCTCGGAGGCGCCGACCGGCCGGATGCGCGCGTTCGAGCTGGGGGAGGCGACCCAGTGGGAGAAGAGCCGGATGTCGCACCACCTGACCCGGATGGAGAAGCGTGGGCTGATCGCGAAGATCGCCTGCGACGCGCGGTACCCGGAGATCTCGATCACCGAGCAGGGTCTGGAGGCGATCCGGGCCTGCGCGCCGGCGCACGCCGCGCTGATCCGTGAGCTGGTCGTCGACACGCTCGGCACCGACCGTCTGGTCGCGCTCGGCGAGGCCGGTGACGAGGTGGCGACCGCGATCGAGAAGCACCGTCAGACCACCTGCCCGCCGGAGGTTCGCGGCGAGTGCTGACCGGCCACTCTGAGAGGTCTTCTCAGCAGAGTCTCAGCAGGACTTGATCAGGCCTTGAGGTTCTCTTGGCGTGCGCCTGAGCCCGTGAGCGCGAAGCTGCGGGCATGGTCACCACAGGAGTCCTTCACCTCGCCCGCACCCGCTGGCTACGGCGCGCAGGTGCCGCCGCGGTCGCGACCGCCGTACTAGGCCTCGGCAGCACCGGGCTGGCGGTCGCCGTACTGGCTGCACGCCAGCCGGACACCTCCAGCGATCCTCAGGCCGCCAACACATCCGGTACGACGAGCAGCAGCCCCAGCGACGACCAGGGCAGCACCGGTGACCAGAGCACCAGCGGACTCGGCCAGGCAGACCAGGACGCCCCGGCGCAAGGCGGGAGCAACGGCTCATGACCGCCACCCGTAGCTGGACCGCCTGGAGCTGCACGGTCCGCCTCACCGTCGAGGATCCTGCCGCACTCTCACCAGCCTGCGGTGCCCTCAAGCTCCTCATGGACCGAGTCGACAAAGCAGCCAGCCGCTTCCGCGAAGACTCCGAGCTCGCAAGGGTCAACGAACGCGCCGGTGCGATGGTCCCGGTCTCCCGCCTCCTGGTCGACCTCGTCGACGTGAGCCTGGTCGCCGCCTCCCTCAGCGGCGGAGCCGTGGACCCCACGGTCGGCGCAGCGGTCGTCGCGGCCGGCTACGACGACGACATCGAGGCAGTCCGCCGCCGCACGGCGCCGGAGCTCATCCCACCGTCAGTCCCGGGCTGGCAGCGCGTGCAGCTCAACCGCAAGCAGGCGCTCGTCGGCATCCCCGAAGGCAGCAGCCTCGACCTCGGTGCGACTGCCAAGGCCTGGACCGCCGACCGCGCCGCACTGGTCCTCAGCAAGCGCCACGAGTGCGCAGTGCTCGTCGAGATCGGCGGCGACCTCCGCGCTGCCGGTACGCCGGCCGAACCCTGGGTCGTCAAGGTCGCCGAACGTGAAGGCGACCCGGCCGTCGCCGTCACCCTCGCCCACGGTGGCCTGACCACCTCCACCCGTACGGCGCGCACCTGGGACACCGAGACCGGCACAGCCCACCACGTCATCGACCCACGCACCGGCCGGCCTGCAGACGGCCCGTACCGCACAGCCTCCATCTGGGCGCCCACAGCCGTCCGCGCGAACACCTTCAGCACAGCGATGATCGCCACCGGCGAAGCCGCGCTGGGCCGCCTCACCCTTGCCCGCCACCCAGCACGCCTCGTCGACGCCGACGGCGAAGTCACCGAGCTGGCCGGCTGGCCTGCAGCGAGCAGGGCCGCCTGATGACCCTCTGGTACCTGGCCCGCGCCGCCGGAGTCACCGCTCTGATCCTCTTCACCGTCGCAGCAGCGCTAGGCCTCCTCGCAGCAGGCGGACGCAGACCGGAGCAACGCTTCTGGCTCCAGTACGTCCACCGCTCAGCCTCCGCGACCGGACTGGTCCTCCTGCTGACCCACGTCGTCGCAGTACTCGCGGATGCCCACGTAGACATCAGTACGTCGGCCCTGATCCTCCCCTTCACCTCCGGCTACCGCCCCTTCGCCATCACCGTCGGAGTGCTCGCCCTGTACGGCGTACTGCTGGCCGCAGTCGTCGGAGCAGCCCGCGGCCGACTGGCCCGCTCCCAGGCCTTCACCAAGCGCTGGCGCTCGATCCACGTCGCCGCCTCTGTCGGCTGGCTCCTGTCGATCGGCCACAGCCTCCTCGCCGGCACCGACCGCGGCACTCCCTGGATGCTCGCCCTCACGCTGACCTGCCTGGCCGCAGTTGGCGCAGCCGCCGCAGTCCGCCTCACCAACCGCACAGCCCAAGCCAGTACGCCGCTCAACCTCGCCCGAGCCGGGAGAACCCGATGACCATCCTCCAGGAGACCCCGCAGCAGCTCCGGGTGATCGGTGAAGCGCGCCTGCTCGCCGGACTCGACAGCGGCCGAGCAGACCTCGCCCGCCACCTCTGGACCCACGGCGAGCAGCCGCAGCTGACCAGAGAGGACTACGCCACCCTCACCGAGGAAGTTGGGCTCAAGGGCCGAGGCGGAGCCGGCTTCCCGGTCGCGCTGAAGCTCGCGGACCTTCCACCGAAGGGCATCGAGGCGGTCGTCGTCAACGGCTCCGAGAGCGAACCGGTCAGCCGCAAGGACCGCCTCCTCCTCAGCCTGGCTCCACACCTGGTCCTCGACGGAGCCACCGGCCTGGCCCGCGCCCTCGGAGCACCTCGGGTCGTCATCGCCGTCCACGACGCCACCGCGGCCGCCTCGCTGCGAGCAGCCGTCGCCGAACGGTTCACCGACGAGGTCGAGCACCGTTACCGCAGCGACGGCCTCGACCTCCAGATCGCCGACGCCCCTGGCCGCTTCGTCGCCGGCGAAGCCCGAGCGGTCCTCAGCATCCTCGCCGGCGGACCGGCGGTCCCGCCCGGACGGCGTACTCTGCCGACCCGCCAAGGCCTCGACGGTCGCCCGACCTTCCTGTCGAACGTCGAGACCTTCGCCCAGCTCGCCGTACTCGCTCGACTCGGCTCCCGCCAGTTCGGCGCCACCGGTCTCCGCAGCGAACCGGGCACGCAGCTCCTCACGGTCGCCGGCGCCGTCCAGCGCCCCGGCGTACTGGAAACGCCCACCGGCATCCCGCTCGACACAGTCCTCCAGTACGCCGGTGCGGAGACCGGTCCGGTTCTCCTCGGCGGCTACCACGGTCGCTGGCTGCCCGAGACCGACGGCGTCACCCTCAGCCGCCCAGAGGTCTCCGCCGGCATCGTCCTGGCTCTCGGCTCAACCACCTGCCCGCTCGGCGAGGTACACCGCGTCGCGCAGTGGCTGGCAAGCCAGTCAGCCGGCCAGTGCGGCCCCTGCCTCTTCGGACTCGGCGCACTGGTCGACGACTTCGCTCGGATCCTCCACGGCGACCCCACCGGCTGGCACGACGCCCAGCGCCACCTCGGACTCGTCCCGGGCCGAGGCGCCTGTGCACACCCCGACGGCTCGGCCCGCTTCCTGGCCTCAGCCTTGGAGATCTTCACCGGCGACCTCGAGAAACACCTGACCACCGGCACCTGCGGCCGCGCCGTACAGGGTGTCCTTCCTGTCCCCGGAGGTACGTGGTGACGGACCACAAGCTCGAAATCGACTGGACTCGCTGCGACGGGCACGGCCTGTGCGCCACGCTGCTGCCCGACGACGTCACCCTCGACGAGTGGGGCTTCCCGGTCCTCCGCGGCCGCCGCATCACTCCCGGTGAGCTGACGAACGCCCGCCGCGCGGCCCTTGCCTGCCCGGCTCTCGCGCTGCGGCTGCAGCGAACCTGAACGAGGCCCGTCCAGCTGTTAAATGTGAGCTGTAAGGCACCCCGAAAGGACCGTCCCGCCATCACACCAGTGACAGAAGTGGACTAATCTCTGGGGGAGGCGCACAACGGCGTGCGCCGGGCGCTGGAGCGCCGAGATCACGCGCGTGGAACGGTGGGGAATGCAGAGCAAGCTGGACGTCCAGAAGGCCGACGTGCTCGCCAAGGCAGTGGCTGCGGGAGCGCACGGACACGACAAGTCGGTGGACCCCGAGAAGCTGAGGAGCTTCCTGGAGCGGTACTACCGGTACGTGGCTGCCGAGGACGTGGCCGAGCGCCAGCCGCAGGACTGCCTGGGCGCGGCCAAGCACCACTACAAGTCGGCCACCGCGCGCCCGCAGGGCACGGCCAAGGTGCACGTCTTCACCCCGACGGTCGAGGAGCACGGCTGGTCGGCGAACGGCCGGACCGTGGTCGAGATCGTGGTCGACGACATGCCGTTCCTGGTCGACAGCGCCGCGATGGTCGTCACCGACCGCGGTCTGGAGCTGCAGCTGCTGATCCACCCGCAGTTCGTCGTACGCCGTGACGTCGCCGGCACCCTGCAGGAGGTCCTGGACGACGCCAGCTCGGCGGACGCGCACGACCTGGTGCGCGAGAGCTGGATGCACCTCGAGGTCGAGCGGATCGCCGACCCGGCCGAGCACCGCGAGCTGGAGAAGGCGCTGCAGCGGGTCCTGGGCGACGTCCGCGAGGCCGTCGAGGACTGGCCGAAGATGCACGAGAAGGCCGTCGCCATCGCCGACGAGCTGACGGACCCCACGACGAACCTGCCGGTCGGCGCGACCGAGGTCGAGGAGGCCCGCGAGCTGCTGGAGTGGCTCGCCGACGAGCACTTCACCTTCCTCGGCTACCGCGAGTACGCCTTCACCATGCGCGGCGACCAGGGCGTGCTGCGCGGCGTACCGGGCACCGGCCTGGGCATCCTGCGGCCCGACCCGGCCCAGGGCGAGAACGCGGGCCTGCTGCCGCCGGAGGTGAGCGCCAAGGCCCGCGAGAAGAAGCTGCTGATCCTCACCAAGGCCAACTCGCGCTCGACGGTGCACCGCTCGTCGTACCTGGACTACGTCGGCATCAAGTCGTTCGACGAGAACGGCGAACCGGTCGCCGAACGCCGCTTCATCGGGCTGCTGTCGTCCACGGCGTACACCGAGAGCGTCATGCAGGTCCCGGTGCTGCGGCGCAAGGCGCTGGAGCTGTTCCGGCTGACCGGCTTCGACCCGAACAGCCACAGCGGCAAGGGCCTGCTCGACGTCCTGGAGACCTACCCGCGCGACGAGCTGCTGCAGGCGCCGGTCGAGGACCTGCTGCCGATCGTGCAGTCCGTGCTGCACCTGCAGGAGCGCCGCGCGGTCAAGCTGTTCGTACGGCGTGACGTCTACAACCGGTACCTGTCCTGCCTGGTCTACCTCCCGCGCGACCGCTACACCACCGCGGTCCGGCTGAAGATGCAGCAGATCCTCAAGGACGCGATCGGCGCCGACTCGGTCGACTACGCCGCCTACGTGACCGAGTCCGTGCTCGCCCGGGTGCACTTCGTGGTCCGGATGAAGCAGGGCGAGACCGTCGGTGAGTACGACTCCGAGCTGCTCGAGCAGCGGGTGGTCGAGGCGACCCGTGCCTGGCAGGACGACTTCGCCGTGGCGCTGCACGCACTCGGCGGTGACGGCGCCGTCACCCGGCTGAACACCCAGTACGCCGGTGCGTTCCCGGAGGCGTACAAGGAGGACTTCGACGCCCGGGTCGCGGTCAAGGACGTGGTGATCCTCGACAAGCTGCCGGCCGACAACGGGCTGGCGATGTCGCTGTACTCGCCGATCGACGAGGAGTGGGAGGGCGAGCGCCGGTTCAAGGTCTACCGGACCGGGTCGCCGCTGTCGCTGTCGCAGGTCCTGCCGCACCTGACCCACATGGGCGTCGAGGTGATCGACGAGCGCCCGTACGAGATCCGCCGCCCCGGCGGTACGGCGTACATCTACGACTTCGGCCTGCGCGCGCCGGGCGAGGCCGAGGAGCGCGAGGAGCTGCGCACGCTCTTCTCCGACACCTTCCGCGCGGTCTGGGAAGGCCGGGCCGAGTCCGACAAGCTCAACGCGCTCGTCCTGCGCGGCAACCTGAGCTGGCGGCAGGTCTCGATCCTGCGCGCCTACCAGCGCTACATCCGCCAGGGCGGTACGCCGTTCAGCCAGGACTACATCGAGAACACCTTCCTCAACCACGTCGACGTGGCGAACCTGCTCGTCCAGCTGTTCGAGGCCTGCTTCGACCCGGCCCGCGGAGCCTTCGACGATCCGTCCCGGCGGGACTCGATCTCCCAGCTGGACAAGGAGATCGGCGCCGCGCTGGACACGGTGAAGAGCCTGGACGAGGACCGGATCCTGCGGTCCTACCTGACCGTGATCAAGGCGACGCTCCGGACCAACTTCTACCAGCCCGGACCGGACGGCGCGCCGCGCGGCTACATCAGCTTCAAGCTCGAGCCGAAGGCGATCCCGGACCTGCCGCAGCCGCGGCCGGCGTACGAGATCTTCGTGTACTCGCCGCAGGTCGAGGGCGTGCACCTGCGCTTCGGCGCGGTCGCGCGCGGTGGGCTGCGCTGGTCGGACCGGCGCGAGGACTTCCGCACCGAGGTGCTCGGCCTGGTCAAGGCGCAGATGGTGAAGAACTCCGTGATCGTGCCGGTCGGCGCGAAGGGCGGCTTCTACGCCAAGCAGCTGCCCGACCCGCTGGCCGACCGCGACGCCTGGCTGGCCGAGGGCATCGCGTCGTACAAGACGTTCATCTCGGGGCTGCTCGACATCACCGACAACATCGTCTCCGGCTCCGTGGTGCCCCCGCGCGACGTCGTCCGGTACGACGGTGACGACGCGTACCTGGTCGTTGCCGCCGACAAGGGAACGGCGACGTTCTCCGACATCGCGAACGGTGTCGCCAAGGAGTACGGGTTCTGGCTCGGCGACGCGTTCGCCTCCGGCGGCTCGGTCGGCTACGACCACAAGGCGATGGGCATCACCGCCCGTGGCGCGTGGGAGTCGGTCAAGCGGCACTTCCGCGAGCTGGGCCACGACTGCCAGAACGAGGACTTCACCGTCGTCGGCGTCGGTGACATGTCCGGTGACGTGTTCGGCAACGGGATGCTGCTGTCGGAGCACATCCGGCTGGTCGCGGCGTTCGACCACCGGCACATCTTCCTGGACCCGACGCCGGACGCCGCGTCGTCGTTCGTGGAGCGGCGCCGCCTGTTCGACCTGCCGCGTTCGTCGTGGGCCGACTACGACACCGCGCTGATCTCGGCCGGTGGTGGCGTCTACCCGCGCACCGACAAGGCGATCCCGATCTCCCCGGAGGTCCGCGAAGCCCTTGGTCTGGAAGGGAATCCGGCGACGCTGACGCCGGCCGAGCTGATGCAGGCGATCGTCAAGGCGCCGGTCGACCTGTTCTGGAACGGCGGCATCGGCACGTACGTGAAGGCGGCGTCGGAGACGCACGCCGACGTCGGCGACAAGGCCAACGACGCGATCCGGATCAACGGCGCCGACCTGCGCGCCCGGTCGGTCGGCGAGGGCGGGAACCTCGGGTTCACCCAGCTCGGCCGGATCGAGTACGCCGCGGGCGGTGGGCGGATCAACACCGACTTCATCGACAACGTGGCCGGCGTGGACACCTCCGACCACGAGGTGAACATCAAGATCCTGCTCGACAAGGTGGTCGCTGACGGTGACCTGACCGAGAAGCAGCGCAACGACGTGATCGCGTCGATGACCGACGAGGTCGGCGCGCTGGTCCTGAAGAGCAACTACCGGCAGAACATCGGCCTGGCCAACGCGACCTCACAGGCCGCCGCGCTGATGCACGTCCACCAGGACTGGGTCCGCCGGCTGGAGCGCCAGGGGCTGCTGGACCGGGAGCTGGAGTTCCTGCCGAGCGTCGCCGAGTTCAAGCGCCGCAAGGCCGAGGGCCGCGGGCTCACGTCGCCGGAGCTGTCGGTGCTGATCGCTTACACCAAGATCGTGCTCGAGGCCGAGCTGCTCAAGACCCCGCTGCCGGACGACGACTTCCTGTCGCACAAGCTGGTCAGCTACTTCCCGCGCGCGATCCAGGAACGCTTCGCCGAACCGATGAAGGCGCACCAGCTGCGCCGCGAGATCATCACCACCCAGGTGGTCAACGAGTTCGTCAACTCCTCCGGCATCACCGCGTTCCACCGGCTCTCCCTGGAAACCGGCGGCACCGCCGAGGACGTCGTACGGGCGAACCTGGCGGCCTCCCGGATCTTCGCGCAGCCGGACCTGCTGGCGCTCAACGCCGACCTCGACAACGTCGTCGACGCCGAGACCCAGACGCGGATGCGCCTGGAGACCCGCACGCTGGTCGAACGCGCCACCCGCTGGCTGGTCAGCAACCGGCGCCCCCCGATGGACATCGCCGAGCTGATCGAGTTCTTCACGCCCGGCATCTCCAAGCTCGCCACGGCGCTGCCCGAGGTCCTCCGGGGCCGCGAGCTCGCCCTCTTCGAACAGCGCCGCCAGGCTCTGGTCGACAAGGGCGTCCCCGCCGACTTCGCCACCCGGATCGCCGTCCTGCCTCCCGCGTACGCCGGCTTCGGCATCGTCGAAACCGCCGAACGCGACGACCTGGACATCCTCGAGGTCGCCAAGGTCCACTTCGCCCTCGGCGAGCGCCTGCAACTGGGCCGCTTCCTGGAGCGCATCGTCGCCCTCCCGCGCACCGACCGCTGGCAGACGATGGCCCGAGCCGCCCTCCGCGACGACCTCCACGCCGTCCACGCCCGCCTCACCGCCCAAGTCCTCGCCACCACCGACCCGACGGCCGAACCCGAGGACCGAGTCATCTCCTGGCAGGACCAGAACGACGCGGCCCTGTCCCGAGCTGCCTCCATGCTCGAAGAAATCGTAGAAACCGAAGGCCCAGAACTCGCCCACCTCTCGGTAGGCCTCCGCCTGGTCCGAACCTTGATGGTCAACCAGGCCTAGTACTTCGCGTTGTGGGTGGGTGGACGCAGCCTCACGTCCACCCACAACCATCCAGTCTCCTGCTGACGGACTGACTCCTGGAGGAGCGGTGATGCACCGAGCTCGCGTGGGCCTGGCTTGCTTGATCGTGTTGCTGGCAGCGGGCTGTGGCTCCAGCGCACAACAACCGGTCGCGGATCGGACGGTTGCTGCAACGCCCTCACCGACCGCTCGGCCGGCAGCGAACGTGTGTGAGCGGGTTCGCCCGACCTTGCCCGGTGACTGGTCGGTCGAGATTCAGCAGCCGCTGGTCAATCCGGTCGCCGACTCCTGCTGGCTCACCAGCACCACCGACCCGAAGAACCGGTACCGGATCGCAGTCGGGGTGTTGCCTCTGACCAAGCAGGACATCGCCGACTTTCGGAAGTCTTCGGAGCGCCGGCTCAAGGAGGACCGGTACGCCGCCAGAGCCGTCGACGCCGGGATCGGCGAGAACTCGTGGTCGGTGAACCCGGCTGCAGAAGGACCGTGGCTGGTCTTCTTCAGCGGCGGAAGGATGGTCAGAGTGGCCCAGGAGGCCTACGGGCCGGGGCAGCTCGCAGCGATCACTGCTGTTGCCAGAACGATCAACACCCTGCCCGGCGGTGTTCCGGCCGGTCCGAAGATCGTCGGCCGTCCGGAGTGCGAGCCGGCGACCGCGGCTGCGGAGAAGGTGCTGAGTGGGAAGGCTCTGGCCCGTCGGGACGCGCTCGTCGACGGAGAAGTCATGTGTCTGTGGGCGTCTGCGCGCGCGGGTGTCGTCGTTGCCGGTGGTGGACCGGCCTCCGAGGCAGCGACGGACTTCGGCCTCTTGAAGTCCACCAGCACCAACCCGGTGCCAGAGGCACGGCGCGTCGATGTTGGTCAGGAAGGCTGGCAGCACGACAGCGGCTATCTGGTGTACCGGATAGGCGAGGACCGGTTCGTCACCATCACTCCGTCATCGCTGACGGCGGAACAGTCCGCTGCCGTCGTTGCCCTGGGTCAAGCGACCATCCCGATCTACAACCGCTGAACCGACCCTGTGCGCTGAATCATCCGTCCAGGCCGCTACACCACGGCGTCCCCGCCTCGGCCGTCACTGACTACGTCGGGGCAGCCACCCGCCTACCTCGGCCGCTTGTTCCGCCGTACCCGCCTGCGGCTTGTTCCGCAGCCGTACCTGTCTGCGGGCGGGCAGCGGTTTCCTCCGCAGCACTTCCTGCGTTGCGATCTGTGCTCTGCTTGTTTGTCAGCGGTCCGAGACGATGACTTCTACTGAGTACTGGTCGGCTCGGTAGCAGTGGTCGCCGAACTCTACGGGGGAGCCGTCGGCGTCGTAGGCGCTTCGGGTCATGGTGACCAAGGGTTCTGCCTTGGACATGTGGAGGGTTCGGCGTTCTTCGGCGGAGGCGTTGCGGGCGCCGATGCGTTGGCGGGCGACCGTCGGCCGGATGCCTCGGGCGCGGAGGACGGCGTACAGGCCCTCGGTGGTGAGTTGGTCCTGGGTGAGGTCGTCCATTGCCGGGGGCAACCAGTTGCGCATGATGGCGAGTGGGACGTCGCCGGCGTAGCGGAGGCGGACGATGGCGACCAGTGGCGTCCCCGGCGGCAGGCCGAGGGCCTCGGCGGCTCGGTCGTCGTGGGCTGCGCAGTTGAGCGAGAGGACCTCGGTGCGCGGTGTGCGGCCTTCGCGTTCCAGGTCGTCGTACAGGCTGGTGAGCTCGGCCTTGCGGTGGACCATCTGGTTGGCGACGGTCGTACCGATGCCGCGGCGACGGACCAGGAGGCCCTTGTTGCCCAGCTCGGAGATCGCTCGCCTGACGGTCGGCCGCGACAGGCCGAGGCGGTCCGCCATCGCGATCTCGTTCTCGAAGGGGTCGCCGGGGTGCAGGGTGCCGTCGGTGATGGCAGCCGTCAGCTGCTCGGCCAGCTGGTGGTACAGCGGTACCGGGCTGGTCCGATCGATCTGAATCGGCAGGGCGGCCATGGCCGGATGTTACAGGAGACAGGTATGTATGTCCCGACGTGAAAATGTGCTTACAAACTATTGACTCTCCTCGCTCGGCCCGGAAGGCTGGACCGCGGCAACCGGCGTCGTGCGCGACTGCGGTCGCGCCCGCGGACGGGGTCCTGCACGGATCCGGCCCGGGGGAGCTGCGTACGCCGTACAGGGCGCCGCTGTTCGCGTTCCGCCGGCCACGGGAGTGACGCCGGGGACGGACCAAGTGACAACGAGAGGGCGGCCGCGCATGCGGATCGGGTTGGTCGGGGTCGGACGGATCGGGGCGTTTCACGCCGCGACACTGAAGGGTCTGCCGGCCGTCGAGCAGGTGGTGATGGCCGACGCGGACGCAGGCCGGGCCGAGCTGACCGCGAAGGAGCTCGGGGCCGAGTTCGCTCCCGATGTCCCCGCGTTGCTGACGAGCGGGATCGACGGGCTGGTCATCGCCGCCGCGACCTCCGCGCACGCCGAACTGATCGAGGCGGCCGTCGCGGCGGGCATCACGACCTTCTGCGAGAAGCCGGTCGCGCTCGACCTCGCCGAGACCCAACGGGTCGTCGAACTGGTGGAGGGCTCCGACGTCCCGGTACACATCGGCTTCCAGCGCCGCTTCGACGCCGGCTACCAGGCTGCCGCTCAACAGGTGCAGTCCGGCGAGCTCGGATTCGTGCACCACATCCGGGCGAACACCAACGACGCGTTCCCTCCGCCCGCCGGGTACATCCCGACCAGCGGCGGGTTCTTCCGCGACTGCACGGTGCACGACTTCGACATCATCCGGTACGTCACCGGCCGCGAGGCGGTCAGCGTCTACGCAACCGGCGCCAACCGCGGCGAGACCTTCTTCGGCGAGTACGGCGACGTCGACGCGGCCGCCGCGCTGCTCACGCTGGACGACGGCACCTTCGCCGCGGTCAGCGGAACCCGCTACAACGCGGCCGGTCATGACGTCCGCATGGAGGTGCTCGGCAGTCTCGGCTCGATCGCGGTCGGCCTGGACGAGCACACCGCGCTGCGCTCGGTCGAAGCCGGTGTGACCTTCCCCGGCGGTGATCCGCACACCACGTTCATGGATCGCTTCCGCCTGGCGTACGTCGCCGAGCTGACCGCGTTCACCGAGGTCGTCGCCGGCACCCGCGACGTCCCCTGCACAGTCCGCGATGCCCTGCAGGCCTTCCGGATCGCCGATGCCTGCGAACTGTCCCGTTCTGAGAACCGTGTTGTCCGCTTGGAGGAGATCGGCCGATGAGTGACGTAGCTGCCCGGATCGCCGGAGCCCCGATCTCGTGGGGAGTCTGCGAGGTGCCCGGCTGGGGCTGGCAGTACGACCCGGAGACGGTACTGGCCGAGATGCGCGACGTCGGGATCGCGGCGACCGAGTTCGGGCCGGACGGATTCCTGCCTGGAGACCCGGCGGAGAAGGCGAAGACGCTCGCCGATGTCGGACTGCGTGCGGTCGGCGGATTCGTACCGGTGGTGCTGCACGACCCTACGCACGATCCGGTCCCCGAGGTTGCGCGAGCGCTGGAAGGGTTTGTCGCCGCAGGCGCTGCGACCCTCGTGATCGCTGCCGCGACCGGGCGTGACGGGTACGACGACCGGCCGGTGCTCGACGACGCCGGCTGGGCCACGCTGCTCGCCAACCTCGATCGGCTGGCCGAGCTCGCCGCGACCCAGGGCGTGCTCGCCACGATCCACCCGCACGTCGGCACGATGGTGGAGAACGCGGAGGACGTACGCCGGGTGCTCGCCGGCTCGGCCACCGGACTGACGCTCGACACCGGTCATCTGATGATCGGCGGCGTCGACCCGGTCGCGCTTACGCTGGAGCACACCGGCCGGATCAAGCACACGCACCTGAAGGACGTCGACGCGGCGTGGGCTGCGAAGGTCCAGTCCGGTGAGGTCAGCTACACCGACGCCGTCCGCGAGGGCATGTACCGCCCGCTCGGTCAGGGCGACGTCGACCTGGCCGCCATCGTCGGCGCTCTCGAGACCTCCGGCTACCAAGGCTGGTACGTTCTCGAGCAGGACACCATGCTCCAGGCCCACCCGACCGACGAAGGGCCCGTCGTCGACGTTCGCGCGAGCATCGCTCATCTCCGCCACCTCGCCGCCGGAGCCGACGCGGCCGCGGCCAGTGGAGTGGAAGCCCGTGCCGGCGCCGACCGGGCCGCGGGTGTGGGAGAGGGCGCACGGCCCGACGCTGCGGCCGGTGGTGGCCACGAGCGTGCGGGAGCCGGCCGTGCCGCGGGGGCGGGCGAGGGGGCGCGGCCCGGTCCGGCCGCGACTGGTGGTGGGCATGAGCGTGCGGGAGCCGACCGTGCCGCGGGTGCGGGTGCGGGTGCGGGTGCGGGCGAGGGTGCGCGGCCCGGTCCGGCCGCGACTGGTGGTGGGCACGAGCGTGCCGGCGCCGACCCGGCTGCGGGAGAGAGCGCGCAGGTCGATGGGAGCAGCGACTCCGCGGGGTCGGTCAAGGGTGGGGTGGTCTGATGGTGGACGACGTACTGACGATCGGGCGGATCGGTGTCGACCTCTACCCGTTGCAGACCGGTACGCACCTGGAGGACGTCGAGAGCTTCGGGAAGTTTCTCGGCGGCAGTGCGACCAACGTCGCGGTGGCGGCGGCCAAGCACGGGCGCAAGGCGGCGGTGATCAGCCGGACCGGGAACGACCCGTTCGGCACGTTCATCCACCGGGCGCTCGGCGAGCTGAACGTCGACGACCGGTTCGTCACGCCGGTCGAGGGACTGCCGACGCCGATCACGTTCTGCGAGATCTTCCCGCCGGACAACTTCCCGCTGTACTTCTACCGGTTCCCGAAGGCGCCGGACCTGGTGATCAACCCCGACGAGCTGGACCTGCGGGCGATCAAGGACGCGAAGATCTACTGGTCGACCGTCACGGGGCTGTCGGCCGAACCGAGCCGATCGGCTCACTTCGCCGCTTGGGAGGCCCGCGAACGCCGGCCGATCACCGTGCTCGACCTGGACTACCGGCCGATGTTCTGGGCGGATCCGAGTGAGGCGCACGCGCAGGTCAGCAAGGCGCTCGACTACTGCACGGTTGCCGTCGGCAACCGGGAAGAGTGCGAGGTCGCGGTCGGGGAGACCGATCCGGACAAGGCGGCGCAGGCGCTGCTGGACCGGGGACTGGAGCTGGCCGTCGTGAAGCAGGGCCCGAAGGGCACGCTGGCGCGAACGCGGGACGAGCGGGTGGAGGTGCCACCGTTCCCAGTCGAGGTGGTCAACGGGCTCGGCGCCGGCGACGGCTTCGGTGGAGCGCTTTGTCATGGTCTCCTCGCAGGGTGGCCGCTGGAACGGATCATTCGGTTCGCGAACATCGCGGGCGCTGTCGTGGCATCGCGCTTGGAGTGCTCGACGGCCATGCCCACCGAGGCCGAGGTCCTGGCGCTGATGGGTGAAGACGCATGAGCACCGAGCAACTCGGAACCGGTGGATCTCTGCCGGGTGGGACCGGTGGCGCACAGCCGGGCGGAGCTGTCGGCGCACAGCCGGGCGAAGGCGGCAGCGCTCAGCCGGGCGGAGGCGGCAGCGCTCAGCCGGGCGGAGGCGGCAGCGCTCAGCCGGGCGGAGGCGGCAGCGCTCAGCCGGGCGGAGCCAGTGGCGCACGGCAGGACGGAGTCGGCGGCGCACAGCGGGGCGGAGCCGGAAGAGTACCCGAGGCCGGGGTGGACGCCGGCGATAGACCGACTGGATCGGTTGGCGGGGAACGTGCTCGATCGGGTGGCGGGAGCGGGCGGGGACGTGGGGTCGAGTGGGGCGCTGGGCAGAGCGTGGACCTGACCGAGCTGCGGGTCCGGCATCCGGAGCGGGTGGCCGAGGCTTGGCAGCAGCGCCGGCGGCGCGAACTGGTCGGTGAAGACGGGCGGCTGCTGATCGTCGCCGCGGACCACCCGGCGCGCGGGGCGCTGGGGGTACGCGATGACCGGATGGCGATGGCCAGCCGGCCGGGGCTCATCGAGCGGTTGTGCACGGCGCTGCAGCAGCCCGGGGTGGACGGCGTACTGGCCACTCCGGACGTGCTGGAGGACCTGCTGCTGCTCGGCGCGCTGGAGGGCAAGGTCGTCGTCGGGTCGATGAACCGGGGTGGGCTGCAAGGTTCCTCCTTCGAGCTGGACGACCGGTTCACGGCGTACCGGTCGGCGAACGACATCGCTTCGCGCCGGCTGGACGGCGGCAAGATGCTGACCCGGATCTGCCTGGACGACCCGGGCACGGTGGCGACGCTGGAGAGCAGCGCGCAGGCCGTCACGGAGCTGGCCGAGCGCAAACTGATGGCCATGGTCGAGCCGTTCTGGTCGACGAAAACCGACGGGCGGGTCAGCAACCTGCTGGACCCGGACTCGGTGATCCGGTCGGTGCACATCGCCGCCGGGCTCGGCGCGACCAGCGCGTACACCTGGCTCAAGCTGCCGGTGGTCGACGAACTGGAACGGGTGATGGAGGCGACGACCCTGCCGACCTTGCTGCTCGGCGGCGATCCGACTGTCGCGCCCGAGGAAACCTATGCATCCTGGGGCAAGGCGCTGAGCCTGCCGTCCGTCCGCGGACTCGTCGTCGGCCGGGCGCTGCTCTTCCCGCCGGACGGCGACGTGGCTGCCGCGGTCGACCAGGCCGCCACGCTGGTGCACGGAGGAGCCGCATGACGACTCACGGAGGTACGCATGACTGAGTGGTTCAGGCCGGCCGGGACCACCGCACGGGACGGCTACGACCTGGTCGTCCGCCCCGGCGAGCAGGACTGGCACCACACGGGTCTGACCGTGCGGACGTTGCAGCCGGGGCAGTCCGTCGAGTTCGACACCGGGGACTGTGAGTACCTGGTGCTTCCGTTGAGCGGATCGGCCGAGGTGATCGTCGACGGTGAGACCGTGCCGCTCGGTGGTCGCGCGGACGTCTTCGCCGGTCCGACGGATCTCGCCTACGTCCCGCGTGGGACCACCGTGGCCGTCGTCAGCGCCGGGGGAGCCCGGATCGCCTTCCCGCACGCCAAGGCCGCGAGCGACTACCCGTTCCGCCGGATCGGCACCGAGCAGGTGGAGACCGAGCTGCGTGGCGCCGGCGTCTCGTCGCGACAGGTCCGCAACTTCGGTACGCCGGCGGTGCTCGAGGCCGACTCGATCATCGCCTGCGAGGTGCTCACGCCGGCCGGCAACTGGTCGTCGTACCCGCCGCACAAGCACGACGAGCACAAGCCGGGTAAGGAGACCGTGCTCGAGGAGATCTACTACTTCGAGCTGCAGCTCTCCGACGACGCGCCGGAAGAGGTCAAGGGCAACGACCCGATCGGCTACCAGCGGGTCTACGGGACCGAGGACCGGCCGATCGACGTACTGGCCGAGGTCCGGGACGGCGACCTCGTGCTGGTCCCGCACGGGTGGCACGGTCCGGCGATGGCACCTCCCGGCTACGACATGTACTACCTCAACGTGATGGCCGGTCCGGGCACCGAACGCGCCTGGCTGATCAGCGACGACCCGCAGCACGGCTGGGTCCGGCAGCTGTGGGACAGCCAGCAGATCGACCCACGGCTCCCGTTCGGCGAGAAGTGACAAGCTCGGCCCAGTCATGACCCCAGAAGCGATCAACGCAGTTTCGATCGATCCGCGGCTATCTTTCGGAGGACAGCGATGACGGTACGTCTCACGGTCGCCCAGGCGCTGGTGCGATTCCTGAGCGTCCAGT
Organism: Kribbella sp. DT2; assembly: GCF_049844575.1. Taxonomy (NCBI): domain Bacteria; kingdom Bacillati; phylum Actinomycetota; class Actinomycetes; order Propionibacteriales; family Kribbellaceae; genus Kribbella; species Kribbella sp. DT2. The sequence goes on along the minus strand of NZ_JBNCLH010000014.1, from coordinate 24,967 downwards.
ACTCGGAGCGCGACGGCGAACGGCAGAAGCTCTTCGCCGGCTGCTTCGGCATCTTCGGGCACGGCAACGTGGCCGGACTCGGCCAGGCGCTGCTGCAGGCCGAGCTCGAGGACCCGACCGCCTTGCCGTACATCCTGGCCCGCAACGAGCAGGCCATGGTGCACAGTGCATCGGCCTTCGCTCGGGCCAAGGACCGTCTGCAGACCTACGCCTGCACGGCCAGCATCGGGCCCGGCTCGACCAACATGGTCACCGGTGCCGCGCTGGCGACCGTGAACCGGCTGCCGGTCCTGATCCTCCCCTCGGACGTCTTCGCGACGCGGGTGGCGTCGCCGGTGCTGCAGGAACTGGAGAGCTTCTCGGCCGGCGACGTCTCGGTGAACGACGCCTTCCGCCCGGTCTCGAAGTACTTCGACCGGGTCTGGCGCCCCGAGCAGCTCCCGTCGGCGCTGCTCAACGCGATGCGCGTGCTGACCGATCCGGTCGAGACCGGCGCAGTGACGATCGCGCTGCCGCAGGACGTCCAGGCCGAGGCCTACGACTGGCCGGAGGAGCTGTTCGCCGAGCGGACCTGGTACGTCGCCAGGCCGTTGCCTGAAGCATCGATCGTCGAGAAGGCGGCCGAGCTGATCCGCTCCGCCGAGCGCCCGTTGATCGTCGCCGGTGGCGGGGTCGCCTACTCGCAGGCGCAGGACGCGCTGCGCGCCTTCGCCGAGGCGACCGGCATCCCGGTCGCGGAAAGCCAAGCAGGCAAGGGATCGCTGCGCTACGACCACCCGCAGTCGGTCGGCGCCGTCGGCTCGACCGGAACCACGGCAGCGAACGCGCTGGCCCGCGACGCCGACCTGGTGATCGGCATCGGGACCCGCTACGGCGACTTCACGACGGCGTCGCGGACGGCGTTCCAGAACCCGGGCGTGAAGTTCGTCAACATCAACGTGGCGCGGTTCGACGGTGGCAAGCATGCTGGTCTCCCTGTGGTGGCGGATGCGCGGGAAGCCCTTGTTTCGTTGGGCTCCGCGCTCGGCGGGTGGTCCGTGCAGAGAAGGTACACGGATTCGGCCACCGAGCTGGCAAAGCAGTGGGACGAGGTTGTGGAAAACCACTACAACCCGCCCGTCGAGGTGACCGGAAAGCTCGCGGAAGGACTGCTCACCCAGGGCCAGGTCCTCGGTGCCGTCAACGAATTGTCGGCGGCGTCTGATGTCGTTGTCTGTGCGGCCGGCTCGATGCCGGGCGACCTGCACAAACTCTGGCGGACCCGCGACCCGAAGGGCTACCACGTTGAGTACGGCTACTCCTGCATGGGATACGAGATCGCCGGCGGTCTCGGCGTCCGCCTGGCTGCCCCGGACCGCGACGTCTTCGTCCTGGTCGGCGACGGGTCGTACCTGATGATGTCGAGCGAGCTGGTCACCGCTGTCCAGGAGAACGTGAAGATCATCGTCGTCCTGGTGCAGAACCACGGCTTCGCGTCGATCGGCGCGCTGTCGGAGTCTCTGGGCTCACAGCGATTCGGTACGGCGTACCGCAAGCGCGGCGCGGACGGGCGGCTCGACGGCGACCACCTGCCGGTCGATCTCGCGGCGAACGTGCGCAGCTTCGGCGTCGAGGTGATCGACGTGGCCAGCCGTGACGAGCTGGAGAAGGCGATCCACACGGCGAAGGCTGCCGACGGCCCGATCGCGATCCACGTGACCACCGATCCGCTGATCGGCTCCCCGGACAACGACTCGTGGTGGGACGTGCCGGTGAGTCAGGTCTCCGACCTCGACTCGACCCGCGCGGCCTCCGCGTCGTACGAGGAGTCGAAGAAGGCGCAGCGTCCGTACTGGGCGCCGGTGGAAGGTCGCTGAATGGGCAAGGTGACGATCGGCAGCGCGCCCGACTCGCGGGGCGTCTGGTTCGCCGACAACCCGCAGCAGACGCCGTGGACCAGGTTCCTCGACGAGGTCGCCGAAGCCGGGTACACCAAGATCGAGCTCGGACCGTACGGCTACCTTCCGACTGATCCCGCCGAGCTCAAGGACCAGCTGGACCGACGCGGACTCGAGGTCACCGCCGGTACGACGTTCGAGCACCTGCACCGCGACGACTCGTTCGACTCGACCTGGCGCGACGTGGCGAAGACCGCCGAGCTGGCGGCCACGATGGGTGCGAAGCACCTCGTCGTCATGCCGTCGATGTGGCGCGGCGACGACGGTGAGATCGTCGAGCCGCGACTGGACCATGAAGGGCAGGCACGGCACGGCCGACAGGTGACCGAGCTCGGCCGTCGGGTCTTCGAGGAGTACGGGCTGCGGACCCAGTTCCATCCGCACGCGGACGGGCACGTCGACACGCAGGACACCGTCGAGCGGTTCCTGGCCGAGACCGACGGCGCGCACGTGAACCTGTGCCTCGACACCGGGCACATCAGCTACTGCGGCGGCGACAACCTGGAGCTGGTCCGCAAGTACCCGGACCGCATCGGGTACGTCCATCTCAAGCAGGTCGACCCGGTCGTGCTCGCGCAGGTCCAGGCCGAAGGGATCGGTTTCGACGCGGCCGTCGCGCGTGGGGTGATGACCGAGCCGCCAGGCGGCGTACCGGAGATGCCGCCGGTGCTGCAGGCGCTGTCCGCGCTGGACGTCGATCTGATCGCGATCGTCGAGCAGGACCTCTACCCGTGTGCTCCGGAGGTGCCGTTGCCGATCGCGCGGCGCACCTTGACCTACCTGAACAGCCACGGGGGTGGTGCATCCGACTGACGGCCAGGAGAGTATGCACTCTCTGGTCACTAGCAACGCCGCGGCGTCCCCGCGGGAACTCGGAAAGGCTGGTTGTGGTCATGGTTCGGTGGCAAAGGAAGGCCCAGCGCAGAGCCGTCGTCACCAGCGCGGCACTCGCGCTGGTGCTCGCGGTGGGCGCCTGCAGCTCCTCCGGTGGTAAGCAGGAAGAGGAGAAGGCCGACGGCGGGTCGGGCAACGTCGCGACCACGCCGCGGATGAAGGTTGCCCTGATCACCCACTCCAAGGCGGGTGACACGTTCTGGGACATCGTCCGGCGCGGCGCGGAGGCGGCGGCGCAGAAGGACAACATCGAGCTGCAGTACTCCTCGGACCCCGACGGCGCCGCCCAGGCCAACCTGGTGCAGACCGCCATCGACTCCAAGGTCGACGGCATCGCGGTCACCCTGAACAAGCCCGACGCCGTGATCCCGAACGTGAAGAAGGCCGTCGCGGCCGGCATCCCGGTCACCGTGCTGAACGGCGGCCTGGACACCTGGAAGCAGTCCGGCGCGGTCGGGTACTTCGGCCAGGACGAGCGGATCGCCGGTGAGGCGACCGGTGACAAGCTCAAGCAGCTCGGTGCCAAGAAGGTGCTCTGCATCGTGCACGAGCAGGGCAACGTCAGCCTCGAGGCCCGCTGCCAGGGCATCAAGAACAAGTTCGGCAACGTCGAGAACCTGAACGTCGACGGTGCCGACCAGCCGGGCACGCAGGCGACGATCACCTCGAAGCTGCAGCAGGACAAGTCGGTCGACTACCTGGTGGGTCTGAACGCCGGCGTCACGCTGACCGCCGTCCAGGCCGCCAAGGACGCCGGGTCCGCGGCCAAGATCGGCAGCTTCGACATGAGCAAGGAGATGGCCAAGGCGGTCAAGGACGGCACCGTGCAGTTCGCCGTCGACCAGCAGCCGTACCTGCAGGGGTACCTCGCGGTCGACGCGATCTGGCTGGCCAAGACCAACGGCAACGCGATCGGTGGTGGCGAGGCCACGCTGACCGGGCCGTCGTTCGTCGAGAAGTCCAACATCGACGCGGTCGAGAAGTTCGCCGCGGCCGGGACCCGCTGAGGCTCGCGATGGCATCGACGATCGCGGCCCCCGCCGACTCCGACGACCGCGTCTCGGCGCGCTCGGTCGGCGCCCGGCTGCTCAGCCGCCCGGAGATCGGGTCGCTGGTCGGCGCCGCGGTGATCCTGGTCTTCTTCCTGGTCACCGCGGAGCCGTTCCGGGACATCAACAACACCGGGACGATCCTCTATCAGGCCTCGCTGATCGGCGTGATGGCCGTTCCGGTCTCGCTGCTGATGATCGGTGGCGAGTTCGACCTGTCGGCCGGTGTGGCGGTGACGACCAGCGGGCTGACCGCGGGCATCTTCGCCTACCAGTTCAGCGTCAACGTCTGGGTGGGGATGGCGGTCGCGCTCGTCTTCGCCCTGGCGGTCGGCCTGTTCAACGGCTGGCTGCTGATGCGGACCGGGCTGCCGAGCTTCCTGGTCACGCTCGGCACGTTCTTCATCCTGCAGGGCCTGAACGTCGCGGTGACCCGGCTGACCTCGGGTGCCGTCGCGTCGAACTCGATCAGCGACATGGACGGGTTCGGCTCGGCCAAGGCGGTGTTCGCCTCGGAGTTCAAGCTGGGCGGGGTGACGATCAAGATCATCATCGCCTGGTGGATCGTGTTCGTCGCGGTCGCCGCCTGGGTGCTGATGCGGACCAAGATCGGCAACTGGATCTTCGCGGTCGGCGGCGACGCGGCGTCCGCGCGGGCGGTCGGCGTACCGGTGACGAAGGTGAAGATCGGGCTGTTCATGACGGTCGGCTTCTTCGCCTGGTTCACCGGGATGCAGCTGCTGTTCGTGCAGAACGGCGTCGTGCAGTCCGGTGAGGGCGTCGGCAAGGAGTTCCTCTACATCATCGCCGCGGTCGTCGGTGGCTGCCTGCTGACCGGGGGCTACGGCTCGGTGGTCGGTGGTGCGGTCGGCGCGCTGATCTTCGGCATGGTGCAGCTCGGCGTCGTGTACGCGGGCTGGAACCCGGACTGGTTCAAGGCATTCCTCGGCGCGATGTTGCTGCTGGCCACGATCGTGAACCTGGTCGTCAAGAACAAGGCGGATGCCCGATGAGCACGACGGAAAGCTTCGCCGGCGAGGCGAGCGCGAGCCCGACCACGCCGATCGTGCACCTGGAGGACGTGGGCAAGAGCTACGGCAACATCCACGCCCTGCGCGGGGTGTCGCTGTCGGTCCGGCAGGGCGAGATCACCTGCGTGCTGGGCGACAACGGCGCCGGCAAGTCGACGCTGATCAAGATCATCGCCGGGCTGCACGACTACACCTCCGGGACGATGTCGGTGAACGGCGAGGAACGGCACTTCACCTCGCCGCGTGAGTCGCTCGACAGCGGGATCGCGACCGTCTACCAGGACCTGGCGCTGGCGCCGCTGATGTCGGTCTGGCGCAACTTCTTCCTCGGCAACGAGCTCACCAAGGGACCGTTCGGGGTGCTCGACTCCGCGAAGATGAAGCGGATCGCGCACGAGGAGCTGACCAAGATGGGGATCTCGATCCCCAACCTGGAGCAGCCGGTCGGGAAGTTGTCGGGTGGTCAGCGCCAGTGCGTCGCGATCGCGCGGGCGATCCACTTCGGCGCCAAGGTGCTGATCCTGGACGAGCCGACCGCGGCGCTCGGCGTGAACCAGTCGGGCGTGGTGCTGAAGTACGTCGTCAAGGCGCGGGACGCGGGGATCGGGGTCGTGTTCATCACCCACAACCCGCACCACGCGTACCTGGTCGGCAACCACTTCGTCATCCTCAAGCTCGGCCGGGTCGCGCTCGACACCCACCGGTCGGACATCACGCTGGAGCAGCTGACCACGGAGATGGCCGGCGGCTCGGAGCTGGAGGCGCTCAGCCACGAGCTGCGCGACTTCGACCCGGAGCGGGTGGTGACGCCGCAGGACAAGAAGGACTAGCTGGTACGGCGAGGAGCCGCGCCGGCTCGGTCGAACCGGGTCGACGCGGCAAGCTGCTGGAGGAAGAGGGCGCTGGGATGTGGCGCAGCGCGTGATGGAGCGGGACGGTGGTTGCCGGGGAACCGGTGGCGGCTGGGAGTTGGCGGCGACCGCAGGTTGAGGGGAGTCGGTAGCGACCGGCGGCCGAGCTCGGCGGTGGTGCTGGGGAGACCTGGTGGGTGCCGGAGGTGGTGCGGTGGTGGTCACCGGAAGGTTCGGTGGTCAGCGGGAGTGCGGCGCGGGCAGTCGTCGTACAACGTCGTCAGAGAGTAGGTGGAGATGCAGGACCTGAGGATCGGGATCATCGGGGTCGGGCAGATGGGCGCCGATCATGCCGAGCGGGTGGTGCGACGGATCTCCGGTGCGCGCCTGGTCGCGGTCTCCGACCCGGACCTGCCGCGGGCGAACGCCCTGGCCGAGTCGCTGTCGCGCCCGGCCGGGATCGCGGGTGCGACCGGATCCGCTGCCGCGACCGGCTCGGCGAGTGCGCAGACGGGCTCTTCGGCAGCGGGCGGGATTCGGGTGATCGAGGATCCGCTGGCGTTGATCGGGGACGCCGGCGTGGATGCGGTGATCATCGCGTCGCCAGGGTTCGCGCATGCCGAGCAGCTGATGGCCTGCTTGGAGCACGCGAAGCCGGTGCTGTGCGAGAAGCCGTTGACGATGGACACCGAGTCCTCGCTGCGTGTCGTCGAGGCCGAGCACAAGCTGGGGCGGCAGCTGATCCAGGTCGGGTTCATGCGACGGTTCGACCCGGAGTACGCGGCGCTGAAGCAGCTGCTCGACTCGGGCGAGCTCGGCCGGACCCTCCTGCTCCACAACGTGCACCGCAACAAGTCCGTGCCGGAGACGTTCCGCAGCGAGATGATCGTGCGCGACTCGCTCGTGCACGAGGTCGACGTCGCGCGCTGGTTGTTCGACGACGAGATCGCGCGGATCACCGTGCACGCGCCGAAGCCGACCAGCCTGGTCGCGAACGGCGCGCTCGACCCGCAGCTCGCGATCCTCGAGATGGCGAGCGGCGCGATCGCCGACGTCGAGGTGTTCGTGAACTTCCAGGTCGGGTACGAGGTGCGCTGCGAGGCTGTCGCCGAGAAGGGCAGCGCGACGATCGGACTCGGCGTCGACGTGCTGACCAAACGCGCCGGTCAGTGGGGCGGCGCCGTGCCGGAGGACTACCGAGCCAGGTTCGGTACGGCGTACGACGTCGAGGTGCAACGCTGGGTGGACGCGACCCAGCGGGGCGAGATCGACGGGCCGACGGCCTGGGACGGGTACGCCGCGGCTGCCGTGTGCACGGCCGGCATCCAGTCGCTGCAGGAAGGCCGGCCGGTCGAGGTCGAGATGGCCCGCAAGAGCGAGGTGCTCGGATGACCCGCACCCGCTCCCGACGTACCGGGACGACGCACCACCACGAGACCACCGCAGGATCGACGCGAGGGATACAGCTGTGAGCACTGAACGCATCACCCACCTGATCGGCGGGGCGCCCTGGACGGGTGTCTCGGAGCGCACCAGCAAGGTCTACAACCCGGCCACCGGCGAGGTGACCGGCGAGCTGGACCTGGCCTCGGCGGCGACTGTCGACGAGGCGGTCAAGGTCGCCCACGAGGCGTCGAAGGCGTGGGGGCGGACGTCGCTCACCAAGCGCGCGCAGGTGCTGTTCGCGTTCCGCGAGCTGCTGAACGAGCGCAAGGGCGACATCGCCGCCCTGATCACCGCCGAGCACGGCAAGGTGCTGTCGGACGCGCTCGGCGAGGTGACGCGCGGGCTCGAGGTGGTCGAGTTCGCCTGCGGCATCCCGCACCTGCTCAAGGGTGGGTTCAGCGAGAACGTCTCGACCAACGTCGACGTGTACTCGATCCGCCAGTCGCTCGGCGCGGTCGCGGTGATCTCGCCGTTCAACTTCCCGGCGATGGTGCCGTTGTGGTTCGTCCCGATCGCGGTGGCCTGCGGCAACAGTGTGGTGATCAAGCCGTCGGAGAAGGACCCGTCGGCGGTGAACGCGGTCGCCGCGCTGTGGAAGGAGGCCGGGCTGCCGGACGGCGTGATGAACGTCGTGCACGGTGACAAGGAGGCCGTCGACCGGCTGCTCGAGCACCCGGACATCAAGGCGGTCTCGTTCGTCGGGTCGACGCCGATCGCGCGGTACGTGTACGAGACCGGTACGGCGAACGGCAAGCGCGTGCAGGCCCTCGGCGGCGCGAAGAACCACATGGTCGTGCTGCCCGACGCCGATCTCGACCTGGCCGCCGACGCCGCGGTGAACGCGGGCTTCGGCTCGGCCGGTGAGCGGTGCATGGCGATCTCCGCGCTGATCGCGGTCGAACCGGTCGCGGACGACCTGATCGCGAAGATCAGGGAGCGGATGTCGACGCTGAAGACCGGCGACGGCACCCGCGGCTGCGACATGGGTCCGCTGGTCACCGGAGCGCACCGGGACAAGGTCGTCGGGTACGTCGAGGCGGGAGTCGAAGCCGGCGCCGAGCTGACGGTCGACGGACGGGAAGGGCCGTTCGACGGTGGTGAGGACGGGTTCTGGCTCGCGCCGACGCTGTTCGACAAGGTGACGCCGGAGATGTCGATCTACACCGACGAGATCTTCGGGCCGGTGCTGTCGGTGGTCCGCGTTCCGTCGTACGACGCCGCGCTGGAGCTGGTCAACTCGAACCCGTACGGCAACGGGACGGCGATCTTCACCAACGACGGCGGGGCCGCGCGGCGGTACCAGGTCGAGGTCGAGGTCGGCATGGTCGGGGTGAACGTGCCGATCCCGGTGCCGATGGCGTACTACTCGTTCGGTGGCTGGAAGAACTCGCTGTTCGGCGACACGCACGCGCACGGGACCGAGGGCGTGCACTTCTTCACCCGCGGCAAGGTCATCACCTCGCGCTGGCTGGATCCGAGTCACGGCGGCCTGAATCTGGGCTTTCCGACCGGCGACTGATTCGCAGGTGGGGTGTAGCGTCAAGAGGAACCCCCGGGGCACGAGGAGTACCGCGGCGAACCAGGCTCAGTCGAGTCGTCCGCAGTACGGGAGACATCTCAGCCCTGGAGTGCGTCATGTCCAAGAACAAAGGCGGACGCGAAGTCCGCAAGCCGAAACAACCCAAACAGCCGAAGGCCAGCCCGGGCGACAGCGCGATCATCCCGCCGACCAAGCAGGGGCGGAAGTAGTCGTCAGGCAGTAGCCAGGTGAGAACGCCGGCCGCCACGCATCCTCGAGGAGCGCGGCAGCCGGCGTTCGCTGTACTTGGGCGCTCTTCGCCGGGCTGTTCGTCTACGGCGGGGTGGTGGTGGCTGCGAGGGCCGGAGCAGTTGCCTGGCTTGGGGCGGGCCGGAGCCCCAGCGGGCGGATGCGGGGCCAGGCGGTGACGCTCACCGTGAGCCCCTCGGTGGAGGACGTGCTGGCCGGCAGTGCGAGCAATTGCCGGGGATGGTAGTCGTGCACGCTCGGCAGCTCCTGAGGTCGGAGCCGCATGCTCGCGGCTGGGGCGTGCCGTGCGGGCGGCGTTCGTCCGGACTGGCGCTGGGCGCGGGAGTCAGAGCCGGAGCCGCTGCGTGGGTGGGTGGGTGGGTGGGTGCGGAGGTGACGGCCGCTGCCGGTGTGCTGGGGGCGGCGTCTGGCGGTGACGCTCGCCTGGAGCCCTGGAGCCCTGGAGCGGGGTCGCGCCGTCCGGCGTCGGCGGGTTCAGCGCCGCCCTGGAGCCCTGGAGTCCCGGAGCCAGAGCCGCTGCCTGGGTGAGCGGGGGGCCGGAGCGGCTGCCTGGGTGAGCGGGGGCCGGAGCGGCTGCCTGTGGGGGTAGGGCGGAGTCCGGAGGGGCAGCGAGGCCCGGAGTTCCCGGAGAGGTTGGTGCTGCTGGCGCGCGGCTGCGCAGCCCCGGAGATGGGTGTCGCTTGCTCATGGGCGCGCGTACGGGGCAGACGTCCGTCGTAGCTAGTGGTTGCCGTGCCCGGGGCAGGGAGTCGGCTGCCTGCCCCGGGCGCCCGGCGTACCGGCTGAGCGGTCAGATTTGGGTGACTGGGCGGGGCTGGAGGCCGGCGTCCTGGTAGCAGGCGTCGATCAGTTCCATGGTGGCTACCGCGTCGTCGGCGTCGATGGGGAGGGGGGTGCCGTTGCGGAGGTGGGCGGTGAAGGCTTCGAGCTGGTACGTGTACGACGACTTGCGGCCGAGTTGTTCGACCCAGTGGTCTTCCTTGGTGGTGACGATCACCCGGTCGTCCTGGTGGGGGAGCACGAAGCTCGGGGCGAAGGCCTCGCCGCGGGTGCCGACGACCTTGAGGCTGAAGTCGAGCTCCTCGGCGGCCATGCTCGTGCGGACCGCGCCGGTCGCGCCGTTCGGGAACTCCAGGTCCGCGTTCAGCCACTCGTCGACGCCGGGCAGCCGCTTGCGTTCGCCGGCACGGGCGCTGACGAGCTTGGGCTGGCCGCCGCCCCACGGCGCGAGCATCCGCTGGGCGTGCAGCGCGTAGCAGCCGACGTCCATCACGGCCCCGCCGGCGAGTGCGAGCGACCAGCGCGGGTCCTCGTCGGCCGGCGGGCCCATCACCATCGTCGCCTCGACGTGCTGGAGCTCGCCGAGCTCACCCTTGGCGAGCAGTTCCTGGATCCGCTTGGTCACCGGGTGGAAGACGTAGTGGAAGCCTTCCATCAGTACGACGCCCGCCTCGCGAGCGGCATCGCGGACCTGGGCGGCCTCGGCCGCGTTGCTGGCCGACGGCTTCTCGGTCAGCACATGCTTGCCCGCGGCAATCGCGCGCAGGTTCCACGGCCCGTGCAGGCCGTTGGCGAGCGGGTTGTAGATCGCCTCGACCTCGGGGTCGTTGATCACGTCCTCGTACGACGCGTGCACCCGCTCGACGCCGTGCTCGGCGGCGAAGGCCTCGGCCCGTTCGGTGTCCCGGGCCGCGACCGCGACCAGCCGGGCGCCGGTCAGCCGGGCCGGTTCGGCGATCGCCCGGCCAGCGATCCGGGCGGCGCCGAGAATGCCGATGCGCAGCGGTTCCATGCCTTCTCCTTCAGATTTCATCCGTACGGCGGCGTACGGCGGGCTGGTCGAGGGCTTGCCGGACAGTGGTCGTCCGGCGGCGGCCGTCGAGTCCTGGCGGAGCGTGTCGTGGGGTTCGGGGGGTGCCGGACGGCGGATCGGCAGGTCCCGCTCCGGGGCCGGCCGGAAGCGCGTGTCGCTCGCCGGCGGCGATGACGGTGTCCGGATCGAAGGCGTCATCTTGCCCGAGTTCAGGCAGCGCCCGGTAGACCGTGACCGCCATCCGGACCCGGTCGGGAACTGTCGGTCCGGTGTGCTCCGCGCGGTCGGCAACGGTCCGTGAGGCGTGCTGGCTACGGCGTACGACGGCCGACGAGCCGTCGCGGGTCACGATGCGTGAAGCCCCGCAGTTCACGGTGCGTGAGGCGCGGCAGTCCACCGAGTGTGAAGCCCGGCAGTCCACCGAGCGTGAGCCCCGGCAGCCCGCAGCCCACGACCAGCGTGCGCGATCACCGCCCGCGACCACCCTGCGAACCCCCGACAACATGTACACCTGGGCAGCCTAGAACGCGCCATCCGGCAACAACCCGGCGATCGCCACCCACCGCCTGACCTTCACCTCCCGGATCCACCCCGTTCACCTCCAACTCCTTGCCGAAGGCACCTTCCCACGGTCGTCGTCCCGTGGTGAGATCACCTCGTGAAGCCGTCGAGGACGCCGACGTCCGCCGTACCGGAGGAGGGCACCGGTGAGCAGCTCCTTCGAGATCAATGGCGAGAACGTGTGGAACCCGGCGTCGGAGGTCGGGTTTCCGTACGCGCGGATGGCGGAGATCGCCGTACCGGGCGCGTCCGACGAGCCGAGGCGTGGGAGATGAGTCGCAGCATGGTGCGTTGAGGGTCGACGAGTGAGGAATGCGGGGACGGGATGCGTACTGATCACGGGGTGCGAGTGGTTCGGCTCGGGCTGGTGGGAGCCGGGCGGATCGGGTCGATGCATGCGGGGAACGTGGCGCGGTGGGTTGCGGGCGCGGAGCTGGCGGCGGTGGTGGATCCTCGGGCGGAGGCGGCGAGCGGGCTTGCGAGCAAGTACGGCGCGAAGGCCTGCGGCGTGGACGAGCTGCTGGCGGATCCGGAGATCGACGGCGTACTGATCACTGCGATCGCCGCTGTGCAGTCGGAGCTGATCGTCCAGGCCGCGGCGGCGGGGAAAGCGGTGTGGTGCGAGAAGCCTGCGTCGCTCACCCTCGAGGAGATCGACCGCGCGATCGCGGCGACCGCGGAAGCGGGAGTGCCGTTCCAGGTCGGGTTCAACCGGCGGTTCGCGGCGGACTTCCAGGCGGCGAGGGAGACGATCGACGCCGGCGGGATCGGTACGCCGCAGCTGATGCGGTCGATCACCCGCGATCCGGTCCGGCCGGAGGGGATGGCGCACGCGGGCGCCATCCGGCCGTGGACGATCTTTCGCGAGACCCTGATCCACGACTTCGACACGCTGCTCTGGCTCAACCCGGGCGCCGAGGTGGTCGAGGTCTACACGCGCGCCGACGCGTTGGTCGCGCCGCAGTTCAAGGCCGGCGGGCTGATCGACACCGCGGTCGTCGTCCTGACCTTCGACAACGGCGCGATCGCGACCGCGGAGGCGAACTTCTCCGCGCTCTACGGGTACGACGTCCGCGGCGAGGTGTTCGGCAGCAAGGGCATGGTCGTCGCGGGCCGGCTGCCGAGCACGACCGCGGTGCGCTACGACGCGAACGGCCTGCACCAGCAGACGATGCGCAGCGACGAGCAGATGTTCCGCGACGCGTACGTGCGGGAGCTGATCGACTTCACCGACGTCGTCCGCGGCGACGCCGAGCCACCGGTCACCGGTGAGGACGCCCGTCGCGCGCTGACGATCGCGCTCGCCGCGATGCGCTCGTACGAGGAGCAACGGCCGATCCGGATCCCCTGAAACGACCGCTCACAAAGGAAGAGATCTGATCAAATCTGCGCACCGACTCGACGGTAGGCCCCTGACAGCCCAAGATGTGCCCATGAGCACCGTCCAGGTCAGCGTTGATCGCACCAGCCGTACCCCGCTCCACGTCCAGCTGGCGCAGCAGCTGGAGGCAGCGATCCAGGGCGGTGACCTTCCGGTCGGCTCCCGGCTCAGCAACGAGGTGGACCTGGCCGAGGCGTACGGGCTGAGCCGTCCAACGGTGCGGCAGGCCATCGCCCGACTGGTCGACCAGGGCCTGCTCGTCCGCAAGCGCGGCGTCGGCACACAGGTCGTCGGCAACTCCGGCCAGGTCCGGCGCTCGCTGGAGCTCACCAGCCTGTACGACGACCTCGCGGCGGCCCACCGCAAGCCGGAGACCGAGGTGCTGCGCTTCGGCATCGCACCTGCGAGCCCTGACGTCGCAGCAGCCCTGCAGTGCGAGGCCGGAGACCGCGTACTGCGGCTGGAGCGGCTCCGCCGAGCAGACGGCGAGCCGCTGGCCCTGATGCGCAACTGGCTGCCGCCGGAGATGCTGGACACGGACCCGAGCACGCTGGCCGACCGCGGCCTGTACGAGCTGCTGCGGGCGGAGGGGGTCCGCCTCAAAGTCGCCCACCAGACCATCTCAGCTCAGCCCGCTACACCGGAACAGGCCCGCCTCCTCGGTGAGGAAGCGGGCCATCCGTTGCTGGCGACGACGCGGATCACGTACGACGACCACGGGCGCGCCGTCGAGTACGGCTCACACCTGTTCCGTGCGTCCCGCTACGCCTTCGAACACACTCTCGTCCACCGCTGACCCACCCCTCAGAGGGCCGGCGGCGGACGAGAGAGCCCTACTTCGTACCAGTTCCGGGGAACTTCCACCCGGGGTTGCCGGCCATCTCCAGCAGCTGGTCGGTGCTGAGGGTCGGCAGGGCACGGGTGTGCTTCTCGTCCTTCTCGGCCGGCCCGTTGTAGCTGGTCATCGTGATCATCCGGCCGTCCGGGTGGTGGAGCTCGACCCGGTTGGCCAGCACGCCGTTGACGGCCTGGCGCTCGTCGCCGTACGACGGCTCGTTCTTCGACCAGCCGGTCACCGCGCCGTCGCCCCGGACCTGGCAGTGCTGCGGTCCCTCGTCGGTGCACTTGGTCACCGGGGTCTCGTACTGCACCAGCACCTCGACCCGTGCGGCGCCCGTGCCGTCGTCGACCAGGTACGACGCGCCGTTGTGCCCATTGGTACCGCCGCCCCAGGTCTGCGGCTGGGTGAGCTGAAGAGCCTTGGGCAGCACGCTCTTGAGCGTCTGCTGCGTCTGCTCGAGCGGCACGCTCGGCTTGCCGTTGCCCTTCGGCTTGAGCGGTCCGTCCTGCTCCTTCGGGAAGACCCACTGGTCGCTGGTGGCCAGGGCGGTGAGCTGCTTGACCGAGAACAGCGGGTTCGTCCGGGTGTGCTGGACACCGTCGCCCTTCGGCGCGTTGTAGTTGCGGATGCTGATCAGCCGGCCGTCGGGGTGGAAGATCTCCACGACGGTGTTCTTGATGCCCCACGGGTTCTTCGAGGCGTCGTACGGGAAGATCGACTCGTTGGCGTACGAGGTGATCACCGATCCGTCGGCGCGTACCGTGCAGGAGCCGTGCAGGCCCGCGCAGTCGGGGTTCGGCTTGGTGGTGATGACCTCGACGGTGATCAGCGAGGCGCCCTTGCCGTCGTCGACGACGACCTCCGCGTGGTGCATGTTGCGCTCGTAGCTGACCTTCGCCGACGACTGCTTCAGGTCCTGCGGCAGGAGCCGTTGCAGTCTCTTCATGGTGTCGGTCGGCGTACCGGGCTTGGCGACCTGCGCCGAGGCGGGGGTGCTCGGCGCTGTCGACGGCGGTCCGGCGACGGGGGCCGCGTTGCCGGCGAACAGCTGCGAGCCGCCGACGATGATGCCGGCGGTGGCCAGGACGGCGCCCGCTCCGCTCAGGCTCAGCAGCGCCGTACGGCGACGGCGCAGGGTGACGCCGCGTCGCATGCCGCGTTCCACCAGGTCGTTGGACTCCGGCTCGAGGTCGTCGGTCGCCCGGCGCATCAGGTCGGGCAAGCTGTCGTTCAAGTTGTTCATCGGGTTTCTCCTGCGAGTCAGAGCGCGATCAGATGGACGTCGTCGCCGAGCACCGCGCGGAGGCGGTCCAGGGCGCGAGAGGTCCGGGTCCTGATCGCACCGGCGTTCTTGCCGAGATCGAGCGCGACCTGTTCGACGCTGCGATCTTCGAAGAACCGCAGCACCAGCACCGCACGATCAAGGGGAGCCAGTTCGGCCAGGGCGTCGCGCAGCGCGAGCCGTAGTTCGAGGTCGCCGGAGTGGTGGACGCCGTCGGGCACCGCGGCCGTCGGCTGCTCGCCCCAGCTGCGTTTGCGCCGTTGCGAGATGAACGTCCGGGCCAGGACGGTCTGCGCGTACGCCGCGGGGTTCTCGATCCGCTGCATCCGCCACCAGGACCGGTACATCTTGGCCAGCGTCTCCTGGACCAGGTCCTCGGCGTGGTGCCGGTCCCCGGCGAGCAGCCAGGCCGTCCGGTACAGCTGCGGGGTCCGCGCTCTGGCGAACTCCTCGAAATCGTCCGTCGTCGATCCCATCACTGCCCTTCGTCGTGGTCTCACTGGGTACGACGCCAGCACGCGGTGATTTGGTTACAGCGGCTTCCCGCCGTACGGCGTACGGAGAAATTTCTGCAACAAGCTGCAACGAGGTGGACCTGAGCGTGAGCGTCTGGTTACGGTCGGGCGGCCTCTGCCCGCCGGCGGGTTATCCACAGGTCGGCGGATCGGGTTGGCGCGGGTGCCCTCCGGACGGGGAGAATGGTCGCGCAGGGTGACGAGACGGTCGCCGCCGAACACCGACGGACACGGGGAGACGATGACAGCGGACAGGGTCGCCGCGCGCCGCAACGGGTTCGACCGTGGTGAGGCGGTCGAGCTGATCGACGCGCAGGTCCGCGACGTCGTCCGGCGCGAGGGCATCGACCCGCTCCGCGATCCCGGCGCGGTCAGCACGATCGTCGCCACCGTCGTCCGCGAGTACGACGAGCGCAGCCTGACGGGGATCGTCCCGCCGATCGGCGACGTCGACGCGGTCAGCCGTGAGGTGCACGACCGGGTGGCCGGCTTCGGGCCGCTGCAGCGGTACCTGGACGACCCGAAGGTCGAGGAGATCTGGATCAACGAGCCGTCCCGGGTGTTCATCGCCCGCGAGGGCCGGCACGAGCTGACCACGACCGTGCTGACCGAGGAGGAGGTCTCCGACCTGGTCGAGCGGATGCTGAAGACGACCGGACGGCGGATCGACGTCTCGCAGCCGTTCACCGACGCGCGCCTGCCCGACGGCAGCCGGGTGCACATCGTGCTCGGCGGCATCACCCAGCGGTACGCCGCGATCAACATCCGCAAGTTCACCGTCCGGGCCGCCAAGCTGGCCGACCTGGTCGCGCTCGGTTCGATGACGCCGCACGCGGCCGCGGTGCTCGACGCGTCGGTGGCCGTCGGGCTCAACATCTTGGTTGCCGGGGGCACCCAAGCGGGCAAGACCACGATGCTGAACGCGCTGGCCGGCTCGATCCCGGGACGCGAGCGGGTGATCAGCTGCGAGGAGGTCTTCGAGATCAAGCTGCCGATCCCCGACTGGGTGTCGATGCAGACCCGGCAGGCCGGGCTGGAGGGCACGGGCGAGGTGCGGCTGCGGGACCTGGTCAAGGAGTCGCTGCGGATGCGGCCGTCCCGGCTGATCGTGGGCGAGGTCCGGG
Source organism: Kribbella sp. DT2 (assembly GCF_049844575.1). Taxonomy (NCBI): domain Bacteria; kingdom Bacillati; phylum Actinomycetota; class Actinomycetes; order Propionibacteriales; family Kribbellaceae; genus Kribbella; species Kribbella sp. DT2. The sequence goes on along the minus strand of NZ_JBNCLH010000014.1, from coordinate 8,453 downwards.
GCGAGGAGTGCCTGGACCTGCTGCTCGCGCTGAACAGCGGCCTCCCCGGCATGTGCACGATCCACGCGAACTCGGCGCGCGAGGCGCTGACCAAGATGTGCACGCTGCCGCTGCTCGCCGGGGAGAACATCGGTTCGAGGTTCGTGCTGCCGACGGTCGCGGGCTGCGTCGACCTGGTCGTGCACCTCGGGATCGCCGCCGACGGGCAGCGCCGGGTGCGGGAGATCGTCGCGGTCAGCGGGCGGATCGAGGACCAGACGATCGAGACCGAGACGCTGTTCGGCACGTACGACGGGCTGCTGCGCCGGGCCGAGGGACAGCTGCCGCATCCGGAGCGGTTCCAGCAGGCGGGGTACTCGCCGGCCGGGCTGCTGACCGAGCTGCCGCGCGGGGTGAACTGATGGGACTGCTGCTCGGGCTCTTCTTCGGGATCGGCGTGCTGCTGGTCGTCTGGTCGTTCATCGCGCCGTACGAGGACAAGCCGAAGACCGACGGGCGGTTGACGGCGCGGAGCCGCGACCTGTTGGCGCGGGCCGGGGTGGAAGGTGTGACGCCGGGGGCGTTCATCGGGGCGTGCCTGGTGACGGGGTTCGTGGCGTTCGTGCTGATGTTCCTGGTGTCGGCGGCGTTGCCGGTCGGTGCGGTGTTCGGGTTGATGGCGGGTGGGGTGCCGGTCGCGTTGCTGAAGAGCCGGGCGCGCAAGCGGCTGGCGGAGTTCCGGGAGCTGTGGCCGGACGTGGTCGACAACATCGCTTCCGCCGTACGGGCTGGGTTGTCGCTGTCGGAGGCGTTGGCGCAGGTCGGGGAGCGTGGGCCGTTGCCGTTGCGGGAGCCGTTCCGGCGGTTCGGAGCGGACTACGCGTCGACCGGGCGGTTCGCGGACTCGCTCGACCGGTTGAAGGCGCGGCTGGCGGATCCGGTGGGTGATCGGGTGGTGGAGGCGTTGCGGATCGCTCGGGAGGTTGGTGGGGGTGATCTCGGCCGGTTGCTGCGGTCGCTGTCTAGCTTCCTGCGTGACGACGCCCGGACGCGGTCCGAGCTGGAGTCCCGGCAGTCGTGGTCGGTGAACGGGGCACGGGTTGCGGTGGCGGCGCCGTGGCTGGTGCTCGGGTTGCTGTCGTTCCAAGGGGATGTGATCCAGCGGTACAACTCGCCGGTCGGTGCGCTGATCATCGGGATCGGGGCTGTCGTGTGTGTCGTTGCGTACCGGGTGATGTTGCGGATCGGCCGGCTGCCTGAGCCCGAGCGGGTGCTGCGATGAAGCGGGCTGGTCGCATCGGTGGACGTTCAGCGCATCGGCCCGGATCGGGGTGGAGGAGACCATGAACCCTCTGGTGCTGGGGGCACTGCTGGGTGGGGTGTTCGGTGCGAGTCTGCTGCTGATCGTTCGACGGCTGCCGTTCCTGCGGAAGCCGACCGTCGACGACCGGATCGGGCCGTACCTGCGGGACCTGGCCGGGGCCGATGTGTTCTCCGGGGTGGTCGACTCGGGGTCTCCGTTCCACGCGATCCTGCGGATGTTCGGGCCGTCGCTGCGCGCCGGAGCTGCTCGGCTGGAGCGGATCCTCGGTGGTGCGGTGTCGATCCGGCGGCGCCTGGCGCGGGCGGGGATCGACCGGAGCGTGGAGGAGTTCCGGATCGAGCAGGTGCTGTGGGGCACGGCGGGATTCGGCGCCGGGCTGCTGATCGCGCTCGTCACGTTGTCGCTGGGGTACGGGAACCCGGTCGGCCTGCTGGTGCTGTGCGCGCTGCTCGCCGTACTGGGGGTGCTGTCGCGGGACACCTACCTGAGCACACAGGTGCGCAACCGGGAGCGGCGGCTGCTGGCGGAGCTGCCGACGGTCGCCGAGTTGCTGGCGCTGTCGGTCGCGGCGGGTGAAGGTCCGGCGGCGGCGCTCGATCGCGTGGCACGCTCGTGCAGGGGGGAGATGGCCGACGAGCTGCAGCGGGTGCTCGCGGAGACCAGGGCGGGGTCGACGCTGGTTCGTGCGCTCGACGGCCTGGCGGACCGGACGGGCTTGGTTGCCTTGTCACGGTTTGCGGACGGGCTGGCGGTCGCGCTCGAGCGCGGTACGCCGCTGGCCGACGTACTACGGGCGCAGGCCGGTGACATCCGCGAGGCCAGCCGGCGTGAGCTGATCGAGTCGGGTGCTCGTCGCGAGGTCGCGATGATGGTGCCCGTCGTGTTCCTGGTGCTGCCCGTCACCATCCTGTTCGCCTTCTACCCAGGCGCTGTCGGCATCCGGCTGATCGCCGGATGAAACGAGGAGAAACCATGTCCCTGTTGATGACCAGACTCCTGCTGACCCTGGTCCTGAAACCACGCCCGGCCGAGAAGGAACGCGGCGACGTTCCCGGGTGGGTGCTGATCACCGTGATGACCGCGGGGTTGGTGGTCGTGCTGTGGGGGGTGGCCGGCGAGCAGCTGGAGGCCATGCTCCGGCGTGCGCTGGACTCCGTCGGCGGCAAATGACCGGGGCCCAGGGCAACGAACGGCGGCGGGCGCCGGACCGGTGCTGCCGGCCCGGAGGTCGCGACGAGCGTGGGTCGGCAGTGGTCGACTTCGTACTCGTCACGATGATCGTCGTGCCGTTGTTCCTGGGGATCCTGCAGGTCGGGCTGTTCCTCTACATCCGGAACACGATGACGGCGGCGGCGTCCGAAGGCGCGCTGTACGCGGCGGTGCTGAACCGGGACACGGCTGACGGCGAAGCGCGGACGCGGGAACTGGTGGACGGGGTGGTCCGCGGCGAGTTGATCGAGTCGGTGACGGCCGAGCAGACGGAGGTCGACGGGCAGCCGGTGGTCCGGGTCGCCATCGACGCGCACATGCCGGCGCTGGGGTTGTGGGGCCCCGGCATCGACTTCAGCGTCGAGGGCCACGCGGTGAAGGAAACCGGCGAATGAGCGCGCGATCGGGAGGATCGGTGGGGAGAGCCCCGCGGGCCGTCTCCTCAGTGGGGAGGGCGCGGCGGCGCGGGCCTGCGGGGAGCGAGACGCGGTGGCGCGGGCCGCAGGGGTCGCGGGTGCACGGATTCGGGTGGTGGACCCGGTCGGTGAGGCGCGGGGAGCAGGGGAGTGCGGTGGTTGAGTTCTCCTGGTTGGCCTTGTTGTTGCTGGTGCCGTTGATCTACGTGATGTTGGGGGTGTTCGACGTCCAGCGGGCGTCGTACGGGGCGACGGCGGCGACGCGGGCGGCGGGGCGGGCGTTCATCATCGTGCCGGCGGGGATGACCGAGGACGACGCGCGGGCGCGGGCGTTCGAGGCGGCTCGGCTGGCGATGAAGGACCAGGGGATCGAGTTGGAGTCGGGGGATCTGTCGATCACCTGCGAGCCGGAGTGTCTGCAGCCGGGGTCGACGGTGACGGTCGAGCTGGAGTACGCGGTGGCGTTGCCGTTCATTCCGGACGCGCTGGGCGGGGAGCCGCCGGCTGTTCACGTGTCGGCGTCGCACACCGAGCCGTACGGCGACTACCGGGAAGCGAAGGGCTCGCCGTGAGGCGGGTGAGGCGCCCGGAGAGGCGGGACGAGCGGGGGCAGATGACGGTGCTGATCGTCGGGTTCGCGGCGATCGTGCTGCTGATGGTTGTGGTCGTGACCGACATCTCGAAGGTGTTCCTGGTACGACGGGATCTGGACTCGACGGCCGACGGGGCGGTGCTGGCAGCGGCCAATGGACTGGCCGCGGTCTACGCGCAGACCGGGAACGGTGGGAATGCGCAGATCGATCCGGAGGAGGCGCGGCGGTTGACGGCCGACTACCTGGACACGGTGTCGGCGAGTGAGCGGTTCGACGGGTTGGACTGGTCGGCACAGGTGACCGGTACGACGGTGACGGTGGAGTTGTCATCGAGCGTGGAGCTCCCGTTCACGCCCCCGGGGTGGCAGGAGGGCGCCGACATCGCGTCCAGCGCGTCGGCGATCGTCCCCGTCCGCTGAAGATCCACTACATCTGGTGGGGTTGTTGTTGAGGGCAACTTGTGCCAAGGGTTTGGACCGGCAGCCCGGTGGGGCACCATGGGGAGATGCAGATCGATCTGACAGGGCGGCGGGCGTTGGTTTCGGGATCGAGCCAGGGGATCGGGCAGGCGATCGCGACCGAGCTCGCCCGGTCCGGGGCGAGTGTGGTGGTCAACGGGCGGGATCAGGACAAGACCGAGAGAGCCGCCGAGGCGATCGCCAAGGAGGTTCCGTCGGCCGAGCTGATTCCGGTCGGGGCGGATCTCGCTTCCGCGGAGGGCGCCGAGGCGCTGCGCGAGAAGGCGGGGGAGCTCGACATCCTCGTGAACAACCTCGGGATCTTCGGGGCGAAGCCGGTGCTGGAGATCGACGACGACGAGTGGCGGCGGTACTTCGAGGTCAACGTGCTGTCGGCGGTCCGGCTGATCCGGATGTACCTGCCGGGCATGATGGACCGCGGGTTCGGGCGGGTGATGAACATCGCCAGCGACTCGGCCGTGGTGACGCCGTTGGAGATGGTGCACTACGGCGTGACCAAGACCGCGTTGCTGGCGGTGACGCGGGGGTTCGCGAAGGCGGCGGCCGGGACCGGCGTGACGGTCAACTCGGTGATGGCCGGGCCGACGCACACGCCGGGTGTCGAGGAGTTCGTCGCCGAGCTGGTCGGTGACGACAAGCCGTGGGACGAGGCCCAGCGCCAGTTCATGAAGGAGCACCGGCCGTACTCGCTGATCGAGCGCCTGATCGAACCGCGCGAGATCGGCAACATGGTCGTCTACCTGAGCTCCGAGCAGGCCTCCGCCACCACGGGCGGCGCCGTCCGCGTCGACGGCGGCTACATCGACTCGATCCTGCCGTAGCCGACTGCCGCGTCCGCGAGCCGGAACGAAGGCGGGGCCGGGGCGCAGACGTGGAGAAGGCGGGCGGGGGCGTGCCGGAGCAGGGCGGGACTCAGGCAAACACACCTGGGTGGTCGGCCAGCCACGTACGGAACGTCCGGCCCGACCGCCCGGTGAGCTTTTCGACCGCCGGCTCGATCGGGTGCGGGCTGCCGACGCGGGAGGACCAGTACGCGAGCAGCGCCTCGACCTGGGCGGGGCGGCCGAGGGCGCTCATCTCCACGCGCGCCTCGTCGGCGGTGAGGTCGACGGCCTCGAAGGAAGCGCCGGTGATCTCGGTGACCTGCGCCAACTGGGCTCGCCGGGTCATCGACTCCGGGCCAGTCAGCGGATAGCCGCGTCCGTCGTGCTCCCCGCCGGGGCCGTCCAGCAAGACCCGTACGGCCACGTCAGCGATGTCCTGCTCGTGGATCGGCGCCTCCTCCGCCTCCAGGTACGGCAGCCGGACCTGGCCCGTCGCGCGGATCGAGTGTGACCAGAAGAGCGCGTTGGTCATGAACGCACCGGGTTGCAGGTACGTCGTCGCGTACGAGCCGCTACCGACCAGAACCTCGGTCTCCGCGTGCGGATCGCCCGCTGCCTCGTCGTTGTCGGCCTGCGACGACATCGACGACAGCAGAACCACCTGCCGTACGCCGGCGGCGTCGGCCGCCGCCGCAAACACACCGGCGGTCGACGGTTCGGCGTACAGGAAGACCTGTGTGATGCCGTCGAGGGCGGCGGTCAGGGACGACGGGTTCTCGAAGTCCCAGCTGACCGCGCCGGGGAGGTCCTGCGGCGAGCGGCTGGCGATCCGGACGTCGCGGCCGCCGGAGACGAGTCCGGCGGCAAGAGCGCGAGCGATCTTGCCGCGACCGCCGGTGATCAAGATGGTCATGGATGAACTCCAAAAATGTAGTAACTACAAGATTGGAAAGAGTAAAGCATGACGCTCTAGGATGTGTCCATGGAGATTGGCCGCCGGGAGCGGAAGAAGCAGCAGACGCGACAGGTGATCTCCGACGTGGCGACCCTGCTGTTCCTGGAGCGCGGGTTCGACGCGGTGACGGTGGCCGAGGTGGCGAAGGCGGCCGACGTCGCCGTACAGACCGTGTTCAACCACTTCCCGACCAAGGAAGACCTGTTCTTCGACGAGACCGGCTGGTGGATGGGCCCCGCGCAGGCGATCCGCGAGGCGCCGCCCGGCCAGAACCCGATCGACACCCTGGAGCAGCAGTACCTGACCGTGGTCCGTGGCCGGCTGGAGTCGGGGCACCTCGAGACCTGGCAGGCGTACAGCCGGGCGATGACGGAGAGTCAGGCGTTACTCGCGCGGCGTCGGCAGATCGCCGAGGAGATGGAGCAGACGCTCGCCGCCGCGCTCCAGGAACGTGATCCGGAGCTGGAGCCGCTCACCGCGAGGTTCGTCGCCGCCCAGTTCGCCGCGGCGCAGAAGGTGCTGGAGGACGAACTGGCCCGGATCATGCCGGTCAAGGCGACGCCCGAGCAGCTGAAAGCGGCGAACGAGGAGTTGGAGCGTGCGACCGCGAAGGTGTTCGACGCACTCCGTCGCGCCTGGTGACCGGACAATGGATTCCCGGCGAGGCACGGGGACCGGGTACGCTGCTTGGTTGTGGCTGGACTGGATTTTGACGCTGAGCTCAAGCAACTCGACGCGACCCTGACCTCGATCGAGAAGGTGCTCGACCTGGACACCCTGCGCCGGGAGATCGCCGACCTCGGAGAGGCGGTGGCCGCGCCCGACCTGTGGGACGACCAGGCGAACGCGCAGAAGGTGACGTCGCGGCTGTCCAGCCTGCAGGCCGACCTGGAACGCGTGACCAAGCTGCGCGGCCGGATCGACGACCTCGGTGTGATGATCGAGCTGTCCCGCGAGGAGAACGACGCGGACAGCCTGGCCGAGTCCGAGAAGGAGATCGCCTCGCTGGCCAAGTCGATCCAGTCCCTCGAGGTCCGCACGCTGCTGTCCGGCGAGTACGACGAGCGCGAGGCACTCGTCACGATCCGTTCCGGCGCCGGTGGCGTCGACGCGGCTGACTTCGCCGAGATGCTGCAGCGGATGTACCTGCGCTGGGCCGAACGCCACGGGTACCCGACCGAGGTCTACGACACGTCGTACGCCGAGGAGGCCGGGCTCAAGTCGACCACGTTCGGCGTCAAGGCGCCGTACGCGTACGGCACGCTGAGCGTCGAGACGGGCACCCACCGGCTGGTCCGGATCTCCCCGTTCGACAACCAGGGCCGTCGGCAGACCTCGTTCGCCGCGGTCGAGGTGGTCCCGGTGCTGGAGCAGACCGACGAGATCGACGTGCCCGACGAAGAGCTGCGGATCGACGTGTACCGCTCGTCCGGTCCGGGTGGGCAGAGCGTCAACACCACCGACTCCGCCGTCCGGATCACCCACATCCCGACCGGCACCGTGGTCTCCTGCCAGAACGAGAAGTCGCAGCTGCAGAACAAGGCCAGCGCGATGGTGATCCTGAAGGCCAAGCTGCTCGCGCTGAAGAAGGCCGAGGAGCGGGCCGAGATCGACTCGCTGCGCGGTGACGTGCAGGGCTCGTGGGGCGACCAGATGCGCTCCTACGTCCTGCACCCGTACCAGATGGTCAAGGACCTGCGGACGCAGTTCGAGTCCGGCAACACCTCGGGTGTGTTCGACGGCGAGATCGACGAGTTCGTCGAGGCCGGCATCCGCTGGCGCCGGACCGGCCAGACGGTCGCCGACCAGAACTGACGTGACCCAGGAGGAGCTCCGCGCGGACTGCGGCAGCTGCTTCGGCCTGTGCTGCGTCGCGCTGACCTTCGCACGGTCCGCCGACTTCGCGATCGACAAACCGGCCGGCGAGCCGTGCCCGAACCTGCGCGACGACTTCGGCTGCGGCATCCACCAGAAGCTGCGCAGCAAGGGCTTCAACGGCTGCACGGTCTACGACTGCTTCGGCGCCGGCCAGAAGATCTCGCGGCAGGCCGGCACCAGCTGGCGCGAACAGCCCGGCCAGGAGATGTTCGCTGCGCTGCCGATTATGCGCCAGCTGCACGAACTGCTCTGGTACCTGTACGACGCGCAGCAGCGCCCCGAGACCGCGCCGATCCGCAGCGAGCTCGACCACAGCCTGCAGCACGTCGAGGCCCTGACCGAGCAACCCGTCCTGAACGTTGACCTGGGCAACGAACGCGCCAAGGTCAACGAGCTGCTGCTGACCACCAGCCGGCTCGTCCGCGGCAAGCAGTCCAAGAAGAAGGAGCACCGGGGCGCCGATCTCGTCGGAGCCAAGCTCCGCAAGGCCGATCTCAGCCGGGCCAACCTGCGCGGCGCCTACCTGATCGCGGCCGACCTGGCCGGCGCCGACCTCCGCAGAGCGGATCTCATCGGCGCCGACCTACGCGACAGCAACCTGACCGGCGCCGACCTCACCGACGCGCTCTTCGTCACCCAGTCCCAGGTGAACGCGGCCCGGGGCGACAGCACCACCAGCATTCCCAGCAGCCTGCTACGCCCCGACCACTGGGCCTAGGTGTACTGACCTGTGAGGTTGGTGACGCGGGTGGCTGGTGGTTGGCCGCCGAGTGCGGTGTGGCCGCGGTGGTGATTG
>NZ_JBNCLH010000013.1:35393-163970 GCF_049844575.1 Kribbella sp. DT2 | reverse complement strand
AAGTCCCGAGGCTTCGTCGACGGCCAACTCGATCCATCAACCCGCCTGACCCACCTCGGGGATCGCGAGTACGACCCAGACCTGGGCCGCTTCATCTCGGTCGACCCACTTGTCGACCGGACCAATCCTCAGCAGCTCAACGCCTACGCCTACGCCACCAACAGCCCGGTCTCCATGTCGGACCCGGACGGCCTCGCGGTCCTGGTCGACCTTCCGGACGGCACCAGCATTCCATCCCCGGGTGGCGATAATCCCCAGAGGTACCACGAGGTCGAGGCCGAGGTTGCGAAGGACCGTGCTACGCCGCAGTCGGAGAAGATCGAACGACAGGTCGAGCAGTACGTCAGTTGGCACAAGGAAAATCGCGCCGCGGCAGTCAAGAAAGTCAAGCGGATCATCAAGGATCTGGTGAAGATCGTCGCGGACGAGTTCGGTGTCACCGACGCCTTGAACTGCTTCACCGAAGGCGACATCAGTTCGTGCGTCTCCACTGGAGTCACTGTCCTGAGCTCATTCGTCGGTGGAATCCTCGGCAAGCTGGCCACCAAGTACGGCGCTCCATGGAAGTGGAAGAAGGCTGCCGCGCTCATCGGGCGAATCGCCAAGCTCGCGGAAGAGGCCATCGACGGGATCAAGGACTGGCGAAGATCGACGAAGGCACTTGAGAGTTGTCCGATCAACTCGTTCCTGCCGGGCACGAGAGTTCTCATGGCAGACGGTTCGTCCAGCCCCATCGAAGACCTGCAACTCGGCGACAGAGTCTTGGCCACCGATCCGGCTACAGGAAAGACCTCAGCGCAGCCGGTAGTGCGAACAATCATCGGCGAGGGCTCGAAGAGTCTGGTGGAGATCACGACCATCGCCCGCAAGGGCAGGTCAACCGAAGAGTCGACAATCGTGGCCACCCAGGGCCACCCGTTCTACCTGCCGACCGAGGATGACTGGGCCGACGCCGGCGAACTACGCGTGGGTGACCGACTGGATTCGACACCGACTTCCAACGCCAGTATCGCCGTGGCCAAACTCCGCGGGTACACCACTCCCGCCCGCGTGCACAACCTCACCGTCGCCAACCTCCACACGTACTATGTGCTGGCCGGCAGAACTGCGGTACTTGTACACAACAGTGGATGTTTCGGCGACAAGTGGACGGGTGCCGCAAATGTGAATGAACACTTCGACGATCATGGTGCGGAAATGGGGTTCGAAACTTTGGCGGAGTACAAGTATGCAGCCGAAGACCTGATGTGCACCTGTGATGGGCGTCGACCTGGTGTCCTGCTCAAACGGGACGGGGCAAGTGGGAGAGATCGCTTCTTCGACCCGCAGTCGGGTGAGTTCGGGTCTGCCTCGAGCGACGGCATTATCACGTTCTTCAAACCGGACGACGGGCTGGACTACTTCAAGCGGCAACCGGGAGTTGATATCCCATGACGGCCTTGTATCCATGCCCTTGCTGTGGTCGCCTCGTTCACCACTCGGATCCAGGGTCGTACTCGATTTGCCCTGTCTGCGGGTGGGAGGACGACCTGGTTCAACTTCGTTGGCCCGGGGGAGGCGGAGGAGCGAACCGTGTCTCGCTTGTGGAAGCACAGCGTTCGTACGCCAAGCGAGGGGTCGCGAAGTCGGCCTTCGTCTCGAAAAGTCTCCCGACCGATTCCGGACCTTCGGTAGACCCGGGCTTCCGGCCGGTGGATCTCGAGAAGGACAATTTCGAGAAGCCATGGGACGTCGAAGGCGACTGGCCAGAGGACCGCACCCGACTGTACTGGTGGCGCCCAACGTTCTGGAGACTTCTGTAGCGTAAGGCGCGAGAGTTCAGCCGATTCCGGCGAGGGATCGGCTGAACTCGTGGGCGGCGGAATTCGCCGCACGTGGCATGAGCGGCCGGAGTCTGTCGTCTGAGGTGCCGGCCAGATCCGGGTCTGGTGGAGTTGTTGACCCTCGGGGTCTATGGCACAGGTGTGGGCGCGGTGCTGGATTTGGAGGGCTTGAGATCCGCGAGCGGGCTAAGACTGCTGGCGTGGTTATGAGCGCCGGATGTCGGGGCGTGGGGAGGCTATCGCGAACTTTCACACGTAATATGTACTGACCGGTCGAACCCCGGTACTCGTCCACAACGACAACTGCAATCCGATTTCGAAGAGTCAGGCCGCTGATATAGCCCACTATCTCGGCTATAAAGAGAATGGCAAGCTTTCTGCGGCCAACACCCCAATTCTAGAGCACGGTAAGCCCGGCCGCGGATTGCCCCGCTCTGTTACCTGGGACAGAACTGCGCACAAGGGTGGGATTTTCAAGGGTGCTAATTTCAAGGATCCATTCAGAACGACCAAAAAGAGCGGGCGTGATGGAACCTACGATCTCGATGTTTCGTCGACCGGGGAGGTGTTCGGGCTCAAATGGATTGCGGATTGAGTGAGTTCCTGCTGCTGCCTCGTGCAGAAGAGTTGCGAAGTGACCTCAATGAGTCCTTGAAATGGAACTCCTATATCAATGAATTGCAGGACCTGATCCAGGAGATTCTCAAGGACAGCGAAATCTCGAGACTGGAAGTGGTCGATCTCCAGGTTAATGATCCGCTGCCTGATCGATTCGTTGGCCTGCGTAATGGATCGTCCCTTCCGGTTTCGGATGCTCTGGATCTCATCGTGGGGATGGCGGCCGGTGACGGACCGTACTGTGTCCTCGTCGGCGGGGCGGTATTTCGCCTCGTCGCCGCGTGGGACGGAGCAGTTCAGGTGCACGTCGGCCCGGCAGCGGAGCCATTGATCAGCAGATTCCGTGGCCGTGAGGTAGTTGTCGAGTGCCGTCGTCATGCACCGGGTCCGGAAGATGAGTTCCCTGCGGTCAGAACGAGTGTGGACGCTGGTTTCTGGGTCGAGGTTCGTGACTCACCGGGTGACCTGACGATGGTGCGCGAACGATGGGCCTACGGCGCTTACGGTTGCCGATGGTACGTGGTGACGAGTGAGAATCTCGTCGAGGTGGCCGAAAAAATGGAGCCGCGATCCCTGCTGTCAGTCTTTGTCGACCCCATCATTCTCGAGTTGTCTCCTGAGGTGATCGATGAGGGCGTCACATTGTTCCGGCCGCCCCTTCTTCCCGGGAGGGTCGACTACATGGCGTACCCGGATGGTTTTGAGGACCTGAGCGAGGTTCTCGCTCACGGATTCACCCTCAGCATGAAGGATTCGATAGCTCCGCACCGATCGGCCGTCATGCCGGACCCCGATGGTGAGATCCGCATGAAGTGGCAGGCTCCTGCCCATGGCTGATCGAGCCCGGAGATTCTGATTAATCGGTTGTAAATATCGGCAAGTCGGCCTTGTCTTGCGGTGTGTCAGGCCGATCTGGCGTCCGCTGGCATCAGGCTGAGGCGGTTGCACTTGGTTCTGTGGAGGGTGGCTATGCGGTTGCAGGCGGCGTCTATGGCGGCTCTTTGGGATTCGTAGAGGCCGTACCAGTACGGGTCTTCCGGGAGGGGGTCGCCGGCGTCGTCGATGTCGGCGTACCACGTCGTGCCGGTGCGGAAGATTCTGGCGTGCAGGTGGAGCTCTGTGTCGTTCATCGCGCGGATCGCTCCTGGGGAGAAGGAATCGGTGCGTTGCCCACTTCTGATGATGTGACGGGGAGTGGGCAACGCACGGAGCGACACGCGGGTTTACTGAACCAGAACAGTGAGGCGCTGGGCGGTGTTGTTGGCGAAGCCGCCTCGGTTCCAGGGGGCTTCTATGGGTTGGACCCGGCCTGATTTGTCGTGGGCTCGGACGGTGAGGACGTGTTCGCCGGGGGTGGCTTGCCAGGGGAAGGAGAACGAGCGCCAGGAGAGGTCTTCGTTGCTGGGGGCATCCAAGGTCGCGTCTTGCCAGGTGGCGCCGGCGTTGGTGCTGATCTCTACGCGGTCGACGGGGGCCCAGCCGGACCAGGCTCGGCCCTGGAGCGTGACCTCGCCGGTGGGGACGAAGCGGTGGCGGGTCATGAAGTCGGGGTGGCCGGGTGGGATCAGGAGGGCTCGGGGCTCGATGCGGGTGACGGCTACGCCGGGCTCACCCGGTTCGGTGCGGACGCGGTAGGCCTCGGCGTTCTGGTAGCCGGTGAAGGGCTTGTCGATGAGCTCGATCGAGCGGAGCCACTTGACCGACGCCATGCCGTACCAGCCGGGGACGATCAGCCGCAGGGGGTAGCCGTGCTGAGGTGGGAGGGGGAGGCCGTTCATCTCCCAGGCGACCAGGGCGTTGGACTCGAGGGCCTCGGCGACGGAGAGGCCGCGCTGGTAATCCTGCTCGATCCCGCGTTCGAAGCCGTGGTCGGCGCCGGTGAAGACCACGTCCACGGCGTCCTCACGAAGTCCGGCGGCCTCCAGAAGAGCGGCCAGCGGTACGCCGGTCCACTCGGCGGTGCCGACGGCTTCCATCAGCCAGGGTTGGCTGATCGGCCGCGGGTGGAGGTTCGCGCGGCCGTTGCCGGCGCACTCCAGCGTGACGCGCACGGTCTGCCGGCCCATCGCGCGGAGCTCGGTCAGGCCGAAGTCGATTGGTTGCTCTACACAACCGTCGACGGTGAGGCGCCACTCGTAGGCGTTCGTCAGCGGGATGTCGTAGTGCACCAGCACGTAGTGCAGCCCGGGCGGCGTCAGGTCGTAGCGCAGCGCCTCCAGCGGGATGCCGTGGTTGCGGGCGGCGAGCTGGAGCTCGTCGCCGGTGATGCCCTCGCCGGTGTCGGCCAGCCGGCCCTTGGTGCTGAACTGCTCGATCGTCATCGCGGATCCCTTCCCCTCGGGTCACCCTAAGCCGCGCGGCGGTGGGAAAAGCAAGGGCGCGAGCCGCCGTTCGCGGCTACGGTCAGCAGATGGCGTACGACGTACCGCATCCTCGTGACCGTGCGCAGTCGTGGGCTGACTGCGACGCCGACCTCAGGCGGTACGTCGAGGAGGCGCTCGCGGCGACCGGGCTGGAGACGACCGGGGTCTACGTGCACGGTTCGCTGGCGATGGGGTGCTTCTACCGGGCGAAGAGTGACGTGGATCTGCTGGTCGTGGTCCCGGCGACGCTCACAACCGCGGAACGGGAGTATGCAGCGCGTCAGTTGGCGGAGCGGTCGAAGACCCGACCGATGCTGGGGGACCTCGAGCTGTCGGTGCTCACCGAGCGGCAGGCCGCGGCGGGCACGCGGGAGTACGAGGTGCACTACTCGGCGTACTGGTCGGAGAATATCCTCGCGGGGCAGTACGCCGGGCCCGGGACGGATGCGGATCTCGCGGCGCACGTGAGCGTGGTCCGGCGGCGCGGGGTGGTGGTGAGTGGGCAGCCGGCGGCGGAAGTGTTCGCGGAAGTGCCGTACGCGGAGTACCTCGAGGCGATCGAGACGGATCTCGAGGACGTGGATCTCGTGGCCGACCCGTACTACGGGGTGCTCAACGCGTGCCGGGTGCTGATGGTGCGGGAGTCGCCGCAGGTGGTGAGCAAGGAGGAGGGCGGGGAGTGGGGGATCAGGAGCCTGCCGGAGGAGCACAGGCCTGTGATCGAGCAGGCACTGAGGTGTTACCGGAGTGCGCGCCAGGTCAGGCCGGAAGACAGGGGTACCGATGGGCACGGCTGGGACCTGAAGGCTCTGGAGAGCTTCAAGGCGTACGTCGGCTAGAGCCACCCGTTGTCGACCGCGATCCGGGCAGCCTCGGCGCGCGTCCGGGCGCCGGTCTTGCCGATCGCCGACGACAGGTGATTGCGAACGGTGCCCTCGGACAGGTGGAGCTCTCCGGCGATGTCCGCGACCGTGCCGCCGGTCCGAGCCGCACGCAGTACGTCGGACTCGCGGGCCGTCAACGGGCTCGTGCCCGCGACCAGGGTCTCGGCGGCCAGCGAAGGGTCGACGACGCGAAGGCCCTGGTGCACCCGTCGTACGGCGTCCGCGAGCTGGGCCGCGGGTGTGTCCTTGACGACGAACCCCGCCGCGCCGGCCTCCATCGCGCGGCGCAGGTACCCGGGGCGGCCGAACGTGGTGACCATCAGGACGCGCACGTTCGGTACGGCGGAACGCAGCGCCGCGGCGGCCTCGATGCCGTCGAGGCCGGGCATCTCGACGTCGAGCAGCGCGACGTCGGGCTTCGACGTCCGGGCTGCCTCCAGGACCTCGTCGCCGCGGCCGACCTCGGCGACGACCTCGAGGTCGGGTTCGAGGTCGAGCAGCGCCGCGAGGGCGCCGCGGACGAGCGCCTGGTCGTCGGCGATCAGCAGTCGGATGCTCACGGACCCACTCTGACAGCCAGCCGGAACCCACCACCCGGCGCCTGGCCGACGGACAGCGTCGCACCCACCGCGTCGGCGCGCTCCCGGAGGCCGATCAGCCCGTGACCACCTGACGAGCCGGTCGGTCCACGCCCGTCGTCGAGCACCTCGATCTGCTGGGCGGTGACGCGGATCGTGCACTTGCGAGCCGCCGAGTGCCGTACGACGTTGGTGATGCCTTCGCGCACGACCCACGCGAAGAGCTCTCGGTGGGCCTCGGGAACGTCGTCGACCGTGGTCGGCAGCTCGGCACGGATCTCCGCGGCCTCCAGAGCGGCTCGGGCGGAGACCAGCTCACCGGCCAGGCTCAGCTCGCGGTACCCCGCGACAGCAGCCCGTACGTCGGCCAGCGCGGCCCGGGCCAGCTGTTCGATGTCGGTCACCTCGACCGCTGCCCGCGACGGGTTGGCCTCGATCAACCGGCCGGCCAGCTCGGCCTTGACCGTGATCACCGTCAGCGAGTGGCCGAGGATGTCGTGCAGGTCCCGGGCGAACCGGTTGCGTTCCTCCTGGACGGCCAGCTCGGCGAAGTCCTGGCGGGCGACCGTCAGCTCCGTCCCGCGCTGGATCGCGCGCCGCATCCCGAACACCGCCAGCGCGGCCAGGAAGATCGCCAGTCCGTAGCTGCTGTCGTCGTGCCAGCCGGAAACCAGCCGCATCGACAGCTCCGCTCCGCCCAGGGTCAGGAGGGTGACGGCGATCGCCTGCCGAAGCTCCAGCATCACCACCGAGATCGCGGTGATGTAGACCAGGGTGGTCAGCGCGGTCTGCCCGGCGGCCGGGAGCATCAGCGCGGCCAAGGCGAGCAGACCGACCAGGTAGCCGTAGCGCTTCCAGAGCGGAAGGCCGCCCTCCCGCCACGAGACCTGCCGCATCCAGATGAAGAAGGACATGTAGGCCGTGGCGAAGGCAAACAGCGCGAGCACCCCGACCACCCGCAGGACACCGTCGCTGTGCCGGACGATCTCCTGCAGCGGGCTGCCCAGGTAGAACAGCCAGACCGCGCCGCCCAGCCAGCGCCACGAGCTGCGTCCCGTCTGGGTCAGGTCACGGGCGGCCAGCGAATCCGGCAGGGGCTGCTTGCTGCTCACAGTCGTCACGGTAACCCGCGGTGCTCAGGCGCGGGCGGTGTCCGCGCGGAACCGGCGCAGCCCGATCGCTCCGAGCACCACCGTCCACACCAGCACGATCAGGACGGCGTGCATGTCGAGGCCGCCCTCCGACAGCGCACTGCGCGAGCTCAGGCCGGTCCAGTACGCCGGGGTCAGCTGCACGATCGTCTTCATCACGTGCGGCATCTGCTCGATCGGCAGCCAGAGCCCACCGAAGGCGGCGATCAGCATCGTGGTCAGACCGGTGATCGGCTGCACGCTGTCCGGCTTGGCGACGTACCCGATCACCAGGCCGAGACCGGCGAACGGCAGCGCGCCGAGCCAGGAGACCAGCGCGACCGAGATCCACTGGCCGGCGCTCAGGTCGACGTGGCCGATGATCATCCCGGCCACGAAGACCACGACCAGCGGCGGGATCGCCAGCAGCAGCGACAGGATGACCTTCGAGGCGACGTACGCCTGGGGCTTGAGCGGCGTCAGCCGCAGGGTCCGGTTCCAGCCGCCGTCGCGTTCCATCGCGATCACGCCGCCGCTGCTCATCGCGGCGTTCATCGAGCCGAACATGGCCATCGAAACCATCACGTAGGCGATCGCGGAGATTCCGCCCTCGGAGTCGGTCGAGTGCAGCGTGGCGCCGAAGATCAGGAACAGCACCAGCGGCATCAGGACGGCGAAGATCAGTACGCGCCGGTTGCGCAGGGTCCGTTTGATGTCGAACTTCAGGTAGTCGAGGTTCATGCGTTGCTCTCCTGTGCGGCAGCACCGATCGCGAGGACGGCGTCCTCGAGGTCGGCGGAGGTGATCTCGATGTCGTGGGCCGGCGTGTTCGCCAGCAGGTACCGCAGCGTGTCGTCGGAGTCCCCGCACTGCAGCAGCACCACGTCGCCCCGCGTGTCGACGTTCCGTACGCCGGGCAGCGTCGCGAGCAGGGCCAGGTCGGCACCGGGCACCGTGGCCCGGATGGTCCGGCCGGAGACGCTCGCCTTGATCTGCGCGGCGGTGCCGTCGGCAACGATCTTGCCGGCGCGCATCAGCACCACGCGGTCGGCGTACGCGTCGGCCTCCTCCAGGTAGTGGGTCGCGAACAGCACGGTCCGGCCGCGGGCGGTCTCGGCGTGCATCGCGGCCCAGAAGTCGCGGCGGGACTCGACGTCCATCCCGGTGGTCGGTTCGTCCAGCACGATCAGGTCGGGCTGCGCGACGATCGCCATCGCGAACCGGACGCGCTGCTTCTGCCCGCCGGACAGCGCCTTCAGCTTGCGGTTGCCGAGATCGGCGATCCCGGCCCGCTCCAGCGCGTCGGTGACCGGCAGCGGGTCCTTGTGCAGCCCGGCGACCAGGTCGAGCAGCTCGCCGACCTTCGCGTCCTCGATGATGCCCCCGCTCTGCAGCATCACGCCGACCTGGCCGGCCGCGATCGCGTCGGCCGGGGACTGGCCGTAGAGCTGGACGCTGCCCTGGTCCGGCCGGACCAGACCGAGCAGGATCTCCAGCGTGGTGGACTTGCCGGCGCCGTTCGGCCCCAGCAGTGCCACCACCTCGCCTGACCGGATCGTGAGGTCCACCCCGGCCACGGCCTGTACTTCGCCGTACCTCCTGGTCACTCCGCTGAGGGTGACCGCAGTCGTTGTCGTCATACCCAGAATGCTCCGGCCTGGAGCGCCCGCGGCCCTGGATCGGGCGTCACGAGGTGCCTATGACATTCGTCAGCTCTCGCGCAGCGTGTGCAGACCTTGCCAGAGCAGATCCTGGAGAGTCCGAGCGGTCTTCTGCGCGGACGGCGGGGTGGTCGAGCGGGTGCGCCAGATGGCCAGGCGTTCGGTCGCGCCGGAGATGGTCTGGGCGACGATCTGGATCTCCTCCTCGTCGATGGCCGACGGGGCGTTCAGGCGGACCATCGTCGCGATCAGGTCGACGAAGTCGGCGCGGACCTCGTCGGCGGCCTGGGCGGCGGGGCCGGCCGAGAGCATGCCCTCGTCGACGATCACCGACCAGGCGCGCGGGTGGTCGTCGAGGAACTGGAACCAGGCGACGAAACCGGCGTACATCGCCTGCTCGGCGTCCGCGGCCGCGAGCACGGCGTCGGAGACGGCGTCGAGGAGCTGGGCGCGCAGGCGGGACAGGCAGGCGAGGAACAGGCCGTCCTTCGAGCCGTAGTACTGGTAGACGAGGGGCTTGGAGACGCCGACCTCGGCGGCGATCTCGTCCATCGAGGTGCCCTGGTAGCCGCGGTCGCCGAAGATCCGCTCGGCGGCGTCGAGGATCTCCCGCTCCCGCGCCGCGCGGTCGCGCTTGCGCTTGACCGGTACGCCGTCCGTGGTGGTCGTCACCTTGCCGATCCTAACTGACCCGGAGTAACTTACTGGGAGTAAGTTCTTCGACTCGACAGGAGCTCGGGATGGCGGAGCAGCAGCACCGGATCGTCGTGATCGGCACCGGCTTCGCGGGAATCGGGATGGCGGTCCGGCTCAAGCAGGCCGGGTACGACGACTTCGTCGTGCTCGAGCGCGCCGAGGACGTCGGCGGGACCTGGCGGGACAACACCTACCCGGGCTGCCGCTGCGACGTCCCCTCGCACCTGTACTCGTTCTCGTTCGCGCCGAACCCGGACTGGTCGAGCACGTTCTCGCCGCAGCCCGAGATCGAGGCCTACCTGCGCCAGGTCACCGACGGCTTCCGCGTCCGCCCGCACATCCGCTTCGGTCACGCCGTACGGTCCGCGCACTGGGTCGACGACCATTGGCTGATCCACACGGCCCAGGGCGATTTCACGGCCGGGATCCTGCTGTCCGGGATGGGCCCGCTGGCCGAGCCGTCGTACCCGAAGCTGAACGGGATCGACTCGTTCGAGGGTGAGGTGTTCCACTCCGCGCAGTGGAACCACGACCTCGACCTGGGCGGCCGCAAGGTCGCGGTGATCGGGACCGGCGCGTCGGCGATCCAGTTCGTGCCGGCGATCCAGCCGGAGGTCGAGGAGCTGCACCTGTTCCAGCGCACGCCGCCGTGGGTGATGCCGCGGCCGGACCGGAAGATCAGTCGGCTGGAGAAGGCGGTCTACCGCGCGTTTCCCCTGGTGCAGAAGGCCGTCCGGGCCGGGATCTACTGGGGGCGCGAGTCGATGGTGCTCGGGTTCGCCAAGCTGCCCGGGATCATGAAGCAGGCGCAGAAGGTGGCCGAGAAGCACCTCGAGAAGCAGGTCCGCGACCCCGAGCTCCGGGCTCGGTTGACGCCCGACTTCACGCTCGGCTGCAAGCGGGTGCTGATCTCCGACGACTACTACCCGGCGGTCGCGCGGCCGAACGTCGAGGTGGTCACCGACGGCATCACCGAGGTGACGCCGACCGGGATCGTCACCGACGACGGCGTGAAGCACGAGGTCGACACGATCATCTACGGCACCGGCTTCCGGGTCACCGATCTGCCGGTGATGGACATGCTGTACGGCCGGGACGGGGTGTCGCTGCGCGACGCATGGGCCGACGGGATGGAGGCGCACCTTGGTACGGCGGTCGCGGGCTTCCCGAACTTCTTCCTGCTGATCGGCCCGAACACCGGGCTCGGGCACAGCTCGATGGTGTTCATGATCGAGTCGCAGATCGCGTACATCCTGGACGCGCTGAGGACGATGGACGCCGAGGGGTTGCGGCAGGTCGAGGTGAAGCCGGAGGTGCAGCGCGCGTTCGTCGACGGCGTGCGGTCGTCGATGCGGAACACGGTGTGGACGCGGGGCGGGTGCACGAGCTGGTACCTCGATGCGCAGGGCCGCAACACGACGCTCTGGCCGTCGTTCACCTTCCGCTTCCGGCAGCTGACCAGGCGGTTCGACCGCTCGCAGTATGAAACAGTGGCTATGTGACATAGGTCGTGTTACATTCGCACCCATGATCCCCTTGCACGGTATCGGCGGGCGTGGGGACCTGCCGGTTCCGCTGTGGCTGGCGATCTACTCCGCGGCCGCCGCGGTCGCGGTGTCGTTCTTCGCGCTGGCGGCGTTCTGGTCGCGGCCGCGCTTCGAGCTCACGTCCGGTCCGCCGTTGGCCGCGCTCACGCGGCTCGTCGACGGGCGCGTGGTGCGGTGGGCCCTCAAGGTGCTGGGTCTTGTCGCACTGGCCTTGCTGCTCGGCGCCGCGTGGTTCGGCAGCACGTCGTCCGCGCTGAACCCGGCGCCGACGTGGTTGTACGTGTGGATCTGGGTCGGGATCATCCCGGTCTCGCTGCTCCTCGGGCCGGTCTGGCGGCTGGCCAACCCGCTGCGCACGCTGGCTTCGTTCGTCCCCCGGCGCGTTGTGCGTCCGCTGCCCGCGGGGATCGCGTACTGGCCGGCGGTCGCCGGGCTGTTCGGGTTCGTGTGGCTGGAGCTGGCGTACCCCGAGGCCTCGGCCCCGTTGGTGGTGGCGGTCTTCGTCTCGGCGTACTGCTTGGTGAATGTTGCCGCAGGCATCGTTTACGGCCCGCGCTGGTTCTCGGTGGGGGACAGCTTCGAGGTGTACGCCGAGGTGCTGGCGCGGTTGAGCCCTCTCGGCCGGGTCGACGGGCAGCTGGTCCTGCGGAACCCGCTGGCCGGGCTGGCGACGATGCCGCGGGAACCGGGGTTGGTCGGCCTGCTGTGTCTGTTGCTTGGGTCAACTGCTTTCGACGGGATCTCGCGGTGGTCGGTGTGGACCTCGTCAGCCGGTCAGCTGGGGCACCACATACTCGTTCACACGCTCGGGCTGCTGGCTGCGGTCGCCGTGGTGACGCTGCTCTTCATTGGCGCTGCTCGGGCGACCGGCCAGGCCAGGGTGCGACCCGGTGCCGTCGGCAACGCCGGGCTGCCGGGAGCGTTCGTGCACTCGCTCGTCCCGATCGCGATCGGGTACGCCGTGGCGCACTACTTCTCGTTCGCGGTGTTCCAGGGGCAGGATGGTGTCCTGCTGGCGACCGACCCGTTCGGTCGCGGCTGGGACCTGCTCGGGACCGGGCAGGCCGGGATCGACTACGGCCTGCTGGGGACCGGGTGATCGCCGGGGTCCAGATCGGCGCGATCGTGCTCGGACACGTACTCGGGGTCGTGTCCGCGCACGATCGCGCGACCGGGCTGTTCCGGCGCCGCGAGCTGCGGCGGGCGCAGTACCCGATGCTGGCGGCGATGGTCGCCTTCACCGCCGGCGGCATCGCGCTGGTGACGGCGTCATGACCGCGCCGCGGCCGGCCAGCGTCCCGGCACTGGTGACGGTCTCATGATCGTTCAGCACCTGGGTGGCATTCCCGAGCTGGCGATGTTCCTCGGGCCGATCCTGCTGATCGCGGCCTTCGTACGGATCGCCCGCCGCAAGGAGGCCGAGGTCGAGGAGGACGACTGGGACGCCGACCTCGGCGATCTGCCGGCCGACCGTGGCAGGGGTTAGCGGCGGCGGGGTTCGACCTTGGCGGTGCCGCGGGTGACCGACTGGGTCATCGGGCGCCGCAGGAACTCGTGCGGGAAGCCGAGCTCGATCGCGCTGACCTCCTCGAGCTCCTGGACGTCCTGGTCGGTGAGCTCGACGTCGAGCGCGCCGAGGTTGTCGTCCAGCTGGGCCAGTGTGCGGACACCGAGGATCGGCGAGGCGACCGCGGGGTTGCGCAGGGTCCAGGCGATCGCGACCTGGGACGGCGTCCAGTTGTTGCGGGCGGCAACCTTCTTGACGACCTCGGCGATCCCGAGCGTGCGTTCGGTGAGCGAGTTGTTGGCGGCCGCGACGTTCTTGCGGGTACCGGCCGCCGAGCCGACACCGCCGTCGTGGTCCAGGTCCGCCGCGGTGTACTTCCCGGCCAGTACGCCGGACGCCAGCGGCGACCAAGGCATGACGCCGAGGCCCAGTTCGTCGGCCATCGGGATCAGGTCGCGCTCGACGGTCCGCTCGGCCAGGCTGTACTCGATCTGCAACGCGACCAGCGGGGACCAGCCGCGCAGGTCGGCGATCGCCTGCATCCGGGAGACCTGCCAGGCGGGGATGTCCGACATGCCGACGTACAGGACCTTGCCCGCGCGGACCAGGTCGTCCATCGCGCGCAGGACCTCCTCGACCGGCGTGGTGAAGTCCCAGGAGTGCAGGTAGAGCAGGTCGAGGTAGTCGGTCTGCAGCCGGCGCAGGCTGTCCTCGACCGACCGGACCATCGACTTGCGGTGGTTGCCGCCGGAGTTCGGGTCGTCCGGGCGGCTCGTCATCGTGTACTTGGTGGCGATCACCAGCCGGTCGCGGCGGCCCGACGCGAACTGGCCGACGAACTCCTCCGAGGTGCCGTTGGTGTACTGGTTCGCGGTGTCGACGAAGTTGCCGCCGGCCCCGACGTACCGGTCGAAGATCCGGCGCGCCTCGTCCTTGTCCGCACCCCAGCCCCAGTCGGAGCCGAACGTCATGGTGCCGAGCGAGAGCGGCGAGACCCGCAGGCCGGACCGGCCGAGCAGGCGGTAGCTGTCCAGTGTCACGAGATTTCCCTTCTGTGGTTCACGAACCCAGCTTCGACCGCCGGGAGGAACCGCAAAAGGGAAGCCTCTTCCTGGGACTGCTCTTCCTACCCTTACCGCACCCGCACGGTGGCCGCGGTGCTCTTGGTGCGGGTGCGGCCGTCGGTGACCTCGACGTGGTACGACGGGTTCTGGCCGGACTTCACGCCGGTGTCGGTGAAGGTGGTGACGATCGGGCGGGCCCACGGGTAGGAGTTGCGGGTCCAGGTGCCGAGCTTCGTGCTGCCGCGGTACAGGGTGTAGGTCAGCGTGATGTTGTCGGTGTCGACGACCGCCGGGAACGTGACGGTGGTCCGGGCGCGGGCCGGGCTGGCGACCTTCGGGGCGGCCGGGCGGGTCGGCTGGGCGCCGCCGGCGGCGTTGGTGAAGCGGGTCAGGCCCTGCTGGGGCTTGCCGTTCACCTTCAGGAAGTCGCCGCCGACCCACAGGTCGTTACCGCCGGAGGTGAACGCGAGCGGGCCGACCTCGGTGGTGCCGCCGACGCCGGTGTTCGGGAACCAGGGGCCGAACTTGCCGTTGGTCGTGCTCTCGACCAGCAGGTGGCGGATGCCGGCGCCGTCGCCGAAGCTGCCGTCCTTGCTGCAGTCGTGCGCGTGGGAGCCCTTGTAGAGCCAGCCGCCCAGCGCCTTGATGGCCTCGGTCGCGCCCAGGCACTTGCTCTGCCAGACCAGCTTGCCGCTGGCGCTGTCGGCGGCCAGTACGCCGTCGTAGCAGCCGGTGCCGCTGCCGGCGTTCGCGACGTAGACCCGGTTGCCGAGCGTGTCGATGTCCTTGACCCGGCTGACGCACTCGTCGGTCGGCGGCGGGATCGCCGCGGCGGCCGGCATCGCGTACGCCTTGCCGTTGGACGGGCTCAGCATCGCCAGGGCGTAGTGGTTGCCGCCGCCGACCTTCGTGAAGCCGCCGCCGACGACGACCTTCCTGGCGTCGTCGGTCAGGTCGATCGCGTGCACGTCGTCGTCGGCGTCCGGGTTCCACGGCAGCAGCGCGCCGTTCAGGGAGACCGCGGCGAGCCGGTTGCGCGTCGTACTGGCGACGCGGCCGAAGGAGCCGCCCAGGTAGACGGTGTTACCGGAGATCGCCAGCGCGGAGACCCGGTAGCTGACCGAGGGGTTCCAGCTGGTCAGGCCGCCGTTGGCGACGTTGAACATCGCGGCACGGTTGCGCGGGACGCCGTTCACGCTGGTGAAGTCGCCGCCGATCACCACCCACTTGCCGTCGGCGCTGGTCGCGATCGACCAGACCGCGCCGTTCAGCCGCGGGGCCCAGCCGCTCGGCGCACCGGTCGTCCGGTTGAACGACGCGACGTACGGGCGGATCGCCTCACCCTGGCCGACGGTCTTGCCGCCCGGCCGGATCCGGGTGAACAGGCCCCCGGCGTACACGACGTTGCCGGCGGTCGCGAGCGCGTTCACGCTGTCGTCGGTCTGCCACGTCGGCCGCTCGACCGACGACACTGCCGACCCGAAGCCGGGCGACGCGGCCTCGACCGGGGGACCGGACGGGATCAGCGCGGCAGCGATCACAGCGGCGACCGTCACGGTCGCCAGAACAAGCTTCTTCATGAACGTCCTCAGCCCGGCGGTTCACAATGTGCGACCCTACGGTAACTGTCCGTTCAGGCGTCTGGTCCGCGGGGTCCGCCGGACGGCTTGACCTGGAGCGCGCTCCAGGTTGTTGGGTGGACGGATGGACAAGAACTTTCTCGGCCGGACCGGCCTGCAGGTCAGCGAGCTGTGCCTCGGCACGATGACGTTCGGCCCAGGGACCGACGAACCGACCGCGCACCAGCTGCTGGACTCGTTCGTGGAGGCCGGTGGGACCTTCATCGATACCGCCGACACCTACTCCGGCGGCCGGTCCGAGGAGATCATCGGCAGCTGGCTGAAGACCAAGGACCGCGACGACCTGGTGATCGCGACCAAGGTGTACGGCGAAGCCGGACCGGGACTGCCGGTGCGTGGGGCCGGGCGCAAGCACGTGATGGCCGGGGTCGAGGCGAGCCTGCGGCGGCTGGGCACGGACTTCATCGACCTCTACCAGATCCACGTGTGGGACGACGCGACGCCGTTGGAGGAGACGCTGACCACGCTCGACGCGCTGGTCAGCAGCGGCAAGGTCCGGTTCATCGGTGCGAGCAACCTGACCGGCTGGCAGTTCCAGAAGGCGATCGACCTGTCGCGCCACCGCGGGCTCGAGCCGTACGTGAGCCTGCAGCCGCTGTACAACCTGCTCGACCGGGACGCCGAGCTCGACCTGATCCCGGTCTCGCTGAACGAGGGTGCCGGGGTGATCGCCTGGAGTCCGCTCGCGGGTGGCTGGTTGTCGGGCAAGTACACGAAGTCGGCCGGTGGACCTCCGGCCGGCTCGCGGTCGAACGACGAGGACTGGGCGGCGCACGACAACGACCGGACCTGGCGGGTGATCGACACGCTGCTCGCGGTCGCGGAGGAGACCGGCCGGACGCCGGCGCAGGTCGCGCTGCGGTGGGTGATGCAGCGGCCGGGGCTGACCGCGCCGATCGTCGGCGCCCGGACGCCGGAGCAGCTGGCCGACAACCTCGGCGCGACCGGGTGGACGCTCGACGACGAGCAGATGCGCCGGCTGACCGAGGCGGGGGAGAAGCCGTTGCCGTACCCGCACAACATCCTCGAGCTGCCGCAGTTCGTCCGGCGGGGGTGACACGGCTGGTTTCGTACGATGGCGGGATGGACGTCGCGTACGAGTTGGCTGTGTTCCTGCGGGCTCGGCGGGAGCGACTGACGCCGGCCGAGGCGGGACTGCCCGAGCGCGGCCGGTCCCGCCGTACGCCGGGACTGCGGCGCGAAGAGGTCGCCGAGCTGGCCGGGGTGTCGGTGGACTACGTCGTACGGCTGGAGCAAGGGCGCGGGCTGCGGCCGTCGGCCGAGGTGCTGGGGGCGTTGGCTCGGGCGTTGCAGCTGAGCGAGGACGAGCACGCGTACGTGTTCGACCTGACGCGGCAGTGGTCGTCGGTGCGGCATCAGTCCGGGTCGGGCTCGTTGGAGCAGTTGGTGCAGGCGATGTCGCCGTTGCCGGCGATGCTGGTCAACCACCGGTTCGACATCTGCGCGTGGAACCCGGAGATGTCGGCGCTGATGCTCGACTTCGCCGGGGTCCCCGCGGAGCGGCGCAACACGATGTGGTTGTGCACGATCGAGCCGGCCTTCGCCGACTTCTACCCGGACCGCGAGCGGGTCGTCCGGGAGGGGATCGCGGACCTGCGGGCCGCGTGGGCCGCGCATGAGGACGACTCGGAGCTGGCGGAGCTGGTCCGGGACCTGGTGGCCGAGAGCGCCGAGTTCGCCCGGTGGTGGGAGAAGCGCGACGTGATGGTGAAGGGCAACGGGCTGAAGAAGCTCAACCACCCGGAGATCGGTCGGCTGACGGTCGAGTACGACGTACTGACCGCACTGGCTGACTCGAGCCGGCGCCTGATCGTCTACCGCGCGGCCGACCCGGCGTCCCAGCAGGCGCTGGACCGGCTGCAACCGACGAAGACTCTGCGGGCGATCTGAGTCAGCCGGTCGAGGGCAGGTCGTTCGGCGGGAGGCCGAGCTCCTCGTACGCCGCGGTCTCGATCTCGCGGCCCATGGACTCGCGGAAGGCGGCGACCAGGGCCTGGCCGGCCAGCGGGATGATGTTCTCCAGCGTCCGCTGGATCTCGGGCCAGCCGTCCGCGGGCAGGCCGGCGTCGGCGAACTGGCGCCAGACCGTGCCGCGGAAGAGCTCGACGTAGATCTTGGCGACCTGGTCGGCCTGCTCGAACAGCTTCGGCAGCATCTCGAAGATCGCGTCCAGCGGGACACCGAGCTTGATCACCTCGAGGCCGGTCCGGAGCAGGTCGGGGTTCGGGATGCGGAGGCGGTCGTCCTCGACGCGCTCGGCGATGCCCAGCGCGATCAGCTTGTCGATCGTCGCGGCGTCGTGCGGGATGCCGGCCCGCTCGGCGAGCTGGTGCTCGGTGATCACCTCGGGCTCGGCGGGAGTCCACGGGCTGACGAGCGTCTCGAAGACGCCGAGCGCGAGCGCGCCGTCGGGCAGTTCGCTCATCATCCGCTCGACGGCGGCCAGCGTGTAGCCCTTGTCGAGCAGCTCGCGGACCAGGGTGAGCCGCGCCACGTGGTCGGCGTCGTAGTACCCGGTCCGGCCGACCAGCCGGGGTGGCGGAATCAGCCCGCGCCCGGCGTACGCGCGCACGTTCCGGACGGTCATGCCCACCTTCGCGGCGAGCTGGTCGACCGTGTACTCCTCGGGTGCCTGCTGTCCCTCCACCCTTGACAGTCTTCCAGACTCGACGTTACATATCTTATGTAACATTCACTGTGGCGCATGCCGAACGTCCCTTCGAGTGCCCAGGAGCGCCAACGATGACCGTCCCCCTGGCAGCGTCGACCGGAACCGCGAGCTTCGACCAGATCGCGATCGTCACCGGCCTGGTCGGCTTGATGTACGTCGCACTCGCCGTGCTGCTGTGGCGGGAACGCACCGGGCACGCCACGCTGGTAGGGCGCCTCGCGGACACCATCGGGAGACTGGACGGAGTCCCCCGATGGGCCGCGCTCACGCCGTACCTGCACGCCGTCTCGCTGCTGTCCTGCGCGTTCGGCGTCTGGTGGGACATCGCGGTGCACATCGACAAGGGCCGCGACACCGGCCCGTTCGGGACGCCGGCGCACTACCCGATCTTCTTCGGCATCCTCGGCGTGATCGTGTCCGGCGTGCTGCCGATCGCGCTCGCCCGCAAGCCGTTGCCGGCCCGGACGATCAAGCTGACCGCGGGCTGGCGGATCCCGTGCAGCGCGGCGCTGGTCACCGTGTGCGGCACCTTCGCGCTGGTCGGCTTCCCGCTCGACGACGTCTGGCACCGGCTGTTCGGTGAGGACGTCACGCTCTGGGGGCCGACGCACCTGCTGATGATCGGCGGGGTCGTGCTGTCGATCTTCGCGCGGCTGCTGGCCTCGGCCGAGGTGGAACAACTTGTCGGCGGCAACCTTCGGCGCCGGTTCCAGGACATCGTTGCCGTCGGCGCCTTGCTGATCGCGTGGGACCTGTTCAGCACCGAGTTCAACTACGGCGTCCCGCAGTTCCCGCTGGTGCTGCAGCCGATCCTGATCGTCTTCGGATCGACACTCGCGTTCACGCTGCTGCGGTCCCGGATGGGACGGTTCAGCACGTTCGGTGCGCTGGCGACGTACCTGATCCTTCGCGGCGGGATCGCCTGGGCGGTCGACCAGCCGCTCGGGGAGATCCTCGGGCACTTCCCGTTGCTGGTCGTCGAAGCGGCGCTGGTCGAGCTGACGGCGTTTGCTCTGGGCAACCAGAACCGCTTCCGGCTGGGCGCGGTCGCGGGCGCGTTGATCGGTACGGTCGGGCTGCTCGCCGAGTACGGCTGGAGCCAGGTCTGGATGCCGATCCACTGGCCCGCGTCGCTGCTCCCGTCGGCGCTCGGCTTCGGTGTCGTCGCGGGGATCGGCGCCGGGCTCGTCGGCGCGTGGCTGGCGACCCGGTACGCCGAGGTCGCGGGCGAGGTGCGTGCCGTGCCATCGGTACGGCGTACGCACCAGCTCGGCGCGGTCGGGTTGGCCGCCGTACTGGGCGTCGTGTTCTTCTGCGTGCCGCGGTCGGCCGAGTCGGGGGTGTCGGCAACGATCTCGCTGGACCGGGTCGCCGAGGGTGCGGAGCCGACGGCGTACGTGACGGTGAAGGTGAACCCGGTGGACGCGGCTGAGGACGCGCGCTGGTTCGAGGCGATGGCCTGGCAGGGCGGCGGGCTGGAACTGCACTCGTTGGAGAAGGTTGCTGACGGCACGTACCGGTCGGCGGAGCCGCTGCCGATGTACGGGAAGTGGAAGTCGATGGTCCGGCTGCACCAGGGCTCGCGGGACCTGGTCGCGGCGTGGGTCTACGCGCCGGAGGACGCCGCGATCCAGAAGCCGGCCATCCAGGTGTCGGACGGGCAGACCGTGCGGTTCATCAGCGAGCAGGAGGTGCTGCGGCGCGAGGAGCGGACCGACGTACCGCGGTGGATGTGGAACGGCGGGTACGGGCTGCTCGCGGTGGTCGGGCTCCTGGAGATCCTCGGGATCGCTTGGCTGGTCGGGCGGGGTGCGCGCGGTGGGCGGATGCGGGCGGAGCACCTGAGCGGTGCCTCCGAGCGCGCGACGGATCGACTGGGGAAGATATGACCATGCAGGCAGAACGAGCTGGAGTGATCACGCCGGACGGCGTGCGGCTGCACGTGGAGACGGCGGGGTCGCCGGACGCACCGGTGACGGTGGTGCTCGCGCACGGGTGGACGTGCTCGACGCGGAGCTGGCATCACCAGTTCGCCGGGCTGCCCGGCGTACTGGGTGCTGATGGGGTCCGGGTGGTTGCGTACGACCATCGCGGGCACGGGCGGTCGGACGCGGCACCTGCCGGTACGACGCGGATCGAGCAGCTCGCCGACGACCTGGTGACGGTGCTGGACGAGGTCGCACCGTCGGGGCCGGTGGTGTACGCCGGGCACTCGATGGGCGGGATGACGCTGATGGCGCTGGCCGACCGGCGGCCGGAGCTGTTCGGGTCGCGGATCGTGGGGGCGGCGCTGGTCAGTACGTCGTCCGGGCAGATGACGTCGCGGGCGTTCGGGCTGCCGGCGCGCCTGGACGGCGCGGCCGCGGTGGTCGCGCCGCGGGCGATGAACCTGGCGGGCGCGCGGATGGAGAAGCGCGAGCTGCGGCGCAAGCCTGCCGTCGTACAGGCTGAGGAGGAGGCGGTGAGGGCTTGGCGCCAGGTCGCCGCGACCCGGCTGCGGCGGCCGGCGTTGAAGCAGCTGGTGTTCGGCCAGAAGGTCGATCCCGCGGAGGTCGACGTCCTGCTCGCCGACCTCGAGGTGCTGCCCGGCCGGTCGTTCAGCGGGTTCTTCGAGGCGATCACGCAGCACGACCTCGGCCACGCGCTCGCCGTACTGGACGACATCCCGGTCGAGGTCATGCACGGCACCCGCGACCGCCTGCTGCCCCCGCGGCACGCGAACCGCCTGGCCCACCTGATCCCGTCGTCCCGCCTGTGGATGTACCCGGGCGCCGGGCACATGCTGATGCAGGAACGTCCCCGCGACGTCACCCACCGCCTGGCGTCCCTGGCCCGGAAGGCCGTCGCCTAGAGCGATCGGCGTCACATACGTGCTGGCCCGGCCCGCCTAGGGTGGGTGGGTGCAGAACCTTCTTTCGGACGTCGTGGTCGTGGATCTGACGCGGGCGCTGGCCGGGCCGCATGCCGCGATGATGCTGGGGGATCTCGGGGCGCGGGTGATCAAGGTCGAGACACCCGCCGGTGGCGACGACAGCCGCGGGTGGGGGCCGCCGTTCGTGGGTGGCGAGTCGACGTACTTCCTGTCCGCGAACCGGAACAAGGAGTCGGTGACGGCCGACCTGAAGTCGGCCGAGGGCAAGGAGTTCCTGACCCGCCTGGTCGGCAAGGCCGACGTCCTGATCGAGAACTTCCGGCCGGGCGTGCTCGACCGGCTCGGCTTCTCGGTCGAGCGGCTGCACGAGCTCAACCCGGGCCTGGTGATCCTGTCGATCACGGGCTTCGGGCACGACGGGCCGGAGGGCGGGCGCGCCGGGTACGACCAGATCGCGCAGGGCGAGGGCGGGCTGATGAGCATCACCGGCGCGACCGAACCGGCCAAGACCGGCATGCCGATCGCCGACCTGCTGGCCGGCATGTACGGCGCGTACGGCGCCCTCGCGGCCCTGCACGAACGCGCGATCACCGGCCGTGGTCGCGTGGTCCGGACGTCGTTGCTCGCGTCGGTCGTCGGCGTGCACGCGTTCCACGGGACGAAATGGACCGTCGCCGGGCAGCTGCCCGAGCGCGTCGGCAACCACCACGCGCAGATCGCGCCGTACGGGATGTACCGGACGCGCGACGACAGCATCCAGGTCGCGGTCGGCAGCGAGGGGCAGTGGCGCACCTTCGCGCCGATCGTCGGGCTCGACCCGGACGACGTCCGCTTCGCCGCGAACCCGGACCGCGTCGCGCACCGCGACGTGCTGACCGCGGCGATCGAGAAGGCTTTTGAGGCTGATCCCGCCGATGTGTGGCTGCAGCGGCTGGCGGATGCGGGGATCCCGGCCGGCAAGGTCCGCGACTTCCAGCAGGTCTACGAGTGGGAGCAGACGCGGTCGCAGGGGTTGCTGATCGACGTCGAGCACCCGGAGCTCGGCACGATCCAACTGCCCGGCCCGCCGCTGCGGTTCGACGACAACCCGTACGCCGGCGCGCGGGAGAGCAACCTGCCGCCGCCGCGGCTGGGGGAGCACAACGACGCCGTACGGGCCTGGCTCGACGAGGACTGAGGTCCCAGCGGACGCCCACCACTGATCAACCACCCGCCGGCCGCCGTTCGCACGGCGTGTCACGGCGTGTCGCGGTAATCTCGCGCGGTTGGTGAGTGGGGCACGTCCACCTTTCGACCTGGCTCGAAGAGGTGTCGTGCGGTAGCGCCCGCTCCTAGGGTCGGAAGACGCCGTCGGGTATCGATTCCCGTCCCGGACCGAGCCAGGGGTTGACGGGCTGGCGAGCACGGGCATAGCGTCCGGGAAATCGATTACTCACCCGATCGCGGAGGTGTCATGGCCGAGTCCGCCCTGGTCCGGATGTCGGGGATCGGCAAGCGGTACGGCGGGGTGCAGGCGTGCCACGAGGTCGAGTTCAGCCTGGGCTCCGGCGAGGTGCACGCCCTGCTCGGCGAGAACGGCGCCGGCAAGTCCACGCTGATGAAGATCCTGTCCGGCGACGTCACCGACTACGACGGGCGGATCGAGATCGCGGGCGAGACGGTGAGCTTCGGCGGGCCGACCGACGCCCAGGCCGCCGGGATCGCGATGATCCACCAGGAGCTCGACCTGGTGCCGGCGCTCTCGGTCGCCGACAACATCTTTCTCGGTCGCGAGCTGCGTACGCCGTACCGGACGGTCGACCGCCGCCGGATGGACCGCGAGGCCCGCGCCCTGCTGGAGCGCAGCGGCGTGAACCTCGATCCGCGCCGCCCGGTCGGTGAGCTGCGGGTCGGCGAGCAGCAGCTCGTCACGATCGCGAAGGCGATCTCGCTCGACGCCCGCGTGCTGATCATGGACGAGCCGACCTCGGCGCTGACGACCTCCGAGGTCGAGCGGCTGTTCGCGGTGATGCGCGAGCTGCGGCGATCGGGCGTCGGGATCGTCTACATCAGCCACCGGATGGAGGAGATCGCGCAGGTCGCCGACCGCGCGACCGTGCTGCGCAACGGGCAGATCGTCACCAGCTTCGACCCGCGCGAGCTGAGCACCGCCGAGGTGGTCGAGGCGATGGTCGGCCGTCCGGTGCAGACGATGTTCAGCACGCCGGACGTCTCGACCGGCGACGAACTGTTGCGGGTCGAGGACCTGGTGCTGAAGCCCCGACGTCCGCGTCCCGGCCGCCGTGATCCCGAGGGCATCTCGCTGACCGTCCGCTCCGGCGAGATCGTCGGCCTGTGCGGCCTGCTCGGCGCCGGCCGGACCGAACTGCTCGAGACCCTGTACGGCGTGGCGCCGGGCGGGGCGCGCACCGGCCGGATCGTCCTGCAGGGCAAGGAGATCCGCCCGCGCGGTCCGCGGCACGCGCTCGCGCAGGGGATCGGGTTCGTGCCCGAGGACCGGCGGACGTCCGGGCTGGTGCTGTTCCACTCGATCCTGGCGAACACGGTGGTGTCGAGCCTTCCGTCGTACGGGCGGCTCGGCGTGATCGCGCGCCGGATGGAACGCGCCGCGTCGGTGCAGATGGCCGACCGGCTGCGGCTGAAGTTCGGCCGGTTGCAGGACGACGTCGGGACGCTGTCCGGCGGCAACCAGCAGAAGGTGGTCTTCGGCAAGATGCTGCTGACCGAGCCGAAGCTGCTGCTGCTCGACGAGCCGACCCGCGGCGTCGACATCGGGGCCAAGGCGGAGATCTATCGTCTGCTCGGTGAACTGGCCGGCCAAGGGCTCGGCGTACTGCTCGCGTCGTCGGAGCTGCCCGAGCTGATCGGCGTCTGCGACCGCGTCGTCGTCCTGAGGGACGGACGCGACGTGGCGTCGTTCAAGACATCCGACTCCGGCGAGAGCGACCTGCTCGCCGCCGCCATGGGAGAGAGCGCTGTGTTCGAAGGAGGACTTCGGTGACCGCCCTGCAGGACAAGCCCGCCATGCCGGTGGAGAAGGCGTCCGGAAGTGTCGCCGCGACGCTGTTCCGGTTCCAGAGCGTGTTCGGGCTGCTGGCGGTGTTCGTTGCCGCGATCATCTTCTCGCCCCGGCGCGACGGGGAGATCCTGTTCCTCAGCGCGGACAACCTGGCCAACGTGGTCCGCGCGGTCTCCGAGATCGGCATCATCGCGGTCGGGATGACGTTCGTGATCCTGATCGGCGGCATCGACCTGTCCGTCGGCGCGGTGCTCGGGCTGGCCGCGGTCGGCTCGGCGGTGCTGATGGTCGAGAGCGACTGGGGGTTCCTGCCGTCGATCGTGGTGGTGCTCGCGATCGGTCTGGTCTTCGGCGCGCTGCAGGGGATGGCGACCGCGATGATCGGGATCCAGTCGTTCATCGTGACCCTGGCCGGGTTGCAGATAGCGCGCGGGCTGGCGCGGATCTGGTCCGACGGGCAGGGCGTCGCGATCGCGTACGGCGACGGGCCGAACGAGGCGCCGTCGACGTTCGCCCTGTTGGGTGAACGCACCTTCGGTGGCCTGGTGCCGATCCCGGTGCTGATCTTCGCCGTGGTCGCGATCGCGGCCGTGGTGTTCCTGCGGATCAGCGCGTTCTCCCGGCACCTGTACGCCGTCGGCGGCAACGAGAAGGCCGCGCGGCTGTCCGGCGTACCGGTGATCCGGGTGAAGATCGCGGTCTTCGCGATCTGCGGCCTGCTCGCCTCGCTGGCCGGCATCGTGCACGCGGTCCAGCTCAACCAGGGCAGCCCGAACGACGGCATCGGCTACGAGCTGGACGCGATCGCCGCGGTGGTGATCGGCGGTACCAGCCTGGCCGGCGGGCGCGGCTCGGTGGCCGGGACGGTGGCCGGCGCGCTGCTGCTCGGCGTACTGAACAACATCCTTGCCCTGAACAACATCGACTCCAACATCCAGCTGCTGATCAAGGGCCTGGTGATCGTCGCGGCGGCCGCGCTGCAACGGCTCCGGCCCGCCTCGTGAGGAAGGTCCACCCCTGATGAAGATCCACAAGTTGTCCCTGGCCGTCGCGGCCGCCACCGCCCTGGTCCTCGCGGGCTGCGGCACGACCAGCGAACGCACCTCCGACGAACCCCAGGCGCAGAGCTCCAAGGAGTGCGAGGGGGCCGACGGCAAGTACGTGATCGGGATGAGCCAGGCCAACGTCGCCGAGCCGTACCGGCAGCGGATGGACGACGACATCAAGGCGGCCGCCGCGCAGGTGCCGCAGTTCGAGGTGAAGTTCGCCGACGCGGCGCAGGACAACGCCAAGCAGGTCGCCGACGTCGAGAACTACATCACCCAGCAGATCGACCTGCTGATCATCAGCCCGAACGAGGCCAAGCCGCTGACCGCGGTGGTGAAGAAGGCCTTCGACAAGGGCATCCCGGTGCTGGTCCTGGACCGCAAGGTCGAGGGTGACGCCTACACCGGCTTCATCGGCGGCGACAACGTGCAGATCGGCACCGAGGCCGGCAAGTACGTCGCCGAGAAGGTGCTGCCGAACGGCGGCTCGGTGGTCGAGCTCAAGGGCCTGACCGGCGCGACCCCGCAGGCCGAGCGGCACGACGGCTTCGCGGCCGGGATCAAGGCCAACCCGAAGATCAAGGTGATCGGCAGCGCCTCCGGCGACTGGCTGCGGGAGAAGGGCCAGGCGCAGATGGACGCGCTGCTCAAGGCCAACCCGAAGATCGACGTGGTCTACGCGCACAACGACCCGATGGCCGAGGGCGCGTACCTGGCGGCCAAGGCGGTCGGCCGGGAGAAGGAGATGAAGTTCATCGGGATCGACGCGCTGCCGATCCCGTCCGGTGGCATCAAGGCCGTCGAGCAGGGCCGGCTGACCGCGACCTTCACCTACCCGACCAACGGCAAGGAGGCGATCGCCGCGGCGAAGAAGCTCCTGGTGGACTGCGGCACCGTCGAGAAGTCGCAGGTGCTGCCGACCCGGCTGATCGACAAGGCCAACGCCGCGCAGATCTACGCCTCGGAGAACCCGAACGGCTGACGTCCGCTCGTTGCGTCCGAAGAATCGCGATGCGTCCGAAGAACCCGAGGCTATAGCGCTCGGCTCTTCGGACGCATGCGTTTTCTTCGGACGTTCGGCGGTGCATCAGCCGCGGTGGGAGCTTCCGCGTTCGATCAGGCGGGCGCCCAGGGTCGTGGTGGTCGGCGGCCGGGTGCTGTCGGTGATCCTTGCCAGCAGCAACCGGGCGGCGACGGTGCCGATCTCGTACGCCGGCTGCGCGACCACCGAGAGCGGGGGATCGACGAGCGCGGCCCAGGGCGCGTCGTCGAAGGCGACCATGCCGACGTCTCGTCCCGGCCGAACGCCTTTTTCCTGCAAGGCCTGGAGCACACCGACCGCCATCGCGGAGTTGGCCACCAGCAACGCGTCCGGCGGCTCCTCCTGGCTGAGCACGTCCTGGGCCGCCTTGTGCGCGCCGGCGGCCTTGTACTCGGTACGCCGGACGAGCTTGGTGGAGCTGCGGCGCTTGGCCGCCTTGAGCGCGTCACGGTAGCCGGCGAGCCGGTCGTCCGCCGTACGGACTCCTGACGGGCCGGTGATGCAGCCGATGCGTTGATAGCCCTGGGCTATCAGGTGCTCGGTCGCCTGCCGGGCGGCCAGACGCGTGTCCACCAGTACGACGTCGCTGTCCTGCTGCGGCAGCGGCCGGTCGACCGCGACGAACGCCGTCCCGCGCGCGGCGAGCTTGTCGACCGAGGACGTCGTACCGGTCGGCGACAGGATGACACCGGCAACCCTTTCCTGGATCGCGATGTCGATGTAGCGGCTCTCCTTGCTCGCGTCCTCGTCGGAGTTGCACAGGACGACGGAGTAGCCGACCTCGTGCGCGACGTCCTCGACGCCGCGGGCGATCGCGGTGAAGAACGGGTTCTCCACGTCGGAGATGATCAGCGCGACCACCGCGGCCTCCTGGCGGCGCAGGTTTCGCGCCGGCCCGTTGGGCTGGTAGCCGAGCTCGCCGGCGGCCTTGCGCACCCGGGCGGCCAGGTCGGGATCGACCGTCGCCTTGCCGTTCAGGGCCCGCGACACGGTCGCCGTCGAGACGCCGGCGAGCGCGGCGACGTCGCTGATCGTGGCCATCGGTCCTCCTCCCGCTGGGCACACCCTAGCCGCCGAGTAAAGGATTACCCAGTCGTTCGTCGTGGACGCAACGTACGGAACCTCCGGCCGGTGGGGCGGCCATGAGAAGATCGCGGGCGTGACTGCCTTGCCGAGCGTTTCCTACTCCATCACCGTCCGGCTCGAGGTGCCCGCGGGCGGCTCGACGGTGAGCAAACTGACGACCGCGGTCGAGCAGGCCGGCGGCCTGGTGACCGCGCTCGACGTGACCGCCTCCGGCCACGAGCGGCTCCGGATCGATGTGACCTGCGCCGCCGCCGACACCGCGCACGCCGGCCGGCTGGTCGAGGCGATGCGCGCGGTGCCGGGCGTCGAGATCGGCCGCGTCTCCGACCGGACCTTCCTGATGCACCTCGGGGGCAAGATCTCGATGGAGGCCAAGCACCCGATCCGCAACCGCGACGACCTCTCGATGATCTACACCCCGGGCGTGGCCCGGGTCTGCCTGGCGATCGCGGAGAACCCCGAGGACGCGCGCCGGCTGACCATCAAGCGCAACAGCGTCGCCGTCGTCACCGACGGGTCCGCCGTCCTGGGCCTGGGCAACATCGGCCCGAAGGCCGCGCTGCCCGTGATGGAGGGCAAGGCCGCGCTGTTCAAGCGGTTCGCCGGGATCGACGCCTGGCCGCTGTGCCTGGACACCCAGGACCCCGACGACATCGTCAAGATCGTCAAGGCGATCGCGCCGGGCTTCGCCGGGATCAACCTGGAGGACATCTCCGCGCCGCGCTGCTTCGAGATCGAGGCCCGGCTGCGCGAGGAGCTGGACATCCCGGTCTTCCACGACGATCAGCACGGCACCGCGATCGTCGTGGTCGCCGCGCTGTACAACGCGCTGCGCGTGGTCGGCAAGGACATCAGCGAGGTCAAGATCGTGCTGTCCGGCGCCGGCGCCGCCGGAACGGCGATCCTCAAGCTGCTGATCGAGGCCGGGGTCAAGGAGACCGTCGTGGCCGACATCGCCGGCGTGATCCACCTGGACCGCGAGGGCCTGTCGCCGGAGCTGCGCTGGATCGCCGAGAACACCAACGCCGCCAAGTACAGCGGTGACCTGAAGGGCGCGCTGGCCGGGGCCGACGTGTTCATCGGGGTGTCCGCGCCGAACATCCTGAACGGCGACGACATCGCCACCATGAACGACGACTCGATCGTGTTCGCGCTGGCCAACCCCGACCCCGAGGTCGACCCGGCGGCCGCCGGCGAGCACGCCGCGGTCGTCGCCACCGGGCGCAGCGACTTCCCGAACCAGATCAACAACGTGCTGGTCTTCCCGGGCGTCTTCCGTGGTCTGCTCGACGCGCAGTCGTCGAAGGTGTCGATCGAGATGGAGCTGGCCGCCGCGAAGGCGCTGGCCGGTGTCGTCACCGACGACGAGCTGAACGCCAGCTACATCGTGCCCAGCGTCTTCCACCCGGAGGTGCACACGATGGTCGCGCACGCCGTACGGGACGCGGCCGGAGGCAAGGCGCCGGCCGCGGAGGTCTTCCCGGACGACGCGCCGTCGCTGTCGCTGTAGTGCTGGACTCGGCGCTCCGCTCCGCACCCCCGTCCCCGGTTCGCCGGCCGGCGGGGCGCGGGGCGGCGTGAGTTCCCGGACGTGGGCCTGGCGGGCCGGCTTCGTGCTGGCCTGCCTGGTCCAGCTGTACGGGCTCTACTCACCGCAGCAGGCCGGGCCGGACACCAGCAGCATCCCGTACTCCGACAAGGTCGCGCACTTCCTGATCTTCGCCGCGGTCGCCTACCTCGGGCTGCGGGTCGGCGTACCGGCACGATGGTTGCTGGGGGCGCTGGTTCTGCAGGCGATCGGCAGCGAGTTCATCCAGCACTACCTGCTGCCGGACCGCAGCGGGGATCCTTTCGACTCCGTGGCCGACCTGCTCGGCGTCGCGCTCGGCAGCCGGCTCGGGTTTCGGGCAGTACAAAGGGCCCGCGGCAGGACATGATGGGGTCATGAAGGCCTCGACCCTGACCGGATCGTTGCTCGTGGCGACCCCGTTGCTCGACGAGCCGCCCTTCCGGCGGTCGGTCATCCTGCTGCTCGACCACGACGAGGACGGTGCGCTCGGCGTGGTGGTCAACCGGGCCGCCGACCTCGAGGTCGACCAGGTGCTGCCCGACTGGTCGGAGACGGTGAACGAGCCGGGCGTGCTGTTCATGGGCGGCCCGGTCGGCACCGACAGCGCGCTCGCGGTCGCCGAGGTGATCGAGTCGGCCGACCCACCCGGCTGGCGCGAGTGCTTCGGCCGGATCGGGCTGATCGACCTCGACGTGCCGCCCGCGCTGCTCGAGGGCGCGATCCAGCGGATGCGGATCTTCGCCGGGTACGCCGGGTGGTCCGGCGGGCAGCTCGAGGGCGAGATCACCGAGGGCGCCTGGTACGTCGTACCGTCGGAGCCCGACGACGTCTTCAGCCTGCGGCCCGAGGGCCTGTGGCGGCGCGTCCTGCGTCGCCAGAAGGACCAGATGGCCTACCTGGCGACGTACCCGGACGACCCGACCCAGAACTGAGCGGCTACTCGTCGTCCTTGTCGTCGTCGCCGGGGTTCAGCGAGTCCCAGATCTCCTTGCACTCCGGGCAGACCGGAAACTTCTGCGGGTCCCGGCTGGGCACCCAGACCTTGCCGCAGAGCGCGACGACGGGCGTGCCCATCACCATCGCCTCGGTGAGCTTGTCCCTGGGCACGTAGTGGGAGAACCGCTCGTGGTCCCCGTTGTCCAGCGACGGCTGCGTGCGCTCGTCGACAACGGTCTCCGCACCCGGGCTCAACTGAGTACTCATGGCATCGAGTGTAGGCGGATCGGCCCAGCGGCCGCCGTAACTGATCCACAACGAAACCGGCCTGTGGACAACCGCCGGAGCCGGGGCAGATCGCGGCATGTTCTTGGTGTGACCACAACAAGGAGGCACGATGACAAGCGTGGAACCCATCGAGACCGACCAGTCCCTGCCCTGGGCGCCGTTCCGGGCGCTGACCAGGGCGGACCTGGATCTGATACCGAATGACGGGCATCGGTACGAGCTCGTCGACGGAGTTCTGATCATGACCCCGGCGCCGTCATGGCGGCATCAACTCGCGGTGGGCAAACTCCTCTACAGACTCATGGACGTCTGCCCACCGGAGCTGTGCGTTCTGACCGCTCCGTTCGACGTCGCGATCTCGGACGACACCGTGATGCAGCCCGACATCCTCGTCGCGCCACGGGCGGACTTCACCGAGCGCGACCTGCCCAAGGCTCCGTTGCTCGCCGTCGAGGTGTTGTCGCCGAGCACCCGCCGGATCGACACCATGCTCAAGTTCTCGCGGTACGAGGCCGCGGGCTGCCCGTCCTACTGGGTGGTCGACACCGACACGCCGAGTCTCGTCGTCTGGGAGATGCGGGACGGGGCATATGCGCAGGTCGCGAAGGTCTCTGGTGACGAGATCGCGCGGCTGACCAGCCCGTACGACGTCGAGGTGGTGCCCGCCGATCTGATTGTCTGAGTGTTCTCGGGTAACGTTCCTGCACGGCCGACAGTCGAGTATCGGGGGAGTATGCCGTCCGTGGATTCGCACGTGCCAGCACCACCAGCCGTGCTCCCTCCGGCCTACCCGGACCGGGCAGCCTGGGGCACCGCCAGCAAGCTGCGCGCCTGGCAGGCGGAGGCACTGCAGCAGTACCTGGACAAGCAGCCGCGGGACTTCCTCGCGGTCGCGACACCGGGCGCCGGTAAGACGACGTTCGCGCTGACCGTCGCCGCCGAGCTGCTGCAGCGGCGGGTGATCGACCGGATCACGGTGGTGACCCCGACCGAGCACCTGAAGATCCAGTGGGCCGAGGCGGCCGACCGGGCCGGGATCGCGATCGACCCGGCCTTCGCCGGTGGCAAGGGCCGGACCAACAAGGACTTCCAGGGCGTCGCGGTGACGTACGCCGGGGTCGCGGTGAACCCGCTGGCCTTCCGCGTCCGGACCGAGCGGTTCCGCACGCTGGTGATCCTCGACGAGGTGCACCACGGCGGTGACGCGCTCAGCTGGGGCGACGGGGTCAAGGAGGCCTTCGAGCCCGCGACCCGGCGGCTCGCGCTGACCGGAACGCCGTTCCGCAGCGACGACAACCCGATCCCGTTCGTCACCTACGAGTACGGGCACGACGGCGCGGCGCGGAGCAAGGCCGACTACACCTACGGGTACGGGCACGCCCTGCGCGACCACGTCGTCCGCCCGGTGATCTTCATGTCGTACTCCGGTGAGATGCGCTGGCGGACCAAGGCCGGCGACGAGGTCGCGGCGCGCCTGGGCGAGCCGCTGACCAAGGACCTGACCGCGCAGGCGCTGCGGACCGCGCTCGACCCGACCGGCGAGTGGATGCCCGCCGTGCTGGCCGCCGCGGACAAGCGGCTGACCGAGGTCCGGCGGCACATGCCGGACGCGGGTGGGCTGGTGATCTCCGGTGACCAGAACACGGCGCGTGCCTACGCCAAGGTGCTGCGTGAGCTGACCGGCGAGGCGCCGACCGTCGTACTGTCCGACGAGAAGGCGGCGAGCAAGAAGATCGCGAAGTTCACCGGCGACGAGTCGCGGTGGATGGTCGCGGTCCGGATGGTCAGTGAAGGCGTCGACGTGCCGCGGCTGGCGGTCGGGGTCTACGCGACGCCGACGTCGACGCCGCTGTTCTTCGCGCAGGCGGTCGGCCGGTTCGTCCGGGCCCGCAAGCGCGGCGAGACCGCGTCGGTGTTCGTCCCGTCGGTGACCCGGCTGCTCGGCTTCGCCGCCGAGATGGAGGTCGAGCGCGACCACGTCCTCGGCCGCAAGAACAGCAACGAGGACGGCGACATCTTCGCCCTCGAGGACGACCTGATCAAGCAGGCCAACCAGGCCGAAGGCGCCAGCGACGACCTCGACGCGAAGTTCGAGGCGCTCGGCTCCGACGCCAGTTTCGACCGCGTCGTCTTCGACGGCGGCGACTACGGCACCGGCGGCGAGTTCGCCTCCGACGAGGAGATGGACTTTTTGGGCCTCCCCGGCCTGCTCGAGCCCGACCAGGTCCGCGAGCTCCTCAACAAGCGCCAGGCGAAGTCGATCGCTCAGCAGAAACGCTCCCAACGCGGTACGTCGGGCGCGTCCGCCGGCCCGGCCCCCACCGAGCTGGCCACCCACGAACAGGTCGCCCTCCTGCGCCGAGAGCTCAACGGCCTGGTCGCCGCCTGGCACCACCGCACCGGCCAGCCGCACGGCGTCATCCACAACGATCTCCGCCGCAAACTGGGCGGCCCCGCCGCGGCCCACGCCTCGTCGACCGAGCTCAAAGAACGCATTGAACTGATCAGAGACTGGGCCACCCAACGCCGAGCGTGACCTCGGCTGGGGTGGGGGGTCAGGGGCGGTAGACGCGGACGTGGTCGATCTGCATCGACTCCTCGTCGACCTTGGGTGGGATGGCGGCGTAGACGAACATGTCGAGGATCAGGGCGTCGCCTTGGCCGTCGTACGGGCCTTGGGTGCAGATCTTTTGGCCGTCGAGGTACCAGGTGGTCTCGTCCGGGCCCAGTTGCTGGGCGATGGTGTGCCAGGTGGTGGTGAGGTCGGTGGGTGACTCGTAGGTGCAGCTGCCGCCGCCGGACTGGTGGTTGGTGAGGTACAGGTTGCGGTGGTTGTCGCTGTAGAACTCGTAGGTGTCCTGCTCGTTCGAGCCGTTGCCGTTCCAGGTCCAGGTGGAGGGCCAGAAGCCTTGGGCGGCGGGGAGCTTGAGGCGGGTCTCGATGTAGTCACCGGGGTGGACGGTGAAGGAGTCGGCGGGTTCGTGGCCGCAGGCCTGGGCGGTGGTGATGAGGCCGCTGGACCACTCGTAGCCGGGCTCGGGGTTGTTGCGGCGGGCGGTGATCGTGAGCACGCCGTTGGCGACCGAGAGCGCGTCCCAGGTGTGCCACTCGAGTTGCTGGTTGTTCTTGTTGCCGAGGCAGCGGTCGGCCTCGGCGTTGGAGTGGATGGACCAGCGGGAGCGGTCGATCGCGGTGCCGTCGAAGTCGTCGGAGAAGACCAGCTTGCCAGGAGGCGCGGCGGTCGGCTGGTCGGCGGAGGCGCTGGGGCCGAGAGCGGTGGCGGCGCCGGCTGCCAGGGTGAGGGCGACCGCGGCCGTTAGTAATTTACGCATCAAGCAACACCTTCCGTCAGTTATTGACGGATCAAACGGTCGCTTGAGGGGAGGTGGGTTGTCAACCCGGTAGGAGGGACTGGGTGCCGACGACCTCCAGCAGGCGGAGGGACTGGTCGGAGGGGGAGCCGGGGTCTGCTGTGTAGAGGACGACGCGCTGGTCGCGTTCCGGGATGACGAGGACCTCGCAGATGACGTCGATGCGGCCGACGACGGGGTGGTGGAGGGTTTGGCACATCGTCTGCTGGGTGCCGACCTCGTGCAGGGCCCAGATGCGGGCGAACTCCTCGCTGCCGGTGCGCAGGTCGTCGACGAGCGTGCTGATCGACTTGTCGTCGGGGTACTTACCGGTCGCGGCGCGGAGGTCGGCGGCGGCCTCGCGGGCGAACTCGGCGGTCTGTTCGTCGCCGAACAGGTCGCTCTGGGTGGTGCCGTCGAGGAACCGCAGGCGGAGCAGGTTGCGGTCGCGGGTGGGGATCGCGGAGAAGTCGGTGATGAGCGCGGCGGCGAGCGGGTTCCACGCCAGTACGTCGTACTTGGCGTCGAGGATCAGGCCCGGGACGTCCAGGCGGGCGAGCATCCGGAGTACGCCGGTGCGGACGTCCGTCGGTGGTCCCGTCGGTGGGCCGGGCTGCTCGCCGGCGAGGCGGAAGAGGTGGTCACGCTCGGCGGTGGAGAGCTGGAGCGCGCGGGCCAGGCCGGTGAGGACCGGTCGGGACGGGCGTGGGCCTCGGGCCTGTTCGAGGCGGGTGTAGTAGTCGGTCGACATGGTCGCGAGCGAGGCGACCTCCTCGCGGCGCAGTCCCGGCGTACGGCGGCGCAGACCGGCGGGCAGGCTGGCGTCCTCCGGGCGGAGTCGTTCGCGCCGGATCCGGAGGAAGTCTGCGAGCTGGGCTCTGTCCACCACTCCAGAATCCCAGGTCGCCGAAGAACCAGCCAGGGACGCCGGATCCCTGGGTAGGCCCGTACAACGGAGGGCCGCGCGGCGAGGGCCGGGAGGTCCGCGCGGGGAGGGCGGTCCGCGCGGGGAGGGCGGCGCGGCGAGGGCCGGGGGAGGGCCGTCTGGGGAGGGCGGCGCAGGGACGGCCGCGCGGGGACGGTCGCGCGGGGAGGGCCGCGCGGGGAGGAGCGAGGGTCCCTGGACTCACCGACTCTGCCGCGGGGCGAACTTGCGCCTGAGGGTTGGGGACATGACTCAGCAGAAGATCGTGTTGGTGACCGGGGCGACGAAGGGGATCGGGCGGGAGATCGCTCGGCAGTCCGGGGCGCTGGGGTGGACCGTGGTGGTAGGCGGGCGTGACCTCGGTCGGGCCGAGGCGGTGGTGAAGGAGCTTGCGGCGGACGGTGTCGAGGCGGCGGCGGTGCGGGTGGAGGCGACCGACGAGCGCTCGGCGCAGGAGGCCGCGGGGTGGATCGAGCGGACGTACGGGCGGCTCGACGTACTGGTGAACAACGCGGCGATCATCGCGGACGGGGACGCGGCGGTGAGTGCGGTGCCGGTCGAGACGTTGCGGGCGAGCTTCGAGACGAACGTGCTCGGGCTGGTGGCGACGACGCAGGCGATGCTGCCGCTGCTGCGGAAGGCCGGGGCGGCGCGGATCGTGAACCTGTCGACCGAGCTGTCGTCCCTCGAGCGCGTCGGCGACCCCGGGTCGCCGATGTCGACGGTGCTCACCACCGGCTACAACGCGTCGAAGGCGGCGGTCAACATGGTGACCGTCATGCTCGCCAACGAGCTGCGGGCGACCGGCATCC
Organism: Kribbella sp. DT2; assembly: GCF_049844575.1. Taxonomy (NCBI): domain Bacteria; kingdom Bacillati; phylum Actinomycetota; class Actinomycetes; order Propionibacteriales; family Kribbellaceae; genus Kribbella; species Kribbella sp. DT2. Next base: position 128,821 of record NZ_JBNCLH010000013.1, on the reverse strand, counting down.
TGGTCAACGCCGCCGACCCCGGCAACTGCGCCACGGACATGGGCGGCTGGGACGCCCCGAGGACGCCCGCCGAGGGCGCGGCGGTCGCCGTACGGCTGGCAACGCTTCCCGCCGACGCCCACACCGGCGAGCTGCACGCCGAGGAGGGCCGCCTGCCCTGGTGACTCAGTCGAAGTCGAAGATCGAGTTCTTGTCGTAGAAGTGCAGCACGTACCGGCAGTTCTGGCAGACCAGCAGCGTCATCCGGTGGGACGTGAAGCCCCACCGGGAGTCGCTGCGCGCCTCCTCCTGCTGGAACTGCGGGCAGCTGCACAACGGGCAGGTCAGGGTCGGCGCTTGCGGCTGGTTCGTCATACGGGAGTAGACGCAGCCACTCGGCGTTCGGTGCCCACGACGGACGGAGTCTGTCGTAAGGGACGTCATCGGGTGACATAGGTTACCTCTGTGCCTCGTCTGCTGACCGATGTCCGACCGCTCAAGGAGTCGCCGGAGTTCCGGCGGTTGTGGATCGGGTCGACGGTCTCGCAGCTCGGGCAGCAGATGACCGCGGTGACGGTCTCGATCCAGGTCTACGCGCTGACCGGGTCGACGTTCGCGGTCGGCCTGGTGGGGTTGTCCGCGCTGGTGCCACTGATCGTCTTCGGCCTGTACGGCGGCGCGATGGCGGACGCGATCGACCGGCGCACGCTGGCCCTGGTGAGCTCGGCCGGGTTGTGGCTGCTCTCGATGGTGCTCGTCCTGCAGTCGGTGCTGGAGTGGGAGCAGGTCGGGGTCCTGTACGCCGTGGTCGCGGTGCAGTCGGCCTGTTTCGCGGTGAACAATCCGGCGCGGTCGGCGATCATTCCGCGGCTGATCCGCCCCGAGCTGCTGCCGGCGGCCAACACGCTGAGCCAGGCGGCGTTCAACCTCGGCTTCACGGCGGGCCCGTTGCTCGGGGCGACGGTGATCGCCTGGCACGGCTTCGGTGCGGCGTACCTGGTCGACGTGATCACGTTCACGGCCGCGCTCTACGCGCTGTTCCGGCTGCCGCCGGTGCCGCCGACCGGCGAGGTCCGCCGGGCCGGGATCCGCTCGGTGCTCGAAGGGTTCACCTTCCTCCGGGCGGCGCCCGCGCTGCTGGCGACGTTCCTGGCCGACATCCTCGCGATGGTGTTCGCGCAGCCGCGGGCGCTGTTCCCGGCGGTCGCGGGCTCGTTCTTCGCCGGCGGGGTGAAGACGGTCGGCCTGCTCCAGGCGGCCCCGGCGATCGGGGCGTTGCTGGGCGTGCTGTTCTCCGGCTGGGTCAGCCGGGTGCGGCGGCAGGGGATCGCGATCGTGGTCGCGATCACGGCGTACGCGGCGGCGGTCGGGCTGTTCGGGTTCGCCCGCACGATCTGGCTCGGGGTCGCGTTGCTGGCGATGTCGGGGATGGCCGACATGGTCAGCTCGGCGTACCGGAACACGGTCCTGCAGTCGGCGGCCCCGGACGCGATGCGCGGGCGCCTGCAAGGAGTGTTCATCGTGGTCGTCGCCGGCGGGCCCCGGCTCGGCGACTTCGTGGCCGGTACGACGGCCGACCTGACCACCCCGACGATCGCGCTCGCCGGCGGCGCCTGCGTGTGCATCGTCGGGCTGCTGATCCTGCTCGCCCGCAACCGCCCGTTCCGCGAGTACGACGCCGAGGTCCGCGCGCTGCGCTGAGCCTCAGCCGCGAAGCCGGTCAGCCCCCGGTGACGAGCTCCTTCAGCACCGTCGGCCAGGAGTCCATCTCCGGGTTGATCTGTTGCAGCTCCTTGCCGCCGACGGTGACCAGCTTGCGGTCGCCGAGCGGTTCCTTCAGCTTGATCGGGGTCAGCGAGATCTCGTCGTCGGGCGGGCACGGCTGGGCCCGGTCGATCACGGCGGTGACCTTGTCCTTGCCCTGGTCGACCTTCAGGTCCAGCGCGCAGTCGGCCGCGATCCCGATCAGCAGGTCGCCCTCGTCGTACTTCGGAGCGTTCTGGACCCACTTCAGGTACTTCGGCTTCTTGTCACCCATCAGCTGGTACGCCGCGACCGGCTGCTGCTTGTCCTCGAGGACCTCGCCGGAGCCGTCGCCGATGAACGTGCCGTAGATCATGGTGATGCACGGGTCGTCGCTGGTCCGCTTCTGGTTGCCGGCCTGCGCGGCGTCGGTCGCGCCCCAGACGACGGCCGCCTGGTAGCAGCCGTTCGCCTCGCGGTTGAGCGAGATGTTGAACCCGACCAGCGCGAGCGCGACCACGACGAGCAGCCCGGCCAGCATCCGGCGCGACTGGATCCGCTTCGGCGTCATCCGGCGGCCGGCCGGGTCGGCGTCCTCGGGGTGCTGCTTGAACAACCCGAGCACGGTCGTCGTCCACTGCGGGTTGATCAGCGTCGGTACGGCGTACAGCAGGACCAGGACGACCGCGATGGCGATGGCCGGGAGGAGTGACCAGTAATTTCGCACGGCAGCAAGATACGGCGCCATCGGTTCGCGCCCGAAAAGCGGGATACGCTTCGGCTGTGCCGGCAGAGACGTCCCAGACGCTCGATCGGGGGCTGACGGTCCTCGAGTTGCTGGCGGACGCCCCGGACGGGTTGTCGATCACCGAGCTGGCCGGGTCGCTGGGGGTCAGCCGGACGGTCGTCTACCGACTGGTCAACACGCTCGAGCTGCACCGGCTGGTACGGCGTGACAGCGAGGGCCGGGCCCGGCTCGGTCTCGCGGTGCTGCACTACAGCCGGCGGGTCCAGCCGACGCTGCGGGACGCGGCGCTGCCCGTCCTGCGGTCGCTCGCCGAGGACACCGGCGCGACGGCGCACCTGACCGTCGCCGACGGTGAGGAGGCGCTCGCGATCGCGGTGATCGAGCCGAGCTGGACCGACTTCCACGTGTCGTACCGGATGGGCTCGCGGCACGCGCTCGACCAGGGCGCGGCGGGCAAGGCGATCCTGGCGGGGCGGCGTAAGCCGGATCCTGCCGGACGGCCGTTCGTGATCACCGCGGGTGAGCTGCAGGCGGGCGCGCAGGGGGTGTCGAGCCCGGTGCTCGGTGTGCCGGGGGTCGAGGCGAGCATCGGTGTGGTGGTGCTCGGGAAGCTCGACCGGGACTTCGTCGGGCCGCGGGTGGCTCGGGCCGCGGTCGAGGTCGCCAAGCGCCTCGCTTAACCTTTCGAGGTCGCCGCGCGGAGAAGTGGCAGCACCCGATGGGGAATCTGCTCGGCCAAAGCGATCACCGTCGACGCGCGCTGGATGCCGTGCACGATGACGACCTGGTCGATCACCCGCTGCAGGTCCGCGTTCGACCGGGCGACGATGCGGCACCACAGGTCCTCGGCGCCGGTGATCGTGTGGACCTCCAGAACCTCCGGGATGGCGGCCAGCGCTGCGGCGACCGTCGTGTGCCCCGAGCCCTGCTCGATCTGGAGCGTGGCGAAGGCGGTGACGGGGTAGCCGATCGCGGCCGTGTCGACGTCCGGCCCCCAGCCGCGGACGACCCCGTCGCGCTGCAGCCGGTCGAGCCGGGCCTGGATCGTGCCGCGCGCGACCCCGAGCCGGCGCGACGCCTCCAGCACGCCGACGCGCGGCTCCGCGGCGAACAGGTCGAGGATCCGGGCGTCCAGCGCGTCGACCGACATGCCAAGCCTCCAAGCAGTGGTCAGGGTGACCGAATAGTCCAATAACGACCTGAGAATACTGCACAGACTGTCCAGCAAAAAGAAGAACTGTTGCGCAACCTGTCTGCCACCAGCGAGGCTCGCGGTCAAGCTAGCCACCGACCGGGAGGACCCGCGATGACCAGCACCGACCTCACCCCCGCCGAGCTCGACGCCGACCTGGACCTGGACCAGCTCAAGCAGCTCGTCGGCCTCGTCCCGTACGACGAGAGCAGCGACCCGTTCCCGGTGACCGCGATGGACGCCGTCGTCTTCGTGGTCGGCAACGCCACCCAGACCGCGAAGTACTACCAGCTCGCCTTCGGGATGGACCTGGTCGCGTACTCCGGCCCCGAGCACGGCACCAAGGACCACAAGGCCTTCGTGCTGAAGGCCGGGTCGGGCCGCTTCGTGATCACCGGCGGCGTCACGCCGGACAGCCCGCTCAACGACCACCACCGCAAGCACGGCGACGGCGTCTCCGACATCGCGCTCGAGGTGCCGGACGTGGACAAGTGCGTCAAGCACGCGCGCGAGCAGGGTGCGACCGTGCTCGAGGAGCCGCACGACGTCTCCGACGAGCACGGCACGGTCCGCCGCGCGGCGATCGCGGCGTACGGCGACACGCGGCACACGCTGATCGACCGCAGCCGGTACGACGGCCCGTACCTGCCCGGCTTCGTCGCGGCCGAGACCCAGGTGCGGCGGCCGGAGGGACACCCGAAGCGGCTGTTCCAGGCCATCGACCACGTGGTCGGCAACGTCGAGCTCGGCCGGATGGACGAGTGGGTGACGTTCTACAACAAGGTGATGGGCTTCGTGAACATGGCGGAGTTCGTCGGCGACGACATCGCCACCGACTACTCCGCGCTGATGTCCAAGGTGGTGGCCAACGGCAACCACCGGGTCAAGTTCCCGCTGAACGAGCCGGCGATCGCGAAGAAGAAGTCGCAGATCGACGAGTTCCTGGAGTTCTACGACGGCGCCGGCGCGCAGCACATCGCCCTGGCCACCAACGACATCCTGCGCACGGTCGACATCATGCGGGCGAACGGTGTCGAGTTCCTGGCCACGCCGGACTCGTACTACGAGGACCCGGAGCTGCGGGAGCGGATCGGGCACGTGCGGGTCCCGATCGACGAGCTGCAGTCGCGCAAGATCCTGGTCGACCGCGACGAGGACGGCTACCTGCTGCAGATCTTCATGAAGCCGCTCGGCGACCGGCCGACGGTGTTCTACGAGCTGATCGAGCGGCACGGCTCGCTCGGTTTCGGCAAGGGCAACTTCAAGGCGCTGTTCGAGGCGATCGAGCGCGAGCAGGAGCGCCGCGGCAACCTGTAAGGCAGCCGTCACCGACACGCTGGGTACCGCCCCTGACACCGGCAGTGAAATGTCCGATTACCGGATTGACTGTCAGGTCAGGGGCGGTTCGCGTACGCTGCCCAGTGGACGGGCGTCGGGGCGCACGTCCAGGAAGGGTTTCCGATGAAGACACTGGGCATTCTGCTCAGCACCGCGGGCCTGGCCGGAGCGGGCGCAATCGCTCTGGCCTCACCAGCTCAGGCCGTCGAAGAGGCCAACTGCCCGGGTGCCAGACCGATCTCGTCAGCGCAGATCTTTCGCGACAACAAACCGCCCGGCTGGGGCGACATCAAGCTGATGCGGGACAACTGCTCGCAGTACTGGGCCGAGGTCGTGATGGACGCGAAGCTGCCGCAGTACGCGATGACCAGCGCGTACCTGGTGCAGACCGGCGGGTCCAACAACGGCCGGACGCTGTCGTGCGACAGCGGCGGCGGTACCGGCGCGGTGGTCGCCGGGCAGCGCACCTGCCGGACTCCGAAGGTGAAGTCGCGGGACACCAGCACGACGTTCACGGCGATCGCCCGCGAGTTCCACAACTTCGGCGGCGGCTGGAGCCGGATCTCGGAGAACCGGACCGCGCGCACGCGCTGACACGACACAACCGCCCGGCGACAAGCTGCCCTGGTACCGAGTGCCTATTAGGCTCGAAGCCATGAGTGAGGTCGTCGAGCGGTTGCGTCAGGTCCTGCCTGCAGAGGCGTTGGTCGTCGATCCGGACCGGATGGAGAGTTACCGGTACGACCGGGCGATGTTCTGCCCGGCCGGGATACCGGCGGCTGTCGTCCTGGCCCGGGAGACCGCGCACGTCCAGGCCGCGGTGCGCGCCGCGGCCGAGTTCGGCGTGCCCGTGGTTCCGCAGGGCGCGCGGTCCGGGCTGTCCGGCGCGGCGAACGCGCTGGACGGCTGCATCGTCGTCTCGCTGGAGAAGATGGACCAGATCCTCCGGATCGAGCCCGTCGACCGGTACGTCGTGACGCAGCCCGGTGTGTTCAACGCCGTGCTGTCGCGGGCGGTCGCCGAGCAGGGGCTGTTCTACCCGCCGGACCCGTCCAGCTGGGAGTTCTGCTCGATCGGCGGCAACCTGTCGACCAACTCCGGCGGCCTGTGCTGCGTGAAGTACGGCGTGACCACGGACTACGTGCTCGCGCTCGAGGTCGTGCTCGCGAACGGCGAGATCCTGCGGACCGGCCGCCAGACGGTCAAGGGCGTGGCCGGGTACGACCTGACCAAGCTGATCGTGGGCAGCGAGGGAACGCTCGGCATCATCACCGAGGCGACCCTGTCGCTGCGGCCGCAGGCGGCCAAGCCGCGGACGATGGCGGCGCTGTTCGGCACCGGCGTCGCGGCCGGGGAGGCGATCGTCGAGATCATCCGGTCCGGCGTCTCGCTGAGCCTGCTGGAGATCATGGACCGCACGACGATCCGGGCGGTCAACGCCTACAAGCGGATGGACCTGCCGGAGGACGCCGCCGCGATGCTGATCGCGCAGTCCGACGCGGGCGGCGCCGCGGGCGCGGCCGACATCGCGACGGTGGCCAAGCTCTGCCGCGAGTACGGCGCGATCGAGTGCATCGAGGCCGACGACGAGGCCGAGGGCGAGCTGCTGCTGGAGGCCCGCCGGGCCGCGCTGCTCGCGCTCGACGAGCTCGGGACGACGATGATCGACGACGTCTGCGTGCCGCGGTCCCGGCTGGCCGACTTCATCGGTGCGACCGAGAAGGTCGCCGCCGACCTGGGCATCACTGTCGGCGTCCTGGGCCATGCCGGCGACGGCAACATGCACCCGACCGTGGTGTTCGACGCGACCGACCCCGAGCAGGCCCGGCGGGCCCAGGTCGCCTTCGACAAGATCATGGAGATCGGTCTGGAGCTCGGCGGAACGATCACCGGGGAGCACGGCGTCGGAGTGCTGAAGCGTGACTGGCTGGCGCAGGAGATCGGTCCGGTGGCGCTCTCGGTGCACCGCGCGATCAAGTCCGCGCTCGACCCGGAGAACTTGCTGAATCCGGGCAAGGTGGTCATGAGCTGAGAGTTGTTCCACCTTTTGTGATTCAACCGCAACGGAACTGCCGAGGCCACTGGACGATTGTGGCCACCGGTTGTGACGTCGGGGCCGCACTATGGAAGTTAGTTGTCCGAATCACCGGGACACGGGGGCAAGAGACTGTTCGTGAGGCACATCAGGAGGCGACGACCCATGCGAGCTAGGCAGATGCTGCCGGCAGCGCTGGCTGTGGTCGCCCTGACGCTCGCCGCGGGCTGTGCGAACGGCAGCGGCCTGCGGGTCGAGGGCGCTGAGCCCGCCCCCAGCACCCCGACCGCGCCGTCGGTCAAGGAGACCAAGGGGTTCGGCCCGCAGGAGACGCCGGACCCGCGCAAGACGCCGGCCGTCACGGTCAGCCTCGCCCAGGTCCGGCTGAAGCTGCTGGCGGACAAGAAGCTCGAGGTCTTCTTCCGCGACATCCTGAAGACCTGCGTCGTGGTCGAGCGGTGCATGACCCGCGGCAAGACACTGAACGTCACCGGCTCGAAGTACCCGCAGCTCGTGGTCTACATCCACGTCGGCGAGCCGAGCTTCAACTACGGCGCCGTGCTGATGGCCGCCGAGCCGACCGGCCCGCGCCGGATTTGGGGTTTGCAGGCCACCCAGACGAAGATCAGTGCCAGCCGTGGCGGCGACCTGGTCGTGGAGTCGGGAGTCTTCGACGCGGCCGACAAAGTTTGCTGCCCATCGGTAACCCGGATCCAGGTCTACCGTTGGAGAGGTCAGCAGATGATCTTGGTGAGCTCGCAGGACCAAAAGGGAGACTGAACTTCAGTGGTACCGGAAGAACCGGCAGCGCGCATCCTGATGGTCGAGGACGACGCGGTGATCCGTGAGGCGACCCAGTTGACCCTCGAGCGGCACGGCTACGACGTCACCACGGCCGAGGACGGCCTGGAGGCGATCGAGAGCTTCGAGAAGATCCACCCCGACGCCGTGATGCTGGACATCATGCTGCCCGGTCTGGACGGCATCTCCGTGTGCCGCCGGATCCGGGAGACCAGCCTGGTCCCGATCGTGATGGTGTCGGCCCGCGGGGACGCGCTGGACGTCGTACTGGGCCTGGAGGCCGGGGCCGACGACTACGTGACCAAGCCGTTCGACACGCAGGTCCTGGTGGCCCGGCTGCGCGCGGTGATGCGGCGCGCGGTGTCGGACCCGGAGCGGCCGAGCCCGGCGAGCGGCGCCGGCATCGAGTCGTTCGGTGACCTGGAGCTGGACCGCGAGGCTCTGGAGGTACGCCGGGGCGGCAGCACCGTCCAGCTGACGCCGACCGAGCTCAAGCTGCTGATCGAGTTCGCTAACAACCCGGGCGTGGTGCTCAGCCGCAGCACGCTGCTGCAGCGGGTCTGGGACTACGAGTGGGGCGGCGACGGCCGGCTGGTCGACGTCCACCTGCAGCGGCTGCGCACCAAGATCGGCGCCGACCGCATCGAGACCGTCCGCGGGTTCGGGTACAAGCTTCGCGCGTAACATCCTCCGCACCTGACCTGAAGGACGGAGGACACCCGTGGGGCTGCGGAGCAAGCTCGGCCTGATCTTCCTGCTGGTCTCCTCGCTGGCGATCCTCGTGCTCTGCGTCGCGGTCTACACGCAGGCCGAGTCGTCGCGGCTGGACCGGACCCGGGGGCTGGCCGACGAGCGGATCAAGGCGGCCGCGGACACCTACAACCTCAACGAGGTCGAGGTGCTCGGCTCCCAGCTGGACGATCCCGCCGTCCCCGACCAGCTGCTCGAAGCGGTGCGTCAGGGCAAGCGGGCGACGTTCAAGACCGGTTCGCCGAACCCGAAGATGTGGGCCGCGGTCAACGTCAAGGGCGGCAAGGTCCTGTCGATCGAGCAGGACTACGACAACGAGGACGCCTCGATGCGCGCGCTCCGGCGCGCGCTGATCATCGGCGGCATCGGCACGGTCGCGATGGTCGCGCTGGTCAGCGTCGTCGCGGCCGGTAGCCTGTCGCGACGGATCGTCGCCGTGGCCGGTACGGCGCGCAGGATCGCCGGCGGTGAGCTGGACGCCTCGGCGGTCGAGACGATCAGCAAACGCGACGGCAAGGTCACCAGCCGGAACAAGGACGAGGTGCACGCGCTCGCCACGGCGATCGACTCGATGGCCAGCTCCCTGCGCGGACAGCTGGAGGCGGAGCGGCGGTTCACCGCGGACGTCGCGCACGACCTTCGGACGCCGGTCACCGGCCTGCTCACGGCGGCCGAGCTGCTGCCGCCGAGCCGACCGAGCGAACTGGTCCGCGACCGGGCCAAGGTGCTGCGCGGCCTGGTCGAGGACCTACTGGAGATCGCGCGGTTCGACTCCGGGGTCGAGCAGGCCGACCTGGAGCACATCGGCCTCGGCGCGTTCGTCGCGTCGGCGGTCGGCCGGTTGCGGATGCAGCAGGCGATCGCGCCGGACAGCGTCGTCGTACGGCAGACCGGGCCGGACGCGACGGTGTCGACCGACTCGCGCCGGGTCGAGCGGATCCTGGCCAACCTGATCGTCAACGGCCTGCGGCACGGCCGGCCGCCGATCGAGGTGACCGTGCAGGGCCGGACCGTCGAGGTCGTCGACCACGGCACCGGGTACCCGGAGGAACTGATTGCCGAGGGCCCCCGACGCTTCCGGTCCGGGATGGCCGAGCGCGGCGCCGGGCACGGACTGGGCCTGACGATCGCGGCCGGGCACGCCAAGGTGCTCGGGGCCGAGCTGACCTTCGGGGCCGCTCCGACCGGTGGCGCGTTGGCGCGGCTGGTGCTGCCGCCGACACCTGAGACGGATTCTTAACACAACTTCTGGTCGCGGGGCAGCGTCTCCTCTCACGTCGGGTTCACCAGAATCCGTTCATTACGAGGGGAAATCAGAACATCATGCGCGTTCGTTCACAGCTCGTCCGTCGTTCCGTCGCCGTGATCGCGGGCCTCACCGTCGCCGGTGGAGCCGTTGCCCTCGGCACCGTTCAGGCCAACGCCGCCACGACCGCCGGCCACAGCGCCCAGGTCTCGTCCAGCGTCGCCGCCGCGCCGACGATCAGCATCAAGTCCGACAAGACCACCGCGAAGGCCTGGGCGAAGGTCGCCTTCACCGGCAAGACCACCGGCATCGCGGCGAACACGGCGGTCCAGGTGCAGCGGCTGGAGAACGGCAAGTGGGTCAACTTCCCGGCCACCACCAAGGTGACCTCGAAGGCCACCTACTCGGTCTGGGTACAGAGCGGCCGCGTCGGCGTGAACAAGTTCCGCGTCGTCACCGCCAAGGCCGCCAGCGCCGCGGTGAGCGTCAACGTCACCAAGTGAGCCGTAGCTGAGTCATGCACAGCGGCGCCACTCCCCGGGGGACGGGAGTGGCGCCGCTGTGGTCGTGCTAGCGGGTGCCGTACACGTTCAGCTCGGCGGCCGAGCCGAACACCGCGCCGTTCAGCGAGCTGGTGCCGACGAACTTCACGTAGCGGCCGGTCACCGCGGGGAACTCGAGCCGCTGGACCGCCGTCGAGTTGGGGAACTCACCGGTCTTCACCGGTGAGCCCCAGTTCTGCCCGTCGGTGCTGACGTACAGCTCGTAGCCCTTGAACATCCCGTTGGTACCGGTCTGCCGGGGCAGGTAGCCGAACCCGTTCACCGCGTACGACGACCCGAGGTCGAGCGTGAGGTGGTGCGGGTACGTCGCCGGGGTCGGGACCTCCGACCACGCGGTGTGCCACAGCGTGCTCGGGTTGCCGTCGAGCGCGGCGCTCGCCGGGCCGTCGGTCCCGGGGTCCTCGCTGGAGACCTCGGTGATCTTGATCCGGGACTGCGGGACGACGCCCGGCGGCAGCAGGGTCGCTTCCGCCGCGGTGGTCGCGCGGCCGCCGGTCGCGGTCAGCGGGTACTTGCCTTCCGGCGTACCGGCGGGTGGGGTGACCGCGAAGACCGTGGTGACACTGGTGCCTGCGGCAACCGATGCGTGGGTCGCCGGGGTCGTTGCCTCGACTGTCCACCCTGCCGGGGCCGTGACGCCCAGGGTGATGTTCGACGCCGCGACCGTGTCGTTGTTGGTGAAGGTCGCGGTGACGTTGTTGGCTTCGCCGGAGACGAGGCCGTTGACGCCGGTCAGCGCCAGCGAGGTGCAATCGGCGGCTTCGGACGACTTGCCGAGATCGGTGACGGCGAAGTTGTCCATCACGAAGTCCGCCTGGTCGCCGCCGGCCGACAGCTTGCGCAGACCGACCCAGTAGTCGCCGCCACAGCCGGCCACGAACTCCTGGTCGAACGTCGCCTTGGTCCGCTGTGCGCCGATCGGAGTGGCCTTCACCTCAATCGAAACTGGTACCTCGACGGTGGCCGGCCGGTCGACGCCCTGCACCCAGGCGTAGTGCCCGGCCTGGCCGTTCTCGTAGTCGAAGCTCACCTTGTACTTGTGGCCCGGCGTGAACGGCACCGTCGCCGGCGTCGTCCGGTAGACCACGCCCTCGTTCTCCTCGTGCGACTTGAGCGACCAGTCACCGTCCAGCACGTCGTCGACGAGCTTGCCGTTCCAGCCGGCCTGCGTGTACGGCGCGTGCTTGCGGGCCAGGCTTGTGCGCGGGTCCGTCGTACCGCCGGAGTCGCCCTTCACGAACGGGCCCCAGCCCTGGTCGACGTTCTCGAAGTCGTCCACCAGCCCGGCCGCCGGCCGTTGGGTCTCCACGACCCGGACGTCGTCGAGCCGGACGCGTGCCGATCCGGCCGCCGCGGCGACGGTCAGGTCGGTGCTGTTGCCCTTGGCATCGAAGACGACGCGGGCCCGCTGGTAGTAGGCGCCGCTCTTGTCGTCCGAAGCGACCTGGTTCTTCGCGGTCGAACGGGTGATGGTGTTGCTGACCCCGCCCGCGCTGATCGTCGTACGACGTGACTTGCCGGGTTCGACCTCGATCCAGGCCGAGGCGCTGTAGGTCTTGCCGCGGGTCAGGCCGGTGATGCGCTGCTTGACCGCGGTCGGCTCCGGGCCGAGGACGGCGACGTGCTGGCCGTTGCTGAGCGCATCGATCTTGGCGTAGCCGGTCGGGCTCCACGCCTTCAGGTCGCCGGCGTTGAAGCCGGGGTCCTTGAGGTGGGTGCCTTCACCCCAGTTGGCTGCCGCCTGCGACGGCGCCTTGTCGGGGTACAGGACGTACGGCTGGCCGGCGACGGCATCGAGGGTCACGACGCCCTTGCGGACCGGGGCCGTGGTGACCTTCACGCGACCGGTGTCGGTCAGCTTGTAAACGGTGAACTTGGTCGCCTTGGCCAGCTGGGCCGGGACGCGCCAGGCGGTCAGACCGCCCTCGGGATTGTAGTGGTAGAGCTTTTTGCTGCCGTCCCAGGGGAGCAGGTACTTGTCGCCGTCGAGGACCTTGGCGTCACCGGCGTACACGGTCCGCTTGCCGTTCTCGACCGCGCCGCGGACACCACCGGTGAACCGGATGTCACCAGCGTTCCAGTCGGTGATCTTCTGCTGCTGCAGGAACTTGGCCGGCAGGTTCTTCTGCCAGACGTTGGCGTAGAACTTGTTCCAGTCGGTCTCACCGGTCCAGCCCTCGAACTCGACCAGCGAGCTCTGGCCCAGGATCGGGTCGGCGTTCCAGACGTCCTTTTCGTGGTTGCGGACGAACCGGATGATCTGGCTGTTCAGGCCCTTGTTGGTGGCATCGCCGTAGTCCAGGTCGTTGGCCCAGTGCGACCACAGCGAGGTGCGCTCGTGCCGGTCGGCCCACTCGGTCGCGATCTGCCAGCCCTGGTCGGCGAGCTGCCGGGTCAGGCCGTCGGCCAGCCAGCCGGACTGGTAGTAGACGTCGATGTAGAGCTGCTGCAAATTCTGGTCGGTCTCGTCGCGGAGCTGCTGGAACCGCTTCACGATGTCGCCGGTGGCCAGGTCCGGCCGCTGCTTGATGTAGTAGCTCTGGTTGAGCCAGTTCCAGCCCTTGCTCGACTTGTCGACCAGGTCCTCGCTGAACGCGTTGGCCTCCGGGTAGGACTCGGTCGCGTTGACGTGGACGCCGAACGCGGCGTTCCAGCCCTTGCCCTTCTTGAGCAGCGTGTTGAGGTCGGTCAGACCGCCGGCGCGGAGGTTGTAGTTGCCGCCGTAGTCCGGGTGCGCCGAGTCGTGGCCCTCCGAGCCGTAGCCCTTGAGCAGCGCGAGCTGCCCGAGGCCGTCGGTGGCCAGCGAGATCCGCTTCACGTCGTCGAGCGTGCGCAGGAACGGGTGCGTGGCCTGGCTGGCGAAGTTGAACGGGATGTGCGTGATCACCCGGTCCTTGACCTGCTCGCCGCCCTTCGGCTCGGTCATGATCGCGCGGAACGCGAGCGCGCCGTCCTGCCAGTCGACGGTCTTGTCCTTGTTGGCGTCCGGGGTGACGACGATCTTTGCCCAGGGCAAGGGCTCCGTGTACGGCGAGGTGTCGGCGCGGTAGGTCCACTGCCCGCTCCACACGCCGACGCGCGTGCTGCCGTCGGCGGCCTTGCGGGCGCGGTGCCAGAACCGGGCGCCGTCGTCGACGGACTGACCGGCCGGCTTGTCGTACGTCGAGTTGGACTCGATCCCGGCGGCCAGCCCGCTGGTGCTGACGAACGCGTACGCCGCGCCGGTCGGCGCGGCCTCCGCCGGGGTGGTGGCGGTGACCGGCGTGATCTTGTCGGCGGTGCGGGTGGAGTCGGGGTCGAGCGTGGTGAACGCGGTGGTCGCTTTCGCTTCGGTGCTCGAGACCGAGACGAGGTCGTGGTCGGGGATGTCGATCGTGCCGACGCGACTGGCCTCGGTGTCGCGGACGGCGTCGATCGCGAACGTGGTGACGCGGCCGGTGAGCGCGAGGCTCGCGTCCAGCTCGACGCCTGGGAGGGCGTCGAAGGCGAGGTGGTAGACGGCCTTGGTGCCCTCGACGGTGGGCGCGCTCTCGAGGTGCGCGGTCCGGGCGGTGCCGTTGATCGTGACGGTCGAGATCGCGTCCGGCTGACCGCCGAGGATCCGGCCGGAGGCGTTGTCGGCGTACTGGACGACGCGGGGGAAGTCGGCGGCGACGGTGACGGTCAGCTCGGGGGAGCTCAGCGTCAGGAGGCCGGGCGGGGTGGGGGCCGCGGCTCCGGTCGACGGCGCCGCGAGCAGGGCGGCGGTCAGCGCGAGAGCGGCGGTGGCGGCCGCTGGGCGGATGGGAATCACGAGAGCACTCCTCGGACGACGGGCGGGTCGTCTCGGATTCTCTGCGCAAGACCGAGCAAGAGTCAATAGAAACGAACAGCTATGAACAAACTGGTCGCACAACCCAACCAGTGAAAAAGCGCCTTTCGGTGGTGGTGAGGTGTTGAAATCTGGCGACAGGCGGTGTTTGACTGGCGACCCGCCGTAGCAGAGGCGGTTCCCGAGCGAGAGGCAGAAGCTATGACCCCGACCGCGTTCGATCTCGATCTCGACGTCATCCCCGTGTCCGACCCGACCCGTGACAAGGAGCTGGTCGGTCCCGGTGATGCCAAGCAGGTTGACGAGAAGTGCAGCCTGACTCCGGGCACGGTGAACACTTACCCGGTGGGCATCGCCGCCTGTCTGACCTGCTGCTGACGGCGGGGTCCTGACCGAGAACACGTCCGGCCCGGCCCTGTTCCGGGCCGGACACTTCGCCGTCCTCCGCCTCTCGGAGGCCACCCCGGCGCGGACGGCCTCCGCACCGGACGCTTCGCCCGCCTGGTCCGCCGAGCCGGCGATCGATCCCGCGAACGCCACCGTCGAGCAACTTCGAGCACACCTCCACGAGCTGATCGCCGATCCCGTCCTCCGGGAAGCGATCGAAGTGTCGAGCGGATCGCTCGGGCAGGGGCTCGACCGGATCGACCAGCTCGACCGGGTCAAGCTGGAGCGGACCCTCCTCGCCACCGCGCGCTACCGGCTGCGGATGGGGGGACGCCCGACGCCGTTCGGACTTCTGGCCGGCGTGAGCGTGGCCGAGGTCGGCGAGGTGGCAAAAGTGGTCGTCGGCGACCGGCCGGTGAAGGCCGTCCGCCCGGACGCGGGCTGGATGCACGCACTGGTCCGCGAGCTCCTCCGCGACCCGCTCGTCCGCGCCCGGTCCGAGGTCGTCGTCAACAATCTGTGCGAAGTCCGCGGCGACCGTCTGGTCCTCCCGTACCTCCGTCGCCTGGCCGGCGTCGAGTCGGGCCGCTCGCTGTCGATCGCCCACGGACCGGCGGTGCAGTCCGCCCTGGTCGCCGCGCGCCGTCCGATCGCCTACTCCGAGCTGCACGCGCTTGTCCTGAACGAATTCCCCGAGGGAACCGCCGAGCACGTGCACACCCTGCTCGGGCAGCTCCTCGAGCGCGAGATCCTGCTGACCGACGTCAGCACTTTCGACGACCTCGACGAGCTGGCGAACCGCCTCGAGGGGCTTGACGTCGCAACGCCGGTACGCCGGGTCGCCTCCCTCCTCACCCAGTACGCCGAAGCGCTGCCCGGCGAGGGGATCGCGATCTGGCGCGATCTGACGGCCGCGATGGCAGACCTCGCGACAGCGGACGCCGCGACCAACGGACGGCCACCCGTGCAGGTCGACCTCCGCGCCGACGCCGAGACGGTCCTGCCGCGGGCGGTGCTCGACGAGGCCGCGAGCGCGGGGGATGTGCTGTGGCGCCTCGCCCCGCAGGGTGAAGCCTTCACCAATCTGAAGGCGTTCCACCAGGAGTTCCTCGAGCGGTACGGCGTCGACCAGCTGGTCGGGGTCCGTGAGCTGCTCGATCCCCATCTCGGGCTCGGCGCCCCTTCGGAGTACCAGCAGCCCCCGACCGAGCGGAACACGATTCCGGCTCCCGGCAATCCGTACCCGGCCGCACGCGACGAGCTGCTCGGGGATCTCCTCGGCACCGGCGACGAGCTGGTCCTGGATGCCGATCTGGTCCAGCAGCTGGCCGGAGAGGCCAACGACGACGTACCGCCGGACTCGCTCGATCTGTGCCTGCAACTGCTCGCGGAGTCCGCGGACGCGGTCAGCCGTGGCGAGTTCACCCTGCTCGCCGGGGCCGGAGCCGGAGCTGTCAGCGCGGGAGCGATGCTGGGACGCTTCGCGGGACTTCTCAACGCCGAGGAGCGTCTGGCCGGGCTCCAGCAGACCGGTGCCGACGGCCCGTTCCCGGTTCAGCTGGAGTTCCTCCCGGCCGACCCCCGTTTCGGCAACGTCCTCCGGGTGCCGCGGCTGCTGCCCGATGTCCTTGCTGTCGGCACCTTCGCCGGCGAGGACGCCCTCGGCATCGACGACGTCGTGGTCGGCAGCAGCGGCGAGCGACTGTTCCTCCTTGCCCCCGGCCTCGATCGCGAGCTGCAGGTGGTCCGCCCGCACATGATCAACATGGCCACCGCGGCCCCGAACGCGGCGCGCTTCGTGGCCGCCCTTTCCCTGGCCGGCCGCCGGATGTGGACGCCCTGGCGATGGGGCCGCCTCGACGCCCTGGCCCGGCTGCCCCGCGTCCGCTCCGGCCACACGATCCTCGCCCCGGCCCGATGGAGGGCCCCGAGCGCCCTGGCGGATGTCACCCTCACGGCCGACGCGTGGGCCGGTGAACTGGCCCGCTGGCGCGACCGTCACGACGTACCGGACCTGGTCCGGATCAGTCTGGCCGATCATCATCTCGATCTCGACCTGCGCGAGCCGCTGCATCGGCGCCTGCTCCGCGACCAGTTCAAGCGCTCACGGGTCGTCACCGAGACACCCGCGATCCACGGCAGCTTCGGTGTCACCGCCGACCGCGCCAACGAGCTCGTCGTCCCGCTGCTGAGCAACCGTCCGCGCCCCGCGATCCGTTCCAGCCGTTCCTGGTCGCGGCCGCCGCGTCGGCACCACCCGGGCGGCGAGTGGGTCTTCGCGAAGGTCTACGCCCTGCCCGACACCCACGACTCGCTGCTGGTCCGCCACGTGAGCAGGTTGACCCAGGAGCTCTCCGGGCGCGTCGACCGCTGGTTCTTCCTTCGCTACAAGGATCCTGAGGCGCATCTGCGGCTCCGCTTCCACGGCCCGGCCGCCGAGATTCTGCCGGTCCTGCACGACTGGACGACGGCCGCGGTCGAGGCCGGCGCGATCCGGTCCATCGTACTGGACGGCTACGATCCCGAGGTCGCCCGGTACGGCGGTGAACAGGCGATGCCGGTGGCCGAGCGGCTGTTCCAGGCCGACAGCGCCTCGGTGATCGGCCAGCTCGGACTCCGCGCGACGCGCAAGCTCGACCTGCCGATCGAGACGCTGGTCGCGGCCAACTGTGCCGATCTGCTCGCGTCGCTGGGCGAGTGGGACTGGCGGCGGTGGGTGCTGAACGCGTTCCCGATCGAGGTCTCCAACGACGTTCCCGCTGCCGTTCGCACGGCGGCGATGCCGCTTCTCGACCTGGACGGCGATGCTCTGCCCGACGACCTCCGGGCGCTGTGGACCGAACGGCGTGCCGTCGGCCGCGAGTACGGCGACCTGATCGGCATCGGGACGGACGACCAGCAGCATCAGGCGATCGGCGCCGTCCTGCACCTGCAGGCGAACCGGCTGCTCGGCACGGACCGGACCGCCGAGCAACGGGCGTACGGACTGCTTCGAGCGGCCGTACGACGGCAGGTCGGCGCGCAGGAGCATCGTCGATGAGGGCCCGCGCCGCGGAGATCGTCGCCGAGCTGGCCGACCGGCTGAAGGATCCCGAGCGGGTGCTTGAGGCAACGACCGCGAACGGCACCCGGATCGACATCGGCAACGTGCCGTGCCCGCCCTGGGACCCGTCGACGCTGTCGCGGGGGCCGGGTGCGCTCGCGATGCTCTTCGCCGAGCTGGGGCAGACCGACGAGCAGCACCGAGCGCACGCTCATCGCTATCTCCAGCTCACCATGGCGTCGACCGCGAGCCTGCCACTGGACGGTCCGTTCGAGGGTCTCGGAGCGCTCGTGTCCGCGACCCGGATTGCCGCTGTTCGAGGGGACTACGGCGGCATCCTCGAACGGCTTGATCTGCGGGTCGCAGAGCAGGCCCGGTACCTGATCGCCGTACAGGAGGCCGCGCAGCGCGACGGCCGGCCGACGACGGCCGCGGTGATCGACGTGATCGGCGGGTTGAGCGGCATCGGGAGGTACCTGCTGCACCGGCGTTCCGACGTACTGCCGGAAGTGTTGAGCAGCCTGGTCACAGTGCTGGAGCCGGTCGAGGTGGACGGGGTGAAAGTCCCGGGGTGGTGGTACGACGGGACGACGAAGACCACTGTGGGTCCGGGGTTCGAGCAGGGGCAGCTGAACTTCGGGCTGGCACACGGTATTCCCGGGCCGCTCGGGTTGTTGTCGCTGGCCCGTTCGCAGGGCGTCGAGGTGCCCGGTCAGGCCGAGGCGATCACCACGATGGCCGACTGGCTGGTCGAGTGGCGCGAGGTCGATGCCTACGGCCCCTACTGGACCGGCTACATCGACCTGGAGTACTACGCGGGGCGCGGTGCCACTGCTGAGAAACCGAAGCCGGCCAGGGCATCGTGGTGCTACGGCGCGCCCGGTGTCGCCCGCTCGCTGGAGATGGCCGCGGCGGCGCTGGACCGGCCGGACTGGAACGATGCGGGCCTGGCCGCGGTCAAGTCGCTCGCGGCGAGACCGTTCGAGGACTGGGCGGTTTCCGACGACGCGTTGTGTCACGGGTGGGCCGGACTGCTGCACATGTTCGCCGGGCTCGATCGACGGCAGCCGGGAGTTGTGGGACCGGTCGTCGAGAAGCTGGCCGGGCGGCTGGTTGAATCGTTCGACCCCGGTACGCCGTTCGGGTACCGGTACTACCAGCCGATGGCCGATCTCTGGCTCGACCTGCCGGGGCTGATGGAGGGCGCGGCCGGGGTCGCGCTCGCCCTCGACTCCTACGCGCGCGACGCCGACCCCGTCACCGGCTGGGACTCCCTGCTGCTGCTCAGCTGATGGCTGGTGCGATCCGGCCGGTGACCTCGCCGAGCCCGATCTTCTGACCGCTGGAGGTGGTCGCCCAGCCGGTGATCGTGACCTCGTCGCCGTCCTGCAGGAAGGTGCGTTCCTCGCCGTTCACGGTGACCGGATCGCGGCCGCCCCAGCTCAGCTCGATGAAGGAGCCGCGCTGGTCTTTGTTGTTGCCGCTGACGGTGCCGGAGGCGTAGAGGTCGCCGGTGCGGACCGAGGCGCCGTTGACCGACAGGTGCGCGAGCATCTGTGCGGGAGACCAGTACATCTCCCGGTACGGCGGGGTGCTCACGAGTTGGCCGTTCCAGCGGACCTCGAAGGTGATGTCGGGGTTCTTGAGCTCGGCGCCTTGGAGGTAGGGGAGGACCGGCGGGTCCTGCTGCGGGAGCGGGACGGTCGCGTCCTTCAGTGCCTCCAGCGACACCACCCACGGCGAGATCGAGGTCGCGAACGACTTGCCCAGGAACGGCCCGAGCGGCACGTACTCCCACGCCTGCAGGTCGCGCGCCGACCAGTCGTTCACCAGCACCACGCCGTACACGTGCTCCTCGAACGCGTCGACTCCGACCGGGGTACCGAGTGCTGACGGCGTACCGACGACGAAGCCCAGCTCGACCTCGATGTCGAGGCGCTGCGACGGGCCGTACGTCGGGGTGTCGGCCGTCGGGGGTTTGCGCTGGCCCGACGGGCGCACGATGTCGGTGCCGCTGGCAACGACCGTGCCGGCCCGGCCGTGGTAGCCGACCGGAAGGTGCTTCCAGTTCGGCAGCAGCGGCTCGGAGCCGGGGCGGAACAGGCGGCCGAGGTTGGTGGCGTGCACCTCGGAGGCGTAGAAGTCGACGTAGTCGGCGACCTCGAACGGCAGCAGCATCGTGACGGTGGATCGTGGGACGAGGTGGGGCTCGACGGCGTCGCGGTTGTTCTCGTTGCGGACCAGGTCGATCAGCCACTCCCGCGTCGCCTTCCAGGCCGGGCGGCCGAGCGCGAGGAACGCGTTCAGCGTCGGCTGGTTGAACAGCTGCGACCCGTCCAGCATCTGCGCCGACGCGACCGGCGCCAGATCGATCAGGTGGTCGCCGATCGCGGCGCCGATCCGCGGCTCCTCGTCACCGAGCCGGAACACGCCGAGCGGCAGGTTGTCCGGGCCGAACGGCGTGGCTTCGGGCAGGTCGATCCAGGTCACAGGGCGCTCCGGTTTCAGCTGAGGAGGTCGAGTGTTTGCAGGTCGTCGTACGGCTCGGTGATGCTGCAGGAGCCGTACGACGTGAACCAGCGGCGGGTGCTCTCGGCCTGCTGGTCTTCGATGTCTTTGGCCTTGGCGGCCAGGACTTTGCCGTCGCGCTCGTCGAGTAGCGCTCGGAGGTCGTCCAGGCCGGCGCCGTCGAGGGACGCGCGGGTGGCGAGCAGGACGTTGAGGAAGCCGTGGTGCTCGAAGCCGGTGTCGGCCGCGCTGTGCCGTACGGCGTTGTGCAGACCGGCCGTGCACTTGAACGCGACCTCGCGGTCGAGGCAGGCGGTGATGAACGCGGCGACCTGGTCGGCGTTCGGGAAGAGCGACGCGTCGAGGCCGCCGGTGCGGAGCTTGGCGTTGTAGCCGGCGTCGGCGACCACGTCGAGCGCCCGTTCCCAGGCGCCGTCGAGGCCGATCTCGACGAACGCGTTCTCCTCGTCGAGGCAGTCGTCGCAGGCGCGGACGACGCGCAGGGCGTTGCGGGACAGGTCGTCCTCGTCGCGCAGGCGGACCTCGATCGCGGTGACGGTGACGTCGGGGGAGCGGTCGCCGTACCGGACGGCGGGCTCGATCCCGCCGGCGCCGCCGGTGATCACCACGGAGACGTTCAGGGGGCCCTCGCTCGTCTTCGCGACCTCGGCGGCGACCTTCATCAGGTCCTCGTCGGAGGTGACGAAGGAGCCGACCAGGTCGGCGTACGGCGTACTGGTGTAGGCGCGGTGAGCGGGCACGGCCTCGGGCAGGGGGAGGTCCCCCGGCGGGAACATCGAGGCGTCGTCGACCAGGTGCCGGAACAGCGGTGGGACGGTTGACATGGGTCCGAGCCTAACGGATGCTTTCGGTAAGCGGACAGTCGCGTCCGATAAACGGATTGGTGGAAACGGGAGTCATGGCGTACTACCGGCAGGTCGGGCAGGTCCCGCCGAAGCGGCACACCCAGTTCCGGAACCCGGACGGCGCGCTGTACTACGAGGAGCTGATGGGCGAGGAGGGGTTCTCGTCGGACTCGTCACTGCTGTACCACGCCGGCGTACCGTCGGCGATCGTCGACAGCCAGGTGTGGTCGCTGCCGGACCTGTCGACCGTCGCCAACCACCCGCTGACACCTCGGCACCTGAAGCTGCACGACCTCTTCGACGGGCCCGCCGGGCTGAACGTCGTCGAGCACCGGCGGCTCGTGCTCGGGAACGGGGACGTCCGGATCTCGTACGTCGTCGCCGGCGAGGCGTCGCCGTACTACCGGAACGCGATCGGCGACGAGTGCGTGTACGTCGAGAAGGGGTCGGCGACGGTCGAAACGGTCTTCGGGGTGCTGGAGGCGCGCGAGGGCGACTACGTGCTGATCCCGCGGGCGACGACGCACCGGTGGGTTCCGGGCGCTGACGGGGTGCACGCGTACTGCATCGAGGCGAACAGCCACATCGCGGCGCCGAAGCGCTACCTGTCGCGCTACGGGCAATTTCTGGAGCACGCGCCGTACTGCGAGCGGGACCTGGTGACGCCTGCGACGCCGTACGTGGTGGACGGTGTGGACGTCGAGGTCCTGGTCAAGCACCGCGGCAACGGCCCGAGCGGCATCGTCGGCTCGCGGATGACCTACGCCACCCACCCCTTCGACGTGGTCGGCTGGGACGGCTGTCTGTACCCCTACACGTTCAACGTCAGCGACTTCGAACCCATCACCGGCCGCATCCACCAGCCGCCACCGGTCCACCAGGTCTTCGAAGGCCACAACTTCGTCATCTGCAACTTCGTCCCCCGCAAGGTCGACTACCACCCGCTGTCCGTCCCCGTCCCGTACTACCACTCCAACGTCGACTCCGACGAGGTCATGTTCTACTGCGGCGGCGACTACGAAGCCCGCAAGGGGTCAGGGATCGGCCTGGGCTCGATCTCCCTACACCCCGGCGGCTACGCCCACGGCCCCCAGCCCTCCGCCATCGAGGCCTCCCTCGGCGCCGAACGCTTCGAGGAACTGGCAGTGATGGTCGACACCTTCCGCCCCTTGGAGCTGGGCGAGGCCGGTACGGCGGTCGACGACGGCGCCTACGCCTGGACCTGGTCCGGCCGCCGCCTCTAAAAGCCCCCACGCGGGCTCCTGTCATCGGTGGGTTCGTTGCTGACTGCGGCTGGTCAGGTCTTCTCTTCGCGGACGTCCTTGCCCTGTTCGGCGAAGGCCTTGAAGTCCTGCAGGTGTTGGGACTGCTTGTGGAAGGTGCCGGGCATCAGGAGCGCTACCAGTCGCATCGTCAGGCTGCTGAAGC
The DNA here is from genome assembly GCF_049844575.1 of Kribbella sp. DT2. Lineage (NCBI taxonomy): Bacteria > Bacillati > Actinomycetota > Actinomycetes > Propionibacteriales > Kribbellaceae > Kribbella > Kribbella sp. DT2. The sequence goes on along the minus strand of NZ_JBNCLH010000013.1, from coordinate 106,383 downwards.
GGTATTCGCTTTCGCTCTCCCAGAGGGTCGTGTCCGGGGTGGCTTCGGTGAGTCGGTCGCGGGTGAGGCTCCACATGCCTGCGCCGTCGATCTCGCGGTCGAAGTGGACGACGGTCTCGTAGGGAATCTCGCGCAGGTCCGCCGGCTCGCGGCGGGTGATTGTTTCGGTGAGCTCCATCGTCCGCTTCCCCGACTGCATCACGACTCGGGATTTCGTGCCCAGCTCTCCGTGGATCCCGCTCAGGGGCTCGTGCAGGACCACGCCGCGTAGCCACTTCATCAGGTGGGCCGGGTCGGCGAGCAGTTGGGCCACCTGTTCCCGCGGCAGCGCGATCTCGATCGAGTTGGTGTACTTCATGGACGCAGATAGTACGCGGCTCCACTTATATAAGTCTATCCTGATGAAATGCTCGGCCAGAAAGTTCCGGGCAGGTTGTCGGATCGTCGGAGGGTGGTTCGTGGACAGTGTGAGAGGCCGGTGACGGGCCGGTTCTACCCGAGGAGAACCTGATGGACAGCGTGGCGCGGCGGCTCAACGAACTGTTCGTACCGATTCACGAGGTCGCCTACATGGCCGATGAGCCGAACGAGGAGCTGCAGGCGCTCGGGTACGAGGGGTACTGGCCGTTGTACTTCGCCTCGCGGTCGGCGCCGTTGGGGCGGGTGCCGGCGGAGGTGGTCGATGCGTTGTTCTACAACTTCGCACCGGGGGAGGTCGCGGCTTGTGTGCCGAGTTGCTGGGAGGTGGCTACGCCGGAGGCCGTGCTCGCCGCTCGGGAGCGCGGGTGCGTCAAGGCGTTGCGCGGGATCCTGGCTGAGCTGGCGGACAGCCCGGTGGTCGCGCGGGCCGCGGAGCTCTTCTTGAAGGCCGCGTTCAGCGTGCCGGTGGAGGGGCGGATCTTGTTCGCCGGACTTCGGTCGCTTCCGGTGCCCGAGGAGCCGGTTGCCCGGTTGTGGCACGCGGCGACGCTGTTGCGTGAGCACCGTGGCGACGGGCATCTGACCGCGCTGGTTGCCGCAGGCATCAACGGGCAGGAGTCGCACGTGCTGCAGGCGCTCATGTGGGACATGAAGGCGCGGGACTTCGGCCGGCTCGACCCGCTCGGTGACGAGCAGTTGGACGCCGTACTCGACGGTCTCCGGCAGCGCGGGCTGGTGGACGACGACGGCTGGTTCACGCCGGCCGGGCGGAAACTCCGGAACGAGATCGAGGAGCTGACCGACGAGCTGGCGGCCCCGGCGTACGCCTGCCTCGCGCCGGACGAGGTCGACGAGCTCGTCACCGGCCTCGTCCCGATCGTCGAGAAGGTCAACGCCGCCCGGCCGTTCTGACCTCCCGCCCCTGTTGTGCGAAAAGGGGTTTTATGGCTTCTGAGGTGAGCGGTTAGCGTCGATTTCATGTTCACGGAGAGAGAGTTTTCGACGGCTGAAGAGCTTCTGGTGGCGTTGCGTGCGGGAGAGGTGACCTCGGCGGAGCTGACCGACGAGGCGATCGCCCGGATCGAGCGGGACGATCAGGGGATCAACGCGATGTGTGTGCCGGACTTCGAGCGTGCGCGGGGCGCCGCGGAGCGGGCCGATCAGGCGCGGGCTCGGGGTGAGGACCGGCCTTTGCTCGGGGTTCCGGTGACGGTCAAGGAGTCCTACAACGTCAGCGGGCTGCCCACGACCTGGGGGATGCCGCAGCACCGGGACTTCATGCCGGCTGAGGACGCCGTACAGGTGTCGCGGCTCAAGGCCGCCGGTGCGGTCGTGCTCGGCAAGACCAACATTCCGCTGGGGCTGCAGGACATCCAGAGCTTCAACGACATCTACGGCACCACCAACAACCCGTGGGACCACGCGCGTACGTCGGGTGGGTCATCCGGCGGATCGGCGGCGGCGCTGGCGTCCGGGTTCGGGGCGCTGTCGATCGGGTCCGACCTCGCCGGTTCGCTGCGCACGCCCGCGCACTTCTGCGGCATCTACTCGCACAAGCCGACGCTCGGACTGGCGGCGACCCGCGGCATGGTCGCGCCGTCCGAGCCTGCCTGGCCGGTCGAGCTCGACCTCGCCGTTGTCGGTCCGATGGCACGTAGCGCCCGCGATCTCACGCTCCTGCTCGACGTCATGGCCGGGCCGGACCCACTGACGCACGGCATCGCGTACGACGTGACACTGCCGCCCGCGCGCCACGAGCAGCTGTCCGACTTCCGGGTGCTGGTCCTCGAGGACCATCCGCTCATTCCGACCGGGGCCGCTGTGCGGGCGGGCGTGAACCGGGTGGCCGACGCGCTCGTCGACGGCGGCGCGCGCGTCGTACGGCACAGTCCGCTGCTGCCCGACCTGACCGAAGCCGGCACGGTCTACATGCAGCTCTTGTTCTCGGGCTCCGTGGCCCGTTTTCCCGTCGAAGCGCTCGGACAGCTGCGGATCCGCGCGGCCGGACTGAGCGCGGACGACCAGAGCCTGGACGCCGCGCGGCTGCGCGCGATGGTGTTCAGTCACGGTGACTGGATGATGGTGAACAACCGTCGCGAGCTTCACCGGCACGGCTGGCGGCAGCTGTTCGCGGAGTTCGATGCCGTGGTGTGCCCGATCACGCCCACTCCCGCGTTCCCCCACGACCACAACCCGGATCTGCTGGAACGCCGGATCGACGTCGACGGCGCCGGCTACCCGTACTTCGACCAGCTCGTCTGGGCCGGCCTGGCGACCATGCCCGGCCTGCCCGCCACCGCCGTACCCACGGGTCGGTCGCCCGAAGGGTTGCCGGTGGGGGTGCAGCTCATCGGTCCGATGTTCGAGGATCGCACCCCGCTGCGACTGGCCGAACTGCTCGAGGAGCGGCTCGGCGGATTCCAGGCCCCGAAGTAGCCGGGAAAATGGCAGGCGCGGCAGGCCTCGGAGGTGCCAGGATGCCGGGCATGGTGACGCGTGCGTTGAGCTTCGGGACGGTGGCGGAGGCCTACGAGCGGTACCGGCCGGGGTATCCCGTGGAGCTCCTCGAACTGGTCACGGCGTACGCCGGTGAGCCGATCCGCACGGCCCTCGAGTTCGGGGCCGGGACGGGCAAGGCGACGCGTCTGTTCGCGCAGGCAGGGATCGCGGTCACGGCGACCGAGCCTGACGCGGCCATGCTCGCGGAGCTGCGCAAGCACCTGCCGGCGAACGTCACCAGCGTGCAAGCGGCCTTCGAGGACCTGCCGCCGGGTTCGTCGTACGACCTGGTGTACTCGGCGGCCGCGCTGCATTGGACCAACCCTGAAGGCCGGTGGGACCGGATGGCCGCGCTCGTCCGGCCGGGTGGTGTGTTCGCCTCGTTCGCTGTGCCGATCCAGCTGGCCGACCCGGAGCTCGAGGCGGCCGTGCGCGCGGCGCGTTCGCCGTACCTGGTGGACGACGGCGTCCCGTCGCCGGACAGCACACCTCCCGCGGACCGCCCGATGGAATGGCCCGGCACGGAGCTTCAACAGGCCGAGTGGTTCACGGATGTACGGCAAGCGGTGGTCGAACGGCGGCTGACGATGAGCGCTCACGAATACGTCGGACAGCTCTCGACGGTCTCGGCGTACGTGATGCTGCGGCCCGCCGACCGGGACGAGGTCTTCCGCCGCATCCTCGAGGTCCTCCCGGACACCGTGGACCTCGACGCCGAGATCACCACCCACCTCGCCCGCCGCCAGTAGCACCGCCTACTCGACGAGCTGCGCCCGCAAGGAGTCTCGCGCCGCGGCTCGTCGAGCGGCCTGCCACTCGGGGCTCTTCTGCCAGTAGTAGTGGGTCCGCGACTCGGGGCCCAGCGCAACGATGTCGAACGCGGTCAGCGCGAGGTGGACCTGCTCCCAGGTCGGCAGCGGCACCGACCGATGGTCGGCGTACGCCGTCCAGAGGTGCCGGCGGAGTTCACCGTAGGAGCCTTCGGCGGCCCAACTCGCGCTGTCCCACTGGCTGCACGTGAAGTCGACCAGCGGAGACAGCACGCCGCCGAACCCCCAGTCGAGAATGCCGGTCAACGTCCCGGACCCGTCGAGCCGCAGGTGGTTCTCGTACAGGTCGCCGTGGGCAAGGACCGGGTCCATCGCATCGACAGCTTCGAGGGCCTCGAGCAACGTTCTTCGGGCTGCCGGGCCGACGGAGGCCGCTTCGGCCAGGTGCTCCACGCCGCCCAGTTCGCGGAGAGGCGTGTAGCAGTCGGCCGCCGTCGGTGGCGTCGGCGGCGGTTCCGACCAGGCGTTGGCCCAGAGCCGCTGCGGGACGCGCTCGAGACTGATGTCGTGGCACGCCGCAAGCGCCGTACCGAGCTGTTTCGCCAGCAGATGTAGGTGTTCGGGCGACGTGTCGCCGGGCGCGGAGCCCCGGATTCGCGTCCCTGAACCGCGCGAGCTGCGTCGTGACGAGCACAGCGGCGACGGCTGCTTCGTCGTCCATGGCGGGCCACCTCCACCGGCGAACTCTACTGACAGAAGGTGTCGCGTTGCGGGCGTTTGCCGGTGGTGAGGAAGGTGTCGACGGCCGCTTTTCCGCACAGGTTCGCGGCGGTGTAGACGCCGTGGCCGCCTTGGTCGACGGTGACCATGCGGGCGCGGTGGCCGAGGGCGGCGCGCATCTGGCGGGCGCCGGCGAGCGGGGTGGCCGGGTCGCGGAGGTTCTGCACGATCAGGACGTTCGAGGGGCCGGCACCGGTGATCCGCACCTTCGAGGCGGTCGGCGACGGCCAGTAGGCGCAGGCGCGGATGTTGGCGGCGAGCGGGCCGTACATCGGGGACCGGACCCGATCGATCGCGACGTTGGCCTGGTACGTCGCGACGGAGCGCGGCCACCGGGAGTCGCCGCAGACCACGCCGAGGTAGGAGGCCTGGAGGTTGTCGCCGCGGTCGACGACGGGCTCCTGCGGATAGGTGTTCGTGTCGAGCTTCTGCCAGATGTCCGCAAGGAACGGGAAGACGCTGTTGTCGCGGATCAGGCCGCTGGTGGTGGCGCGGAACGCCGTCCCGTCCATACCGTTCTGCGGCGACTTGTCGAGGCGGGCAGCGAGTTCGAAGTACTTCGCCCGGACGGCGGCCGGCGTCGTACCGAGTGATTTCGCGTGCACGGTCACCCAGTCGGCGAAGTCCGGGAACCGGGTCTCGAAGCCTGAGCCCTGTGCGCGCAGGGCGCTGACGGTGTACCCGTCCGGCGGCAGGCTGCTGTCGAGGACGATGCGGTCGCTGCGGCCCGGGAAGAGCGTGGTGTAGACGGCGCCGAGGTAGGTGCCGTACGACGCGCCGTAGTACGAGAGCTTCGGCGCGCCGAGGGCTTCGCGGATCCGGTCCAGGTCGCGGGCGGTGTTCGCCGTACTGATGTACGGCAGCAGGTCGGACGTCTTCGAGGTCGTGCACTGGTGGGCGACCTGCTGGGCGAACGCTGCCGCGGCGGTGACGTCCCGCGCGTTGTGCGGGAACGGCGGGTTGGAGGCGTCGGCCTGCTGCTCCAGGTCCAGGTCGCAGGTCAGCGGGGTGCTGCGGCCGACACCGCGGGGATCGAACCCGATCACGTCGTACGAGTCCTGGATCTGCTGGGAGAGCCCGAGCAGGTTCGGGGCGGTCAGGCCGACCAGACCCGGGCCGCCGGGGTTGAGCAGCAGGACGCCGCGCCGCTTCTCCGGGTGCCGGCTGGCCTTGCGGGAGATCGCGAGCTCGATCGTGCGGCCGTCGGGGCGGCTGTAGTCGAGCGGCACGCGCACGGTGGAGCACTCCAGCCCGTCCAGGTTCTTCCCGACGCACGTGCTCCACCGAGGTACGGGTTTCGGCGTCTCGGCGACCGCGGCGCCCGCGCCCACCAGGGTGATCGCGGTCGCCATGATTGCTGCTGGCAACATCGTGCGCATGGTCCGTCCTTTCGTCGATCTCCGAACGGAAACCACGCAATCACGGCCGGATCGCGGTGACCCGTGCCATTTGGTACGGGTCGTCGTCCGGTCGGCCGACGTACGATGACGAACGTGACCGACCGCGCCGCTGACGAGTTCTCGGTCCGGCGCTGGCCGGACTGGAGCTTCCTCGGCGAAGCCGGATCGATCCGGCGGACCCGTGTGATCGCGTCGCTCGCCGTCGGCATTCCGCTCGTCGCTGTCAGCCTGCGGACCGCGGAGCTCGTCACCGACCGGTACGACGGTGCGCGCGTCGTACTCGCCGTCGGTCTGATCGGCTGCTACGCCGTCGCCTGTCTGTCGGCGCTCTGGTTCGGGCCCATGGCGCCGCGCCGGACACGGGTCGGGCTGGTCGCGCTGATGTTCGGGTTCGGCGCGGCCTCGGCGGCGCTGCTGAACGCGCCGGTGCTGCTGACGGACCTGACGTTCGCGATCGCGCTCACGTTGATGTTGCTGCCGCTGCGGGTAGCGCTGCCGCTCGGACTCGCGACCGCCGCAGGACAGGTCGGCTGGATGTGGGCCGGCCCGGGCCATGTCGACTGGCGGGCGGTGGTCATGCTCGTCGGGGTGACCGTCGCGCTGAGCTTCGTGCTCGCACTGGCCTTCACGATCGGGCAGCTCCGCGCGGCGCGTGCCCAGGTCCGGCAGCTGGCGGTCGCCGCCGAACGGGAGCGGCTGTCGCGCGATCTGCACGACATCCTCGGGCACAGCCTGTCGACCATCACCGTCAAGCTCGGTCTCGCCCGGCGGCAGCTCGAGGTTGCCGCCGACGTCGACTCCGCACTGCACGAGCTCCGGGAGCTCGAATCGCTGTCCCGGCAGGCGCTGTCCGACGTACGGGCGACCGTGTCCGGCTACCGCGCCGTCTCCTTGACCGCCGAGCTGTCCGCGGCCCGGCTGGCCTTGCGCGCTGCCGGCGTACGGGCTGATCTTCCGGCCGCGGCCGACAACGTCCGCCCCGACCTGCAAGCTGTCTTCGCCTACGTCCTGCGCGAAGGAGCGACCAACATCCTCCGGCACTCCAACGCCACCCGCTGCACGCTCCGCCTCGGGCCGCACTACCTCGAACTGAGCAACGACGGGGACGCTGCCTCCTCAGGCTCACGGCCCGGCAACGGGCTGACCGGCCTGGCGGAACGGCTGGCCGCTGTCTCCGGCACCCTCGAGCACGGTCCGACCTCCGACGGTGGGTTCTGCCTTCGCGCCGAAGCACCGAGCAGCTCATGAGCGCTGGATCGATTCGCGTGCTGATGGCGGACGACCAGGCCTTGGTACGAGGTGCGCTGGCCTCGATGCTGCGGCTCGAACCCGATCTGGTCGTCGTCGCCGAGCTCGGCGACGGAACCGAGGTCGTCGAGGCGGCTCGGCGTACGGATCCCGACATCGCTCTGCTCGACGTCCAGATGCCCGGCCGGGACGGCCTCTCCGTCGCGGCGGAGCTCCGGCACGCCGTACCGGGTTGTCGTGTGATCATCTGTACGACGTTCAGCCGCCCCGGGTACCTGACCCGCGCGCTGGACGTGGGCGCGGCCGGCTTCGTCGTGAAGGACTCACCGCCCGAACAGCTCGTCGACGCGATCCGCCGCGTGCACAACGGCCTGCGCTTCATCGACCCGGCCCTAGCGGCCCAGGCGCGCGGCCTGGCGGTCAACCCCCTCACCGACCGTGAGGCCGACGTCCTCCGCGCGACCGCCGAAGGCGGCTCGGTCGCCGACATCGCCCGAACCGTCGGCCTGTCGCCCGGCACGGTCCGCAACCACCTGGTGTCGTCCATCGCCAAGACCCAGGCCCGCACCCGCGCCGAAGCCGCCAGACTGGCCGAACTCAACGGCTGGCTCTGACCGAGGGGGAACAAGCCCGTCAGCAAAGCTGGTCTAGTGCGTCCGGTCGTCGGGACGTGTCCAGCCGGGACGTTCCAGCTCCATGACGAGGTTGTCGAAGGCGGCTCGGTCGCTGGCTGTCCCGGTGTGCGGACGGCCGAACCAGTCCGCGTACTCCGCGACCTCGCTCAGCCGCCACTCCAGGTCGAACAGCTCGATCATCTCCCAGTCCGGCGCGGCCAGGTCGACGTAGCCGGAGTTGACCAGCGTGACGAGGTCACGCTCCCGCGGTGCCACGGCCAGCGACTCCCAGTCGACGAAGACGAGTCCCCGATCGGTCAGGAGCTGGTTGGCGGTGTGCGACTCACCGTGCGTCGGCACCCACGGGCGGTCGGCCGCACGACGGCCCAGCTCGTGGTAGGCCTCCGTCCAGCCCCGGATCGCCTCGATCCGTTGGGCCAGACTGGTCCGGGCACGTTCGCCGTACGGACCGGTCTCCCACGGATCCTGCAACTGTTCGGCCAAGGAGCTCCCGAAATCGCTTCCGACCCGGGGCCGCCAGTTCGGGATGCCCACGGGAGGGGCTGTGGCGTGCAGCCGAGCGAGTGCCTCGGCGTTCTGCCGGGCCAAGTCGTCACTGCCGATGGGGCCTGAGCCGGCTGGGCTCCCCTCCGTCCACGGCACGCAGCTCACGCTGCCGCCCGCCAGTGGAACCGTGCAGCGGCCCTGGCGGTCAGGCACAGATGCCGCAACGAACTCGAGCCCTGCCGCGGCCAGCTCGTTCGCCGCGGTGTAGGCAGCCTCCAGCGACTCCGCCGTACGGCGGAGTCCGAGGCGATCGAGCGTGACGAAGAGTCGTGGTGACCCGGCCGACGAGACGCGCCAGTGATGCGCTCCGAAACCGACCGGCAGGTGCTCGATCGTGTCGACGGCGATCGGCCAGTGCGTTCGGACGGCGTCGAGGACAGCCTCGGCCGAGAGGAAGTCCGGCGGCTCACGCATGCGTCCAGCCAAGCACATCCCACGGGCCACCTCGGCACAGTTCGGTGGTGGGAGGTGTCGAGAGGCGAGTGGGCCGTCTGGCTGGGAGGCTAGGGGGATGAGCGAGCAGGTTCCGGTGCAGACGTTTGTGGTCGGCATCGATCGGGGTGCGGTGGAGCGGCGGCGAGGGTTGGTGCGGGCCGGGTTGCGGCGGGGGGCCTGGGTGACGGGCGGGATCGGGGCCTTGGGCATCGGGGTGGCGGTGTACGCGCTGGTGATGTTCCAGGGGTCGGGGATGTGGCCGTTCATGGTGCTGCTGATCGCGAGCATGGGGCCGCTGGTGGCCAGTGCGGTGCTGGCGTTGCGGCTGGTGAAGGAGCGCGAGAGGTGGTTCGCGGCCAACGAGCTGCAGCTGGTGGCGATGCGGATGTCGCCGAAGGCGCTGGAGCTGGCGTGCGAAGGGGCGTCGTACGCGGTGATGCTGCCGTGGGAGGCGGTGCGGGGGTTCCAGCAGGTGAAGATCTTCGGGCAGTACGTGCTGGAGCTGCGGCTACAGCGTGGCGTGGGGGCCACGACGGGGGGAGTGCGCGGGTTGGATCAGCCGGCGGTGCGGGCTGTGGTGAAGCCGCATCCGTTGCTCAAGCCGACCGGGATGTTTCCGGTGAACGCGCTCGACCAGCCGGTGCACCTGATCGACCAGGCGCTCCAGCACTACTCGGGCGGGAAGACCGCCGTCCTCAAGTGATCAGCAGGGCAGCGAGCGGAAGGCGTAGCCCTGCGCCGACAGCTTGGTGAGGGCCTGGTCGAGCGCCGCGACGGTCTGCGCGCGGTTGCCGCCGCCGTCGTGCATGAGGAAGATCGCGCCGGGACGGGCGCCGCGGATCAGGGCGCGCTCGATGCGGGACACGCCGGGCTTCTCCCAGTCCCTGGTGTCGACGTCCCACAGCACCTGGTGCTGGTGGTACTCGCCGGCGACCGCCGCGACGTGGGCGTTCGTGTCGCGGAACGGCGGGCGGAAGCACTTCGACTTCACGCCGGTGGAGATCTCCTGGCGCAGCCGCACCGGGGACAGCTTGGTGAGCATCGGGTGGTCCCACGTGTGGTTGCCGATCCGGTGGCCGGCCCGCCGGGTGGTCTCGACCAGCGCGGGGTGGGCCGCGGCCTCACGACCCAGGACGAAGAACGTCGCTCGCGCGTGGTGCTTCGCCAGTACGGCGAGAACTTTCGGCGTGTAGACAGGCTGCGGCCCGTCGTCGAAGGTCAGGTACAGCACCTTGCCGCCGGCCTGCAGGTTCCAGTTCGCCGACGGGGCGGCGGTGCGCTGGTTCTTCCGCGTCACCTGCGGTTTCTTCGCGCCAGGCTTCGCCGCCGGCAGGTGGACGGCGAGCGGACCGTGGGCCGCGACCGTCCGCAGCGGCGGGCTGGTGACGGCGGACGGGTGGTCGGCGGGCTGGGCGGCCTGGGCGAGGGCGGCCCCGAGGAGAACAGCGGCAGCGAGCAGAAGCTTGCCGGGCGGCGACACGGGCATGAGCGGCATCCTCTCGCAGGCCCCGGGCCATCCCGGCGACATCACGGCGCGTGTCGCCCGTATCGTGGCGCGGGGTGTGACCAACGACGCGTGAGGCGGAGAGATGACGGACAACGGTGACCGGACGATGGGCAGGCGCACGATGATCTCGGGCGCGGCGGCGACCGCACTGGTGGCTGCGGGGTACCAGGCGGCCCCGGCGTACGCCGGGCAGCCCCACGGCGGCGGGCACGGCCAGAAGACCGTGCGCCTCAGCGTGCTCGGGACCACGGACCTGCACGGCAACGTCTTCAACTGGGACTACTTCAAGAACGCCGAGTACGACGACACGGCGCACAACGACATCGGTCTCGCGAAGGTCTCCACGCTGGTCAAGGCGGCCCGCGCCGAGATCGCCAAGGACCGGCGCCGCCCGGCCCCGCTGCTGCTGGACGCCGGCGACACCATCCAGGGCACGCCGCTGGCGTACTACTACGCGAAGATCGAGCCCATCACGGGGGGTCACGTCCACCCGATGGCCGCCGCGATGAACGCGATCGGGTACGACGCCGCGGCGCTCGGCAACCACGAGTTCAACTACGGCCTCGACATCCTGCGCAAGTTCCAGCGGCAGCTGAAGTTCCCGCTGCTCGGCGCGAACGCGCAGGACTGGACGACCGGGCTGCCCGTCTTCCCGCCGTACGTGCTGAAGCGGGTGCACGTCCCGGGCGCCGGCCGGCCGATCACCGTCGGCATCCTCGGCCTGACCAACCCGGGCATCGCGATCTGGGACAAGGCGACGGTCGAGAACAAGATCAAGTTCGGCGGCATCGTCGAGCTGGCCAAGTACTGGGTGCCGCGGGTCCGCCGTGCGGGCGCCGACCTCGTGATCGTGTCCGCGCACAGCGGGATCGACCTCAGTTCGTCGTACGGCGACGCGCTGCCGGTGCCGGAGAACGCGGCCGGCCCGATGGCCGAGCAGGTCCCGGGCATCGACGCCGTACTGGTCGGGCACGCGCACCAGGAGATCCCCGAGCGTTTCGTCACGAACCAGCAGACCGGCGAGCAGGTCGTGCTGGTCGAGCCGCTCAAGTGGGGTATGCGGCTGGCGCAGATCGACCTCGACCTGCAGCAGCAGCGCGGCCGGTGGAAGGTCGTCGCGCGGCACAGCCAGGTGCTCAACGCGAACACGGTCGAGGCCGACCCGAAGGTGGTCCGGCTGCTGCAGAAGGACCACGACCAGGTGGTCGAGTACGTCAACTCCAAGATCGGCACCTGTACGACGGCGATGTCGGCCGCGACGGCGCCCTGGGAGGACACCGCCGCGCTCGACTTCGTGAACTTCGTCCAGGCCGACGCGGTGAGCAAGGCGATCGCCGGTACGCCGGAGGCGACGCTGCCGGTGCTCGCGATCGCGGCGCCGTTCAACCGGGCTGCCGCGATCCCGGCCGGGGACGTGTCGGTGCGGGATGTCGCCGGGCTGTACATCTTCGACAACACGCTGCTGGCGGTGAAGATGACGGGCGTGCAGGTTCAGGAGTACCTGGAGTTCAGCGCGCAGTACTTCAAGCAGGTCAGCGGGACCGGACCGTTCACGCCCGACCAGGTGACGAACGCGCCGACCCCGACCGCGCCGACCGGGACGCCGGACTACAACTACGACATCCTCGGCGGGCTCACCAAGCCGCTGGTCTACAAGATCGACCTCGCCAAGCCGGTCGGCTCGCGGATCACCGGACTCTCGTACGACGGCGCGCCGGTGGCCGCGGACCAGGAGTTCGTCGTTGCCGTCAACAACTACCGGCAGTCGGGCGGCGGCAACTTCCCGCACGTGTCGAAGGCTCCGGTGCTGTACAACCAGCAGGTCGAGATCCGGCAGCTGATGATCGACTACGTCACCGCGACCGGCTCGGTCGACCCGGCGGCGTTCGCGACGACGGACTGGTCGCTGGTCTCGAACGGCGCCCCGATCGTCGTCACCGCCTGAGCCCGCTCACGGCGTCAGCAGGATGCGGCCGCCCACGCCGCCCTTCTCCAGGCGGCGGTGGGCCTCGGCCGCCTCGCTGAGCGGGAGCGTCTGCGTCTTCAGCGGGAGCAGGCCCTCCCGCGCTGCGCGGAGGGCGAACTCGGCGGCGGGAGCGATCGCTTCGGGATGACCCGGGAGGTAGGCGCCGACGTTGAAGCCGAGCAGGGCGAGGTTGCCGATCCACAGGTCGTTGGTGGACACGGTGTGGCTCCAGTCGTCGCTGCCGTTGCCGACCAGCAGCATGCGGCCCATCGGCGCCATCACCTGCAGGCTGTCGCTCCGGAGCCGACCGCCGACCGGATCGACGACCACGTCGAACCGCTGGTCGCCGAGGGCGGCGATGTCACCGACCACCTGGTCGTACGGGAGGTCGCTGTCGGTGGTCCCCGTGCGGGAGGTGCCGACCACGGCCTCGGCACCGAGCAGGCGAGCGATGCCGGGGAAGACCGAGGCCAGGCCCCCGTTCGCACCGAGGACCAGCAGGCGTTCGCCGGGCTGGAAGTGGGCGACGCGGGTCAGGGCGAGCTGAGCGGTGACGGCGTTCGGGATGGCGGCGACCGCCAGGGCGGGGTCGACGTCGGTGCCTTCGAGACTGACGGTAGTGGCCGCGGGGACGACGTCGACCGACGCGTAGCCTCCGGCCGGGCCGCTGCCGGAGACGCTGAAGACCGGCTCGCCGACCCGGAAGCCGGTGACGCCGTCGCCGAGCGCGCGCACGGCGCCGGCGACCTCCAGACCCGGGACGTACGGCGGCTGCGGCAGGCCCGGCCGGTCCTTCAGGCGGCCCTGCCGCAGGTAGACGTCGATCAGCCCGACGGCCGCGTGGGTGACGTCGATCGCCGCCCGGCTCGCCGCGGTGACCGAGGCGGCCGGCCTGCATCCGTCCGCCGTACGCCGGTACTTCGCGAGCAAGGAGGAGCTCCTGCTCGAGCTCGCCGAGCGTGGCTGGGGTCGGTGGCGTGAGCTCCTGGCGATCCGCGTCGCCGGTGTCCGTGAGCTTCCGCCGCGCGAACTGGCCGCACTGCTCGCTACGACCCTTGCCGCCCAACCACTGTTCTGCGACCTGCTGACCCACGTGCCGCTCGGTCTGGAGGGCGAGGTCGACCTCGAGCGGGCCCGGCGCTACAAGACCAACTCCTTCGCGGCGTACGACGAGATCGTGGACCTGCTCGTGGCCTGCGGCACCTTGACCGCCGAGCAACTCCACGACCTGATCGCCGCCGCGCTCGGGATGACCGCCAACTTCTGGCAGCTCGCCCACCCGACCGAGACCCTCGCCGAGCTCTACCGGCAGGAACCGCGCTGGGCCCATGTCGCCCTCGACTTCGAGCCCCGCCTCACAAGGTTGCTGCAGGCAACAGCGACAGGCCTGACTCAGGAGCTGCGCCAGTCGGGGTGACCGGGCATCGGCGGTGTGGTCGGGGAGTACAGCCAGCTGTCGAAGTACGCCGTGAGGTCGCGCCCGGAGACCTGGTTGGCAACGGCAACGTAGTCGGCCGTGGAGGCGACCCCGTCGCGGTACCGGTCGTAGAAGGTCTGCTCGATCCGGCGGAAGGTGCTCTCACCGACAAGAGTGTTCAGGCCGGTGAGCAGGAGCTGACCGGGGACGTCGGTGTCGAACACGACCGACCCGGCGTTCTTCAGCCGGCCGGCGGGGCCGAGCTCGTCGCGCTGGGTCTGGTCGGTCGCGTAGGTCTTCTTCAGTTCGCTGGTGAGGTCGATGAAGCCGCGCTCGTCGGCGTACTTGCGCTCGTAGTACCGCGCGTGGCCTTCGCTGATCCACATGTCGTCCCAGCTCCGGACGGCGACCGCGTCACCGAAGTACTGGTGCGCCATCTCGTGCAGGAGCGTCGGTGCCTCGTTCTTCGGCGGCAGGGCGAGCGCGCCGCCGAAGGTCGACAGGGTGGCGGTCTCCAGGGCGACGCCGTTGTAGCCGCTCGGTACGCCGACCACGCCGTACCGCTCGAACGGGAAGCGGCGGCCGAGCTTCTGCTCCAGCCAGGCGAGCTGGGCGGGCGTCTCGCGGGCGGTCAGCTCCATCGCGTCGGTGACGCTCTGCCCGTCGGGGGCCTTCTGCAGCGTGACGTAGCTGCGGATCGGCAGACCGTGCGGCCCGGTCTGCTTGATCTCCCGGAACCGCCCGACCGCGAGCGGCAGGATGTCGGGCTTGATCGGGTGCGCCGTCCGGTAGACCCAGGTGGTCTCATCGTTGTGCGTGTACTTCGCCAGCAGGCGGCCGGCCGACAAGGCTGTGCGGTCGTCCGGGGCGGTCAGCCGGACGGTGTAGCGGGCCTTGTCGCTGGGGTGGTCGTTGCCCGGGAAGAACAGATGCGAACGGTCCGGCTGGCCCATCACCGCGAAGCCGTCGGGGGTGTCTCCCCAGTACTTGATCGGCCAGTCGACGCCCGGCGGCAGGGTGGTTCCGGGAGGTGCCGGGTTCTTGGAACGGTCGGTGACGTACTCGACGTCGACCGTGAAGAGGTGCCGGTCGCGGACGGTCGCGGTGACGATCAGCTTCTCGGCCTTGGCGTCCAGCCGGAACGGAACGCTCCGGCCGTCGACGCGGACCGCGGTGACCTGCTGGCCGACCGAGTCCAGGCTGAACTCCGACAGCGCCTGGGTGGCGAGTGCACGCACGGTGACCGATGCCGCCATCGTCGGACGGTCGGGCTGGTAGCGCAGGCTGAGGTCGTAGTCCTGGACGTCGTAACCACCGTTGCCGAGCGTCGGGAAGAGCCGGTCGCCGGCACTGCGTGCGCCGGGGGTGAAGTGCTCGGAGGAGGTGGCGGCCGGCGCGGTGGTGGCGGTCAGGGTGAGGCTCAGACCGAGGCCAATCGTTGCTGCCAGCAACTTGGTGGTGCGGTACGGGGTGGGCATGTCCCCACCCTGCCGGACCCGGACCCGGCTCCACATCATCCGGTGGGCGACACCCCGGCCCCTACGGAAGTCGTAGGCCGCCGAGGTCTTGACGGGCCGAAAGGCTAAGTGATTTAGTCACTTTGTGACTTACTCAGCCGCGGAGACTCCGAGCCTGTCCGATCGCCTGACCGAGGCGATCCTGGGCATCATCCGGGACCAGGACCTCGGTCCCGGGGACGCGATCCCGTCCGCCCGGGAGCTGGCGAAGCGGTTCGAGCTGACCACGCCGACCATCCGCGAGGCGCTGCGCAAGCTGGAGGCGACCGGCGCGGTCGAGTTCCGGCACGGTTCCGGCACGTACGTCGGACCGACCATCAACAACGTCGTCCTGGCCAACCCGCACCGCCCGCCGATCACCAAGGAGTCGGTGCTGCAGCTGATCGGCGCCCGTCTGGTGATCGAGCCGGCGGTCGCCCACCAGTCGGCGCTGGCGCGCGGCGCGGAAAACCTGGAACGACTCGAAGCCGCCGTGACGAACGCTCTCGTGCCGCCCGGCGGACCGGCGTTCGCGCTGAACTTCCACGTCGAACTGGCCGCCGCCTCGGGCAACCCGCTGCTGGAGGAGGTGCTGACGTCGCTGCTGAAGGTCCGCGTGCGCGAGCAGCAGCAGATCCGGCAGCTGTACGACAACCGCAAACGTGACCACGAGGAGCACCGCGCGATCCTGGACGCCGTCCGGGCGCAGGACGCCGCCGAGGCCGAGCGCCTCACCCGCGAACACCTCGACAACATCCGCGCCGCCGTCAAGGCGTCAAGCTTCCCGGAGCAGTCATGATCAACCGCCTTGCTGAAATGACCACCGACCAGGCCAAGGACGCCGTCCGTACGGCGCCGCTGGTGATCATCCCGGTCGGCGCCCAGGAGCAGCACGGCGGCGGCATGGCGATGGCGACCGACACGGTGCGCGCCGTCGGCGTCGCCGACCTGGTCGCCGAGCGCCTGGCCGGCCGGGCCGTGGTCGCGCCGCCGTTGCCGTACGGCGTCTCGCCGCACCACATGGCCTTCGCCGGCACCATGACGTTGTCCCCGGCAACCTTCGCGTCCGTCGTCCGGGAGCTGGTGGACAGCCTGCACCAGCACGGCTGGCGGCAGTTCCTGGTCGTCACCGGGCACGGCGGCAACAACGCCGCGCTGTCGGTGCTCGCCCAGGAGTACGTGCGCAGCGACCTCACGTTCGCCTGGACCCCGCTGACCGAGATCGTCTCCGACCTGATCACCGACGTCAGCGAGGTGCACGGTCACGCCGGCGAGGCGGAGACCGCGCAGATGCTGTACCTCGCGCCCGAACTGGTCCACTCCGAGGACCTGGAGCCGGGCGCGCTGACGTTCGACGAACTGAGCACCCCGGCCCGCCTGTCCCGCACCAAGCGGGGACCACGGATGTCGGTCGGGTTCGACGTGTACCACAAGCGTGGCGTCCTGGGAGACCCCCGACGCGCCACCGCTGAGCAGGGTCGTCTCCTGGTCGAGACGGCCGCCGACCGGATCGCAGCCTTCGCCGACGAGCTCCTCTCGGCCTGACCCCACCCGGTCCAGCGCCGCTGCGACCGATCGTTTCCCCACTCACTGGACACGCCCGATGCGTTCCAGGCGCGAGCCTGCCCGCCCGCAGGCCGCACGCCCGAGGAGGCACCCCTGATGAGACTCCATCGCCTTGCTCTTGCCGGCCTGGTCACGGCCGGCCTGGTGACCGCCGTGGCCAGTTCACCGTTGGTTCCGGCCACCGCCGCCCCGGCGGCCGGGACCACGCAGGAGCAGCAGGACAGCGTGGCCGACCGCAGTACTGGTTGCTTCAAGCAAACGACGCAGAAGCCCGGGACCGGCGCCGACCACACGCTGGTCAGCGGCGGCATCGAGCGCACCTACCGCCTGCACCTGCCCGCCAAGTACGACGCACGCAAGGCGCAGCAGCTGATCGTCGTCTACCACGGCCGCGGCAAGACCGGTGAGTTCACCGAGGCCTTCTCGGACCTGTCGAAGCTCGACGCGATCGTTGCCTACCCCAACGGTGTGCTCGGCGACGAGGACAAGCAGGCCTGGCAGGGCGCGCCGTACTCGAAGGCCGGTGTCGACGACGTGAAGTTCACCGCCGACCTGCTGGACAGTCTGGAGGCGACGTACTGCGTCGACCAGAACGCGGTCTACGCGACCGGCAAGTCCAACGGCGCCGGCTTCACCGGCATCCTGGCCTGCACGATGGCCGACCGCTTCGCCGCGATCGCCCCGGTCTCCGGCGCGTTCTACATCGAGGGCGACCGCTGCGCCCCCAGCCGCCCGGTCCCGGTGCTCGCGATCCACGGCACCGGCGACACCACCATCCCGTACGGCGGCGACGGGTCGCGCGACCTGCCGAGCGTGCAGACCTGGGTCCGCGACTGGGCCGTCCGCGACCACTGCGACCCGGAGCCGCGGCTGACCACCAAGGGCGATGACGTCCTGACCGCGACGTACAAGGGCTGCAAGGCCGACGTCGTGCACGTCGCCGTGACCGACGGCGGGCACAGCTGGCCGGGGTCGGACGCGGCGTCCGGTCCGGGCTACGTCACGCAGACCTTCGAGGCGCACGAGCTGATCGGTTCGTTCTTCCGCGCGCACAAGCTGAGGAGCTGACATGAGCACGGCGACCGAGGAGACCAAGGAACTGCCGCGCCTGGTGAGGGCGATGGCAGTGATCGAGAGGGCGGGCAACGCGCTGCCGCACCCGTTCTGGCTGTTCTGGATCCTGTCCGCGATCCTCGCGGTGGTGAGCTGGATCCTGTCCGTGCTGGACGTGTCGGTGATCTCGCCGAAGGACGGCAAGACCGTCGCGGTGCAGAACCTGCTGTCCGGTGACGGCCTGCAGATGGCGGTCTCGACGGCGATCTCGAACTTCGCCGAGTTCCCGCCGATGGCGACCATCGTCGTGGTGATCATGGGCGTCGCGCTGGCCGAGCGGACCGGGTTCCTGCAGTCGGTGATGAAGGTCAGCGTCTCGCGGGTCCCGACCTCGATGGTGGTCTTCGCGGTCGCCTTCGCCGGCACCATGTCGCACGTCGCGTCGGCCGCGGCGTACATCATCCTGGTGCCGCTCGGCGGGCTGGCCTTCCGGGCCGTCGGCCGGTCGCCGATCCTCGGCATCGTGGTGGCCTACACCGCGATCGCCTCCGGGTACGACGCCAGCCCGATCCCGACGCCGAACGACGCGATCTTCGCCGGCATCACCGAGGCGGCCGCCAAGACCGTCGACCCGAACGCGTCGATCTCGCCGCTGTCGAACTGGTTCTTCAACATCGCCTCGTCGATCCTGCTGTCACTGGTGATC
This sequence comes from Kribbella sp. DT2, assembly GCF_049844575.1. Taxonomy (NCBI): domain Bacteria; kingdom Bacillati; phylum Actinomycetota; class Actinomycetes; order Propionibacteriales; family Kribbellaceae; genus Kribbella; species Kribbella sp. DT2. The sequence goes on along the minus strand of NZ_JBNCLH010000013.1, from coordinate 87,939 downwards.
ACGCTGGTGGTCCGGCTGGTGCTGAGCAAGCGGACCGATCTCGACGCGGATCCGGACGCGCCGGGCGACGAGCCGGACGCGCTGCACCTGTCCGACCGCGAGCGGACCGGCCTGCGCCGGGCCGGCCTGGTGTTCCTGCTCGCGGCGGTCGCGATCGTCGCGATCCTGCTGCCGCACAACTCCCCGTTGCGCGGTGAGAACGGCAGCATCGTCGAGTCGCCGTTCCTGGACGGGATCGCGATGGTGGTGGCGATCCTGTTCGGCCTGGTCGGCATCACGTACGGCGTGACCGTCGGCACGATCAAGACCGGCGGTGACGTGCCGAAGCTGATGGCCGAGGGCATCAAGCAGATGGCGCCGGTGCTGGTGCTGTTCTTCGCGATCGCCCAGTTCCTGGCCTACTTCAGCTGGAGCAAGATCGGCGACCTGCTGTCGGCCGAGTCGGCCCGCTGGCTGGGGGAGATCGGGGCGCCGACGGTGGTGATCTTCCTCGGCATCCTGGTGCTGCTGACGCTGATCAACATCCTGGTCACCAGCGGCTCGGCGATGTGGGCGCTGACCGCGCCGATCCTGGTGCCGATGATGCTGCTGCTGAACGTCCCGGCCGAGACCACCCAGGCGCTGTTCCGGATCGCGGACTCGGGATCGACGGCGATCACGCCGATGAGCCCGTACTTCGTGATGGCGCTCGGGTTCCTGCAGCGCTACCGCAAGGACGCCGGCGTCGGCACGCTCGCGTCGTACACGGTGCCGCTGGCGGTCGCGATGACGATCGCCTGGACGCTGCTCTTCCTGGCCTGGTGGGCGCTCGGCATCCCGCTCGGCCCCGGAGCGCCGGTCAGGTAAGCGCGACCCCTGCCGCGCGCAGCTCGACCAGAGTCTGTTCGGTGCTGGCCGGAGCCACCCCTGCGGTGAGCCCGGTCAGCACCGTCGTCGTGAAGCCCTCGCCGTGCGCGTCCAGGGCAGTCGCGCGGACGCAGTAGTCGGTCGCGATCCCGCAGACGTCGACCTCGGTGACGCCCTTGTCCCGCAGCCAGGCGGCCAGGCCCTCCCCGTCGTGCGACTTGCCCTCGAAGCCCGAGTACGCCGCGGCGTACTCGCCCTTGTCGAAGATCGCGTCGAACGGCTGGGGGTCCAGGTTCGGGTGGAAGCCGACGCCGTCGGTGCCGGCCACGCAGTGCTTGGGCCAGGAGCTCACGAAGTCGGGCGTGTCGGAGAAGTGGTCGCCCGGCTCGATGTGGTGGTCGCGGGTGGCGACCACGTACCCGTACTGCCGGTCGTTCGGGTCGGCCTGGTGCCAGTCGTTCAGCAGCTGCCCGATCCGGAACGCGACGTCCGCGCCCCCGGCGACGGCCAGGCTGCCGCCCTCACAGAAGTCGTTCTGCACGTCGACCACGATCAGCGCCCGTGTCATCGCGGGACTCCTCTCTCCTGCCTCCACGGTACAAGCCGCGGTCCCGGATCGCGGTGAGGAGGAGCACGAGCAGGCCCAGTACGGCGAAGACGGCGTTGCCGGTGGTGAGCAGGACCGCCTGCCCGACGGTCGCGTTCTCCATGTTCGTGACGTGGAAGAAGAAGTGCGGGATCGCGAACGCGCTGTAGGCCAGCCCGGCCGGGATCAGGTGGTGGGCCCGCGGCCGGACCAGCGCGAACCCCATCACGATCGCCAGGCCGAGCATCGTCGCGCCGAGGTCGCGGGCGAAGTGCTCGCTGTACGGCGGGTTGATGTCGACGGTGGGGAGGTCGAGGTAGAAGCTCCTCGGGGCGACGGTGTTCCAGACGCCGATCGTGAGCACCTCGAGGAACAGGAAGCCGAGCAGCAGGCGGATGGCGCGGGTCATCGGGAATCTCTCCTTCGTTCGGTGTGCGGCTAGGACCGGACAGGGCGGTGATTCGTGACACGGCGGGTCGGTGTCACGAATCGCCCGGCTGTCCGGTCCTTGCCGTAGGACCGGACAAGAGAGGGTTGTGATGACGAAGTTCCTGGTGACGGGATCGAGCGGGCAGGTCGGGAAGCCGGCGGCGGAGGCGCTGCGGGCGCGCGGGGCCGAGGTGGTTGGTCTGACGCGCCGTGGTGGGCCGGGCGCGGTGGCGGCCGACCTGGTCAGCGGCGAGGGGCTGGACAAGGCTCTGGCCGGCGTCGACACCGTCGTACACCTTGCCTCGGGCAACAACAAGCGCGACCTGCCGATGCTGCGGAACCTGACCACCGCGGCCGCCGCGGCCGGGATCAGGCACCTGGTGATGGTGTCGATCGTCGGGTGCGACCGGGTGCCGCTCGGCTTCTACCGGCAGAAGGTGGAGCTGGAAGAGATCGCGCTGGCGTCCGGCGTACCGGTGACGATCCAGCGGGCGACGCAGTTCCACTCGTTGGTCGAGCAGGTGTTCACCGCGCAGAAGTTCCTGCCGGTCGTCTTCGGGCCGGCCTGGTCGTTCCAGCCGATCGCGGTCGAGGAGGTCGGTGCGCGGATGGCGGAGCTCGCGCAGGGGGCGCCGCGGGGGCGGGCCGAGGACATCGGTGGGCCGCTGCAGCAGACCGTGCGGGAGCTGCACGCGCTGTGGAAGCGAGCGACGGGGAGCCGGCGGCCTGGGGTGATCTTCCGGCCGCCGGGCAAGATGTCGGCCGCGTATGCGGCGGGGGTCCATATGGTGCCGGGGGCGGCGTACGGGCAGCAGACGTTCGAGCAGTACTTGCAGAGTCGATGAGCCGGGGCCCGACCGTGGGTCGGAGGCGGGTGGTGCTGGGGCTGGCGGGGCTGTGCCTGCTGGTGGTGACGGTCGCTTGGCCGAGTGGCGCCTGGGCGCATGGCGGGGTGGCGGCGACGACGCCCGCCGCTGGGGCGCGGCTTGCTGACGCGCCTGCTCGGGTGCGGATCGAGTTCACGACGCCGATCCGCAGTGGGGCGCTCGTGCTGTCGGATGCCTCGGGCAAGCACTGGTCGCGCGGAGAGGCCCGGGTCGAGGGCGTCCTGCTCGAACGGGCGGCCGGGGCCGGGCTTGCGGACGGGGACTACCAGGCGCGCTGGTCGGCGGTGACCGACGACGGGACGCCGCTGGACGGCGTGCTGCGGTTCCGGATCGGGGTCGTGCCGGACGACGGAAACCCGTTCGACGACGTGATCACGGCGCACGGGATCATCCAGCTGCGCAACGCCGCGATCGTCGGGGTCGGGCTGCTGACGCTCGTCACAGCCGCCGCGCTCGCCGGTACCTACCCACGGCCGCGCCGGTGAGAGATGCTTGAAAGATGAACCCGATCCTGCCGCACGGCCTGCACCACGTCACCGCGGTCGCGACCGATCCGCAGCGCAACATCGACTTCTACACGACGGTGCTGGGCCTGCGGCTGGTCAAGCGGACGGTCAACTTCGACCGGCCCGAGCTCTACCACCTGTACTACGGGGACGAGTCGGGCCGGCCGTCGACGCTGCTGACGTTCTTCCCGTGGCCGGAGGCGCCGGACGGCAAGCAAGGCACCGGCCTGGCGACGGCGACCGCGTTCAGCATCCCGCCGGAGAGCCTTGGCTGGTGGCAGCAGCACCTCGCCGGGCTGAAGGTCGACGTCGACGCGCCGGTACGGCGTACGGACGAAGAGGTGATCGCGTTCCGTGACCCCGACGGGCTGGTGATCGAGCTGGTCGCGGCCGAGGGCGACGCGCGGTCGGGGTGGGACGGCGCGGCGGGGATCCCGGCGGAGCACGCGGTCCGCGGGCTGCACGCGATCACGGTGACCGAGGCCGAGCTCGAGCCGACCGCCGAGCTGCTCAGCGGGATGCTCGGGATGACGCTGGGTGACGAGAGCGGCGGACGGGCGCGCTTCACGATGTCCGGTGACAACCCGGGCACGCTGGTCGACGTGGCCGCGGGCGCCGGTGACAAGGGACTGCAGGCGGGCGGCACGGTGCACCACGTCGCGTTCCGGGCGCCTGATCGGGAGACCCAGGCGCAGTGGCGGGAGCAGCTGATCGAGTCGGGTGCGAAGGTGACCGAGATCCTCGACCGGCAGTACTTCACCTCGATCTACTTCCGCGAACCCGGCGGCGTGCTGTTCGAGATCGCGACCGACCAGCCCGGCTTCACCGTCGACGAGCCGCTGCTGGAGCTGGGCCGCTCGCTCAAGCTGCCGCCGTGGCTGGAACCGGACCGGGAGCAGATCGAGAACACGCTGCCCTCGTTGCGGCTGCCCAGCTGAAAGGACCGGCTGCGGACCGGATCCTGACAGGATCCGGAAAAGTCTCCGCGAGCCTGTGACTCGACCTGGGGCGTGTCTCCAAGCCCCTCGCATACTGCGCGGCACTCGGCACGGCACCTCGAAGCACTGGAGCAAAGCCCACGATGGAAAAACATCGAGGGCTTCACTCCAGCACTCCGAGCTACCGCACCGAGCACCTGCTCGCTACGGCGAGGGACTTGGAGACACGCCCTCTCCCGAGTCATAAGGAACCGCATGTCTCGTCTTCTCTTCCTGACCGGCGCGGTGGCCGCCGGCCTGCTCGGTACTGCCCTGCCCGCTGGAGCTGTCGGTGCGCCGGTGGCCGCGCTGCACGGGGACCACCTGTTCCTGGCCAACCTCGACGACGACGCCGGGCGGTGCCAGGCCAAGGCGCGCACGGTCGCCAAGGACGCGGTCGCGCAGGAGGCGGCGTACGACGACGCCTTCTACCAGCGCAAGGCCGAGCTGGACAAGGAGCCGGACAAGGAGAAGGCGGAGCAGCTGTACCAGGAGCTCGTCCGGACGTACCAGCGGCAGAAGAACGCGGCTGATCGGACCATGGCCGCGTGCAACGACGCTGCCGACTCGGTGGTCAACGGGGCTCAGGACGCGAAGGACCTGGCGCGCGTGCGGACGCAGCCGTGGGTCGGCGCGCCTTCTGGTTCGACCGGGCGGATCACGGTGTCGACCGATCGTGTGCGGGTGTTCGTGAAGCGCGGGTCGGGGTGGTCGGCGTCGACTGTACTGACGGCGGACGAGTTGCGGCACGGGGTGGAGCTCGGGATCGAGGGCCGGGACATCGTCCGCGACGCGGCCGTGTGGGACGGTACGGCGTCGGTGAAGCTTGTTGTCAGCGGCAACGGTTGGACGGCGAGCGCTTCGCTGGCGCTCAAGGAGGCGCCGGTGCTGACGCAGCTGAACACGCAGCGGCTGCAGCGGGTGTTCGCCGGTGACGCGGGGGACAGCGACAAGGTCGGTACGGCGTGGCGCGAGCAGGTCGACACGGTGGTCAAGCAGTCCGGCGTACAGGGTGGTTTGGAGCAGCTCGATCAGGCTGATGACAGCTGGACGCAGGATCTGTTCGAGCCGGCGTACATGTCGATTCCTGGTCCGGGTGGCAAGCCGCACGGGATGAAGGTGCTGCTCGGGTCGGTGAACGACTCGCGGCGGGTCGGTTCGCGGGTGATCTTCACCGAGCTGGCCGGGGCCGATGTCGCGGCGGTGCACGTGGAGCACGTTCCGGTGCCGGAGGAGAACGACAGCTACGACTCGATGGGGAACCTGGAGACGATCCCGCCGACGCCCGGGCACCCGGTCGGGCGGATCGTGATCGGGGGCGACGGGTTCGACCACGGGAAGACCGGGCCGGCGCCGGAGATGCTGACGCTGCTGAAGTCGCAGGGGATGCAGGACCCGCTGGCGCTCGACACCTCGTGGCTGACTGTCGGGCATGTCGACGAGTTCCTGCAGTTCGTGCCGGCGCCGGGCAGCCGGCTGGGGTGGCGAGCGCTGATCGCTGATCCGACTGCGGGGCTGGAATTGTTGCGCGGAGCGCAAAAGAGCGGGCACGGCAAGGAAATCATGCACGGCGGGCTGCCGACGCTGGAGTGGCCGTACGACCTGCGGATCGATCAGCGGAGCACTTCAGAGTTCCTTGCTGACCAGCAGTTCGTGGAGACGAACGAGCGGGCCGCCTCGAAGATTCAGGCGAACGTCGAGGTGCTGAAGGCCCAGGCCGGTCTGACCGATGCGGACCTGGTGCGGGTGCCGTCGCTGTTCACCGCGAAGTCGATGGACTACGGGATGCTCGAGACCGAGATCAACCAGATGAAGGCCGGGCCGGACAAGGACAAGGCGATCGCCAAGCTGCACGCGATGCGGGACGGGGTGGCGGAGATCCCGGGTGCGGTGAACGGGTTGGTGCTGAACGGCGGGCAGTACGTCGCACCGAAGCCGTACGGGCCGGTGGTCAACGGCAAGGACGTCTTCGCGTCCGCGATCGACAAGGCACTGCGCGAGATCGGCTACCAGGTCACCTACGCCGACGACCTGACGTCAGAGCACGTCTCCGAAGGCGAGATCCACTGCGCGACGAACACCTTGAGGGACTCGCTCTCCACACGATGGTGGAACTAAGGCCTTGCTGGCACCGGGCGGGTCTGGTCCTTCTTTCGTGCCCGGTAGGCCTTCGCCTTCATCTTGTTGCCGCAGGTCTCCATCGCGCACCACTCGCGGCGGCCTCCTCGGGAGCGGTCCAGGTAGACCTGGGTGCACTCGGGGCGGCCGCACTCCTTGAGCAGTTCGGCGTCGGAGCCGCCGAGGACGGCGATCGCGTCGCGGGCGACCGCGGACAGGGCCTGGTCGGCGGTGGCCTCGATCCGGTGACCGTCCGGGACGAGCTGGGGGACTGCTGCCGGGAAACGCGCCGCCGCATTGAGGATCGCGGCGGCGTGCTCGTCGTACGGGAGCTCGTTGAGCCGGGCGAAGACGAGCGTGTAGATGGCTTCGCGGACGCTGACGGCCTTCGGGATGTCGGCCGCACCGCAGCTGACCTCGCTGCCGGCGACGACACCCGCCTCGCGGTACCAGGACGCGAGGCCGGTGGGCGCGGTGAGCGTCTCCCGCGGGCCGGGGTTGCGGCGCGCCTTCAGCGTGCCGACGAAGTCGAGGGCGGTGTTGCCACACGGAAAGGCATGCTCCACGTCACCAGCTTGGCAGGTGACGACCAGCGATGCAACGGCCGCCACCGTGCGACGACTGCCTCCATGTATGACGGCTGCCTCGTTGTGGGACGACTGACGTGTTGTACCGCTGCAGTCGTCGCCTACGGCTGCAGTCGGCGTTCGGCGGAGCCTCGTCGTGTGTGCCCGCGGCAAGGTCAGCTGAGGTGGTGGGCGATCTCGGCGGCCAGGGCGGTGGTGAGGGACTCAGGGGTGTCGTCGGGGAGCTCCGGTACGACGTGGTGGACGATGCCGGCGGTCTGCAGATCGGCGGCGGCGATGCGTTGCGTGGTGGCGAGCGCGGACGCGTAGGCGGTGTCGCCGTACATGATCGCGCTGGCGCCTTCGGGCGGAAGCGGCGCGAGCCAGGCATGGCCGGCGGCGATCACGGTCGTTGCCGGGAGCAACGCGAGCGCGCCGCCGCCGGTGCCCTGGCCGAGCAGCACGGAGACAGTCGGGACGGTCAGCGTGCTCATCGTCGCGATGCACTGGGCGATCTCGCCGGCCAGCCCGCCTTCCTCGGCGGCCCGCGAGAGTTCGGCGCCTGCGGTGTCGATCAGTGTGACCAGCGGGAGACCGAGATCTTCCGCCAAGCGCATCCCGCGCCGCGCCGCGCGGAGGGCGGACGGTCCGAGCGGGCGGTCCGACTCGCGATCCTGCCCGACGAGCACGCACGGCCGACCGTCCACGCGCGTCAACGCGACCAGCACACTGGCGTCGGCAGAAGTCAGCCGAACGGTGCCCGTACAGGCAAAGCGCAGGAACTCGCGGACTCCGGCCCGGTCCGCCCGCCGCGTCGACGTAACGGCCTCCCAGCCGTCCGTGGCGAGGACGATTGCGTCAGCCTCCGTGACTGCGGAGTGGGAGGTAGCGGCGTCGGCGGGGGCGTGGGGGCCGTCTGTGGTGGCGAGTGCGTCTGTTGCTGTGGGGGCTGAGCGGTTGCCGGTGCGTCGATCCAGCGTGGGCGGCGTCGGGGGATCGACGAGTATGCCCAAGGCGCGGTCGAGCAGGACCGGGAGGTCGACCGACTCGACCACGCCGTCGATGACGCCGTGCTCGGCCAGGTTCTCCGCGGTTTGTACGTCGGCGGGGAACGGCTCGTCGTACAGGGCTTGGTAGACCTTCGGGCCGAGGAATCCGATCAGCGCGCCTGGCTCGGCGACGGTGACGTGACCGAGGGAACCCCAGGAGGCGAAGACGCCGCCGGTGGTGGGGTGCCGCAGGTGGACGAGGTACGGCAGGCCGGCGGCCTTGTGGTCCATCAGGGCGCGGGAGATGCGGACCATCTCGAAGAACGCCGGGGCGCCTTCCTGCATGCGCGTTCCGCCTGATGCCGTCGAGGCGAGGATGGGCAGGCCTTCCGCGGTCGCCCGGCGGACGGCGGAGGTGATCCGTGCCGCCGCCGCGCGTCCGATCGATCCGGCCAGGAACGCGAACTCACTCACCAGTACGGCGACCGGCCGGCCGTGCATCAGCCCGCGCCCCGTCAGCACCGACTCGTCGGCCCCCGACCGCTCAGTTGCCTTGGTGAGTTGGTCCAGGTACGTCGGGGAGTGCCCAGTGAGATCGGCGGGTTCGTCCCATGACTCGAAGGAGTCCAGGACAACGTCGATGAGTTCTCGGGCGCTCATGACACCCAGCCCCGGATCTCCTCGCCGTGCTGATCCAGCGTCGGCGGCGCCGCGTGGTCCTGCCGAGTCTTCTCAGCGCCGTCCACCCCGAAGAACCGCAGCGGCGGCCCAGGCAGTCGCACAGAACCCAGCGACGAGTGCTCGACATCGATCAGCAGCCCCTGGCTCGCCGTCTGCTCCCACTCGTACACCTCGTCCAGCCGCCGCACCTTGCCCGCCGGCACCCCGACCTCGTCGAGCCGCGCCAGCAACCGCTCGGCAGGCCATTCGGCAAAGGCCGCCTCGACCACCGAGATCACCCGCGCCCGATCGGCCACCCGCACGGCGTTCGTCTCCAGTCCGGTCTCGTCCAGCCCGAACGCCCCGACCAGTCGTTGCCACAGGCTCTCACTGCCGACCGCGATCTGCACCGACCCGTCCGCGCAGCCGAACAGCCCGTACGGCGCGATCGACGGATGATGGTTGCCCTGCGCAACACCAACCTCCCCGGCCACCGTGTACCGCGTGCCCTGGAACGCGTGCACCCCGACCGCCGCCGCCAGCAGCGACGTCCGCACGACCTGCCCGACGCCGGTCTGGTCCCGCTCCCGCAAAGCAGCCAGTACGCCGTACGCGCCGTACATCCCCGCCAGCAGATCCCCGATCGGGACCCCGACCCGCTGCGGATCCGAAGGCCCGGACCCGGTCAGCGACATCAACCCGGCCTCGCCCTGCGCGATCTGGTCGTACCCGGCGCGCCCACCCTCGGGCCCGTCGTGCCCGAATCCGGTGATGGACAGCGCGACCAGCCGTGGATTCCTGGCCTGCAACGACTCCAGCCCGAGTCCGAGCCGCTCCAGCACGTCGGTCCGGAAGTTCTCCACCAGCACGTCGGCACGGTCGATCAACCGCAGCAGGACCTCGCGGTCGCCGGCATCCTTCAGGTCGAGCGCGATCGACTCCTTGTTCCGGTTCGCCGACAGGAAGTACGTCGACTCGTCGCCGACGAACGGCGGCCCCCAGCCGCGCGTGTCGTCGCCGCGGCCCGGCGCCTCGATCTTGATCACCCGCGCGCCGAGGTCCCCGAGCATCATCGTCGCGTGCGGCCCGGCCAGCGCCCGGGACAGATCGACGACCAGTACGCCGTCCAGTGGCCCACTCATCGGCTCACCACCCCGGCAGGACCAGGGCGGCCCAGACCAGCAGCGGGCCGACCAGGACGACGATCATGCTGTAGGTCAGGATCTGCTTGTAGTACACGGGTTCGCTGATCGTGTCCGGCTTGTTGGCCAGCATCAGCGCGCCGTTGGTCGAGAACGGGCTGACGTCGACGATCGTCGACGCGATCGCCAGTGCGGCGACGAACAGGCCGGCGTTGATCCCGCCGTTCGCGATCAGCGGTACGGCGATCGGGATGATCACCGGCAGCAGCGCGGTCGACGAGGCGAATGCCGAGACCACGCCGCCGACGTAGCAGAGCACCAGCGCGCCGATCGCGACCGCGCCCAGCCCGGCGGCCCAGTTCCCGACGAACTCCGGCGAACCGGCCTCGGTCAGGATCGCGGCGTACGTGCTCACTCCGGCGACCAGCAGGACGGTCGGCCAGGCGATCTGCTTGACCGCGTCCTTGTGCTCCTTCGGCGCCAGCATCGCGAGGATCACCGCGGCGGTGATCGCGACGAAGCCGATGTTCTTGTCGAAGGCGAGCGCGACGACGGCGACGCCGACGAACGCGATCAGCGTCAGCACCTGGTCACGCCGTACGCCGAGCGCCTGCGTCCCGGTCGGTGCCGACGTACCGTAACCGCGCGCCGGGACGGTCGCGCCCCCACGATGCAGATCCTCGGTCAGGGAGTCGTCGTCCGGATCGACCCGCTGGGCCATCAGCTTGCGCCCGCCGAACAGCACGAACAGGATCGCCGCCATCACCAGGTTGACGGCCAGGCTGGCCAGGAACACCGTCATCTCGCTCGACGGCAGGTTGTTGTCCTCCATCACCGAGTTGGTGATCGTGCCGTAGATGCTGATCGGGGAGAACCCGCCGCCCTGGGCGCCGTGCACGACGAACATGCCCATCATCAGCGGGTTGATCTTGTACCGGGCGGCGAAGCCGAGCGCGATCGGGCCGATGATCGCGCAGGCGGCCGGGCTGGCCGCGCCGATCGCGGTCAGCAGCGCGGTCACCGCGAACATCACCCACGGGATCAGCGCGACCCGGCCGCCGACCGCGCGGACCGCGGATCTGACGATCAGGTCCACGGTGCCGTTGTTCTTGGCGATCGCGAACAGGTAGGTGACACCGATCAGCGTCAGGATCAGGTCACCGCTGACCCCGCCGAGAATGTCCTTCTCGCTCAGGTCGAGCGAGAACATGCCGACCAGCCACGCCGCGACGTACGCGAGCGCGCCCATGTTGATCGGCAGCAGCGTGCCGATCACGAACAAGGCGACCAGCGCCAGGATCGCTACCCATTCCGGGCCCATCTTGGTTCTCCAGACGATGTGGGGCGGTGAGATCACAGTCACAGTTGGCTCAGTGACCTAGCCAATAGCTCAGTGACCCACTTGTCAATACATTGGTGCTCATGGACGACACCCCGCGCTTCCCCCGTCCCGTACTGCGGACCCGCCTCTACGAGCAGGTCGCGGAGCAGATCACCGGGTGGATCGCGGAGAACGGGCTGCGGGCCGGTGATCGGCTGCCGCCCGAGCGGGAGCTCGCCGTCCGGCTCGGGGTGAGCCGGGCGACGCTGAGCCAGGCGCTGGTCGCGCTCGAGGTGATCGGCGTGGTCGTCGTACGGCACGGTGACGGGACTGTGCTGACCGAGCGGGCGCGGACCGCGCCGGTGATCGAGGCGATCCGGGCGCACGCCGACCGGCTGCCGGAGATCATCGAGGCCCGCGACGCGCTGGAGTCGAAGCTCGCGGCGCTGGCGGCCGTACGGCGTACCGACGCCGACGTGGTCGCGATCCAGGCGGCGCTGGCCGCGATGGAACGCGACATCGCGGCCGGCGGACGCGGCGTCGAGGCGGACGAGCAGTTCCACGGCGCGGTCACCACGGCGGCCCGGTCGGAGCTGCTGGCGCAGATGATGGCGGCGCTCCACGACCTGATCCGGGAGACCCGGATCGAGTCGTTGTCCCAACCGGGCCGGCCGAAGGACTCGCTGGCCGGGCACCGCAAGGTCGCCGAAGCGATCGTCGCGGGCGACCCGAACGCGGCCTCGGCGGCCATGCACGACCATGTGCTGCTGGTCAGCGACGTCGCTCTGCTGCGTGAGCAGCGTGGAGCTGATGCCGCCGAGCCGGCGCCCGCTCAGCGGCGTACGGACGACGACCTCGAGGTCGAGCAGCCGTGACGGGCACCGAGCATCTGATCATCATCGCGGCGGGTCTGGGAGCAGGGCTGCTGACTTCCACCGTCGGGGTCGCCTCACTCGTGAGCTTCCCCGTACTGGTTGCCCTGGGCATCCCACCGGTGGTCGCGAACGCGTCCAACACGGTCGGGCTGATCCCTGCCGGTCTCGGCGGATCGCTGGGGTATCGCCGAGAGCTCCGCGAGCAACCCGCGGTCACCTGGCTCGTCGTCGCCACCTGCGCGATCGGCTCGATCGGCGGCGCGGTGCTGCTGCTCGCACTGCCCTCAGGGGTCTTCGAGGCGATCGTGCCCTGGCTGATCCTGTTCACCTGCCTGATCGTCGGCGCCACCCCGACGATCTCGAAGTGGCTGCGGTCCCGCCGGCCCGACGAGGTCGCGCCGCGGACGAAGATGTCGCCGCTGACCACGTTCTTCGCGGCCCTGACCGGCGTGTACGGCGGCTACTTCGGCGCCGGCTCCGGCGTGATGATGATGGCCGTGCTGGGCCTCGGCCTGGACCTCGAGCTGCGCATCGTCAACGCGCTCAAGACCCTCGCCGTCCTGGCCGCGAACGTCGTCGCCGGCCTGATCTTCGTCTTCGTCGCCGACCTCGACTACACCGCGGTCGGCCTGCTCGCGATCGGCTCGGTCGTCGGCGGGTACGCCGGCGCCCACATCGGCCGCGTGCTGCCGCCGACGCTGCTCCGGATCCTGATCGTTCTGGCCGGCATCATCGCCGCGGTCACGATGCTCACCTGACCGGCGGCGTCAGACCCTTCAGCAGGTCGTCGGCTTCGGCCTCGTCGACGGGCTCGTACCGGCTGTTCCGCAGCTCCTCCAAGGCGACCGCGGCCAGTCCGACGACTCCGGCCTTCGCCGCCTCGGCGAGCTTCGGATCACCTTCGGTCAACGCGCCGAGAGGTGCGGCGGCACCCGCGATCGACACCAGTACGACGATCCGCAGCGCCGAGCTGAGAAAGGCGTCGAGCTGCTCGTGGTCGACCTGCCGCAGCTGGTCGCGCAGCTCTTCGGCCTGCGCGATCGCTTCCTCGGTCGGACCGGCGTACCCCCGCGCGGTCAGCGCGTCCACGATCTCGGCCACGTCCTCGCCGTCGAGATCGAGGAAGTCGGCCGCGGCGTCCAGCGGCTTGTAGCCGGTCGCCTCGACCAGCAACGGCACCGCCTCGACCACGCGCTCCCGCGCCTTCGCGTGCTCGACCCCGCGCAGCAGCAGCACCGCCGTGGTGAAGGCAACGTCGAGATCCGCCACCACGTTCTTCAGCTCCCGCGCACCGTCCGACCCCGAGGCCAGCGCGGCGGCGCGCTCCTTCTCGTGGTCGAACAACCGCCGAGGCATCGGCACCGACGCGATCACCGGCTGGAACGCCCCGACCGACAGCGCGGCCGTCCGGTCCACCGGCGCCTTCTCACCAGGCTTCACCGGCGCCCCGGCGCCCTTGCCCGGCACCTTGAAGAAATCCTCGCGTCGCGGACCACCAGAGGTAAGACTCACCCGTCCAGCCTAACGAACGTCAGATCAGACGTGCGAAAGAGCTGACGAGGATCAGGCCGATGATGATGCCGTTGGCGACCTTGTGGTCGACCAGGACGGCGATGAACTCGCGGATCGTCGCGCTCGGCCAGAAGTAGCGCGCCGTGGGGGAGCCGAGGACGTGGCCGTTGACCTTGGCCTTGCGGGCGGTGAAGGCGGCGCGCAGGGCGTGGAAGTTGTTGGTGACGACGAGGCAGCGGTACTTGGGTTTTTGCCCGGCCATGATTCTGTGGCTGAAGGTGAGGTTCTCGTACGTCGTGGTCGAGCGGTCCTCGCGCAGGACGGCGTCCGCCGGTACGCCGTGGTCGATCAGGTAGTCGGCCATCGCGACCGCCTCGGCGACCTCCTCACCCGGGCCCTGGCCGCCGGAGGTGATCAGCAACGGCGTACGGCCCTTGTCGCGTTCCTTCTGCCAGACCGCCTGCGCCTTGTCGAGGCGGCTGGCCAGCAACGGCGGTACGCGGCGGCCGCGCAGGCCCGAACCGAGCACGACGATGAAGTCGGGGCGGCGGAAGAAGCGGATCCGGGCGTAGACGAACGCGTAGGCCAGGAAGCAGACGAACAGGAACGACACGTAGCCGATCACGCCGAGCAGCGCGGTGTCGACGGCGGCCAGGAACGACGAGCCGGTCTGCTGGACGATCAGCGTGAACACGACGTAGGCGAAGAACCCGACGCCGGCGGCCAGCGAGAGCAGGTTCGCCGGGCGGCGGCCCTCGCGGCGCAGCATGACGACGCCGTTGCCGATCAGCGCGACCGCGAGCACGACGATCGTCAGCGGGAGGCCCACCAGCACGAGCGCGATCAGCAGGCTGGCGGCGCGGTCGTTGATCTCGGCCAGCGCGAAGACGGTACCGATGCCGGCGAAGAGCACGGTCAGGACCAGGTAGACACCGTTGCGCAGCACCCGCCGGTCGCGCACGAAGCTGATCACGAACAGCACGAACCAGAACGCCGCGATGCCGAAGCCGAAGATCATCCGTGCGCCTTTGCTGTTTCTCGTACGACGGCTGGGAGCGGCCGGCCGACCTCGAGGCGGCGCCAGCTGGCCCAGAAGATCAGCGCGCTGATCGCCGACAGCGCCGACGCAAGCGCGCCGGCGCCCAGGAAGAGCGGCCACTGGCTCTCGATCAGGGCCTGCTGGAATCCCTCGCTGATGAGCGGGACGCCCCAGAGGATGCCGCCGAGCGCGAGCCACGCGACGACGTACAGGCAGGTCAGGACGACGAAGACGACGCGCGGGACGTACCGCTTGCCGTCGTACGGCCTCACGAGACCGCGGCGAGACAGCCACCACGACGCCAGGCAGGCCAGGCCGAGCGCGACCGCGTCGGCGGCGATCGTGTCGGAGAGCCGGTGCCACTTCGCGGTCAGCGTGTAGGCGCCGATGCCGGTCGCCCAGCTCAGGGTCAGGAACATCGCGACGCCGCGCCACCGGTACGGGACGACGATCAGCGCGGCGAACAGCACGGTCATCGCGATCGTGGTGTGCCCGCTCGGCAGGCTGTTGCCCTTGAAGTCGCCGGTGACGTCGACCAGCTCGGGGCGGACCAGCAGGTAACGCTTCAGGCCCTGGGTGACGACCTGCCCGGCGAAGATCACGCCCACCGCGGCGACCGCGAGATCGAGCCGGCGACGCAGCAGCCCGATCAGGCCGATCAGCACGCACGCGCCGATCAGCGAGTAGAGGGTGATCTCGTCCAGAGCGTTGTTGGCGGCAACGAACTCGCTCCGGTTCGCCGAGTCGTCGGCGCCACGCAGCACCGCGTTCTCCAGCTCCTGACCGGTCCTGGTGCGGACGGCGAGCAGGTAGGTCGCGACCAGCGTCACCGCGGAGCCCCCTGCGATCAGCAACCAGCGCCGAGGGGGTGCCACGCTACGTGTCTCCTTGATCACCGGCGGATGCGAGCGGTCGTATCAAACCACGGTCTTCGGTGGTCGTCGGGGGATGGCTCGCCGCAGGTGGCGGAAACTTGCCGGGACAGGGTGTGGAAGGCTCGGGGCGGGTGTCGGCGAGAGGAAACTGATGAAGAACTGGGCGGGCAACATCACGTTCGCGGCGGGGGAGTTGCGGCGGCCGCGGTCGGTGGGGGAGTTGCAGGAGCTGGTCGGGGGGAGCGAGCGCGTCCGCGTGCTCGGGACCGGGCACTCGTTCAACCGGATCGCGGACACCGCGGACACGCTCGTCTCCGTGCTCGACCTGCCGAAGACGATCGAGATCGCGGCCGACCGGCGCAGCGTGCGGGTCGCCGGCGGCCTCCGGTACGGCGAGGTGACGGCTGCGTTGCAGACCGACGGGCTCGCGCTGCACAACCTCGGTTCGCTGCCGCACATCTCGGTCGCCGGGGCCTGCTCGACGGGGACGCACGGCTCGGGCGACACGAACGGGACGCTCGCGTCGGCCGTCGTACGGATCGAGTACGTCGGTGCGGACGGCTCGCTGGTCGCGTTCGACCGGTCGGACCCGGACTTCGACGGCGTGGTCGTCGCGCTCGGGGCGCTCGGGGTGACGACGCACCTCACGCTCGCGGTCGAACCGTCGTACGAGATCAGGCAGGTCGTGTACGACGGCCTGCCGGTCGAGCGGCTCGGTGCCTCCTTCGACGAGGTGTTCGCGAGCGCGTACAGCGTGAGCGCGTTCACCGACTGGGTCGATCCCGAGGTGATGGTGTGGCGCAAGGCCAAGCAGATCGAGCTCGAGCCCGAGTGGCTCGGCGCGCGGCTCGCGGACGGCGCCCGGCACCCGATCAAGACCATGCCCGCCGATTTCGCCACCCAGCAGGGCGGCGTCCCCGGCCCGTGGAACGCGCGGCTGCCGCACTTCCGCCTCGAGTTCACGCCGTCGAACGGCGAGGAGCTGCAGTCGGAGTACTTCCTCCCGCGCACCCAGGCCGCCGCCGCGATCGACCAGATGCGGGCCCTGGGCCACCAGATGGCGCCCGTCATCCAGGTCTCCGAGCTGCGCACGATCGCCGCCGACACCCTCTGGCTCAGCCCGAGCCAGGGCCGCGACACGGTCGCCTTCCACTTCACCTGGATCCAGGACGAAACAGTGGTCCGCCCGGTCGTCGAGTCCGTCGAGAACGCCCTGCTCCCGCTCGGCGCTCGCCCGCACTGGGGCAAGGTCTTCACCGCCGACGCCGCCACGCTGCGCGAGTGCTACCCGAAGGTCCCGGACTTCACCAATCTGGCCACCCGCCTCGACCCCGCAGGCAAGTTCCGCAACGACTACCTGAACACCTACCTACCCCGCGGATGACCGGCCGCTCGAGCTTCCGCACCCAGTTGATCGTCCACGCGGTCCTGACAGCGGGCTTCCTCGGCCTGGTGATCGCCCTCGCTGTGCTCGGCGTCTGGCCGGCCGCGGTGATCTGGGCCGTGCCAACAGCCGGCATGGCGACCCGCGTACTCACCGTCGTACGCCTGAACCGGCTGGGCTGGTGGGCACCGGACCCAGCCGACCGCCCGCCGGTCTCAGCAGCCAACCGCCTGCAGTCCGTCGTGTTCCTCGTGCTCCTCGCCGGCTGGACCCTCGCCGCCGTGTACTTCGCGGCGACCCTCTTTTGGCCCGGCCTGCTCCTGGCGGTGGTCCTGGGCGCCATGAGCTTCGCCACAGCCCAAATGCTCCGCCGCCGCTCACCGGAGCTCCTCCCAGGAGCCTGACGGATCAGTCGGATGAGGGACGAAGCCGTCGGCGGACGTATTGTTGACACATAGGGGTCACGTGTCAACAATTTGTCCGGTAAGGAAGGTGTCGTGGCGAGCGAGCAGCTACCGACAGTGGTGCGCCGACGGGATCTCGGCGACCTCGGCCTGTCGAGGTACCGGCTGTACGAGCTGGCGCGGACAGGCGAGTACGAGCAGATCGCGCCTGGGATCTATGCCCGGGCAGGGGTGCTGGACGACACGACAGCCGGTCTGGCGTCGGTGGCACTCAGGAAGCCGGGAGCAACGCTGTGCCTGCTGAGCGCGCTGTCGCTGCACGACCTCACGGACGAGATCCCCCGCGCAAGTGATGTCGCGTTACCGCGCGGCGAGCGAACCCTGAGTACGACGTACGCAAAGGTTCGCTGGCACTACTTCGACCCGGCCACCTTCGACATCGGCCGGCAGCACCACCACCTGGTGGACGGCATCGCGATCGGCGTGTACTCACCCGAGCGAACGATCACCGACGCCTTTCGGCTGCGCCACGAGTTGGGCGCCGACCTCGCGAACGAGGCGCTCCGGCGCTGGCTGAGCCGGAGCGCGAGTCAGCCCGCCGAGCTGCTGACGATCGCCAAGGGCTTCCCGAAGGCGTACTCGGCGGTGCGAGCGGCTCTGGAGATCCTGCTGTGAGCCCGATGCCCGAACGCGGGACGCCGTCAGCGGATGCCTTCCTCGCCCTGCAGGCTCTCGCCCGCCGTACCGGCGCTGACGTCCAAGAACTCCTCACGCTCTACGCCTTGGAAGGTTTGCTCGCCCGGGTGGCGGCATCAGCGTGGGCCGACGAGTTCGTGCTGAAGGGCGGAGTGCTGCTGGCTGCCTTCGACCTGCGACGTCCGACGAAGGACATCGACCTGCAGGCGACCGGACTCCCCAACGAGGTCGACAGCGTGCTCGAGCGGATGTCGGCGATCGCCGCCGCCGACCTCGGTGACGGACTGGTGTTTGCCGCTGGAGCGAACACTGCGCAAGCGATCCGCGACGAGGACCAGTACTCCGGCGTACGGGTCCGGCTCGTCGCCGGCTTGGCGAACGCCCGGCTCACGATCGGCGTCGACGTCAACTTCGGCGACCCCATCTGGCCCGGTGCCGAGCAGGTGGTGATCCCGAGACTGCTGGACGACGGACGCGATCCCGTCCAGGTGCTCGGTTATCCGCTGCCGATGGTGGTGGCGGAGAAGGTGCTGACGGCGGTCGAGAGAGGTGAGGCCAACACGCGATGGCGAGACTTCGCCGACCTCTTGATCATCAGCAGGGCCCAGAAGTTCTCGGCGGGAGAACTGGCGACGGCGCTCGCGACGGTTGCTGCACACCGTAATCTGGCCGAGGCGCCGCTCGGGACCCGGTTGGTGGGCCTGCCGGCGATTGCCCAGAGCAAGTGGGCGATCTGGCGGCGACGGCAGGCGAGCGCCGACCAGCTGCCCGCGAACTTCGCGCAGGTGCTGGACGAGATCGCCGTCTTCGTCGACCCCGTCCTCGAACGGTCTCTCCCGCAGAGCAGCAGCTGGGACCACCAGAACCGGTCCTGGTTCTAGCGTCAGGTGCCGTCCTACATCGTGCTGCGAGGAGCGTACGGGTTTCGGCTGGTGAGGTCGCCGGTGTAGTCCGTCGGGATGGCGGGTTCGCCGCGGCTGAGTTGGCTGGCGCTGCGGGGGAGCTCGTCGCGGACCTTGAGGTGGTGGGCCTGGGACTCCGCCGGGGTGGTGCGGCCGATGATCTTGCCGGCCTCGACCAGGGGCCTCAGCAGCAGGCGGTCGTCGCCGTCGTCGACGGGGGTCTCGCCGACGCCGATCACCTCGGCCTCGGCGACGCCCTGGCGGTTGCGGCGGCGCAGGGCGTACTTGCGGCCGCCGATCGAGATCTTGTCGGGGCTCTTCTTCGCGACCGGGGCCATCGTGCCGTCCGCGTCCTCGCGGGCGACAAGCTTGTAGACGAAACCGCAGGTCGGGTACCCGCTGCCGGTCACCAGCGACGTGCCCACGCCGTACCCGTCGACGGACGCGGGCGCCAGCGCGGCGATCTGGTACTCGTCCAGGTCGCTGGTCACGATGATCCGTGTCTTGGTCGCGCCGAGCGCGTCGAGCTGCTCGCGGACCTGACCGGCCAGCGACGGCAGGTCACCGGAATCGAGCCGTACGGCGCCCAGTTCCGTCCCGGTCACCTCGATCGCGGTCCGCACCGCCTCGGTCAGGTCGTAGGTGTCGACCAGCAACGTCGTGCCCTTGCCGAGCGCGTCGACCTGGGAGACGAACGCGTCCCGCTCGGTGTCGTGCAGCAGCGTGAACGAGTGCGCCGCCGTACCGGCGCTCGGGATGCCGAAGCGCCGCGCGGCCTCCAGGTTGGACGTCGTCGCGAAGCCCGCGATGTACGCCGCCAGCGCGGACGCGACCGCGGCCTCCTCGTGCGTACGCCGCGACCCCATCTCGATGCACGGCCGGCCGCCGGCCCACCAGGTCATCCGGGACGCCGCCGACGCGACCGCGGAGTCGTGGTTCAGGATCGACAGGAACACGGTTTCCAGCAGCACGGCCTCGGCGAACGACGACTCCACCACCAGCACCGGCGACCCGGGGAAGAAGATCTCGCCGTCGGCGTACCCGGAGACGTCGCCGCTGAAGCGGTAGCCGGCCAGCCAGTCGCAGGTCGCGTCGTCGACCACCCCGCGCTCGCGCAGGAACTCGACGGTCGCCGCGTCGAAGCGGAACCGCTCCAGCGCGTCGAGCAGGCGGTTCACGCCCGCGACCACGCCGTACCGGCGCCCGTCCGGCAGCCGGCGGGCGAACAACTCGAAGACCGACCGGCGGTGCGCCGTACCGTCGGCCAGGGCGGCCTGCAGCATGGTGAGCTCGTAGTGGTCGGTGAGCAGGGCGGTCGTAGGCTCCACTGGGCTGGTCACAAGGGCAGCCTATTGCGAGACGAGAACCCGTAGTGGAGAGAATGGGCCCGTGACCACCGCACCGAGCGAGCTCGCCAGCCCCGAAGTCGACGAGGCGATCGAGTTGAGCCCACCGTGGGTGACGATCGTCTGGAACGACCCGGTGAACCTGATGGACTACGTCACGTTCGTCTTCCAGACCTACTTCGGCTACTCCAAGCAGAAGTCGGAGAAGCTGATGAGGCAGGTCCACGAGGAGGGCAAGTCGGCCGTGTCCAACGGCAACCGCGAGGCGATGGAACGCGACGTCGAAGCCATGCACACCTACGGCCTGTGGGCCACCTGTGAGAAGTCGTGACCCGGTTCCGCAAGCGTCGCAAGACCGTCGTCGTCAGTTTCGCCGAGCACGAGGCGGACATCCTGTCCAACCTCCTGCGCAACCTCGTCGAGCTCCTGTACGACGGGATGCCACCGCGCGCCACCGCGGCCGGCGACGACCCGCTGGCCGCGCTGCTCGACTCCGACGGCCCGACCGCGCCGCCGGAGGACGTCGTACTGCAGCGCCTGCTGCCGAACGCGTACTCCGGTGACGACATGGCCGCGTCCGAGTTCCGCCGGTTCACCGAGCGCGGCCTGCGCGACGGCAAGGCGAACGACGCCAAACGGGTGCTGACTGCGCTCGAGGAGCAGGCTCCCGAGGACGGCATCCCGCTCGAGCCCGACGACCAGCTCGCCTGGCTGCGCGCCCTCAACGACCTCCGCCTGGCGATCGGCACCCGCCTGGACATCAAGGAGGACGACGACTACGCGGTCTGGGAGAAGCTCCCCGACGACGACCCGCGGCGTCTCACCTACGACCTGTACGACTGGCTCGGCTACCTCCAGTCCGCCCTGCTGCACAACATGCGCTGACCCGCACTCTTTTCTTCCTTCCCTTCCTCATCCCAGCAGTGCGGTTCGCCGTAGGGTTGGCGGCATGGAGAAGCGGACTTTGGGGCGTACTGGTCGTGACGTCGGTGTGGTCGGGCTCGGGGCGTGGCAGCTCGGGGCCGACTGGGGTGAGGTCGGGGAGGACGCGGCGCTCGGCGTACTGCGGGCCGCTGTCGACGGTGGGGTCACCTTTATCGACACCGCCGACGTGTACGGCGACGGGCGCAGCGAGCGGCTGGTCGGCAAGGTGCTCAAGGAGTACGACGGCCTGACGGTCGCCAGCAAGATGGGCCGCCGGGTCGAGCAGCAGCCGGGGAACTACACGCTGGACAACTTCCGCGCCTGGAACGACCGCTCCCGGGAGAACCTGGGCGTCGAGACGATCGACCTGGTCCAGCTGCACTGCCCGCCGACCCCGGTCTACTCCACGGACGCCGTGTTCGACGCGCTCGACGAGCTGGTCGCCGAGAAGCGGATCGCGGCGTACGGCGTGAGCGTGGAGACCTGCGCCGAGGCGCTGGCCGCGATCGCCCGGCCGAACGTGGCGTCGGTGCAGATCATCCTGAACGCGTTCCGCCTGAAGCCGCTCGACGAGGTGCTGCCGGCCGCCCAGGAAGCCGGGGTCGGGATCATCGCCAGGGTTCCGCTGGCCAGCGGCCTGCTGTCGGGCAAGTACGACGAGACCACCACCTTCGGCGCGGACGACCACCGCACCTACAACCGCCAGGGTGAGGCCTTCGACGTCGGCGAGACGTTCTCCGGCGTCGATTTCACGACCGGCCTCGAAGCCGTCCAGCGCCTGCGCCCCGAGGTCCCGGCCGGCGCCACGATGGCCCAGTTCGCGCTCCGCTGGATCATCGACCAGCCGGGCGTGTCGGTCGTCATCCCGGGCGCCCGCAACCCCGAGCAGGTGGCCGGCAACATCGGCGCCGCGGCCCTCCCGCCGCTCACCGCCGAGCAGCTCGAAGCCGTCCGGTCGACGTACGACGAGCTCGTCCGCCCGCAGGTCCACAGCCGCTGGTAGTCCACATACTGGACCGGAAGCCGGGTTGGCGGGCCGCCCTGGTCGCGCTCCGTATCGTGGAACCGTGCTCATCATCGACCAGGCGAACCACGACGCGATCGTGGCGCACGCGCGGCGGGACCATCCGGACGAGGCGTGCGGTGTGGTCGCCGGGCCGGAGGGTTCGGACCGGCCGAGCAGGTTCGTCCCGATGCTGAACGCGGCGATGTCGCCGACGTTCTACGAGTTCGACTCCGGGGACCTGTTCAAGCTCTACCGGGAGATGGACGAGCGCGACGAGGAGCCGGTGGTGATCTACCACTCGCACACCGCGACCCAGGCCTACCCGTCGCGCACCGACATCAACCTCGCGCAGGAACCGAACGCGCACTACGTGCTGGTCTCCACCCGCGACGGCGCGGACCAGACGTCGTACGACGGCCCGGTCGAGTTCCGGTCGTACCGGATCATCGACGGCGCGGTCACCGAGGAAGAAGTGAAGATCGTGGCGGACTACAGCGAACCAGGAGACAACTGAGATGGCGATCGAGCTTCGGGTCCCGACGATTCTGCGGACCTACACCGGGGGCGAGAAGGCGGTGAACGGCGACGGCAGCACGCTGGCCGAGTTCATCGACGACGTGAACGGCAACCACCCGGGCCTGAAGGAGCGGATCGTCGAGGGTGAGCCGGAGGAGCTGCGCCGGTTCGTCAACGTGTACGTGAACGACGAGGACGTGCGCTTCACCGGTGGGCTGACCACCGGCGTGAAGGACGGCGACGTGGTCGTCGTGCTGCCGGCCGTCGCCGGCGGCTGACCAACCCCTTTCCCCAGGAGCGTTCATGCGTTTCGACAGCCTGCTCGACTCCATCGGCGGTACGCCGCTGGTCGGGCTCCCGAAGCTCTCGCCGTCGGCCGACGTCCGGCTGTGGGCGAAGCTGGAGGACCACAACCCGACCGGCTCGATCAAGGACCGGGCGGCACTGCGGATGCTGCTCGACGCGGAGAAGGACGGCCGGCTCCGGCCGGGCAACACGATCCTCGAGCCGACGTCGGGCAACACCGGCATCTCGCTGGCGATGGCCGCGAAGCTGCGCGGCTACCGGATGGTCTGCGTGATGCCGGAGAACACCTCGGAGGAGCGCCGCCAGATCCTGCGGATGTGGGGTGCCGAGATCATCTCCTCACCCGCGGCCGGCGGCTCCAACGAAGCGGTCCGGGTCGCCAAGCAGGTCGCGGAGGAGCACCCGGACTGGGTGATGCTCTACCAGTACGGCAACCCGTCGAACGCCCTGGCGCACTACGACGGCACGGCCCGGGAGATCTTCGCCGACCTGCCGTCGATCACCCACTTCGTCGCCGGGCTCGGCACCACCGGCACCCTGATGGGCGCCGGCAAGTTCTTCCGCGAGCACAAGCCCGAGGTGAAGATCGTCGCCGCCGAACCCCGGTACGGCGAGCTCGTCTACGGCCTGCGCAACCTCGACGAGGGCTTCGTGCCCGAGCTGTACGACGCGACGCTGATCGACGGCCGCTTCTCGGTCGGACCGCGCGACGCCGTCCGGCGGGTGCGTGAGCTGCTCGACAACGAGGGCGTCTTCGCCGGCATCTCGACCGGCGCGATCCTGCACGCCGCGCTCGGCCAGGCGGCCAAGTGCGTGCGCGACGGCGAGCAGGCCGACATCGCGTTCGTGGTCGCCGACGGCGGCTGGAAGTACCTGTCCACCGGCGCCTACGAAGGCACGATCGACGAGGCCGAGGACCGCCTCGAAGGCCAGCTCTGGGCCTGACCCGTCAGCTGAGCCCGAGCGCCTTGCGCCGGGTGACCCGGTACGACGCGGCGAACTCCTTGCCGTCGAACGCCACGTCGTCGATCCGTGCGTCGCCGTGGAGCGCGATCCAGCTTCCGCCGTGCTCGGCCGACGCCAGACCGGCGATCACGGAGAGCTCCGGCTCGACCAGTTCCGCGAAGCTGACCGGCTGCTCGCGCTCGCCACTCAGATGCCCGACGGTGACGTCGATGAACCGGCCGTAGAGGTCACTCCCACCGGCCTCGACGTGATGGACCCCCTCAGGGTGCACGAGCGTCGCGAAGAATCCGTACCCTCCGGTCCCAGGCGGCGCCACGGCAACGACGGCGGTCCGCCCGTCGCGCCAGCGCAGCTCGACCCGCCGGCCCTCGTCGTCGAGCGAGCGGGCCGCCTCCACGCCCGGCCCGAGCAGGCCTGACAGCAGCGCGTAGGCGTGGATCCCGTAGTCGAGCGGATGCCCGTACGTCGCGCCGTACGCGGTCAGTACTTCGTTGCCCGTCGCCTGCCAGTCGGAGACCGCGGCCGACCAGCGCAGCGCCGAGCCGCCGCTCAGCCGCACGCCCGAGTCCGCCCAGCGGATCATCTCGCGGAGGTCGGCGGCGCGGCCGGCGAACGGCTTGCAGATGTGGATCGGCACGCCGGCCTCGGCGAACGGCCGCGCCCGGACCAGGTGGTTGTCCCAGTCGACGCTGTGGATGAAGACCGCGTCGACCACGCCGAGCAGGTCCTCGGGGTCCGCGACGACCTGCAGGCCGTGCTCCGCGGCGTAGCCACGGGTGTAGTCGTCGTCGACCACGGTCTGGCCGCCGTACACGGCGACCACCTCGTGGCCGCGCTGTCGCAGGAGCGGCAGGAAGGCTGCCGGGTGGGAAGTGTCGAGATCGACGACGCCGATACGCATGGCCAGCGACTGTATTACGGACAGGTGAGTTGCCACAACAGTGCGCCCAGAAGTTGGCAAGCTGTTCCCTGAAGTCGTTGACAGCGCGCTCTCCGCGTCCTACGGTCACGACCATAAGTCGAGTTCTGGACGTCAGAAAGGCGGGCACCGCGGATGAGCAAGCGTGTGACTACGACTTCGGTGCCACCGGTTGGCCCCAGCCGCAGGAACTTCCTGCGGTTGTCGGGACTGACCGCTCTGGCGCTGGGTGGAACCTCTACCCTCACCGGCTGCGGGCTGTTCGGCAGCGAGGAGAACGAGGCGGTGGCCGGTCAGCAGCAGCTGACGATCGACTACGTGCCGGTCGAGGTGCTCGACCCCCAGCTGATCACCAACGGCATGTGGATCCTGAGCCGCGGCATCTCGGAGGGCCTGGTCGTCCAGAACGACAAGGGCGACGACGTGCTCCCCGGGGTCGCCAGCGCGTGGAAGCTGTCCGACGACCGGCTGACCTACACCTTCACGCTGCGCGACAACGCCAAGTGGTCGAACGGCGACCCGGTGGTCGCCTCGGACTTCGAGCGGTCGTACAAGCGGCTCTTCACCCCGGCCTCGTCGTCGGCCGGCGGTACGACGCTGGGCGCGAACAGCTACCAGACGACGACCGCGATCAAGGGCGGCGAGCAGTTCCTGTCCGGCGTCCTGACGGACTGGGCGCAGGTCGGGGTCAAGGCGACCGGCGACCACGAGCTCGTGCTGACGCTGTCCAACCCGAACCCCGACTTCCTGCTCGCGCTGACGCACCCGGCGCTGCTGCCGCTGCCGATGAACGTGGTCGAGAGCAAGCCGAAGGACTGGCAGAACCCGCCGAACTTCGTCTCCAACGGACCGTTCACGGTGACCGAGTGGGTGCCGAACTCGCGGCTGATCCTGGTCCCGAACGAGAACTACTGGGACCGCGACAAGGTCAAGCTCAGCCGTGTCCAGGTCAACCTCGTCGAGCCGAGCGCGGCCGCGACGGCGACCGTGTCGTACGAGAACGGCGAGACCGACCTCACCCAGGTCAGCGGCGCCGACGTCCTGCGCTTCCAGAAGGACGCGAACCTGTCCAAGGAGCTGCAGCAGACCGCGAACTACAGCATCCTGTACCTGGCCAAGCTGCGCAGCCAGCACAAGGCCCTGGACGACGTCCGGGTCCGCAAGGCGCTCTCGCTGGCCCTGGACCGCAAGACCCTGGCCGGTGTCTCGCCCGGCCAGGAGCCCGGCGTCTCGCTCGTCACCAGCCGGACCGCGGGCTGGGACGAAAGCATCGCCATCAAGGAGAACGTCACCGAGGCCAAGGCGCTGCTGGCCGCGGCCGGCTACCCCAACGGGCAGGGCCTGCCACCGGTCCGCATCCTGATCGGCGTCACCGACACCACGCTCGCCGACGCGATCATCGACGTCTGGACCAAGCAGCTCGGCATCAAGGCGAGCCTCGACCACGTCGAGTCCGGTGTGTACGTCGAACGCCGGTGGGCGGTCCAGAAGGGCGACTACATCGGCTACTACTACGGCACGTTCGCCGGGCTCCCGACCTGGCCCACGATGGTCGGCTCGCTCTGGTCGCCGAAGAACGTCCAGGAGCTCAGCCTGCCGAGCGACCAGTGGGAGAAGTACCAGGGGGTCCAGCAGGACAAGAACCTCAAGCCCGCCGAGCGGTCCGCGCAGCTGCAGGCGATCCTGGACGGCCAGTCCTCGCCGGCCTCGCAGCAGATGGCGACGCTGGTGACCAAGGCGGCCGGCGAGCCTGATGACAAGAAGCGAATGGACCTCTACAAGCAAGCCGCCAAGCTGCGCGAGGAGGAGTACCTCTACCTCCCCGTGCTCTGGCAGAGCCTGTACCACGCGGTCAAGCCGAAGGTCGACGGGCTGAAGCTGCGCGCGTACCCGGACTACTTCTACTTCAAGTCGATGGGTGTAAGGAGCTGAGCGTGGGACTCGCCGCGTACCTCGGCAAACGGATAGTCCGGCTGGTCCTGTCGCTGGTCGCGGTCTCGGTGCTCACCTTCACCCTGCTGCAGCTTGCTCCGGGCAACTTCGCGGACCTGCAACGGGTGAACAGTGGAGCGACCAACTTCGGTGGCGTCGGGACCGAGTCGGTGGTCGGTGAGCTGGCCTCCCGGTACGGCGACGACGTGCCGATGTGGAAGCAGTACCTGATCTTCATGAAGGGCGCGCTGCAGTGGGACTTCGGTCCGTCGTACAAGTACGCCAGCCGTGACGTGCAGGACATCATCGCCGAGGCGTTCCCGGTCTCGGCGACGCTGGCCCTGATCGCGGTGGTGCTGGCGTTGCTGATCGCGGTGCCGATCGGCGTGTTCGCGGCGCTGCGGCACAACTCCAAGACCGACCACGGCACGATGTTCCTGGTCACCCTGGGCCACGCGCTGCCGAGCTACCTCACCGCCGCGTTCCTGATCCTGCTCTTCTCCGCGACGCTGAAGTGGCTTCCATCCGGAGGGTGGAGCGGGCCGGCGAACCTGATACTCCCGGTGCTGGCCCTGAGTCTCGGCCCGGCGGCCGTGCTGGCGCGGTACGTGCGGTCGAGCATGCTCGAGACCTTGCGGGAGGAGTACGTCACGGCCGCGCTGGCCAAGGGCGGTCCGCCGCGCACGGTGATCGTCCGGCACGTGCTGCGCAACTCCCTGATCCCGCTGGTCACCGTCGTCGGACCGTTGCTGGCGGCCCTGATGACCGGCACGGTCTTCGTCGAGGCGCTGCTGCGCATCCCCGGGCTCGGCCTGTACTTCGCCAACGCGGCCGCCAGCCGGGACATGCCGTTGCTGATGGGCACCGCCTTGTTCTTCGCGCTGATCCTGATGGTCACGAACCTGGTGGTCGATCTGGTGTACGGCGTGCTCGATCCCCGCATTCGTACCGAAGGAGGTGGGTCCCATCACGGACATTGACGGCGGCAAGGCCGCAGAAGTTGCCCTCGGCACCGAGGTCGACCAGCCGGTCGTGGCGCCCGCCGGGGCCGAGGCGACCCGCGCCCGTGGGCCGTGGGCCCGGGCCTGGGGCCGGTTCCGGCAGCACCGGCTGGCGTTCGGCAGCCTGATCTTCGCCGTCCTGCTGGTGGTCGTGGCGATCGCGGCGCCGCTGATCGCGCCGTACGGGTACGGCGAGACCGACGTCGCGAACAAGCTCGTCGGGCCCGGCTTCGACGGGCACCTGCTCGGCACGGACCTGCTGGGCCGCGACATCCTCAGCCGGCTCATCTACGGTCTGCGCACCGCGCTGACCGTTGCCTTCGGCGCCGAACTGACCGCGCTCGTGCTGGCCCTCATCATCGGTCTGGCCGCGGGCTACCTCGGCGGGCGGGTCGAGTCGGTGCTGATGGCGGGCACGGACGTGATGTACGCGTTCCCCAGCTACCTGTTCGCCGTCGTGATGGTGACCGTGCTCGGCCGCAGCATCTTCGCGCTGGTGATCGCGATCGGTATCGCGTCGTGGGTCACCCAGGCCCGCCTGGTCCGCGCGCAGGTGATGACGCTCAAACAGCGGGAGTACGTCGAGGCGGCCCGGTCGATGGGCGCGAAGGGCCCGACGATCGCCGTCCGCTACATCCTGCCCAACGCGATCGGCCCGATCCTGGTCACCACGAGCTTCGCGATCCCGGCCGCGATCGCCGCCGAGGCCGGCCTCGCGCTGCTCGGGCTCGGTGTCCAGCCGCCGACGCCGTCCTGGGGAGCGATGATCAGCGAAGGCAGCCGGTACCTGCTGGCGGCACCGCACATGCTGGTGGCGCCCGCCGTACTGTTCGCGCTGACCCTGCTCGCCTTCACGTGGATCGGCGACGGTCTGCGCGACGCGTTCGACTCGAGCGGGGAGCAGCGATGACCGGGCCTGACGACGTACTGCTCGCCGTACGGAACCTGCGGACGGCGTTCCAGCGCAACGACGGGGACCCACTGACCGCTGTCGACGGCGTGACGTTCGACGTCCGTCCTGGTCAGGCGCTGGCCATCGTGGGGGAGAGCGGCAGCGGCAAGAGCATCACCGTGCGCAGCGTGCTCCGCGTGCTGCCGAAGACCGCGCGGATCACCAGCGGCGAGGCGCACTTCGGTGGGCGTGACCTGCTGAAGCTCAGCGAGAAGGAGATGCGCCGGATCCGCGGCCGGGAGATCGGCATGGTCTTCCAGAGCGCCATGGAGGCGATGAACCCGACGCTGACGCTGGAGCGCCAGCTGACCGAGCACCTGCTCTGGCACGGGCTGTGCACCAAGGCGGAGGCGCGGAAGCGGGCGGTGCAGGCCCTCGGTGACGTCGGCATTCCCGAGCCCGAGAAGCGCATCCGCACCTACCCGTTCCAGCTGTCCGGCGGGATGCGGCAGCGGGCGATGATCGCGATGGCGATGGTGACCAGGCCCGCGCTGCTGATCGCCGACGAGCCGACGACCGCGGTCGACGTCACCGTGCAGCGGCAGATCCTCGAGCTGCTGGCCGGGCTGAAGGAGACCGGTACCGGCATCATCATGATCACCCACGACCTCGGGGTCGCGCGCTCGTTCTGCGACGACGCGGTCGTCATGTACGCCGGGCGCGTGGTCGAGCGGGCCCCGACCCGCGAGCTGCTCGACGAGCCGCGCCATCCCTACACCGTCGGGCTGATCGGGTCGAGCGTCGAGGTCGGTGGGCGTGGCCTGCCGCTCGCGCCGATCCCGGGCAGCCCGCCCGACCTCACCCGCCGGCCCGAGGGGTGCTCGTTCCACCCGCGGTGCTCGCGGGCCGAAGCGCCGAGATGCCACACCGAGCAGGAGATCCTGAGCATCGGTGGCGGCCGCGAGGCAGCCTGCTGGAAGGTGACCGCCGATGCCTGAACAGAGTCCGAGCCCGGTCATGGTCCGCGCCGAGTCGGTGACCAAGATCTTCTCGAGCCGGGCCGGTGACGTCCGCGCGGTCGACGACGTCAGTCTCGACATCCGCCGCGGTGAGACCCTCGGGCTCGTCGGGGAGAGCGGCAGCGGCAAGTCGACGATGGCCCGGATCGTGATGGGCCTGCAGCCGTGCACGAGTGGACGGGTGCTGTTCGACGGCAAGGACCTGGCCGCGCTCCCGGCCCGGGAGCTGCGGGCGGTGCGGCCGCGGCTGCAGATGGTCTTCCAGAACCCGTACGGTTCGCTGCTCCCGCACTTCACCGCGATCGCCAACGTGACCGAACCACTGCGGCTGCACGGCCGCGACGACAAGTCCGTACGCCGTACCAAAGGCCTGGAGCTGCTGGAGCTGGTCGGGATCAACCCGCGGCACGCGGACCTGTACCCGCGGCAGTTCTCCGGTGGCCAGCAGCAACGGATCGCGATCGCCCGGGCGCTGGCCCTGGAACCCGACCTGCTGGTCTGCGACGAGCCGACCTCGTCGCTCGACGTCTCGATCCAGGCGCAGATCCTGGAGCTGTTCATCGACCTGCGCGCGAAGCTCGGGCTGACCTGCCTGTTCATCTCGCACAACCTCGCGGTCGTCGAGCGGCTGGCCGACCGGGTCGCGGTGATGCACCACGGCCGGGTCGTCGAGGAGAGCGCGACCGAGGAGCTGTTCAGCAGCCCGCAGGAGGACTACACCAAGCAGCTGCTGGACGCCGTACTGCCGGTACGGCGTGACGTCTGAGACCTACCAGGACTGCGGTTCCCCGCCGGAGTCGGCACTGAGTTGAGCCAGCAGCGCGATCCGCGTCGCTGCCAGGCTCTCCGCGGTGCCGACCTCCGGGCGGCGACCTTCGACCAGCGCGGTCAGGAACTCCTCGGCCGGCCGGACGGGACGGCCCAGGGCGGGGCTCCAGACGTCGCGGTCGTGCGTCACCACGTCGAGCGTGCCGCGCGCCCAGTCGAGCTCGGCCGTGCCCGCCGTACCGGTCAGGCGCATCCGGTAGTGGCCGTGGTACGCCGAGGCGGCCGGCCACATCCAGTGCGCCTCGATCGTCGCGGTCACGGCTCCGGCGCCGAGCAGCACCGCGCCGTTGTCGGAGAAGCCCGGATGGTCCGGCAGGGAAAGGTTTCCGGCCCGCCCGGCCACGGTCCCGGCGCTCGCGCCGGACAGCGCCAGGACGAGGTCGATGTCGTGGACGGCGAGATCGCCGAGGATGCCGCCGTACCGGGCGCGGTCGAAGAACCAGTCCGGCCGGGACGCGTAGTTGAGCTTGTGCGGACCGGTCGAGGCGACCAGCGCCAGGTCTCCGAGGACGCCGTCGGCCACGAGCCGGCGGGCGGCGATGGTCACCGGGTAGCCGCGCTTCTCGAACATGACCGACACCGTGCGGTCGGCCGAACGAGCCGCCGCGGTGATCCGGTCGAGGTCCGCGAGCGTCGTACAGAGTGGCTTGTCGGCCAGGACGTGCGCGCCTCGTTGCAGGGCCGCGACGACGGCGTCCGCCCGGGCGCCGTACTCGCCGCAGACCGCAACCACATCGACGTCGGGCAGCTCCTCGTGCGACGCGTGCACCGGTACGCCGAGGCCGTCGGCGTACCGCGCGGCCGCAAGCGGGTCCGGCTCGCTGATCGCGACGAGCTCGACGTCCGGCTGGTGAGCCAGCTCGGACAGGACGTAGTCGACGTGGGGATGTGCGGTCCCCGCGACGGCGAGGCGGATCATCGAGGCTCCGGAAGGGTGACGGCGTGCCCGGTCTGGCACGCCTCGTAGATCCCGCAGAGCAGCTGCACGGTGCGCAGCCCGTCGTGGCCGGTGACGGTGGGATCGTGGCCGTCCCGCCAGGCGCCGAGGATGTCGCGCCACTGGTCGAGGTGGCCGGCGTCGCCGATCGCGGCGGGGTCGGACGAACCGGCGGCGACGGCCGAGACCTGCTCGGGTCGTCGTACGCCGTCGAACTCCCAGCGGGTGATCTCGGTGTGGGTGATCTCGAGAACGCCGGTACTGGTGAAGATCGTGAGCCGCGCGGGATCGCCGGGCCGGGTGGCCGTCGAGGTCACGGCCGTGCCGAGCGCGCCGGACGCGAACCGCAGGGTGGCGACGGTGGTGTCCTCGGCGTCCATGCCGGACCCGAGGGTCGCGTACTGCCCGGTGACCGTGCTGACCGGGCCGAGGAACCACTGCAGGAGATCGAGGTTGTGCAGGCCCTGGTTCATCAGCGACCCGCCGCCGTCCGCGAGCGACCTCCGCCAGTCGGCGTGGGCGTAGTAGGCCTCGTCGCGGTACCAGTGCACGAACGTCTCGCCGAGCAACGGGCGACCGAGAGCGCCGGAGTCCAGGAGTTGCTTGACGGCGGCGTTCTGCGGTTCCAGCCGCCGCTGGGCGATGACGGCGACCATCAGTCCCCGCTGCTCGCCCAGCCGGACGATCTCCTCGGCCGTCGCGGTGTCGACCGCGAGCGGCTTCTCGACGACCACGGCCTTGCCGGCCCGCAGCGCCGTGAGCGCCTGCGGGCCGTGCGCGCCGCTCGGACTCGTGATGGCGACGAGCTCGACGTCCGGGTGCGTCAGCACTTCGTCCGCCGACAGGTGTACGGCGGTGTGCAGGCCGAGCTCGGTCAGCAGTGCCGGGCTGCCGCCGCTGACGGCGACGACGTCGGCCTGGTCGGACAACTGGGTCAGCACCCGGGCATGGGTGCGGCCGATGCTGCCGAGCCCGACGATGCCGACGCGGGGCCGTGCGGATCCCACCTACTCGTCTCCGACCAGCTCGTCCGCGGCGGCCACGACCTTGGCGATCGCGGCCGCGACAGCGCGCGTCCGCTGCTCACTGCCGAGCAGCGTCTTCTGGTTCAGCCAGATGGTGTCCTGCGACACGAGGTCCGCGTTGGGGCAGTCCGCCACCGGGTACGGCTGTCCCAGCCGGCCGGCGATGTCCTTGCTCTCGGCAACCAAGGCGCCGTTGCGGTGCAGCGGCACGTACCCGCTGGAGACCTCGGCGAGCCCCTCGGCGGCGAGCGCGCGCAGGGCGGCGTCGCGTCGTCCGGGAGCGGCGAGGGCCGGGATCCGCATCAGGAACAGGTGCCGGCCGTGGGCGGTGATCGACGGGTCGTCGGGGGCGAGCAGCACGCCGTCCACGTCGCTGAGGAGACTCGTCAGCAGCACCGCGTTGCGCTCCCGGATCTCCTGCTGCGCAGGGAAACGGGCGAGCTGAGCCCGCAGTACGGCACCCTGGAACTCGGTGAGGCGCAGGTTGAGGCCGACCGACTCGTGCTGGTACCAGCCACCACCGCGGACCCGGCCGACGTTGATGGTGGAGTAGACCGCGGCGGCGAGGGTCTCGTCGTTGGTGAGCACAGCGCCACCTTCGCCGGCCGTCATGTTCTTGCTGGTCTGGAAGCTGAACGTGCCGAGGTCACCGATCGCGCCGACCGACCGGCCCTGGTACGCCGCTCCGACGGCCTGCGCGGCGTCCTCGACGATCGTCAGCCCGTGCCGCGCGCCGAGCGCGACGAACGCGTCCATCGCGGCGGGCCGGCCGGCCAGGTGAACCGGGACGACGGCCTTGGTCCGCTCGGTGATGGCGGCTTCGGTGGCCTCGGGGTCGAGCAGGTGCGTGCGCGGGTCGACGTCGGCGAAGACGGGCACCGCCCCCATGAACAGGGCGGCCGACGCCGTCGCGATGAACGTGTACGGCGGCACGATCACCTCGTCGCCGACCCCGACCCCGGCGGCGCGCAGCGCGGCGGAGATGGCCAGCGTCCCGTTCGACAGGCAGGTGCCGTGCGCCGCCTGCTGGAAGTCGGCGAACTCGCGCTCGAAGGTGGCGACGACGTCGCCGTGGGTGCTGCCCCAGTTCCGCGAGGTCAGGACGTCGAGCAGGCCCTTCTCCTCCGCGTCGTCGTACGTCGGCCACTCCGGGGCCACGTCGTCGGCCGGGACGGCCGCCGGGCCGCCGTTGATCGCCAGGGCTGGGAAGTCCGCGGGCATGTTCGGCACCTTCGATCTATTTCGGTCAACCGGATCTTGGATTACGTTACTGTAGAAAACTCCGCCGGTCGAGAGTGCCGGCGGAGACCACCTGCTTGGAGGTCTCCTCGTGCCGCAACCATCCGTGCCGCTCGCACTCCATGGCGGACCGCCAGTGCGGACCCAGCCGTTCCCGAGCGTCAGCAGCTCCGCCGGCCGCACCCTCGGCGACGAGGAGGTGGCCGCCGTCACCCGCGTGATCCGCAGCGGGAAGCTCAACAGCACCGTCGGCACCGAGACGGCCGACCTCGAGCGGGAGTTCGCGCAGTACTACGGAGTGCCGCACGCGGTGGCGTCGTCCTCCGGTACGTCGGCGCTGCACCTGGCGGTCGCGGCCGTCGACCCCGACCCGGGCGACGAGATCATCACCACCGGCCTGTCCGACGCGGGCACCGTGCTGCCGATCCTCGCGCAGAACGCGGTCCCGGTCTTCGCCGACGTCGACCCGCTGACCGGAAACCTCGACCCGGCCGCGGTCCGGGCGCTGATCACCGAGCGCACCAAGGCGATCATCGTCGTCCACCTCTTCGGCATCCCGGCGCCGGTCGCCGAGCTGCGCGAGATCGCGGACGCCCACGGGCTGCTGCTGATCGAGGACTGCGCCCAGGCCTACCTGACGCGCTGCGCGCCGGACGACGCCCTGGCCGGCACCGTCGGGCACCTGGGCTGCTTCAGCCTGCAGCAGTCCAAGCACATCACGGCCGGCGACGGCGGCCTCACGATCACCGCCGACCCCGCGCTGGCTCGCCGGGCCCGGCTGTTCGCCGACAAGGCCTGGCCGCGGGACACCGACGAGCGCACGCACCTGTTCCTCGGGCTCAACTACCGGATGACCGAGTTGCAGGCAGCTGTCGCGCGGGCCCAGCTCGGCAAGCTGGCTGGTGTCGTCGAGGATCGTCGTAAGAGCGCCGACAGCCTGACCGGGGCGATCGCATCGCTGGCCGGGCTGACTGCGGCGCCGCCTGCTGGTACGGCGTACTGGCAGTTCCCGGTGTACCTGGACGAGGCGGTTGCTGGCGGCAACGGCCATCAGTACGGCGAGGCGCTGCGGGCGGAAGGGATCCCGGCCAACGGTGGGTACATCCAGCGGCCGCTGTACCTCACGCCGCTGTTCACGGAGCGGCGGACGTACGGGTCGTCGGGCTACCCGTTGACCCTGGACAACGCACCGCAGTACGCCGAGGGCCTGTGCCCGCAGACGGAGAAGCTGATCACCGGTGGTGGGTTGCTGGTGATCTCGTGGAACGAGCACTACACCGCTGACGACGTGGCGGACATCGCGGTGGCGGTGCGGAAGGTGCACACAGCCTTCACCAGCTGAGTTGAGAACCGGCGCCGAGCTGAGCTCGGCGCCGGTGCTGGTCTCAGTGGGACAGCGACACGGTCCAGTTGTTGTCGCCGGCAACGAGGTCCACCTCGAGCTCGACGAAGTGACGGCCGTGCCGGGTGACCAGGCGTGCGGTCCCCTTGCCGTCCTGGACCACCGGCTCCGCCTTGGCGTCGAGGCCCGGCAGCGACAGCAGCACCGCCGCGCTCGGGATCGCGTCCTCGGCCTGAGCCCGGACGACCCAGCCGTCGGCCGCTGCCTCCGTGGACAGCGTGACACCGCGGCGGCCACGCTCCCAGGTGTTGATCTGGCGGGCCGTCCACCAGGGCATGCCACGCCGCCGAGCTTCTTCGGCCACGGCGACGCACGCCTCACGCGTCAACGGACGCAGGTGCAGGTGTGGCCCATGGAAGAGGAAGTGGGCGACGCCGTGCACCGACTCGGCGCCGTCGAGGATCACGTCGCGGATCGAGGCGTGCCCGGCCCAGGCGAGGTCCTGCGTGTGCAGCGGGAGGTTGAGCACGTCGTAGTACCGGTTGCCCTCGGTCGCGTCGGCGATCGGGAACGACACGTGCGCGGTGCCGAACAGGAAGCCGACACTGCCCTGCTTGCTGGCGCCGCGCGACTCGTCGATCTGCAGGCCGAGGCGCTCGCACCAGGTGTAGAACTCGGTCCAGCCCTCCCAGCGCGTGTAGTGGTTCTTGTTCGACACGATGTCCTCGGTGCCGGTCACGGCCTGCGCCCAGGCGTACTGCGCGCGGATCTGCGGCCAGCCCCAGGTGGCGAGGTCGGCATCGCCCATCGCGTTGTAGTGCAACGCGTTCTCGTGCCCGGCGGCGGTGATGGCCGCGCGGATCTCCGGCGCGTAGCCGCCGGGGAACACGTGGCACCAGGTGACCTTGACGTCCGCGGCCGCGAAAGCGTCGAGGGCCGCCTGGCCGTGCTCGTCGACGTTGCCGTCGGAGTCGTGCGACATGTGCGCGATGGCGGCGACCCCGGCAGGCCAGTAACCGAGCCACGGTACGACGGCGCCGGCGTGCTCGGCGGCCGACCACAGGCTCTGCAGGAACACCGAGCGCCACAGGTCCGCGTGCGGCTGGTCGAACATCGGTACGGCGGACGGCGGGGGATAGGTGTGCTCGAACCGCCCGGTCAACTCGGGTTCGCCCGGCGGCATCGCGCGGTCGCGCTCGAAGCTGAGCGTCATCCCGTCCTCGGCCTTGAGGATGCCGTCGTCGATCGGCGCGGTGCCGTCGGCCGCGGGCGCACCGTCGGCCTCGACGGCGTACCCCTGCTGGATGCGGACGATGCTCTGCCAGACGTCGACACCCAGCGTCACTGCGAGGCCCGCACCGACCTTGCGCCGTACGACGGCCGGTTGGTCGTCGTCAGCCCACT
Organism: Kribbella sp. DT2; assembly: GCF_049844575.1. NCBI lineage: Bacteria > Bacillati > Actinomycetota > Actinomycetes > Propionibacteriales > Kribbellaceae > Kribbella > Kribbella sp. DT2. Next base: position 51,623 of record NZ_JBNCLH010000013.1, on the reverse strand, counting down.
GAGCGATGACCTCCACGTCGTCGCCCGCCGTCAGCCGGACGCCGCCGACAGCATGCAACGGGACCTCCGGGCGCGAGGACCAGACGGCGTTGTCGAGGATCGTCACCTGCCCGTCGTCGACGGTGCCGGCGGCCGTGACGCCGGCGAGCGCCGAGAGCGGACCCGGGTCGCCCACCACGATGAACGTCCCGCCCGCGCGCACCCAGCGCTCGAAGCCTGCGCTCGCGGCCGGGTCGAGCGTCGGCGGTCCGGCGAAGACCAGGACGGCCACCTCCTCGGGCGGACCGGCTGCCTCCTCCGGCGTCAGCGACCGGAACGGCACCCTGGCGTGGCCGAGGACCTCGGTGACGTAGAGCCACCAGGCGTCGGCGTCGGCTGCTTGGATGCGTTGCGTCGCGGCGTCGTCGATCACGACTGCTACGGCATGACGTGCGGGCACGAGACCTCCTGCGATGAACGGCGTTCCGCCACCCTGCCCCACCGGGCCGGAATATGGCAAGCACTAAATCGCAGTTAGGGTCTGGTCGCAATCGTCAGCGCGGCAGTTTTTCGACCAGGAGCTGGTACGGACGCGGCGGCCGGCCGACCTTGCTCGAGTGCGATGGCGGCATCGGCCAGGCGAGCCCTTCGTCCACCAGCGTGTGCAGCGAGCGCCGGGCGGTTCGCAGCGTCACGCCGAGCAGCTCGGCGACCTTCTCGGCGTCGACGACGCGTTCGCTGTCGCCGAGCTCGTCCAGCCGCTCGGCGAGCCGGACGAGCACCTGGGCACCCTTGGAGTCCGGCGCCGCCGCCGGCTCGGTCGCGTGCGAGCGATCGCCCGGGAGCTGCAGGATCGTGTCCCGCGGGCCGACGATGAACGCGGTCCGCCCGCCGTCCGAGGCGGCCTTGTCGACCGCGGACTGCGCGTTCACCTCGGCCTCCCGGGTCGAGCGGCCGAGCCCGATGCCGATCTCCAGCAGGATGCCGAGCTCCTCGTGGATCCGGCCCAGGAACGGTGCCATCGAGAGGTTGTTCGTGGCCAGGCGCAACGACCCCATCGTCATCACGATCAGGAAGCTGTGGTCGTCGCGCGGGACGACGGCCGCGTCCATCGGCCGGGCGTCGCGCAGCAGCTCCCGGTGCAGCGACAGCTTGAGCTCCTGGTACCAGTAGTTGCTCGGGCTCGCGTGGGCCGGCAGTGCCGAGCCCGGCACCTGGATGATCATCGTGACGATCCGCGACTCCTCGAGCTTCGCGCCACTGCCCATCAGGATCGCGGTGGTCAGCGCGTCGCGGATCGTCGTCGCCGACGGAGCCATCCGCAGGCAGGGGATGTCCGCCTTGCGCAGCGCCGCCTCGACGCTCGGGACCGTGGTCACGACGCCGGTCGTCCTGCCCCGCTCGTACAGCTTGCGGTGGAAGTCGAAGAACTTGTCCGCGGACTCCGGGCCGACGTACTCGGTCAGCCGGACGTCGGAGACGTTGACGCCGATCTCCTCGTAGGCGTGCTGGAGATCGCGCTGCGAGATCGTGTCGACGCTGATCCGCGCCGGGTCGAAGACGTTCTCCAGCACCCCGCGGAGCAGGGTCGAGAACAGCGCGGGTCCGCCGGAGGGGACGTACGTCGCCGGAACCGGCAGCTGGCCCGCGGCCAGGGCCATGTCGTACGGGAGCGGTCCGGCGAACAGGCAGACGTCGACCCGGGACGCGATCCGGCTGGCCTGGGCGTGCGCGTCGTGCTCGTCGTCGTACACCGCGGTCACGAGCCGCAGCGACGGGTTGTCGAGCTCGCGGGCCAGTGCCATCGTCCGGTGCACGATCTGCTCGGCGCCGATGACGCCGACCGTGACCTCCTCGTGGGCTGAAGGCATGATCAGGGATTTCGGCTGGCCGCTAGGGAGAGAATCACGCACCAATATTAGCGCCCGATTCCCGTGAATCGCTCTCTACCGCGCGGGATGCGCGTCCCGCCGGCCGCAACCAGTCCGGCGCCGAGGATTGACGGACAGACATAATGGCAGTTACGGTCGCCCGGTATTAGACCTACCAGGGCAGGGAGCACGCGTGCGCACTGTGGCTGAGCTCGAGGAACGGCTGTCCGTCCCACGGCCGGAACTCGTCGCCGACATCGGCAAGCTGGAGGGCGACCTCGTCGTCCTGGGGGCGGGTGGCAAGTTGGGCCCGAGCCTGGTCCGGCTGGCCTTGCGGGCGGTCGAGGCCGCCGGGGCGTCGACGAAGATCACCGCGGTCTCGCGGTTCACCGAGCCGGGGCTGGCGGACTCCCTGCGGGAGGCCGGCGCGGAGGTGCACGTCGCCGACATCTCCTCCGACGCCGAGCTGGCCGGCGTACCGGAGGCGGCCAACGTGGTGTACCTCGTCGGTGCGAAATTCGGTACGGCGGGCCGCGAGCACGCCACCTGGGCCACCAACACCTATCTGCCCGGCCGCGTCGCGGGCCGTTTCCGGGACTCGCGCATCGTCGCGCTGTCGACCGGCAACGTGTACCCGTTCGTGCCGGTCGGCAGCGGTGGTGCCACCGAGGAATCACTGCTCGGACCGGTCGGGGAGTACGCGATGTCGTGCCTCGGCCGCGAACGGATCCTCGAAGACGCGAGCGACAGGAACGGCACACCCGTCGCGCTGATCCGGCTCAACTACGCGGTCGAGATGCGGTACGGCGTACTGCTGGACGTCGCCTCGGCGGTCTGGCACGGCGAACCCGTCGACGTGACGACGGGTCATGCCAACGTCGTCTGGCAGGGCTACTCCAACGAGGTGACGCTGCGCGCGCTCCACCACGCTGCCAGCCCGCCGTTCGTCCTCAACGTGACCGGTCCGGAGACCGTCTCGGTGCGCCAGTTGGCCGAGCGGTTCGGACAGATCCTCGATCGGGAGCCTGTCATCACCGGCGAGGAGCTGCCCACCGCTCTGCTCTCGAACGCCTCGAAGTGCCACCAGCTCTTCGGCTACCCCGACGAGACGCTCGGCGCGATGCTCGAGGACGTCGCGGCGTGGGTCAGGGCCGACCTGCCGCGGCACGGCAAGCCGACCAAGTTCCAGCGGCGCGACGGCAGGTTCTGATGACGAGCGCCGAAGCGCTGAAGCGCTTCCACGACGGGTGCGTCATCCCGGCCCACCCCCTGGCCCTCGACGCCGACCGCCGCCTGGACGAACGACGGCAACGCGCGCTGAGCCGGTACTACCTGGAGGCGGGTGCCGGAGGACTGGCGGTCGCCGTCCACACGACCCAGTTCGCCTTGCACGAGCCCGGTCGCGGTCTGTTGGCTCCGGTCCTCGGGCTGGCGGCCGAGGTTGCCCGCGAGTACCCGGACGACTCGCCGGTCCTGGTGGCTGGCATCACCGGACCGACGGCGCAGGCCGTCCAGGAAGCCGAGCTGGCAGCGAGCCTGGGCTATCACCTGGCACTGCTCACGCCGTACGACGCGGGCGACAAGAGCGAGGAAGCCTTGCTGGAAAGGGCCCGCGCGGTCGGTGAGGTCCTGCCGGTGATCGGGTTCTACCTGCAGCCGGCGGTCGGCGGACGGGTCCTGTCGCGCGACTTCTGGCGCCGGCTGGCCGCGCTCGACTGCGTCGCCGGCATCAAGGTCGCGCCGTTCGACCGGTACGCGACGCTCGACGTGGTGCTCGGCGTCCGGGAGTCCGGCCGGGCCGACCGGATCGCCCTCTACACCGGCAACGACGACCACATCGTGCTCGACCTGATCACGTCGTTCCGCTCGCCGGGGATCGCCGAACCGGACCTCGCGTTCGTCGGCGGGCTGCTCGGTCAGTGGGCGGTGTGGGTGCGCGGCGCGGTCGACGTACTGAACGACGCCGAGCTGGCGCGCTCCGGTGACGACGACGCCCTCCGGCGCCTGCTGGCGATCGAGGCGGACCTGACCGACGCGAACTCGGCGGTCTTCGACGTGGCGAACGACTTCCACGGCTGCGTCCCGGGGATCCACGAGGTGCTGCGCCGGCAGGGTCTGCTCGAAGGCCGCTGGTGCCTCGACCCGGCCGAGAACCTGTCGCCGGGGCAGATGGACGAGATCGACCGGATCTGGGCGGCGTACCCGCACCTGCGCGACGACGAGTTCATCACCAGCAACGTGAGCCGCTGGCTCAGCTGAGCGCCCGGCTCACCTGAGCGGGAAGGGGTCGCACTCGCCGGTCAGGGCGGGTGCGACCCCTTTTCTTCGGGTCAGGGGCGAGTTCTTCGGGTCAGCGGGCGAGCGCCGCTCGCAGGTGCTCGGCGGTGGCCGAGTCCGGGTGGTCGAGCATGGCCTCCGGCGTACCGGAGAAGAGGATCCGGCCGCCGTGGTGACCGGGTCCGGGGCCGACGTCGACGACCCAGTCCGCGGCCGCGATCACGTCGAGGTTGTGCTCGATGGCGATCACCGTGCTGCCGGCATCGACGAGCCGGTCGACGATCCCGAGCAGCAGGTCGACGTCGGACATGTGCAGCCCGGTGGTCGGCTCGTCCATCAGGTACACCTTGGCCGGCGTCCGCAGCTCCGTGGCGAGCTTCACTCGTTGGGCCTCGCCCCCGGACAGCGTGTTCAGGGGCTGCCCAAGCTTGAGGTACCCGAGGCCGACATCGCCGAGCGACTGCACGACCCGCTCGATCACCTCGCTGTCGAACACCCCGGCGGCCTCGCCGACCGTCAGCTCCAGGACGTCGGTGATCGTCCGTCCGTCGAGCTTGTACTCGAGCACTTCGTGGGTGTACCGCTTCCCGCCGCACTCCTCGCACAGCGACTTCAGGTCGTCCATGAACGCCAGCTCGGTGGTGACGAAGCCGAGCCCGCGGCAGTTCGGGCAGGCGCCGTCGGAGTTCGCGCTGAACAGTGACGCGCTCACGGCGTTCTCCGCGGCGAACAGGCTGCGGATCTCGTCCATCAGTCCCGTGTACGTCGCCGGCGTCGAGCGGCTGTTGCCGGACAGCTGGCTCTGGTCGATCGCGACGACCTCGGGATAACGACGCCTCAACTCGTCGTTGACCAGGCTGCTCTTCCCCGAGCCCGCGACACCGCTGACCACCGTGAACACGCCGGTCGGGAAGTCGACGGTGACGTCCCGCAGGTTGTGCGCCGTGGCGTTGGCGACCGTCAGGACGCCGGTGGCCTCGCGTGGCTTGCGGTTGAGCCCGAGCTCCCGGTCCATGCACCGGCCGGTCGGCGTACCGGCGGTGCGTAGTCCGTCGACCGGACCCTCGTACAGGATCCGGCCACCGGCCGGTCCGGCGCCCGGCCCGACGTCGACGACGTGGTCGGCGATCTCGATCACGTCCCGGTCGTGCTCGACGACGAGCACCGTGTTGCCCTTCTCCTGCAGCTTGCGCAGCAGCTGGTTGAACCGCCGGACGTCGCTCGGGTGCAGCCCGGCGGTCGGCTCGTCGAAGATGTACAGCATGTCGCCGAGGCTGCTGCCGAGGTGGCGGACCATCTTGATCCGCTGCGACTCCCCACCGGACAGCGTCGTCGTGGGCCGGTCGAGACTGAGGTAGCCCAGGCCGATGGTCACCAGGTTGCTGAGCCGGTCGCGCAGGCTCTCGACCACCGACGCCGCGGCCGGCTCGTCGATCTGCGCCAGCACCTCCAGCAGCTCGTCGGCCTGCAGCGCCGCGAGCTCGGCGATGTTGCGGCCGTCGATCCGCGACCCGAGCGCCGCAGCGTTCAGCCGCTGGCCCTCACAGGTCGGGCACGTGCCCGACTGGACCAGCCGCTCGAACTCCGCGCGGCGCTTCGGCGACATCTTGCCGAGGTCCTTGCGCAGGAAGATCCGGTTGAACCGGTCGACCACACCCTCGAAGTCGCGCGGTGTCCCGGGCACGGGATCGGCCGCCTTGCCGCCGCGGCGCAGGGTCTCCCACTCACTGGCCGAGTAGTCGCCGAGCCGCTTGTCGGGGTCGAACACCGGGTTGTCGCCGTAGTACTGCCAGTACCACGTGCCGACGGCGAAGCTGGTGAAACGGAAGGCGCCCTCGTTCAGCGTCCGCGAGCGGTCCAGCAGCTCGTCCTCGTTGAGCCGGGCGCTGATCCCGGTGCCGTGGCAGTCCAGGCACATGCCCTCGGGGTCGTTGAACGAGTACCGGTTGGAGAAGCCCGCTGTCGGGCGGCCACCGCGGGAGAACAGCAGGCGCAGCAACGGGTGGATGTCGGTCACCGTGCCCACGGTGGAGCGGGCGTTGCCGCCGATCCGGCGCTGGGCGACCACGATCGCGGGCGAGAGGTTCTCGATCGCGTCGGCCGCGGGCTGCCCGTACTTCGGCAGCCGGTTACGGATGAACGTGCTGAAGGTCTCGTTCAGCTGACGCTGCGCCTCGGCCGCCAGGGTGTCGAACACCAGCGACGACTTGCCGGAGCCGGAGACTCCGGTCACCACGATCAGCCGGTGCTTGGGCAGCTCGAGCGAGACGTCGCGCAGGTTGTGCTCCCGCGCCCTCACGATTCGAATCATGCTCATGCAGCCCGAAGCTACCCGCGGCCTCCGACAGTTTCCGGCGCAGGACGTGGGCAGGTGGGCTGACTGACCCGCGGAGCCGAAGGCGACGCCAAAAGCACAGCTCAGGGTTGTTTGAAGAGCACCTTGCGTCCTAGCCGGGGATGGGTGCCACGGCCCTTGCAGCTGGTGCAGGGACGGGTGGCGTAGTTGAACAGCGATCCCTTGTGGCGTCCCATGCCCTTGCACCGGTTGCATTTCGCGAACGGGTGCAGGGACAACGACACGACGTAGACCGCGAAGGCGGCGAGCAGCAGCACCATCAGCATGCCGGTGGGCCCGAGGGCTCCGGCGATGTCGGTGGCGGTGCTGTCGGCGTTGGCATCGGCAACCTGACCGGCCGCTTGCGCGGCGTTGCTCGGTTGCGGATCTGGTGCGGCGGTGGAGCCCAGTGCCACCGCGATGTGGACTGCCAGGTTCATGGCGTCGCGAGGGGCGGTCGGAAATACATCGCTCCAGAGTGGCGTGCGTCACGTCAGATTGCAATTCCGCAGAGTAAAGATGTGGACAACTCCGGCGTGTCGTTCGGCGGGATTAGGTAAGCATTACTTCAGAACTGCCCGGTGCCGGTCCTGTCGGCGCGGAGAGCTAACCTTCGAGGTGTGGCAGACGCACCGATCGGCATCTTCGACTCAGGCTTCGGCGGGCTCACGGTGGCGCGGGCGGTGCTCGACCAGCTGCCGCACGAACCGATCCTGTACCTGGGCGACACGGCGCGGCAGCCGTACGGACCGAAGTCGATCGCCGAGGTCCGGGAGTACTCGCTGGAATGCCTGGACCACCTGGTCGAAGCCGGCGTGAAGGCGTTGGTGATCGCGTGCAACTCGGCCAGTGCCGCGATGCTGCGGGACGCTCGCGAGCGGTACGACGTACCGGTGGTCGAGGTGATCCTGCCCGCGGCCCGACGCGCGGTCGCCGCGACCAGGAACCAGAAGGTCGGCGTGATCTGCACGCGGTCGACCGCCGCCTCGCTCGCGTACGACGACGCGTTCGCCGCCGCGCCGCAGGTCGAGCTGACCACGCAGGCCTGCCCGAAGTTCGTCGACTTCGTCGAGTCCGGCGTGACCTCGGGCCCGGAGCTCCTGGCCGCCGCCCACGAGTACCTCGACCCGCTGGTCGAGGCCGGCGTCGACACGCTGATCCTCGGCTGCACGCACTACCCGTTGCTCACCGGCGTCATCTCGTACGTGATGGGCGACGAGGTCACGATGGTCAGCAGCGCCGAAGAAGGCGCCAAGGACATCTACGGCGTGCTCACCAAGGCCGGCCTGCTCCGCGACGCCACGCTGCCCGAGCCCCAGCACCGCTTCGTCACCACCGGCAACCCGTCCGACTTCGCCACCATCGGCTCCCGCTTCCTCGGCCCGGTCATCACCACCGTCGACCAGTTCGCCTGGGTGCGTTGAGATCCGGGTGTGACCCAGGTCGCAGCTGATGTTGTCCACGGCACCGGTCGCCCGCGCAAACGCCGCCAGGCAACTGTTCTGCGACGTACCGGTGTTGCCTGCGGGGCGGGCAACCCGCCGGTAATGTTCAAGGTATGAAGCTCACCGTGATCGGCTGCTCCGGGTCCGTCCCCGGGCCGGACTCGCCTGCGTCGAGCTACCTGGTCACCGCTGACGGGTTCGACCTGGTGCTCGACCTCGGCAGCGGCGCGCTCGGTGCGTTGCAGCGGCACCGCGCCGTGCACGAGATCGGCGCGATCGCGTTGTCCCACCTGCATCCCGACCACTGCATGGACCTGTGCGGTCTGTACGTCGCGCTGAAGTACTCGCCGTCGTCGCCGTTCCCGCGGATCCCGGTCTACGGCCCGCCCGGCGCGGCCGGGCGGATGGCGCTGGCCTACGACCTGCCCGACGAGCCGGGGATGGAGGAGGAGTTCGCGTTCCACACCTGGCAGGAGTCCCAGCAGATCGGGCCGTTCACGGTGCGCACGGCACCGATGGTGCACCCGGTCCCGGCGTACGCGATCAGGGTTGAGTACGGCAACAAGTCGCTCACCTACACCGGCGACACCGGCCCGAACGAGGCGCTCGTCGAGCTCGCCCGCGGCACTGACCTGCTGCTGTCGGAGGCCGCGCTGCAGGACAACAATCCGGACAACCCCGGCGATGTGCATCTGACCCCGTCCGACGCGGGCGAGCAGGCGAAGCGCGCCGGGGCGAAGAAGCTGGTCATCACCCACGTCCCGCCGTGGTACGACCGCGACGAACAGACCGAGAGCGCCCGCCGTACCTTTCCCGGCGAGGTCCTGACGGCGACCCCGGGCGCGGTCTACGAGATCTGAAACTGCTTGCCTTCGGCATCCATCGGTTCAGGTCAGCCACTCGCCGTGGCGCGAGTGGCTGACGCCTTGCTTTACAGGGCTTTCAGCGGTTCTGGCCGCCGTCGAAGTAGGTGATCAGGGCCGGGTCGAGCTGGGGGATGTCGATCGGGGTGCCGTTGGAGCGCAGGGACGTGGTGGCGGCGTAGCCGGCGGCGACCGCGGCGCGGGCGGCGATCGGGGAGGTCAGCGTGCTGCCGCCGTCGCGGACGAAAGTGACGAACTCCTCGACCAGCTTGGGGTCCGCGCCGCCGTGGCCCTCGTCCTCGGAGGCGACCTCGACGACCTGGTCGGCGTCGGTCCGGTAGCCCGAGCGGCCGCTGTTCCACACCTTGACGACGCTGCCGGAGGTGTCGCCGAAGTTCTCCAGCCGGCCGTGCGTGCCGATCACCGTGTAGTTGCGCCAGTAGTCCGGCGTGAAGTGGCACTGCTGGTAGCTGAGGAAGACCCCGTTGTCGAGCTGGAAGTTCGCCATCGACAGGTCCTCGACATCCATCACCGGCGCCAGGCCCTTCTGCTCCAGTGGCGGCCAGTTGTCGTTCGACACGAACTCGTTGAACCGCTGCCCGGTCCGGTCCTGGCGGTCCTCGATCCCGCCGTACAGGACGAGGCCGCCGAGCGCGGTCGCGTGCGTGGTGTAGCCGCCGGCCAGCCAGTGCATCACGTCGATGTCGTGGGCACCCTTCTGCAGCAGCAGGCTGGTCGTCCGGCGCCGGTCGGCGTGCCAGTCCTTGAAGTAGAAGTCGCCGCCGTGGCCGACGAAGTGCCGGCACCAGATCGCCTTCACCTCACCGATCGCACCCGACTGGATCAGCTCCCGCATGGTCTGGACCACCGGCATGTGCCGCATGTTGTGGCCGACGTACAGGCGGGTGCCGCTCTCGTACGCCGCCTGCAGCACGCGGTCGCAGCCGGACGTGGTGATCGCCAGCGGCTTCTCCACGAACACGGCGACGCCGGCCCGGAGGAAGTCGATCGCCGGGTCCTCGTGCAGGTCGTCCGGCGTGGTCAGGAAGATCCCGTCGAGCTTGAGGTCCAGGAGCTCGCGGTGGTCGCCGTACGCCGTCGCGTCCGGGTACGTCGTCAGCGCGGCCTGGCGCTGCTTCTCGACCGGGTCGCAGACGGCCACGATCTCGGCGCCGTCACCGGGTCTGTGCGCGTGCCGGGCCAGGCTGCTGCGCGCGCCGAGTCCGACCACACCGAACCGAAGATCAGTCATCGTTCACTACTCCTGCACGTAGTTGTTTGTAAGAGCCTATGTCCGAACACTTGCGATCCTCAACACCTGTTTGCTCCCACCGTGTTGCCCGTCCGGTCATCTTCCTCTCACCCAGGACCCGTTCGGTGCCGTCACCATGACGGAACGTGAGCCTCCACTACGTGGCACTCGGCGACTCGACCACCGTGGGTGTCGGGGATCCGCTGTACGGCAGCACGACCGACCTTTCCGGTGCCGGAGCGCGCCCGGGGCAGGGGTGGCGAGGCTGGGCCTCGCTGCTCGCCGACTCCCTGGGCAGCTCCCACCGTGTGACGTTCTCCAACTACGCGACCAGCGGCGCGACCGTTCCCCAGGTCACCGCCGACCAGTTGCCGGAGACCGGCGAGGGCCCGATCGACCTGGCCTCGCTGATCGTCGGCGTCAACGACACGCTCCGCTCGACCTTCGACGTCGGCCAGGTCCGGGACTGCCTGCACCAGTGCGCGGCCCAGCTGACCGAGCGCGGCGCACTGCTGCTCACCGTCCGCTTCCACGACCACGGGCAGGTGTTCGGCCTGCCGACCTGGCTGCGCAGGCCGTTGTGGAACCGGATCGAGCAGGTCAACGCCGTGTACGACGACCTGTTCCTCCAGTACGGCGGGATCAGGCTCGACCTGGCCGACTACCCGGAGGTCTACCGCCGGGACTTCTGGTCGGTCGACCGCCTGCACCCGGGCGAACGCGGGCACCGGCGGCTCGCGCGGGCCTTCGCCGACGAGCTGCTCGCGCGCGGCGTACGGATCGACGTACCGCCTGATCTGTCCTGTGCCGGGGAGCCGCCGAGCCGGTGGGCCGACGCGGTGTGGATGGTTCGTGAGGGTGTTCCGTGGCTCGGGCGACGAGCCGGCGACCTCACGCCCTGGGCCGCGCGGATGGTGCTCGGGCAGTTCCGCCCGCCCGCCGATGCGGGGGTGCAGCGCCTTCGGGCATAAAGTTTCGGGCATGGCTCGTAGCGATGGACGTACCCCTGACCAGCTCCGCCCCGTCACCCTGACCCGGAAATGGCTCGACCACGCCGAAGGATCGGTGCTGGTCGAGTTCGGCCGGACCCGGGTGCTGTGCGCGGCGTCGGTCACCGAAGGGGTACCGCGCTGGCGCAAGGGCTCCGGCCTGGGCTGGGTCAGCGCGGAGTACGCGATGCTGCCGCGCTCGACCAACACCCGGTCGGACCGCGAGTCGGTCAAGGGCCGGATCGGCGGCCGGACGCACGAGATCTCCCGGCTGATCGGGCGCTCGCTGCGCGCGGTCGTCGACTACAAGGCGCTCGGCGAGAACACGATCCTGCTCGACTGCGACGTGCTGCAGGCCGACGGCGGGACGCGGACCGCCGCGATCACGGGCGCGTACGTCGCGCTGGCGGACGCGGTGTCGTACCTGCGGGACCGCAAGGCGCTGAAGGGCGAGCCGCTGACCGGCTCGGTGTCGGCCGTTTCGGTCGGGATCATCGACGGCGCCCCGATGCTCGACCTCTGCTACGAGGAGGACGTGCGCGCCGAGACCGACATGAACCTGGTGCTCACCGGCGACGGGAAGTTCATCGAGGTGCAGGGCACCGCCGAGGGCGCGCCGTTCGACCGGGCCGAGCTGGACGCGCTGCTCTCGCTGGGGACCGCCGGCTGCGAGCAGCTGACGAAGCTGCAGCTGGAGTCGCTGGCATGAGCAAGGTGCTGCTCGCGTCGAACAACGCGAAGAAGCTCGAAGAGCTGCGCCGGATCCTGGCGCCGATCGTGCCGGGCATCGAGGTGCTCGGGCTGGGCGACGTCGCGGCGTACGAGGAACCGGCCGAGACCGAGCCGACGTTCGAGGGCAACGCGCTGCTGAAGGCGCGGGCCGCGGTCGCCGCGACCGGGCTGCCGTCGATCGCCGACGACAGCGGGATCTGCGTCGACGCGCTGAACGGGATGCCCGGCGTACTGTCTGCGCGCTGGTCGGGGCCCTTGAAGGACAACCACGCGAACAACGTGCTGCTGCTCGGACAGCTGGAGGACGTTCCGGACGAACGGCGAGGTGGCGCCTTCGTGGCAGCCGTCGCCTTCGTGCGGCCTGACGGCTCCGAGGAGGTGCTGCGTGGCGAGATGCGCGGGTCGGTGATCCGGGAGCTGCGCGGCACGGGCGGTTTCGGGTACGACGTGCTGTTCGTCGCCGAGGGCTACGACCGGACGACGGCCGAGCTGAGCGTCGAGGAGAAGGACGCGATCAGCCACCGGGGCAAGGCGCTGCGCGCGCTCGCCCCGCTCGTCGCCAAAGCCCTGGAGGCCTGATGCTCTTCGCCGGAACCGACACCGAGGGCGTCGCCGAGGGGCGCATCACCGCGGCGTACCGCCGCTGGGCCGAACCGCGCGTGATCGAAGGCCGCGTCTACCGCACCAACGCGGGCCGGATCGAGATCGACAGCATCAAGAAGGTCAACCCCGACCTGATCTCCGACTACGACGAGATGCTGCACCTGGCCGGCCGGATGAACGCCAAGGACGCCCGCCGCCGCCTCCGCGGCGACGAGACGCTGCCCACGTGGCTGATCCGCTTCCACCTGGTCGAGGGACCCGACCCGCGCGAGGAACTGGCCGCGGCCGCGGACCTGTCGCCCGCCGACGTCGAGGAGCTGACCACCAAGCTCGCCCACCTCGACGAGCTCAGCCGCCACGGCGCCTGGACGCGGCAGACCCTCGAGCTGATCAGGTCCAAGCCCGCCACCCGGGCCGGCGACCTCGCCGTCGACGTCGACCGGGACACTCCCGGCTTCAAGATCGACGTCCGCAAACTCAAGAACCTCGGCCTCACCCACAGCCTCGAGGTCGGCTACGAACTGACCCCCCGCGGCAAGGCGTACCTCGAGGCGCTGGACAAGTAAACCGTTCGCGCGGGCTGCCGTCTTGATGGTGAGGTGGCACGGTGATCAACGACGAGGGCCGAGGGCCCGGCCGTCCTTCGGTGGCTGTTCGGCCGTTGACGTTGGCTTGGGTGGAGCGGCAGCTGGAAGCCGGCGAGGCGGTTGTCGGGGTCGCGGCGTTGCATGGCGGGATCACTGCTGAGATGCGGCGGCTGACTATCGCGGCGCCGGACGGTGGGACGCGGGAGTTGGTGCTGCGGTCGTTTGTCGATGTCGAGCGGTCCGACGAGTGGCTGGGCCGGGAGGCTGGTGCGCTGACGCTGCTCGCTGCGAGCGTCGTACCGGCTCCTGGGTTGGTGGGGTTTGATCCGGCGGCGGAGCAGTGTGAGTACCCGTCGCTGCTGATGACGCATCTGGCCGGGCGGACGGTGCTCCGCGACGAGTGTCTGTCGGAGCGGGTTGCGGCCCTTGCCCGTCAGCTTGTGGAGATCCACGCGGTGCGGCCGGTTGAGCGGCCGGGGGAGTACGTGGCGTTGACGACCGCGGACACCGTCGTACCGCCGAAGGGCAGCGACGCGGCGGTTTGGGCGGCGGCGATCGAGGTGATTCGCGAGCCGGCGCCGGCGTACGACGGGCGGTTCTTGCACCGGGACTTCCAGCCGGGGAACGTGCTGTTCGAAGGCTCTCGGATCACCGGTGTGGTCGATTGGGCCGGTGCCTGCTGGGGGCCGACGGATCTCGATGTCGCGCACTGCGCGACCAACCTCGCGCTGCTGCACGGTACGGCGTGGGGCCTGCGGTTCGCTGCGGCGTACGAGGAAGCCGGTGGGGTGCTGGCCGCGAACGCGAGCGAGCGGCTGTACTGGCAGGTGCGTGACCCGCTGGCGGCCTCGGAGGACGTGGAGTTCTTCTCGCAGCCCTGGCGAGAGGCCGGAAGGCCGGAGCTCACCACGCAAGCCGTCGAGCAACGACTGGACGCCTACGTCATCGCCGTGATGGACGCCTTGGGCTAGCCGCTCGGGCGAGTCTCGGGCTCAACGCTCCGGGCCGCGATCCTCGCGTTGCGTCGGTTGGTGGGCCGCCGTACCGTCGATGACGACCACGTGCGCTGCCCGGACGACGATCGAGACAGCGCCGGAGGAGTGCACGGTGACGGTCCGGTCGACGTCCGGCCCGAAGGCCTGGTCGACGGCCCGCTCGACTTCCTGCTGGTTGCTCATCGCGAGTCCCCCTGCGGCCGGATCCGCAGTATAGAAGGCCGGAGGGCGATCACCGACGTGTCTCGTACGGCGGGCAGTGGCGTGGGGGACGCGGGATCCCGGGGATGATTTCGGGGTCCGGCCAGGGGTGTGTGAAGTGGGTCTCCAAAGTTGGGATCGACGGTCCAGGTCGGTAAAGTTGCTTAGGTTACCCTTACCTATTCTGTCTGGGGAGATCGTGCGAGAGCTCCGAGTCGCCGTTGTCGGTGCTGGACCGGCCGGTATCTACGCCGCCGACATTCTGACCAAGGAGTACGAGGGGGCTCACGTCGACCTGATTGAACGGCTGCCCGCGCCGTTCGGCCTGGTCCGGTACGGCGTCGCCCCGGACCACCCGCGGATCAAGGAGATCATCAAGGCGCTGCACCGGGTGGTCGGCCGGGAGCGGATCCGGTTCTTCGGCAACGTCGAGTTCGGTGTCGACCTCAAGCTCGAGGACCTGCGCCGGTACTACGACGCGGTGATCTTCTCCACCGGCGCGATGGCCGACCGTGAGCTCGCGATCCCGGGGATCGACCTCCCGGGCAGCCACGGCGCCGCCGACTTCGTCAGCTGGTACGCCGGGCACCCCGACGTACCGCGGGAGTGGCCGCTCGAGGCGCGCCACGTCGCGGTGATCGGCGCCGGGAACGTCGCGCTCGACGTCGCGCGGATGCTGGCCAAGCCGGCCGACGAGCAGCTCACCACCGAGATCGCCGACAACGTGTACCAGGGGCTGAAGGCGAACCAGGCGACCGACGTGCACGTGTTCGCGCGGCGCGGGCCGGCGCAGATCAAGTTCACGCCGATGGAGCTGCGCGAGCTGTCGCACTCGCCGAACGTGGACGTGATCGTGCACCCCGAGGGCTTCGAGATCGACGAGGCGAGCCAGAAGGCGATCAACGCCAGCAAGGGCACGCGGCTGGTCGTCGACACGCTGCTCAAGTACCTCGAGGCCGAGCCGACCGGCGCGGCGCACCGGATCCACATCCACCTGTGCCACGCGCCGGTCGAGGTGCTGGGCACCGATCGCGTCGAGGGGCTGCGGACCGAGAAGACCGAGCTGCAGGGCGACGGGACGGTTCGGGGCACTGGTGAGTACGTCGATACGCCGGTGCAGGCGGTCTACCGCGCCGTCGGGTACCTGTCGTCACACCTGCCGGAACTGCCGTTCGACCACCAGGCCGGCGTGATGACCAACGAGCGCGGTCGCGTGCTCGACATCGACGAGGTCCCGCTGCCCGGTCTGTACGTCACCGGCTGGATCAAGCGCGGCCCGATCGGTCTGATCGGCCACACGAAGTCCGACGCCGCCGAGACGATCGCCTGCCTGCTGGAGGACCTCGAGAGCCTGCCCCGCCCGGAGATCGCCGACCCGGACGCGATCATCACCCACCTGACCGGCCGCGGTGCCACGGTCGTCGACGCCGAGGGCTGGACCCGCCTCGACGCTCACGAGCAGTCCCTGGGCAAGACCACCGGCCGCGAGCGCATCAAAGTCGTCCCCCGCGAGGAGATGCTCCGCGCCTCACAGGGCTGACCTGTACGACGGGGAGCCGGCCGGCCGCGCGGGGAGCCGCGGCTGCCCAGTCTCCACCCCGGCCCCTGCCACCCCGGCCCCCGTTCCACGGCCGTCGGCCGCCCGGCCCCCGCCGCCCGGGCTCCGGTTCCACCGCCGTCGGCCGCGCACCTGCCCGGCCCTTCCCGGCCCCGGGCCCCCGCCTCGCCCGGCCCTGGGGTCCGCCTCGCCCAGCCCCCGGCCCTGGCCTGTCCCGGCCTCGCCCATCCCGGCCTCGCCCACTCTCGCCCGCCCCGCCCCGCCCCGCCCCGCCCCGCCCCGCCCCGGCCTCGCCCGTCCCGGCCTGTCCCAACCCCCGGACCGTCCCTGCCAGCGCGGGGAGCGGCGGCTGCTGACTGGCTCGTTGTTTGACGACTGCTGCGATGTAACGCGTCAGTCGTCGGGCAACGCGTCGGTCGTCGTACAACGCGTCGGTCGTCGCGGAAGGCGTCGGTTGTCGTACAACGCGGCTGCTGACTGGCTCGTTGTTTGACGACTGCTGCGATGTAACGCGTCAGTCGTCGGGCAACGCGTCGGTCGTCG
>NZ_JBNCLH010000013.1:34828-35293 GCF_049844575.1 Kribbella sp. DT2 | reverse complement strand
GCGGCTGCTGACTGGCTCGTTGTTTGACGACTGCTGCGATGTAACGCGTCAGTCGTCGGGCAACGCGTCGGTCGTCGGGCAACGCGTCGGTCGTCGGGCAACGCGTCGGTCGTCGTACAACGCGTCGGTCGTCGTACAACCCGTCAGTCGTCGCGGAACGCGTCGGTCGTCGTACAACGCGGCTGCTGACTGGCTCGTTGTTTGACGACTGCTGCGATGTAACGCGTCAGTCGTCGTACAACCCGTCAGTCGTCGTACAACGCGTCAGTCGTCGTACAACGCGTCAGTTGTCGTACAACGCGTCGGTCGTCGTACAACGCGTCAGTTGTCGTACAACGCGTCGGTCGTCGTACAACGCGTCAGTTGTCGTACAACGCGTCAGTTGTCGGGCTCGTTGTTTGACGACTGCTGCGATGTAACGCGTCAGTCGTCGGGCAACGCGTCGGTCGTCGGGCAACGCGTCGG
>NZ_JBNCLH010000013.1:0-34728 GCF_049844575.1 Kribbella sp. DT2 | reverse complement strand
TCGTCGCGGAACGCGTCGGTCGTCGTACAACCCGTCGGTCGTCGCGGAACGCGTCGGTCGTCGGGCAACGCGTCGGTCGTCGGGCAACCCGTTAGGGGTGGTGGTCGTCGTACCTCCCGGAAGGCTTGGTGTCAGGTCGGTAGGGTTGGGGGCCTGACGCCACGGGGATGAGGGGTGTGGGTGAACAAGGGCTGGTGGTTGATCGTTGTTGGCGCGGTGGGTGTCGCGGCGTGCGTCGCGCGCGGGCCGGAGTCGTCTGACGGCGATGCCAAGGCCGGCACTCCGGCGTCGACGGCAACCCAACCGTCCGCCAAGCCCAGTGCGAAGCCCACGGCGACGTCGACCGACTGGTGGACGGACTACGACCCCGCGCACTTCGCCGTACAGGTCCGGAAATCGGCGGCCGCCGCGAAGGTCAATCCGCAGCTGCTGATGGCGATCCTCTACAACGAGTCGTACAAACCGCACGACCCCGAGTTCGAGCGTTCCTGGCAGAAGATCGACTCCAACCCGGCGCTCGGCATCGCCAACATGCACGAGGCCGCGTTCGAGGACACCCAGCGCGGCCGCCGCATGCCCGGCCGTACCTGGAACGAGCTGCCCGACCACCCCGAGCTCGCGATCGAAGCAGCCGCCTGGCACCTCAGCGACCTCGCCAAAGGCCTGCCTGCCCGCCCCCGTGCCAAGCTCACCAAGGACGAACTAGTTGCCCTCGGCTACAACGCCGGCCGCGGCAACATGCGCCTGTTCGCCAACGGCCGCAAGCCCGGCTCCCAGGCCCAGTCGTACCTCGACCGCCTCCACGACAACTGGCAGAAGTCCGCCGACGCCGTCAAGATGTGACCTGCGTCACGTAAGTCGTGCGTGGGCCGCACGGCCCGTGGTGTCGTCGAAGGAACAGCTTCGACGAGGGGACGCGAACGATGGATCTGCAGCAAGCCGCCCAGCACGTAGGGTTCTCGACCGCCGGACGGCAGTGGGTGCGGCAGTTGCCGGCGGCCGGCGACGTACGGCTTCCGGACGATCCCGAAGCATTGATGGAGTACTGCGGGGTTGTCGAGGACGATCGCCGGGAGATGCTCGCCGCACGTCCCGACCCAGGCAAGGACCCCGAGTGGTGGGCGATCGTGTCCGCGATGGCAGGCAGTCTCGAGCGGGACCTCGAGCAGCCGGTCCCGTCGACCGGCTTCCACGGCTGGCCGATGGTGCCGCTGGAGTCGTCGCCGGTCGGGATGTTCGCGGGAGCCTGGGCGTTGCTGTCGAGTCTGCCGCGGCTCATCGATATTCACGCGAGACGTGGCGTCCCGGAGAAGGTCACGCGCGCGACCGTCTCCGCGCTCGGAGGCGTGATGGGCTCGCACCGGCACATCGCCGGGCGGCCGGGTGTCGGGCTGATCCCGTTGTGGGGGCCACCGTTGCGGTTCCGCGGGACGGACTTCGAGATCGGCCGGCACTCGTTCACCCGCACGCACCTCGGGCTCGGCGACGGCGTCGCCGGGCACGTGCTGATGATTCACGTGCCGCCGATCGGCCCGCTCGACCCGGAGTTCTCGGAGCGGTCGATCGCCGAGGCGTCGCGGATGTTCGCGCGGTGCTTCCCGGAGGAGCCGCTGTCGTCGTACGTCTGCAGGTCGTGGCTGCTGGACCCGCAACTGGCCGAGTACCTGCCGGAGGACTCCAACATCCTGCGCTTCCAGCGTCGCTTCACGCTGCTGCCGGCGATCGCGTCCGAGGATCCGTACGACGACGACCGCGACATGATGCGGACCGGGCTGAGCGTCTTCGCGCCGGACGGGCCCGTCACGGACAAGGACCTGGCTCGGGTGCCGCAGAGGACCACGCTGCAACGCGCGTTCGTCACCCACCTGCGCTCCGGTCGGCACTGGCAGAAGCGGACCGGTCTCAGGTCCGTGGCGCCAGATGGGCACGCTCACCCTGAGGGCCGAACAGCGTGAGCAGCTCCGCCGATCGTTTGCCCGCGCTTCCGATCCAGTGCGGCACCCGGGTGTCGAACTCTGCGGCTTCGCCTTCGCCGAGCACGTACTCCCGGTCGCCCAGGACGAAGCGAACGCTCCCACTGAGGACGTAGAACCACTCGTACCCCTCGTGGGTCTGTCGCTTCGTGGTCGAGGCTCGGCCGGCGGGTGGGTAGAGGACCTTGTACGCCTGGACGCCTCCGGTCCGGCGGGTCAGCGGGACGATCGTCAGGCCGGAACGTCGTACGGGCTTCAGGTGGATTCGCGGGTCGCCGGTGGGTGGTGCCGCGACCAAGTCGTCCAGCGGTACGCCGTGCGCTCGGGCCAGGGGGAGCAGTTGCTCCAGCGTCGGGCGGAGCTTGCCGTTCTCCAGGCGGGAGAGTGTGCTCGCGGTCAGTCCGGTCTCGCTCGCCAGGTCGGCCAAGGTCGTGCCGCGTGCCTGACGCAAGGCCCGCAACCGGGCGCCGACTCCTGCCAGTACGTCGTTCTCGAGGTTGCCCATGGCCACAGCATGCGGATCCGCAACTTTCTTTGCAAGAACGGAACCATCCGGCCGATGCTGGCGAGCATGACGACCGATGAGAAGACCGTGTTGGTGGGAGTCCTCGACAACCTGCGAGCCGCGATCGCGGGGAAGGTCGTCGGGGTGCCCGAGCCGCAGGTGCGGACGGCCGGCGTACCGTCGGGGACCCACCTGCTGGGGCTGGTCAAGCACGTGACGGCGGTCGAGCGTTTCTACCTGTTGGGGGAGCAGGTCCGGAACTGGCAGCAGACCTTCCGTCCGGCAAACGACGAGACCGTCGACGGCGTGCTGGCCGACTACCGCGAGGTCGTCACGCGGGCGAACGAGGTGATCGCGAGCTGGACCGACCTGGAGTCTCCCGCCCCCGGCCCGCCGCGGCGGGGAACGAAGCCGTCGCGGCGCTGGGTGCTGGTCCACCTGATCGAGGAGACCGCCCGGCACGCCGGGCACGCCGACATCCTGCGGGAGCAGCTGGACGGCACGGTCGGGCGCTGAGGCGCGGCACGGCGTACGGCGTCATGAAAACTAATTTCTTCACAAGAGACAGAAAGTCTTGACAACCTCTCGGTCAGGCTCCAGGGTTCCAATATCCTATCCGATCCGCCCCGGTCGGTACGGCTCACTCGAAGACCACAGAGAGGGTCACCGCTCATGACCAGAACTCGCCGGCCCCAGGCGATCAGAGGCCTGATCGCGGGGCTCGTCGTCGCCGTCATCCTTCCGGTAGGTGCGTCGGCCGTGTCGTCGGCCGCGCCGATCACCCCGGGCACGACCACCGCGGTCGGCAAGGCCGACCCGACGACCGTCACCGCACCGCCGGCGGCCGATCCGCTGGCCCCCGCGGGTGCCGCAGCGGCCAAGCCCTACATGGGCTGGAGCAGCTACAGCATGGAGGTCTACTCGCCGCTCGGCGGCAAGTGGATCACCGCGGCCCAGATCAAGGCCCAGTCCGACGCGATGCACAAGAAGCTGCAGCCGTTCGGCTACAAGTACATCAACATCGACGCCGCCTGGAACGACGGGATCGACGCGTACGGCCGGCCGACGCCGAGCAAGACGCTGTACCCGAACGGTTTTCAGGAAGTCATCGACCACGTGCACAAGAACGGCCAGAAGATCGGGATCTACAGCATCCCGGGCATCTCGGACGCCGTACTGAAGGCGAACCTGCCGATCTACGGAGCCCCCGGCTGCACCACCGGCAACCTGGCCAAGGAGCCGAAGCAGCAGGGCGACTACTGGGGCTTCGGCTGGCGCATCGACATGGACAACCCGTGCGGGCAGAAGTACATCGACTCGGTCGCGGACCTGTTCGCGAGCTGGGGCATCGACTTCCTGAAGTTCGACAGCGTCACCCCGGGCTCGGGCAAGGAGGACCTGTCGCTCGACGCGCGCGACGAGGTCGCGGGCTGGTCGAAGGCACTGACCCGGCACAAGATCTGGTTCGAGCTGTCCTGGGCCCTCGACATCCGGTACGCCGACTACTGGAAGTCGGTCGCCAACGGCTGGCGCCTGGACTGGGACGTCGAGTGCTACTGCACCAACGAGGCCCTGACCGCGTGGCCGAACATCTCCCGGCTGTTCCCCAAGGTGGCCGACTGGTGGCGCCACGGTGGGCCTGGTGGCTGGAACGACCTCGATTCGCTGAACGTCGGCAACGGCACGATGGACGGCCTGACCAAGGACGAGCGCCGTACGGCGGCCACGCTGTGGGCGGTCTCGGCCGCGCCGTTCTACATCGGCAACGACATGACCAAGCTCGACCAGTACGGCCTCGACCTGCTCACCAACCGTGAGGTGATCGGGGTGAACCAGGCCGGCCGTCCCGCGCAGCCGGTGTCGATGAAGACCAACCGGCAGGTCTGGTACTCGCTGAACGCGGACAGTTCCTACACCGTTGCCCTGTTCAACCTCGGCACCACCGAGGCGAACATCACCGCGAACTTCGCCGACCTCGGCCTGGACGGCTCCGCGTCGGTCCGCGACCTGTGGGCGAACAAGAACCTGGGCGACTTCAAGACCGGTTACACCGCGCAGGTCGTGCCGCCGCACGGCGCCCGGCTGTTCAAGGTGACGCCGCAGAAGAAGGCCTCGATCCGGGTCAACGACGACGACCTCCGGGCCCAGTACGACGGCGACTGGCAGCGCAACGGCAACAAGGAGGTCGCCGCGGTCTCCGAGCCGCTGACCGTCAAGGTGTCGGACACCGGCACGGCCACGGCACCGCAGGCGAACAACGCCGGCGTCCGGACGGTCACGCTGAACAACGACGACCCGCAGATCAACTACACGGGCTCGTGGAGCCGCAGCACCGGGCGCGGGATGGGTGACTACCAGGACGACGTCCAGTACACCGAGGCCAACGGCGACGCGTTCTCGCACACGTTCGTCGGTACCGGTGTCGACTACGTGACCGAGACGCACGAGTCGCAGGGCGAGGTCGAGATCTACATCGACGGCGAGCTCAAGCAGACCGTCGACACCCACCAGGCCGAGGGCCGCGGCGTGCAGCAGAAGGTCTTCAGCATCTCCGACCTGCCGAACGGCACGCACACGATCCGTGGCGTGAAGAAGTCGGGTCAGTTCATGCTGATCGACAAGCTCGACGTCCGGCAGGTCAGCCTGCTGAACCCCGACACCGTTGCCTTCGACAAGTTGGCGCCGGCCGACGTCACGGTCGAGATCGCCCGCGACTCCAGCGAGCTGGCGTCGATCGCCAAGGCCGGTACGGCGCTGGTCAAGGGCACCGACTACACCGTTGCCGGACGCAACGTCACGCTGAAGAAGGAGTACCTGGCCAAGCTCGCCACCGGTGACAACGCGCTGGACTTCACCTTCCGCGGCGACTACCGCGACGACGTCCACTCCGCCACGGCCAACGGTGCCTCGGTCAGCTTCGCCTTCCGCGGTACGTCGGTCGAGTGGAACACCGCCAAGGCCCCCGACCAGGGCAACGCCGACATCTACCTCGACGGCAAGCTCGTCCGCCGCGTCAACCTGCAGAACGCGGAGCGCAGCACGCTCCAGCAGGTCTTCGCGCAGTCGGGCCTGAAGGACACCAACCACACCCTGCGGATCGTGAAGGTCTCCGGAGACGTGCTCCGGTCCGACCAGCTCCGCTACACCATCAAGTAGCAAGCAGCAGCGGGGGTCCGGGCTTCCCGGACCCCCGTTCTGCTGTCTCAGGCCAGCCGGATCCGGAACAGCGCGACCCGTGCCTCGTGCGTGTCGACACTCATCGGCACCGCTCGCGTCCCGGTCAGCTCCAGCTGCACAGAACCGTCGCCCGCCAGCCAGTCGATCCGATCGATGCCGTTGGCAAACACCTTGCGCTCGGTGTCCTGGGCCGTCGCCTTGTCGTACGCCGGGTTGTTGGTGTCCGCGGTCCAGATCACCGCGTGCTCGACCGCCACCTCGTTGATCCAGCGCGGCGGGCTCACTTCCTCGATCACACCGTGCACGAACGTCGCGTTGAAGTTCACCACGGTCCACGGCTGCGGCACCGAGATCGGCACCCGTACGACGTGTCGTGCTGCAGGAACGCGTTCTGGTAGGCGTCCCCGAAGTACTGCGAGATCATCGCCGGCTCGCCCTCGTCGCCCTCGCGGATCTCCTGCCAGCCGACGAACGGCCGGTTGCCCGGGTCGGCGTCGTTCCGTACGTCGCGGATCGCCGCCTCGCGCGCGCCGAGGTTCTTCCGGGCGATGTTCGCGGTGACGATCGGGAGCCGGACCCAGTCGCCGGCCGCGGCGACCTTCGCCCCGGCCAGGCTCGCAGCCGCCCCGCCGCCGAGCTTCAGGGCCTGTCGTCTGGTGATGTGCACCATGCGTACCTCCGTGAGCTGTTGAGCCGACGGTGGAGTACGACGGGCAACCGCGCGCGACGGTTGCATGAACTGGGCGTGTCTCCCGATTCCCGGCTACCGCAGAAGGTTTTCGATGCCCTTCAGGGCGAGGTCTGCCGACTGCTGGAGGTCGGCGCGTGAGACGCCGGCCGAGGCGTGCACTGCCTGGCCCTCTGACACGATCATCAGCAGGCGGGCGAGCGCGTCCGGATCGGTGCCGGCCGGGAGCTCGGGTGCCGCGCGGAAGCGGTCCGCGAACGCTTTCTCGCCGCCGAGTCGCGAAGCCGCCAGGAACTGGGCGACGTCCTGGTTGTCCGCGCTGCACGACAGACCGCCTTGGATCGACAGGCAGCCGGCCGGCTTGTCGTCGCGGGTCAGCGCGATCACGTTGTCGTGCAGGAACCGTCGTACGACGTCCAGCGCCGTCTGCTCCCGTAGCGCGGCCTGCGCGTAGGCCATGTCGTGCTCGGCGTAGTGCGCGATCGCGCGCCGGAACAGGTCGGCCTTGCCGCCGTACACGGCGTACAGGCTGGGCTTGTTGACGCCCATCGCCGACGTCAGGTCGGTGATCGACGTGCCCTCGTACCCCTGCCGCCAGAACACCTCGACGGCGCGTTCCAGCGCCTCGTTCTCGTCGAACGTCCGCGGCCGTCCTCCTGGCATCGCCACACCTCCCGCGGTCGAGCGTAGCAGTTTCTGACCGTTCGGTTCAAAATTTTGCGTGAGAGCTCAACCGCTGTTAGCTTGAGTTTAGAACCGAATAGTCAAAAACTCGCGGGAGGTAGTCATGGACAACTGGTGGCGGGACCGGGCGCTGGGTCCGGTCGGCGTCTGGAGCATGGAGCTGCGCAACGCCGGCCGGCCCGGTGTCGCGGGGGCGGCGGCCGAGCTGACCGAGCGTGGGCTCAAGGCGCTCTGGATCCCGGGCCTGGACGGCAACGGGGTGTTCGAGGACACCGGCGCGCTGCTGTCGGCGTCGCCCGAGGCGCACGTCGTGCTCGGCGTGCTCGGGATCTGGCGGCAGACGGCCGGCTCGGTGTCGGCCCGGGTCCGCGAGCTCGATGCCCGGTACGGCGAACGCACGGTCGTCGGCTTCGGGGTCAGCGATCGCAACGCGGCCGCGGCCGTGGGGCAGTCCTTCGACAACCCGGTCGGTGCTGTCGGCAACTATCTCGACGAGGTCGACATCCCCGCGCAGCGGCTGCTGCTCGGCGCGATGGGTCCGCGGATGGCGACGCTCGCCGCGGAACGGACCGCGGGCATCCACCCGTTCCTGGTCAGCCCCGACTACACCGCGAAAATGCGCGCAGAGCTCGGGGGCGCTGCGGTCATCGCCCCGCACCAGGCCGTCGTGTTCAGCACCGACGCCACACAGGCCCGCCAGGTCGCCCGCGACCAGGTCGGCATGTTCATCGGTTTCGATGCCTACCGCAACAACCTGCGCCGGCTCGGCTGGACCGACGAGGATCTCGTCCCCGGCGGCAGCGACCGGCTGATCGACGCCCTGGTCGCCTGGGGTGACGACGACGCCGTACGGCGACGCCTGCGCGAGCAGCTCGACGCCGGTGCCGACCACGTCGCCGTGCAGGTGCTCTCCACGACGCCCGGCGCCGGTCTTCCCCTCCAGGAATGGCGGCGCCTCGCCGACCTGACCACCGAACTCAACTGACACTCACCAGAAAAAGGACACTCTCATGGGACAGCTGGACAACAAGGTCGCCCTCGTCACCGGTGCCACTACCGGCATCGGCCTGGCCTCGGCCAAGCGCCTGGCCGTCGAAGGCGCGCACGTCTTCGTCACCGGTCGTCGCAAGCCCGAGCTCGACGCCGCGGTCGCCGAGATCCGGACCGCCGCGGGCGACCGGGTCACCGGCGTTGCGAGCGACGTCAGCAAGCACGACGACCTGGACGCGCTCTTCGCGGCCATCGAGCAGTTCGGGCGCGGGCTGGACATCGTGCACGCCAACGCCGGTGGTGGTGAGCTGGCCGCGCTCGAGGAGATCACGCCGCAGATGCTCGACCACACCTTCGGCATCAACGTCGCCGGCACGGTCTTCACCGTGCAGAAGGCGCTTCCGCTGCTGAACGCGGGCGCCACGATCGTGCTGACCGGCTCGACCTCGGCCACCGACGGGACGCCGAACTTCAGCGTGTACGCCGCGACGAAGGCCGCGATCCGCTCCTTCGGCCGCACCTGGGCCGCCGAGCTCGCGCAGCGCGGCATCCGCGTGAACACGATCGTCCCCGGCCCGACCAACACCCCGGGCCTGGCCCAGCTGGCCCCGACTCCCGAGGACGCACCCGGCCTGCTCGGCATGATCGCCTCCGGCGTCCCGCTCGGCCGCCTCGGCGAGCCCGACGAGATCGCCAACGCGGTCCTGTTCCTCGCTTCCAGCCAGAGCAGCTTCATGACCGGCGGCGAGATCTTCGTCGACGGCGGCGTCCGCCAGATCTGACCCGCGCGAACCTGCCGGTTGGCTGTCGTGTCCAGGTTCGTGACATCCAACCGGTGAGTGCCCCGCCCCAGTTGTCAGCTCGGGTCAGCTGTCGATGCAGCCTTCCGATCTGCGACCGCGTCGTGCGTCACACGAACGACCGGTGACCGATCCCGGACAGGCCCGTTGACGTGGCCCGGCCGGGGCGATGGGGTGGAGGCACGAGCACCGCGGGCGACTCGGAAGGCCGACACGATGGCGACCCTTGACGACGTACGACGCCAGTTCCGGACCCCGCCGGCCGAGGGCCGGCCGATGATGCGGTGGTGGTGGTTCGGCCCGTCGGTCGAACGCGCCGAGCTCGAGCGGCAGCTCCGCGCGATGGCCGCGGCCGGGCTCGGCGGCGTCGAGGTCGCGTTCGTCTACCCGATGGGTCCGGTGACCGCGCCGTTCGGGTCGGACGAGCTGCTGAAGGATCTCGGGTTCGCCGCGCGGACCGCGCGGGACCTGGGCCTGCGGTTCGACCTCACGCTGGGCAGCGGCTGGTCGTACGGCGGTGGGCACATCGGGCCGGAGCACGCCGCGCGGGCGCTGCGCTGGGACCGGCGGGAGATCGGCGCCTCGGCGTACGACGTTCCCGTGGTCGAGGCCTGGCCGGGGGACGAGGTCGTGGCCGCGTACGTCGGCGAGGGCGCCGCGCCCACGGCGTACGAGGAACTGGCGGTGAGCGACGGGATGATCCGCGTTCCGCAGGGCAAGGGCCCGCGGGAGGTGCTGATCGCGACCTCGCGGCTGACCGGGCAGAACGTGAAGCGCGCCGCGGCGGGCGCCGAAGGACCGGTGCTCGACCACTACTCGGTGGCCGCGGTGGAGAAGCACATCGCGTCGGTTGCGGAGCCGTTCCTGCTGGCTGCTGGGCCGGAGCTCGTGGGGTCGGTGTTCTGCGACAGTCTCGAGGTCTACGGCGCGGACTGGACGCCGGGTCTGCTGGAGGAGTTCTCAGAGCGCCGGGGGTACTCGTTGCGCCCGCGGCTGTTCGAGCTGCTGGTCGACATCGCCGGCTCGGCGCAGGTGCGGATCGACTTCCAGCGAACGCTGGCGGAGTTGTACGAGCAGAACTTCGTCGCCGTGCTCCAGCGCTGGGCGGCCGGGCACGGCGTGCCGTTCAGGATCCAGAGCTACGGCGAACCGGGTGCCACGGTGAGCAGCTACCGCTTCGCTGACCTGTACGAGGGTGAGGGGTGGGGATGGACGCGGCTGCCCGAGACGCGGTGGGCGGCGTCGGCCGCGGCGGCGTACGGGCAGCAGGTCGTGTCGGCCGAGGTGTGGACGTGGGTGCACTCGCCGTCGTTCCGGGCGACGCCGCTCGACCTGCAGGGCGAGGCGCACGAGCACTTCCTGTCAGGGGTGAACCAGCTGATCGGGCACGGCTGGCCGTACTCGCCGTCGGGCCTGCTCGGGGTCGGCTGGATCTTCTACGCCGCCGGGGCGCTGGACGACCGCAATCCTTGGTGGGCGGTGGCGCCGGAGCTGTTCGGGGCGTTGCATCGGCTGTCCTGGTTGCTGCAGCAGGGGACGCCGGTGCGGACGGTCAAGGTGTACGTGCCGGCGTCCGACGTGTACGCCGCGGCGCGGGGGTCGGTGAACCTGTACCGGGCGGTGCGGGACCGGATCGGGCCGGCGATTCCGCGGATGATTCGCGAGGCGGGGCTGGACTTCGACCTGATCGACGACGACGCGATCGAGGTGCTGGAGCCGGGCGGCCTGGTCGTCGTACCGGACGGGGCGATCGTTCCTGAGCGGACGCGGCAGTGGCTTGCCGCGGCTGAGGTGGTGAACGAGGACCAGCTGACCGGGAAGTTGCCTGAGGCAACAGCTGAGGAGATCGGGATCGTGCACCGGCGGCTCGACGACGGGGACGTGTACTTCCTGGCGAACACCGGCAACCAGGTCCGCAGCTTCCGCTTCGAGGTCTCGCCGGCCTTCGAACGGTGGGATCCCGCGACCGGTACGGCGACGGTTGTGGGCCAGCAGATGACGCTGCATCCGTACGAGTCCGCTGTGCTCGTGCCGGTCGAGGCCGCGATCGAAAGCGAGCCGGAGGCCGACGTGCTCGGGCCGGTGGAAGGGCCGTGGCGCGTGGACTTCGGCGACGGCCCGTCGCAGGTCAGCCTGCCGCACCGGTGGGAGGACAACCGCCCGACGTACTCGGGATCGGCCTCCTACATGACGGAGCTCGAGCTTCCCGAGGCCGCGCGGACGTTCCTGGACTTCGGTCCGGGGGAGGAGGCCGACTCCGAGGACTACCTTCCCGCGAACTCGTTCCACGCGCGGTTGGTCCCGCCGGCCGGGGTCGCCGCCGAGGTCTGGCTCAACGACGTTCGCTGCGGGAGCGTGTGGGCGCCGCCGTACCGGGTGGAGGTCAGCGACGCCGCGAAGCCCGGCCGCAACAGTCTGCGGATCGTGGTCCACAACACCGGGGCGAACGCGCTGGCCGGTGATGAGCACCTCGCGCCGCTGGTCGAGTCCGTGACGGCCGAGTACGGCAACCGCTTCG
The DNA here is from genome assembly GCF_049844575.1 of Kribbella sp. DT2. Lineage (NCBI taxonomy): Bacteria > Bacillati > Actinomycetota > Actinomycetes > Propionibacteriales > Kribbellaceae > Kribbella > Kribbella sp. DT2. The sequence goes on along the minus strand of NZ_JBNCLH010000013.1, from coordinate 23,393 downwards.
AGCTGCAGGACATCGAGCACGCGGCAGACTTCCTGTCGTCGGGTCTGCTCACCCCGCCTGTGGTCCATCAGACTCGGACCTGAACCGGCGGCCGTGGCGGTACGGCGGCCGGCTCAGGTCCGCGCGGTCAGTTCCACCAGTAGAAGTGGTAGCCACCGCCGCTGTAGTAGATCTTGCTGACGATGTAGTTCTTGACGAACCCGTAGTCGAACCACTGCAGATGGCACTTGTCGAAGTCGTAGCCGCACGAGACCTCGCCTTGCGCCTGCACGCCGGTCGGCTGCGCCTGCGCCACCGTCGTACCGCCGACGACCACTGCCGCCGTCATGCCCGCCACCGCGACCATCCGTGTCAAACGTCGTCTCATCGGGATCTCCGCCTTCCCTTGCCGTGCGCAACATCGTTACGCCTTGTGGCAGGACCGGTACCCGCAGTAATCGTGCCTAATCAGCCTTTTTCTTGGTGATTTCAGCGGTCAGCGCGTCGGCGGCGGCCGCGGCGGCTTCGAAGGTGAGTGGAGGTTCGGGGTTCCAGGCCAGCACGTGACCGGCGGCGACGGCCGGCAGCTCGGCCCACTGCGGGATCTCCGCCAGCTGCTCCGCGCCCAGCGAGTTGGGTCGCTGGTCGTACAGGAGGATGTCGGCAGGATGGCTGCTGCCCAGGTCGGTCCAGTGCACGACCTCCCACCCGCCCGTCGCGCTCGTCGGCACAAACGGAACCCCTGCGTCGGCAAGCAGCCGAAGGCTCGGCCAGTACGGCGGGTTGGCGACGTACGCGTCGGTCGGCGTACCGCCTGACAACGCCATCACCCGTACGCCGTCCGCCGCGCCGCTCAGCTTCTCGAGCGCGGCCGTCAGCACCGCTTCGCCGTCCTCGGCCGTACCGCCAAGGGCTACCGCCAGTTCGTGGAAACGCCCGATGACGTCCTTGAGCTCCGGCTCCCCGGCGATCCGAATCAGCACGATCGGCGCGACCTCGGTGAGCTTGCCTGCCACGTCGGCGGAGACGCCGTACACCTCACCCGCGTAGGTCACCCCGACCATCAGATCAGGCTGCAACGACGCGACCAACTCCTGATCGACCGCGTCCCCAGCGCCCACACTCGGCACCTCCAGCCCGGCCACCGCAGCGGCCCCGCTGTCGGCCTGATGCTGCGACCCGAAGTACCCGACGACCGGCACGCCCAGCCGCACCAAGGTCTGCGCTGCCTGCCCATAGGCCAAGACCCGCCGGGGTCGCTCGGCGACCTCGACACGCTCTCCACGATCATCCTCGAACGACCACGTCATACCGTGCCCCTCCTCCCAGGGGGCCGCCCGACCACGACGACCCCAGCCGATGTAGTCCGCACCCATCATCGCCGCCTGGGCCGTCCGAGGAACCTCGGTCCGCGAGTCAGTACGACGCGCGATGCCCTGACCGTTCACCGTGGGCCTGCTCGGCCGCAAGGCCGGCCGCGGCTGCTCGCCCTACGAGTCGCCGGACTCGCCGGACTCGCCGGTCCCGCCGGACTCCGGTCCCGCTGGACTCGCCGGTCCCGCTGGACTCGCCGGTCCCGCTGGACTCGCCGGTGCCGCCGGTGCCGCCGGTCCCGCCGGTCCCGCCGGTCCCGCCGGTCCCGCCGGACTCGGCGGACTCGGCGGACCCGCAGCTCGCGCGGATGCGTAGTTGCGGTCGGAGCAGCAGGTGGTGCAGTGGCCGGGCCGGGTCGGCCAAGCGACGGACGAGCAGGTCCACCGCGGTCGCGCCGACCTCTGTCCGAGGTGGGGCGACGGCGGTGAGCGGGGGATCGGACAAGGCAGCGAGTTCGTCGTCGTAGGCAACGATCGCGAGGTCGGCGGGGATGTCGACGCCGAGCTGCCGCAGCCGGCTCACCAGCGGGAGCGCGGCGACGTCGTGGTGCACGATCAGCGCGTCCAGCGTTCCCGCGCGGACCTCGCGCTGGATCGCCTCGGCCGTCTTCTCCAGCTCGGCCGGGCTTTCGTCGCGCAGCTCGCGGGGGGTCTCGGGCGGTAGGCCGAGCGCCGCCAGCGCCGCGTCGTACCCGGTGACCAGGCGGAGTGCGGTGATGGTGTCGAAGTGCAGCAGCCCGATCTGCCGGTGACCGAGGCCGGCGAGGTGCTGCACGGCGTCGTACGCGCCCTGCTCGTGGTCGGTGGCGACGTGCTCGACCGCCCCGGACTGTCAGCCGGCGCGGCGCTCGGCCAGGACGACGGGCACGGGGATCGAGCGGAGCCACGCCTCGGTCTCGGGCGACTTCTGCGGATCGAGCCTGGTCGCGATCACCAGCCCGTCGACCCCGGACTTGAGCAGCCGCGCGACCTGGACGCGCTCCTCGGCGACGTCGTTCTGGGAGACCCCGAGGACGATCCGGGCGCCGAGCTCGTCGGCCGTGCTGCCCGCGCCGCTGACGACCTTGGGTAGTAGTAGGACGCGTGCGGGACGACCATGCCGAGCGTGTAGTTCGTCGTACGGGCGACGGAGGGGTGCGCCGCAGAGGCTGAGCGCTCGGCGCCGGGCTGCGTGGCCCGGGAGCCGGCGCGGGTCGCGCCGCCGTGGACGCGGTTGAGCACTCCGCGGCGGGCCAGTTCGCGGACGTCGACCCGGACGGTGACGGCCGCGACGCCGAGCTGCTCGGCCAGTTCCCGCACGGTGATCGAGCCCTTGGCCTCGACCAGCTCGAGCACGGCGCGATGCCGTTCGTCGGCGTTCATGGGCAAAACGACATCATTTGCCGGGGCTCTTCTCGTGGTGCCTACGGTGGCCGACCTGTTGCCAGGCATCGAATGACATCAAATGATGTCATTCGATAGGGACGCTGCGAAAACAGGGAGACGCCTGTACGGAGGCGGCAGGCCGGTGGTGGCGCTGCTGCCGGGTGGGGCCGAGGGTTCTTTCCTGGGTTGGTCGAGGGGTTGGTGGACGACCCGGGGGTGCCGGGTGGTGGTGCACGATCGGTGGTGGTGCACGATCGGCCGGAGACCGGGCAATCTGTTGCTGTAGGCAACCTCACGACCGCCGCGCGGGACGTGCACCGGGTGGTGGAGGGGTTCGATCCGGTGCTGAGCCGGCGGGTGGAAACGGTGGCCCGGGTGACCGGGTTCCTGGGGCGGGCGCCACTCACTCGGCTCACCTGACGCACCCGGACGAGCTGCTCGCGGCAACCCGTGAACTGCTCCGGCGGACCAGGCCGGGCGACGACTGATCGCCTGGACGATGACTGATCCCTTGTACGACGACTGATCCCTTGTACGACCACTGGTGCGCTACATCGCGGCAGTCGTCGAAATTGGCGTCAGTCGATGGCCGGCGGAGGGATCTCGGGCGGGGGCTCACGCGTGAGGTCGACCGTGATCGGGGGGTCGCCGTACGGGGAGAGCTGGGTGACTGTGGAGGGTGGGCGGAGGAGCGGGTCGGTGTGGAAGTGCTGGTCCAGTTGGGCTTCGGCTGTGGGGTCTCCGGCGTCGGCGGCGAGCAGGAGGTGGGCCAGGTCGTCGGTGGAGGAAGTCCATGATCACGTAGCCGCGGATGAAGGTCGGGCCGGAGAGGTGCGAGTTCGGGGCGACGCCGTAGCGGGTGGGGTCGCTGCGGCCGGCTCGGTAGGCCGTCCAGGCTTCCGCGGCGGTTTCGAAGGGGGAGCCTTCGCCGGTGGGGAGGTCGCGGACGTCGAACGGGCGGCTGCCGGGATCGAGCTCGGGGTCGAAGCGCTGCCAGCGGGTGCCGTTCCACCATTCGGCGACGACGTGGTCGCCGCGGGCGTCGGGGGCGAAGTAGTCGGTGAAGCTCAGCCGGGTTCGCGCCGGGACTCCCTGTTCGCGGAGGGCGGCGACGGCGAGCAGGGAGTGGTCGCGACAGCAGCCCGCGACCCGCTCGCCGGGTGGCCGCGGATCCAGCAGCGGGCCGGGATGCCGGGACTGGTCGAGGTCGAGGATGCTCGACACCCAGCGCGCGTTGATCTCGTTGCGGCGGTCGTCGCGGAGCAGGTACTCCTCGATGCGGTAGTGGAGGACGAGGTTGCTGACGGCTGTGCAGATCTCCTCGATCCCGGACAGGTCACGGAGCAGCGGGCCGTGCCTACCGGGGTCGGAGAAGCGGGAGTGCCGAGCGAGCCGGTCCCGGGCGGAGTGGGTGAGAGACGTTCGCCGGTGCGTGGTCATGCGGCGATCCTGCCCTGATTTTCAAGGACATTTCAGCATTTTGTCTCACCCAGTGAGCTGTTCGCAGAGCCAGCGGACGGCCAGCGGGTAGCGGTACTCGATGCCGCCGTGGGTTCCCTCGAACAGCTCGAAGTGCAGCTGCGGGCCGCCGAGCTCGTGGGCCGCTCGGTGGAAGGCGGTGGCGCCGAGGTCGAGGTGGTACTCGTCCTGCTTGCCGGCGTCGATCCACACCGCGCGCAGCGATCGCAGAGCGTCGGCGTACTGGGGTTGTCCGAGCATCGCGACCGGGTCCAGCGCGAGCCAGCGCTCCCACACTGCCGGGACCACCTCGCCTAGCTCGTCGAACGGCAGCAGGACGGTCCCGTCCGGTTCGGCCGAGTACGCCGACGCGTACCCGTAGAACTCCAGCACCTCGAGATCCTGGCGCAGCAGCTGTCCCGCCCGCTGCTCGGCGTCGGCGAAGAACTTCTCGTACGAGCCGTCGTACCGATCGCGCAACTGCTTGGCCAGCACCGGGAACCCGGGCCGGTAGCAGAGCTCGAACGACGCGTCGCCGGCATGCGTCGCCAGCGCCCCGAACACGTCCGGCCGCAGCAGCGGCGTCACCATCGCGGCGTACCCGCCGCTCGACTTGCCGGTGATCGCCCGGTGGTCGCGATCCGCGATCGTCCGGTAGGTCGCGTCCACCCACGGCACGATCTCTTCGCACAGGTACGAGTGGTACTGCCCGGTCCCCGGGGAGTCCAGGTACTGCGAACCGCCGTACTTCGTCCACGCGTCGACGAACACCACGATCGCGGGCGGCACGTCCCCACCCGCGAACATCGCGTCCAGCAGCTCCGGGTAGGGCTGCCGGAACGGCGTCCGGTTGAACCACATCCCGAGGTGCCCGGTGTACCCCATCGCCACGTAGATGCTCGGGTACCGCTGCTGATCAGCGTCGTACCCCGGCGGCAGGTACACCAGCACCGGCCGCTCGCTCGGATCCCCCAACGGGTTCCCGCGCAGCAGCTCACTGTCGAACTGCGACTCCTCGAACCGTCCGGCCAGGTCGGCACGCCAGGGCAACATGCAGGTTCCTCCTTGAGGGAAAGGCAGTGCTACTCGCGCCAGCCCGTGAGGTCGACGGACTTGCCGGTCTCGACCCGGAAGCCGAGGTTGATCGTGGTCTCGGCGTCCGGGGCCAGCTCGAGCTTCCAGGTGACGACGCCGAGCTCAGTGGTTTCGGTGGGTTCCGGGGAAGCGGTGACCGGCTTGACGGCGATCTCGTGGTCGCGGGCCACCGGCAACTGGTCCAGGACCGTGACCCGGGCCGCGCGCGGCGTGTGGTTCTCGATGCGAGTCTCGTACTCGACCTCGCGACGGCGGGTCGACCCGAGCGTCGCCTTGCTCGCCGTACGGCGGACGAGCTTGCGCTCGACGCGGATCCGGTCGTCCAGGCCCAGTGCGAGTTCGACGTCCTCGCCCGGCGCCCACAGCGGTAGCGCGGTCGAGCCGACGAAGTCCGCCTCGTGGAAGACGGCGGCGCGTCCGGCGGGCAGCGTGTGCTGCGACGAGTTCACGACCGTCGCGCGCAGGTGGACGTCGGGCGAGCGGACCGGCGCGGTGACGTAGTCGAGCTCGGTATCGAGATCGACGGACGCGATCGTCGCGCGGTGCGAGGCACCGTCCGCCGGTACGGCGACCGGTCGCGGCGGGGTGTAGGTCGCCGCGGTGACACCCTGTTCGACGGTCGCGGAGACGTCGGCGAAGGCGGGCCTCGCCGAGGCGGCGGCGGCCAGGCCCTCGGCGCCGCCGTACGACGCCTGCCGAGCCATGCCACGAGGGGCAGCGCCGCCCGGCGCGGCCGCGACCGGAACCGGCGGCTGGTAGCGATCGAGGTACCACGGGTCGAGCTCGGGCACCTTCGCACTCACCATCGGCCGGGCCGTCGACAGCGTGAGGTCACACTCCGGCCAGTCCTCACCCGTGTGCTGACTGATCAGCCCGTACCAGCTCAGTGTCAGCCGATCACCCGTCAGGCGCACGTCGTACGAGCTGCTCCAGCCGGCCCCTGGTACGACGTACGAAAGCTCGATCTCCACCTCGGCCTCGGACTCCAGCGCCAGCCCGACCGCGGCCGAGCGCCGATCCGGCGCGCGCTGCTCCGCGACCGCGGCCAGCCGGCGGTCAGCAGCCGCGAGCCGTTCGTCGGCCTCCTCCCGCTGCTTGGCCAGCTCCCGCCGCCGAGCCCGTACGGCGGACAACCGGCCCGCCAACGACTCGGTGAACTCACCCAAGTCGGCGCCGCCATCACCGCCGGCAAGGGTCTTCGCGAACGTCCCGCCGGCCCGCCGGCCCAACTGGGCAAGGAACGTGTCGAGCTGCGCCTGCACCTCGTCGGCGTCGGCCAGCTCCTCGACCAGCGCCAAGGCCTCGCGGCGCTGACGCTCCAGCTCGGCCACGGTCTCGTCCGGGGCCTGCGGATGGTGCCGCATCGCCACGTCGACACCGAGCACGGTCGCCGGCCCCCGGCCGGAGACCCGGACGGAGTCCTCCTGCAGGCCGAGCGGCAGCGACTCGACGTACACGGTCCGGTCACCGGGCGGAGCCGTGATCGTGCCCCGGCGGGTGACCCGCGCGCGGTCGGGGTACACGACGACGGCCACGATCGGGGCGTCCACCAAGAGTTCGCTCATGCCCCGACAGTAGCCGCCGGACGGCTATCGATGCCGTGCGTTATCCACACCCCCAGGAGTCCGGGCCGATGCCCCGACTCCCAGGTGCCCCGTGCGATCAGTCGCAGGTGTCGCAGATCCCGTTGGCCGGCGTCTGGAGGTTGCACTTGGGGCACTTGTTGATCGGGCGCTCGGCGATCGCGGCCTTGCGCGCCCGCGTCCGCGCGGCGCTCAGCTTCGACGGGATCATCGCGTTGCCGCCGTCGCTCGGCAGGCCGGCCGCCTCGAAGTGGCGGTAGACGTTGAGCCGCTCGTGCGACGCGTGCACGTCGGCGTCCGGCGGAGTGGTCCCGGTCGCCGCGCCCACAATGGCGGCGTACCCGTCGAACACGCTCTCGTCGGTGTTGACGCACAACGCCGACAGCATCGGCTCACCGCGCCGCAGGCTCTCGGCGGACACCTCGGCCAGCACCCCGCCCATCCACTGCCGGGTCGGCTGCTTGGTCCGGATCCCCGTCAGCTCCTGGACGCCGAGGGCGACGTCCTTGTGCTGCACCAGCGACTGGTACTTCCCGGCGGCCGCGATCAGCATCTCCCGAGCGGCTCCCGCCCACTCGGTCCGCGCGACAGCGATCCCCACGTCGGACACATCCCGCCAGGCGCGTTCTTCGACTTCGGTCAGTTCATGATCGGGCGCAACAACATCAAAACTGGACACCACCCGACCCTAACCCGCCGCACCACCAACCAACGAACCCAGCGTCCGGGGAAGGGCGTACGCCGGAGCCCCAGCGCCGGTGACGAGCCGGACCTTGTCGGCCGGCGGCGGTCAGGAGTCGCGGTCGGTGGGTTCGTGCGGCCCGAAGGTGACCTCGATCGTTTCGGCGGCCTTGTGCCGCTGAGCCTGGGCGTACATCGCGTAGGCGCGGTGGTCGGCCGGGGTCAGGTCCGCGGTCGAGTCGTTGAACAGGGCGAGCAGCGAGCGGGGGAAGAGGCGGTGCTCGATGACCGAGTTCAGCTCGGCGCCGACCACGGCGATCGTGGACGCGGCGTAGATGAGCCCGATCAGGCCGAGGGTCAGCGCGAAGACGCCGTTCACCTCGCTGGCCTTCGCGAGCACGTGCTCGACGTACACCCCACCCAGCCGCTCGAGCAGGTGCCAGCCGACGGCGGTCAGGAACGCGCCCGGGAGGATCTTCCGGAAGGGGGGCCGTGGTCGCTTGCCCGGTCGCAGGCACAGCGTCAGCATCGCGGTCAGCACCAGCACCGAGCCGAGCGAGACCAGCCAGCCCATGCCGTCGGCGACCCCGCTGTTCATCGACACCTGGCTGCCGGCCAGCACGGTCAAGGTGGCGAAGCTGAGCACGGTGAACCCGGCCAGCGACAGCAGCGCCCCCGAGCGCAGCCGCCCGCGGAACGGGTTCGGCCGGCCGTTGCGCGGGACGCCCCAGGTGACGTTCACCGCGTTCTGCAGAGCCTGCCCGAGCCCGATCACGCCGTACACGGCCGCGAGCGTTCCGACGATCACCGCCGCCGTACTGCCTTGCAGGCCCTGCGGCGTCGCCAGCTGGGTCCCCACGATCGGGAACTCCTTGAGCGCCGACTCCAGCACGGCCTTCTGCAGGTCCTCGTTGCCCTGCAGCACGAACCCGAGCACCGACGACGAGATCAGCAGCATCGGGAAGATCGCCGCGAACGCGTAGTACGTGATGATGACGGCGAGGTAGCTGCCCTGGTCGTCGAAGAACTTGTACACCACGGCCAGCGGGAACCCGAGCGGCCGGCGCCGCCGCTGCACAGCGTCGACCCGCTGCCCGAAGGTACTCACGCCCCCTACCGTACGGTCCCCACCCCTCGAAGCCGGGCACCGGCAACCAATGGTGTCGCCGCCCTCAGCGCACCCCGCGGCTCCACGCGCCCACAGCCGACTCGAGCTCGGAGAACAGTCGCGGGTCCTCGTCGCGCCGGTTGACCTGCTCGTGCGGGTCCGCCTCCAGGTCGAACAACCCCTCCTGTACGGCGATGTCGGGCCGCATCGCCTCGCTGGCGTTCAGCACGGCCTTCCAGCGACCACGCCGAACGGCCAGTTGCGCCTCGTACGACCAGAAGAGGTCGCGCTGGTGGTCGTCCGCCGTACCGTCCCGAAGGGCGTCCAGCAACGATCGTCCGTGGATGTCCGCCGGCAACCCGGTCTCGTCCCCGTCGACGGCGTGCAGCACGGTCGGCAGCAGGTCCATCATCGCGCCGACGAGCTCGTTGTCGGCACCCGCCGGCAGCACGGCCGGCCACGAGATCATCGCCGGAACGCGGATGCCACCCTCGAAGAGTGACCCCTTGTGCCCGCGCAGGCCGCCGGCCGAGCCGCCGGTGTAGGAGACCTCCTCGCCGTTGAGCCAGTTCCGCTCCTCGGTGGACGGACCGTTGTCGGACGAGAAGAAGACGATCGTGTCGTCGCGCAGACCGAGACGTTCCAGCGTCGCGAGGATCTCGCCCACGCCGTCGTCCATCGCCGCGATCATCGCGGCCGTCATCCGCCGGTCCTCCGGCAGGTGGGCGAACCGCTGCACGTACTTCTCCGGCGCGTGCATCGGGTAGTGCGGCGCGTTGAAGGGCACGTAGAGGAAGAACCGCTCGTCCGCGTGCTGCTCGATGTAGTCCGCCGCGCGCCGGGCGATGACGTCGGTCAGGTACTCGCCGTTGAGCCAGACCTCGTTCTCGTCCTCCCACAGGTCGTGCAGCGGATTTTCCTGCCCCCAGTAGTAGATGTGGGAGTAGTAGTCGACGCACCCGGCCCGGAAGCCGAAGTGGGTGTCGAACCCCCGGTGCAGCGGCCCGTACGACGCATCGGCCCCCAGGTGCCACTTCCCGATGATGCCCGTCGCCCACCCCCGGGAGCGCAGCTCGCTGGCCAGGGTCGGCTGCTGCGGCAGGCCCGGAGTCCGCCGCGATCCGCCGAGAATGGCTTCGACGCCGGCGTCGGCCGGGTACCGGCCGGTCAGCAGGGACGCCCGCGAGGGGGAGCAGACCGGTGAGTTCGAGTACCACTGCGGCAGCCGGACGCCGGACGCGCACAAGGCGTCGATCCGCGGCGTCGCGAGGTCGTCGGCGCCGAAGCACCCGAGATCTCCCCAGCCGAGGTCGTCCGCGTAGATCACGACCACGTTCGGTCCCTGCGTCCCGCTCATCCCTTGACACTCCCTGCTGCCATCCCGGCGACCAGTCTTTTCTGTACGAGCACGAACAGCACGACGGTCGGGACGGCCGCGACCGTCGCCCCGGCCATCACCACGGCCCAGTCGGTGGAGTACTCGCCGAAGTACCCGGCCAGCCCGACCTGGACGGTCTTCAGCCGGTCGTTCGACATCAGCACGCTCGCGAACAGGTACTCCTCCCAGGTCGCGATGAACGCCGTGACGGCAACGGTCACCACCCCGGGAGCGGTGACCGGGACGACGATGCGGAAGATCACGCCGAGCGTCGTGCAACCGTCGATCCGGGCCGCCTCGTCGAGCACCTTCGGGATGCTGTCGAAGTACCCGAGCATCAGGTAGATCGCCAGCGGCAGCGTCATCGCGACGTAGACGATGATCAGTCCGGCGTAGGAGTCGAGCAGGCCCAGCTGCGAGAACAGCGTGTAGACGGGCGTGATCAGGACGACGAACGGCAGCAGTTGGGTGCCGATGACCACCCCGATGCTCGCGCCGCGCAGGCGGAACCTGAACCGCGACAGCGCGTACGCCGCGACGCAGGCCAGTACGACGGTGCACGGCGTACTGATCGACGAGACCACCACGCTGTTCAGGACGTAGCGGGCGAACGACGAGCCGTCGAACAGCCGTCCGTAGGCCCCGAAGCCGAGGCCGTGGAACCACTCGCCGACCGGGAGCGTGGTAGCCAGCGCGGCCGAGGGGCGTAGCGAGGTGAAGACCATCCACAGCACGGGAAAGACGATCACCGCCACGACGACCAGCGTCGGGACGACGATCAGCAGATCGGCCGGCCGGCGTCGCCCGGCGCTCGGGCGACGGACCTTGGTCTGCTGCGCCGTACGGCGGGCAGACGGGACGACAGCCGTCATCCGGCCGCCTCCGATCCCCGGTTCGCGGCCCGGAAGTAGAGGAGGGCGAACAGCGCCATCACGACGGACATGACGATGCCGATCGCGGCACCCTGGCCCAGCCGGTTCTCGATGAACGCGGCGGAGTACAGCTGGGTCGCGAGCACCTGCGTGTAGGTGCCCGGACCACCACCGGTGGACAGCCACACGTAGACGAAGTTGTTGAAGGTCTGGATCACCGTCATGATCACCACGACCGTGATCACCGGGCGCAGGTTGGGCACGGTGACGTAGAGCAGGGACTGCCGCCGGCCGGCGCCGTCGAGCGCCGCGGCCTCGTACTGCTCGTCCGGGATCGACTGCAGGCCGGCCATCAGCACGATGACCACGAACGGGAGCTCGCGCCACACGACGATCGCGATCACGGCCCACCAGACCGTGCTGGTGTCGGCGAGGAAAGGGACGCCGCGCGGAATCACGTGCAGCCCGACCAGGACCTGGTTGAGGATGCCGTTGTTTGCGTCGAGCAACCATTTCCAGCAGGCCACGGCGACCACCGGCGGGACCATCCACGGCACCAGGATCGCGGTCCGGCACAGGCCCCGCAGCTTCCACCGTTCCAGGACCTGGCTCTGCAGCAGCAGGGCCAGCGCCATGCCGACGACCAGCCGGATGACGACGGTGACCGCCGTCAGCCAGAACGCCGTGTTCCAGGCCGAGGAGCCTGTCTGGGCAGAGCTGAAGAGGGCCTTGAAATTCGCGAGCCCGACCCAGACGGCGTCGCCTGGTGCGTCGTACGGGCTGAGTTTCTGGAAGGCCAGTACGAGGTTGTAGACGGCGGGGAAACCGAACAACAGCGCGATCACGCAGAGCGCGGGAGCGGTCAGCAGGAACGGTCGCTGCCGCGCCGGCGTGGACGAGCGGGCCATCGGTTCAGCCCGCCATGCCGGAGGTCAGGCCGTCGAGGATCGCCTTGGCGGCCTGGTCGCTGGACGACTGCCCGGAGTACACCGCGGAGAACTGCTGGTTGACCAGCTGCTGGATCGACGCCACCGGCATGCTGGACCCGATGTACCGCGCGAACGACCGCGCGTGCGGGAGCTGCGCGACGAAGCCCTGCTGGTCCTTCGGGACGTCGAGTCCGGACAGCGTCGACTTCGAGGCGGGGTACTGCTGGTAGGTCTTGAAGGTCGCCGGACTGGCCAGGTACTTCATGAACTGCCACGCGGCCTCGGGGTGCTCGGTGTTGCGGTTGATCGCCAGAGCCCGCCCGCCGAGGTGAGTTGCGCCGTCTTTCAGTCCGCCGGGCACCGGCGCGGTCGTCACCGACCCGTTGGCCTGCTTGGCCAGGGTCGCGAACGTCTGCGGCGGTTCGTACGTCATCGCGCACGAGCCGTTCGCCAGTCCGTTGGCGATCGAGGGGTCGCTGTAGTTGTCGATCGAGAGGAACGCCTTCGGCGTCGCGCCGGAGGTGAAGAGGCCGGCGAAGAAGTCGATCGCCGAGGTCAGGTCCTGCTGGGAGAGGCCGGGCTGCCAGGAACCGTCCTGGCCCTTCGTGACCAGCGCGTGCCCGTGGTCCCAGAGGTAGTAGTTGATCGCGAACCACTGGGTCGCGGTGGCCGAACCGGCGGCACCGAAGCAGAAGCCGGCCGTCTTGCCGCCTGTCTGCTTGCTGATCTTGACCGCGTCGTCGGCCAGTTGCTCCCAGGTCGTCGGGGGTTGCGCGATGCCGGCGGCCTTCAGGGCCGTCGGCCGGTAGGCGAGGGCCATCGTGTCGGCGGTCCAGGGGAGTGCCCACCGCTTGCCGTCGACATCGGTCATGTCGGTCGCCAGCAGGTCGTCACCGCCCGCGGGGAGCGGGTCCTTGCCCATCAGGTCGTCCAGCGGCAGGAGGATCTTGGGCTTGGCCAGGAAGGCGACGTCGGCGAAGCCGACCTGGGCGATGTCCGGTCCCGAACCGGAGTTCGCCTCCCGGGCCAGCTGCTGGACGTTGTTCGGGCTGAGGGTCTGCAGGTCGACCTGGATGTCGGGGTGGGACTTGTTCCAGCTGTCCACGGCCGCCTGCAGGCCCTTCACCTCACCGGCGGGGTCGAACTGGCGGAACACCAGCTTCACCGGTCCGTCGTCGGCGCTGTCTCCACCTGAGCAGGCCGCGGTCGTGGTCAGGGTCAGAGCGGCCACCAGGGCCGCCACGACGGATGGGTTGATCTTCCGCATCGTTCTTCCCCTCGTCGGGCGACGTCCGCCTCGGACCGGCGGCGGAAACTTCGGCCGAACGTAACCCAATCAATTTGATTTGTCTATGCTGGGCCGGAGCCCGACGTGGCTCGTACGGCGATCGGTAAGCTCACGGCCAACCGCGGAGGACGGGGGGACACGGCATGCAGCAGCGGGGATCGAACCTGCCGCGCGTCGGCGACTACAACCAGGTCCTCGTGGTCGATCTGGTCAGGCGTCACCCGGGCATCAGCCGGGTCGAGCTGACCGAGCGGACGGGGCTTTCCGGGCAGACCGTGTCGAACATCTGCCGGCGGCTGGTCGACCAAGGGCTGATCCGGCAGACCGGCCGGGTCTCGACCGAGCTGGGCGCACGCCGTACGGTCTTCGAGGTGGTTCCCGGCAGCCGGTGCGCGGTCGGGTTGCACATCGATCCGGCCCGGATGACGCTCGCCCTGGTCGACCTCGCCGGCCAGGTGATGGACCACACGTCGTTCGTCACGCCGGACACCGGCGGTCCGGCACCGGTGATCGACGCCATCGTGGGGCAGGTCCGCGACCTCGTCGACCGCAACGGCGTCAGCGGCCTGCGGCTCAGCGGACTGGGGGTCGCGTCGCCCGGCCCGATCAGCAGGGGCTCGGGCGCTGTCCTCGGCCCTCCGAACCTGCGCGGCTGGGACGTCGTCGGCCTGCGGGACGAGCTCGGCGGACGACTGCGGATCCCGGTCGAGCTGGAGAAGGACACCGTGGCCGCGGCCACGGGCGAGCTCTGGGCAGGGAACCTGCTGTCGCAGGACTTCGCCTTCGTCTACCTGGGCACCGGTGCCGGTGCCGGCGTCGTACTGGGCGGCGAGGTGATGCACGGAGCGTCGGGCAACCTCGGCAACTTCGGTCACCTCGGCGGCGATCCCGACGGTCCCCGGTGCGAGTGTGGCGGCCGCGGCTGCGTGGCGACGACGGCGATGCCTGCTCACCTCGTCAGGCAGGCGCTGGAGTCGGGGTTGCTCGCGGACATCGACGTCGAGGACGCGAGCTCGGTCGAGCAGGGTCTGGCGAAGCTCAGTGTCCTGGCGGCCGACGGCAACACGGCCGCGGCCGGCATCCTCGACCGCGCGGCGAGGAGCTTCGCCCGCGTGGTGGCGAACCTGACCAACGTCCTCGACCTCGACACGATCGTCTTCGGCGGCCCCAACTGGCGGTACCTGTCGGAGTCGTTCCTGCGGATCGTGCCCGGCGTCGTCGACGAGCTGCACCTGTTCCGGCGGCTGCACGGCGTGGAGATCCGCGGCACGAGCCTCGGTGAGGACGTCGGCCCCATCGGCGCCGCCTCCCTGGTCCTCGCCAAGTCCGTCTCGGCCAGCGCCTCCCACCTGATCCTGCCGGCGGGTCCGCCGAGCCTCAGCTCGCCACCGGCCTAGCCGGCGTACGGCGTCACCAGGACCAGCCGCGGGAGGCCAGTTCCTGCTCCTCGAACCAGCGTTTGTCCTCGCCTCGCTTCGCGTCCGCCGTCTCCGGTACGCCGGCCAGCCTGCAGGCCTCGTCGAGCAGGGCGTCGTACGCGGCCTCGATCGCCATCAGGCGATGAGCTCGGGCGTAGATCCGCGGCGCGGACTCGACCCGGCGGATCTCGGTGGCGAGATGGCCGAGCCTGGTCTGCAGCCGCAGCGTCTCGAACGGGTCGGCGACCACGACGGGGCGCCGGCGGAACCGGCCCGCCAGCTGACTCAGCGACGTCCGCAGACTCTCCATCGCCTCACTCCCTCCACCGAGGCTACGACGAGCGGGCCGCCGAGGCGAGAGCGAGAGTCTGGTATCGGAATTGCCGTGGAGGACTTCCACGGCCGCGTGTGACGATGCCGTCATGGTGAACTCCGAGTACGTACTGCGGGCGGCCACGGCGGACGAGCACGACCGGTTCTACGGTCTCTTCGCCGCGGCGATGATGTTCGAGAGCACGCCGACCGACCTGGACCGGGAGCTGTTCGAGCCGGAGCGGGCACTGGTGGCGGTGGACGGCGACCAGCTCGTCGGGACGGCGAAGGCGATGACCCGCGACCTGTCGGTCCCCGGAGCAGTGGTTTCGGCGGCGCACGTCACCGCGGTCGGGGTCCGCCCGACGCACCGGCGGCAGGGGATCCTGTCCGGGCTGATGAGGCGGCAGTTGACCGACGTACCGGAGGCTCTGGCGGTGCTCTGGGCGAGCGAGGCCGGCATCTACGGCCGGTTCGGCTACGCCCCGGCGGCGTGGGGCGTGTCGTACGAGGTCGACCTGCGCACGGTCCGGCCGCATCCCGTGTCCGGCGGCCGTGTCGAGGAAGTGCTTGCCGAAGACGCACCGGCTCAGCTTGCGCCGCTGCTCAAGGAGCTGCAGGCGAAGCGACCGGGGGTGTCGGGCCGGTCCGAGCAGGTCTGGCGCAAGCAGCTCCAGGACAAGCCGGAGCATCGCGGCGGTCGTACCCCGCGGCAGATCCTGGTCCATCGTGACGAGGCCGGCGCGGTGGACGGGTACGCGCTGTGGCGCGGCAAGATGAACTGGGGACCGACCGGTCCGGCCAACGAGGTGACCGTGGAGGAACTGGTCGCCCTCGAGCCGACGGCGTACCACGCGCTCTGGCGCCACCTGCTCACGCTCGACCTGGCCGCCAAGCTCGCGTACAGCCACGCCGCGGTCGACGAACCGCTGCAGCAGTTGGTGAGCAACCCGGTCGCGCTCAACCGCCGACTGACCGAATCGCTGTGGGTTCGGCTCACCGACGTACCCCGTGCTCTTGCCCAGCGTCGCTACGCCGTCGCGACGGACGTGGTGATCGAGGTGACCGACGACCTCATCAAGGCCAACAACGGCCGGTTCCACCTGACCGGCGACACCCAGCAGGCCATGTGCGAACCGACCGACTCGGCTCCCGACCTCTCCCTGTCGGTCAACGAGCTCTCCGCGGCGTACCTGGGAGGTCGCGCCCTGAGCGAGTTCGCCGCCACCGGCCGGGTCACCGAGAGCACTCCCGGCGCCCTCGCCACGACCACCGCCGCCTTCAGCTGGCCGACCGCTCCGCAGAGCCTGGAGGTCTTCTGAGCTGTGTGTCTGGGATAGGGTTTCGCTCCCATGACCACAGCTCGCGTACGCCGTCCTCGTCCGGCCGACATGACCGTCCCCGTCGGCGCCCTCAGCGTTTTCACCGACGGCGCCTGCTCGGTCAACCCCGGACCGGGAGGCTGGGCGTGGGCGCTGTCGACGACCGAGTTCGCCTCCGGGCACGAAGCCGTCTCCACGAACCAGCGGATGGAGATCTGCGCCGCCCTCGAAGCCGTCCGCGCGAACGACGGCCCGCTGCTGGTCGTGTCGGACTCGACGTACGTCGTGAACTGCTTCCGGGACCGGTGGCACACCGGCTGGCTCGAGCGCGGCTGGCTCACCTCGGCGAAGAAGCCGGTCGCCAACCGGGACCTGTGGGAGCCGCTGGTGGAGCTGGTGGTCGAGCGGGGGGACGTCGCGTTCCAGTGGGTCAAGGGGCACTCCGGCCACGAGATGAACGACTTCGTGGACCGCTTGGCCGTCGCGGCCTGCTTCCCGGAGTGCTAGTCCCGGCCGAGGATCCCCTGCTCGTAGCCCTTGGCAACGGCCGCGGCCCGGTCGGTGACGCCGAGCTTGGTGAACAGGTGGCTGAGGTGGGTCTTCACCGTCGCCTCGCTGATGAACAGCTCGCGGGCGATCTCGCGGTTCGAGGTGCCCTTGGCAACCAACGCGAGCACCTCGCGCTCGCGCGCGGCGAGCGGGCTGGCGGCCGGCGTACGGACTGCTGAGACGAGGCGGGAGGCGACGGCGGGGGAGAGGACCGTACGGCCTGCCGCTGCTTCGCGGACGCCGGTGAACAGCTCCGGCCCGGGAGCATCCTTGAGCAGGTAGCCGGTCGCGCCGGCCTCGATCGCGGGCAGGGTGTCGACGTCGGAGTCCCAGGTGGTCAGGACGAGGATCTTGGCACGGGCGCCGCGGCGGGTCAGCTCGGCGATGGCGTCGAGGCCGCTGCCGCCGGGCATGCGCAGGTCCATCAGGATCACGTCCGGGTCGAGCTCGGCGGCCAGGGCGACCGCCTCCACGCCGTTGGACGCCTCGCCGAGCACGGTGAAGCCGGGGACCGACTCGAACAGGCCGCGCAGGCCGTTCCGGACGACCGGGTGGTCGTCGACGAGGAGGAGCGAGATGTCAGCCATGGGGCACCAACGGTACGCGCGCCGACAGCGCCGTACCGGCTCCTGGTTCGGACTCGACGGTGAGCGAGCCGGCGATGCGTTCGGCGCGGGCGCGCATGCCGTCCAGGCCGAAGCCGCCGGTGCTGCTGCGGCTGGGCCCGGCCAGTGGGTCGAAGCCCTTGCCGTCGTCGCGGATGTCCAAGGTGACCTCGTCGTCGATGAAGCTGAGCGTGACCCCGACGCGGCCGGCGGACGCGTGCTTGGCCACGTTGGCCAGGGCTTCCTGGGTGATGCGGAGGAGGGTCGCCGAGACCTCTCCGTGCAGCTGTTCCGGCGTACCGGTGAGCGTGAAGTCCGCCCGTACGGCGGTTCGCTCGGCCCACTGGTCGACCGTCTTGCGCAGGGCGACCGGCAGGCCGTCGTACGAGAGATCTACGGGGGCGAGGTTCTGCACCGAGCGTCGGGCCTCGCTGAGGCTGTGCCGGGCCAGGTCGGTCGCGCGGCCGACGCGCTCCTGGACGGCGGGCTCGGCGGAGATGTTCGCGACCACCTGCAGCTGGGCGATGATGCCGGTCAGGCCCTGCGCGATCGTGTCGTGGATCTCCGCGGCCAGCCGCCGGCGCTCGTCGGCGATCCCCGCCTCCCGTGCCTGGACGAGCAGTTGCGCTTGCAGAGCGGCGTTCTCGTCCCGGGACTGCTGGAGCTCGAGGATCACAGCCGCCCGGGCGCGGGACCGTTCCTCGCCCTGCTCGGAGAAGTGGATGACGGTCGTCAGCAGCACGTTGTTCGCGACCAGCAGGCCGGCGAACACGACCCACCTCATCGAGTCGCCGACCGGGATCCCGCTGGTCTGGGCCGCGGCGACGGGGATCGAGCAGGCGAACAGGGCCAGTCGCTTCCCGCGGCGACTGGCGAGCTGCTCGTTGGTGTCGAAGTAGCCGGCGACGGCGTAGAACGCGAAGAACCCGTTCAGCAGCGTGAGGACGAACCCGATCGCCAGTCTCGCTGTGTAGTACGCCGACGAGATCCGGTGCGGGCCCGGGCGCCTGCGCCCGGTCCGGGTCCACCACAGCTCGAGCGCGAGGGCCGCGACGACCAGTCCGCCGGCCAGGATCCGGTCGTCCGTCTCCGGCATGATCAGCCCGGCCGTCGCGGCGGACAGGAACGTGCCGATGCAGAGCAGCCCGTACGGCAGCCACCTGCGGAACGCTTCTTCCCGCCGCTCGATGTCCGTGTCCACCTGCTTAGTCTCCTACTCCCACCGGAACCAGCCGGCGGCCGCCGCGGTCAGGACGACCGCCCACGCCGCGAGTACGCCGAGGTGCGACCAGTCCGGCCAGTGCCCGCTCGAGGCCTGGTCGAGTGCGCCGGCCGCGGCGCCGAAGGGCGTCAGGACGACGATGTGCGCCATCAGGTCCGGCATCGAGCGGACCGGGATCCACAGGCCGGCGCAGAACAGGCTCGGGAAGAACACCACGGACCCGATGGCGCTGGCGATCTTCGCCGTACGGGCCAGTGCTGAGACGAGGGCACCCAAGGCCAGTGCGGCGGCGGCTGTGAGCAGCAGTGCCAGCACGTAGCCGAAGGCCTGCTGAGGCAGCTGTACGTCGTACGCGAATCTGCCGATCGTCAGGCAGAGCACCGCCGACACGATCGCGGCGGCACCGTTCAACCCCATCTGCGCCGACAACAACGCCGCCGGCCTGACCGGCGTCGCCGACATCCGCCGCAGGATCCCGCGCTCCCGGTATCCCGTGATCACCGGCGGCATCGTCTGCAACCCCGCCACGATCAGCGCGACCAGCACCAGCACCGGCACGTAGACGTCGATCAACCGGAACCCCTCCGCGTTGACCTCGCGGAACGACGGGATGGCGCCCAGGATCACCAGCAGCAACGGAGGAAACCCGATCACCCAGAACAGGACTCCCGGCTCCCGCCGGAACAACCGGGCCTCTGCCTTGAGAACAGCCGTCGTGGCACTCATCGCGCAGCTCCTGTCAGGTCGAGGAAGGCATCGTCGAGCGTCGCGTCGGTGACCCGCAGCTGGCGAGCCGTGACCCGCCGCCGAGCCAGCAACGAAAGCATCGCGGTCACGGTGTCGTCGTCCCCTTTGAGCGTGATCCTGCCGGCGTGGTGCTCAACCGTCACGACTCCCGGCAGCGCCGCCAGTTCCGTCGCGTCCAGCGGCTCCGACGGCGTGAACGAGATCACCGTCGCCCCCGCCGCCCGGCCGATCAGTCCGCGGGGGGTGTCGAGCGCGCTGATCCTGCCCTTGTCGATCAGGGCGATCCGGTCGCACAGGCGCTGCGCCTCCTCCATGAAGTGCGTCACCAGCAGCACGGTCACGCCCTGCGCGCGAACGTCCTCGACGATCTCCCAGGTCTCCCGCCGAGCCCGCGGGTCGAGCCCCGTCGTCAACTCGTCCAGTACGACGACCCGAGGATTCCCGATCAGCGCGAGCGCGATGAACAACCGTTGCTTCTGGCCCCCACTGAGGTGGGCGAACCGCCTGCCCAGCTGCTCGCCCAGTCCCAGCCGCTCGACCAGCGACTTCCAGTCGGCCGGCTTCGGGTAGAACGCGGCGTACAACTCGAGCGCCTCCCGAACGGTGAGCTTGGCCTGCAGCTCACTCTCCTGGAGCTGGGCTCCCAGCACCCGCCGTACTGCCACCCGGTCCGCCACCGGATCCATCCCCGCCACCCGGACCCGCCCACCGTCGGGGACCCGCAGCCCCTCGACACACTCCACCGTCGTGGTCTTCCCGGCCCCGTTGGGCCCGAGAATCCCGAAGATCTCGCCCTCCTCGACGCTGAAGGAAATCCCGTCGACCACCGTGCGATCGCCGTACGACTTCCGGAGGTCCTCGACCTCGACGACAGCCCCACTCACCAATGTCATACGACGACTCTCGCGGACGAGGCTCCTCGCGCACATCGCCCATCAAGCTCGCCATCCATCACCCGATCGGCTGATCTTTCGTCGTGGGACAGTGGGCCCCACGATGACGATCTTCACGTTCCACCTCGCGGAGCTCCGCCCGACGACTACGGCGAGCGCCCTGTGGAAACCGCCGACCGCACCCGGCCTGCGGTACGCCGAGTGCCTGGCCTTGATGCGTCTCGGTGCCCCCACGATCTCGCCGGCCCGCATGCAGCTACGCCGCATGGCGATGTTCGCCCGCTGGGAAGACGAAGCGGCCCTCCTCGCCTTCCTGGCAGACCACCCCCTAGGCAGAGACCTGGCCACTGGCTGGCACGTCCGCCTGCAGTTCCTCCGCCGATGGTCCCGCCTGGCAGCCCTCCCCGACCTACCGGCCAGAGCCGGCGAATGGGACCCGTCCGAACCCGTCGTCGCCGTCACGCTGGCCCGGATGCGCCTCCCCGAAGTCCCAAGATTCCTCAAATGGGGCAAGCCCGTGGAACGCCTCGTCCGCGACCACCCGGCGACCACCCTGGCGCTGGCCGCAATGCGCCCACCCCGAACGATCTCCACCTTCTCGATCTGGCGCTCTGTCCAGGAAATGGAAGAAATGGTCCACGGCCACAGCTCCGTCCCGAACCCCGACCGTCACGCCACCGCGATGACCGAACGCCGCCGCAGGGATTTCCACCACGAGTTCGCCACCCTGCGCTTCCGCCCACTGTCAGAACACGGCTCCTGGCAGGGCCGAACCGGGATCGTTCCCCGTTGAAGACACCTGCCTCGATCGCGGACCGCTGGCGAGTCCTGATGTCACGTCTCGGCTACGCGGTTTTCTTCGCCTCGGGCGGGGACATCGGAGCACGGGTGGCGGCCTGACCGCGTTGCATTGACAGTGCCACACGGATCTCCGAGACCACGGCATCCGCTGAGGCAGCATTCGCCTCAGCAGAAGGCGACCACGAACTCGTCCGTCGTCCGCGCAGGCCCTACAACCCCACCCGAGTCGGCAATCGCGACCCGCACGAACCCGACCCGCAGCAGCATCTCGGTCAGCACATCCACCCCGATCACCCTGCGGCGCAGCAGATCCCGGTCCACCCCGCCACGGTCGTGCACCCACCGCCGCTCGGTGATCTGCACGCCGTCGACGGCATCCCAGTAGCTCTCCACCTCGACCGACGCCGTCACCAAGTCGTTCTCGACCCGCAACTCCCGCCGCGACATCTCCGGAAGCGGCTGCATCAACGTCGAAATGATCACCACCGCCCCCTCGCCGGCGTGCACGGCAGCCGTCGCCAGCGCGGCCTCCACCTCGTCCTCACTCCGCAAGTACGCAAGGCTGTTCCCCAAACAGGTGATCACATCGAACGCCCGCTCCAACCGGACGCTCCGCATATCACCCACCAGAAGCTCAACCCCGTACCGCCGGCGCCCGTACTCCACCAGCTGCTCCTGCAGATCCACCCCGACGACGTCCACCCCGAGCCGCGCCACCAGCTCCGCCAGATGCCGCCCAGTCCCACATCCAAGATCAAGCAACCTCCGAGGCCGACATCCCGCCGCACGCAAGATGCCAACAACCCCACCGACGACCCCGTCGCCCTCGCCCATCAAGTCGTAGAGCCCAGGCCACCGATAAGCGAGATTCGCCTCTCTCAAGGCCTTCTCATCACCATCGCCCACGTCTGAACTCCTCGCGACATCCATCCATACTCTGCAGACTCCGCTCCACGGCCAGCGTGTCGTAGAGCAGCGGCGAGATCCTTTCTGCCCCCACCGACCATCGCAACTCTCGCTCCAGTTTGCCGCGGTGTACGAATCCCTCATCGATCAGGATCGATCTCGTCAGCATCGCCTGCACCATCGCCAGACCATTCTTCCGAAGGGCTAGTTGCATCGTCTCATCGAAGCTCTCGGGGATCTGGGGCATTGTCACTGCTTCATCGAATCCGCGCCGCTTCAAGCGCTCTCGCAGCAATCGCTTGTCCTTGCGCCAGTGCAGTGGCAATGACTCCGAGAAGCGCAGGATCTGAGGCGCGGCCAGCGGGGCGACAGGCCAGAGTTCTGAGTGCAGATACGCAGGGCCACGTGCGGCAAACGCCATCAGGCAGGGAACTGCCGTCGCGGCCGCAGGCGCAACATTGGCTTCCAGGTCAGCCATCGCCTCACGGGCGCGGTCCCCGAGCCAGGACGGAACGGAGGGCAGGCGCCTCGGGGTGGTCCGCTCGTTCGTTCGTAAGCTCATTGCCTCGTCGCCGCCGAATCCGGTCAGCATCACTGCGGTTCCCTGCTGGGCAGCTAGACGACGAAGTTCATCGAAGGCCTCCCGGTAGACGTCGCCATCGGCGTAGTGGGGCTGGCTGACTGACCTCGGTCCACGATCACAGAATGGCAGATGCTCGCTCGTCGCTACGCTGGCATCCTTCAGGCCGAGCATGCGAATCAGGGAGGCTCGGCGGAAGCGCTGCGCGCTCTCTCCAGGCCCCGCCGTGACGAGTCCGTACGCCGGCAGTTGCTCCGTTGTGCAGCCGTTCGCCGCTACCGCCACATTGGCCGAGTCAACCCCTCCGGACAGCTCCAACCCTGCTCGATGTCTTGTCAAGATCGGAGCGATCTGTTCCTCGAGCAGCTGATCGATCACCTCAACAGGGTCACAACTCTGCCGCAGTGGCCGGGCTTCCAGAATGTGTTCGGCGTCGGATGGATACGTCAGAGCCAGGCCGTCCTGATTGAAGGATGCGAGCGCTCGCTCTGTCAGGCGGCGGATCGCAACGAACACAGTGTCCGACGAGTATCTGTGTCGCCGGACCAGAAGCCGGGTCACCGCGCGATCGAGGAGATCGTTTTCGCCGACCGATCGAAGGTCAGCAGGCTCCCATGAGCCGTGAAATACTCCGTCGTGCACCGCGAGATATACCGGTGCAACGCCACCGCTTCCTGCTCTCAGGATCGCGCCGGTGCTGTCGATCTCGACAGTCAGCTCATCTTCCGGAGGCATGTTCGGCCGCACAACAAGGCGCAGAGTCCCTGGCCCCACCTGACTGCTGGTCTCCAGCGCGCTGTGCGCGAGTGGTTCGATGAAGCTGCTTCCGGAGCGCCACACGCAGCCGTGATCTTGTCGCCACGAGCCACCAAGATCGCTGGCCCGTATTCGCAGACGCAACATTCAGTCAGCTCCTTGCCGTCGGTGGG
>NZ_JBNCLH010000012.1:109275-178573 GCF_049844575.1 Kribbella sp. DT2 | reverse complement strand
GACCTACCTCGGCGGAGTACTCCTCGCCGCCATGATCACCCACCACCGCATCCACAATTAGCAGACACGCCCTAGTCCTTGCTGGTGGACTTGTCGAGCCAGGCGAAGTACCGGGCCGACCCCGCGACGATCGGAACAGCAGCAAGCTCGGGGCTGTCCCACGGATGCGCACTCAGCAGATGAGCTTCCAGCTCGGGGTACCGGGCCTCCGTGGTCTTGAGGAGAACCTGCCACTCCTCCCCCTCGCCGTACTCACCTGCATGCCAGAAGACGGAGATGACCGGGCCCACAACCTGAGCACCGGCAGCAAGACCAGCCTCGACGGATGACGTGGCCAGCCGAACAGCGTCCTCACGGGTGGGCGTCGCGGTCGAAACCTGAAGGTAGGCAGCCACGGGCGCAGTTTAGGCGTGAGCCCCGATGACGCGCCGCGGCCAGCCGGTACGCCGGTCAGCTAGGCGAGGAAGTTGGAAGATCTGTGGCTGTTCAGCGAGCTGGCTGGCGTCGGGCTGCTCGCGCCAATCCGTCGCCGCGCGCTGGAACAAGGCTCCGGATGGGTAGTCCAGATCTAGCGTGCGGACATGCTTGAAGCCTCGCTGCTCGTAGTACCGGTGAACTTCCGACGGACGATCAGGCGGTGGAGGTACAAGGCCGGTTCGGCCTGCTCGCTCTCGGTCCAGCGCTACGGTCGCGGCGGTGTCACCATCGTCAGTGCGGATCATCCACGTCTCGCCCGCGCGGATGCTCGACAGGATGCGCTCGGCCTGGGCTTCCGGGTTCGGCCAGGCAACAGCCCATTGGTTGATGCCCTTCTTGGCCAACCAATCGCCCGTCTCCTGCCGCATGGCGATGATGACGGGGAGGTCGCCAATCGTTGCCTGCTCGACTATCACTGCGGGGCCCCGTTCTCGTCCGGCACGTACGCCTGCAAGTCACCGATCTCGTAGACCACGCGGTTCCGGTCGCCGGCAAAGATGGTGAGCGTGAGCCGGAGCGGGCGAGCATTGCTGTATGTCGTCCGCACATAGACCAGGACTGGAGTACCTGAACCCAACCCGAGCTTGCGGGCTTCGTCAGGTGTCGGAATCCGAGTCGTGAGTTCGTCGACGTAGCCAATCTCTTCGTGGCCCTTCGCGGCCCTTGCTCGGATCACGCCACCCGGTACGTCGTGCGGAGTGAGTAGGCCGAACTCCAGCGGACGGATCAGGAGTTAGGGCAGAGGTTCGTCTTCGCGATCGGCCCATCGCCTGGCTCGATCCAGCGATGCCCCACGCCGTTGGGACGGGCCGACTCCGGAGAGTGATCGTAGGCTGGCGGGTAGGACCCGTCCGTCCGTGCCTGGGAGGCGCCGCCATGCCGAAACTTCGTCGTACGTCGTTGCTGATCGCGCTGACCACCGCGCTAGTCGCTCTGACCGCATCGCCGGCCTCGGCCGCGCCGGTTTTTGCCAATGGGTTTGAGGATCCGCCGCTCTCGGTCGGGTTCAAGCAGTACGTTGCGGGCGAGCAGTTCGGGGGATGGACCGTGGCCTCGGGGACCGTTGACGTGGTGACCTACTGGGAGAACGCTGAAGGGTTGCAGTCGCTCGACCTCAACGGGACCGCGGAGGGGTCGGTCGCGCGCACGCTGCCCGCGCAGCTGCTCACGACGTACAAGGTCACCTTTGCCGTGGCCGGCAACCCGGAAGGGCTGCCGACCGTCAAGAGCGGCAAGGTCGCCGTCAACGGGCAGCAGGTGGACGCCTTTACTTTCAGCACCGCGGGGAAGAACATCCGCAACATGGGCTGGGTCTACCGCAGCTTCTACTTCACCAACCTGCTGTCGACTTCCTCGGTGCTGCGGTTCACCAGCACCTCACCGTCCATCTGGGGCCCGGTGCTTGACGACGTGAAAGTGGAGAGCTGTCTTCTGATCCTCTGCCCGGCCTCGGCCTCCACCGTGAACCGGATCCGCTGACCAAGCGCCTACCTGCCGGAGTACTCGGTGAGAAGCTCATCGAGTACTCGCTTGGCGCTCGTGGAGCTCAGGGAAGTTCGCGAAGGCCTGCTGCCACTGCGATTGACAGTAGTTGGTCGCGTCGAAGGTGTGAGGTTTTCAGGAGCTCGCCGATGCGCTGCTTCTGGGGAGCAGTAGGTCGGAAGTACATCGGTGCTACTGGTTGGCTGCCGAGGGGTGCCAGGTGGGGATCTGGGTCGTGGTGAAGCTCCAGGTCTGCGATGACTGCTTCCCAACCGCCCAGGTTCCGGTGGATCCACCAGGCGCGTCGGCGGAGGTCGGGGGCTTCGGCGGACTTGAGCGCTGCGAGGTCCGGGACGGACCACAGACGCGGGTTGCGGATGAGCACTTCGCCCGCGAGGCGGGCGACGCGCGAGTTGGCCGCGGCCGTCAGCTCGAACAGCGTCGAGACGTCTTCCGCGGACGCGTCGGGTTTGAGCAGGACGAGGCCGACCTTGCGCAGCGCGAGCTCATCGCTGTGAACGAGAGACACGATCTCGTCACGGTCGACGGGACGATTCATCTCGATGAGTCCGAGATACGCGCGAGCGCGTACGGCCGGGGTCGCGTCCGAGCGCGTGGCCCCGGCGTACGTCGCGGCCGGGTCGCGGCCTATCTCCTCCCATCGGCGCCGTGCCCAGAAGCGAACCAAGACGGAGCGGTCCACGAGGAGCCGTTCGACGTCGTCCGGGTGGAGCTCGGATGATGTCAGGCGGACCAGACCGAGTACGCGGCTGTCTGCTGCACGGCTGTGCAGCAGCAACTGCGCGACCAGCTCCGTCGACGCGTCGTCGGCAACGATGTGACTCAACAGCCGCCGTACGACCTGGTCGTTCTCGCGCGGGTGAAGCTTGAGGACATCGGCGAGCGAGAGCAGCCCCGTCTCCAGGCTGTGCTGAAAGGCCGCTCGGCGCAGGTCGCGGTCGCGAGACGTTCGTAGGAGCGCCCACACCTCGGCCTCCCCGTGAGCCGACACCAGGGAGTGCAGGTACTGCGCCAGGACGTCCGCGCCGCGGCCGCGCTTCTCGAGCCGGTGGAGTATCGGCATGATCCGATTGGCCTGGTCGAGCTCGGTTCGTCGAAAGACTTCGGCCGCGGCTGCCTCGCGGATCACGGCGACATGGTCGGTGGCTCGTAATGCCAGCGCGCGATCGCCGCCGGCGTCACCCGATCTGATCAACGCCCGGACCGCGCGCTCACGAACGAATCCGTTGGAATGGATGGTTGCGAGCACCGCGACGACAGGGTGCTGTTCCAGAGCTTCCTCGGTCCACTGCTCCGACGGCCCGAGAGTCGGTCCTTCGTACCGGAACTGGCGGGCGAAGTAGTCGATGCGCAGCAACTCTCGCGCGGACGCGGCGTCGAGCCAGGACGCGATCTCGTCCAGGTCGGCCCGGTCGCGGCGCACGGTGGCGTCAGAGGCCTCGGCGAGGCGACGGCGGATCTCCCCCGGAGTCAACATGTCACCCATCTTGACCGATGGAGTGACGGGACGTCCGGGAATTTCTGTACGCCGCCGGCTCCCGCCCACCCTCCGGCTTGTCGCTCGCGCAAGTTGCCGGCTTGTCTTTTGGAGCGCTCCGAGAGGGCCGGTCAAATCAGCGATTAGGGCGACTGAATCGTGGTCTGGGCTAGGGCTGGTGGACTGTATGCTGACCGGCTCCTAGTGGTGACTAGCAAGAATTGTGGGGACTCGGTTGCCGACCGGTGAGTGGACTTTGGCCAACGATGATTACGGCTCGTCGCAGCGGCTGCGACGGAGGAGCCGGATGATCATCGGCTTGGTTGTACTGGTGTTCGTGGGGCTTTGTGCGGTGCTCTACTTCACCGGTGCGTCGCTTGGGGGTGCGCCGTCTCTTGGGCCGACGAACTACAGCACCAGCGTCAACTGTGAGGTCAACACCGTTGGAGCGCAGGGAACGGTGACGATCAGCGGCACGATTACTGGGGATGCGTCGAGCTACCTGGTGACCGTTGACGTTCTGGATCAGGCTTCTCAGCAGCGGATCGGGGGGGCAGACCTTCGAGGTTCGGGATACGAGCACCTTCGGGGGAACGACCGCGGCCGACGCGGCTATCGGGCCGGAAGGTATTGACTGCAAGATCTCCAAGGTGGAGTAGGCCTCATTACCTGCCAGGTACGGCCTGGGCGCAGTACGGGAATGTTTGGTCATCCGCGCGTCCGTGAGGGGTTGTGCGCCGTCGCCCTAGGTGCTTGATTGCGCGATAAGCTCAGGGCGCGGGCGATAGCCCGTGAGCCGGCGCCAGCCGGAAGCTCCGGCGCTAAGCCGGTACTCCGGCGCTAAGCCGGAAACGCCCGCGTAAGCAGGCCCACAGGCCGGCGCCAAGCCGGCAGACTCCGCCGGCGATAAGCCGGAGGGTGGGCGGGAGCGGGCGTAGCTGACGTCTGGAGGAGCGTAGCGACGGAAGGCGGCTGCGGAGACCGCGTGGGGGACGAACACCCGCGTCACGGTCTGATGCGGTTGGTTTCGTAGGTCCAGATGGCTAGTTCTACTCGGTTTCGGGCGCCGATTTTGAGCATCAGGCTGGTGAGGTGGGTTTTGACCGTGCTGAGGCTGATGTGGAGGTCGGTGGCGATTTCGGCGTTGGTTCGGCCGGCGGCTGTGGCCAGGAGGACCTCCTCTTCGCGGGTGGTCAAGGGGTCCAGGGGTTGCGGTGGGGTTGAGGGGGCTGCGAAGGCCGCGAGTAAGCGGGCGGTGATTTTGGGTGCGATCAGGGCGTCGCCGTTGGCTGCCGCTTGGAGGGCTTGGACGAGGAGGTCGGGGCCGGCGTCTTTGAGGAGGAAGCCTCGGGCTCCTGCTTTCAGGGCTCCGTAGACGTACTCGTCGAGGTCGAAGGTGGTGATCACGACGATCGGGATTGGGTCTTGGACGCCGGGGCCGGCCAGTTCGCGGGTGACGGCGATGCCGTCCAGGCCGGGCATTCTGATGTCGACGAGGCAGACGTCGGGGCGTTGACGGCGGGCGAGGGCGACGGCTTCGAGGCCGTCGGCGGCTTGGGCGACTACCTCGATGCCGGGTTGGGCGTCGAGGATCATCGCGAGGCCGGTTCGGACCAGGTCCTGGTCGTCGGCGACGAGGACTCGGATGGTCATCGGCGGGCCGCCGTACGGGGTAGTATTGCTTCGACGGTCCAGCCGCGGTGGGGATCGGGGCCGGCGGCAAGGGTGCCGCCCAGCAGGGCTGCGCGTTCGGTCATGCCGGGGAGGCCGTAGCCGGAGGGGTTCACAGTGGTGGGCTCGCCGTCGTCGTGGATGGTTAGCCGCACAATCTCCCCGTACGACGTGAGGTCGACCTCGATGCGCGTCGCCTGACGGGCGTGCCGGGTGGCGTTGGTGATCGACTCCTGGGCGATGCGGTAGATCGCGGCGCCGACGGCTGGGCCGAGGTCGTCCAGGTTGCCCGACAGCGTGAGCTCGACACGCGAAACAGCGTCGGCGAGCCGTTGCAGATCGGCGACACCGGGCTGCGGCGCGAGCGCGGCCGTACCGTCGTCACGCAGTACGCCGACCATCGTGCGCAGCTCGGCGAGCGTCCGGGCGCCCTCCGACTCGATCACGGCGAGCGCTTCGACTGCTGCCTGAGGGCGGCTGGCCGCGACGGCCTGGCCGGCCTGGGCGCGGATGACGATGGCCGAGACGTGATGGGCGACCGTGTCGTGCAGCTCGCGGGCGAGTTGTTCGCGCTCCCGGAGCCGGACCTGGTCCCGCTCGCGGAGCCGGGCGGTCCATCGGTAACGGACCGCGGCGGCGAGCGTCGCCGGGAACAGCAGGAAGATGCTGCCGCCGACCGCCTCGCCGTACCCGGTGAAGTCGCTGACGATTCCCAGCACCATCGCCACCAGCACGAACGCGAATCCGATCAGGATGTCGCGGCCGGATCCCCAGCGGACGAGTGCGTACGGCAACAGGACCACGCAGATCATCGCGTAGAGGCCGAAGGGCGAGCGGTCGCCGATCAGGGCCACGATGTCGACCACGATGATCGCGCCGAACACGGCGGAAACCACTGCCAACGGACGCGTACGACGCCACAGCAGCGCGACCACGGTCGCCAAGGAGAACGCCAGCGCGAACGGCCGCCACACGACGTCCGTCCGCAGTACGCCCTCGAGAACCGCCGCGACCATCAGACCGGCGACGAGCACCCAGTCGCGCCACACCCGCCTGGGCGGGTACGGCGCTCGCGGCTCGGCCAGCAGCGACCGGAGAGCGTTTCTCACCATGCCCACAGCGTAGGGACTCCGGGCCCTCCGCGGATCGGCTCAAAGTACGGGACGCGACCCGGCTGATCGGCCGAGGAAAGTCCGGCTCATCGCCCGAGGTGTGGTCGGCCCGCCGGCCACAGGCTGAGACCAACTCTGGCTGAAGGGATCCATGATGACGTCGAACCTGTACAGGCTGGGCCGGTACGCCGCCCGCCGGCCCTGGGTGGTGATCGGAGCGTGGCTGGTCGTCGCCGCGCTCGTGGTCGCGGCCTCCGGTGCCTTCGGCAAGAAGCTCGAGGAGTCGTTCGGCGCGCCCGGCGTCGACTCGCAGTACGCAACCGATCTGCTGTCGGCCGCGGGAGCGGACCAGGCCGGGCTGACCGCGCAGGTCGTCGTCACGCCGTACGACGAACAAGCAACCCTCGACGGCGCGGAGTTGCAGACGGCGCTGACGAAGCTCCGCGTGACTGCGGCCGCGCTGCCGAACGTGCTGGAGGCAAGCGATCCCGTCATCTCGCCGGACCGCCGCGTCGGGCTCGTCAGGCTTCAGTACCCGGTGCTCGACAAGCTCGAGCCGAGCGATCTCGAGCAGCTCAAAACCCTGACCGCGGTGGAATCTCCGCTCCGGATCGAGCTCGGCGGCGATCTGTTCTACGCGTTCGAGGAAGGGCCGCCCGGTCTCGCCGAGGCGTTCGGGTTGATCGCCGCGATGGTCGTCCTGCTGCTCGCCTTCGGATCGATCATCGCGATGGGGCTGCCGATCGGCATGGCCGTGTTCGGCCTCGCGCTGGCGATCAGCGCGCTGTCCCTGGTCACCTATCTCATTGAACTGCCCAGCTGGGCGCCCGTCCTCGGCAGCATGATCGGGCTCGGTGTCGGCATCGACTACGCCCTGATCATCGTGACCAGACATCGCGAGTTCCTCGCCCGCGGGCTGGAGGTCGAGGACTCGGTCGGGCAGGCGGTCGCGACGGCCGGGCGGTCGGTGCTCTTCGCCGGCGGCACCGTGGTGATCGCGATTCTCGGGCTGGTCGTGGCCGGCGTACCGTTCCTGACCGCCGGCGGGATCGCGATCTCGCTGATCGTGCTGACGATGGTGCTCGCGTCGCTCACCTTGCTGCCGGCGTTCCTGGGGCTGGCCGGGCACTGGATCAACCGTCTTCGGGTACGGCGGGTCCGCAGCTCCCCCGGCGTGGGGTGGCAGCGATGGGCCGGGCACGTGTCCAGGCACGCCGTCGCGTACGCCGTGAGCGCGACCGTCGTGCTGCTCGCCCTGGCCGCTCCCGTGCTCGCGCTTCGCGTTGGTACGCCGGACGAGGGCGTGCTTCCCGTCCAGCGGACGGAGCGCCGGGCGTACGACCTGGTCGCCGCGGGATTCGGTGCCGGGAGCAACGGCCCGCTGGTGATCGCGGTCGACGTGTCGCGCGATCCGGGCGTCGTGCAGCCGCTGTACGACGCCGTACGGGCTGATCGGGGGATCGCATCGGTGGCACCGCCGGAGGTGAGCACGGCGGCGGGCGTCGCGACGCTGATCGCCGTACCGACGACCGGGCCGCAGGACCGGGCCACGATGACGACCGTCGAGCGGCTGCGTGGGGAGGTGTTCCCGTCGGTGCTGCGGGACAGTCCGGCGAAGGCTCATGTCGGCGGTCAGACGGCGACCCTGGCCGATGTAGGGGCCAAGGTCAACGATCGGCTGCCGTGGTTCGTCGGTGCGGTGATCCTGCTGTCCGTCGTACTGCTGAGTGTGCTCTTCCGGTCGGTCGTCGTACCGCTGAAGGCCGCGTTGATGAACCTGCTCAGCATCGGCGCGTCCTTCGGCGTGATGGTGATGGTCTTCCAGTGGGGTTGGGCCGCGGAACTGATCGGGCTGGAGACGACGCTGCCGATCCTGCCGTTCATCCCGATGTTCATGTTCGCGGTGGTGTTCGGACTCTCGATGGACTACGAGGTCTTCCTGCTCACGCGGATCCGGGAGGAGTACCTGCGGACCGGCGACAACACCGCGTCGACCATTCACGGCATCGCGACCACC
Organism: Kribbella sp. DT2; assembly: GCF_049844575.1. NCBI lineage: Bacteria > Bacillati > Actinomycetota > Actinomycetes > Propionibacteriales > Kribbellaceae > Kribbella > Kribbella sp. DT2. The sequence goes on along the minus strand of NZ_JBNCLH010000012.1, from coordinate 170,316 downwards.
GGGCGCGTGATCACGTCGGCGGCGCTGATCATGATCGCGGTGTTCGTCAGCTTCTCGCTCGCCGACGATCCGACCGCGAAGATGTTCGGGCTGGGGCTGGCCACGGCGGTGCTGATCGATGCGACGATCGTGCGCCTGGTCCTCGTACCGGCCCTGATGAAGCTGCTGGGCGATGCGAACTGGTGGATGCCTGCGTGGTTCGGCCGGACTGTGTCTGGTGCTGGTGATGGAGGTGCTCGGGTCGGACAGGGTGCCGGCTGAGGCGCTCGTCCGGCTCGAGCAGGAGATGGCCGGCGCCGTTGGCGAAGATTGCCGGGCCGGGTGGGAGTACTACCGAGATTTCCGGGGAAGGGTACGGGTCGGCGTTGGCGGCGGCGCCGGGGAAGGCGGGGTACTTCTACGGGCTGGCTCTGGTTGGGGCTTCGGCGACCAGTGCTGCGCTGGCGACGCCAACTGCTGCCGGTGTGCAGGTTGCCGTGAAGCAGCCGGCCGTGAATGTCGGTGCATTGGTGAGCCAGCTCGACCCGACGGGCAAGTTCTTCGGCCACGACAAGGTCGAGGGGTGTTGCCACTACGGACGGCGGGCGGACGCTGTATGCCCGCCCACTCTTCGTGGGCGGGCCTTTCTGTCAGGGCCGGAGCTTCCCGAAGACAACCCGGCTCAGCAGGGCAACCAGTACGAACGCGACAAGTCCGGCCAGGGCGATCACCGAGACCACGCAGGCCGCGTTGACGGCCATGGTCAGCCTGCGCGTCGTCTTCGTGAAGCCTTCGGTCAGGAGCGCGAGGCCGGCGAGCATCAGGAATCCGGCGCCCGCGCAGCCCAGTACGACCCAGTGGTGGCCGCCGAGGGTGGCCGTGGCGGTGAGCCGCGACGAGTGATCGAGCCACGACCCGAAGGTGTACATCCAGATGACAGCCATCAGATCGGCTGCCATCAGGGTCCACAGGCTGACGGCGGAGTGAGAGGCATTGCGCGTGGCTGTGTTGTGCCGCGGCATGCGTTGCAACATGGTCACCACCTCCGAATATCCACGGAGACTCCAGCTGCCGGCGGGGTGAGCTCACGGTCTCGACGCTGAGGACGGAGCTGCTGCCTGGCCGGGGTGCTGGTCACTGAAGGCGTGAGGACCATCGATCGCTGAAAGACCAGCGTCGGTATGGACGTGGACGGAGGCGCCACGAGAATGGCGTCGCTCTGGACATCGGATGGGCAGCAAATCTCCCCGGACGGATCCCAAGAGCTCGCGCGTGGCTGTTGAGTCCCGTCGTCTCCTTCACCGTCGATCACCCACTTCAGTCTGAAGTCAGTGGATCTCCTGAAATTACGGTAGAACGCGGTGCAATCAAGTGCAATACCGTACGTGCGCTTGAACCCAACCGTGACCTGGCGAGCAGTCCGTCGTTGATCGAGAGAGGACGGAGCGGCACGATAACTTTTCTGCACAACGGCACCGATCTGTGGTGTTACGGGTGTTTCCGGGTGTAGACATGTGTAGACGGTTATCGGACGCGCTGGCGCGTGGGCCCGACAACATCTGGGAGTGAGTGACTTGGCCCCTGCACCAGAGGCCGTACGACTTGCCAGGAGGCTTCGCGGCCTTCGGACGTCGTACGAGCCGAAGCTGACTCAGACAGAGCTGGCGCAGGCATTGAGCCAAGAGACTCCGGTGGCAGTCACGACTGTCAGTTCCTGGGAGTCGTTGAAGAGTCCCAAGCTGCCGCCGCCCGAGCGGCTGCACTCCTACGCCCTGTTCTTCTGCTCGGATCGATCGAGAACCGACCCTGCCTATCTGGTGCCCGAAGCCGAGCTGACCTCAGACGAACAAGACCGATTTCAGAAGCTCCACGACGAACTCGTCGCACTGCGCGATGCGGTCCAAGGCTCGAGCGATGCGAGCGGATCCTCGATCAGCGAACTCTCGACCTGGACCTTCGACAGCGATCCGATCACGATCATCTGTCCCGAGGCGCCGCTGGCCGAGCGGCCTCCGATGGCGAACGCGAAGAACCCTAACTACACCCGGATGTTCCGGTACGCCGATCTGGATGCGCTGATTGAGCTGTGGGGGCATGTTCGCGCTTGCAACCCCACCGCGAACGTCGTTCATCGGCTGCCCTCAGAGGTTGTGGCAGATGATCTCTCCAGCCATGTCGTGGTGCTTGGGGGCGTCGGCTGGAACCGGATCATGGAGCGGATGCTCAAGACGCTGCGGGACATGCCGGTGTCCCAGGTCGAGGTCGACGATCTGAAAACAGGCGAGGTCTTTCGAACCAGCGGGGTCGGCAGCCGCGAGTACCGGCCGGTGTGGGACGACAGTGCGGAGAACGGCCGCGAACTGCTCGAAGACGTCGCGCTGCTGGCACGGGTGCGGAATCCCTACAACCAGAGCCAGACTCTCACCATCTGCAACGGCATCCACAGCCGTGGTGTTGTCGGGGCGGTACGAGCTCTCACCGACGTCGCCGTACGAGAACGTAACGAGGCCTTCCTGGCCGGCCACTTTCCTGGTGGATCATTCGCCTTGCTGCTCCGGGTGCCGGTTCTGAACGGCGAGGCGATCTCCCCCGATCTCGAAATCGACGCGAACCGGCTCTACGAGTGGTCGCCGAAGGAGAAGGCGACGGTCGAATGAGCCATCGGATCCACCACGTCGCGTCGCACGCCTCACTCCTGCGCGACGTGTCATCGGTTTCCCTTTCGCCGACGAACAGCCGTCTGGACGCGATCGTCGTACCGGCGTCCAGGCCGAACCTGCAGCGCCTCATTTCGTTGTCGGCGGTGCTGTCGGTTCCCTTGGTGGTGCTCTGCAGCCATCAAGCGAAGAGAGAAAAGGTGGCGGAGCGGGTCGAGGCCACCCTCGGTGCGCGGGCACTCGTCGTCGACGTACCCCGCGGCTATCAACTGCTGAGGCATCATCACGAAACCTCGGCGCAATCCTTTTGGACAGCGAGCGCCGAACGCACCAGCGATCTGAGCACGAAGCGCAACCTCGGCTTGGTCCTGGCCCGTCTGCGGGGCTGGGAGAAGATCCTTTTCGTCGACGACGACATCCATCAGCTCAGTCCCCGCGACGTGTCCCGCTTCTCGGGCTTGCTTGATCGTCATCCTGTTGCGGCGATGGCCAGCAGCTACTTCCAAGACAACTCTGTCGTGTGTCACGCCCGGCGACTCGCGGGGCGTAGGCAGGACATCTTCGTGAGCGGCGCGGTGCTCGGCGTCAACACCCAGCATCCAGCAGTGTCGTTCTTTCCCGACGTCTACAACGAAGACTGGTTCTTCTTCGCGCAGCACGCCGCGGCGCGGTCGTTGCCGAAGGTCGGTGAAGCACGGCAGGACGAGTACGACCCGTACGCGGATCCCCAGCGGGCAGCTCGCGAAGAGTTCGGTGATGTTCTTGCTGAGGGGCTTTACGCGTTGTTCAACGACACACCGGGGTGGGAGCTGAAGGATCAGCTGAAGGTTGCGGAGAGCCGGCACCACTGGCGACTCTTCATGGAGGATCGGCACGCCATGATCTGGGAGACGTTCCATCGTCTCTCAGCCGCGCGCTATGCAACCAAAGAACAAGCCTCCGCACAGAAGTCGCTGCTCACTGCCCTGGACCAACTGGCCATGATCACGCCCGAGCTCTGCGTCGACTTCATTGAACAGTGGCGGGTCGACGACGAGCGTTGGCAGAAGGTCATGCCGCCCAGGGGATCCGTTCTCAGCGAACGCGAGGCGATGGACCACCTGGAGCTCACCGACTGGATATCCTGTGGCTACGGCGCCGAACGGCGTTTGCTGAGTGCCGTGAAGTAGTCGAGGCCAGCCAGCATCAGACGCTCCTCCGATCGCTCGGGGTCTGATTTGAGGGCTTTGCGCCTGCGGGTGGTCTCGAACCCCATGCGGGCATAGACCTCCCTGGCGACGTCGTTGCCGTCGAGAATCCACACGAACCAGGTGCGGACATCGGGCTCCAGCGCGATGAGGTGGCGGAGCATCGCGCGGAGGACGCCATTTCTGCGACGGGCAGGATCGACCCACACCGATTGGATGTACCGCGCATCCGGCGGTTCGTCCGAACCTTCGACGGAACACGCTATCCCGATCGCCTGGTGTCCGCTCAGAGCGACGACCCAGTTGCCCTCGGCGCAGCGTTGGCGCCAGTACTCTTCGTCCCTGTCCTCGCCCGCATCGTCAGTCGACAGAAAAGCCTTCGGTGAATCCTCGAGGGAATCCAGACGAAGGTCGCGGAGGACTTTCCAGTCGTCACCGGTCAGCAGTTCGACGTCCAAGATCTCCCCTCCCCCGAGGCAGCTGGCGTAGGCCGTTCAGCGCGTTCCAGTCTTGGCTATCGCGAACAACTCGGCAATCGCGTGCTGAGTGTCGCCGTGGAACCAGTCGCGCTTCAGTAGTGCTGCAGGCGTTTCGGGTGTACACAGATGTACGGCCTACAGACGCGCGGGTCGTGGGACGACCACCATCCGGGAGTGATCTTGGCGCCTTCACCAGAGGCCGCACGATTGGCCACGAGGCTTCGCGGCCTTCGTACGTCGTACGAGTCGAAGTTGACTTACGCGGAACTGGCGCGTGTGTTCAGCGAAGAGTCGTTCGTGGCCGTCGCCACCATCAGCTCGTGGGAATCGAAGACCAACCCCAAGCTTCCGCCGGCGGAACGGCTCCGCTCCTATGCGCTGTTCTTTGCACGGGCTTTCGCGGCTGAAAGCACTCCACCTCTCCCCCGCGAGCAGGATCTGACAGCCGAGGAACGCGAGCGATTCCAAGCACTACTTCAAGAGCTCGTGAGCCTTCGCGACGCCGTACGCGGCGTCGCCGACTCACCGTCCGACGGCTCGATCCTCTCGTTCAACGACGGGCCGATCACGATCATCTGCCCGGAGGTTCCGGCCGCCAATCGTCTTTCTCTGGCCAAGGAAGAGAATCCCAACTACACCCGGACCTACCGCTACGCCGACCTCGATGCGCTGCTCGAGATGTGGGGTCAGCTCCGTGCCTCCAACCCGGAACTGCAGGTGACGCGTCGCCTGGCGGCAGAGGTCGTTCCGGCCGAGATGAAAGGCCATCTGGTGGTGCTCGGCGGCATCGGCTGGAACAAGGTTGCCGACCGGCTGCAGAGACATCTGAGGGATCTCCCCATCCAGCAGGTCGAGGTCCCGGATCTGAAGAACGGCGAGATCTTCCGATCGAGCGAGCCCGGGGCGCGCGAGTTCCGTCCGGTGTGGAGGGAACTCGAGAACGCCGACGTGGAAGCCGTTGGCACGCAGCAGATCGTGGCGGACCAGACCCAGGACGCCTGGCGCGGCGGCAAGCCTCGTGTGCTGGTCGAGGACGTCGCGTTCCTGGCGCGGTTGCGCAATCCGTACTCGCCGCACGGCAGTCTCACCATCTGCAGCGGTGTCTACAGCCGGGGTGTGCTGGGCGCGGTCCTTGCGCTGACGGACGGCGAGGTCCGCGAACGGAACGCGGCGTACATCGCCAACCGATTCCCTGACGGATCGTTCGCGCTGCTCCTGCGAGTTCCGGTGGTGAACGGTGAGGTAGGGGCGCCCGACCTGGATATTGCGGAGACCCGTCTGTACGAGTGGTCGCCGGACGACGACTGAGTCGCTGGATCACCTGGACGAACCAGAGCTGACCAACTGGATTCCCACGGCTAGGCCGACTGATCGCTCGATGGAGGAGTCCAGAAGAGCCAGGGCCGGTGCAGGGGGTGAAGTTGGTGGAGCGGTAGAAGGCGGCTGCACTTTCGTACAGGGCGGAGACGAAGACGATCTTGTCGTGCTGGGTGGCTGTTGTTGGTGGAGGACGGCTTGGATGCCGGGCTGGTCGTTCGGGGTGGCTGGGCGGTAGGTGGTCATGGGTTCTAGTGGAGCGCGGCGTTGGCCGCTGGTGCATCAGGTTTTGCAGCTGGCAGGCTGCAGGGATGGAGGCATTGGAGGGGCACGAGTGGTTGTTCGGGTTGGTGGATGGGGATCCTGAGCGGCGGTTGGCTGCGTTGGAGCGGCAGGCTGGGCTTGTTGAGGAGTGGTCCGAGGGGTTGAGCCGGTCCAATGCGTTGTGGTTTCGGAACGGGCGGAGTTCTGACTTTTCTCGGTCGCTGCGGATGGCTTCGTTGTACGAGTAGGCGCTGGCGGATCAGAACGATGCGATCGAGCAGACGCTGTACAGCGTGGCTGGGGAGTTTGGTTGGGCTTGCTGGTATCCGGATCGTGACGAGACGGAGTTCGCGCCGCATGGCGGTGAGTCTTGCCAGCTGGAAGCGGTGGGTGGCCGCTGCGGGGCCGGCGAGCCTCGCCGGTCCGGGGCTGGAGGAGCACCCGGACCGGCGTACGGGTTAGGAAGTCACGCGGGAGCGGGCGGCTTGGCGCCAAGCACGCGCGGACTCGGTGAGGGTGTTTTGTTTGTGGAGGTCATAGGTGGTGAGGGCGGGGGTGGCGTTCAGGGGGCACTGGGTGGCCCAGTGGCCGGTGGAGTTGAGGATGCCGGCTGCGGTGTTGGGGAGGTTGGGGTTGGTGGAGACGGCGAGGCTCAGCCAGTAGTGGTTGATGGCGGCGTTGGCGGGGGCTACCGCGGCTACGGCGTCCTCTCCTTCCGAGAGGCCGGTGGTGGCGTAGGAGAGGAGGACGGCGTCCACGTCCTGGCGGACGTAGTCGATGAAGATCTCTGGGATGTGGGCGTCCATGCCGACGGCCAGGCCGAAGCGGTAGCCGTCGAGCTCGAAGGTGATCGGCTTGGTGCCGGGGGTGTACATGTAGTTGAGCTTGGTGGTGGAGAGGGTGCGTTCGTCGTACCGGGTGACCAGCTTTCCCTTGTCGTCGAAGACGTAGAGGGAGTTGTGGGGGCGCGCATCGGGTTGCTGGTGGAGGGAGGCGATCGCTGTCCAGATGCCCAGTTCGGCGGAGAGGGCGGCGATGGTCGCCAGTTGTTCGTCGAGGACCTGCCACTGGGCTTTGGACCAGTCTGAGTTGCCGACTTCGTCGGGGCCGAGCTCGGACATGACGTGCTTGCTGGGGAAGCAGATCGCGCCTTCGGCGAAGTGGACGAGGCGGGCGCCGGCTTCGGCGGCCTGGCGCATCAGGGATCGGACCTCGGCGGCGCTCTGGCGGAGGCCGTCGGCGTCGGTGGGGTCCTGGCGGACCGTCGACTGGACTGCGGCGATGCGCAGGGTCGGGTGAGTGGGTTCCGGCATGTCTTCTCCTGAAGGAGTCGGACGGAAGTGCCGGAGGGCAGCCGTGTAGGACTCGCCCGTTTTGGCGGCGCGGGCTCGGACCCGTCGCTTGAAGTTCCTGTGCGCTGTCATCTGGCCTTCCACGCACTCGTCCGCGATCCCCCAGCGATCCCGTCCGAGGCGGATGACCAGGACGAGCGGCCCGAGACGGTGACGTCCCTTTGCCTTCTCAGGTGGACCGGGCTGGGGCCGGTCGACGAAGGTGAGGCGCGGGCCGCGCCGGAGCACCATCTTGACCCGAGGTCGGCCGACGCGTCAAACATCGAGCGGGGTGTCGGCGCGGCTGGGTATGGTCGCCAGGTGACGAAGACGAGCGGCGTGCCGGTGCTGATCGTGAGTGGGCCGGTGGGCGTCGGGAAGAGCTCGGTGGTACACGAGATGTTCGACCAGCTGATCGACCGCGACATCGCGCACGCGGTGATCGACCTCGATGCCTTCGGCATCAGTTGGCCGTACGGCGAAGGCGATCCGTACAACGAGCGCATGGCGCTGCGGAACCTCGCGTCGGTGTGGACCAACTACGCGGCGAGCGGGATCGATCGCGCGATCATCGCCCGGGTGGTCGAAGCGGAGGCCGACCTGGCGGCGTACGCGGAGGCGATCCCGGGCGCTGAGATCCAGGTGTGCCGGCTCGTGGCCTCGGTCGACGTACTGAAGGAGCGCGTACGGCGGCGCGAGGTCGGGTCGTCGTACGAGGTGCTGGTACGGCGTTCCGTCGAGCTGGCGGAGAGCTTGGACAAGTCGGGGCCGACGGATTTCGTGGTGGAGACGAGCGGGCGCGAGCTGGCGGAGATCGCGGTGGAGGCGTTGGCGAAGGCGGGATGGCTGTGAGCTTGTTCGGCCGGTCGTGGGATGCCTTGCGGACGGCGGTGGCCGAGGTCCCGGACGAGGACTTCGGGCGGCCGTCGGGATGTGCTGGGTGGCTGGTGCGGGACCTCGCGTGCCACTTGGTGATCGACGCCCAGGACGTGCTGATCACGTTGGTGACGCCGGCCTCGGGCGCGCCGACTCGGGATGCGGTGACGTACTGGAAGGTCGTCGAGCCGCCGACCGGGGAGGATCCGCTGGATGCGTTGATCGTGCGGTTGGCGGCGGCGTACGAGGAGCCTGGGTTGCTGCGGTTTCACCTGGAGGACGTGGGGGCCGCGGCGGGACGGGCGGCTCGGTTGGCGGATCTCGAGGGGCTGGTGGAGACGCAAGGGGAGGTCTTGCGGGCCGGGGACTACCTGGCGGCGTACGTGATGGAGTGGACGTTGCATCATCTGGATCTGGTGGCTTACCTGCCGGATCTGAAGGGACCGCCGGCTGAGGGGTTGGCGCGGTGTCGCGGGATGTTGGAGGAGATTGCTGGGGAGGCGTTCCCGGCTTCGATGTCCGATGCCGAGGTTTTGCTGGTGGGGACCGGGCGGCGCTCGGCCAGTGCGGAGGAGCGGGTTGCGTTGGGGGCGTTGGCGGAGCGATTGCCGATGGCGTTGGGATGAACGTCCTGCGGGAGGTCGCGGCGCCTGCTGAGGCTGGGGTCTACCTGTTCCTGGGCGCGCTCGACGAGGTCCTGTACGTCGGGAAGGCGGGCAACCTCAAGCAGCGGCTGGCGCAGCACGCCGCGGCGAAGGGGCCTCGGGTCGGGCTGTACAAGAGGTACGACCTGGTACGGCGGGTGGTCTGGGAGGTCGCCGCCGACGAAGAGGCCGCGGCCTGGCGGGAGTCGGAGCTGATCTTCGCGCTGCGCCCGCCGTACAACGCGAACACGGGGGTGCGTGGGGTCGCGGTGGTGGGGCAGGATGCTCGGATTCCTTACATCGTGGTCCGTGATCGGGCGGGGTTGCTGGAGTTTCGGTTGGAGACTGTGGCGGAGGGGCGGGCCTACGGATGCTTTCCGCATTTGGGGAAAGGCGTGGCGTCGTCGTTGGGGATCGCCTGCAGTGACGGGTACACGGCGTTGCTTCGGTTGCTGTGGGCAAGCGGCGGCACCGGTGAACGGATGCCTGGGGCAATCACTCGATCGGCGCCGGAGGAGTTCTCGGTCGCGGTGGACGACGCGTTACGGCCTGCGCTGCACGGGTTCCTGAGCGGGGCGCGCGGGAAGCTGGTCAACGAGTTGTTGCTGGCGGCAAGCGATCGGCCGGCGTTCATGATGCCGGCGTTGCGGCGGGACCGGGACGCGGCGCTGCGGTTCTTCGCGGGTGGGCCGAAGCTCGTGCGCGAGCGGAGGCTGCGGCACGGCGTACGAGGGCGAATGCTGGAGGTGGAGACCTACCGGCGACTGGTGCGCGAGGAGATCGCTCCGGTGATCACTGGCTAGTCCAGCGCCACCAGGCAGCCTCGCCGTCGATGTGCAGGAGGTACTCGGCGACCGGGGTGCCGGTGGGGTCCTCCAGGGTGAGCGTGGCGCGAATCTGGGCGGAGGCGGCAGCCCAGGCTTCCTCGTTGCTCTCGAGCTCGGCGAAGAGGTGCTTCACCTCGTCGAAGGCCGGGGTGGGCTCGACGTGCGCCTGGAGCCAGGGGTAGTCGGCGCCGACTACGACGAGGTCGGCGACCAGTTCGTCGCCGCGCTTGAGGTGCCAGATCTGAGTACGGTCTTCCACGGGATCGAGCCTAGGCGCTGAACGCTCGGCGGGCGGCTCGGGGCGCGAGTCACGGGGGCCGCGGGTAGGTTTGCGGGCATGGCGAGGCGACTGGGTGCGGGGCAGACGGCAGAGGTCTACGTGGTGGACGTGCGGTCGGGGGTGAGCCGGCTGGTGTTCACCTCGCGAGACATGTTGGTGGAGGCGCCGAACTGGTCGCCGGACGGGAAGTGGCTGGTCCTCAACGGGGACGGAAAGCTGTTTCGGCTCCCGGTCGGCGGTGGGGAGCTGGAGGAGATCCCGCTCGGGGGTGTGCCGCCGATCAACAACGACCATGTGGTGGGTCCTGACGGGGAGACGGTGTACGTCTCCGCGGAGGACGGGCACTTGTACGCCGTGAAGGCGGGCGCTGCGCGACGGGTCAGTAATGAGCGGGGCGAGGGGTTCCGCTATTACCTGCACGGGATTTCGCCGGACGGGCTGACCCTGGCCTACATCGGGATGGACGCCGAGCGGAACACCAACGTCTGGACGATTCCGGCAGCCGGCGGGGACGACGTACCGGTGACCGCCGACGAATTCGCCGACGACGGCGCGGAGTTCGGTCCGGACGGGGAATGGATCTACTTCAACTCCGAGCGGGCCTCGGCCAATGCACAGCTGTTCCGGGTCTCCGGCGGCACGGTGGAGCAGCTGACGCACGACGAGCGGGTCAACTGGTTCCCGCATCCGGCGCCGGACGGGTCGGCGATCGCCTACGTGAGTTTCCCGCCGGGGACGGTGGGGCATCCGGCCGATGTCGAGGACGTGCGCGTTCGGCTGCTGAGCGGCGGGGAGGTTCGGGAGGTCGCGACGGTGTTCGGCGGGCAGGGGACGATGAACGTGCCGAGCTGGTCACCGGACAGCACGTCCTTCGCGTACGTCGCCTACCCGGTCGCCTGAAAGTCCGTCGCGGACGCCGTACGCCGGGTTGTAGGTTCGCCGAATGGCGACGGTTGAGCGCGTGACGGCGGCCCACGCGGACGAGCTGCTGCGGTTCGAGCGGGAGAACCGGGCGTACTTCTCCCGCGTGATCACCGACCGGGGCGACGCGTACTTCGCCGAGTTCCCCCAGCGGCACGCGGCGCTGCTGGCGTACCAGGAGGCGGGCACCGACCACTTCCACGTCCTGGTCGACGACGGCCGGATCGTCGGCCGGGTCAACCTGGTGAACATCGTCGACGGCTCCGCCGAGCTCGGCTACCGCATCGCGGAGTCAGCCGCCGGGCGTGGGCTGGCGACGTGGGGCGTGCGCGAGGTGCTTGGTACGCCGTACGGGCTGCGGGAGATCACCGCCCGAACGACCGCTGACAACCTGGCCTCCCAGAAGATCCTCACCCGCGTCGGCTTCACCCGCACGGGCGAGATCGACATCAACGGCCAACCCGCCTACAGCTACGCGCTGGTGCCCGGGCAGACGTAACAAAGCGTGCTGTCATTGATCGTATGGGTGTCTTGGACGAGGTGCTGATGAAGGCGTTTGCTCGGCCGGAAGGGGCGGCGGGGCGAGTTGGTGGGTGGGTGATGGCCCGGGCCAACGGGGCGACGGAGAAGTACCTGGTGCAGATGGCCGGCCTGCACGGCAAGGAGCAGGTGGTGGTGCTCGGGCCGGGGCCTGGGATCGGGTTGCGGGCGGCTGCCCAGTACGCCGGGGTGGTGGTGGACAGGTGCTGATCTCCGTGCACCCGCGGTGGGCGCCGGAGGGGCTGGCCGAGGAGGTCGAGGCGCACGGGTTCGAGGGCGTCGTGAGCAAGACGTGGCAGCCGCCGACGCGGACCGCGGGGCGGGCGTTGATCGTCAAGGCTCACACGAGCAGCTCGGCCAGCTGATCGGCGAGGTCGATGCCCACGCGGGGCTGGTGGTGGAGGCGTTCCCAGAGCGCTGAGCTGACGGCGCGGGCCTGGGTCGCGCGGCGGGCGAGCTCGGGGTCGACCTCGGCGGCCTCGCTGTAGACGGCGATGCGGCGCAGGAGACCGGCGGACAGATCGTCGGCGATCTCGTCGATCCGGTCGCGCACGATGGTCGCCGCGTCGAAGGCCGCGCTGCCGGCCAGGCCCTTGGGGTCGATGACGAGCCAGGGTTCGCGCTCGGCGCGCAGGACGTTGGCGAAGTGCAGGTCGCCGTGCAGCATCGTGTCGGTCTTCTCGTCCTCGAAAGCCGCGATGGTCTCCAGGGCGGCGTCGATCAGCCGCGGCGGCAACGGACGGCCCAAGTGCTTGCTCTGGGCAAGCATCTGACGGGACCACCCGGCGAGCGTCGAGGACAGCCGCGGGATCTCCACAGGCGCCGGCACGGCGAGCCGCCGGGCCAGCTCACCGGCCACGGCCCACGGATCTTCGGTTGCCGAGGACAATGTTTCACCGGAGACCCGTTCCAGCAGCAGTGCGAAGTCCACGTCGTCCCGCTCGAGCAGACGGACCGCACCCGAGCCCGACCAGACAACCAGAGCGGTTGATTCGTACCGGTTGCCCGGATGGGGAAACGAGAGTTTCAGGACGACAGGGTCTCCGTCGCGCACGGCAGGCACGATCAGCGCCACCTGGCCGTGCACGGCCGGCCCGGTCGGCGTACAACGCCATCGCCCGAGGTGGTGCTCGACCAGGCCGGGAAGCTGCTCGATCCAGGTCCGGCCCGGAGCACCCTCTCGGGCGATGGTCTGTTCGGCGAAGACGGCGGGAATCACCCGCACAACCTATGCGGCGGCCGCGGCCTCCGTCAGCTGCTCCGTGGTGGGCTGGATCTGCGGGGTGACCATCGTGACGACCACGTTCACGACGGCGAAGAGGGCGGCGACCAGGATGCCCCGCTGGAACCCGTCGACGAGGGCCTGCTGCTGGGCGACCCCGGAGGCCAGCGCGTCCGTCGTACGGCTGATGGACAGTGTGGTGACGACGGCCAGGCCGAGCGCGCCGCCGACCTGGTACATCGTGGTGACGGCACCGGAGGCCGCGCCGGCCTCGTGGTGCTCGACCTCGGAGACGGCCGCGATCTGCGCCGGTACGGCGACGCCGATGATGCCGAGCCCGAAGAGCACGAAGCCGGGCAGCAGCTCAGCGGCGTACGCGCCGCCGGCGTCCGCACGGGACAGCAGGACCAGCGCCGCCAGGCTGAGCACCGAACCACCGAGCTGCACGGTCCGCGTCCCGACCTTCTGAACCAGCTGGGACGCTGCGACCGCTCCGAGTACGGCGGCGAAGCCCATCGGCAGGAAGTGCACGCCCGCCTCCAGCGCCGAGTCGCCACGGACCTGCTGCAGGTAGATCGCGGTCAGGAAGAACATCGACAGGAAGCCCGCGCCGTTCAGAGCCAGCGCAACGCTCGAGACGCTCAGAGCGCGGGACCGGAAGAGCCGCAGCGGCACCAGCGGCGCCTTCGAACGGGACTCGACCACCACGAACGCCGCCAGCAAGGCCACTCCCCCGACCAGGAACCCCAGCACCTCGAAGGATCCCCAGCCGCGAGGCTCGGCCCGGACCACGGCGTACACGATGGCCAGCAGACCACCGGTCCCCAGCACAGCACCCGCGGTGTCGAAGCCGCGCGGCCGGTCCTCGTTGTGCCGCATGTCGGGCACGAAGACCGGGATCAGCGCGACCAGCCCGAGCACGATCGGCACGTTGACGAAGAACACCCACTGCCAGCTGAGCGAGTCGACCAGTACGCCGCCGGCCACGACGCCGAGCGTGCCGCCGAGTCCGGCCAGGCCGCCCCAGACGCCCATCGCGATGTTGCGTTCCCGGCCGTGCGCGAAGGTCATGGTGAGGATCGCCAGCGCGGCCGGCGAGAGCAACGCGCCACCGAGCCCCTGCACGGCACGGGCACCGATCAGGAACTCAGGCGATGTCGCCAGGCCTCCGATCAGCGAGGTGACGCCGAACAGCAGGAGCCCGGCGATGAAGACCCGGCGCGGGCCGAGCAGGTCGGCCATCCGGCCGCCGAGCAGGAGGAAGCCGCCGAAGAGCAGGGTGTACGCGCTGATCACCCACTGCAGGGACTCGGCCGAAAAGCCCAGGTCGGCCTGGATGTCGGGCAGTGCGACGTTCACGATCGTCACGTCGAGCACCACGATGAACTGCGCCAGGGCCAGCACCGCCAGGGTGGCCCAGGGACTGCGTTGCTTCACAACTACCTCACATGGTCTACGTCGTATGTATACACTGTAAGCTGACGTCGTACACGCTAGGTCTACGGTGTAAACTTGTCAACATGCCCACCCTCACGAAGCGGCTCGACCCCACCCAGGTCGTCGACAGCGCGCTGGCGCTGGCCGACGCCGAGGGCCTGGACGCGGTGACCCTGCGGCGGCTCGCGCAGCTGCACGAGGTCACGCCGATGGCGCTCTACCGGCACTTCAGCGACAAGAGCGACCTGCTCAGCGCGCTCGGCGACCGGCTGCTCGGCGACATCGAGCTGCCCGCGCCGACGGACCGCCCGTGGGACCGCCGGCTGCACGAGATCCTGACCGCGTTCGTCGACGCCCTGCGGCCGCACCCGCGCGTGGCCGAGCTGACGCTGGGCCGGATCCTGATCTCCGAGGCCGGCCTGGAGATGGCCGAGCGGACGATGGAGATCCTGGTCGAGGGTGGCTTCGGCACCGACTACGCCGCCGAGGTCGGGCGCCAGTCGATCTGCTCGCTGATCACCCTGGTCACCACCGAGCCAGGTGCCGGCGAGGACCCCGAGCCGGTCGCCCGCGAGCAGGCCCTGCGACTCAAGCGCGCCGCCCTCAGCGCTCTCGACCCCAAGCGGTACCCGCTGATCACCAGCGCGGCGGACACCCTGATCTGCCCGAGCTCCACCGACCAGTACTACGCCCTCGGCGTCGACCTGATCGTCGCCGGCATCCGAGGTGTCCGCGGCGCATGACCGTCAGCGTCCTGACCTACCTCGAGCAGACCAGCCCGTACGACGTACGCCCGGCCAAGCAGACCCCAGCCGAGATCCGCCGGGTCGAAGAGGTGTCGCCCGAGCTCTCCCGCTACTTCTACAGCTCGGTCGGCGGCGACTGGCACTGGACCGAGAAGCTCAAGTGGGACTGGGCCCGCTGGATCGAGCACCTGACCAGACCGGCCTTCGAGACCTGGGTCGCGTACGTCGGCGGCGTACCGGCCGGCTACATCGCCCTGAAGGGTGACGGCACCGAGGTCGAGGTGGAGAACTTCGGACTCCTCCCCAGCTTCATCGGCCGGGGCATCGGCGGGCACCTGCTCACCGTCGGGCTGCAGCAGGCCTGGACCTTCCCGGAGCGGCACCCGGAACTCAGCGAGGTCAGCCGCGTCTGGCTGAACACCAACACGCTCGACGGGCCCAACGCACTCGCCAACTACGAGGCCCGCGGTCTGCGCCCGTACAAGACAGAGCAGAAGGAGCGCCCGGACGCTGACGGGCCTCCGCCTGGTCCGTGGCCCGGGGCTAATCGTCCAGCTGCTCCTTGAGGTCCCCCAGCTGATCAGCAAAGCCTGCCGCCTCGATCCGCTCGACCACAGCGGCCGCCGGGCCGCCGGTGCGGATCAGCAGCTCGGCCAGGTAGAGCAGCACGGGCAGGCGCTCCTCGTCAGTGGCGTCGTCATGCCTGCGAAGAGCCGTCTCGAGAATGCGGATCCCCGCCGCCTCGTCGCCGCGCGTGTCGGCCTGCCGGGCGGCGTTCAGCAGCGCCCGCTCGAACCGGCCGCCGGTCTCGGCCTCCTCGGCGACCGAGCTGATCCGCAACCAGTTGCCGGCCGGGTCGATGACGGAGAAGCCTCCACCAGCGCCCTGCTTGCGGCGTGGCCGGGTGACCCGCGGGAGACCGGCGATCGGCAGCTTCCCGTACGCCGAACGCAGGCCGGCCGCGAACTCGTCGTACAGGGCCTGGGTGTCGGGGACGGCGACGATCACGCTGAACAGGGAGTTCTCCACGTCGTACTCGGGCAGGCCGAAGAACTGCAGGTCGAAGCCGTCGTCGCGGGTCACGCCCAGGCACGGGTACGGGCGGTCCTGGCGGTAGGTCAGCCGGAAGCCGAGCGCCTCGTAGAACGGCACCACGTCGTCGAGGGCGCGGCAGGGCAGCAGTGGGATCGTCCGGACGCTCATGCCGCACACCGTACCGTACGGCGTACGACTCAGCGAGCCCTCGGCCGGTCGGGCGACACGACGTGAGCCGGGGACTACGCTCCGAAGGGTCGTCAGACCATCACACGGGAGGTTCCTTATGGCGGGCAAGTTCGAGCTGTACGAGGACAAGTCGGGCGAGTTCCGGTTCCGGCTCAAGGCCGGCAACGGCGAGGTGATCGCGACCAGCAGCGAGAGCTACAAGACCAAGGCCTCGGCGCTGAACGGCATCGAGTCGATCAAGAAGAACGCCGGCGACGCGCAGGTCGACGACCAGACCTCCTGACCCAGGCGGTGGCAGGGACTCCTCGCGAGTCCCTGCCGCCGGTCTGTCTACAGGCCCTCTTCGTGGATGACCTCGCGGACCTCCACGCCGAGCCCCTCGATCCCGGCGTCCGGGATCATCGCGGCCAGCTCCTCGGCCCGCGCCCGCGACGCGCAGTCCAGCAGGTAGTAGCCGGCCAGGAACTCCTTCGCCTCCACGAACGGCCCGTCGGTCACCGCCGGGACACCGTCGCGCACCTTGACCACCGTGGACTTGGCCGGCTCGGCCAGCGCGACCGTGCTGTGGAACTCGCCGGACTCCTGGACGGTGGCCAGGAACTTCCCGTGCCCGTTGAAGACCGCCTGCTGCTCGGCCTCGGTCAGGGCGCTCAGGACGTCGGGGTTGATGTTCAGGACTACCAGGTACTTCACGAGTGTCTCCTCCGGTTCCGGCTCCCGGAGTGGGAACCGCTCGTCATCAGTACGGAGCCGTCCCGCCCGTCTTGACATCGTGATGCTACGAACATCTGCCGGCGCCACGCGACGGTGAGCCCCACGGCCGCGTAACTTCAGCCTCATGCTGACCTTCGACGACGTACAAGCAGCCGCGGGCCGGATCGCTGGAGCGGCACACCGTACGCCGGTGCTGACGTCGCGCACGCTGAACGAGCGCGTCGGCGCCGAGGTGTTCCTCAAGGCGGAGAACTTCCAGCGGATCGGGGCGTTCAAGTTCCGGGGCGCGTTCAACGCGGTCAGCCGGCTGACCGCGGCGGAACGCGCCCGCGGCGTCGCGGCGTACTCGTCGGGCAACCACGCCCAGGCGGTCGCGCTGGCGGCGAAGCTCGCCGGGACGCACGCGGTGATCCTGATGCCGGCCGACGCGCCGCCGACGAAGGTCGCCGCGACGCGCGGGTACGGCGCGGAGGTGATCCACTTCGACCGCTACACCGATGACCGGACGGCCCTGGCGACGAAGCTGTCGGAGGATCGTGGGCTGACGCTGATCCCGCCGTACGACCACTACGACGTGATGGCCGGGCAGGGCACGGTCGCGCTGGAGCTGATCGAGGAGGTCGGGCCGCTCGGCGCGCTGCTCGTCCCGGTCGGAGGCGGCGGACTGATGGCGGGCTGCGCGACCGCGGCGACCGTCCTGTCCCCCGGCATCCGGATGATCGGCGTCGAGCCGGCCGCGGGTGACGACCACGCCCGGTCGCTGGCCGCCGGGCGGCGGGTCGAGGTCGAGATTCCGCGGACGATCGCCGACGGGCAGGCGATCTCGACGCCGGGCGAGCTGACGTTCGTGGTGAACCAGCGGCTGGTCGAGGCGTTCGCACTGGTCTCCGACGACGAGATCCGGGCCGCGATGGCGTTCGCGTTCGAGCGGCTGAAGATCGTGCTGGAGCCGAGCGGCGCGAGTGCGCTCGCGGCGCTCCTGGCCGGCCGGGTGGAGGACCTCCCGGAGCGGGTCGGAGTGGTGCTCTCAGGCGGGAACGTGGGCCTGGAGAGGTTCCTCGAGCTACTCAGCGAAGGGAAGCCTGGGCACTGACTGTGCCCGTTGTCACACAGTGCAACCTAGTGATGTGACCCAGGTCACTGAAATCGGCTACACGACCGCCTGAACGCCGCTCAGACACGCTCAGGACACCAGATGTTCGGCACAGGTTGCTGATCCGTCAGAGAGCCGCTGAGGGCCTTTTAGGAGGGTCCCTGTGGATTCGAGGGTTTGCGTCGTGACCGTTCTGTTATACAGTCGTCGGCGGTTCGACAAATTAGACGAACTGCATGTGTGTCAACGCCGAGCCCTGCCAGGCACACATGCTCCCCTCGAACAACCATGGCAGGGGTGGGGGACCCAGGATGTTGGGTCCCGGCCGTGAGTGGCCGGGTCCCTGGGGTGAAGTCCGCGGGAGCGGACCGGGCTATCGACTTCCAGCCCGAACCCGACAGCTAACTCCGCAGGCGTCGGGAGACAACCATGCCCGTCTATGCCCGACGGACAGCGCTTCTGCGCGCCGTCACCACGAGCGAATCCAGTACCCGGCCGACCGGACGGACGCTGGCAAAGCACCGCAAGATCAGCAGGACCTCGGCTCCCCGGGCCGCGGCAGCCGTCCTCTCGGTCGGCCTGGCCGTCTCCGGCGGAGCGGCGCTCAGCGTCGTTGCCCCGGCCGACACCGCCCACGCGGCAACCTCGAAGACCTCCTCGGCCGCCTGGGCCCGCGGAAACAAGGCGATCAGCACCAAGCCGCTGCTGCGCTACGGCGACGCCGGTTCGGCCGTCCGGTACGTGCAGAGGTCCCTCGATGTCCCGGCCGGCGGCTGGTACGGCTCGGCCACCCGCACCGCGGTGGCCAAGTTCCAGGCCCGCGTGGGACTGCACCGCAGCGGCGCCATGACGGTCGACACCTGGCGCTCGCTGTTCTACGCGGCCAGCCACGGTCTGCTGCACGGCGGCTCCGGCAAGGCCACGACCTTCCAGGCCAAGGTGCTGAAGGAGGCCGCGAAGCTCAAGGGCACGCCGTACCGCTACGGCGGCACGTCGACCAAGGGCTTCGACTGCTCGGGCTACACCGGCTACGTCTACAAGAAGGCCGGCAAGACGCTGCCGCGCACCTCGCGCCAGCAGTACAGCGCCACCAAGCACATCAGCCGCGCGGCGGCCAAGCCGGGCGACCTGGTGTTCTTCAAGAGCGGTGGCGGCGGCGTGTACCACGTCGGCATCTACGCCGGCGCGAACACGCTGTGGCACGCCTCGAAGCCGGGCAAGCCGGTCGCGAAGGCGAAGATCTGGAGCTCAAACGTGGCCTTCGGCCGCAAGTGAGCCTCCGGGCCGGGCACGTCCCGGTCCAGACCGTCAGTGAGACCGGATCCCCCTCCGGTCGCTGACCTGAAACCGGTCGTGCGTCGCCGCCCCACCCCTCCGGCGGCGCACGGCCGGTTTCCTTTTGGCCTGGGGGCTACTCGTCCAGGAGTCCTGCGTCGTGGGCGAGGATCGCCACCTGGACCCGGTTGGTGGCGCTCAGCTTCACCAGCACCCGCGAGACGTGCGCCTTCACGGTCGCCTCGCTCATGAACAGCGTCTTGCCGATGTCGGCGTTCGACAGCCCCTTGGCGACCGCCGCGAGCACCTCGCGCTCCCGGTCGGTGAGCGCGGTCAGCCGCGCCCGCGCGTCCCGCTGCCGGTCCGTCCGCGGGTCCGCCGCGAAGTGCCCGATCAGCCGCCGCGTCACCGCCGGCGACAGCATCGCCTCACCGGCCGCGACCACCCGCACCGCCTGGACCAGCTCGCGCGGCGGGGTGTCCTTGAGCAGGAACCCGCTCGCCCCCGCCTGCAGCGCCCGGAAGACGTAGTCGTCCAGGTCGAACGTCGTCAGTACGACGACCTTCGGCGGATCCGGCAGCGCCTGGATCTCCCGGGTCGCGGCCAGCCCGTCCAGCCGGGGCATCCGGATGTCCATCAGCACGACGTCCGGCCGGTGCTCGCGGACCATCGCGGCCGCGTCGGCGCCGTCCTCGGCCTCGGCGACCACCTCGAGGTCCTCGTCGGACTCCAGGATCATCTTCAGCCCGGCGCGGACCAGCGCCTCGTCGTCCACGATCAGCAGCCGTGTCATGCCTCTCCTTCTCTCCCGTCCGACCAGGGCAGCCAGGCCTCGACCCGCCAGCCGCCCTCCGGCGTGGTTCCGGTGGTCAGTCGACCACCGGACAGCGTGACTCGCTCGCGCAGCCCGACGAGTCCGGCGCCCGAGCCCGGGAGCAGCGAACCAGCAGCGACCGGCCGTACGTTCGTCACCCGTACGGTCACGCCGTCGCCCTCGGCGCCACGGACAAGGACCTCGGTCGTCGCACCGCGCGCGTGCTTGTGGACGTTGGTCAGCGACTCCTGGACGATCCGGTAGACCGTCCGGCCGACCAGCGGCGGTACGCCGTCCGGCAGGTCCAGCTCACTCCGGACGTCCACACCGGCGGCCCGCGAGTCGTCGACCAGCCGGGCCAGGTCGGACGCCTTCGGCACCGGGGCCAGGTCGGCGCCGTTCTCGCTGACGTCGGCCTTCAGTACGCCGAGCACCTCGCGCAGGTCCTCCATCGCCTGCCGCGCGGTCTGCCGGATCAGCCCGGCGGAGCTCTCCACCTTCTCCGGGCCGACCGCCGGGTTCACCTCCAGCCCACCGGCGTGCAGCGCGATCAGCGACACCTTGTGGGCGAGTACGTCGTGCATCTCCTGGGCGATCCGGGCCCGCTCACCCAGCTTGGCCTGCTCGGCCCGCAGCTCCCGCTCGGCCTCGGCCCGCTCGGCGCGGTCCCGCAGCGACACCATCAGGTCGCGCCGCGCCCCGACGTACGCGCCGACGGCGACCCAGCTGCCGACCAGGAACGGGCCGGTGAAGAAGAAGGCGTCCGGGTCGCGGTTGCCGTTCGCCTCCCAGGAGCTCCCGACGTACGCGACGTACGCGGCCAGGCTGAGGACCGCGAGCCAGAGGTCCCGGCGACGGATCGCCAAGGTGAGCAGAGCCAGCCCCATCGGGATGAAGATCTGACCCGTCCCCAGCGCGAGGACGCCGATCACGGCCACCGCGATCGGGTAGCGACGCCGCCACCACAGCGCGAGCGAGGCGACCACCCCTGCACCGAGCACGAACCAGCTCCGGCCCTGCCAGGCGCCCTGTTCGGTGCTCGCCGCCTGGGCGACGATCGAGAGCAGGCTGAAGCCGATGTACATCAGGTCGCGGAAGCGCGGCGCGTGCCGGAGGAACCAGGCGTACCACCGGCCGAACCTGGTGATCCACCGGCGCAACCATCGCATTCGGTCAGCGTAGTCGCGCTGGGTCATACCTTTCGTCCCCCTCACGGGGGTCCTGGAGTCGCAGTTGTGGCGACTTTCGTAGGGGGCTGGTCGAGACGGTCGGTCGATGTGGCGCGGGGGTCCGGCGGGCGAGAGTAGTGGACATGATCACCGTCGAGAACCTGAGCAAGCGGTACGGCAGCACCACGGCTGTCAGCGATGTCTCCTTCACCGTCCAGCCCGGCAGCATCACCGGCTTCCTCGGGCCCAACGGTGCGGGCAAGTCGACCACGCTGCGGATGCTGACCGGGCTGACCCCGCCGAGCGCCGGCACCGCCACCATCAACGGCAAGCGGTACGCCGACCTGCCGAACCCCGGCCGCGTCGTCGGCGTCATGCTGGACGCCGCGGCCCAGCACCCGGGCCGCACCGGCCGGGAGACGCTGGCCCTGAACGCGAGCCTGCTCGGCGTACCGAAGACCCGGGCGGACGAGATGCTCGAGGCCGTCGGCCTCGACGGCGCGGCGAAGCGCCGGGTCGGGCAGTACTCGCTCGGCATGCGGCAGCGGCTCGGCATCGCCAACGCGCTGCTCGGCGACCCGGCCGCGCTGATCCTGGACGAGCCGGCCAACGGCATGGACCCGGAAGGCATCCGCTGGATGCGCGGCCTGCTGCAGGACTTCGCCGCCCGGGGCGGCACCGTGATCCTGTCCAGCCACCTGCTGGGCGAGGTGCAGGCGACCGTCGACCGGCTGGTCGTCATCGGCGGCGGCCGGATCGTCGCCGACGGCTCGCTGGACGAGCTCCTGGCCGGCAGCGGCACGCTGGTCCGCGGCCTGGACCCGATCGGCCTGAACCAGGCACTGACCGCGGCCGGGCTGAACCTGGAGCCGCTGCAGGACGGCGCCCTGCGCGTCGACGCCACCGCCGAGCAGGTCGGCCGTGCGGCCGCCGCGGCGGGCCAGATCCTGCTCGAGCTGCGCGAGAGCGACAGCGCCGGCCTGGAGGAGCTGTTCTTCCAGCTGACCACCCCGACCGCCGTCGCGGCCTGACCACTTCTTCCACCAGGAGCTTCTGACATGACTGTCACCGAAATCCCCACCACCCCGGCACCCGCCGCGGCCACCGGTAAGCACCGGGCCGACGCCGTGTCGACCAGCCTGCCGCCCGCGCGCGGACAGTCCTTCGCCAAGCTCGTCGGTATCGAGCTGCGCAAGTCCGTGAACACCCGCAGCGGTCGGGTCCTGATCCTGGCCATCCTGGCCATCGCCATGGCCGCCCTGGTCTGGGAGCTCACCCACCTGAGCGACGGTCCGGCCCGGTTCGAAGGGTTCCTCGGCGCCGCCTCGACCGGCGTGCTGCTGATCCTGCCCGTCATCGGTGTGATGGCGATGACGAGTGAGTGGACCCAGCGGACCGCGCTGACCACGTTCACTCTGTCGCCGCGCCGGGTCCGGGTGCAGCTGGCCAAGTTCGCTTCCGCGGTGGTGCTGAGCGCCGTCGTACTGACCGCTACCGCTGTCCTGGCGCTGGCCGCGACCGCACTCGGCGGAGCCGTCGGCGGCGACGGTGCGACGTACGCCGGAATGGGTGGAGCGCTTGCCGGCGCCTACCTGAGCACCGCGCTGAACGTCCTGATGGGCGCCGCCTTCGGTGCCGTCATCGCCCAGACCGCGGCCGCCGTGCTGGTCTTCTTCGTGGCGCCGACCGCCTGGTCGCTGGCCGGGCCGGCCCTGTTCAAGGACAACGCGGACTGGCTGGACGTCTTCGGCGCCTTCGGCCGGATCGCGGGGCGTGACCTGCAGGGCATGGTGCCCGAGACGCTCACCGCGGTCGCGGTGTGGGTCGTCCTGCCGACCGTCGTCGGACTGTGGGCAAGCTCACGTCGCGAGGTGAAGTAGACAGCGCTCCCGAGCGCAAAAGA
The DNA here is from genome assembly GCF_049844575.1 of Kribbella sp. DT2. Taxonomy (NCBI): domain Bacteria; kingdom Bacillati; phylum Actinomycetota; class Actinomycetes; order Propionibacteriales; family Kribbellaceae; genus Kribbella; species Kribbella sp. DT2. The sequence goes on along the minus strand of NZ_JBNCLH010000012.1, from coordinate 147,417 downwards.
CGCGGTGGGCCTGACCGGTTTGAGGGGACCGGGCAGGCCCATCGGACTGTCATCGGAGGTCTCAGGGCGTCCGACCAGGGGGCGGTGCGTGTGTCGATCCCCGGCTCCGGGTAACCTAGAACCACGATTACTGACGACTGATCCGTGGGCGCCACGCTGCGTACCCGGTTGACTTGTGCGAGGGGGTCGACGCTATGGGGCGCGGCCGTGCAAAGGCCAAGCAGACGAAGGTCGCTCGCGACCTGAAGTACCGCACCTGGGAAACCGACCTGGACCAGCTCAAACGAGAGCTGGCCGGCGGGGACGAGGGTGGCGGTACCCGTTCTGCAAACGGTGACGCCGACACAGACGCCGGCGATGACGCCGACGACTACCACCCCCGTCGGTAAAGCAACAGCAGCTTCAGTGACTGGTCCAAGCGCCTAGGCGCCTGGACCAGTCGGCTGTGCTCGATCGACGGAGTTCGTCACACACCGGTACCGCAGGGCGTTCCAGCCTGCCGTCACCGGCTCATGCGATGCCAGTCTGCGGACGGTGGCGCTCACCCGCGGTGAACGCCACCTGAGCAGTCGTGCGTCTGGACCGCTGGGGTCGTTCGTCGTACCCCAGACTCTGGCTCAGCTCGCGTAGTCGCCCTGCAGCTCGACACCTGTGCTGCCGGTGCTGACCTCGCCACAGACCCACGCGGGGATGTCACGCTCGGCCAGGACGGCGATCGCGCGGTCCGCGGCGGCCGGGTCCAGGACCGCGACCATGCCGACGCCCATGTTCAGCGTCTTCTCCAGCTCCAGCTGCGGTACGTCGCCGAGCCGGCCGACCAGACCGAAGACCGGCGCCGGCGTCCAGGACGACCGGTCGATCCGGACCGCCAGCTCGTCCGGGATCACCCGGGCCAGGTTCGCCGCGAAGCCGCCACCGGTGATGTGGGACATCGCGTGCAGCGGGCGGTCGCCGCCGGTGTTCAGCGCCCGGATCAGCTCCAGGCAGTGCTTGGCGTAGACCCGGGTCGGGGTGATCAGCGTGTCACCGAGGGTGCCGCCGAGCTCGGGGACCTCACGGTCGAGCTGCCAGCCGGCCCGGTCGAAGAAGACGTGCCGGACCAGGGAGTACCCGTTCGAGTGCAGGCCCGACGAGGCCATCGCGACGACGACGTCGCCGGCCTTGACCCGCTCCGCGCCGAGCAGCTCGTCGGCCTCGACCACACCGGTCGACGCGCCCGCGACGTCGTACTCGTCGGGCTCGAGCAGGCCCGGGTGCTCGGCGGTCTCGCCGCCGACCAGCGCCGTACCGGCCTCGACGCACGCCTCGGCGATGCCCTTGACGATCTGCGCGATCGTCTCCGGGACCACCTTGCCGGTGCAGATGTAGTCGGTCATGAACAGCGGCTCGGCGCCGCAGACCACCAGGTCGTCGACGACCATGCCGACCAGGTCGAACCCGATCGTGTCGTGCCGGTCCATCTTCTGCGCGATCGCGACCTTGGTCCCGACCCCGTCGGTCGACGTCGCCAGCAGCGGCCGCCGGTACGCCGTCAGCGCGGTCGCGTCGAACAGGCCGGCGAACCCACCGAGCCCCCCGACCACCTCGGGACGGGTCGCCTTGGACACCCACTCCTTCATCAGCTCGACGGCCCGGTCCCCGGCCTCGATGTCGACTCCGGCGGCGGCGTAGCTCGCGCCCTGGCTCACGGTGTTCTCCTTAGTCGGCGGGACGGCGTCCCGGAAGTACGTCGTACGGCAACGCCCAGCGCCCGGCCGGTCTCGCGGGGAGCGTCGGTCGGGAGCTGGGTCATCGGACTAGCCGTTAGGGGCGGGACAGGGCGTCCGCGGCACCGGCTCCACCGGCGACCGCTGCCAGGCCGTCCGCGTCGGTGCTGACCGGGACCTCCAGCAGGTGCTTGCCGATCCGCTCCGGGTCCGGCAGCGCGACCGGGTAGACCCCGTCGAAGCAGGCCCGGCAGAGCTGGTCCTTCGGCAGCGTGGTGGCCTCGACCAGCGTGTCCAGATCGACGTACCCGAGCGAGTCGGCGCCGAGTGAGCGGCAGATCTCCTCGGTGTTCAGGCCGTTCGCGATCAGTTCGGCGCGGCTGGCGAAGTCGATGCCGTAGAAGCACGGCCACTTCACCGGCGGCGCGGTGATCCGGACGTGGATCTCCTTCGCGCCGGCCTCGCGCAGCATCTTGATCACGGCGCGCTGGGTGTTGCCGCGGACGATGGTGTCGTCGACCACGACCAGTCGCTTGCCCTCGATCACCTCGCGCAGCGGGTTCAGCTTGAGCCGGATCCCGAGCTGGCGGATGGTCTGGCTGGGCTGGATGAAGGTCCGGCCGACGTACGCGTTCTTGACCAGGCCGGCGCCGTACGGGATGCCGGACTCCTCGGCGTACCCGATGGCTCCCGGTACGCCGGACTCCGGCGTGGCGATCACCAGATCGGCGTCGGCCGGGTGCTCGCGGGCGAGCCGGCGGCCGATCTCGACGCGGGTCGAGTGGATCCGCTGACCGGAGATCTGGGTGTCCGGCCGGGCCAGGTAGACGAACTCGAACAGGCAGCCCTTGAGGTCCGGCTCGGCGAACTTGATCGAGCGCAGACCGTTCTCGTCGATCGCGACGATCTCGCCCGCCTCGACCTCGCGGACGAAGCTGGCGCCGACGATGTCCAGCGCGGCGGTCTCGCTGGCGACCACCCAGCCCCGCTCCAGCCGGCCGAGCACCAGCGGGCGGATGCCCTGCGGGTCGCGGGCGGCGTACAGGGTGGACTCGTCCATGAAGACCAGGCTGAACGCGCCCTTGACCTTCGGCAGCACGCGGGCCGCGGCCTGCTCGATGGTCAGGTTCGGGTACGCCGCGAGCATCGAGGTCAGGATGTCGGTGTCGGAGGACGCGCCGTGCTTGGCGTTCGCCTTCGCGTGCTCGACCTCCAGGTCCAGCCCGAGATCCAGGTCGCCGCTGCCGTCCAGGGTGGCCGCGAGGTCACCGGTGTTGGTCAGGTTGCCGTTGTGCGCGAGCGCCACCGACCCGGTCGCGGTCGACCGGAACGTCGGCTGCGCGTTCGCCCAGACGCTGGAACCGGTCGTCGAGTACCGGCAGTGCCCGACGGCGATGTGCCCCCGGAGCGAGGCGAGAGTCGCCTCGTCGAAGACCTGACTGACCAGGCCCATGTCCTTGTAGACCAGGATCTGACTCCCGTTGCCGACCGCGATCCCGGCCGACTCCTGCCCTCGGTGCTGCAGAGCGTAGAGCCCGAAATAGGTGAGTTTGGCGACCTCTTCCCCAGGAGCCCAGACTCCGAAGACGCCACAGGCGTCCTGCGGACCCAGATCCTGCGGGTCGAGATCATGAGTGAGCCGACCATCGCCACGAGCCACGGGCAACAGTCTACGGGACGGTTTTCACCAGCATGTCGAGCACGGGCTGTTCGGATCATCCGGGGGCGGTGCACCCTCCGTCGCCGACCCCACCGTCAGCGACGCGGCGCCGGCCAGCAGCACCGTTGACACCGCAACGGCCAGAAACCTCTTGATCACAGCCAGTCCCCTCCGAAATAATCCGAAACCATCAACTGAGCGCGCTAAATCGACGCACCCTGTATATGGTCGGTTCCAAACGAGCGTTGGAAGGGTGTGGAAAGTGCTGGAACCGCTAGGTCTGGACGAGGCGACCTCGGCGGTCTACCACGCCCTCCTCCGCGCGCCAGACAGTACGCCGGAACAGATTGCCGCGCTACTGAATCGGCCAAAGCCCGAGGTTCACCAGCTAATGGATGAACTGCGGAAACTCGACCTTCTCGTCCCGACCTGGACCAACCCCGAGATCGAGCACGCTGTGCACCCCAGAGTCGGCCTGGCCGGTCTGGTCGAGCGACGCCGCAGCGAGCTGAACCGGATGCTCGGCGAGCTCGCCGAAGCCGCTGCGACCGCGGAGGTGATGGCCGAGCAGTACAACGAACTGCTGACCTCCCGCACCAGCGGCGACGTAGAGGTCCTGAAGGGCCGAGCCAACGCGTCCCGCCGAATCGAAGAGCTGGGCGCCAAGGCCCGCGAGACGTTCTGGGGTCTCGTCCCCGCTCACGTCGACGAGATCGTCGCCCCGGCCGAGGAGTCTCCGGATCTCCCGCTGCTCGAACGCGGGATCAAGATGCGCACCGTCTACCTGCAGAGCATGACGGTCTCCAAGCCAGGCCTGGAGTTCGCCGCGTTCATGCACAAGCAGGGCAACGAGGTCCGCGCCACCCCGACCCTGCCGATGCGCCTGCTGCTGATCGACCACGAGATCGCGGTCATGCCACTGGACCCGGCCGTCGAGAGCACCGGCGCGGTCATCCACCGCAGCCCAGCGGTGGTGGCGATGGCGCTCGCCCTCTTCGACTCGTACTGGTCCCGCGCCACCGAACTCTTCGCCCCCGAGGACCGCGACAACGAGTCACCCCTGACGCCTCACGAGGCGGAGGTCCTCCGCCTGCTCGCCGGCGGAGCCAAGGACGAGCAGGTAGCTCGGTTGCTCGGCATCTCCCTTCGTACGGCAAGACGCATCACCGCCAACCTCTCAGATCGCCTCGACGCCACCTCCCGCTTCGAGCTGGGAGTAGCTGCCGCCAAGCGCGGCTGGGTCTAGCCGACGGATGTACGAGTCGCTCGGCGTCGCCGAGACCACGCTGCGCATCTACCAACACCTGCTAGACCACCCGGACGCCGAGAACCCGGCCCTGGCATCGCCGGCAGCCTGTACGCCGGACGAGGTCGCGACCGCGCTCGCCAAACTCCGTGAGCTGAAGCTCCTGGTCCCCCGCTGGACCGGAGGTGCGGAGTACGCGGTCCTCCGAACGTCGGCTTCGACCTGCTCGCTCAGCAGCGTAGGCAGCAACTGGACGCATTCGCTGAAGAATTGCGCCGGGACGAAGCCGAGGCGGAACTGCTGGCGCAGCGAGACACAGACCTCCTGCGCCACAAGCACGCCCAGGACATTGAAATCATCGAAGGCCGGGAAAAGGCACACGAGCGAACGGAGCAGTTCCAGCCCCGCAAATCTGTGTGCGCTTTCATCCTCACAACGAAGGCCGACAGCTTTGGCGCGCCCGAGGATTCTCCGGACCGGACACACCTCGAACGCGGAGTCAAATACCGAAACATTTACCTGACCGCGGCACTGAGCGCACCCCGGGTCACCGAGTACTGGCATTGGCTACGCACCTACAGCGCCGGGATCAGGGTCGTTCCGACGTTGCCGATGCGCCTGATCATCGTGGACGGCGAGGCCGTTGTGATGGCACTCGATCCTGACGATCACGCTCGCGGCATCGTCGTGCACCACAGCCGGAGCGCGGTCCTGCTGGCCACCGAGCTGTTCGAGAGCTACTGGGCTCGGGGTGAGCTACCCCCGCAGCTACGCGATGAGGCGGCGCCTGCCGCGGAGATCAGCGCTCAGGAGTCGGCGTTTTTCGCGTTGCTGGTGCAGGGGGCTACCGACGACCAGGCCGGCCGGAAGCTCGGCGTCTCTCTGCGGACCGTCCGCCGGATGGCGGCGAAGCTTGGGGAGCAGGTGGGGGCTTCGGGGCGGTTCGAGCTGGGAGTTCGCGCAGCTCAGTGGGGCTGGGTGCGGTAACAGCCCAGGAATTAACCGGTTCGGATTTTGTGGACTGGACCGGTTCAGGTGCACCAGCCTTGGCGAGATGCTGCCGGCGGGTTGTGGTCCCGGCAGAAAAGTGCGGGGAGCGTGAGCCATTCCACACCGTCGGATAAACGGAGCGGTGCCATGGCGAGCGGGGCGACGAGGGCGAGCGCGAGGATCGCGGCGAGTACCGGGAGCGGGATGGACCGGACGGCGATCATGGTCGACGCCTCCTTTCGGGCACGACTAACCGCACGGCAATAGCCGCGGGGTTCGAGGGGTGGGTTTGCACGGCTAATCGAGCCGGCGGAGTCGGCGCTCCGGGCGCCTGCCCAAGAACCTATTTCCCACCGCTCCACACCAGCAAGCCTCCCGCCCGGCCGCATGCTGCATTGGCACCACGCGGCCGCCCAGACGTACGGGCAGACAACCCGGCGGCCGGGCCAGAATCACGGCGCCGGGCGCGACCGTGGTCGCGCGGCCGGGCTCACCCGGGCTGGTCGGCTGGACACCCAGCGTGCAGCCTCACTCTCCATACGGGCGGGCCGAAGCCCAGAACGGGCGGACCCAACCGGACCGTCCGACGAGCCGAGCGGGACGGGGACGGGCGGGCCGAGCGGGACGGGGACGGGCGGGCCGAGCGGGTGGAGCGGAGCCAGCAGCCCAGGCCAGCCGGGCGGGCTTGCGGACCCGACCGGCAGACAGGACGAGGTGGGCTGGACTACCCAACCGTGCGGTCCTCCCCGCCGTACCGGTGGATGAGCCGGCCGGGGAACGGGACGGGACGGCCGGACGGGCGAGCGGGCCGACTGCTGGCCGGGCTGCCTGGGCCGGCTGGGCTGGAGCCCACCGCGTAGCCCTCGCCCGCACCGCGAGGTTGGCCGACCGGAACGGGCGTGCGGACCCGACTGGCGGGCAGGACGAGGTGGGCTGGACGAGGTGGGCTGGACGAGGTGGGCTGGACGAGGTGGGCTGGACGGCTGGCTACCCACCCGTGCGGTCTCCCCGCCGTACGGGCGGGGTGGGGTGTGGGCTGGCCGGACGTGTGGGCGGATCAGCGGGCAGGCCAGTTGGGCTGGACATCCCAGCCATGCAGTTCCTCCCCGGCGTACTGGCGGGGAGCCGGCCGATGGACGGGGCTTCCAGCCCGGCTAGCCGGGCTGGAAGCCCACCGCGTAGTGCCCACCGCCCTACGAGGTGAACCACCGGATGGCGTGCGGACCCGACCGGCAGGCAGGACGAGGCGGGGTGGGCGGGCTGGCTGGCTACCCAGCCGGGCAGTCTCCCCGCCGTACGGGCGGACGGGGCGGCCGGTGGACAGGCCTGGGGGTGTGGGATCGCCCTGGGGTTTGGGTTACAGCGGGAGGATTCGGCCCGTTCGGGCGGGGAGGGTTAGCTCGGTGCCGTTGAAGAGGGGGGTGTTGTTGTGGGAGATGAGCAGGGACTGGTCGATCGGGCTGACGTTGAGGGTGTGGAGGAGGCGGGTGCCGGTGGGGGTTGTGGTTGAGGTGAGGACGATGCCGGGGGTGGTGGCGTTGTGGGTGTGGCGCGGGGTGGCGCCTAGGCGGGCCAGGAGGGTGGTCCAGAAGGGGAGGTGGGCTGGGTAGTCGCAGGTGAGGACTATGGCGTGGCCCTTGCCTGCGTGGATCTCTACGCCTACTGGTGAATTGGTGGAGACGTCGGTGGCGAAGACCTCGTGGGCGATCGGCGAGGTGGCCGGGGACAGCGTCAAGGGCTGGAGGACGCCGACGCGGACTTCGGCGGTGGCGGTGGTCCACGTCTCGGCTTGGACTGATGGGAAGTAGTGGGGGCTGCCGTTGACCAGCTCGCCAGGTGAGAGGGACAGGGCGTCGGCCAGGAGGGTGCAGGGGGTGCCGTCGGGGGTTTCGGTGGGGAGGGCGCCTGTGAGCAGCAGTCGGCCGCCGGTGAGGACGAAGTCGGCCAGGCGTTGCTGGACGTCGGCGGCCAGGGTTGGGGCGGAGGCCAGGCAGAGGACCCGGGATTCGACGAAGTCGGTTTGGAGATTGACGGCGGGGAAGGAGAAGCCGGCCAGCAGGAGTGAGCGGGCGAGGACGTCGCGGAGGCCCATGCCGCGGAAGCGTTCCAGGTTGGCGACCTGCTTTCGGCGTACGTCGTCGCCGGGGTGGCAGTACTCGGTCAGGTAGTGGTCGGGGACGAAGCCGAGGACGATGTCGTCGTACTCCTCATCCATGTCTGCGAGGTCGGGGAAGGACCGGAGCTCGGCGAGTGTGTCGGCGAGGACGGCGTACGACGGGTTGAGCTGGCCCTCGGGGCCGACCGGTGCGGTGAAGCCGTGGCGTTCGCCGGTGAAGGCGATGCGGTCGTTGCCGTCGCCGACCGGAACGCCGAGCGGAGGATTGTGGCCGCCGGCGAACAGGTAGTAGTTCAGCAACCTGTTGCCCTGGGCAACACAGAGGCGAGTCTTCAAGGCCAGTGCCGACGGCGGCACCTGACGGCTCAGGTCCTCACCGTAGTCGCCGAGACCAGCTTCGAACTCCAGCGACGTCAGCGGCTGGTCGGCGCCATGGACCGCGGCCATGAACGCGTTCATCACGTAGAGATCCGCGACGTTCTCGACGGTGAGATCACCGAGGTAGTGATCGGACCCCGAGGTCATCGCCGACTGACCCGAGTACGACGGGAAGAGCTGGCTGATCCCGATCGGGTAGGTGCGCCCGCGGCCCTCGCCGGTCCCGTGCAGGTTGATCAGGAACGGCACGCCGGTCACCCCGTGCGATTCGGCCTCACGCCGCAAGAAAGCGAAGTACCGCGCATACCGATCCCGCTGGAACACCGACAGCTCGTGGTGCAGCGCAAGCGATCCCGAAGCAGGCGACCGTACGCCGGCCCGCCACGCAGCAACGTCGTCCACGTCGAGCCCAAAGGAGTCACGCCCGGACGCCCGCACCCAAGCACCGAACTCATCCACCGCCGCGTCGTTCAGGTCCGGCGTGTTGGTCACCCACGACAGCATCCCCACCTCGTTGTCGAGCTGCACAGCAACCACCGGACCACCAACTGGCGCCAACTGTGAAGCCAGCAAGGGCATCACCTCGCCGTACCACCGCTTCACCGACTCCAAGTACGCCGGCGCAAGGTAATCCACATCCCGAGTAGGCGCAGGCGTCGAGTCCCACCCCACCGCCCCCACACCAGGCTCGTAAACGCTGTACGGCAGCCCCTCGTTCTTCAGCTCCGCCATCACGAACGGCCCCGGCCGGGCGATCACCGACAGGCCCTTCGCGGCCGCGAGCTCCAGAAAACCGGCAAGATCCCGGTACGGCGAAGTCCGCCCCACAAGATCGACAGACCCGTCCGGCAATTCATGCACCAACCAGGGCATGTACGTCGCCACGGCGTCGCACCCCGCGGCCACCAGAAGATCCAGCCGCGACGCCCAATCGGCCCGTGCGAGCCGGAAGTAGTGCACCTCCCCCGACAGCATCAGGGACGGTTTCCCGTCGATCACCAGCCGACGCCTGCTCAGCTGAACGGTCCTCATCGTGGGCCTCTCCATCGAACCTGCGACGACGCGCCACCTCTTGCCGCCGGTCCGATTCCTCACCTATGGTCGCTGAAACCGGTTACTGCAACGTTACGGCGGGAGGTCGCGGATGGGCAACCAGCGGCTGACGGTGCGCGAGATCGCCGAGATCGCCGGCGTCTCGATCGCCACCGTGTCGCGTGTCTCCCGCGGAATCGGCCAAGTCAGCCCGGAGACCCGCGCACGGGTCGAACGAGTGATCGAGGAGCACGACTACCGCCCGAGCCAGCTCGGCAAGGCCCTTGCCGAGCGCAAGCACGGCGCGGTCGCGATGGTCTTTCCCGGCCTGTCCGGCCCGTACTTCTCCGAGCTGATCCAGGGCTTCGAGTACGAGGCGATGGAGGCCGGCGCCAGTGTGCACATCGTCGGCACCCATCACCGCGCGGCCGCCGACGACGACGTGCTGGCGATCTCCGGCCGGGTCGACGGCATCGCGGTGCACGGCGGCACGATCCAGCAGCAGACCCTGCGCAGGCTGGCCGCCGAAGTGCCGGTCGTCGTACTGGCCGGCAAACCGCTCGACGGCATCCCCGCCGTACGGGCCGACAACAGCAGAGTGGCGGAACTGACCAGGCATCTGCTGCTCGACCACGGTTACCGGCGGCTCGCGTTCGTCGGCAATCCCGACGGCTCCCCCGACGTCACCGAACGCTGGGAAGCCTTCAAGCAAGGGCATCGTGAGGCGAAAGCAACGCCACCGAAGGCGCCCCTGAAGGTCGGGCTGCAGCAGTCCGACGGCGTGATCGCCGCCGGTGAGCTGCTGGCCGGCCGCCGCCATCCCGGGGCGATCGTGTGCGCGAACGACGAGACCGCGCTCGGCGTCCTGATCGGCGCGCTCGGCCGCGGTCTCAAGGTCCCGGACGACGTCGCGATCACCGGCTTCGACGACGTCGCGATGTCCTCGCTGGTCCGACCCGGGCTGACCACCATCCGGCAGCCCGTCCGTGAGCTCGGAGCCGTCACCGCACGCCTGCTGATCGCGGGCGTCGGCGGACCGGGCGCGGTGATGGACACCGTCCTCACCACCGAACTCGTGCTGCGCGGCAGCTGCGGCTGCCCGTAACCCCTCCGCCCAGGAGGCGCCCCGATCGACAGGAGCAGGCAATGAACCGCCCGAATTTCCTCCGTACGGCGGCAGTCGCCGTCGCGACCACGCTCGCCCTGGTCGGCTGCACCGGCACCAGCGGCACCAACGGCAGCGGCGGAGGTGGAACGGCCACGAACGGCCTGATCGACTACCTCGACTACGGCGACTTCGGCGGCGGCACCGCTCCGCAGGCCAACTTCAACCCGTACCTGGAGGCCACCCGTCTCGGCGGCGTCGACTACGTCTTCGAGAAGCTGATGGTCTACGACAGCTTCTCCTGTACGGCGAAACCGTGGCTGGCCACAGGTTTCAAGTGGAACGACCCCAAGACCCTGACCTTCACCCTGCGCGACGGCGTGCAGTGGAACGACGGAAAGCCCTTCACCAGCAAGGATGTCGGCTTCACCTTCGACCTGCTGAAGAAGAACGAGGCGCTCGACGTCAAGGGCATCTGGCGCTACCTGGCGGCGGTCGAGACGCCCGACGCCAAGACCGTCACGATCAAGTTCAAGGATCCCGGCGCCTCGACGTTCACGCTGCTGACCGAGATCTACATCGTGCCCGAGCACGTCTGGTCGCAGCAGTCCGACCCGGTCAAGTTCGTCAACGCCCAGAACCCGGTCGGGACCGGCCCGATGAAGATCAAGTCGTTCAACCCCCAGCAGCTCACGGTCGAGCGGAACCCGGACTACTGGCAGGCCGACAAGGTCAAGGTGCAGGAGATCCGGTTCCACAAGGCCGACGCCGGCGGCGCGGTCGAGCAGCTGAAGCTGAGCCGCGGTGAGTACGACACCAACGCGATGTTCGTCCCGGACATCAAGAAGGCGTTCGTCGACCGCGACCCGGAGACCAACCACTACTGGTACCCGCCGGGCGGCTCGATCTCGGCGTACATGAACCTCACCAAGGCGCCGTTCGACGACCTCGCCTTCCGCAAGGCGATGACGACCGCGTTCGACCGCGACCAGATCATCACCAAGGCGCAGCTCGGCTACGTGAAGGCGGCCAGCCAGACCGGCCTGGTCGTGCCGGGTCAGGAGAAGTGGTTGCCGCAGGGCCTCACCGACGAGGGCCGGATCACGTTCGACCCGGCGAAGACCAACGACGCGCTGACCCAGGCCGGCTACCCGAAGGATGCCCAGGGCAAGCGTCTCGGCAAGGACGGACAGCAGGTCAAGTTCACCTTCAAGGTGCCCGGCAGCTACACCGACTGGGTCTCGGCCGCGCAGATCATCGTGCAGAACCTGAAGGCGCTCGGCTTCGACGTCGCGCTGGAGACGCCCAACCCGCCGACGTACGAGAGCGACCGCGCGGTCGGCCGGTACGACATGCTGTTCGGCGTGCACGGCGGCTCCTGCAACATGTTCCGCAACTTCTCCGAGCCGCTGGGCAGCGACCAGTCCGCGCCGATCGGCAAGAAGGCGGCCAGCAACTTCGTCCGCTGGAACGACCCGACGACCGACAAACTGCTGGACGAGCTCAGGCTGGCGACGGACGAGGGCAAGCAGAAGGAAGCCGTCGCCGGGCTGGCCAAGGTCATGACCGACCAGGTCCCGATGATCCCGCTCTGGTACGGCGCCAAGTGGTTCCAGTACCAGACCGACAAGGCCATCGGCTGGCCGGACGAGCAGAACCCGTACGCCGCTCCTGGTGACAACGTGCTGGTCCTGACCAACCTCAAGCCCGCCGGAAGCTGACATGCGCTACTTCCTGCGCAGAGCCGGCTTCTTCCTGGCCACCCTCTGGGCCGCGATCACGCTCAACTTCCTGATCCCGCGGCTGCAACCTGGTGACCCCGCCGAGGCGATCGTGTCCCGGCTGGGCGGGCAGAGTCAGGCGATCGACCCGGCCCAGGTCGAGGCGGTCCGCAAGATGCTGGGCGCTCCCGACGGCAACCTGCTCACCCAGTACGGCGACTACCTGGCCGCCGTACTGCAGGGCGACTTCGGCATCTCGTACACGTACTTCCCGTACACGGTGACGCACATGATCGGCCAAGGCCTGCCGTGGACGCTGGTCCTGGTCGGTGTCACCCAGATCGTGTCGTTCATCGTCGGGACGCTGCTCGGCGCGTGGGCGGCGTACCGGCGCAACAGCCGCGTCGACTCGGTCATCACGCTCGGCTCGACGTTCGTCGGCACGCTGCCGTTCTTCTGGCTCGCGCTGGTGCTGATCTACGTCTTCGCGATCACGCTCAACTGGTTCCCCAGCGGCGGCGGGTACGGCGGCGGCAGCAACCCAGGCTGGACCTGGCTGTTCTTCTCCGACGCCTTCCAGCACAGCGTCCTGCCGGCCGTGTCGCTGCTGATCGTCGGCCCGATCGGCTGGATCATCGGCATGCGCAACAACATGGTCCAGACCCTCGGCGAGGACTACGCCCGGCTGGCCCGCGCCAAGGGCCTGTCGCGGCGACGGATCGCACTCACGTACGGCGCCCGGATCGCGGTGCTGCCGAACGTGACCGGCTTCGCGATCGCGCTCGGCGGCATCCTCGGCGGGACCGTGCTGGTCGAGGCGATCTTCAACTACCCCGGCCTCGGCCGGATGATGCTGGAGGCCGTCTCGAACCGGGACTACCCGCTGATGCAGGCGCTGTTCCTGTTCATCACCGTGGGCGTGCTGATCGCGAACTTCCTGGCCGACCTGCTGTACGGCGTACTGGATCCGCGGGTGCGACGGGAGGAGGCGGTATGACACTCCAGGACACAGAGCAGGCGGAAGTCGCCGCGGTCGAGGCGTCCAGGTCCTCCCGCGTCCCCGGCTGGTTCGTCATCCTCTGGCGCAACCGCAAGTGCCGGATCGGGCTGATCATGCTCGGCGCGTTCGTCCTGATCGCGGTCTTCGCGCCGCTGATCGCGCCGTACGAGCCACGCGCGAACACCTTCACACCCTCGATCGGCCCGTCCGGCGGAAACTGGCTCGGCACGACCGCGCAGGGCGAGGACGTCTTCAGCCAGCTCGTGTACGGCGCGCGCACGTCGCTGATCGTCGGCCTGGCGGCGGGAACGCTGTCGACCGTGATCGGGCTGGCCGTCGGTCTCACCGCCGGCTACCTGCGCGGGACGGTCGACGAGGTGCTGTCGTTCTTCATCAACCTGGCGCTCGTCGTACCGGTGCTGCCGCTGATGATCACGCTCGCGGCGTACGCGCCGGTGAAGGGCTTGTGGCTGATCGTCTTCGTCATCAGCATCACCGGCTGGGCGTACGGCGCGCGACTGAAGCGGTCGCAGATCATCACGCTACGGACCCGCGACTACATCACCGCCGCCAAGTTCGCCGGGGACTCGACCGCGCGGATCATCGTCCGGGAGATCCTGCCGAACATGACGTCGCTGGTCGTCGTCGGCTTCATGGGTGCCTGCCTCGGCGCGATCGGCGGCGAGGCCGGCCTGGCGTTCCTCGGGCTCGGCGACCCGACCACCACCAGCTGGGGCACGATGCTCAACCAGGCCAACACCGGCGGCGCGATGCTGACCGGCCAGTGGGCCTGGCTGGTCGCGCCCGGCCTGGCGTTCGCCGGGCTGATGACCGCGCTGACGTTGATCAACTTCGGGGTCGATGCCCTGAGCAACCCGCATCTGAGGGAGGATTGAGATGGCTCTGCTCGAGGTGCGCGACCTGTCCGTCACCTACAGCCCGCGCGACTCCTCGCCGGTCCGCGCGGTCGACGGTGTGTCGTTCGACGTCGCCGACGGCGAGTTCGTCGGGCTGCTCGGTGAGTCCGGCAGCGGGAAGTCCACGCTCGGCAACGCGATCCTGGCGCTGCTCGACAAGCCCGCGGCGGTCAGCGGCGGGTCGGTCGTCTTCGACGGTACGACGGTCACTACCACGTCCGAGGAGGAGCTCCGGCCGTTGCGCTGGGCAAAGATCTCCACGGTCTTCCAGAGCAGCATGAACTCGCTCAACCCGGTGATCACGGTCGGCGCCCAGTTCGCCGACACCTTCGCGGCGCACGGGCGGGAAGGCGATGCCCGGCAGCTGCTGGAGCTGGTCTCGCTCGACACCGACGTACTCGAGCGCTACCCGCACGAGCTGTCCGGCGGCATGAAACAACGGGTCGCCCTGGCGCTGGCACTGGCCCTCGAGCCCCGGTTCGTGCTGCTCGACGAGCCCACCACCGGGCTCGATGTCGTTGTCCAACGCAACATCCTCGACCGGCTCCGCGAGCTGCAGAAGGAGCTCGGTTTCGCCGTGCTCTTCATCAGCCACGACCTGGGCACGGTGATGGAGATGGCCGACCGTGTGATGGTCATGTACGCCGGCGAGCTGGTCGAGGACCAGCCGGCCGCCGCGATGATGCGCGCCCAGCTGCACCCGTACACCCAAGGCCTGCTCGGCTCGTACGCCGATCCGCGGGCCGCCGAGATCACCATCGACTTCATCCCCGGCCGCCCGCCGAACCTCGCCGAGCACCACGCCGGCTGCCGCTTCACTCCACGCTGCCCGGTCGCCGTCGACGCCTGCTCGACCACACACCCCGACCTCCTCCCCGCCGGCGCCGGCACCGCCCGCTGCCTGCTGGTGGAGGAAGGTAAGCCGGTCGACGCCCGCCGAGCCCGTACCTTCGTCGCCGACCGCACCAACCACACCGAGATCGAACCGGTCCTCACGGTCCGGAACGCGGTGAAGACCTACAGGGCGAACAAGGCGGTCGACGACGTCTCCTTCGACCTGAAACCCGGCCGAGTCACCGCCCTCGTCGGGCAGAGCGGCTCCGGCAAGACCACCATCGCCCGCCTGGTGACAGGCGTTGAGCGACCGACATCAGGCTCGATCACCTTCCAAGAGACCGACGTAGGCAAGCTCAGAGGCCGAAAACTGCGTTCGTACCGAAGGCACACCCAACTCGTCTTCCAGGACCCCTTCGCCGCCCTCAACCCCACGCGAACGGTCGCCTACGCGCTCTCCCGCCCCCTCCGCAACCACCTCAAGCTCTCCACAGCCGAGGCCCGCACGAGAGCCGCCGAACTCCTGGAAACCGTCGGCCTCTCCCCAGCGGCCCAGTTCCTCGACAAGCTCC
This sequence comes from Kribbella sp. DT2, assembly GCF_049844575.1. Lineage (NCBI taxonomy): Bacteria > Bacillati > Actinomycetota > Actinomycetes > Propionibacteriales > Kribbellaceae > Kribbella > Kribbella sp. DT2. The sequence goes on along the minus strand of NZ_JBNCLH010000012.1, from coordinate 132,140 downwards.
CCCACCAACTCTCCGGCGGTCAACGCCAACGCGTCGTCATCGCGAGAGCCCTGGCCCCCGAGCCGAAGATCCTCGTCGCCGACGAGCCGATCTCCATGCTCGACGTCTCCATCCGCGCCGAGATCCTCGCCCTGCTCGACCAACTGGTGAAGGACCGCGGCATCGCCATGCTCTACATCACCCACGACCTGCTCAGCGCCCGCCTCCTGGCGGACGACGTACTGGTCCTCAACCAGGGCAAGGTCGTCGAGTCAGGCCAGACCCTGGACGTCATCCAGCACGCCCAGGACCCCTACACCCAACTTCTGCTCGACTCGATACCGACGCCGGGTCAGACCGTCTTGACCGATGCGAGCAGCTTGCCCAGGGACTCCCTGGCGTCGCCGAACAGCAGCGTCGTGCGGGGGTCGTAGAGCAGCTCGTTCTCGATGCCGGCGAAGCCGGGGCGCATCGAGCGCTTCAGGAAGATGACGCGCTGGGCCTCGTCGGCGTTGAGGATCGGCATGCCGTAGATCGGCGCGCTGGGCGTCGTCCGGGCTGCCGGGTTGACCACGTCGTTGGCGCCGACGACCAGGACCACGTCGGCCTGCTTGAAGTCGCCGTTGATGTCGTCCATCTCGCGCAGCTGCTCGTACGGGACCTGGGCCTCGGCGAGCAGCACGTTCATGTGACCGGGCATCCGGCCGGCCACCGGGTGGATGGCGTAGTCGACCTTGACGCCGCGCCCCTGCAGCTCCTCGACGAGGTCGCGCAGGGTGTGCTGGGCCTGCGCGACGGCTAGGCCGTAGCCGGGGACGATGATCACGCGGTGGGCGTAGCCGAGCAGGATCGCGACGTCCTCGGCGCTGCCGGAGATCACCGGACGCTCGGACACCGTGCCGGCGCCGAGCGTGGATCCACCGCGGACGGCACCGAAGAGGATGTTGAAGACCGACCGGCCCATCGCGTCGGCCATCATCTTGGTCAGCAACGTACCGGCCGCGCCGACCAGCGTTCCGGCGACGAGCAGCAGCGTGTTGCCGAGCACGTACCCGCCGGCCGCGACGGTCAGACCGGTGAACGCGTTCAGCAACGAGATGACGATGGGTACGTCGGCACCGCCGACCGGCAGCACCAGCATCACGCCGACGGCCAGACCCAGCAGGCACAGCAGTACGCCGACCAGCACGCGCGGCTCCGACACCAGCCACGCCGACACCGCGACGCTGCCGAGCAGCCCGGCGACGAACAGCACCGGCAGGCCCGGGAAGGTGACCGGGCGGGTGGTCATCAGTTCCTGCAGCTTCGCGAACGTGACGATCGAGCCGGAGAACGAGATCGCGCCGACGACGATCGTGAACGCGGTGGCGATCGCGGCGACGGTCTCGCCGTCGTGCACCTCGCCGAGCTCCATCAGCGCGACCAGCGAGGCCGCGCCGCCGCCGACGCCGTTGAACAGCGCGACCAGCTGCGGCATGTGCGTCATCTGCACCCGCCGCGACCCGACCACGCCACCGACCGTGCCGATCACCAGCGCGATCAGGATCGGGACCAGGTTGTCCGGCTTGTACGCCGCGAACGTGATGATCACCGCGAGCACGGCGCCGGCCGCGCCGAGCGCGTTGCCGGTCCGTGCGGTCTTCGGCGACGACAGCGCCTTGAGCGCGACGATGAAGCAGACCGCCGCGATCAGGTAACCGATCTGCGCCCAGGTGCCGATCACTTGTGCAGCTCCTTCTTAGCCCCGCCCGGACCGCGGAACATCTCCAGCATCCGGTCGGTGACCACGAACCCACCGACCATGTTCACCGTCGCCAGTACGACGGCCAGCAGCCCGACGATCACGACCGGCACCGAGTCGGCCTGGCCGGTGACGATGATCGCGCCGACCAGGATCACCCCGTGGATCGCGTTGGCGCCGGACATCAGCGGGGTGTGCAGGGTCGCCGACACCTTGCTGATCACCTCGACGCCGACGAACGCCGCGAGCACGAAGATCGTCAGCAAGGCAATGGACTCGGTCACGAGAGGTTCCCTTCCAAAAGTTCGCGGGTCGGCTCGTGCAGGACCTTGCCGTCGTGGGTGACGCAGCAGCCGGCGACGATCTCGTCGCTGAAGTCCGGGTCGAACGCGGCGTCGCGGGTCATCAGCGTGATCAGGTTGGCCACGTTCTGCCCGTACAGGCGGCTGGCCGGGCCGGCCATCTGGCTGGGCACGTTCGAGCCGCCCCAGACCAGCGCGTTGCCGATCGTCAGCTCGGTCCCGGCGACCGAGCCCTCGACGTTGCCGCCCTGCTCGGAGGCCAGGTCGACGACGACCGATCCGGGCTTCATCTGCTCGACCATTTCACGGGTGACCAGCATCGGCGCGGTCCGGCCCGGTACGGCGGCCGTCGTGATCAACGCGTCCGCGCCGGCGACGTACGGCGCGAGCAGCTCGCGCTGCAGCTGGGCGCGTTCGGCGGTCATCTCGCGGGCGTAGCCGCCGGGGCCGTCCAGCGTGCCGAGCTCGAGCTCGATCGGCTGCGCGCCCATCGAGGCGATCTCCTCGGCGGCGGCGGTGCGGACGTCGTACGCCTTGACGACGGCACCGAGGCGCTTGGCGGTCGCGATCGCCTGCAGGCCGGCGACGCCGGCACCCAGGACGAGCACCTGGGCCGGCGGCACCGTGCCGGCGGCGGTCATGTTCAGCGGGAAGAACCGGGGCAGCCGTTCGGCCGCGACGATCGCGGCCCGGTACCCGGCGACCATCGCCTGCGAGGACAGCGCGTCCATCGCCTGCGCCCGGGAGATCCGCGGGACCAGCTCCATCGCGAACGCGGTCAGCTTGGCCCGGGTCGCGGCCTGGACGACGTCCGGCGGGTTGGTCGGCAGGAACGACATCAGCGCCGTCCCGGCGTGCAGCCGCTGCAGGCGTTCGCGCTCCAGCGGCTGGACCGAGGCCACCACCGTCGCCGCGTGGTCCGCACCCCAGGCGACTTCCGCGCCGGCCTCCCGGTAGGCGTCGTCGGAGAACAGCGCCCGCTCTCCGGCCGCGGGTTCGACCGCGACCTCGTACCCGAGCTGGACCAGCTTGACGACATGTTCCGGCACCAAAGCCACCCGGCGCTCGGCCGGACGGGTCTCTCGCACGACTGCGATCTTCACTCGCCGAAACCTATGCCAAACTCTGGGTCGCCGGAAAGCCCGCTCCGCGCTATGAGGCCAAGTTCCGCAGAAGAGTTGCCTCAGCGAGACACACCTTGGCGAACTCCTCCAGGTGCAGGCCCTCGTCGATGCCGTGGGCCCGGGTGTCCGGATCCTCCACACCGGTGACCAGAACGGCGGCGTTCGGGAAGGCCTGCTGGAACTCGGCGATGAACGGGATCGAGCCGCCGATGCCGACGTCGACGGGCTCGGTGCCCCAGGCCGTGGCGAAGGCCGAACGGGCCGCGTCGTAGGCGGGGCCGCTGGCATCGATCTTGCACGGTTGCCCCAGGTCACCTTCTGTCACGGTGACCTGAGCACCCCAGGACACGTTCTGCTCCAGGTGTCCGCGCAGGGCCTGCATCGCCTTGACGGCGTCGTCCCCCGGCGCGAGCCGCACGCTCACCTTCGCCTTGGCCACCGGCACGAGCGTGTTGGACGCGTCGGCCACCCGCGGTGCGTCGATGGCCAGTACGGCGACCGCCGGGCGCGTCCACAACCGGTCGACCAGTGAGCCGGACCCGATCAGGCGGACCGAGTCCAGCACGCTCGACTCGGACCGGAACCGCCCTTCGGGATAGTCCAGGTCGGCCGCGCGTGTCGCGTGCAGTCCGTCGACCGCGACATCGCCCTGGTCGGTGTGCAGGGTGGCAAGCAACCGGCACAACGTCGTCAACGCGTCCGGTACGGCGCCACCGAACAGACCCGAGTGGACCGCGTGGTTCAGCGTCCGCACCTCGACGTAGCAGTCGACGAACCCACGCAGCGAGACGGTCAGGGCCGGTTGGCCGATCGCCCAGTTCGCCGAGTCGGCGATCACGATCGCGTCCGAGGTGAGCTCGTCGGCGTACTCGTCGAGCAGCTGCAGCAGGCTCGGCGAGCCGATCTCCTCCTCGCCCTCGACGAAGACCGTCACGCCGACCGGAAGATCGTTGCCAAAGGCCCGTACGGCGGCCAGGTGCGCCGCGATGCCGGCCTTGTCGTCGGCGGCACCCCGGGCGTACAGCCGGTCCCCGCGCTCGGTCGGCACGAACGGCTCCGAGGTCCACTCCTCGACGTTGCCGGTCGGCTGGACGTCGTGGTGCGCGTACAGCAGCACGGTCGGTTTGCCGGCCGGTGCCGGCTTCTTCGCGATCACCGCGGGCGCGCCGTCACCGGCGCGCACGATCTTCACCGCGAACCCCTCGGCCTCGAAGAGCGCGGCGGTCGCCTCGGCGGAGCGCTGGACGTCGGCCGCACGGGCCGGGTCCGCACTGACCGAGGGAATCCGGATGAGGTCCTCGAGGTCGGCACGGACGGAGGGCAGAACGCGGTCGATCGCCGCGGCTAGATCGGTCATGCGCCCTACCGTACTGCGGGTGAATTACTTACCATCAATGCTGTAGCTCCCGAAGGTTATCGCCCAAACCTGAGAGGAACGACCATGGCCCGACCCTTAGCCATCCTGACCAGCCTGCTCACCACCGCGGCCGCTCTGACCGCCGTCTCCGCACCGACGCTCGCGACCGCCGCGATCACCTGCGACACCGCGACCACCGGCGGCAGCACCTTCTACGACGGACCGTCGGCCTCCAAGAAGTACGACGCCCGGTTCAGCAACAGTCACAGCATCCCCAACCTCAGCACGCACACCCCGCAAGGCGCCGGCACTTGGTACAACTGGGACGGCAGCGGCAAGAACCTGCTGCTCGTCGCGTCGTACCGCGGTGGCGCGGACTCGCAGATCTACGGCATCGACGCCGCCACCGGCGCCAACGTCGGCGTCGTCGCGATCGCCGAGTCGCACGTCGGCGGCATCACCACCAGCAAGGGCTGGGCCTTCGTCGCCGGCGCCGGCAGCTCGATCCGCAAGTACCGGCTGACCGAGCTGCGGGACGCCCTGAAGGCCGCCGGGACGCCGTACCTGACGCAGGTCGGCACCGCCCGGCAGGTGGCCGGCTCCTCGTTCCTCAGCAGCTACGGGGACTCGCTGTTCTCCGGGTCGTTCAACGAGACCGGCCGCGGCACGATGTACGAGTACAAGATCGCCGACGACGGCACGCTGACCACCGTCACCGGCGCCTGGGAGGTCCCGACCAAGACCCAGGGACTGATGATCACCGCGAACCACTTCGTCTACAGCACGTCGTACGGGCGCGGGAACCGCAGCAACCTGTACGTCGTGAAGCGCGGCCAGAAGGACCTGGACGCGGCGGCGCTGAGCTGCTTCCGGGCGCCGAGCATGACCGAGGGCATCACCGAGTACAACGGCACGGCCTACCTGGTCTACGAGTCCGCCAGCCACCTGTACGGCGGTGACCCGGCCACCCTCAACGTGATCCCGCGGATGCACAAGGCGACGGTCTCGTCGCTGACCTCACTGGTCGGCTGAGTTCTTCAGTCACTCTTCAGGTCCGACCGGTCGCGGAGTGCCTAGCGTTGGACCATGTCCTTCCGACGACCGATCGCCCTGGTCCTGGCCCTGCTGATCCCGTCGACGGTGGCGTGCAGCTCACGTCCACCGTCGACGGGCGATCAGCAGGGACAGGACCGGCCCAACTTCGTCTTCGTGCTGACCGACGACCTCTCGACCAACCTGGTCGAGCACATGCCGCAGGTGCAGGCGCTGGCCCGGGACGGTGCCTCGTTCACCAACTACACGGTGACCGACTCGCTGTGCTGTCCTTCGCGGTCGTCGATCTTCACCGGTAAGTTCCCCCACAGCACCGGGGTGTTCACCAACATGGGACCGGACGGCGGGTTCGCCACCTTCCACGGCCGAAAGAACGAGGACGCCACCTTCGCGACCGCGCTGCAGAAGGCCGGCTACCACACCGCCATGCTCGGCAAGTACCTGAACGGCTACGAGCCCGACGCAACGATCGACGGGCAGGAGAACTACGTCCCACCGGGGTGGAACGACTGGCACGTCGCGGGCAACGGCTACGGCGAGTACAACTACACCCTGAACGCGAACCACCAGCTCGAGAAGCACGGCAAGGAGCCGGGCGACTACCTGACCGACGTGATCGCCGGTAAGGCCCGGGACATCATCTCCTCGGCGGCCGGGGAGAAGAAGCCCTTCCTGATCGAGCTCGCCACCTTCGCGCCGCACGGGCCCGCGACCCCGGCGCCGCAGGACCAGGACGCCTTTGCGGGCCTGAAGGCGCCGCGCGCCGCGTCGTACGGCAAGCTTCCGGCGAACGCCCCGGCCTGGCTGGCCAAGCATCCGGAGCTGACCGCGAAGCAGCAGACCGCACTGGACACCACGTTCCGCAAGCGGGTGCAGAGTGTGCAGGCGGTGGACCGGATGATCGGGTCACTGCGAGAGACGCTCACCAAGGCCGGGGTCGCGGACAACACCGTCGTCGTCTTCACCTCGGACAACGGGTTCCACCTGGGTGAGCACCGGCTGACCGCCGGGAAGCAGACCGCGTTCGAGACCGACGTCAGGGTTCCGCTGGTGATGGCCGGACCGGGCGTGGAGGCAGGCCGCACGGTGGCCCAACCGGCACAGAACATCGATTTCGCTCCGACCTTCCAGTCGATGGCCGGCCTGACCCCGGCCGACGAGATCGACGGACACTCGCTCGCACCACTGCTCAGCGGTCCTCCGCCGACCGACTGGCGCACTGCGAGCCTGGTCGAGCACCACGGACCGAACAAGAGCCCCAAGGATCCGGATCGGCCGGGCAAGGGTGGTGGCAACCCACCGACGTACGCCGCGCTCCGCACGACGACCGCGACCTATGTCGAGTACTCCGATGGCACGATCGAGTACTACGACCGCACCAAGGATCCGTTGCAGCTGAACAACGTCGCGAACACACTGAGTAGCCAGCGCCGTACCGAGCTTCACTCGGCGCTGCAGAAACTGCAGAGCTGCCACGGCCAGGACGAATGCTGGTCAGCGGGCCGGTCGGTCAAGTGAGGACTGTCGGCTAGGACCCGTTGTACTTCACCGAGTCGAGCACGTCCGTCAGCTGCTGCGGGTCCTTGCCACGGACCTGGATCCGCAGCATCTGCGTCTTGGAGAACTGCCGGTACTGCTCGACCACGTCGGCGCTCGAGCCGCAGTCGTAGCGGAAGGTCGCGCGCGGCTCGGGCGCCGTCGACGTGTTGCTGTCGGACTGCGTGCAGCCGCTGGGCGGCGTACCGGTCTTCGGCAGGTCTCGCAGGTCCACCATGCCGATGAACACGCCAGGGGTGCTCGGGACGCGCTGCCAGTCGCCGGTGTTCTCACTGACCAGCAGGGCGAACGGGCTCTTCTGCGCGGACTTCTCGTCCCAGCTGCGCGGCACCTCGACCGATACCGGGCTCTCGGCCACGTCGACCGGCCGGCTCATCACCAGCTCGTACCCGGCGTAGCCACCGCCACCTGCCAGCAGCACAGCCAGTACGGCGGCGATCCAGCCGGCCCGCCGGTTGCGGCGCGGTGCGGGCGTGCCCACGACAGTCGCTTCGCCGTCAGCGCCCCCCTCGGTGCCGGCGTCGGGCGGAGTGGGCGCCAGCTGGGTCTCCTGGTCGACTCCACCAGGCCCGGCGGGCACCGGCAGCTCGTCGGCCGGGACCAGCCCGGCCGGGATCTTGCCGGTCCGGTGCGCCTCGTTCAGCGCGTTGAGGAAGCTGTCCAGGTCGGGCCAGCGCTTCTCGCGGTCCGGCTCGAGCGCTCGCCGTACGACGACGTCGATCGCGTCCGGGACGTCTTCGCGCAGCGTGCTCATCGACGGCGGCGGCGCGTCGATCCGCATCACCGCGCCGAGGCTGGCCACGCCGTGCGGCGCCTGGCCGGTGAAGGCGGCGTACGCGACCGCGCCCAGCGAGTACAGGTCGGCGCGGTGGTCGAGCCGGTCGCCCATCACCTGCTCGGGCGCCACGTACGCCGGCGTACCGCCCGGCATCGTCAACTGGGACACGGTTTCCAGCGACTTGCCCAGCCCGAGGTCGCCGAGCATCGCGCGGTCGCCGGACGGGTCGCTGCGGAACAGCACGTTCGCGGGCTTCACGTCGCGGTGCAGGACGCCGCGGGCGTGCAACTGCTTGAGGCCGCTGCCGACCTGGGTGATCACGTCGACCACGTCGGCCACCGTCATCGGTCCGGCCTTGATCCGGTCGGCCAGCGAACCGCCGTCGGCGTAGGTCAGGACGAGGTACGGCCGGCCGTCGTCGGTCTCACCGACGTCGTGCACGCCGACCACGTGCGGCGAGTCGACCCGGCGCAGGAAGCGTCCCTCGGCCAGGAACCGGCGCCGGACGTCGTCCTCGTCGATCCAGTTGTCGGACAGGATCTTGACCGCGACCTCGGCGTCCAACTGCTCGTCACGGGCCAGCCAGACCGTCGCGAAACCACCGGCACCCACCCGGCGGACCAGGGAGTACCGGCCGATCCGGGGCGGCTGGTCCATGCCCGCATTATGCTCGATCCCTCCTGCGACCGCGTCGCCGGAGCGAACAAAACACCCAGTTGTGACGTCACACCGAGGATCGACCACCCCGGTCCCACCCTCGCTTCGCCGCCCAGCGTGTGGTGCAGCACACTGCTGGTGGACCACGACTGTTGTGTAAGGAGCCTGCACATGAGGCAGCTGAACGCCCGGCTGACCGTCGTGGTCGCGGCGGTCGCGGTCGCCGCGGTCGCGGGTGGAGGCGTGTTCGCCTACCGGCAGGGCCCGCAGACCAGCACCGCCGACGCGAGTCCACTGGGCGGACAGCCCAGCACGGTCCCGAGCCTCACCCCGTCCTCGAAGCCGCCGGCGACGCCGTCCGTGACGCCACCGCCACCGAGTGCGAGCAAGCCGGGGATGACCGGGCCCAGGACCGTCCCGGTGAACCTGGCCAAACTGACACAGGGTCGCACCCCGCAACTGGTCCATTCTCTCGGCCGCAAGATCAGTGGCGGCCCGGACCAGGCCTTCACGGCGCCGGGCAAGGACCGGATCATCGCGGCCGCCCAGGCCGGCAGCTCGACATACGTGCTGGAGAGCCGCGAGCCCGACCTCGTCCTGGTCCGGACGAGCAACAGTGGCGACAGCAGCGAGGTCCGTGACGTGACGACCCTGGTCGGCGCGGTCGACGCGAGCTTCGCGGCGTTCGCGAGCCAGAAGCAGAAGCCGACCGGCGAGCAGCTCGCCGGCAGCACGCTGTACGCCGAGGACGGCGGCGCGGAGAAGTACAAGCTCTCCCTGCCCAGCTCCTGGAACGTCCAGGTGATCGCCGTCGCCGCCGGCAAGGTCTACTACGCGTCGACGCCGAAGGAGGACGGCGTGCCGAAGCTCTACTCGTGGGTGCCCGGCGAATCCTCGGCCACGACGGTGAAGGGCATCAACTCGCCCACCGCGGTGTCCGACGACGGGACGTTGGTCGCGGCGGCGGACATCAGTGACTCCGGCAGCTGCTCGTACGTGACCGAGCTCGCCACCGGCAAGAGGCTCTGGCGCACGTGCGAGTACATGATCAAGGGCTTCACGCCGGACAAGTCCGCGTTCATCGCCGGACCTTCCTACGAGGACGGGTACGCGGCGCTGGACTCCTGGTTGATCGACGGCAAGACCTTCGCCCCGCTGCGGCAGTGGACCGGTGTCTCCTTCCGCCAGGTGCGTGCCGAGGACGACCAGCACCTGCTGATGGAGGTCGACGACGGCCCGGACACCAAGGGCGCGATCATCCGCTGCGAGATCCCGACCGGCGACTGCGAGCGCGCCACCCCGATCACCCCCGGCGACCAGTTCGGGCTCGGTAGCTGATGGCCGGCGGCGGCAACACGCGACTGGTCGTGCTGGTCACGGCCGTTGCTGTGGCTGCCGTGGCGATCGGTGGAGTGGTGGCGACCAGCCAGGGGCCGGACTCGGGCGACGACCCCGGCACGGCTTCCCCGCTGGCCGTCAAGACCGGTACGGCGGGCACGCCGTCCAGCAAGCCGGTGTACACCGGTCCGGTCAAGGTCAAGGTGCCGCTGGCGACGCTGAAGACCGGCCGCGAGCCCCAGGTGCCGTACAGCGTCGGCCGGGAGATCCGTGGCGGCGCGGGCGGACCGGTTCTCGTACCGGGCAGTGCGTCGGTGCTGGAGTTCACCCGGATGGGCGAAGAGGCGTTCGCCGTACTGTCCACCAACCAGAACACCAGCGAGCTGCTGAAGCTGAAGATCACCGGCGACCGGGAACGCGTCGCGGACGTGATCAGCGTGCGCGGCACGGACGACCAGTCGGCGGTGGCCTACTCCACCCAGCCACGCGGCAAGAACGAGTTGAACGTCGCCGGTTCGACGGTCTACTCGCAGGCCTCCAGCGGCAGGGTGGACAAGCTCGTGGTCCGGGGCCTGTGGAGTGTGCGGGTGCTCGCCTATCTCAACGGCACCGTGTACTACCGGGCGAGCCCCACCGACGAAGCGGTCAGCTGGAAGCTGTACGCCTGGAAGCCCGGCGAGGCCGCCTCGAAGGTGGTCCCGACGCCCGGCTCGCCGACGGCGATCAGCCGCGACGGCAAGCTGGTCGCCCTGCGGACCGCCCCCGGCGAGTACACGGCCTGCTCGACGGTGAACGAGCTGGCCACCGGCCGGAGCCTGTGGCGCACCTGCGAGTTCGAGATCCAGAACTTCACCCCCGACGGCCGGACCGCGATCGCGACCCCGCCGTACGACGACGGCTGGGCCAGTGCGTCGGCGGCCGCGCTCGACAGCAGCGACGGGACGCTGCTGCGCCAGTGGTCCGGCGCGTACTTCGTCAGCACCTTGGCCGAGGACGACCAGCACGTGCTGCTGCTGATCGACGACCGGGAGTCGATGCCGCGCGGTGTCCTGCGCTGCACGGTCACGACCGGAGCCTGCGAGTCCGCCGTCGCGCTCGGTCCGATCCGGATCGGTTTCGGCAACTAGGGCGTGTCTCCTGATTCCCGCCGTGCCGAGTGCCGCGCAGTAGGCGGGAATCAGGAGACTCGCCCTCGTCTGCTCCTAGCAGAGTCGCCGCCGTACGACCTGCCAACCGGCCAGACTGGTCGGCATGGAACGTATCGCGGTGCTGGCCGACATCCACGGAGTGCTCCCCGCGCTGGAGGCCGTCCTGGCCGAGCCGGACGTGCGGAGCGCCGACGTCGTTGTGCTGGCCGGTGATCTGGCGGCCGGGCCTCAGCCGGTGGAGACGCTGGATCTTCTGCTGGGCTTGGGCGGTCGGGCTGTCTGGGTGCGCGGCAACGCCGAACGGGAGCTGGTGTCGATGGCACGCGGCGAGCAGCTCGACCCGCCCGACCCTGTCAGCCCGTGGGCCGCTGCACAGCTCCGGCCCGACCAGGTCGAGCTGCTGGCGACGCTGCCGACGAGCGTGACCATCGGCTCCACGCTGTTCTGCCACGCGACTCCGCGCGACGACGAGGAGATGGTGCTCGTCGACAGCCCGATCAGCCGCTGGACCGAGGTGTTCACAGGCCTGTCGGACGACGTCCGCACGGTCGTCTGCGGGCACACGCACATGCCGTTCGCGCGCCAGGTCGACCGGCGGCTGGTGGTGAACGCCGGCAGCGTCGGCATGCCGTACGGCGCACCGTTGCCGAGCTGGGCGCTGCTGACCGGCTCCGACGTGCAACTGCGGCGCACGGCGCTCGACATCGAGGCCATGGCCGACCGCGTCGTCGCCGAGTCGACGTACCCCGACCGCGCCGCCTTCGCCGACGAGTACCTGCGCTCCAACTACTCCGACACCGAGGTCCTCGCCGCGTTCCGCCCCCGCGCGGAGGGCTGAGCGGCCAAGGCACACACAGCCCAGCCGCTTCAGCATTTCGAGCGAATCAGCAACACTCACTAAGTGACCAAGGCGGAATTCGAAGAGAAACAGTACGAGTCAGCTTTCAACATCGAGCTTGCTGGCGGCCACCACGGCTGGGGCGACCTATTCAGCGCGGGCCAAGTGCTGGAGAAGATACTAGGATTCGATGGAGCAGGAGATGCCGAAGTAGAGCACCGCGTGTGGCAGGTACTCAAGGTGCCTCGACCCACAGGCTTGATTCTGCTTCCCGAGCACTGGGAAGCTGGTAAGCAACCGCCGCCGGATCGATTACCTATCCGGCCCGTGAGCGTTGTACTGCAGTACAAACGTCCCGAATACCTCATAGGCAACCGCGCCGCGCAGTGGACTCAGTGGGGTCGACCCTACTACCGGATCAGGCGCGAGTCAGCACAACACTCAGTCCTGAAACACTTGGAACAGAGCCTCGTTGACGGGGCAATCGTGCGTTATGCGGCACCAGCATTTTGGAAGCACACCGAACTCGAGGCACATCGCTGGCAGAGGACCGTGCTCCCGAACTCGGGGTTCGTCGCCCCATCCGTATTGGGTAGCCACAAAGTATGGACGTATGAACAGCCCGGCACGGACGGGTTCCCGAATCCGGATGGCCCGTGGCAGCCGTTCGAATCGGTGGACTCGCTCAGCGTTCTCCTGCAGCAAGTTCACCCCGACGTCAGACCTGGCCAATTAGAACTTGCTGACCAGTTCGGCCCACATCTGCGACAGCTCGCCGACGCGCTGACCTATCGGCGGCCAAGGCTCAGATCACCGCTGGCGACCTGGGAAGCATCGCTCAGAAACGCTTCCCAGCTGGACCTTCCCATCGGGATCAGGCAGCAACTCATTCTGTATGCAACCGTCCAGTCGACGCTTCACCAGATTGGAGCGTCTTGGCATCTGTCCGAGACTTTCCCAGGCTGACCCGCAATATACGGTCTTTGACCGGCTACCGTCAGGGCATGTTCGCGCGGCGGCGGAAGCATTTCGGGACTCCGGCTGACAAGGCGACGTATGCGACGCTGCATACCGCCTCGCTGGCTTCCCCGCACCTGCGCGAGGGGCTGACGCCGGTCGCGGCCGGGCGGGCGAGCAAGCACCTGCGGGACCTGCTCGGGACGGCGGCGATCGCGATCTGCGACTCGTCCGGCGTCCTCGCGTGGGACGGGGTCGGTGGGCCGTACGAGAGCAACCACCGGGTCGACGCGAAGGCCATCGCCGCGATGACGCTGCGCAGCGGGCGGACCGCCGTACTGGGTGCGCACGACGTCGCGTGCGGGGACCCGCAGTGCCCGATCCGTACGGCGGTGGTCGCGCCGATCGTGACCGAGGACCGGGTGGTCGCCGTACTGGTCGCGTACAGCCCGCGGTCGTCGGCCGCGCTGGTGCGGGCGACCGAGGAGGTCGCGCGCTGGGTGTCGGGGCAGGTCGAGCTGGCCGAGCTCAACAAGGAGCGGACGCGCGCGATGGAGGCCGAGCTGCGCGCGCTCCGGGCGCAGATCAGCCCGCACTTCATCTACAACGCGCTGGCGGCGATCGCGTCGTTCGTGCGGACCGATCCTGAGCGGGCGCGGGAGCTGCTGCTGGAGTTCGCCGACTTCTCGCGGTACGCGCTGCGGCGGGGTGGTGAGTTCACGACCCTGTCGGACGAGCTGCGGAACGTCGAGCGGTACCTCGTCCTGGAGCAGGCCCGCTTCGGGGAGCGGCTGACGGTGTCCCTGCTGATCGCGCCGGAGGTGCTGTCGGTGGCGATCCCGTTCCTGGTCGTTCAGCCGCTGGTGGAGAACGCCGTACGGCACGGTCTGGAGGGCACGACCGGCATCGGCCAGATCACCATCCGGGCGATGGACCGCGGCTCGGAGGCGGAGATCAGCGTCGAGGACGACGGCTCCGGCAGCGACCCCGAGGTGATCCGGGCCGCCCTGTCCGGCCAGTCCGGCAGCGACTCGATCGGCCTCGGCAACGTCGACGCCCGGCTGCGCCAGGTCTACGGCGACGCGTACGGCCTGGTGGTGGAGACCGCGGTCGAGGCCGGGACAAAGGTCAGCTTCCGGGTGCCCAAATACTCCTCAGGGGTGCACGCGTCGGCTTAGTGTGTGCGCATGGCGGACACTCCTTTGCGCGCGCTGGTCGCCGACGACGAGGAGCCGGCGCTCGCCGAGCTGGTCTACCTGCTGCAGCGCGACGAGCGGATCGGCCCGATCGAGACCGCCTCGAACGGGCCGGACGCGCTCAAGCTCCTGCAGGCCACCGACTTCGACGTCGTGTTCTGCGACATCAAGATGCCCGGGCTGGACGGGATCGACCTGGCCCGCGTGCTGTCGAAGTTCGTCAAGCCGCCGCAGATCGTCTTCGTCACGGCGTACGACGAGCACGCGGTGGCGGCGTTCGAGCTGGAGGCGACGGACTACGTGATGAAGCCGGTCCGCGCCGAGCGACTGGGCGAGGCGGTCCGGCGCGTGGTCAGCACCGGTGGGCCGCTGGTCGTGCAGTCGCCGGAGGAGACCGACGACGAGACGATCCCGGTCGAGCTGGCCGGTGTGACGCGGTTCGTCCAGCGGTCGACGGTCCGGTACGTCGAGGCGCAGGGCGACTACGCGCGACTGCACACCGGGCAGAACTCGCACCTGGTCCGGGTCCCGCTGAGCACGCTCGAGGAACGCTGGCGCGACGCGGGCTTCACCCGGATCCACCGCAGCACCCTGGTCGCGCTGGCGCACGTCGACGAGATGCGCGTCGACGGCGGGCGGTGCGCCGTACGGGTCGGTGAGGACTGGCTGCCGGTCAGCCGGCGGCACACGCGGGAGCTCCGCGACCTCTTGGTCCGCTCGACGTCGTTGAGAGGTTGAAATGAGTACGCCGGACGGGCCTCGGCGGGTGCGAGTCACCAGTCCGAGAACAAGTGCCGCCCGGCGTTCGGCCGGACACACCGGTACGCGGGAGATCGACGAACAGACCCGGGTCGGTGAGGTCTACATGAATTCGCTCATCCAGTCGCAGTTGCGGCTCGCCCTCGCCGTCATCGGCGCCACCACGCTCAGCCTGGGCAGTCTTCCTCTGCTGTTCTTCCTGGTGCCCGCGACCCGCACCCTGGGCGTCTTCGGGATCCCGCTGCCGTGGGTCCTGCTCGGCATCGTCGTCTACCCGGTCGTCTACGTCGCCGCCAGGATCTACGTCCGCAACGCCGAACGCATCGAGGCCGAGTTCACCGAGTTCGTCGGGCGGCAGTAGATGTCGCCGGCCATGAGTCTGACGGCGATCGCTTTGGTGATCGCGGCAACGATCGGGATCGGGCTGTTCGGACTGCGGATCTCGCGCACGACCAGTGACTTCTACGTCGCCAGCCGGGCCGTCACGCCGCGCTGGAACGCGTCCGCGATCAGCGGGGAGTACTTGTCGGCGGCATCTTTCCTCGGCGTCGCCGGCCTGGTCGTGGTGAACGGTGCCGACATGCTCTGGTTCTCGGTCGGCTACACCGTCGGCTATCTGATGCTGCTCGTCCTGATCGCCGCGCCGCTGCGCCGGTCCGGCGCGTACACCCTGCCCGACTTCGCCGAGACCCGCTTCGAGTCGGCCGTCGTACGGCGGATCTGCTCGTTCCTCGTCGCCGGCATCGGCACGCTCTACCTGCTCCCGCAGCTCCGCGGCGCCGGGCTCACCGTCCAGACCGTGACCGGCGCACCGCCCGCGGTCGGCGCCGCGCTGGTCGCGATCATCGTGGTGATCAACGTCGCCGCCGGCGGGATGCGCTCGATCACGTTCGTGCAGGCCTTCCAGTACTGGCTGAAGCTCACCGCGCTGGCCGCGCCGGTCTTCGTCATCCTGATCGCCTGGCGCTCGATGGACCACCCGGTCGGCGTACTGGACTCCTTGCAGGGCGCCGGCTCGGAATGGGCCGAGCCGCTGTCCCGCGTGGGCGGCCGCGACCACCCGCTCTACGCGACGTACTCGTTGCTCCTGGCCCTTTGTTTCGGAACGATGGGCCTGCCGCACGTACTGGTCCGCTTCTACACCAACCCCGACGGCCGCGCGGCCCGCCGTACGACGGTGGTCGTGCTCGCGCTGCTCGGCGCGTTCTACCTCTTCCCACCCGTGTACGCCGTGCTCGGCCGGACCTTCGCTCCCGACCTGGTCGCGACCGCGGCCGACACCGTCGTCCTCGAGCTGCCGGGGCGGATTTTCCCTGGCACCGTTGGCGATCTGCTCGGTGCGCTCGTCGCGGCCGGCGCCTTCGCCGCGTTCCTGTCCACGTCGTCCGGGCTGACCGTCGCGATCGCCGGCGTGATCGACCAGGACCTCCTGCGCAACCGCCTGCACCGGTTGACCGGTGGCGACTACCTCGCCGTCAACAGCTTCCGGATCGCGGCCGTCCTGGCGATCGCGATCCCGTACGTCGCCTGGAACTTCACCGGTTCGCTGAGCCTCGCCGACACGGTCGGGCTCGCGTTCGCGGTCGCGGCCTCGACGTTCTGCCCGCTGCTCGTGCTGGGCATCTGGTGGCGCCGCATGTCGACCGTCGGCGCAGCGGCCGGACTGCTCGTCGGCGGGGTCGCCGCGATCTCCGCCGTACTGGTGAACGTGATCGGCCCACCCCAAGGCGGCTGGCTCGGCGCGCTGATCGCACAGCCGGCCGCGTGGACGATGCCGCTCGCGTTCGCGACCGTCATCGTCGTCTCCCGGCTGACACCCACCCGCATCCCGGCCGGTACCGCGCGCAGCATGGTCCGCCTGCACACCCCCGAAGCCGTCGACGTCGACCGCGGCTTCACCGGCACCTGACCGCCGTTCGTCGTACGGATGCGACCGCTCGTCGCAATGCCGTTCCCCGCCGGTCGAGAGGTGTACGCCGCTGAGCGCTCGACGCCGGTCGGTGCTGTCTAGGCCCGGTGAGCTGGACCACAGTACGGAGCAGCAACCCGCGCGCCGGTCTCCGCCCGGCCTGATCACGTCTGGAGGTCCCGCGATGAGTGAAACGCGTCGTGCGGGCGATCCGGAGCTCACGACGTACCGAGACGTCCAGCTGTCCCCGGACTTCTCCGAACTGCGTCGCCGGTTCCGGCGCTTCGTTTTCCCGATGACCGGCCTGTTCCTGGCCTGGTACTTCCTCTACGTCCTGCTCGCCGACTACGCCCACGACTTCATGGCGCACAAGGTCGGCGGCGGCAACATCACCGTCGGACTGCTGTTCGGGTTCGGCCAGTTCGTCTCCACGTTCGCGATCACGCTGCTGTACGTCCGCTGGGCCGACCGCAAGTTCGACCCGGACGCCAAGCACCTGCGTGACCAGATCGAGGGAGACGAGTCGTGAGCACACCCCTGCTGTTGCCGCTGGCAACCGTTGGTGACCCCAAGGTGAACATCGCGATCTTCGCGCTGTTCGTGGTGGCCACCCTGGCGATCGTCATCCGGGCCTCGCGCAACAACAAGAGCGCGGCCGACTTCTACGCCGGCGGGCGCTCGTTCACCGGCCCGCAGAACGGCATCGCGATCGCCGGTGACTACCTGTCGGCCGCGTCGTTCCTCGGCATCGCCGGCGCGATCGCGCTGAACGGGTACGACGGCTTCCTGTACTCGATCGGCTTCCTGGTGGCCTGGCTGGTGGCGCTGCTGCTGGTCGCCGAGCTGCTGCGGAACACCGGCCGGTTCACGATGGCCGACGTCCTGTCGTTCCGGCTCAAGCAGCGTCCGGTCCGGATGGCCGCGGCGATCTCGACGCTCGGCGTCTGCTTCTTCTACCTGCTGGCCCAGATGGCGGGCGCGGGCGGCCTGGTCGCGCTGCTGCTCGGCATCGACGGCAAGGCCGGGCAGAACATCGTCATCGCGGTCGTCGGCGCCATCATGATCACCTACGTGCTCGTGGGCGGCATGAAGGGCACCACCTGGGTGCAGATCGTCAAGGCCGTGCTGCTGGTGATCGGCGCCGGGATCATGACGATCTGGGTGCTGGCGAAGTACTCGTTCAACCTGTCCGGCCTGCTCGGTGCCGCGGTCGACAAGAGCCCGGCCGCCGGGGAGAAGCTGCTCAGCCCGGGCCTTCAGTACGGCGTCACCGGGATCAGCAAGCTCGACTTCATCTCGCTCGGCCTGGCCCTGGTGCTCGGTACGGCGGGCCTGCCGCACGTCCTGATGCGCTTCTACACCGTCCCGAACTCCCGCGAAGCCCGCCGCAGCGTCAGCTGGGCGATCTGGATCATCGGCATCTTCTACCTGTTCACGCTGGTGCTCGGGTACGGCGCCGCCGCGCTCGTCGGTCCGGACGCGATCCGGGCGGCTCCCGGCAAGGCGAACTCGGCAGCTCCACTACTGGCCTACGAACTGGGCGGGGAGATCCTGCTGGGCGTGATCTCCGCGGTCGCCTTCGCGACGATCCTCGCGGTGGTCGCGGGGTTGACGATCACGGCCAGCGCGTCGTTCGCGCACGACATCTACGGCCAGGTGATCAAGAAGGGCCAGGTCAGCGGCGACGGCGAGGTCCGGGTGGCCCGGATCACCGTGGTGGTGATCGGCGCGGTCGCGATCGTCGGCGGCATCTTCGCCAACGGCCAGAACATCGCGTTCCTGGTGGCCCTGGCCTTCGCGGTCGCGGCGTCGGCAAACCTGCCGACGATCCTCTACTCGTTGTTCTGGCGGCGCTTCAACACCCGCGGCGCACTCTGGAGCATCTACGGCGGTCTGGGCTCGGCGATCTTCCTGATCATCTTCAGCCCGGTCGTCTCCGGCAAGGTCGACGCCAAGACCGGCGCCAGCCTGTCGATGATCACCGACACCGGAATCGACTTCCACTGGTTCCCGCTGGACAACCCCGGCCTGGTGTCGATCCCGCTGGCGTTCCTGCTCGGCATCGTCGGAACCCTGACCAGCAAGGAAGGCACCGACGTCGACCGCTTCGCCGAGATGGAGGTCCGCTCCCTCACCGGCGCCGGCGCCGAGAAGGCGACCAGCCACTGATCGAGCGGGGACGCCGGTCCCATCACGGGTGACAGCCCGGCGCCCCCGCCCCCCAACCCTGTCAGGCAGGTCCTGCTGACCCGCCGCGAACCTGCCTGACAGCCCCAACCACGAGGGCCCCAGCACCCAGCCGGGGCCCTCGCCGCATGTCCGCCTGGTTGTTGCCTTGGGCAGCTAACTGCTGACTAGTGGAACCAGCCGGGGAGGTCGGCTAGTGGGGTGGGGGTGTTGCTGGGGGTGAGTTGGGTGAGGTCGTCCTCGAGGGCCTTCAGGCGGGTGGCGCCGAGGGACTGTTTCCACTCGGCGTGGAGGTCGTCGAAGATCTGGGCCGAGCGGGCGAGGGCGGCTCGGCCGTGGGGGGTGAGGGTGAGGCGGATGGCGCGGGCGTCGGTCGGGTCGGGGGTGCGGGCGACGTAGCCGAGGTCGGTGAGTTTGGTGGTGGTTTTGGTGGCGGCCTGCTTGCTGACGCCGAGGCGGCGGCCGAGGTCGGAGACCGTGCAGCCGTCGCGGCCGACGGCCTGGAGGGCGAAGCCGTACGCCGGGCGCAGGTCGGGATGACCTTCGGCGGCGAGCCGGCGGTGGAGCTCGTCGATGATGCGGCGGAAGGCCCCGGCGAGCAGGAGAGGGAGCTCGTAGCCGTGGCGGTCCATGGAAACCAACTGTACAGATCGACAACCTGGTGTACTGTTTTCGACAACCGGGTTGACTATCCACAGGAGGACGAGATGCGCGTGACCGAGACGCCGAACGCCGTGATGACGACGTACGCGTCACCGACGCTGGGCAGCGAGGAGCTGAGCGTGTGGCGGGTGGAGATGAAGGCGAGCGCACAGGGACCTGTGCACGTGATGGACAGCGAGCAGGTGTGGACCGGGCTCAGCGGGCAGGCGCGGATCAGCGTGGGAACTGAGGAGCTCGAGTTGAGGGAAGGAGAGGCTGTGGTGCTGCCGGCGGGTGTTGAGCGGCAGGTGAAGGCGACTGGAGACTTCATCGCCGTTGTCAGCGGCTACGGGCACGCCAAAGTCAGCGTCCCCGGTGAAGACACCGACCGCGGCACCCCGCCCTGGATCAGCTGAAGTCGATCGTCGGCCACAGCTTCAGGAACGCCTCGCGCGACCTGTCGCCCCGGTACTGCTCGGCGGCATGCAGCCGGCCGAGCGTGAACGGGTTCCCACCATCCAGGTGCTGCTGTACGGCGAGCTGACGCAGCAGGTCTCGCGCGACCACGCTGTCCTGGTGGTCGCCGAGGACCTCCTGGACCTGCTCGGCGCGGTCCGCCAGGTCCGTCGCCGCCTGACCCAGCACCGGCACTGCGGACTCGGCGGCGTACCGCAGTCGCTTCGACGCCTTCCGCGTCTCGTGCAGCTCGTGGTCCTGCTCGGCGAGCGTCTCGGCCTTCTCGGCCCGCTTGACGCACTTGCTCATCCGCTTCAGGTCGTGCTTCAGCAGGCCCGGCACCTGTTTCTTCGCCTTGCTGTCCGCGTCCAGCAGCGGCGGCGCGGCGACCAGCTCGTCGAGCGTGTCGAGCAGGCGGAAGTACCGCTCGCTCTCCAGCGCCTCCAGGGCCTGCACCCGCGCCTGCTTGTAGACCGCCCGCAGGTGGTCGTCGATGTACCCGGCGACGCGTCCCATCACCAGCTCCTGCGGCTGCTCGGAGACGGCGACCAGGAAGTGCTCCCGCAGCACCTCCGCGTCCCGCGCCCCACCGAGCTCACCGGCGAACCACTTCAGCTCGTCCCGGATGGGGTCCGCGACCTCGCGGTCCACCACCGGCCGGTACGTCGCCAGCGCCGACCGCAGCCGCCGCGTCGCGACCCGCATCTTGTGGATCGAGTCGGGCAGGTCCCGCCGGACCTCCGGGTCGCGCAGCTGGATCGCCTCGACCTGCGCGGCGGCGTACGCGCGGAACAGGTCCGCGGTCGTCGGCTTGGCCGGCAGCTCCCAGGTCTCTCGCTGCGGCACCCGATCGCCCAGCGCGCGAGCCAGCTTGCTCGGACCCGACGCCGGCCTCGCGCCGACGTCCCGCAGGATCGGCTCGGCCGCCTCGAGCAGCTCGGTGGTGCCACCGACCAGCTCGACCTCCCACTCGCGCCAGGTCTCGGGCTCCTCACCCTCGACCGTCGCGGTCACGTGGTCGTCGCTGACCTCGGCCAGCACCTCGCCCTCGGCGTCGACCAGCCGGTGCACGATCCGTCGCGTCGCGAGCGTCACCACCGGCATCAGGTCGCGGTCGCGCACGTGCACGCGCACCGCCCGCACGACCTGGATCGGCACCTTGCGGACCGCGCGCCCGAGCGGGTGCTGGATCTCCATCCGCCCGCGCGCGGCCGGCAGCTTGATGTGCCAGCCGTCGTCCTCACCGCCGATCCGGCGGCGCAGGGTCACCTTGTTCCGCGCGAGGTCGAGCTCGGCGGTGTCGAAGTAGACCGCCTCCAGCGCGAGCTCGACCGGTTGCTCGACCCGGTCGACCCCAGGCAGCTCGTGCAGCGCCGGCAGAACGGCGTGCTCGTCGACGTCGTACTTGGTCTCGATCTCGAGCTGCTCGGTCGGCGTCATCCTCAAGTTTTACCAGTCGGCGCAAGCCCGATCGACGGCCGCGCGGAGATCGTCCAGCAGCCGGTCACGGTCGCGATCCGGGCCGCCGGAAGACCGACCGCCGTACGACGAACCGCCGGCCCGGCGACGGTTCCACTCCAGCGCAGCGATCACCGCGGCGACCAGAACGAGCAGCCCGATCATCGCACTCCGACCCCCTTGAAGAACGTGTAGTGGAAGGTCCCGCCGGGTTCGGCGGTCCGTTCGAGATCGCGGATCCCGTGCGCCCACGCGTCCGGCGTACTGAGCCCGGTGGCGATCGACCGCTCGCGGACCGACTCGACCATCGCGATGAAGGTCCGGCGGGTGAAGCCGTCGACCAGGTGCGGCACGGTCTGGTCGGCGTACACGGTGCGCGGTTCGGTGACGACGTCGGTGAAGCCCGCGGCGGCGAGCAGCGGCTGGACCCGCCGGCCGATCAACGCGTCGCCGCCGAGGTCGGACTGGCTGCGGTTGAGGCACTCGATGACGGCCTGGGCGTCGTCGCTGCGCGGGTGGTGGAGCGCGGAGCCGTGGTCGCCCTCGATCACCGTGATCGTGCCGCCCGGACGAAGGTGTCCGCGCAGGGTGCGGAGCGCGGCGACCGGGTCCGGCAGGTGCTCGAGCACGAAGCAGACGAACAGGTGGTCGAACTCGCCGTACGGCAAGCCGTGCAGGTCCCCGTGATGCCACTCGACCTGCCCGTACGGCGCACTGCCGGCGACGCGTCGTTTGGCCTGGGCGAGCGAGTCCTCGGAGATGTCGACCGCGGTCAGCGCGATGCCCGGGCTGCGGGTGAGCAGCTGGACGGTCTGCGCGCCGACACCGCAGCCGGCCTCGAGGACGCGGCTGCCAGGTGCGTACTGCGTGCCGCCGTGCAGGAGTTCGGCCAGGGTGTCCGCCTGATCGCTCAGGCGGCGGGTCTCGGAGTCGGTGTAGCCGTGGACGTAGTCGGTTGCCATGAGTCCACCCTGTGCGCACAATGGTCCGGTGAGTAGATCCAATCAGGGCGAGATTGGCAGGTCCATAACCGCGGGCTCGGACTTCTTGCAGCTCAGCACCGTCGGTGTCGCGCCCGGCGGGCTGTCGACGTGGCTGGCCGACGAACTACGCGCCGCGATCGCCGACGGCCGCTTGCCGCTGGGGAGTCGCCTCCCACCCAGCCGAGTTCTCGCCGCCGATCTCCAGGTCTCCCGAGGAGTGGTCACCGAGGCCTACCAACGCCTCACCGAAGACGGCCACACCACGGCCAAAGGAAGAGCAGGCACCACAGTCGTCGCGATCCCGCTCAACACCCAGCCCGCCGCCTCCCTCCCCTCCACCCGCCCCGGGGGCGGCGGGGCCCGCCCCCGGGGGGGGGTGCGGGAGCCGGGCCACCCCCGGGTGGACCCCCACCCGGCCGCGCCCCCCGCCCTCGCCCCCACCCCAC
>NZ_JBNCLH010000012.1:0-109265 GCF_049844575.1 Kribbella sp. DT2 | reverse complement strand
CCACCCAACCTTACCCGTCACCCCCCCCTGTCGTCCCCACCCCCACCCCCCCCCCCCCCCCCCCCCCCCCCCCCCCCCCCCCCCCGGGGGCGGGCGCCCCCCCCCCCGGGGCGGGGATGCCTGAGCCGGACATCGACGTCTTCGACGCACTCCGGGCAGCTCCCGCGCAGATCGACCTCACCCCAGGCGTCCCCGATCTCACCGCCTTCCCCCGAGCCGCCTGGCTGAAAGCCGAGCGCGCCGTGCTCGACCACCTCTCCCCGACCTCCTTCGGCTACGGCGACCCTTCCGGTACGCCGGAGCTCCGGCTCGCCGTCGCCCGCTGGCTGGCGCGCTACCGCGGCGTCCAGGTCGACCCCACCGAGGTGATCGTCGTCGCCGGTGTAGCGCAGGCACTCAGCCTGATCGCGCAGCTCCTCATGGCCGACGGCATCCACGAGCTGGCCGTCGAGGACCCTGGTTCGCTCGGCTCCCGCCAGCACCTGGAGGGTCTCGGCCTGCGCACCCCACCCATCCCGGTCGACGCCGACGGCGTCCGCGTCGACGAGCTGCGCCGCAGCGGAGCGCGCGCCGTACTGCTGACTCCCGCTCACCAGTTCCCCACCGGCGTCGTCCTGGACGGCGAACGCCGCCGCGCGCTGATCCAGTGGGCGACCGAGACCGGCGGCCTGATCGTCGAGGACGACTACGACGCCGAGCACCGCTACGACCGCCCGCCGGTCCCGGCCCTGCGCGCGATGCTCGCCGACCACGTGATCTACGCCGGCAGCGTCTCCAAGCTCCTGGCCCCCGCGCTCCGCATCGGCTGGATGGTCCCACCCCCGGCGTACCGCGACCGCCTGATCGCCGCCAAACGCCTGGCCGACCTCGGCAACGCCGCCCTCCCGCAGCTCGTGCTCGCCCACCTGATGGAGTCCGGCGACCTCGAACGCCAGCTCCGCTACGCCCGCCGCCGGCACCGCCGCCGCCGCGACGCGATGATCGATGCCATCGGCAACCACCTTCCCACCGCCACCATCCACGGCGCCGCCGCCGGCCTGCACCTCACGATCACCTTCCCCACCGGCACCGTGGACGACGTAACCCTGGCCACCCAGGCCCTGGTCGAGGGCATCAAGACCCACCCCCTCTGCTGGCACACCCAAATCCCACACCCGCCAGGCCTCGTGCTCGGCTACGCCGCCCGCACCCCCACGGCGATCACCGAGGCTGTCGCGACCATCGCAGCCGTGCTGCGCCGAACGCCGGCACCCACCAGTTCGCCCGCCCGGCCAGACGCATGAACGCCGGCAGCAGGATCCCGCGGATCACCGTCGCGTCGACCAGGACGGCGACCGCCATCCCGACCCCGATCATCTTCAGGTAGACCACCCCACCGGTCGCGTAGACCGCGAACGACAGCGCGAGCACCACGGCCGACGTACTGACCAACGGAGCGGTCCGTTGCAGACCGGTCGCGACCGCGAGCGCGTTGTCGCCGGTCCGCAGGTACTCCTCCCGGATCCGCGACACGATGAACACCTCGTAGTCCATCGACAGCCCGTAGACGATGCAGAACATCAGCAACGGCATGCTCGCCTCCAGCACCCCGGTCGGCGTGAACCCGAGCAGCCCGGACAGGTTGCCCTGCTGGAACACCCACACGATCACGCCGAACATCACGCCGAGGCTCAGCAGGTTGAGCAGCGTCGCCTTCAGCGGCAGCAGCACGCTCCCGGTCGCCAGGTGCAGCACGGCGAAGCTGAGCAGCAGGATCACACCGAGCACCAACGGGATCCGCTCGGTCAGCGCCGACCGCCAGTCGAGCATCTCGGCCGGGCTGCCGCCGATGATCACGTCGTACGGCGCCGGCACGGCGCGGACCTGGTCGACGAGCGCGCCGACGTCCCCTTCCAGCACGGCCTGCGTCGGCGTGACGGTCAGGTACGTCCCGCCCTCGGCGGTGAAGCGGTCCGGTCCCGGCAGGATCACCTGCCGGCCGTCGACGTACACGCCCGCGGCGGAGTCGACCTGCGCGACTCCGTCCACCTGTGACAGCCGTACGGCGTACTGCGGGAGACGGTCCTCAGCTCCCCCGGACTGCCGGGCGACCAGGTAGAGGGCGTCGGACTCCTCCTGGCCGAAGCTGTTCCGGATCTCGTCGGCGGTGATCCGGCTGGAGGCCTCGGCGGGGAGGATGCGCGCGTCGGGCAGTCCGAAGCGCAGGCCGAGCGCGGGTGAGGCGAGCAGCAGGACGAGCGCCAGAACGGCGCCGCCGATCAGCAGCGGACGGCGCATGACCGCCTGGGCGATCCGGAACCACCCGCCCTGCTCGACCGGCCTGCTTCGGATCGGTCCGGCGGCGCGATGGCCGAGCAGGGCCAAGGCCGCGGGAAGGACGATCAGGGAGCCGACCAGTGCAGAGCCGACGACCAGGATGCCCGCGTAGCCGAACGACCGGAGGAAGGACAGCGGGAACAGCAGCAGAGCGAGCAGGGAGGTCGCGACGGTCAGGCCGCTGAAGAAGACCGTCCGGCCGGCAGTCCGTACGGCGGTGACCACCGCGCCGCCAACATCGTTGCCTGCAGCAAGCTCTTCGCGGTACCGGGCGATCACGAACAGGCAGTAGTCGACCCCGAGCGCGAGCCCCATCACCAGCGCGAGGTTGGCCGCGAACGTGGAGACCTCCGTGACCGCGGCGATCGCCCGCAGCCCGGCCAGCGCCCCCGCGGTGGCGAACACGCCCACGCCGAGCGTGATCAGGGCGAGCGCGACGCGGCGGTAGATCAGCATCAGCAGGACCAGCACCATCGGCAGCACGATCACCTCGGCGCGCACGAAGTCGGTCCGCGCCTGCGCGCCGATCTCGCGGAACACCTCGTCCTGACCGCCCGTGCGAACGGTCAGCGGACCGGTCGCACCGGCGTACTGGGCAGCCAACTCGCCGACCCGAGCCCGGGATTCGTTCACCTCACCTGGGACGCGGAGGAGGATCAGCGCCTTGCTTCCGTCCTTGCTGCGCAGGGCGGGGCTGTCACCGCGCGACCAGTACGAGCCGGTCTCGGCGACGCCCGGCTCGGCCGCGAGCCGGCGATCGAGGTCGGCGGCTGCTCGTCGTACGGCGGGATCGTCGACACCTGCACCGCCGGCATCGACGAGCAGGACGAGGTTCGGCGGCCCGGTCCGGAACTGGTCGGCGAGGACCTGGCGCGCATGGTCGGACTCGGACCCGGGAGCTGCGATCCGGGACAGCGAAAGTACGCCGAGCGCGCCGGCGGCGGCGACCAGCAGGGCGACGGTCAGCGCACCGGCGAGGGCGACGACGAGGATCCGGCGGCGGACCACCCATCCGGCGAATCCGGTTCCGGCGGCGATGTCCAACTGCGGCATGGCGGAGCCCCCACGGGTAGGATGACGAAATACGAGCGATTGCTCGCATGGAGAGTGTAGGAGAAAAATACGAGCGAATGCTCGTGTTTGTCAATGGACCTGTCCGGACGGAGGACCCGAGTGACCGAGGAACCGCGCCGGCAGGCGCGTGGGCAGCGCCGCATGGAGCAGCTGACCGACGCCGCCGCACTGGTGTTCGCCGAGGTCGGGTACGCGAAGGCGACGACCAACGCGATCGCCAAGCGAGCGGACGTCTCGCCGGGCACCCTGTACCAGTTCTTCGCGAACAAGGAGGCGCTGGCCGCAGCCCTGGCCGACCGCTACCGGACAGCGCTGCAGGAGGCGCACGCCAAGGCGTTCGACCCGACGGCCGCCAAGCTGCCGCTTCCGGAGCTGGTCGACCGGATGATCCGGCCGATGGTCGAGGTCAACCTCGCCAACCCCGGCTTCAAGAGCCTCTTCGCCGGACCGGACCTGCCCGAGCATCTGACCGCGCCCGCCCGTGCCCTGCAGGCCGCTGTCACCGGCAAGGTCGCGGAGATCGTCGCCGCCCGCGCGCCCGGGCTCCCCGCTGACCGTCTGCAGCAGACCGCGACGGTCGCCACGCAGATCTTCGCCGCCCTGCTCGGCACGGTGCTCGCGGCCCCGGCCGCCGAGCGGGAATCCTGGATCCAGGAACTCAACCAGGCCCTGGTCGGCTACCTCACGCCTGTGCTGACCTGATTCACCTGTCCTGTACGACGGCCTGCCGCGGCCTCGGCAGGACCAGCGGCGTACCGGTCAAGGGATCCGGGATGACCTCGCAGGACAAGCCGAAGACCTGCTCGACGATCTCGGGAGTGATGACGTCGGCCGGGCTGCCGGTGACGACGACCTTGCCGGACTTGAGGGCGATCAGGTGGTCGGCGTACCGGCTGGCGAGGTTGAGGTCGTGGAGGACCAGGACGATCGTCTTGTGGTGCTGGTGGTTGAGGTCCTGGACGAGGTCGAGGATCTCCAACTGGTGGGCCAGGTCGAGGAACGTGGTGGGCTCGTCGAGCAGCATCGTGTCGGCGTCCTGGGCCAGCGCCAGGGCGATCCAGACGCGTTGGCGCTGACCGCCGGAGAGCTGGTCGAGGGAACGGTCGGCCAGGTCGGCGGTGCCGGTGGCGGCGAGGGCCTCGGTGACGACCTTCTCGTCCTCCGGCGTCCACTGGCGGAACCAGCGCTGGTGCGGATGGCGGCCGCGGCCGACGAGGTCGGCGACGGTGATGCCTTCGGGGGCGACCGGTTGCTGCGGGAGGAGCCCGAGCTTCGTGGCCAGTTGCCCGCCAGGGATTCGGCGTACGTCGACGTCGTCGAGGTAGACGGTGCCACCGCGCGGGACCAGCAGGCGGGCGAGACCGCGCAGCAGCGTGGACTTGCCGCAGGCGTTGGCGCCGACGACGACGGTGATCCTGCCCTGCGGGATGTCGACCGAGAGGTCGTGCACGACCGGCGTTCCGTCGTACGCGAGACTGAGGTTCTCGGAGCGCAGCATGGTCATCCTCCTCGGCCGACGCGGTTGGCTCGGGCCATCAGCAGCAGTAGGTAGGGCGCGCCCAGGAACGCCGTGACAACGCCAACGGGCAAAGGGATCGGCGCGAACAGCTGGCGCGCGACGAGGTCGGCGGCGACGACCAGGAGAGCGCCGATCGCACCGGACGCGAGCAGGCCGGCGGCACGTTCGGCCAGCAGCCGGCGGGCGATCTGCGGCGCGACCAGGGCCACGAAGCCGATCGGTCCAGCAGCGGCGGTCGCCAGGGCGGCGAGGCCGACGCCGATCGCGATCAGCAGGCCGCGGGACAGCTCGACGCGTCCGGCCAGGGTCCGGGCGAGGTCGTCGCCGAGCTCGAGCAGGCGAAGCTGCCGCGAGGCCACGACGGCGGCCGGAAGGAGGACCAGCAGCGTGAGGCCGATCATCCACACCTCTGCCCACGACCGCCCGGCGAGACTGCCGGACAACCACATCAGCGCGCTCTTGGCCGTGTAGATGTCGGCCAGGGTCAGCAGGTACGCCGTGAGCGAGCCGATGATCGCGGTGACACCGATCCCGACGAGCACCAACCGGTACCCGGCGACACCGCGCTTGAAGGCGAACAAGTAGATGGTGATTGCCGTCAGCAACGATCCGCCGAGGGCGCCGACCGGGAGCCAGAAGGGGCTCGCGCCGAGGACGGTGATCACGATGACGGCCGCCAGGGCGGCGCCGGCGTTGATGCCGATCAGGTCCGGGCTGACCAGCGGGTTGCGCGCGAGCCGCTGGAAGATCGCGCCGGAGACGGCGAAGGCCGCACCGACGCCCAGGCCGACGAGGACGCGTGGCAGCCGGTTGTTGACCACGACGTCGGTCATGATCAGCGAGCCGTTGCCTGCCAGGGTGTTCAGGACCTGGGCGAGAGGGATCTCGTAGTCGCCGATCGTCAGGGAATAGGCGCCTACAGCAACGGCTATCACCAGACCGGCGACCGTGACGACGACTCCGCTGGGATCGATCCGGCCGGAGAAGGGGCCGATGCGTACGGGGGTGCTCATAGTTCGGCCAGCCTTTGGCGGCGTACCAGCGCGATGAACAGCGGCGCTCCCACCAGCGCGGTGATGATGCCGACCTGGAGCTCGTCCGGTCTGACCACCAGGCGGCCGACCACGTCCGCGAGCAGCAGCAACGTCGGCGCGAGGACGAGTGAGTACGGCAGGATCCAGCGGTAGTCGGCGCCGACGATCGCCCGTGCGACATGCGGTACGGCGAGGCCGACGAAGCCGATCGGGCCGGCCATCGCGGTCGCCGTACCGGCCAGGAGCATGATCGCGAGGCCTGCGAGGACCCGGACCAGGCCGACCCGGGTGCCGAGGGTTGTCGCGAGCTCCTCACCCAATGCGAGCTGGTTGAGCGAGCGCCCGAGCACCAACGACAGAACGATGCCTAGGGCAATGAAGGACAATGCCTGGCCGACGATCGGGCCGGTCGCCATCGTGAGCGATCCGACCACCCAGAAGCGGAACTCGTTCAGCGTCGACAGATCGAGCAGCGTCGCCGCGGACGTGACCGACCCGAGCATGGCCGACAACGCCGCACCGGCCAGCGCGAGTTTGACCGGCGTCGCGCCGCCGCGCCCGAGGGCGCCGACGAGGTAGACCACGACGGTCGCCACCAGCGCGCCGCCCATCGCGAACCACACGTAGCCGGCCAGGCTCGTCACGCCGAAGACGCCGATCGCCGCGACGACGGCCACCGCGGCTCCGGCGTTGACGCCGAGGATCCCGGGGTCCGCCAACGCGTTGCGGGTGACGCCCTGCATCAGCGCGCCGGCCAAGCCGAGGGCCGCGCCGGCCATGAGGCCGGTGGCGGTCCGCGGCAGGCGTAAGTACCGGATCACGCGGTCGGTGTCGGAGCCGGTGAAGTCGGCCGCTGCCAGGTACACGTCCCGCGGCGCGAACCACTCGGTCCCGGCGAGCAAGGAGAGCAGCACGGCCGCCAGCAGTACGGCGAACGCGATCACGAGACCACCGGTCTTCGTCAGCCCACCCCGCAATAACCCCGGCCGGCCGGGAGCGCCTCGTCCGTCGCCTCCCCGCCGACCGTCGGCGCGCGGCGGACCATCGATTCCCCGCCGGCCACGAGGTCCCGGACGACCGTCAGCGACCTGGGCGGTCACTTGACCAGGTCGGGGTGGATGATCTTCGCGATCAGCTCGGTCGAGTTCGCGCCGCGAACGCCGGCCGAGTGGTGCGCGAACAACCACGGCACCACGTGCTTGTTCTTCACCGCCGTGAGGTTCGCGAACGCCGGGTTCTTCAGCAGCTTGTCGACGTCCGGCTGCCCCTGCGCCTCGGTCAGCGTCGCGTCGCAGCAACCGCTGATCAGCACGTAGTCCGGGTCGGCTTTGATGAACTCCTCGACACTGATCTTCACGTTCCGCTTCGAGGTCAGCCCCGCGAACGCGTTCACCCCACCGGCCTGCCTGATCAGCACCGTGCCGAAGTCCGGACCACCGGACACCGTCATCCCGCCGCCCTCGAGCCCAGGCCGCACGATCGCCACCGTCGGCTTGCCGGCGCCCTTCACCTTGGTCTCGACCGCCGCGATCCGCGCCTTCTGGTCCGCGATCACCTGCTCGGCTTTGTCGCTCGCGCCGAACAGCTTGCCGAGGTCGCGCAGGTCGGCGTACACGTTGTCCATCGAGACCGTCGACGGGTCGATCGCCTCGTCGCCCTTGCCGTCCGCGGTCGGGCAGAGCGGGCTGAAGATCCAGGTCTGCACGCCGAGGTCGGACAGCGACTTGCGGCTGCCGAAGCTGCCGTCACTGCCGGCCGCGTTGAAGATGTCGTTGAAGCCGGACAGCACGAAGTCCGGGTTCAGGCTGAGCAGTTCCTCGCGGCTCGGCATGTTCTTGTAGTACTTGCGGTCCCGCTGCGCACCGGCGTACTCGGGCAGCGGCTCGGAGTCGAGGAACGCGGTCCCGACCAGGCGGTCGGAGATACCCAGCGCGTGTGCCATCTCGATGGCCGGCTGGTACGCCGCGAACACCCGCCGCGGCGGGCCGTCGACAGCGACGTCGAGGCCGCAGTTCTTCACGGTCGTCGCGCTCGCGCTCGGACCTTCGTCGGCGCCGGCGCTTCCGCAGCCGGCGACCAGGGACAGGAAAACGGCAGCAAGCACTGCCTTGGGTACGACGGCCATGGCGACCGTTCCTCCAACACCTCGTGGACGGGACGCGTCGTGGCCGGTCTCCTGGCTGACGGGACGACCGCATCCGCCGAGCTGACCTTCCCAGCCCCTCCGGGCCAGTGGTCTCACACCTGGTGAACGCTCAGCGGACAATCCCGATCACAGTGGCGAGGGCCGCGCCGGTACTCCACCGGCTTCCCGAACACCACGACGGGCACACGGTAACCCACGCTGCGACCCGGTCGCAGCACACGGTCCAGGCGCGCGACCTCGCCCGGCTCCGCCGAGCCGGCGCGCCGGGCCGGACAGCCCAGAGGTCCGCCGGGAGTTCTTCGCGGCGAAGCGACGGCCGCTAGGCGTTCTTCGCCGTACGGGCCCGGTACGCCGCGACGGTCGTCCGGCTCGCGCACGCGTTGGAGCAGAAGCGGCGGGTCCGGTTCCGCGACTGGTCGACGAAGTAGTTGCCGCAGTTGGACGCGTCACACCGGCCCAGCGTCACCGAGGGGTCGCCCGCCGCGACCAGCGCGAGCTTGGCGGCGACCAACTGGCCGACCCAGCGCTTGGCCGGGGTGCCGTTGCGGCTGAAGTGGACGTGCCAGCCGCCGTCGTGGTCGGTCAGGTGCATGTCCGGCGGGTAGTCGCGCAGCAGGCGGTGCACGGCGTCGGGGGCAGCGCCGTCGACCGACTCGGCCAGCGCCGTACGGACGAGGTCCGGCAGGTCGCCGTACCGGCCGTCGGGCGGTGGAGCGATCTCGTGCTCCGCGAAGAACGCGGCGACGAGCTCGCCGTCGGGGTCGAGCGTGCCGGTGTTGGCCAGCTCGACCGCCAGCCGGGTCACGTTCCCAATGTAGTCACCGTATTGCACTTGACCCCCTACATCGCGCTGCTTACCGTAGGTATCATGCTAACTGATGCCACCTACATCGCTCGGCGCCTGCAACTGCTCGGGGAGTGGGACGCCGCGCTCGCCGTCCTGGGCCCGGACGCCGATCCCGAGCTGCGCGCGGAGATCGCTGTCGACCGCTGGTTCTTCCAGGTCGAGGGTCACGACGAGGCCGAGCAGGCGGTCGCGGCGCTCGATCCGACCTCGTCGACCGCGCACCTGCTGACGGCGCGACTGGCGTACAGCCGGCTGCTGTTCCAGCGCCCGCGCGCGGACGACCGGACTGTTGCTGAGGACAACTACCGTGCGGCGACCCGGACCGGGACCGAGCTGCAGCGCGGGTGGGCCGAGTACCACTGGGGCGTCCTGCTGGACAACATCGACGACGACGGAGCCGCCGCGATCCCGCGCTACGAGACCGCGCTCGAGATCGCGACGCGGACCGGCGACGGCCTCTTCGAGTCGTACATCATTCGGCACCTCGCACACCTGCAGGAGCCCGCCGAACGGATCGCGATGCTGCGCCGCTCGCTCCACCTGCGCGGCGCGCTCGGCGCCCGGCCGCAGACCATCGCCGCGCAGGCCGTGCTCGCCGAGGACCTTCCCGAGGACGATCCTGAGCGCGCGGAACTGCTGCGGACCTACCGTCCCGGCGCGGAGGAACTGCGGATCGGCTGGCTGCTGTCCGACGTGGTGAAGTAGGCGCGCGCCGCTTCGGTCAACGCGGCGGGCGGCGGCGCGGTCAGCGCGGCGGCGCATCAACGCGCGTGGAGCGGCGCGCGGCGGCGCGATCAGCACAGCGACGCATCAGCGCGTGAGCGGCGGCGCGGTCAGCGCGTGTAGAGCGGGGAGACGGCGAGGGCGAAGGCGACCATGTCGTCGGTCTTCACCTTGGCGCCGGGCAGCGGGACCAGGTCGGCGATCTTGTCCGTCCCGACGCGGATCGTCCCGCGCCCGGTGGCCGTGTCGACGTACCCCTCGTCACCCAACGGAACGGACTGCGACGTCGGCGCCTTGCGGACCGACGCCATCGCGGCCGCCGCGTCGGCCATCCGGCGAGCCGTCGAGTAGACCACGGCGGTCGAGGTGATCCAGCCGCAGACGAGATCGCCCGCCGCCGTCTCGCTGTCCCGCCGCGCCGTCGCCGTGGTACCCATGACCTTCGCGGCCGCGTTCGACCCGCGCTCGCACTCCTCACGAGTGATCAACGGCGCCGCCTCCGGCAACCCGGCCGCCTGCCTGGCCGCCTCCTGCGCCAGTACGACGTACTTGGTCTGCGTCGCCACCGGACCCTCGACCTTGTAGAGACGGGTCCCCAGCAGGAACACCGCGAACTTGCTCGTCCCGTAACCGCCCTGCCCGACCGCGATCGCACGCGCCGGCTCGGCCTTCGTCGCGGCGTACGCCTGCTGAGCCGCCGTCAGCTCTTCCCTGGTCGCCGGCAGCACCGACACCCCGAGCCGAAGCACCGGCCCACTCGGACTCGCGCTCAACGCCAACTGGCAGATGTCGAAGCTCGGCACCCCGATCTCCGCCGGCACCGCCTTCGGCTGGATCCTCACCACCGGTACGGCGAGCGTCGCCTGCACCAGCGCCTGGTTCATCCGCACGCACAACGTGTCCGCGACCTTCGACTCCGGCGGCACACTCGGCGTCCCCGACGGCGACACGCTCGGCGACTCGGTCGGCGCCGTACTGACCGACACCAACGGCGGCACATTCGGCGCGGTCTCGCCAACGCCACCGCCGCATCCGCTCAGTGCGAGCAGACCGGCAAGAGCCACGAGGGAAGTCACTGGACGGGTACGCATGGTGACCCGACTCTAGCCGGAGGCTGGTGGATCGTCAGGCGGAGCTCGTGCCCGAGGTCGCGCGCAACTCCCGTTCGCGGATCGCGTGCTCGTCGGTGCGGGCGTCGTAGCGCCAGAAGTCCTTCAGCCAGACCGCGGTGCCGACGACGCCGGCCACGCAGAGGATGCCGCCGCTGACGATCGACGTACGGACGCTGGTGAGGTCGGCGACCAGGCCGGAGCGGGACTGGCCGCCCAACGGTCCGAGGGAGTACGACAGCATCTCGATGCCGGCCAGGCGGCCGCGCATCTCGTCGGGGATGGTCTGGTTCCAGATCACGGCGCGGAACAGGCCGGAGATCATGTCGGCGCCGCCGGCGACGGCGAAGAACGCGATGGCGAACCAGATGTTGGGCGCCAGGCCCGCGATGCCGACCGACGCACCCCAGGCGATGGTGGCGAGGGTCACCGCGCGGCCGTGGTGGTGGACGCGTCGGGCCCAGCCGCTGGTCAGGGTCGCGAGCATCGCGCCGACCGCTTCGGCGCTGTAGAGCAGGCCGAGCAGCTTGGGTTCCTTCAGGACCTCGGTGGCGAAGGCCGGGAAGAGCACGATCGGCATCGCGAGGAACATGCCGACCATGTCGACGGCGTACGTGCCCAGCAGATCCCGGCGGCGGACGGCGTACTTGATGCCGTCGCCGATCGCTCGCAGGCTCGGTGGGGTGCTGTGCTCGCTCGGCTTGTACGACCCCAGGAGCAGGAACAGCAGCGTCGCGACCACCAGCCCGGCCAGCTCCACGGCGTACGCCCACATCACACCGGCCGTGCCGACCAGTACGCCGCCGAGCGCCGGCCCGGCGAGCTGCCCGACCTGGAGGATCAGCGAGTTGAGCGTGACGGCGGCCGGCATGTCCTCGTGCCGTACGACGCGCGGGAACAACGCCTCCCGCGACGGGCGCTGCAGCGACGACGCGATCGCGTTGAGCGCACCGCAGACGTAGATCACCCAGGTCTGCGGGCTCGCCAGCAGCGTGTTCGCCAGCAGGGCCGCACAGATCACCACCTGCGCGATACCGGTCAGGATCAGCATCTTGCGCCGGTCGACGTGATCGGCCAGCGCCCCGCCGTACAAGCCGAAGATCACCAGCGGGACGATCGTCACCAGGCCCATCGCGCCGACCGCGAAGTTCGAGCCGGTCAGCTGGTAGAGCTGGAACGGCAGCGCGACGTACCCGACCATGCCGCCGAGGTAGAACACCGAGCCGGAGATCACCAGGATGCGGAAGTCGCGAGACGCCCGCCAGGGGGTCAGATCGACCTTCAGACGGTCCAGCCGCTCACGAAAACTTGTTGCCACCGGCTCATGGTGGCACCTGACGGCGAACCACGACGACCCTTTTACAGCCCGTGGACGCGGTCTGAACCGAAACCAATCACCCAGCGGCGAGCGCCTTCTCTCTGTTCTTCTAGTCGTCCACCAGTGGTAGGAGGGCGCTGAGGTCGGTGCGTTCGCCGCTGGCGCGCAGCTTGCCGCTGTCGCGGGCTTCGGGCCAGGTGGTGCGGCCGAGGCCGAGGTCGATCCAGAGTTCCGGGGGCATCTCCACGACTGCGCCTGGGGTGCCTCGGGTGTGTCTTGGGCCTTCGATGCACTGGACTGCGCCGTACGGCGGGACGCGGACCTCGACGGCGTGGCCGGGGGCCTTGGTGACCAGCAGTTTCAGGAGTTGTTTCACCAGGAGTTTCAGATCGGCCCGCTCGGCTTCACCTGCTTGGTACCGGCGTCGCGCCGTGTCGAAGTCCACGACGGGCCAGCGTAGTCGCGGTTTCGCTCGCGCCCCCTTCGTGGTCGATAATCAAGGGCCGTGACAAGGCACTGACAAGGCGATGCGGAGGTCCGGATGCTTACGCCCAGGCACCAGGCGCTGGTGGCGACACTGGCCGGGATGACCGTCGGGGTCGCCGTCTTCGGCACCGTGCTGGCCATCAACAGTGCAACGGGAAACGACTCCGCGCAGACCGTCGTCACCAGTCCGGCACCGTCGCCCACGTCGACCGCGACGGACGGGCTGCAGCCGGACTCCTTGCAGTTCGTCGCCGAGACGTTCGGCAGCGACAAGGCGCCGATCACCGCCGAGGTCCCGGCGGGCTGGAAGAGCAGCCAGGCCGGCACCCGGCCCCGGTACGTCGACCCGACCGGCGTCTGGCAGGTCCGGTTCGACGCGCGCGGCAGCAAGCAGACGCCGACCGCGCTGCTCGAAGCTCGGCAGGGCAGCATCGACGAGCAGGACTACAAGGTGCTCAGCGCCGACAACACCACGCTGATCTACACCTACACCGACAAGGCGCGCGGCCCGCGGATGGGCCTGTCGCGCTGGATCCCGGCCGGCGAGAGCGGCCGGTCGGCGGTCGAGATCACCGTCGGCGGGCGCCCGCAGGACGAGGCAGGGCTGCGCGCCGTGCTGGAGAAGGCGACCGAGACCCTGCAACTGCCGGGCACGGGCGACGACCGGCCCAGCTGAGGTCTGGTACGACGTACCGCCGCCAGCAGCCGGTACGTCGTCGTACCGGCCTCAGCGGCCCGTCAGCACTTCAGGTCGGCCGACGGCGGCGAGCCCTGCAGCAGGTAGCTCTCGACCGCGGTGTCGACGCACGCGTTGCCGGCCTTGTAGCCCGTGTGGCCGTCGCCGTCGCGGGTGATCAGCACACCGCTCTCCAGCTCCCCGGCCAGCCCGACCGCCCACCCGTACGGCGTCGCCGGGTCGCGGGTGGTGCCGATCACGACGATCGGCTTCGCGCCGGGCGCCTTGATCGAGTGCGGCTTACCGGTCGGCTTCACCGGCCAGTTCGCGCAGCTCAGCGAACCCCACAGCAGGTACGCGCCGAACCGCGGCGACTCCTTCTGGTACTTCGACGCCAGCGACTTCGCGTCCGCGACCGACGTGACGTCCTGCCGGTCCAGGCAGTTCACCGCGTAGATCGCCTCGTTCCCGTTGGTCGTGTAGCCGCGCGGGGTCCGGTCGGTGTTCTCGTCGACGATGGCCAGCAGCCGCGCGCCCTTGCCGGCCAGGCCGTCGGCCACCGCCTCCTCGAGCCGGGGCCAGGCCTCCCGCGAGTACAGCGGGTAGATCACGCCGAGCACCGCCAGCGCCTGCGTGACCTCGCGGTCGCCGCCGGTCGGGATCGGCTTGGCGTCGGTCTCGGTGAGCAGCTTGTCGACCGCGGCCAGCACCTCGGCCTTGCTGGTACCGAGCTGGCAGTTGCGGCTCGC
Organism: Kribbella sp. DT2; assembly: GCF_049844575.1. Classification (NCBI taxonomy): domain Bacteria; kingdom Bacillati; phylum Actinomycetota; class Actinomycetes; order Propionibacteriales; family Kribbellaceae; genus Kribbella; species Kribbella sp. DT2. The sequence goes on along the minus strand of NZ_JBNCLH010000012.1, from coordinate 95,268 downwards.
GCAGTCCTCGGAGAACGCGTCGAGCGCGGTGTCGAAGCCCTTGGCCTGGGCGATGTTGTTCTCCTCGGCGGTCTTCGCCGGGTCCACCGCCCCGTCCAGCACCAGCCGGCCGACGTTCTTCGGGAACAGCTCGGCGTACGTCGCCCCGAGGAAGGTGCCGTACGAGTAGCCGATGTAGTTCAGCTCGACGTCGCCGGCCAGCGCCCGCAGTACGTCGATGTCACGGGCCGCGTCCTCGGTCGAGACGTGCGGCAGCAGCTTGCCCGACCGCTCCTCGCAGGCGTCCGCGAAGCTCTTCGACACCGTGTTCAGCTCGGTGATCTCGGCCTCGGTGTCCGGGCTGCCGTCGGTGGCGAGGAACTTGTCCTGCTCCTCGGTGTCCAGGCACCGCACCGGCGTCGAGTCGCCGACACCACGCGGGTCCCAGCCGACCACGTCGAACTTGCGCAGCAGCGCCGGGCCGAGCACGAACGACGCCGCCGACGCGAACTCGAGTCCGGACGCGCCCGGACCACCCGGGTTGAGGAAGAGCGTGCCGATCTTGCCGGTCCGGTCACGGGCCGGGACCTTGCGGGCGCGCAGTTCGATGGTATCGCCGGTGGGCTTGGTGTAGTCGAGCGGGACGGTGATCGTCGCGCACTGGCTGCCCGAACCGCAGCGCTCCCAGGAGGGCGTCTGCTGGTAGAACCTCTCCAGCCCGGCAGGGATGGGTCCGGCCGGCGCGCTGGTCGGCTTGCTGCCCTCCGTACCGCCGCCGTCGGCGTCCTGGGCCCGCGTAGCGACTCCGCACCCACCGACCAGCGCCACGACCAGTAGCCCTGCAACCACCCTGCACGTCTTCACTACGAGCCGTCTCCCGTGTTGTCGTCCGGTCCAGCGGTGGTGGACCCAGTGTCCGTCGACGAATCGCTCAAACGCCGCCGACGCCGCGGCTTGCGCCGGCGGGGAGTGGAGTCCTCCGCGGCCGGCTGCAGATCGGTCTGGTCTGCTGCAGCCTGCGGCTGGTCGGTCTGGTTGGCGGCAGTCGGCTCCTGCTGGGCGTGCGCCGCTGCAGCCGGCTCCTGCTGCGCCTGCTCGGCTGCAGGCTGCTGCTGGTCGGCCTGCTCCGGCGGGGCTTGCTCCTGCCGAGCGACCGGCGTCGGGAGGTCAGCAGGCGCGTCCGGTGTGGTGGTACTGCTCGCCTCGTACTGCTGACGAGGTGAGCACACGTCCGCGCGGCTGCACGCACACCGCCGGCCGGAAGCAGCAAGCCGTACGACGACGGTGTCGCTCGGGACGTTGTGCCCGACGACCACGCCGTCTCCCGCGGGCGTCTCCACCGGCGTACCGACCGAAGGCGCCTTCGCGTTGAACTCCTGGTACAGCGGGTGCTCGTACTTCAGGCAGCACATCAGCCGCCCGCACGCGCCCGAGATCTTCAGCGGGTTGAGCGGCAGGTCCTGGTCCTTCGCCATCCGGACGCTGACCGGCTCGAAGTCCTTCAGGAACGTCGCGCAGCACAGGTCCCGGCCGCACGGCCCGATCCCACCCTGCAGGCGGGCCTCGTCGCGCGCGCCGACCTGACGCAGCTCGATCCGCGCGCGCAGCCCACGGGCCAGGTCGCGGACCAGCTCACGGAAGTCGACGCGGTGCGGCGCGGAGAAGTACACGATCACCAGCTGGTCGACGTCGGCGCGCCGGTCGACGAAGTCGATGCCGACCACCTTCATCGGCAGCCCGTGCTCGCGGATCAGCCGCTTCGCGATCAGCCGCGCGTCGGCCCGGCGGTCGCGGTTCTGCTCGTCGCGCTGCAGGTCGGCGTCGGTCGCGACCCCCGCGCACAGCGGCAGCCCACCGATCTCCTCGGTCACGTACTGCGGCGCCCACACGCACTCGGCGACCTCGGGCCCGTCGTCGGTCGGGACCAGCACCTTCTGCCCGACCCGCGGCCGGTGCGAGCCGGGGTCCAGGTAGTACAGCCGTCCGTACCGCTCGAACGACACCGCCATCACCATACCCACGCGGCCAGACTAGGGCATGTGCGGTGAAGGCTTGGGAGGCTTCACCGCGGGGGGCATCGGGTGGAGTCAGCGTTTGCTGTTCTTCACCGTCTTGTCGAGCGGGTCGCCGTACGGGCCGTAGACCGTGCAGTAGACGTCGCGGTCGCCGCTGTTCCAGCCGGCGCGTTCGGGGTACCAGGCGACCGGGTCGAGCTCGGAGTCGTCGACGGCGATGCCGACGTACGACGCGAACTTCTCGTCGCAGGCCGCCTCGCCGAGGTCGCCGACCTTCTCGTCGCCCGGCCAGGTCTGGGCCGGCAGCGTCACCACGGCGTACAGCTCGCCGTCGTGGTCGACGCCGCAGGTCGACCGCGCGACCTCGTCCTCGTCGGAGGTGTCGTCGAAGCACTCGCCGACCACGAGGGCGTCGATGTAGACGCCGGCCGGGTCCGAGGAGCTGACCGGCGTCCCGCCGTCGGAGGACGCCTGGTCGGGGATCTGCGAACCGATCGCGAACAGGGCGATCAGTCCCGCGGCGATCACCGTGACCGCGCTGCCGACGACCAGGCCGACGACCGCCTGCGCGGTGCCGTCCTCGTTGCGCCGCTTGATCTGGACCAGCGCGGCGATGCCGAGGCCGATGGCGACCGGTGCGGCGATGGTGAACAGGATGCTCGCCAGCCCGGTGACGAGCGCGGCCGTGGCCAGGCCGTTGGTGCGGCGGACGGCGCCGGGGTAGCCGTAGCCGTACGGCACCGGTGGCTGGCCGTAGGCGGGCGGGTATTGCTGGGTCGGGTAGGGCTGGTGCTGGTACGGCGGCGCCGCGTACTGCTGCTGTGGCGCCGTGTGGGGCTGCTGCGGCTGCTGCGGCTGCGAGTACGGCGGGACGACGGGCGGCGGGACGAAGGGCGGCGGGGTGTCCCGCGGCCGCTGCTGCTCGGCGTACGAGGGGAAGCTCCGCGGCCGGTCCTGCGGCCGGTTCGGGTCGTGCTGGTACGGCGGTTGTGTCATCGTCTCTCCCCCAGGACCTAGCGCTGTGCGCCGCGCATGGATCCCACCAGGCGCTCCCCGCCCACCATGCACAGTACGTTGCCATCAGCAACAGGTTGATCTTCCAGCACGACGTAGTACATGTCCAGGTCGGACCGCTCGTACGGCGTACCGACGAAGTCCCCGAACGCCGTCGCGCAGTGCTGGGTCGCCGAGGTGCCCTTCTGCTCGGTCGACAGGCCGGTCATCGCCGCCGTCACCTTCGCGTAGGCCTCACCGGAGTGCGACGCGCCGCAGTCGGCGATCGTCACCATCCGTAGCGTCTCGGCCGCGAGGTCGGCGTCGAAGCACTGCAGCACCCGGACCTCGGCGATCGGCACCGACCGGCCGATGCCGGCCTGCCGTTCGCCGTACAGGCCGAGCGCGGCGGCGACGCCGATCACGATCACCCAGCAGACCGAGATCGCCAGCGCGGCCTGTGCCAGTCGACGACCCCTGCTGCCCGCCCGGCGGGTCCGTCGCAGGGCGACCGCCGCCAGCGGGATGCCCACCGGGATCAGCCCGGGCAGGCTGAAGGCCAGCGCCGCGACCGCGAAGCGATCCATCCGGCGCCGGGCCGGCGCCGGCACCCCGTCGAGCCACGACTCGGCCGACGGCAGCGACCGCAGAGGCTCCACGGGCCGAGGCGGTTGGGTCATCCAGTTCCTTTACCGAGGGCCGACGGCTGAATTCCCCAGCCAGCCAGCACATCGCCCGGACCCCTACCTTCGTTACAGCAGGTCCGCAACTCAGACCCGTGTCTCACGCCTCGAACACCCTGGTCGACGCGGCGTCTGTGGACGATCCCTCACGTACGAAATACCTTCCGGCGGCTGGTCGCCGCTGTCTGGCCGGAGCGCGCAGCTGGAACGTCCCGCCGCTGCCGGCGACGAAAGGGTTGAGGGGGCTTGGTTGTCGCCCACCTGTGGGGCGGGGTCCTGGGCCGAGGATCTGTGGGGCCGGGGAGCCTGCGGACGCCGGGGCCTCTGGCTGGTCGCCGCTGTCTCGCCGGGGCACGCAGCTAGAACTTCCCGCCGCTGCCGGCGACGAAAAGCGTGGAGGGGGCCTGGTCTCCGCCGACCAGTGCTTCCGCTGGGGGCCGGGGCTGTAGGGCGGGGGCCCGGGGCTTTGCACCCGAGGGCTGTGGGACCGGGGCTGTGGGACAGGGGCCCGGGAGCCTGTGGACGCCGGGGGGTCAGCCTTCGAAGAGGTTGATGGTCATGGCTTCCAGGGCCAGGAGGGGGGCGACGTTGGTCTCGATGGCTTCGCGGCAGGCGGCGATGGCACCGATGCGGCGGATGGTCTGCTCGGGGGTCGTCCGGTCGGCGAACTGGGTGATCGACTTGTGGAGCTCGGCGTTGATCAGGTCGCTGCCGGCGCGGGTCTGGACGACCAGGACGTCGCGGTAGAGCGCCATCAGGTCGACCAGTGAGCGGTCGAGCACGTCGCGTTCCCAGCGCTTGGCGCGGGCTTTCTGCTGCTCCTCGAGGTCCTTGACGGCCGCGGCGGCCTCGCGGGGCTTGGCGCCCTTGGTGCCGACGCCCAACGCCTGCTCGAGCGCCGTTCGTTCCTTCTCGTCGACGGCCGCGGCGCTCGCCTTGGCTTCTTCCTTCGCCGCCTCGCTCAGCTGCTGGGCCGCCTTCAGGCACGCCCCGATGTCGCGCAACGTGAACGGCACCTCGAGCACCTTCGTACGCCGTTCGCGCACCGCCTCGTCACGCGCCAGCGCCCGCGCCCGCCCGATGTGCCCCTGCGCGGCCCGCGCCGCGAACCCGGCCAGCTCCGCGTCCACCCCGAGCGTCCGGCTCAGCATCTCCGCGACAGCGGCGACCGGCGGCGTCCGCAGCACCAGCAGCCGGCACCGCGAGCGGATCGTCGGTACGACGTCCTCGACCGTCGGCGCGCACAGCACCCACACGGTCCGCGGCGACGGCTCCTCGATGCTCTTCAGCAGCGCGTCGGCCGCCTGCTCGGTCAGCCGGTCGGCGTCCTCGACGACCATCACCTGCCAGCGCCCCTGCGTCGGGCTCATCGCAGCACGCCGGATCAGCTCGCGGATCTCACTGACCCGGATCGAGAGCAGCTCGGTGCGGATCAGGGAGACGTCGGGGTGCGCGCCGCTCAGCGTCGTACGGCAGTCGTTGCACTCGCCGCAGCCCTGGTTCGCACACTGCAGCGCCGCGGCGAACGCGCGGCCGGCGTTGGAGCGGCCGGAGCCGGGCGGGCCGGTGATCAGCCAGGCGTGCGTCATCCCTGCCGTCGCCGCGCCGCTCTCGCCGCGCAACCGGGCGGCCGCACCGGAGACAGCCCGAGTCAGTACGTCGACCGCCGGCTCCTGCCCGACCAAGTCGTCCCAAACCGTCATTTCAGCCCACCTTCGGCAACAGGGGAAGCAAACGGGCCTGGATCTGCAGGGCGATCTGTTCGCGGTCCTGGGTCGCGTCGATCACCAGGTAGTGCTGCGGTTCGGCGGCGGCAAGCTCCAGGAACGCCGCGCGGACCCGCTCGTGGAAGTCCGCGGACTGGGCCTCGATCCGGTCCCGCTCCTCGAAACGCCCGAGGCCGCTCTTCGGGGCCAGGTCGAGCAGCACCGTCAGATTCGGGCGGAGGTCGTCGGTCGCCCAGCGGTTCACGCGCTCGACGTCCGACACGTCCAGGTCGCGCCCGGACCCCTGGTAGGCCAGCGCGGAATCGACGTACCGGTCGGTGATCACGACCGAGCCGGCCTTCAGCGCCGGCTTGATCACCGAGTCGACGTGTTCGGCCTTGTCGGCGGCGTAGATCAGCGCCTCGGCCCGGTGCGAGATGTCGCCCGTGGCCGGGTCGAGCACGATCTGCCGCAGCGTCTTGCCGAGATCCGTCGCGCCGGGCTCCCGCGTGAGCAGGACGTGCTGCCCGCGCTCCTCCAGCCACTTCACCAGCAGCGCGGACTGCGTCGACTTGCCCGCGCCCTCCCCGCCTTCCAGAGCGACGAACAGCCCGGTCGTCGGGTACACGCCCGGGGTCTTGCCGAAGCTACGCCGTACGTCGCGCCAGAACGGTACGCCCGGGCGGTCGTCCATCTGCCGCCACGCGACCACCCCGATCGCTCCGGCCAGCACGGCCGCGATCAGCATGGTCAGGGCGGCGCCGTTGTAGCTCAGCGAGCGGCCACCGACGTGCCAGGTCTGCCGGCCGATCGCGCCGGCCAGGAACGGCGCGACCGCGAGCGTCAGCGCGAGCACGGTCCGGACCGCCGACTGTACGAAGGCGAACGTCCGGCCGCGCAGGTTGTCCGGGACCTCGAGCCCGAGCAGCGTCTGGCCGGAGACCCAGGAGGCGCCGGCGCAGAAGCCGAGCAGGATCGCGATCATCGTGGCGATCTCGATCTGCTGGATCAGCGACAGCCCGGCCAGCCCGATCCCCGCCCCGACCAGCCCGGCCGCGAACAGCCGGCGCCGCGACAGGCCGGAGAAGATCCGGGGCGCGAAGCCCATGCCGAGCGCGAGACCGCCGAAGACCGCGCCGAACAGCACGCCGTACCCGGGATCGCCCGCGTCCAGGTCCTCGACGTACGTGCGCCCCAGGCCGATCACCACCGCGCCGGCCGCGAAGGCGCCGGAGATCCCGACGACCAGGCCGCGGACCACCGGCGTACCGGTGACGTAGGACCAGCCCTCGACCATCGTCCGCCACAGCGTCGGGTGGTCCTCGTGGTCGTGCGCGCCGGCCCGGCCGATCTCGGCGACGGAGATGATCGCGAGCCCGGAGACCGCGAAGGTCGCCGCGTTCACGTACACCGCGAGGTCGATCGCGACGTCCCCGAGGCCACGGCCGGCCAGCGTGATCGCGGTGAAGATCACGGCCGCTGGGAGGGCCGACCCGTACGTCGTGACGAGGCTGATCTGGTTGGCGGCCTCGAGCCGGTGCCTTGGCACCAGGTTCGGGACGCTGGCGTCCTTCGACGGGCCCCAGATCAGGCTGACGATCTCGATCAGCACGGTCGCGACCAGGACCCAGGTCAGCGTGCCGACGATCGGGATGCTGACGAAGAACGCCGCCCGGATCATGTCGCCGAGGATCATCGTCCAGCGCCGGTCGAGCCGGTCGGCGACCCAGCCGGCCACCGGGCCCATCACCAGCGCGGGCAGCACCCGCAGGAACAGCACGCCGCCGATCGCGAAGTTGGCCGCCTGGTAGTCGTCACCGGCGAAGTTCTTGGCCATCGCGGTCAGCGCGAGCAGCCCGATCCAGTCACCCAGGCTGGACAGCCCGAACGCGATCCACAGCCGCCGGAACGCCCGGATCCGCAGCACCGCCCGCAGGTCGTGGGCCGGTGCAGGATCGGTCAACGCGTCGTACGGCTCCGGCACGACACAGAGCCTAGTCGGCGCTACGGACACGCCGTGGCCGGTGTGCCGACGCAGCCTGGTGAAGGGCGCCGTCCGGCACGACGGCCGACCTCGGGCGGACAGCACTGGCAGCCGTAGAACAAGAGGTTCTACACTAGCGTCATGGACAGCATCCCCGTGCGTGAACTCAACCAGCACACCAGCGCTGTACTGGCCCGGGTCGCCAACGGCGAGTCTGTGGAGATCACGGTCAGCGGCCGCCCGGCGGCGCGCTTGGTCCCGATCGACCACGACACCAGTACCCGCGTCGAGCTGATCCGCCGCGGCCGGCTGATCCCAGCCACCTCCCCGGCCCCGGTGGTCGTTCCTCCAGGTGAACCGGATCTCTCGATCGATTCCACCGACATCATCTCGGATCTCCGCGAGGAGCGCCTGTGATCTTCCTCGACTCCGCCGCGATCGTGAAGCTGGTCCGGCCGGAGGCGGAGAGTGCCGCCCTCGTCGCCTGGCTGACCGCCCAGGCGGACACCCAACTGGTGGCGTCGGCCCTGGTTCTCACCGAGGTTCCCCGCGCACTTCGGCGTTCCGATCCCGGTCGGCTCGCGGCCGTTCCCACGGTGCTGGCCAGGCTCGACCGGGTGCCGGTGGACGAGACCGTGCTCGCAACAGCGGCCGCTTACCCGGACCCGATGCTCCGGACCCTCGACGCCATCCATCTCGCGAGTGCTCAAACCCTCGTCCTGGAGGGTCTGCCCCTCACCGCCCTGGTCACTTACGACAAGCGTCTGCTGGCCGCGGCCGCGGAGGCCGGTCTGGAGACGGCCGCTCCGGGTGCCTCCTGACCTCAGGCTCCCACGTGACGTGGTCATCGACACACTGCGTCCTCCGGGTATCCGACCTGATGCAGACTGAGGCGGTCTGATCCAGAAGGGCCCCCGTACGCCGGGTGGCCGACCGATGTGGAGGCTTCGTGACCACCGCCGTTCCCCTGCCCGCTCAGCGGCCGCTCGTTCTCGCCGACGTCCTGGGCAGGTCCCGGGCCCGCGACGTCGCGCTGGTCGTCACCGCCGCGCTGTTCACCGCGGCGCTGGCGCAGATCGCGATCCCCGTCCCGGGCTCGCCGGTGCCGATCACCGGGCAGACGCTGGCCGTCGTACTGACCGCTGCCGCGCTCGGGCCGCACCGCGGTCTGGCCGGTCAGGCGCTGTACCTGGTCCTCGGCGCGATCGGCCTGCCGTTCTACAGCGAGGCCTCCGGGGGCTTCGAGGTGATCAGCGGCGCGACCGGCGGCTACATCGTCGGCTTCCTGCCTGCGGCGTACCTGATCGGCCTGGCCGCCAAGCACCAGCTCGACCGGGCCCTGTGGAAGGCGCTCCCGCTCTTCCTCGCGGGCCAGGTCATCATCTTCGCTGTCGGCGTCCCGTGGCTCGCGGTGGTCGCCCACCTCGACGCCGGCCAGGCGATCGCCGCCGGCTTCACCTCGTTCGTCGTCGGCGGCCTGATCAAGGCAGCCGTCGCGGGTGCGATCCTTCCGGGCCTCTGGAAGCTCACCAAGAACGACTAAGCCGGTACGGCGATCGCCCGGTTCCCGGGGCAGAACCTCTTCAGCCTCCGTCGAATAGCCGGACTTCGACGGAGGCTGAAGGGGTGTCGCGGCTAGCTGAACTTCACCGACAGCGAGGCCGGGGCCGTGGGCAACTTGTACTTGTCGGCCAGGGCCGGTCCGCAGGAGTTGGAGCCGATCCCGGCCTGCGCGAGGTCCAGCGTCACGTACGTCGTATCGCCGGGCTTCACGTCGACCGTGTGCTTGGCGTCCTCCAGGTCCTTGCTGGTCCAGTCGCGGACGGTCAGGCCGAACAGGTCCGGCGCCGCCTCGATCCGCAGCGTGCCGTTCGCGCCGGTCAGCGCGGCCCACCGGGTGTCGATGCGGTGGCCGTTCTCCTGCGGACGCACGTACGGCGTCTGCAGCTGCGCGACCGCGCCGGAGTACTTGCCGACCGCGGCCGCCGACCGGGTGTCGATGTACGCCTCGTTCGGCCCGGCGCCGAACCACTCGACGTTCTCGACCTTCGGCAGCTCGAACGTGATGCCCAGCCGCGGCAGGGTCGCCGGGAACTGGCCCTCGGGCTTGACGGTGAGGTCGAGGTGCAGCCCGTCCTCGAGCTGGCTCCACACCCAGGTGGAGACCAGTCCCCACTGCAGCGCCGGCGGCGCCGTACGGGTGACGACCTTCCAGCCCGTCTGGTGCGTCGTCGCCGACACGACCCGGTGCTGGACGCGGTGCAGTCCCTGCTCGCGCCACGCCTCGGCCACGCCGGGGATCGCGTCGTTGTCGGTCGGTGCCCGCCAGACGTCGAGCCGCGCGTCGCGGATCGCGCCGACAGTGATTCCGTGAACCCCGGCGACGCCGTCAGGCGCGGTGCACGGGCCGGTCTGCGCGGTGGTCTTCGCGCCGGACGACGCCGGCTCGTCCAGCCGGACCTGGCCCCAGGCGACCCGGTGCCCGGCCTCGGCCCACGCCGTACCGTCGGTCAGCTCGGCAGTCACCGTCACCCAGGCCTCGGTCTGATCGGCCGACTGCACCGGCAGCTCCACCGTCACCGTCTCGCCCGGAGGGACAGAGGGCACCGAGAGATCTCCACCGGCGACCCGCTCACCCTCGACCTCGACGACGTACCGGAACGTCAGGTGGCTCGTGTCCAGCACCTCGTACCGGTTGCCGATCGCCACACCATTGCCATCGGCAACGATCCGCAGCGGCTCGATCACCTTGACGTACTCGAGCATGCCCGGCGACGGCGTCCGGTCCGGCAGCAGCAGCCCGTCGCAGACGAAGTTGCCGTCGTGGATCGACTCGCCGAAGTCCCCGCCGTAGGCGTAGAACTCCTGCCCGTCCTCGGTCTTGCGCAGCCCGTGGTCGATGAACTCCCAGATGAAACCGCCCTGGCAACGCGGGTACTTCTCGAACAGCTCCCGGTAGTCCAGCAGGCCGCCCGGCCCGTTGCCCATCGCGTGCCCGTACTCGCAGAGGATGAACGGCAGACCCCGGTACGACGTGGGGTCCTCGCCGATCTTCGCGACGTCCTCGGGCGAGGTGTACATCTGCGAGTAGATGTCGACGAACTCCGCGTGCGTGTCCCGCTCGTAGTGCACCGGGCGCGACGGGTCGAGCTCCTTGGCCAGGTCGTACATGGCCTTGAGGTTGTCGCCCATGCCGCACTCGTTGCCGAGCGACCAGAGCACGATGCTCGGGTGGTTCTTGTCCCGGGCAACCATCCGGCGCAGCCGCTCGACCAGGTCCGGCTTGAAGCGCTCGTCCATCACCGGGTTCGGCAGGTTCGGCGGCTGCGGCTCGTAGCCGAAGCCGTGCGTCTCCAGGTCGCACTCGTCCACGACGTACAGGCCGTGCAGGTCGCACAGGTCGAGGAAGTGCGGGTGCGGCGGGTAGTGGCTGGTGCGGACGGCGTTGATACCGGCCCGCTTCATGATCAGTACGTCGTCCAGCATGTCCTGCTCGGTCAGCGCGCGGCCGCGGTCGGGGTGGACCTCGTGCCGGTTGACGCCGTTGAACAGGACACGGTTGCCGTTCACGGTGAAGACGCCGTCGACGATCGCGATCGTGCGGAAACCGATCCGGATCCGGACCTCGCCGCCGTCGGTGCGCACGACGCCGTCGTACAGCTTCGGGCTCTCGGCGCTCCACGGCTCGACCTGCGCGACCGTGGTCTCCTCACCGGTCGGCAGCTCCAGCCCGAGCTCCGGTACGACGACCGTCCCGGCGACGTCGGAGTCGACCTTCAGCGTTCCGGCGCCACCCTCGTACGACGTGTGCACGAACACGTCGGTCGGGGCGGTCGGCTTCAGCGCGAGCAGGTTGACCTCACGGAAGATCCCGGACAGCCACCACATGTCCTGGTCCTCGACGTAGCTGCCGGCCGACCACTGGTGCACGCGGACCGCGATCCGGGCCTCCTGGCCCGGCGTCACCAGCTCGGTCAGGTCGAACTCGCTGGGCAGCCGCGAACCGGACGACCAGCCGACCAGTTCGCCGTTCACGTGCAGCGCGAACCGCGAGTCCACGCCCTCGAACCGCAGCACGATCCGCGTACCGGCGAAGTCCTCCGGCACCGTCACGGTCCGGACGTAGTCACCGGTCGGGTTGTCGGTCGGCACGTACGGCGGCTCGAGCGGGAACGGGTAGACCACGTTCGTGTACGCCGGGGAGCCGTACCCCTGCAGCTGCCAGTGCCCCGGCACGCTGATCGTGTCCCAGCCGCTGGTGTCAGGGTCCTTCAGGTCGTCGGGAGCCTCCGCGACGCTCGGCGAGAGCCGGAAGCTCCAGTCGCCGGTCAGCGAGACCCGGGCGGAGTCGTCGTCCAGCCAGGCGCGCGGCGGCAGGACCCCGGCGGCGGGGGCGAAGTCTTCGACATAGCTGTGGTCGTAGGTCACAGCTACCGACCCTACGACTGTTCTGTTCACGAATCCACACCGATGAACAGATATGGACAGACTGGCTCAGGCGGAGCACTCCGCGCAGACGCCGACCAGGGCGACCTGTTCCGGGGCGAGCTTGAAGCCGAGATCGCGCTGGAGCTTGCGGCGGGCCGGGTCGAGCGTGTCGCCGGGAGCGTCCAGCACCTTGCCGCACTCGGAGCAGCGCAGGTGCAGGTGACGCGGTGCCAGCTCGCCGGACAGGTGGTACGTCGTACCGGCGCGGCCGAGGTGGACGTGCGTGACCAGCCCGAACTCACCGAGCGCGTCGAGCGCCCGGTACACGGTCGCCCGGTGGATGCCCGGCCGGAGCTGCTCGGCGCGTTCGCCGATCTGCTCCGCGCTCAGGTGCTCGGCGGTGCTCGCCAGCACCTCGACGACCGCCAGCCGTGCCGGGGTCACCCGCTCGCCGCGCTCCCGCAGTCGCTGCGCGGTGACCTCGGCCGGTCCCTTCGAAGGAGGAGTCGCCATAGTCCAGTCTGACCTCTCAGGCCTTCTTGGCGGCGGCCTTCTTGGTGGTCTTCTTCGCCGTCGCCTTCTTCGTCGTGGTCTTCTTCGCGGTCGTCTTCTTGGCCGTCGTCTTCTTCGCCGGGGACTTCCTGGCCGTCTTCTTCACCGGACCACGGGCCCGCTTGTCGGCCAGGAGTTCAGCCGCCCGCAGCAGCGAGATGCTGTCGACCGCGTCGTCCTTGCGCAGCGTCGCGTTGGTCTCCCCGTCGGTGACGTACGGACCGAAGCGGCCCTCCTTCACGACGATCGGCTGACCGGACTCCGGGTCCTCCCCGAGCTCCTTCAGCGGCGGCGCCGCGGCACGACGGCCGCGCTGCTTCGGCTCGGCGTAGATCTTCAGCGCCTCGTCGAGCGTGATGTCGAAGATCTGGTCCTCGGTCTGCAGCGACCGCGAGTCCGTGCCCTTCTTCAGGTACGGGCCGTAGCGGCCGTTCTGCGCGGTGATCTCGTCACCGGACTCCGGGTCCTTGCCGACCACCCGCGGCAGCGACAGCAGCTTGAGCGCGTCGTCCAGGGTGACGGTGTCCAGCGTCATCGACTTGAGCAGCGAACCGGTCCGCGGCTTGGCGCTCTTCGGCGCGTCCTCGGGCAGCACCTCGGTCACGTACGGACCGAAGCGGCCGGCCTTCGCGACCACCTGCAGCCCGCTGTCCGGTACGGCGCCCAGCTCGATCTCGACACCGGACGGCTGGCTCAGCAGCTCCTTGGCCTTGTCGACCGTGAGCTCGTCCGGCGGCAGGTCCTCCGGCACGTTCGCGCGGGTCTCGTCCGGACCCTCGACGTACGGGCCGTAGCGGCCGACGCGGACCACGATGCCGCTGTCGGGCGGGCCGACCGGGAAAGTCGACATCTCCCGGGCGTCGATGTCGCCGAGGTCGCTGACCATCGACTGCAGGCCCTCGAGGTCGTCGTCGCCGAAGTAGAACCGGCCGAGCACGCCTTCGCGCTGCAGGTTCCCGGCGGCGACGTCGTCGAGCACGTCCTCCATCGAGGCGGTGAACGCGTAGTCGACCAGGCGGGTGAAGTGCTGCTCCAGCAGCCGGACCACGGCGAAGGCCAGCCACGCCGGAACCAGCGCGTTGCCCTTCTTGTAGACGTAGCCGCGGGCCTGGATCGTGCCCAGGATCGAGGCGTATGTCGACGGCCGGCCGATCTCGCGCTCTTCCAGCTGGGCGATCAGCGTCGCCTCCGTGAAGCGCGACGGCGGCTTGGTCTCGTGCCCGGAGGCGATCACCTCGGTGGCCGGCAGGACGTCGCCCTCGGTCACGTCGGGGATCTGGGTCTCCCGGTCGTCGGTCTCGTGCGACGGGTCGTCCGCGCCCTCGACGTACGCCTTGAGGAACCCGTGGAACGTGATCACCCGGCCGGACGAGGTGAACTCGCAGTTCTCCCCGGTCGAGGCCTTGGCGTCGATCTTGATCGAGACGCTGTTGCCGGCCGCGTCCTTCATCTGGGACGCGATCGTGCGCATCCAGATCAGCTCGTACAGCCGGAACTCCGCGCCGGACAGCCCGGTCTGCCCCGGGGTCTGGAACTGCTCGCCGGCCGGCCGGATCGCCTCGTGCGCCTCCTGGGCGTTCTTCACCTTGGAGGTGTAGACCCGCGGCTTGTCCGGCAGGTACGACGCGCCGTACAGCTCGCGGACCTGGGCCCGGGCGGCGGTGATCGCGGTGTCCGACAGCGTGACGCTGTCGGTACGCATGTAGGTGATGTTGCCGTTCTCGTAGAGACGCTGGGCGATCTGCATCGTCTGCGAGGCGGACATGTTGAGCTTGCGCCCGGCCTCCTGCTGCAGCGTGGTGGTCCGGAACGGCGCGTACGGCTTGCGGGTGTACGGCTTGGACTCGATCGAGCGGACCGTGAACTGCGAGCTCTGCAGCGCCGCGGCCAGCGCGGTCGCCGTCGGCTCGTCGAGGTGGACCGTGTTCTGGCTCTTCAGCTCGCCGGTCGAGGCGAAGTCACGCCCCTGGGCGATCCGCTGGCTGTCGACCGAGACCAGCCGCGACGGGAACAGCCGCGGCGTCTTGCCCTCGCCGGCGTCGAGCGTGGCGTCCAGGTCCCAGTACGACGCGCTGCGGAACGCGATCCGGTCCCGCTCGCGGTCGACGACCATCCGGACGGCGACCGACTGGACCCGGCCCGCCGACAGCTTCGGCATGACCTTCTTCCACAGCACCGGGGAGACCTCGTAGCCGTAGAGCCGGTCGAGGATCCGCCGGGCCTCCTGGGCGTCGACCAGCGCGTCGTTGATCTGCCGCGCGCTGCCGACCGCGTCCTGGATCGCCTTCGGGGTGATCTCGTGGAAGACCATCCGCTTGACCGGGATCTTCGGCTTCAGCTCGTCCAGCAGGTGCCACGCGATGGCCTCGCCCTCGCGGTCCTCATCTGTGGCCAGGTAGAGCTCGTCGGCGTCCTTGAGCAGGTCCTTGAGCTTGCGGATCTGCGCCTTCTTGTCGGCCGGTACGACGTACAGCGGGTCGAAGTGGTCATCGATGTTCACGCCGAGCCGGGCCCACGGCAGGCCCTTGTACTTGGCGGGGATCTCGTCGGCCCCCTTCGGCAAGTCCCGGATGTGGCCGAAGCTGGACTCCACCACGTACCCGGCACCCAGGAAACCGGCGATCATCCGCGCCTTCTTCGGCGACTCGACGATCACCAGTCGGCGCCCGGTCCCCGGTACCGCGGTTCCGGACGATGTCTTGGTCCCTGCTGCCCCTGCCACTGCGCTCCTTGCTGTCTACGGCCCGTACGCCCACACCAAACGTCTGCGGCCGGACTGCTCATTCCCCGTGAGCACCACCCCGAGCACCGACCCTGCCCGAAGACAGAGTACGGCCGACTGCAACGCATTTCTCAACGCACGGTAACCGGTCGCGTCGCCACGAGCCGCATTCAGGTGACGGAAAGCACGGGAAAGTCCCCGCGCCGGGGACTCTCCCTCACCTCGTACTTCGCCCGCACGTGAGGCGCGCACCCGCACGGTCCCGGATGCCGAGACAGCTTTTGCTCAGCGGACGAACTTCACGTCCGGGTGTCGCGGCGATTCCTTCCGCAGCAACGGCTGCGGCCGGCCCTTCAGGAACTGGTCGAAGTACGCCCCGACGTACGCGCGCTGGGCAGCCACGCTGCGCACCGGGTCGACAGTGCCCAGCAGCCCCTCGACCGCCTCGTCCGGTACGCCGGCGGACCGGGCGAGCCCGGGGGCCGAGAACTGGTAGTCGGCGAAGCTGCCGTGCGTGCCCCCCGGCAGGTTGAGGTCGAGCTTCCAGCCGCGCTGGTTCTTCCAGAAGGTGGTCCAGGAGACGTCGTTCATCGGCGCGCCCGGCTGGGACAGGTGGGTGTGGGTCTGCCCGCCGAAGAGCAGGAACGGCCGGTCGAGCCCCCGCTTGGCCGACTCGATCAGCTCACCGTCCGGGAAGCCGTACTGCAGCGTGCCGTCCATGTCGACCCCGGCGTCGATCCGCCGGTCGGCCAGCATCGTCTCCGCGGCCGTGAGCCCGCCGAGGCTGTAGCCGAGCATCCCGGTGTGCCGGAGGTCCAGCGCCCCGCGCAGTCCGAACGGCAGCTTGCGGTGCTCGGCGTCAGGGTTGCTGCCGGAGGCCAGCTTGCGCAGCTGGTCGAGCACGAACCGGGTGTCCGCGACACGGACGCTCGTGGCCTTCTTGAGCTCCTCCACCGGCACGACCATCGGTTCGACCCGGCCGTCGGGGAACAGCACGGGCGCCTCGCCGGTGTGGTCCATCGTCACGACGACGTAGCCGCGGCTGACCAGGTCCTCGACCAGTTGCGTGCCCATCAGGCGGGAGGTGCCGAAGCCGGGCGAGTAGACGACGACCGGGTGCCGCCCGAGCGCCGGTACGCCGGTCCGGGCGTGCGTCGGCGTACCGGCGTAGTCGAGCTGCTCCGGCTTCAGGCCGAGTGGTTCGGTGAGCTCCGCGCCGAGCTGCGCCGAGATCTTCTCCGGCACGTACGGCGTCCGCGGACCGCTGCCCGGAATCGCCGGGTACCAGACGCCGGCCATCAGCTCGCGCGGCCCGCCGCTGCCGCTCCACGGGTCCGTCCGGGCCCGGTCGACCAGGTGGAGCTCGGTGGTACCGATCGAGTAGTGGCCGGTCGGCTTCGGGAGCTCCGGGTGGTAGGCGCTCGGAGCCGGCGAGGGCACGGCCGCGGTGGCCGCACCGAGGACTCCGGTGGTGAGCACGGTGGTACCAGCAGCTGCCGCGGCCAGGGCGGTGGTGGTCAGGGCGAGAACGCTTCGGCGTCGCAACGTCATGGCGGCAGTCTTCCGCCCGGCCGGGTCGGCCGGATCAGCCGATCGCACAAAACCGCTCCACCAAAAGGCTGACCTCAGCGCACGAACCCCACCGCGGGGAACTCACCCGACTCCTTGCGCAGCAGCGACTGCGGGCGGCCGCGCAGGGTCTGGTCGAAGAAGGCGGCCAGGTAGTCGCGCTGGGCGGTGACGGCCTGGGTCTCGTCGCCCTGGCCGACCAGCTTGCCGACCGCGATCGGGATCAGCTCGTCGTCGCCGTACACGTGGTGGAAGAGCTGGGAGAACACGAAGCGGAAGTCGCAGAACGCGAAGTGCTCGGATCCCTTCAGCTGCAGGTTGAGCTTCCAGCCCTGCTGGGCCTTCCAGAACGCGGCCCAGGACGCGTCGTAGTGCGGCGCCTTCGGGTCGAGCCGCTGGCTGGTGTCGGACCCGAACAGCAGGAACGGCCGCTTCAGTCCCTTGCGGGCGACGTCGCCGACCAGTTGGTCGTCCTTGCTGTCCGACAGTGTGCCGTCCAGGTTCGCGCCGGCCTGCACGCGCCGGTCCTGCAGCATCGTGTTGGCGGTCGTGTAGCCGCCGAGCGAGTAGCCGAACATCCCCGTACGCCGAAGGTCGAGCCCGTTGCGCAGCCCGTGCGGCAGCTCGCGCTGCTCGGCGTCCGGGTTCCGGCCGGAGTCGACCTGCTCGAGCTGGTTCAGCACGAACCGCGCGTCGGCGGTCCGGGTGTCCACCACGTCGTGGATGAGCTCGGCGGTCGGCGGCTCGTCCGGGTTGTGGCCCGGGACGAACCGGCCGTCGGGGAACTCGACCGGCGTCTCGCCGGTGTGGTCCATGCTGACCACGACGTAGCCCCGGCTGGCCAGGTCCTCGGCCTGCTGGGTGTTGAGGAACCGGCTGAACGGGTAGCCCGGCGAGAACAGGACCACCGGGTGCTTGCCCGCCCGGGCCGGGACGCCGACCTGGGCGTGCGTGTCGGTGTTGGCGAAGTCGAGCACCGTGCCCGGCAGCCAGAACGCCTCGGACCACTGGCGGCCGACGTACTCGGCGGTCTTCTTCGGCATGTACTTGGCCACCGGGGCGTTGCTGCCGATCCCGGCGGCCGGGTACCAGACGCTGACCATCAGCTCGCGCTTGCCGCTCGGCGCGGTGGAGTCGGCCCGGGCCTTGTCGACCAGGTGCAGCTCGGTGGTGCCCAGGTCGTAGCGGCCGCTCGGCGCGGGCAGGTCGAAGGTCGTCGGCGTGTAGTCGGGGTCCTGTGGCTCCGGGTCGGCGTGAGCGGTCAGCGGCACGGACAGCAGGGCAACCGCCAGGACGCCGGTCAGCGCCTGGTTGATCCTTCGACAGTTCGCCATGCGCAACATCGTCGCCTCACGCACTGTCACCGGGGATCCACCGTCCGATGGAGGACGCGTCCCAACTTGATGACAGCCGAACTAGTGACAGCGCGACCGCGATCAGTTATCAATAGCAAAACTGTTCATAGATGCGCGAAGTGAGGCTGTCATGAGCATCTTTCCAAACCTTAAACGTTCAGTTCTGCTGACAACGGCCCTCGCGGTCCTTGCCGGTGCCCTGGTCGGTACGGCGTCGGCCGAACCGCCCGCCGGCACGTCGCTCGGCAAGGTCACCGCGTTCGCCGCCGACAACGCGACGTACACCCTGAGTGCCGGAACCGCGAAGGTCCGCGTCGTCTTCGTCAAGGACGACGTGTTCCGGCTCTGGCTCGCGCCCGACGGCGAGTTCACCGACCCGGCCAACACCCCGCCCACCGACCCGGCCGCCCCGGCGTCGAACATCGTCGCCAAGACCGACTACGCCACGCCGAAGACCAGCTGGCGCGACCGCGGCAGCTACTACTCGCTCACCACCGGCAAGATCGAGGTGCGCGCGAACAAGTCCCCGCTGCGCTTCTCCCTGTACCGGTCGAACGGTCAGCAGGTCTGGTCCGAGACCGCTCCCCTCTCGTGGACCGACACGGAGGCCGGCCAGTCGTTGGGCCGTGGCGCCAACGAGCAGTTCTTCGGCGGCGGCATGCAGAGCGGCCGCTTCTCCCACCGCGACCAGACCATCACGGTCGCCAAGGACTTCAACTGGGAGGACGGCGGCAACCCGAACGCCTCGCCGTACTACATGAGCACCGCCGGGTACGGCGTACTGCGCAACACGTTCAGCCCCGGCAGCTACAGCTTCACCGACCCCGTCGTCGCCAAGCACGAAGAGAAACGCTTCGACGCGTACTACTTCGTCGGCGACCTCAAGACCTCGCTCGACCGCTACACCGAGCTGACCGGCCGGCCCTTCATGCCGCCGGTCTACGGTCTCGAGTACGGCGACTCCGACTGCTACAACCGCGGTCACTACGCGACCGACCCGGACCCCGACAACGACTGGAAGGTCCACCCGGACAAGACCACCACGCTGGACGCGGTGAAGGTGGCGCAGAAGTTCCGCGACGAGGACATGCCCGGCGGCTGGATGCTGGTCAACGACGACTACGGCTGCGGCTACTCCGGCAACACCGAGTCCGAGGAGGTCGACGGGACCTGGTGGGGCAAACGGGAGATCGCTCCGCTGAAGCAGACCGGTGAGGAGCTCAACAAGCGCGGCATCCAGATGGGCCTGTGGACACAGTCCTCACTGGACCGGCAGCCGGCCGAGGTCGGCGAGGCGGGGGTCCGCGTGCGCAAGCTGGACGTCGCCTGGGTCGGCCCGGGCTACCGGTACGCGCTGAGCGCCTGCGACACCGCGCACGACGGCATCGAGCAGTACAGCAACGCCCGCGGCTTCGCCTGGATGGTGGAAGGCTGGGCCGGAGCGCAGCGCTGTGCGGTGCAGTGGACCGGCGACCACAGCGGTTCGCTGGACGCGATCAAGTGGCAGATCCCCGCGATCACCGGCTCCGGCAACTCCGGCATCGCCTACAGCGCCGGCGACATCGACGGCATCTTCGGCGGCTCCCCCACCAGCTACGCGCGCGACCTGCAGTGGAAGGCGTTCACGCCCGCGCTGATGACGATGTCCGGCTGGGCCACCCCGGCGTACAAGCAGCCCTGGGCGTACGGCGAGCCGTACACGGCCATCAATCGCAAGTACCTCCAGCTGCGCGAGCGGCTGCTGCCCTACTTCTACTCGTACGCCGCCGAAGCGCACCGCACCGGCGCTCCGCTGAACCGCTCGCTGGTGCTGGAGTACCCGAACGACCCGAACACCTGGGGCGACGCGGCGAAGTACGAGTTCCTGGCCGGCAAGGAGCTCCTGGTCGCGCCGAGCTGGAGCGCCGGCGAGGTCAAGAGCGGCATCTACCTGCCCAAGGGCCGCTGGATCGACTACTGGACCGGCAAGGTCTACCAGGGCCCGACCACGGTCAACGGCTACCACGCGCCGCTCGACACGCTGCCGTTGTTCGTGAAGGCGGGCGCCGTCGTACCGATGTGGAAGAGCGGTATCAACACCGCCACCGAGCAGGCGTTCGGCGACCGGCTCACGGTCGACGTCTACCCGGAGGGCAAGTCGTCGTTCACCCTGTACGAGGACGACCGCGTCACCCGCAACTACAAGGAGAACAAGTCCGCCAACCAGCAGCTGGAGGTCGACGCACCGACCACCGGTCGCGGCGACGTGACGGTGAAGATCGGTGAGAGCCGCGGCGCGTACGCCGGCAAGCCGAGCACCCGCCCGTACGAGCTGACCGTGCACACCGGCACCGCGCCGCGCGACGTGACGCTCGACCACCGCAAGCTCACCAAGCTGGTCAGCAAGAACGCCTACCTCGCCGCCCCCTCCGGCTGGTACTACGAGAACGGCGTCGTACTGGTGAAGACCACTGCGATCTCCACCAGCAAGTCCGCAACGGTCCGGCTGTCCCAGACCACCTCTGTCGGTGGCGGCAAGGCCGTCACGGACACTTTCGGCACTCCCGAGCTCAGCAGCCCGTCGCTCTGGAACGCTCCCGGCCAGGCCACTGAGGTCACGGCCACCTTCAAGAATGCCGGTACGACGGCCATGCGCGACGTCCGGCTGGTCCCGAACCTCCCGGCCGGCTGGACCGCCACGGGCCGCAGCACCTTCGCGAAGGTCGACCCGGGCAAGACCGTCACCACCAAGCTCCAGGTGACTCCGGCCGCGTCCGTGAAACCGGCAGCGTTCACGCTGCGGCTGGACGCCAGGTACAAGGCCGGCAGCTCGACGTACACCAGCAGCACGGTCGCGACCGCACAGTTGCCGTACGCATCGTTGTCCCAGGCAGCCAACGTCGTCGGCGTGACGGACGCGAACACCTACGCCCAGGGCAACTTCGACGGATCCGGCAACAGCTTCAACGGAGAAGCTCTCGCCGCGGCCGGTTACGCACCGGGCGCCAAGGTCTCCGTCCAGGGCGCCGAGTTCACCTGGCCGGCCGGAGCTCCCGGTACGGCGAACCTGGTGAAGGACCAGTCGGCGCCGATCCTGGTCTCCGGCAGCGGTTCGCACCTCGTCCTGCTCGGTGCCGGCGCCAGCTTGAATGCCAAGGGCAACGTCACCGTCGTCTACACCGATGGCACGGAGTCGGAGGCACCGCTGCAACTTCCGAACTGGTGCTGCCAAGATCCCACTACCGGTGGCGCCAAGGAAGCGGTGTCGGTGAAGGGCCGGTACACCGCGAGCGGTCTGGCCAACACCACCACGGACTACCGCGTTTTCTACACCGCTGTAGAGCTGACCGCCGGCAAGACCGTCAAGGCGATCAAGCTCCCCGGCGGCGGTCTCGGCTTCTTCGCGGCCACCTTGGCGAACAGCTGACCACCGCGGCCGGGACGCAGTATGCAAAGGGCAACCGCCGTCGGCCCGTGTGGTGAAGCACACACCGGATCGGCCGACCCGCGGCTGACCTGCCCGGACTTCTGACCGAAAGGGCAACGACCTCGAGCGCAACCGTCTTTCGGCTGGACTTTCCCTGAGACCACCCCCGGAACCCACCTGCCCCGTAGTCAGGGGGAACAACAGGTGGGTTCCGGTGGCAACAGGGCCCCCCGGCATGACACGCTTCGTGCTGGCACGACCGTGGCCCCCTCCCATGGTGGTGCCAACGCCACCATCACAGTGGTGCCAACACCATCAGTTCTGGTCCTGGCGACGGCTAACTTCGAAGCAGTCGAAAGCCGTCACCGGGCAGCTGTTTCAGAGAGGGCGCGTGGGAGTCATGGTTGCGACATACCTGAAGAAATGGGTCGGCAGCCGGTTGCTGAGCAGGACCAGCCGACGAGGTGGTCTGGACCTGTCGAAGATGAAGATGTTCCCCCGCCAGGTCTCGATGCCGCTGCGCCGCGAAGGCCTGGACCCGGTACCGGAGATGCAGCGGATCCGCGAGACCGAGCCGGTGCACAAGCTCGCGCACCTGTTCGGGATGAACGTCTTCATGGTCAGCGGGTACGCCGAGGCCAAGACCGTGCTGGCCGACAGCGCCAACTTCAGCAACGACATCCGTCCGCTGGTCGGCTCGGACCCGAACAAACCGTCCGAGGGCATCGGCGGGCTCGGCTTCACCGACCCGCCGGACCACACCCGGCTGCGCAAGCTGCTCACGCCGGAGTTCACCAAGCGCCGGCTGGCCCGGCTGGAGCCGGCGATCGAGAAGATCGTCAACGACCAGCTCGACCTGATGGAGGCCAAGGGCCCGGTCGCCGACATCGTCGCCGACTTCGCCTTCAACGTGCCGTTCCTGCTGATCGCCGACCTGCTCGGTGTCGAGGAGGACGACCGCGACCGGTTCCGCGCGCTCGGCCCGGCCCGGTTCGACCTGTCCGGCGGCGGGATCGGCGTGTTCGGCTCGGCCAGCGAGTCGCGCGACTTCCTGTTCGAGATCGTCCGCAAGCAGCGCAAGAACCCCGGCGACGGACTGATCGGCTCGATCATCCGCGAGCAGGGCGACACCATCGACGACATCGAGCTCGGCGGCCTGGCCGACGGGGTCTTCCTCGGTGGCTACGAGACCTCGGCCAGCATGCTCGCGCTCGGCACACTGGTGCTGCTGCGCGACCCGGAGAACTTCGCCCGGATCCGGAACGAGCCGGGCGCGGTCGACGCGATCGTCGAGGAGCTGCTGCGCTACCTGACCGTCGTACAGGTCGCTTTCCCGCGGTTCGCGAAGCACGACCAGGAGCTGTTCGGGCACCAGGTGAAGAAGGGCGACCTGGTCGCGGTGTCGCTGTCCGGCGCCGACCGGGACAAGGAGATCTTCGGCCCGAACGCCGAGAGCTTCTGGCCCGAGCGGGTGCCGGCCGCGCACCTCGCGTTCGGGCACGGCATGCACCGCTGCGTCGGCGCCGAGCTGGCCCGGATGGAGCTGCGGGCCGCGTTCACCGCGCTGGCCCACCGCTTCCCCGACCTGTCGCTCGCGGTGGCCGAGGAGCAGCTACGGTTCCGCGACTTCTCGATCGTGTACGGCGTCGAGTCGCTGCCGGTGCAGCTGCACGCGACCGCCGGCACCCGGCAAGCAGCCGGCTGAACGTTTCACGCTCGCCTGTGACGCACCGGATTCGTAAGACTCCGTCAAGTCAGGGGCACGTCTTCGCCTGAACCCGTGACAGTGCGGTGACTCAGGACCACAATGGGCCGTCCGGCTCGACCCTGCGCGCCGGACCGGACCAGGAGGGCCTGCAGCACCATGGGGATGGACGGGGGTCCACACACCGCGCGGATCGCGGCGGCGATGACACTGGCGCAGTCCGGTGGCCATCACGCCGCGGCCGTCGAGATCGAGGCGATCCGGGCCGAACTCGGCCCGCAGCCCAGCCATGCGCTGGCCGCCGCGGAGTACGTGCGCGGCGTCACCGCCCACCACGCCAGCGACGCCGACGAGGCGCTCGCGGCGGTCGACGCCTGCCTGGACGTGGCCCGTGCGATCGACGAGCCCGGCTGGGAGGCCAACGCCTACCCGATCAGGATCATCAACCTGGCCCGCAGCGGCCGCGGCGGCGACACCGTCGCCGACCTGGTCGCGGCCGAAGCAGCACTCAGCCGTACGACGGACGCCGGGCTCGCCGCCTGGGCGCACACCGGTCTCGGCTACGCGTACGACGTACTGCGGCTGTTCGAGCTGTGCATCCCGCACTACGAGGCCGCGACGCAGACCGACGCCGACGTGTTCGAGCTGGCCGAGTCGCCGGCGATCGACCGGCTGAACCTGGCCGAGACCTACCTGCGCTGGACGCACGAGCTCGAGCGGCTCGGCGATCCGTCGTACCAGCAGGAGATTCGGGAGCGGCTCGCCTCGGCGGCGTACTGGGCAAGGGATGCCACCCGGGTCATCGTCGACGACGAGACCCAGGAGTACTGGCGGCTGAGTGCCCGGCTCTGGCTGGCCGCCGCACAGACCGTTGACGACCCGGCGGCCGCTGTGCAGGAGCTGACGGAGTGCCGCGACCAGATCAGCAAGGTGGGCGAGACAGAGCGGCTGGCGATCGCTGGGGCCTACCTGGCAAGGGCTTTGGAGCGAGCAGGCGAGCTGGAGAAAGCCCAGGCGGCTGCTGCCCGCGCGGTCGACGACATGATCCCGTTGGCCGACCCGGCGACCCAGATGCTTGTCCTGCAGATCAAGTCGGAGCTGGCCGCGGTCGCCGGTGACCCGGGAGCCCTTGCAGGGTTGGACTATGCGCACTCGGTGGCGCGGGCGTGGTGGAAGGAACGGCGACGCGCGCTGAACGCCGTACGGTACGCACTCGACGCGCACGACCTGTCCGCGCGGCACGACGCCGAGTGGCACGCGGCCCGGCAGGACCCGCTGACCGGGATCGGCAACCGCCGGGCGATGGACGAGCGGCTGACCGCGGCCCGTGACTCGCAGCGCGCGGTCACGCTGCTGGCGATCGACGTGGACCGGCTGAAGATCGTCAACGACACGTTCGGGCACGCCTGCGGGGACGAATTGCTGCAGGTTGTTGCAAACCTCCTGGTAGAACAGGCCCGGTCGACCGACGCCGTGATTCGATCGGGAGGCGACGAGTTCTTCGTGGTGCTGGACCAGCCGGACGCGAAGGGTGGGTACCAGCTGGCCGAGCGGATCCGGGCGGCGGTGGCGGGGATCGCGGCCGGAGCGGTCAAACCGTGGCTGACCGAGCTGGGCCTGAGCATCGGGTACGCGGCGACCGCCGAGGGTGTCCCGGTCGACCGGCTCGTCCCACTGGCCGACAGCCGGCTGTACGAGGACAAACGCCGCAATCGGTGAACCAGGGAGTGGAGGGGTGGGTGCGGGAGACGTCGGGGGTGACCGCAAGGATCGCGGCGGCGATGGCGGGCGCGCAGTCGGGCGGTCCGGCCGAGGCGATGCTGGACATCCGCCGGCTGCTGACCGAGCTCGGGCCGGAGCCGTCGCCCGAGCGGGCCGCGGCCGAGTACGTCCGCGCCGTCGCGGCGCACCACGGCACCGACGCCGAGGAGGCGCTGGACGCGGTCGACGGCTGCATCCGGATCGCCCGCACGATCGACGCGCCCGGCTGGGAGGCGAACGCGCTGGCGCTGCGGATCGTCACGCTGATCCGGACCGGCGAGGGCGGTGACTCGGTGAGCGACCTGGTCGCGGCCGAGCACGCCCTGTCCCGCACGTACGACGCCGGACTGGCCAGCTGGGCGCACACCGGACTCGGCTACGCCTACGACCTGCTCAGGCTGTTCGAGCTGTGCATCCCGCACTTCGAGGAGGCCGCCGCGACCATGAGCGACCCGCTCGGGCTGCCGGAGGCGCCGGCGATCGACCGGCTCAACCTGGCCGAGTCCAACCTGCGCTGGGCCCACGAGATGGAGCGGCTGGGCGACTCGTCGTACGACGAGCAGATCGCGTTGCGGCGATCCGAGGCCCGGCGGTGGGCGGCCGACGCGAACCAGGCGATCGTCAGCGCGGACCTGCTGGGCTACTGGCCGCTGGCCGGGCGGATGTGGCTGGCGGCGAGCAACTGGGACGCCGAGCCGGCCGAGGCGAGCGTGATCCTCAAGGACTGCCGTGACCAGCTCGCCAAGCTCGGCGACCTGGAGCTGACCGCGATCGCCGGGGCCTACCTGGCCATGACGTACGCAGCGCTCGGGCAGCTGGACAAGGCGGTCGAGGCGGCCGCACAGGCCGGCACCGACCTGCCGCCGACGTCGGACCCGCCGGTCGAGGCACTGGTCCGGCACACCGCCGTACAGATCGCTGCGGACTCCGGTGACGCCGGTGCGACGGCCGGCCTGCAGTACGCACGGGCCATCACCAGGGGCTGGTGGGCCGAGCGCCTCCGAGGCCTGTACGCCGTACGCAGCGCGCTGGCGACGCACGACCTGTCGATCCGGCACGACGCCGAGTGGCGGGCCGCCCGCGAGGACCCGCTGACCGGTGTGGGCAACCGACGGGCCTTGGACGAGCGGATGAGCTCGGCGCTCGACTCCGGCCGCTCGATCGCCGTGATCGCGATCGACGTCGACAACCTCAAGGTCGTCAACGACAGCCACGGCCACGCCTCCGGCGACGAGGTCCTGCGCCGCGTTGCCCAACTGCTCGCCGAGCAGTCCCGTGCCGAGGACGTCGTGGTCCGGGCGGGCGGCGACGAGTTCGTGGTCGTCCTCGACAACCCTGACGAGCGTGGCGCCCGCGAACTGGTCGAACGCATCCGCACCGCCGCCGAACGGATCGCGGCGAGCGCCGCCGAGCCGTGGTTCACCATGCTCCGGCTCAGCATCGGCCAGGCGTCCAGCACCGACGGGGTCCCGATCACCGAGCTCCTCACCGAGGCCGACCGTCGCATGTACGCCGAGAAACGCAACCGCCGCCGCTGACCGGTATCTGTCACAGCCCTCGCCACCGTCCACCAAGCCTCTAAGGTCCTCGGCATGGTCCTACCGGCCCGCCTCCGCGCCGAGCTGCTCCCCCACTTCACCGAGATCGCATACTCGCTGTACCAGCGCCCGCAGGACCAGGACTACGTCGACTGGCTGGCGAACCGTGTCTGCTCGAACATCGCCGGGCTGTACGAGTGGGCCGAGGTCAAGGACGCACTGCAGGCGGTCATCCCGCTGACCGAGAAGGTGCACGCGTTTCTCGAGCGCGGGCTGCTCCCGTCGTCGACGACGACCTTCGAGGAGGCGCTCGCCGAAGCGGCCGACCGGGTGCTGTCGATCAGTGTCTCCGGCGGCACCGAGTTCGCCCACGGCCGGCGAGCCGGCCTGCGGGCCGCCGCCGTCCGGCTCAGGGACTGGCACCGGGACTCCCTGGCCGACAAACCCTCGGTCGAGCCCCAGCCGGCGACCGCGGCCCTGACCCGGCCGGCCCACCACGTGATCGCGCCCGACCCAGATCCCTTGACAAAGGTCGACCAGCTGTTGGTCGCGGCACTGGGCGAGTACGGTACCGCGACGCCTGTCCAGGTCGCTTGGATCATGGTGAGCCTGCCACCGGCGGCCCAGATGCTCGCCGACCGTGACCGGCTGCGCCGCCAGCTGCGGCGGTTGTGGGAGCTCGAGCAGACGATCCGGCTCGACTGGAACCCGACCCCCGAGCGGTTGCGGGACCGGGCCGAGCTGGCCGCCGAGATCGACCAGCTGGCCAGGACCATGGCTCCGACCGGAGCGCACGGCAGCAGCTACGGGCAGGGGTTCGCCGCCGGCTTCGGCCGGGCGCAGTCCGTCCTGCTGGAGATCGCGGACGACGTCCGCGGCGTCTGGCTGCCCGGGCTGACCGCCGAGGACGTCGACTTCTCCGATCAGTAGTCGAGGAAGCCTTCGACGACAAGTCTGCGGATCTCCGGCAGGTAGTCGGCGTGCAGGTTGTCGCGGTCGAGGATCGTCGCCAGGGCGTCGAGGATCTGGCCGACGGTGAGGTCCCCGTCGCACGCGCCGACGAAGCCGGCCAGCACGGTGTCCGCCTGCTCGGCCCGGCGCATGCCGCGCTGGCGGCGCAGGACGATGGTGGCCGGGTCGTCGGCTCCGGGTGGGCCGGCGGTCTCCTGGACGACGTCCTCGGCCAGCTTCAGGTACAGGCCGGTCAGGTCCTCCGGGAGACCCTCCTGGCGCTGGAAGCGGTGCAGGACGTGCGGACCGATCGGCTGCTCGATCTCGTACGGCCAGGACTCGGCGTACGTCGTACCGGGGACGTTGTGCAGGTTGATCCAGCCCATGCCGATCGCCTCGACCTGCTGGTCGTCCAGCCACGCCAGCCACTCGTCGTACCGCTGGGTGTACTCCGGTCGGCCGTGCAGACCCGCGTCACGCAGCCACAGCTCGACGTACTCCGCGGGGTCGAGCTGCTCGCGCTGGACCGCCCAGCTGGACCGGTCGCCAGTCCAGCTCGCGATGCGGTCCTGCCAGTCCTGGCCGCGCACACAGGTCCAGTTGGCCAGCAGCTGGAGCCAGCCGCCGTCGGTGAGGTGCTGTGGCGCCTGCCGGACCAGCTGCTCGACGACAGCGTCACCGGCGAACCCGGTCTCGCGGTAGGTCAGCTTGCCGTCGCTCGGCGGTGCGATCACGTACGGCGGGTTGCTGACGATCAGGTCGAACCGCTGACCCTCCACCGGCTCGTACAGCGACCCGTCGCGCACGTCCAGCTCGACCCGGTTCAGCGCGGCCGTCCAGCGGGTCAGCTGCAGCGCCCGAGGGTTCACGTCGGTGGCGACGATGTGGTTCGCCCGGTCGGACAGGTGCAAGGCCTGGATGCCGCAGCCGGTCCCCAGGTCGAGCGCGCTCTCCACCTTCAGCGGCACGGTCAACTTCACCAGGCTCAAGCTGGCCGGCGCGATCCCGAGCACGTAGTCGGACCGCATCGGCGCCCGCCGCCCGTCCAGCCCCGGCGTCGGGTCCGCGACCACCCACCAGGCCCGCTCGTCCTCGGCGTACGGCCGGATGTCGATCGCAGCCACCACGTCGTCCCCCTGCGCGGCGACGACGCCGAGGGTGAGCAGCTCCTCCAGAATCCCCTTGTCCAACAGGGTTCTGGCCACCGGCCGCTGCAACAGAAACAGCCGGATCAACGTGTCGAGCGGGTCCCCACCACCGGTCTGCCGGTACGCCAGAGTGGTCTCGTTCCGCCCCAACGCACTGTTGGCCCGCCCACCCAACCGCTCAGCCACACCTTCGACGGTGTAACCCGCCCCCTCGAACAGCCCCCGCAGCCGATCCACCAGACCACTCGACAGGTCACTCATGCGCCCATCCTCGCTCAACCGGCCCGAGCGGTGCTGTAGAGGAGCGTGCCCGACTGAACGAAGTCGTCCGGCCCCAGCTCACCCAAGGCCCGCTCAGCCGTCGCCTGGTGCCGGAATCGCTCGACCGTCACCTCCACCTCCCCGAAGCCGGCCGCGGTCAGCGCGGTCGCCAGCTGCTCCGGGTCCGAGGTCACTCCGTTGGACGGCATCTGAGGCGACGGGTCCGCTGGAGCGTCGTACTCGTTGATCACCCGGGCCCACACGTTCGAGCAGGCGGCCGGGGCCGCAGCCCAGTTCGGCTACGCGCTTGGCGGCGGCCAGCGGGAGGCGGTCGCTGACGGCTCGGGCGTGGACGGCCAGCACGTCGGCCCACTGGCCGTCGTACGCGGCGGCGACCCGGGCGTAGTTGGTCCGGACGTCTGTCACAGGAAGTACGGCGTGGCTGTGCGGAGGACCTCGGCGAGCTTGGCGCGGACCAGTTCGCGGTGGGGGACCTGGCGGACCGTGTCGCCGATGCGGACGCCCTGGTCGACCAGGACGTAGACGGCTCGCAGGGTGCGCATGGTGTTGGTGACCTCCGGGCGTACGCCGTCCGGCGGCGGGTTGCCGAGCGCGCGGGCTGCCGGGTCGAGCCAGGCGGTCGCGTCGGTCTCGAGCAGGTCGGCGCGGGTCAGTGTGGACGCGAGGGCGTGGCCGAGGCGGTCGTCCTCGAGGTCGCGCAGCACATAGTCGGTGGGCGTCAGGATGCGCCCGATGCCGAGGCGGAGCATCTCCACCGGCTCCACCGCCAGGGTCCGTCCGAGCGTGCCGAGCAGGTCGGCGCCGTGGGCGATGGCGTGCAGCCAGCCGAGCTTGGGGTCGTGCCCGCGGAGGTCCTCCTCCCCGACGTACCAGCGTTCGAACGGTGGGACCCAGCTCGGCTCGAACACGCCGACCGAGACGATCGAGTCGAGGATCAGCGGCGCGAACGTCCGCGCCTGGATGTCCGGGTCGGCGAAGCGCCCGGCCATCTCGTCCCCGAGCGCGTGCAGCAGCTCCGGCGCGAGCACGCCGTTGGCGATCCAGGTCGCCAGGATCGAGTACGCCTGCCCGTCCCGCACCACCGGGTCCGGGGAACGCAGCAGCCCCGACAGCTCCGCCACCAGCTCGACGAGCGGACGATCGGCCGGAACCTCGAAACCCTCAGCACGTACCCGCGCCCAGTCGGTCATGGAAGGGAACCTAACCAATCAGCGACCCGCACCGCTACTCACCCTGCCCCGAACAGACAACCAGCCCGTGGGGTGTCCGTTGTCGCGGACACTCCACGGGCTGTCGGCCAAGACCCCTCAGCCTGGCCGGGTGGTTGGCCGCCGGGTCCCCTGATCCGGCGGCCGTCTAGGGGGTAGGGGGTGTCTGGGGGTTCCCCGCAGACACCCCTTAGGCGTCGCGCTTGCTGGCGCTGAGCAGCGCCAGGACCATCAGCGCGGCCGCCCAGCCGGCGAAGTACAGCAGAGCCCACCACGGGCTCAGCGCGTAGTCGCTGCCGCCGGCGAACTCACCGGCGAGTCCCATTTCCTGCCCCTGGTTCAGGAACGAGCTGCCGTTCGCGAACGGCGCCCACTTGGCCATGTCGTCGCCGATCTTCGGGATCAGCGTGAACAGGCTCTCGACCAGCAGCGGCCACAGGATCAGGATCGCGATCGCGCCCGCGCTCTGCCGGATCAGGATGCCGACCGCCACCGCGATCACCGCGGACAGGGCGAACACGATGCCCTGACCGGCCAGCAGCCGCCACTCGGCGCCGGTGTTGATCGACAGGTCGGCGCCACCGGCCAGCAGGCTGCCGACCAGCCACGCCCCGAAGGACGCGATCAGACCGACCAGGCCGGCCAGTACGGCGACCACGAACGTCTTGCCGAGCAGCAGCGCGGCGCGCTGCGGGACGGCCTGGAAGCTGGTCCGGATGGTGCCGAACCGGTACTCGGTGGTGACTGCCAGCGCGGCCATCACCATCATCACCATCTGGCTGAGCTGCGCCCCGCCCTGGGTCATGAAGACGGTCGCCCCGGCCTCGTCGGAGGCGTCCAGGAAGGCCGTCGACAAGGCGGCGAGCCCGATCGTGAGCACGGCGGCGATGATCATGCACCACCACGGCGAACGGGTGGTGAAGAGCTTGATCCGCTCGACTGCGATGACCGACATGTCAGTTGTCCTCTCTCGGCCCGGAGATCGTCTCGACACCGGAGACCGGCGGTACGCCGAGTACGGGGGCGGCCCCCGGAACGGCCTCGGCGCCGTCCTGCGCGTGGTACTGGACCGAGTCGCCGGTCAGCTCCATGAACGCCTGCTCCAGCGAGCCACGCTGCTGGGTCAGTTCGTGCAGGACGATGCCCTGCGATCCGGCCAGGTCACCGATCTGGTCGGTGGTCACGTCGCCGTCGACGTACAGGACCTTGACGTTGCCCTCGGGCGCCTCGATCCGGGTCTTCAGCTGGTTCTGCTGGAGCACCTGGTCGAACTGCTCGAGCTGCGGGCTGCGGACCTTGATCGTGCTGCCGCTGGCGCGGTCGACGAACTCGGCCGTCGAGCTCTGCGCGATCAGCCGGCCGCGGCCGATCACGATCAGCTCCTCGGCGGTCAGCGCCATCTCCGACAGCAGGTGGCTGGAGACCAGCACCGTGCGGCCTTCCGAGGCGAGCCGCTGCATGAAGGTCCGGATCCAGACGATGCCCTCGGGGTCGAGGCCGTTGACCGGCTCGTCGAAGAGCAGGATCCGCGGGTCGCCGAGCAGGGCGCCGGCGATGCCGAGCCGCTGCGACATGCCGAGCGAGTACGCCCCGGCACGCTTGGTGGCGACCTCGGTGAGGCCGACCATGTCGAGCACCTTGTCGACGCTCGACTTGGGCAGCTTGTTGGACGCGGCCATCCAGGACAGGTGGGCGCGGGCGGACCGGTTGGGGTGCACCCACTTCGCGTCCAGCAGCGCGCCGATCTCGGTCAGCGGCTGACGCAGGTCCCGGTAGCGTTTGCCGTCGATCCGGACGTCGCCGGAGGTCGGGGTGTCGAGACCGAGGATCATCCGCATGGTGGTGGACTTACCGGCCCCGTTCGGGCCGAGGAAGCCGGTCACCTTGCCGGGTTTCACCTCGAAGGACAGGTTGTCAACGGCAACGGTTGCGCCGTATCGCTTGGTGAGGCTGTGTGCCTCGATCATCGCCGTACTCCTCGTTCGGTAGCGCGCCGGATGTCAGGGCGGGCAGTCAACCCCAGTATCTAGGGGTGACCCCCCGGTCGCATCGGACCCGGGACGGATCCGGTGTGTCCACCTGCGGTTGGAGTCTTGCGTCCTACCGGGCCGGCAGCCATCGGGTGTGTCCCTGAGCTTCCCCCCGAGCATCCCGTACGGCGGGGTCGGAGGGCATCAGCCGAAAGTCGACGCGCCGGAGACGAAAGACCGGTAGTGACTGCCACTTGGCGGCGTACTCCGAAACTTCAAGTGCCCTTACGGGCAACAAGGGGGAAACTGCAGACGCCCCCAAGCACCACGGCCCGCCGGAGAACTCCGGCGGGCCGTGGTGGTGGTGCGGGTGGATCAGGCGGCGATGCTGGCTTCCGCCGGGGTGTCGGAGATGACCGACTCGCGCCGCTTGGACACGATCACGGCGGCCACGATGACGGCCAGGGCCACCACCGCGATACCGATCCGCAGCGGGGTGTTGGTGTCCTCGCCGATGCTGGACATCCCGACGACGGCCGGTGCGATCAGCACGGAGACCAGGTTCATCACCTTGATCAGCGGGTTGATGGCCGGACCGGCGGTGTCCTTGAACGGGTCGCCCACGGTGTCACCGATGATGGTGGCCTCGTGCGCCGGCGAACCCTTGCCGCCGTGGTTGCCGTCCTCGACCAGCTTCTTCGCGTTGTCCCAGGCGCCACCGGAGTTGGCCAGGAACACCGCCATCAGCGTGCCGGACGCGATCGCGCCGGCCAGGTAACCGGCCAGCGCCGAGGCGCCCAGCCCGAACCCGACGGCGATCGGCGCCGCGATCGCGAGCAGACCAGGGGTGGCCAGCTCACGCAGCGAGTCGCGGGTGCAGATGTCCACGACCTTGCCGTACTCCGGCTTGCCGGTGCCTTCCATGATCCCGGGGATGTCGCGGAACTGGCGACGGACCTCGTAGACGACCGCACCGGCGGCGCGGCCGACGGCGTTGACCAGCAGTCCGGAGAACATGAAGACGACGGCCGCACCGATGATCAGGCCGACCAGCGTGGACGGGTCGAACACCAGCGCGTCGGTGTTGAACGCGGCGTCGCCGGCGTCGTTCAGCACCGCGTAGATCGAGTCCGTGTA
This sequence comes from Kribbella sp. DT2, assembly GCF_049844575.1. Classification (NCBI taxonomy): domain Bacteria; kingdom Bacillati; phylum Actinomycetota; class Actinomycetes; order Propionibacteriales; family Kribbellaceae; genus Kribbella; species Kribbella sp. DT2. The sequence goes on along the minus strand of NZ_JBNCLH010000012.1, from coordinate 62,176 downwards.
GGACCCGAACAGCGCGGTCGCCGCCAGTACGGCGGTGGCGATCGCGATGCCCTTGGTGATCGCCTTGGTGGTGTTGCCGACGGCGTCCAGCTCGGTCAGGATCTGGGCCGCTTCGCCGTCCACGTCGCCGGACATCTCGGCGATGCCCTGCGCGTTGTCGGAGACCGGACCGAAGGTGTCCATCGCGACGATGACGCCGACGGTGGTGAGCAGACCGCCGCCGGCCAGCGCGATCGCGAACAGCGCGAGCACACCGGAGCCACCGACCAGGAAAGCGCCGTAGACAGCGGCGGCGATCACCAGAGCGGTGTAGACAGCCGACTCGAAACCGACCGCGATGCCCGACAGGATGACGGTCGCGGCGCCGGTCAGCGACGACTTGCCGACATCCTTGACCGGCTTGTCCTCGGTGCCGGTGAAGTAGCCGGTCAGCGCCAGGATGACCGCGGCCAGCACGATGCCGATGATCACCGAGACGGTCGCGATGACCCGGGGGTCACCGCTCTGGGCGGCGATCTTGTCGGTCGCGCCGGTCAGGTCGGCGAACTCGCTCGGCAGGTAGGCGAACGCCGCGATCGCACACAGCACCGCGGAGATCGCCGCGGAGATGTAGAACGCCCGGTTGATGGTCTTGAGGCCGTTCTCGCCGGCCCGCGGCTTGGTCAGGAAGACACCGATGACCGCGGTGACGGCACCGATGGCCGGCACGATCAGCGGGAAGACCAGGCCCTGCTCGCCGAAGGCAGCCTTGCCGAGGATCAGCGAGGCGACCAGCATCACGGCGTAGGACTCGAACAGGTCCGCGGCCATACCGGCACAGTCACCGACGTTGTCGCCCACGTTGTCGGCGATGGTCGCCGCGTTGCGGGGGTCGTCCTCGGGGATGTTCTGCTCGACCTTGCCGACCAGGTCGGCGCCGACGTCGGCGGCCTTGGTGAAGATTCCGCCGCCGACCCGCATGAACATGGCGAGCATGGCGGCACCGAAGCCGAAGCCTTCGAGCACGGTCGGGGCGTCACCCTTGAAGAGCAGCACCACCAGGGCGGCACCGAACAGGCCGAAGCCCACGGTCGCCATCCCGACGGTTCCACCGGTCCGGAACGCGACGCGCATGGCAGGTTCGCGTCCCTCCGACCGGGCCGCCGCGGCGACCCGCACGTTGGCGCGCGTCGCGAGCCACATGCCCAGGTAACCGATGAACGCGGAGAAGCCCGCGCCGACCAGGAAGAAGACCGACCGGAAGATCTTCAGCGTGGTGTCGTTGCCGCCGTCACTGTGCACAGGCAACAGGAACAGCAGCAGGAACGCCACCACGGCGAAGATCGACAACGTCCTGAACTGCCGGGACAGGTAGGCGGAAGCGCCTTCCTGTACGGCCAGGGCGATCGTCTTCATGTTCTCGGTGCCGTCGTTCGCGGCAAGCACCTGGCTGCGGAACACCATCGCGATGACGACCGCAAGTACTGCGATCACTCCGACGACGACCACCAACATGGTGTTGCTCGACGACAGCTCCACCGCTTGTACAGCAAGCTGCGCGGACATCCGTCCTCCTTGTAGGCAACCCCTCAGGGCAACCGAAGGGGTCGGATGATACGAAAAAGACGCCAGGACTGCTGGCGCGGTGGGTCACTCTAACGGGTCACAAACCAGACCTGACTGCGGGGTGGTCTGACTCACACCACCGAACGTAGTGACAGGGACACCTTTTCAGATCGCAGAAGCGACGTCCGGGTGGATGTCGAACACCTTGGTCAGGCCGGTGATCCGGAAGATCTTCAGCAGCCGTTCCTGCGTGCAGACCAGCGACAGCGAACCGTCGTGGGTCCGCACCCGTTTGAGCCCTCCGACCAGCACCCCGAGCCCGGTGGAGTCCAGGAACTCCACCCTTTCCAGATCTACGACGAGGTCGTACTGCCCCGCGTCGACCAGCGAGACGATCGTCTCGCGCAGTTTCGGCGCGGTGTAGACGTCGATCTCCCCACCCACCTCGACGACGGTGCGCCCGCCCTCCGGACGCGTCGTCAGCGACAGATCCACTTCGGCCTCCGATCCCGTGAACCGTTGCATTCAACCATGTACGGACCGTGAGTAGGGCCGCTTGCAAAACTCTTTCATCCCGGTGCGTGCCGCGTCGACCTACCTGGGCGAAAAGGTGCGTGCATCCGCCGGAGGCGTTCGCTCGTGCAGCAGGCGAGCTAAGGTCTGGTCCATGGGTGAGGCGGCACTGATTCTGAAGAACCTCACCTCCGGTCCAGACCGCTCAGACCGGCTGACCCACGTGGAATCGGTCCCGCCGAGAACCAGCCGGACGGCCGACTGGCCGCGCTGGGTCCCTCCCGAGGTGCTCGGCCAGCTGGCCGATGCCGGCGTCACCAGTCCGTGGATCCACCAGGTCGCCACCGCCGAAGCGGCGTACAGCGGGAAGCACGTCGTCGTCGCCACCGGTACGGCGTCCGGCAAGTCTCTCGGGTACCTGCTGCCCTCGTTCGCGACGCTGAGCATCGCGCACGCGGCGTCGCCGCACCGACGGGCCGCCTCGGTGCTCTACCTGTCGCCGACGAAGGCCCTGGCGCACGACCAGCTGCGCGCCCTGACGCAGTACAAGGTGGACGGCCTGCGCGCGACGACGCTGGACGGCGACTCCGAGCGGACCGAGCGCGACTGGGCTCGCGACCACGCGACGTACGTGCTGAGCAATCCGGACATGCTGCACCGGTCGTTGCTGCCGAACCACCAGCGCTGGGCCCGCTTCCTCGGGTGTCTGCAGTACGTCGTGGTCGACGAGTGCCACCACTACCGCGGCGTCTTCGGCGCACACGTCGCCGGCGTGCTGCGTCGGCTGCGCCGGATCTGCGCGCAGTACGGCGCACACCCGATCTTCATCTGCGCTTCGGCGACTGTTGCCGAGCCGGCAGTGTCCGGCGAACGGCTGACCGGCCTGCCGATGGTCGAGGTGCTCGACGACGGCTCTCCGCGCGGCGGCATCTCCTTCGGCCTGTGGGAGCCGCCGCTGACCTCGCTGCGTGGAGAGCACGGAGCACCGGTACGACGGTCCGCCCCGGCCGAGGTCGCGGAGCTGCTGACCGACCTGGTGATCTCGGGGGTCCGGACGGTCGCCTTCGTCCGCTCGCGGCGCGGCGCCGAGCAGGTCGCGATGACGGCCCGGGACAACCTGGCCGAGGTCGACCCGGCGCTGGCCGAGCAGGTCTCGGCGTACCGGGCGGGCTACCTGCCGGAAGAACGGCGACGGTTGGAGCGCATGCTGCAGAGCGGAGAGCTCACCGGCGTCGCCGCGACCAACGCACTCGAGCTGGGCATCGACATCGCCGGGCTGGACGCCGTACTGCTGTCTGGGTGGCCTGGCACTCGCGCATCGCTCTGGCAGCAAGCAGGCCGGGCCGGCCGCGCCGGTGGAGACGCGCTGGCGTTGCTGGTCGCGCGGGACGATCCGCTGGATACCTATCTAGTCCGGCATCCGCAGGCGATCTTCGGGCGGCCGGTCGAGGCCACTGTGTTCAACCCGGAGAACCCGTACGTGCTCGGCCCGCAGCTGTGCGCCGCGGCGCAGGAGGTGCCGCTGACCGAGGCGGACTACGAGGTCTTCGGCTCCACAACGCCGACGGTGATCGCCCAGCTCGTTCGGCAGGGCCTGCTGCGCGAGCGGCCGCACGGCTGGTTCTGGACCCGGCGGGAGCGGGCAGTCGACGCGATCGACATCCGGTCGGCCGGCGGCAAGACCGTCCAGATCGTCGAGGACCAGACCGGCCGCCTGCTCGGCACGGTCGACGGTGGGTCGGCGCACGCGTCGGTGCACGAGGGCGCGGTCTACGTGCACGCCGGTGAGTCGTACCTGGTCCGCACGCTCGACCTGGAGAACCACGCGGCGATCGTCGAGCAGGCCTCGCCGGACTACACGACGTTCGCCCGGGACGTCACCGAGATCAGCGTCCTGGCCACCGAGGCGACCGAGACGTGGGGATCGGCCGAGCTGTCCCGCGGCTGGGTGCAGGTGACGAACCAGGTGGTGTCGTTCCAGCGCAAGCAGCTCGTCACCGGTGACGTGCTGGACGAGCAACCGCTCGACCTCCCAGAGCGGACGCTGCGGACCAAGGCGGTCTGGTGGACGATGCCGGACTCGGACGTCGCCGCGCTCGGGCTGGCCGACGTACCGGGGGCCGCGCACGCGGCCGAGCACGCCTCGATCGGACTGCTCCCGCTGTTCGCGACCTGCGACCGCTGGGACATCGGCGGGGTGTCCACGGCCAAGCACGCCGACACCGGTCGGCTGACGGTCTTCGTGTACGACGGCCACCCGGGCGGCGCCGGGTTCGCCGAGCACGGGTACGCCGCTGCCCGCGAGTGGTTGACCGCGACACGGGAGGCGATTGCACACTGTGAGTGCACGGACGGGTGCCCGTCGTGCGTACAGTCGCCGAAATGTGGGAACGGGAACAACCCACTCGACAAGGGCGGCGCCGTGGCGCTGCTCACCGCACTACTCCGCAGTGAGGCCTGAAGGCTCCAGCAGGTGCTGCTGGAAGAGAGGCAGCAAACCATGGCCGTTCTCGGAATCGTCCTGATCGTCGTCGCCGTCCTGTTCGGACTCGGCGTCGCGGTCTCGTCCGGCGCCTCGACCACGATGGAGGTCTTCGGCGTCGACTTCGGCGTCGTCGTGGCCACCGTCTTCTTCCTCGGTGCCGCCGCCGGCGCCGTCCTGATCGTCGGCCTGTGGTTGACGAAGAAGGGACTCAGCCGCGGCTACCGCCGGCACAAGGAGGTCCGCGAACTGCGCCACCAGGTCGCCGCGACTCCTGACCCGGCAACGACCGTTCAGCCCGACGACACCGCTCCGGTCGGCAAGCACGCGGCCGACGTACCGGTCGATGTGCCGGCCGACGCACCGGTCGCCGAGGAGCAGCACACCGTTGCCGACGGCCCCGAAACCCGGCAGCCGCACTGACCCGGAAGCTGAAGGACTTTTGGCGGAACGCCGTACTGTCTCGAACAGGACACAGCGGATTCACAACCGCCGCTCGGCCGTGACGCAGCCGGATTTCGATGCCCTGCGCAACGACTTACGGCTGGCAGTTAGTTGCCAATGGCATCAAGTTCTGCCCTGCGGCCGTAACCACCTTCCAGAGGTCTGTGCATTACTGGTCGTGGCGTCAACGTCGCGTTGAGTCACTGCCGGCCTTCCGGGCCACACCGCCTCCTCACGGGGGACCGACCTGCCGCACCACCCCACGCGCAAGGGGTGCTGCCGCGGTTCCCCGGAACCGGACCGCTCCACGCCTCGGGGTCCCGACGACCTGACGCCGCGAGATGGCACGACCTCTGGAGGTTGTCTTGATCGTCCGTAGCATTCTGAGTCGCACCGGTGTCGCGGTCCTGGCCGTCAGCGTCGCGCTGGCCACAGCACTGCCGGCCCGCGCCGCAGCCCCGGCCCCGTCGGCCGCCCCACCGGGCATCGTCGAGGTCGGCGCGGTGAAGCAGATCACCAGCAGCGCCGACACCCGGTACTGCCTGACCTTCGTGGCCGCCGAGAAGGTCCCGATGGCGGTGATGATGGCCTGTGCCCCGGGCAAGGAGGGCAAGACCCAGGAATGGGTCTACACCGGCAAGAACCAGCTGCAGGTCGCGATGAGCAAGAGCGTCGGTGGCGCCCTTGCCAAGAGCGGCGCGTGCCTGGACACGGGGGCCGACCTGGTCACCGTGCCCAAGAACGCACCGGTGCTGGTGCTGCCCTGCCGTGACGGCGACGGGCAGAAGTGGAACTACGACGAGACGACCGGGTCGTTCGTCAACGCGGCGAGTGGACTGGCACTCAGCTCGCTGATGGGACAGGGCAAGGCGAAGCAGGCTCAGCCGACCGGCACGTCGGCCGCTGTGGGCGCTGCGAACCAGGGCTGGAAGGCCCTGCCGTTGCCCGGTCTCGATGTTCTCGGTGCGGTCCTGCTGCTCGTGAACGCACTGCTGTCGTCCCTGGGCCTGGCCCTGCCGCTGCCGATCGCGGCCGCGGCGGGCAGCCTGCTGACCCTGGTTCGGGCCCAGACTCCAGTACCGGCCGAGATGTCGGTGATGCCGAAGCAGATGATGCAGCTGGCACAGAAGTAACCGGCTAGGAGTTCCTCAGCCACCACGAGGAGGGCGGCCCCGACGATGTCGGGGCCGCCCTTTCCTTTCCGCTCGAGGGGATTCACCTGGAGGTTGGGGCCGGCGAGCCCGGAGTGTTCCGCTGCTTGCGCGTCAGCGGAGGTCCGAAGATCGCCGGCGCCGCGTCACCAGCAGTTGTGCCAGTTGTGCCAGTGGTGCCAGTGGTGGTGGTGTCCGCCACCGAGAAGGTCGTACAAGAGACTGCCGAGCATGTCCTTCACCTCCGTTGAGTGATCCGATCGCTGCTGACGCTACCTCCGCCAATCACGGAATGTATCTAGGTAGCTACCCTTTGAGACGGAACCGCGAGCGAGCTTTAACTGTTCCGCAATGCGTCCCGGTGGTACCGGATTTGACGAGATCGCGCCTGACCTGGGATGGCGACACCCAGTAGCCGTAGGCAACCAGGTAAAAGTCTTCACAAAGTCACCTGCGGGTGTAAAAGTGTTCCGGCGTACCTCTCCCCCTGCTAGGAGTCCCCTGATGCGACCCATCTCGCGCGTGATCCCACCGGCCGCCCTCGGCATGGCCGCACTGGTGCTGCTGACCGGCTGTCTGGGGTCGTCGGACTCCGGCAGCGAGGACCAGGACGCCAACCGCAACGCCGACGCCACCAAGGTCGAGCTGGTGATCGGCGCCAACTCGGTCAAGGGCGGCAAGAACAGCGCCGGCGCGACCTTCACCACCGACGTGCTGATCCCGAAGTTCGTCGAGGCGCAGAAGGCCAAGGGCGTCGACGTCACGGTCCGGTTCGAGGGCGACGGCTCCGACGACGAGGTCTACAAGCAGAAGCTCGCGCTCGGCCTGTCCAACAAGGCCGGGCCCGACCTGATGAACATGGACGGCATCTGGGTCGGCGAGTTCGCCCAGGCCGGCTACGTGAAGCCGCTGACCGACACCGTCGGCGACGCCGCCAAGGTCGACGACTGGGACGGCTGGAAGCAGATCCCGGACGCGGTGCAGCAGCTCGGCAGCTTCGAGGGCAAGCGGTACGGCGTACCGGCCGGGTCCGACGGCCGGGTGCTCTACTTCAACAAGAAGCTGTTCGCCCAAGCCGGGCTGCCGGCCGACTGGCAGCCGAAGTCGTGGGACGAGATCGCCGCCGCCGGCCAGAAGCTGAAGCAGCTGCCCGGCGTCACCCCGATCCAGATCAACGGCGGCACCGCGATGGGCGAGGCCACCTCGATGCAGGGCGTACTTCCGCTGCTGGTGGGCACCGGCGCGGGCATCAACACCGACGGCAAGTGGCTGGGCAACACCTCGTCGGTGCGCCAGGTCCTCGACTTCTACCGGCAGATCTACGGCGGCGGCCTGGGCGACCCGGTGCTGCAGCGTGAGGCCAAGGGCCGGGACAAGTCGTTCGCCGAGTTCGCCGCGAACAAGATCGGCATCCTGCTCGAGGGCGACTACTTCTGGCGCAGCGTGGTGGAGCCGAAGGCGGGCGTCGCCAAGATGGCCGACCGCGACGCCGCCGTCGGGTACGCGCTGATCCCGGCCGCCAAGCCCGGCGCCGGCGTCAAGGGCCAGGACTTCGTCTCGATGTCCGGCGGTGGCGTGGTCGCGATCAACCCGAACACGAAGTTCCCCCAGCAGGCCTGGGAGCTGCTGCAGTTCATGAACTCCGCCGAGATGGTCGAGGCCGGGCTGGACGGCGCCGCGAAGATCACCCAGCGCACCGACGTCAACACCAAGGTGCTCGCCGGTGACCCGATGCTGAACTTCGTCGCCACCAAGGTGCTGCCGATCACCCAGTACCGGCCGGGCCTGGCGGAGTACCCGAAGATCTCCGCCGCGCTGCAGCAGGCGACCGCTGACGTGATCAGCGGTAAGTCGCCCGCCGACGCGGCCAAGGCGTACCAGACCGCCGTCGAGTCCGCCGCCGGCGGCAAGGACAAGGTCACCAGCAACTGATGGCGGCCACCACCGAACCCGCGCCGGGACGCCCGGCGCGGGTCCGCGGGCCGGCGCAGGACGTCGCGGGGCTCGGCATCGGGCGGGCGCTCGGCTTCGTCGCGCCGGCGCTGCTGCTGATCGGCGCGTTCCTGGTCTTCCCCGCGGTCTGGACGATCTACATCGGCATCACCAACTACCGGCTCACCGGAGTCGAAGCGGTGTCGCCGTCGATCGTCGGGCTCGACAACTACACCAAGGCGCTCAACGACGCCCTGTTCCACAACGCGTTGTGGCTGACGCTGCTGTTCGTGCTCGGCTCGGCGATCATCGGCCAGAACATCCTCGGCTTCGCGCTGGCGTGGACGATGCGGAAGGCGCGGCCGGCGGTTCGTCGTACGGTCGAAGGCCTGGTGCTGCTGGCCTGGATCCTGCCGTCGACCGTGGTCGCCTACCTGTGGATCGCGTTCTTCGACCGCGACACCGGGACGCTGAACAGCATCCTCGGCGAGCAGGGCACGGCCTGGCTGATCGAGTACCCGATGGTCTGCCTGGTGCTGTTCAACACCTGGCGCGGTACGGCGTTCTCGATGATGCTCTACTCGTCCGCACTGCAGGCCGTCCCGCCGTCGCAGCTGGAGTCGGCCCGGATGGTCGGGGCATCGGGATGGCAGACGCTGCGCGACGTCGTGTTTCCGCACATCCGGGGCCACGTGCTGACCAACACGCTGCTGATCTCGCTGTGGACCGCGAACGACTTCTCGCCGTTCCTGCTCACCAAGGGCGGCCCGAACCACGAGTCCGAGACCGTGCCGGTCTACATCTACAACGTCGCGCTGCAGGGCGGCGAGCTCGGCTACTCGTCGGCGATCTCGTTCCTGCTGCTGCTCGCGAACCTGCTGGTCGCGCTGCTCTACCTGCGGCTGCTGAGGAGGCGCTCGTGAACCCCGTCGTCCTGCTGAGGAGTCGCAGGTGAACCCCGCGTACGTCGTACGGCGGATCGGTTTCTACGTGCTGATCTGCGCGATCACCTTGTTCTTCGCGGTCCCGATGCTGTGGATCGCGTCCGCCCCGTTCGACGCCTCGCCCGGACTCGGCGTGCGCTGGCCGGACTGGACGCTGGACAACGTCCGCAAGACGTTCGAGCACCCGTACGCGCTGCACTCGATGGTCAACTCGCTGGTGATCTGCGTGACGACCGCTGTCGCCGTGACCGCGTTCGCGGCGCTGGCGTCGTACGCGCTGTCGCGGGTCCGGATCCCGGGCCGGGACGCCCTGCTGTACGGGCTTCTGCTGCTGTCGTCGGTCGTCACCGGCACGGCGGCGATGGTGCCGATCTTCGTGATGATGTTCCAGCTCGGACTGATCGACTCCCGGTTCGGCGTCGCGCTGGTGATGACCGGCGGGCTGTTGCCGGCGGCAATCTTCATCCTGAAGGACTTCGTCGACGCCGTACCGAAGTCGTACGAGGAATCCGCGCGGGTGTTCGGCGCCTCACCGCTGCAGATCCTGCGCGACGTCGTGCTGCCGGTGGCGCGGCCGGGGCTGGCGACCATCCTGGTCTGGGCGTTCGTGAACTCGTGGGGCAACTTCCTGGTGCCCTTCCTGCTGATCCGGTCGATCGAGCTGCAACCCGGCCCGGTGCTGATGCAGACCTTCACCGACGAGGGCGGCAGCGTCAACCTGCAGGTCCTTCCGGTGTTCTCGCTGCTGTTCTCGATCCCGGTCGTCGTGCTGTATCTGTTGGTGAACTCGCGCTACGGGTTCCGCTTCCATGGAGGAATCAAGAGCTGATGGCCGGTATCGACATCGAAGGCCTGGCGACGGTCTACCCGAACGGCGTCCGCGCCGTGGACGGACTGGACCTGAGCGTGGCCGACGGCGAGTTCTTCGCGCTGCTCGGCCCGTCCGGGTGCGGCAAGACGACGCTGCTGCGCACCATCGCCGGCCTGGAGAACGCCTCCGAGGGCAGGGTCCGGATCGACGGCGCCGACGTGACCCGGCTGGAGCCGGGCAAGCGGGGGGTCGCGATGGTCTTCCAGGACTACGCGCTCTTCCCGCACATGACCGTGTCGGAGAACATCACCTACCCGTTGAAGGTCCGGCGGGTCGCCGCGGCCACGCGCGCTGCGACGGCCGAGCGCACGGGGGGTGAGCTGTCGCTGCAGGGCCTTTTGGAGCGCCGGCCCGGGCAGCTCTCCGGTGGCCAGCAGCAACGGGTCGCCCTGGCGCGCGCGATCGCGTCGGAGGGCAAGGTGCTGCTGCTGGACGAACCGCTGTCCAACCTCGACGCCCGTCTCCGGCTGGAAGCCCGCACGTTCCTCAAGAAGCTCCAGCGAGACCTCGGCATCACCACGGTCTTCGTCACCCACGACCAGGCCGAGGCACTCGCCCTGGCCGACAGGATCGCGGTCATGCAGACCGGCAAACTGGTCCAGCTCGGCTCCCCGCGCGAGGTCTTCGCCCGACCGGCGAACACCTTCGTGGCGAACTTCATCGGCTCCACCCCGATGAACCTGCTGGAGGGCGAGGTCGGTGGCGGTGTTGGTGCTGGCGCCGGTGCCTCTGCGTCCGTTCCCGCTTCCGCTTCCGCGGACGGTCCGTCGTACGGTGTCGTCGAGGTCGCCGGCGGACAGTTGCCCGCAGCAACCGGCTCGGTCCCGGCCGGCGCGAAGGTCACGGTAGGCATCCGCCCGGAGTACCTGACCCTGTCGACCGGATCCGTCACCGGCCCGTCCATCCAGGGCACGGTCGTGGTCGCCGAGAACCTGGGCACCTCATCGCTGATCTCCGTCGACTGCGGCGGCACCCTCATCGGCGTCACGGTCCCCGAGGAGGACGAACCCGCCCCAGGCGCGCCGGTCGTTCTGACAGCCCCCGCCCAACGAGTCCTGCTGTACGACCGCGACTCGGGTGAGCTACTGGCCCGCCAGCCAACCCCGGCCAACTCGGTGGACCCCCGATGACGCTCAGCTCGGGCGGCTCGGTGGGGGCTTGATGGCTGTCACGTCGTACAAGCGTCGTTGGACTCTCGACGACCGGGCGGAGTCGGTCTGGCACTCGTTGCCGGTCGACGTCCCGCCCGGGTGTGAAGGTCTGCTGGTCACGCTGACCGTCCCCGCGCTCGACGGTGTCGTCATCGACATCGGCTGCGAAGGCGCCGGCGGCTGGCGCGGCTGGTCGGGCGGCGCCCGCCGGACCTTCGCCATCACCCCGGACGCCGCCACCCCCGGTTACCTGGCCGGCGAACTCGAACCAGGCACTTGGTGGGTAGTCCTCGGCCTCCACCGCCTCCCGGTCGAAGGCGCCGAACTTATCGTCGAGGCCGTCACCGGCCCGGTCTCCGTCGTACCGGGCCTTGCCGAGTACGCCGAAGCAACCGCCGCCGTCGCCTTACCGGCTCGCCCGCCCCGCCGCATCCTCCCCGCCGCCGACGGCCTCCGCTGGGTCGCCGGCGACTTCCATGCCCACTCGCTGCACTCCGACGGCTCCACCCCCATCGCGAACCTCGCCGCCCTAGGCGTCGCCGCCGGCCTCGACGTCCTGGCCTGCACCGACCACAACACCGAGGCACACCACCTGGAGCTCCCGTCGGTAGGCCGCCGCTTCGGCATCGGCCTGATCCCCGGCCAAGAGGTCACCACCGAGTCCGGCCACGCCAATGCCTTCGGCAACATCGGCGTCATCGACTTCCGCCGCCCAGCCGCCGAGTGGGTCCCCGAGGTCGCCCGCCGCGGCGGCCTGCTCTCCATCAACCACCCCCTGGGCGGCGACTGCTCCTGGCGCCAGCCCCTGGGCGCCGACCACCCACCCCTGGCCGAGATCTGGCACTCCTCCTGGCTGGACCGCCGGTGGGGCGGCCCCATCGCCTGGTGGGAGTCCTGGAGCCTCAACACCACTCCCATCGGCGGCAGCGACTGGCACAACCCCTCGTCGCTCTCACCACCCGGCACCCCCACCACCTGGATCGCCGTAGACGCCAACGCCGAGTCCCCCGACGAACTGGTCCCCGCAGTCCTGGAAGCCCTGGCCGCCGGCCGCACCACCGTCTCCGCCGACTACAACGCCCCGGTAGTCCTCCGCAACACCAACGAGTTCGTCATCCTCGACGCCCCCAACACCGTCCTCATCTCCCCCGACGGCACCCGCCGCCCAGTCCGCACCGCAACCGAAACCCTCCCCGCCACCCAACCAGGCGGCCACGTCCTCACCACCCACACCGGCGAGTTCCTCTCCATCTCCCACTGACCACCCAGCAACGCCACCCGCCCCCACACAACCCCACCCGCCTCATCCTGTGACCACGCACCCCTGGGAACTGCGCCGGGCAACCCGCACCCGGCCCTCGACATCCCCAGCACCGAAACCGCAAGGTATTCGGCACTCCTGCACAGAACTCGGCCGCCGCGACCTGAGCCCACACCAACGGAGTCCGGCCGCATCGCCATGCACCTCAGCCCACGTCTCCCCGCAGGACGAGAGCTGTGCCATGTTCGCCTTGGCATTGGTCGGGCGATCCGGCCGACCCGCGTGCGCCGTCGTCCCGCCGCACCACCCGGCTTCTCGTAGAGTCCTTCTCTCGCCACCCTGCGCCGGAAGAAGCACCATGCACAGGCCGGCTTCAGCGAAGCGACGGGGTGGGTCGGTAGCGATCTGGTCGCAATCTGGTAGAGATACCGCGTTGATCTGGACGCCGTCCGGCGCCCGGATCCATGATCTCAACCGAAGTCCTGCTCATCCTCCCGGACGCACTTCCCCGGCGCCCGGACGGAACCCCGGAGGCTCGTTTGCCCGACCGCATCCGGCTGCTGCTGGTCGACGACCAGATCCTCAGCCGAGGCGTCCTCAGAAGCGGTCTGGAACGCGAACGCGACCTGGAGATCGTCGCCGAACTGAAGCGCTCCGACGACGTCGTCGCGGCCGCCAAACGGCATCGCGCGAACATCGCCCTGCTCGACACCGCGGGTTCTGGTCACGCCAGCATCACCGTCACCACGCAGCTCCGCACCTCGATGCCCGAGTGCCGAGTCGTCATGCTCACGACGTACGGTCGCCCCGGGCACCTCCGCCGCGGCCTCGAAGCCGGCGCGAAAGGCTTCGCCCTCAAGAACAGCCCCACCCCGCAACTGGCCGACGCCGTACGCCGCGTCCACCTGGGTCTCCGCGTAGTCGATGCCAACCTCGCCGCCGAGACCCTTCATTACACCCAAACGCCCCTCACCGAAGGCGAAACCACCACCCTCCGCGCCGCCCGCGAAGGCGGAACCGTCGCCACCATGGCCGAGAAACTGGCCGTCTCCGAACGCGTGGTCCGCACCCGCCTCTGGTCCGCCATCGGCAAGACCGGCGCCCGAACCCGAGCCGACGCCATCACCATCGCCGAACAAAACGGCTGGCTCTACGACTGAATTTCCGCGCCACCCTCCACCGATCCGCAGACCTCGCACCGTACGCCGGTCGCTGCTGATGACGGCGCCTCCGGCTCGTACGGTTCTTGATGGGTGGCGACGCCTGCCAGCGCAGTGGTCAACGCAGAACAACGGCGATGCCTCGGTCCTCGAAAATCTCCAGGATCAGGTCGAACAGTGTCGCCTCGCCACCGCGAGTAGGCATGCGCCGCACCAAGCGTGCCCGCGCCGTGGCCGCCGACTCCCACTGCACAGTGAACGGGTTGGTCGCACCCCAGCCACCGTGGAGGCAGTCTTCCAAGGCGTCGAGGTTCCAGCCGAAGTAGCCGCCGGGTCCGTTGACAGCTTCGCCGATCGCGCAGTAGAAGGAGTCCTCGTCCACGATGTGCCGACCGTTCAGGGAGACGACCTTGCCCGCAGGAGCGTCGGTCTTCATCCCTCGGCGATACCTCCGAGACCACAGGGCGACAGACAGCCAGGCTCTTCGCTCGTGCGGCAAGAGGTTGTGCCACAGGCCGGTTCCGTTCAGTTGATCCGTGCGGATCAGCTCCCACATCGCGTCAGAGCCTGGCAGGGCGTCGTCACACCAGAGGTCCAGCGTCAGGTCGACAACAGCGCTACCGCCGTCTGCAGGCCGCCCATCCTCAAGCTGCCTATCGGCAGCGGCAGAGGGCTGGGCGTCGAGGACGGTGACGTGGTTGACGAAGTACGAGCCCATCTCGGCGCCGTCGGAGGCCAGTAATCCGAGCCATGCGTCGCCTGCCCGTGCGCGACGGGAGCCGAGGTGGTTCAGGCTCTTCAGCAGTCCGCCTTGCGGCGAGCAGGCCGTCAGGTGTACTCGACGTGCTCCACCGCCGTCCAGCGGTGCGAACACGCCCTCGGCTTCTCGAGCGAAACCCCAGAAGTCGTTTTCGTCCTCGTCCGAGGTCAACGCGTACTTGTAACCCTTTCCCGCCTCGGCTGATTTCTGTTTTGCGTTCGTCATGTGGCGCTGAGAGTACTTACAGGCGGGACCACACAGCTATCGGGATCCGAGGCGGGTGTGGAGCCAGTTGGGGCCGGTTGTCTGGGCTCCTAGGGGTTCTACTCGGGCTCTTAGGCCTCGGTCGGCGGTTACTACGGTGATCTCGCGGGTGGGGTTCTGGGTGGTGGCTTCGGTGACTACGTCGACGATGGTGTCGTCGCCTGAGTGGGGGGCCAGGACGACCTGGAGTGGGTGGTCGTTGGGGATGGCGTCTGCGGCGGGGCGGGCTGCTCCTTCGAGGATGACGGTGATGTCGGTGTGGGCGCCCGGGCCTTGCTGGTAGGTGGCGAGGTTGGTGAGGAGGCGGCGGGCTGCGCCGGCTCGGTCTTTCCACCAACCGTCCGGGCGGGAGCCGATGACGTTGGCGGCGTCGACTACGAGAAGAGGGCGAGACCCGAGGGGCTGGGCGCTGGGTGAGGGCTCGGCGTTGGGTGGGGACTCGCGGCTGGGTGAGGGCTCAGTGTTGGGTGGGGACTCGGGGCTGGGTGAGGGCGCGGTCTGCTGCGGTTCTGGGGAATCGAAGACCGGGGCTTGGAAGACGGGAGTGTTGGGGTCGGGACTGCCGGAGTCGGGGGTGGTCACCTGGTCAGTTTGCTCCCTGGGTGGGAGTGGTGGTGGGACCTGCTCGGGAGGTGGTGGTGAGGGTGGGGGTGCCCAGGACGCCGAGGTTGAGGTGGATGGCGACCTTGATGGTGGCTGTGTCTGGGGTGAGGGTGCAGGTGGTCAGGGTTGCCTGGTTGGTGGTGGCGATGTCGCGGGCTGCGGCGCAGGGGTCGGGTGAGCCGGACTGGAGAGCTTGGGCGGTGCTGAGGGCGGTGAGGTCTGCGGCGGCTGTGGCTCGGTGGGTGGCTAGGGAGATCGCCGACCAGAAGGTGGCGATGGTGCCGGCGGCGAAGAGGAGCATGGCTGTCCAGAGGACGAGGAGGGTGGCGCCGCCTTGGTCGGTGCGGGGTCTGGTCATTGCTCTCCTGGTTCGGATTGGAGGGTGGCTTGGGCCTTCAGGGGGACGGCGGGCAGAGCGGTGAAGAGGGGCCAGTCGAGGCGCCGGGTGGCTTCGACTGTTACCTGGACCTCGCCGTTGGTGGTGACGATGTCGATGGAGGCGTCCTTGGGGGCTGCTCTGCGGCCGATGGTCTGAGCTGCTTCTTCGGTTTCTCCTCGGGCTACGACTCGGGCCACGTCGCGGGCGGCGTCGATGCAGCGGATGTTGGTGATGACCAGGCCGACGGCCCAGACGCCGGCGACGATCGTGGCCATCAGGACGGGGAAGAGCAGGGCGAGCTCGGCGGTGACGCTGCCGCGTTCGGTACGTCGCCCGGCAGTGACGCCGGCGCTTTCGGTACGTCGCTCAGTGGGGTGACGGTTGCGTCGGGAGAATGGCTTCATGGGATCGGCCGAGCCGGCCCGGACCTTGGTGGTCCGGGCCGGAGTGTGCCCTCAGACCTGGACGCCTTCGATGCCCGCCGACTGCAGGGCCCAGTTGATGATTGCCTTGAGCACCGACATCATCGCGTCGGACTTCAGCAGGGCGATCAGGATGCCGCCGAAGCTGCAGGCGGCGACCGTGGCGACGGCGTACTCGGCGGTGGCCGCGCCTCGTTCGGTACGGCGCCGGAGGCCGAATGCACGCGGCTGGGCGTGCGGCCGGCTGCGGACCGCGGCGAGGCGCTCGGCACGGGAGGGGCGGAGGACGAGCTGGTGGGACATGGGGATCTCCTGATCTGCGGCCGGGCTGTCCGGACGGCTTACCAGAAAGATGCCGCGCCGGGAGCCCTTGTACAGAAGGAGATTTCAGCCTGGGGACAACGCCAGCCGGCGCTGTCGAGAAGGTTCCGTTGGGCGTTCGTCAGCTGGAGGTCGGCCGCCTTTGCGTTCTCGATCAGGTGCGTCTCGGAGCTGGTACCGGGGATCGGGAGCATTGCCGGTGATGTGGAGCAGCCAGGCCAGGGAGAGTTGTGATGGGGTGGCACCGGTTTCGGGGGCCAGCTCGGCGAGGAGCTTGGACGTCGCGTGGTTGCCGCCGGCGATGGGAAGCCAAGGAATGAAGGCGATTCCCTGGGCGAGGGCGCCTAGCTGATCCTCCAGCGGGACGGCTGGGTCGACGCGGTGGAGTTGCAGGAGGTCGATGCGTTCGACGCTGAGCTGGCGCAGCGACAGCTCGGCGGCCTGCCGCGGGTACTCGGGGCGGCCGACGGGCCTCCACTCCCCGGCGACGGGCGGGTGTGGCCGATCTTGGCGATCACCAGGCCTTCGGCGTACGGGTGAAGAGCTTCTGCGAGCAGTTCCTCGTTGGCGCCGAAGCCGAGGCGGTGGACGGTGAGGTCGCCGTTGTGGGAGATCGTCGCGAGCGTTCGGCTGCTGAAGAACCTGCGGGCGCGGCACTTCACCGGCGCTCGGCGGGGAAGACCGGGCAGCGGATCGTTCGGGAGGGGTTTGAGCTGGGGTTGCTGTTCGATCTGGTCGACTCGGGCAGTTGGTACACGCCGGACTTCCTCACGGCGGGGCCTGCTGGGTTGTTCGAGGATCTGGACAGCTCGGCGCGGTGGAAGCAGGGGGCCTTAAGGATCAGGCATCGGCGGATTCACGGCGTACGGGAGTTGAGTGGGGAGGGGTTGCTGCTGACGCCGTCGGCGTTTGTGTGGCCTTCGGTGTTCTCGAGCACGATTCCGCCATGGCAGCCGGTGATGTATCCGGCGCGCGGGTTGCTGGGATCTGGGACGCGTCGGTACGGCGGGCGGGGGTTAGGGAGCCAGGTCGGTGAAGACGGTGGTGAAGGTCGTGGCGATGGTGGGGACTACGCCGAGGAGGACGAAGGCGGGGAGGAAGCAGAGGCCCAGCGGGAGGACGGATCGGGTTTCGACGGTGCGGGCTTGTTCGTCGGCTTTCCAATGGCTGGACTGACGGAGGTCGGCGGATTGGGACTCGAGGGTGGTGGCGAGTGGGGCACCGGAGCGGAGGGCTCGTTGGACTGCTCGGGCGAAGGGGGCGCAGGTTGGTTCTTGGCGGAGGAGGTCCCACGCGTCGATGGGGTCGGTGCCTAGGTCGAGGCGGTGCTCCAGCTCGGCGAGGAGGGTGGCGAGGGGGCCGTCGATGGCTCGGCTGACGGTGGCGATGGCGGCCTGGGGTGGGCGGCCGGCTCTTAGGCAGGCTGCTAGGAGGTCGACTGCCAGGGGGAGGTCGGCGGAGAGGCGGGCGTTGCGTTTGCGGGTTGCTGCTGGTTCTAGGCGGCTGAGGATTGTTGGGGTGGCGATGTAGATGGCCAGGCCGGGGGCGAGGCTCCAGGGGATGGGGAACAGGAGGATCGCGGCGGCTGCGAGGAGGGCGGCTGTCAGTTGGTGGAGGCGGCGGGTGCGGGTGGGGCGTGGAGTTGGTTTTAGGCGGTCGACTAGGCGGCGGTAGATCGAGTGAGTGGTCGGGGTGGGTTGGCGGAGGCGGCGGGGGCCGGGGCGTCCGCGGGTGAGGAGGGCTGCGGCGATGGCGGCGCAGACGGCGGCTGCGGCGGGTGCGGAGGTGAGGGCGGGTGGCATGAGGCTCCGAGTGATTAGGGGTTGGTGGAGAGGTGGTTGGTCCAGGCGAGGCCTGTTAGGGAGAGGGCTGTGCCTGTGATCAGGCAGGCGGTGCCGGGGAGGGTGGTGGTGAGGAAGGCCAGGGGGTTGGCTCCTAGGGCGTAGCCGAGGAGGGTGGCGAAGAAGGGGAGGACGGCTAGGAGGCGGGCGGTGGATTTGGCGTTGGCGAGGTTGGTGGAGCGTTGGCGGGTTAGGGCTTCGTTGGCTCTTAGGGACGTTGTTAGGCGGGTGATGATGGTGGCCAGGGCTGCGCCGGAGTGGTCGGATACTTGCCAGGCGGCGGCTAGGGGTCTTAGGGGTTCTGCGCCTGGGGACTCGGCGGCTAGGTGGAGGACTGCGGGGACGTCGCCGCCCAGGCGGGCGGCGGCTGCTGCGGGGCGGAGGTCGGGGCAGACCTCGGCTGCGCCTTCGAGGGCTTCTTGGGGTGGGCGGCCGGCGGTGAGGTCGGCGGCCAGGAGGTCGCAGGCTTCGATGATTTGAGTGCGCTTCTGGGTGCGGCGGGTATGGTTGCGGGCCTTTGTGCGTTGGGTGATGGCGGTGGTGACCACTGCGACTACTACGAGGGCGGTGGCCAGGGTGGAGGCGCCGAGGGATAGGCCGACGCCTAGGGCAACTAACGCGACGACGGTCAGGGGGATGAGGCGGCGGCGGGCTGAGCCGGCCAGATGGGTGGCTCCGGCTGTGGCTCGGGGTGGGGTGGTCAGGCGGTGGAGCGCCCGGCCACGGCGTGGGATCACGGTGAGGACGGCCAGCAGGGTGAGTGCGGCTGAGAGGAGGGCGGGGCTCATCGCGTAGCTCCAGCGAGAAAGGCGGGGGTCATGGCGTAGCTCCAGCGAGGAGGGCGGGGGTCATGCTGCGGCTCCTGAGAGGAGGTGGGTGAGGTGGGGAGCGCCGGTGCCTAGCTCGAGGGTTCCTTGGGGAGTGAAGTGGACGGCGGGGGCTGTGGTGAGGGTGCCGGTGGGAGTCCGGGTGACGACTCGGATTTCGGTGATTCGGCGTTGGCCGGACTGGTCGCGGGTCAGGTGGATGACGGCGTGGAGGGCTGAGGAGACTTGGCTTTGCAGGGCTTGTGGCGTCAGGCCGGCCAGGGCGCCTAGGGCTTCGAGGCGGGCTGGGACGTCGGAGGCGGAGTTGGCGTGGACTGTGCCGCAGCCGCCTTCGTGGCCGGTGTTCAGTGCGTTCAGGAGGTCTACGACTTCGGCGCCTCGGACCTCGCCGACGACGAGGCGGTCGGGGCGCATGCGGAGGGCTTGGCGGACCAGGTCGCGGAGGGTGATCTCGCCGGTGCCTTCGCCGTTGGGTGGGCGGGACTCGAGGCGGACCACGTGGGGATGGTCGGGGCGGAGCTCGCTGGCGTCCTCGACGATGACCAGGCGTTCGGTGCTGGGGACCGTTGAGAGCAGGGAGTTGAGCAGGGTCGTCTTGCCCGTACCGGTGCCGCCGCTGATGAGGAAGGCGAGGCGGGCGTCGAGCAGGTCGCGGAGGACGGCGATGCCGGTTGGTGGGAGGGAGCCTGCGGCAACCAAGTCTTCCAGGGCCAGCACCTTGCGGGAGGGGACCCGGAGGGACAGGCAGGTCCCTGGGGAAGCGATCGGGGACAGGACGGCGTGGAAGCGGGTGCCGTCGGGGAGGCGGACGTCGACGTACGGGCTGGAGTCGTCCAGGCGGCGGCCGGCCGCTGCGGCCAGACGCGTGGCGAGGCGGCGTACGGAAGGTTCGTCGCCGGTGCGGAGAGGGATGCGTTCGAGGCCGGAGCCGCGATCCACGTAGACCTCGTTGGGGCCGTTGACCAGGACGTCGGTGATGCCTGGTTCGGTCAGCAGGCGGTCCAGCGGGCCGGCGCCGGTGGCCTCTCGGCGAAGAGCTTCTACTACCTCCAGGACGGTCGAGTCGCCGAAGACGGTGCCGTCGGCACGGAGTGCGGCGGCGACTCGGGCGGGCGTGGGGTCGGCGCCTTGCGAGGCGAGGGTGCCGCGGACGCGGTCGAGCAGTTCGATGGAGACGGTCATGCGGCCAGGGCTCCGTTGAAGCCGAAGAGGTCCAGGAGCTCGCCTGCCGTACGGCCGAGTGCTCCGCGGGGGCGCGGGTCGAAGCGGCCTTTGTCCATCAGGGCAGGAAGATCGCGGTCGAAGCGGAGCTTGGCTGCCAAGGGCAACGACAGGTGCTTGGCGACGTCGACCGCGGAGAGTCCACCGAGACCTGGTTCGCGGGCGACCACTCGCAGGTCGGTGGCGACGTCGCGCAACGGTCTGACCAGTCGGGCGGCGGCCGCGCAGGAGCGGACGTCTCGGGGGACGACGAGGAAGGTCGCCGTTGAGCGAACGAAGGCTTCTTCGGCAGCAGGGTCGGTACGACGTGGGAGGTCGACGACGACCAGGTCGCTGCTGCGTTGGGCCGCGCCGAGAACGGATCGCATGGCCTCGGGTGGGAGGGCGGTGATGTCGGAGCGGTCCCAGGAGAGGACTGCGAGGTCGGCGACGGTGGGCAGGGCTGCTCGGAGGGCGGCGGCACTGACTCGGCCGGAGGCGTTGAGGAGGTCGGGCCAGCGGGCGCCGGTGCCTGTTTCGCTGCCCAGGGCAAGGTCTATGCCGCCGCCCAGAGGGTCGCCGTCGATGAGCATCGTGCGGACGCCGCGGCGGCTGGCAGTGACTGCGACGGCGGCTGCCAGGGTGGTTGCGCCGGCGCCGCCGCAGCCGCCAACGAAGGCGAAGGTGGTTGCGGCACGCACTCCCCCGTCGAGCGTGTCGGCAAGCCGGTCGCCCAGGGCGGACTCCTCGTCCGGCAAGAGGTAGACGCCTTCGGCACCGATCGCCAGAGCGCGGCGAAAGACGAAGGCGTCGTCGGGCACGGGGAAGGGCGGGTGGGAAGGGGCGCGGGATGACAGGAAGGCGAGCCCGGCGCCGCCGGGGACTTGGAACGGCGCCCCGGCCGGTGACGGCGAAGCGAGCCCGGCGCCGCCGGGGACTTGGAACGGAGCCTCGGCCGGTGACGGTGAGGCGAGCCCGGCGCGGCTGGGGCCTTGGAGTCGGGGCGGGCTGCCGGTCGCTGCCACCAGGACGCCGGGGCGGCGGGGTGGTTGGGTGCGGGCGAACGGGTCGACCAGGTCGTGGCCGACCACGACCAGGGTCGCGGACTGCCAGTGGCGGCGTAGGCCGAGGAGGTCTTTCTCTACGTGCGGGGTCACCTCCGCGGCGGCGGACAGGCGGAGCAGGTCGTCTAGCAGCATCTCGTCGGCGGTGGCCAGCAGGACCGGCGCCGGCGTCGGTGAGGTCTCCATACCTACAAGGTGCCGTGAAAGCGCCTACCGGCCGGAGGCGACGGAATCCCTGTGGACAAAGGGGGTTTGGCGGGTTTCCGTCAGCAGCGGCAACCCGCCAGCGTGAGCCGGAGACCGCCGGGCCGACAAGAGTTACCGTTCCTTTCGAAGCGCCTTTAACTAAATGCTTCCCGCTGGACACCCGTGCACTGCTTCAGCTCCGGAGGACCGCCCATGCCTCGACTCCCCCTACTCGCCAGCACGGCGACCGTCGCCGCCACCGCCCTGATCGCCGCCGCGGGGATCTCGGTGGCCACCGCCGGCCCACCCGCCGGCTCCACCGCTCCACAAGCCGCGCCGCAGGCCACCTCGGGTGGCGTGAAGACGGCGTACTTCGCCCAGTGGGGCATCTACGCGAACGCCTTCTACCCCAAGACCCTGTCCACCACCGGCGCGGCCGCCAAGCTGGACTTCGTCAACTACGCGTTCGCCAACGTCCACCCGACCAGCCACACCTGCTTCATGGCGAACAAGGCCGCCTCGCAGGACGAGAACAACCCGAACGCCGGGGACGGCGCCGGTGACGCGTTCGCCGACTACGGCAAGTCCTACGGTGCCGACATCAGCGTCGACGGGGTCGGCGACGTCTGGAACCAGCCGATCCAGGGCAACTTCAACCAGCTGAAGAAGCTGAAGGCCAAGCACCCGAACCTGAAGATCCTGATCTCGATCGGCGGCTGGACCTACTCCAAGTACTTCTCCGACGCGGCCTCCACCGACGCCAAGCGCAAGGCGTTCGTCAGCTCCTGCGTGGACATGTTCCTGAAGGGCAACCTGCCGGTGGTCGACGGGTTCGGCGGCCCGGGCAGCGCGGCCGGGATCTTCGACGGCATCGACGTCGACTGGGAGTACCCCGGCTCGCCGAACGGTCACGTCGGCAACCACTACAGCGCGGCGGACAAGCAGAACTTCACCCTGCTGCTGGCCGAGCTGCGCAGCCAGATCGATGCCTACGGCAACAGCGTCGGGCGGAAGATGTGGCTGACCGCGGCCACCCCGGCCGGCCAGGACAAGATCGCCACCATCGAGACGAACAAGATCGGCCAGTACCTCGACTACAACAACGTGATGACGTACGACATGCACGGCGGCTGGGACGCCACCGGGCCGACCAACTTCCAGGACCCGCTCTACCAGGCACCGAACGACCCCAGCACGCCGATCCCACCCGGTACGGCGAAGTACTCGGTCGACGGCGCGGTGAAGGCATGGACCACCGGCGACCCGGCGTACGGCATCCCGGGCGGGTTTCCGGCGAACAAGCTGACGATTGGATATCCCTTCTACTACAGGGGATGGAAGGGCGTGCCCGCCACCGCGAACGGCAAGTACCAGACCGCGACCGGGCCGGCCGACGGCGGCGCCGCGAGCGGCAACGTGCCAGGTGTGTCCTTCTACAAGGAGCTGACCGGGTTCGTCGACAACCCGGCGTACAGCTTCTTCGACGACACCACGAAGGCGTCCTGGTTCTACCGCAACGGCACCTTCTGGACCGGTGACAACGCCCAGTCGATCAAGGCGAAGGCCGACTACCAGCACTGCAACGGGCTGGCCGGCGCGATGATGTACTCGATGGAGGCGCTCGACCCGCAGGTCACGCTCTTCAACGCCGTCGTCGACGCGGTCAACGCGTCCACCCCCGGCTGCAGCGGCCCGAACCCGACGCCCACGCCGACCCCGACGCCCACTCCCACCCCGACGCCCACACCCACCCCCACACCGACGCCGACTCCCACGCCGACCTCGACGCCTCCGACGGCAACCCCCTGGGCTCCCGGTACGGCGTACGCGACCGGTGCGCTGGTCTCGTACAACGGCGTCACCTACCGCTGCATCCAGGGCCACACCGCGCTGGCCGGCTGGGAACCCCCGAACGTGCCCGCTCTGTGGGGACAGGTCTGAGGAGAATCGCCATGAAACGCAAGCGTTTGACAGTCGCCCTCGCGGCGGCGGCAGCACTCGTCGTGTCCTTTCTCGTCGCCCCGGCCGCTCAGGCCGCACCGGTCACCGCGGCCTTCACCAAGGTGTCCGACTGGGGCAGCGGCTTCGAGGGCAAGGTGACCGTCACCAATGGCACCGGCAGCCCGCTCAGCACCTGGTCGATCGCGCTGGACTTCCCCTCCGGCTACTCCGTCAGCAGTTCCTGGGACGCCGTGCGGTCCAGCAGCGGCCAGACCCACACGTTCACTCCGCCCAGCTGGGCCGGACCGCTCGCTCCCGGAGCCAGCGTCACCTTCGGCCTCAACGGCAGCCCTGGCAACTTCCCAGGGCTCGCAGCCTGCCGGCTCAACGGCGGCTCGTGCAGCGGCGGTGGTGGCGGCACTGTCCCCGGCGCACCGTCAGGACTCACCGGTACGCCGGCCGCCACCTCCGTCGCCCTCTCCTGGTCCGCGGCCAGCGGCGCGACGAGCTACAACGTCTACCGCAACGGCACGAAGGTCGGCAGCCCCACCGGTACGTCGTACTCGGACTCCGGCCTGACCGCGAACACGACGTACAGCTACCAGGTCAGTGCGTCCAACAGCGTCGGTGAAGGCGCCAAGAGCAGCGCGCTCTCGGTCAAGACCACGACCGGTGGCGGCAGCGAGAACCCAGCCCGCCGGGCCGCGCCGTACCTCTACATGGGCTGGGGCGACCCGCCGAGCCCGGCCACGGTCATGAACGCCACCGGCATCAAGTGGTTCACGATGGCCTTCATCCTGTCGTCCGGCGGCTGCAACCCGGCCTGGGACGGCGCCCGTCCGCTGCAGGGCAGTGCTGACGCCACCGCGATCGCCCAGATCCGTGCGGCCGGTGGCGACATCGTCCCGTCGATCGGCGGCTGGAGCGGGAACAAGCTCGGCCCGAACTGCAGTACGCCAGAAGCACTGGCCGGCGCCTACCAGCAGGTGATCAGCGCCTACAACCTGAAGGCGATCGACGTCGACATCGAGAACAGCGACGAGTTCGAGAACGAGGTCGTCCAGGACCGGATCCTGAACGCGCTGAAGATCGTCAAGCAGAACAACCCCGGGATCCAGACGATCCTGACCTTCGGCACCTCGACCACCGGCCCGAACTACTACGGCAACCGGCTGATCGAGCGGTCGCAGGCGCTCGGCGCGAACATCGACGTCTTCACGCTGATGCCGTTCGACTTCGGCAGCTCCAACATCTACAACGACACGGTCGGTGCCTCCCAGGGCCTGAACAACAAGCTCAAGGCCACCTTCGGCTGGACCACCGCGCAGGCCTACGCCCACCAGGGCATCTCCGGCATGAACGGCCTGTCCGACCAGCAGGAGATGACCACCACGCAGACCTGGCAGAACATCACCAACTGGGCCAAGACCAACGGCCTGGGCCGGCTCGCGTACTGGTCGGTCAACCGTGACCGTGGCTGCGCGGGCGGCGGCGTGGTCGCGAACTGCAGCGGGATCGCCCAGCCTGATTGGGAGTTCACCCGGATCACCGCCGGGTTCTGAGGACCGGTACGCACCGGGGCAGGAGAGACGCACCCTCCTGCCCCGGTGCGGCGGTCCCGGCCGGGCTCCAATCTGGGGAGACCGTACGCCCGGCCGCGTCTGGGTCAGCCCTTCTCGATGGCCTGCACGATCAGCTCGTTGCGGGCGTTCTGGCCGAGCGGGACGGCAGTGTGCACGCCGTCCGGCTTCAGGTACGCCGTCAGCCGCGAGATCTTGCTCGCCAGGAACTCCGCCCAGTGGACGACCCGCAGGTTGGAGTGCCGGAGCTGGGCCTCCGCCAGCTGGAGGTTGATCCAGCCGCTGTTGCGCTGGTCCGCGACCCGGGTCGCGGGGTCCAGCTCGTTCCGCGACGCGTGGACGTTCACCCAGAACACCTTTCTGGCCGGGCCGACCAGCGCCATCGTCCGGTCCACCTGGGCAGCGAACACCGGCGGCGTAAAGATGTCGTTCGTACCTGTTGCCATCAGGATCCGCGACGGCAACCCGTACGTCGTCTTCCACGACTCCAGCGCGTCGACAGCAGGCGGCGTCGGCCGGCCGGACCAGTTGTGCACGGCCAGCGGCACGTCGAGCCGCGTCGCGATCAGCGTGGCCAGCGGCTTGCCGTCCTGCACCGCGATGCTGTCACCGAACATGAACAGCCCGTCGCGCTGAAGCGTTGTCCCGATGAGCTCCGGCGTCGCGATCGCCTTGCCCAGGCCCTGCCAGTCGCCGAGGTCACCCGATCCGTACCCGCCGGCGAAGGCAGTCTCCGTGGACACGACGGTCGCTCCCGCCACCACCGCACCCGCAATGAACAGTTGTCGTCGACTCGGTCTCATACGGGCAGCCTGGCAACCCGCGGATGCTCCCGGCAACGCTTCTGCACCTAGCTGCAGCGCTGGGGTGCCTGGCTACGCTGATCAGCATGCGAACGATCCACCTGCGGTACTACGGCGACCTGGCCGCCGACAGCTCCGGTACGACGGACGAACGGTCCCCGCTGGTGCTGCTGCACGGGCTCGGTTTCGACCGCCACCAGTGGGCTCCGGTGCTGCAGGAGCTCGCCGTGCTCGACCCGGATCGGCGGACGGTCGCCTTCGACCTGCCCGGCCACCTGGACTCCCCCAAGCAGTCGTCGTACGACCTCGGTGACGTCGCCGAGGTGCTGCACGAGGCGGTGGTCGAGGCCGGGCTGCACACGCCGGTCCTGGTCGGTCACTCGATCGGTGGGGCGCTGGCGACGATCTACGCCGGCAAGTACCCGACTGCCGGTGTGGTCAACGTGGACCAGCCGCTTCTGGTCGGGCCGTTCAAGGACGTGCTCGCCCAGCTCGAGCCGACGCTGCGCAGTCCGGCGTACGGCGAGGTGTGGGACCAGATGCTCGCCGGGATGGGCATCGAGCAGCTGCCGCAGAGCGCGCAGGACCTGGTCAACGCGTCGACCAGGCCGAGCCAGGAGGTGCTGCTCGGCTACTGGCGCGAAGTGATGGAGTCGCCGGCCGAGGTGCTCAAGGCCGAACGCGAAGCGGATCTCCAGGCGATCGAAGGGCCGTACGACTACGTGACCGCCACCGACCCGCCGCCGGCGTACCGGCAGTGGCTGGAGAGCAGCAAGCCGGGCGTGACGATCACCGTGCTCCCCGGCAGCGGCCACTTCCCGCACCTGGCTCACCCCGGAGAGCTGGCGAAGATCCTGGCCGGCTAGCCGAGACGCTGGTCAGACCCCTGAGTTTGTCCATGTCAGGACATCTGGCACTGTCGAAGGTATGACCACGACGCTTCCGGGACACCGCCCCGGGAGCTCGGGGTACCGCAGACTCTCGATCGCCTTGTTCGCCGCCGGTCTGGCCACCTTCGCCATGCTCTACAGCACCCAGGCCCTGCTGCCCGAGCTGGCGACGGCCTTCGACGTCTCCCCCAGTCAGAGCGCGATCAGCGTGTCGTTGGCCACACTCGGCCTGGGAGTCGCCCTCCTGATCGCCGGGCCGGCCTCGGAGGCGCTCGGCCGGACGAAGCTGATGCGCTGGTCGGTGATCGCCGCCGCGGCCATCGCCGTCCTGTGCGTGTTCGCCCCGAACTGGCCGACCCTGCTGGCGCTCAGAGGGATCCAGGGCGTCGCGCTCGCCGGACTGCCCGCCGTGGCGATGGCCTACCTCAGAGAAGAGGTCCACCAGGACAGCCATGCGCGAGCCAGCGGCCTGTACATCGCCGGTACGGCGGTCGGTGGCATGACCGGTCGTCTGGTCGCCGGAGGCCTCGCCGACCTGGGCGGATGGCGTACGGCGCTGGGCGGGATCGCCGTACTCGGTGTGGCCTGCGCGGTGCTGCTGCTCGTGCCGCTGCCCGAGTCCCGGAACTTCACGGCGACCCGGCCGAGCCTGAAGCAGACCGGTAAAGTGTTGAAGGACCCCGCCCTGCTGGCGCTCTACGCGATCGCGGCCACGGCGATGGGCGCGTTCGTCGCGGTCTACAACGCCACCGGGTTCCGGCTGGCGGCAGCGCCGTACGAACTAGGACCCGGGCTGGCGAGTCTGGTCTTCGTCGTCTACCTGGTCGGCTCGGCGTCGTCGGCGACCGCGGGGCGGCTTGCCGACAGCTACGGCCGGCGCACGGTCGTGCCGATCGGCTGTCTGGTCACCTTGGCCGGTGTCGCGATCACCCTCACCCACCAGCTCGCTCTGGTGGTCCTGGGACTCGCGGTGATGACCGCCGGGTTCTTCGCGGTCCACGGCGTCGCCAGCGGATGGGTCGCGGCGCGGGCGCATGCGACCGGCGGTGGGACGGGACAGGCAGCGAGCCTCTACCTGTTCGCCTACTACCTGGGCTCGTCCGTCTTCGGTGGGATCGCCGGAGCTGCCTGGACCCACGCGGCCTGGCCAGGGGTGGCGGCAGAAGCCACGGTGCTGTTCGTGATCACCCTGCTGCTGGCGCTGGCGCTCCGGCGGGTGCCGAGCCGGGTGAGAAGCTAGAAGCATGACGCGAGCGACAGAAGCGGCGGACAAGCTCGGCCTGTCCTACGAGGAGACCCGGCATGGCCGGGTGAACTCGCTCGAGGAGGCCGCGGCCGCGCGAGGGATCGAGCCGGCCAAGCTGATCAAGACGATCGTGGTCCGGCTGGCCGACGACGACTACCGGTTCGTTCTGGTCCCGGGTGACCGCGAGATCGCCTGGCCGAAGCTGCGCGCCCTGCTCGGCGTGAACCGGATCTCGATGCCCAGTGCCGACACGGCGCTGGAGGTGACCGGCTACGTCCGCGGCACGATCACTCCGCTCGGCAGCACGCACGACTGGCCGGTGATCGCCGACGAGCGGATCACCGGGACGATCTCGATCGGCGGCGGTGACCACGGCGTCGGCCTGACCGTCGACGCCGAGGCTCTGGTCAAGGCCGTCAACGCCACGGTCGCCGACGTCACGGACTGAGCAACCCTCGCTGCCCGGCGCGCAGACCGGCCTGGAACCGGGTCGTCGCGTCCAGCGCCTTCAGGATCCGCTGCATCCTTCGCTCCACCGTCCGCTGCGCGACCCCGAGCCGCCGCGCGATCGCCTGGTCCGTGAGCCCCGCCGCAGCCAGCCCTAGCAGTTGCTGGTCCTCGGCCGACAACGGCCCGTCCGACGGCTCGAAGGCCAGCGGCGTCGCCTGCTCCCACAGCAGCTCGAACAGCCGCAGCAACCCGTCCAGCAACGACGACGGCCCCAGCTCGACCAGCACGTCAGGCCCGGTCTGCAACAGACCTGTACGCCGGTCCGCCACCACCAGCTTCAGCGGAACGTCCCGAAGCATGCGGCACGACATCCCGGCCGAGCGCGCGGCAGCCAACGACGCCGGGTCGACCAACAAAGCCATGTCGTAGACCATCCGGTAGACCACACCACTGGCAGCCCGCCCAGGCAGTACGGCGTCCAGCACCACCACCTCGGACTGCGCAGCCTGCTGCGCCTGCTGGTACCGCTGCGCGATCGCCTCGGCCCCGCGGACCACTGTGAACGGCCCGGCCTCGGTAGCGGCTCGGAACTCCGCGGTGAGCACCGAAGCGCCCAGCCGCGCCTCGACGATCGCGGCCTGGCGCCGCAACGCCAGGAGCTCGACAGCCGCCTCCGGCACGGCAGGGGTGTACCGGGCCGGGCGCCCCGGCGTACGGGCCGCCAGGCCGAGGATGAGCAAGGACCTGAGATGCCGGGTGACGCGAGCGGCGGGCCAACCCGTCGAGCCGATCAGGTCGGTAGCGGTGGATTCCGGCCGGGCCAGGAGCGCCCGGTAGAGCTGCTCGTCCTCCGAGCAGACACCGAGCGCCTCCAGCACCGGAGCGGGGCGGTAGCTGTGCATCAGGGCAGCGAGTGGACGTGCGCGCCGACCTGGTTGGAGAACTGGTTGCCGTTGGTCGCGTCCCAGTTCGTCGACCAGGTCATCGCACCGCGCAGCGTCGGCCAGGTGGTGCTCGGCTTGAAGCTGCCGCAGTTGGTGCCCTTGGTCAGGCAGTCCAGCGCGTTGTTGACGATGGTCGGCGAGACGTACCCGCTGCCGGCCCCGCGCGAGGACGCCGGCAGACCCAGCCCGACCTGGTCGGGCCGCAGGCCGCCCTGCAGCATGATGCAGGCCTGGGCGGTGATGAAGTCGACCGTGCCCTGGGAGTAGACCTGACCGTTGCAGCCGTTCATCGCGCCGGAGTTGTAGTACTGCACGTTGACCACGGTCAGGATGTCCTTGATCGCCAGCGCCAGCTTGAAGTACTCGAACGACGGCGACTGCATGTCGATCGTCTGCGGCGCCATCGCGATGATCAGCCCGCCCCCGAACTGGCTCTGCAGGCTGCGCAGCGCCTGGCCCATGTACTGCGCGTTGACGCCGTTCTCCAGGTCGATGTCGATCCCGTCGAAGCCGTACTCGCGCAGCACCGACAGCGCCGTCGAGGAGAAGTTGGCGGCCGCGGTCGCGTTGCCGACCGAGATCGTCCCGCGCTCACCGCCGACGGACAGGACGACCTTCTTGCCGGCCGCCTTCTTCGCGGCGACGTCGGCCTTGAACTGCGCGACGGTGTACCCGTTCAGCCCGGCGCTGTCGAGGTTGAACGTGATGCCGCCGGGGCGGGACGCATCAGCGTCGGCGAAGGCCACCGCGATCAGGTCGTACGCCGCGGGCACGTCGGAGATCTTCTGCACCGCGGCACCGTTGTTGAAGTTCTGCCAGTACCCGGTGAGGATGTGCTTCGGCAGCGACGACGGCGGCACCGTCGGACCGTCCGACGTCGTCCCTGAGACCGAGGCCCCGTACGGCGAGCAGTTGCCCGACGGATCACAGGCCCGCACCTTGAAGCTGTAACTGGTGCCAGGAGCAAGGCCCGTCGCGGTCCAGCCGGTCACGTTGCCCACGTTCGCAGCGGCCTCGCTGCCCCGGACCATCTCGTAGTGGTCGATACCGGAAGCGTCGCTCGCGGCCGACCAGTTCAGCCGCAGCGAGCTCGACGTCGGGCTGCCGACGGTCAGGCCACCCGGCGTCGACGGCGCGGTCGTGTCCGGCGGCGGCCCGGTCCCGCCCGGCCCGTCGAGCACGACGTCGTCCGCCTGGTACGCCGGTACGCCGTACCAGGCGTGCAGGTAGATGGTCGCGGTGGTGGCACTCGCGCTGGTCGTGAAGCTCACGGTCAGCTGGGACCAGGCCGCGCTGGTCGTCCAGGTGCTGGCCCCACCGTCGGAGCCCAGGTACACGTTCGAGCCCTTCACCCAGGCGGACAGGGTGTAGGTCGAGCTGGGACGGACGGAGACGGTCTGGCTGCACCGGGCGGTGTCGCCGGAGGTCGGGGTGCCCTGGAGGGCGTAGGTCCCGGTCCGGGCGTTGCCGCTGACCGCGGCGCCGGTACCGGCCGAGCAGGACCAGCCGGCCAGCGAGCCGGTCTCGAAGGTCCCGCTGGTGACGAGGTTGGTGGCGGCCGAGCTGGTGCCCGGCACCAGCAGCAGGCCGGCACATGCGGCGAGGACGGCGGAGGTGATCGCGGCCAGGGGGCGGCGGCTTCGCGAGCGGGTCATGTGACACAAAATGTGACCGCGTCACTACAATGTCAAGACCCTGCATAAAGTGGGAACGCTCTCACGCTCAACAAAAAATGAAGAATTTACAAGAATCGGCAACCAAACCCGCGTGGCCCGCATCAGAGAGTCGGGGAGGACCTGCGTCAGGAAAGGCGACGGCCCCCGGCGGGGGGGTGACCGGGGGCCGTCTTCGGCCACGGGCTCGGGGGGAGGAGCCGGGGGCCGATCAGGAGGCGACAGTCTGCCACTGTCGAGGAGTATCTACCCCCCGAGACCGGCGTCCACACATCTCAGTTCTGTTGCAACCGAGACCGTGTCCACCGGGTGCCGAACGTCCTTCATCAGGCCGCTCAAACCAGTGTCACTGTCACACTGCTCAACAGTCTAACGGGAGACCAGGCCACACGAAAGGCCGGGCCCCTCGGCGTTTCTCCGAACCCCGGAAAACGCCCCCTGAACTCGATCCATGGAGCACCGTCCGGCCGCGTTCTTCGACCTCGACAAGACCATCATCGCCCGCTCCAGCACCCTGGCCTTCTCCCGGCCGTTCTACGCCGGCGGCCTGATCAACCGGCGCACCGTGCTGCGCAGCGCCTATGCCCAGTTCGTCTACCTGCTGGGCGGCGCCGACCACGACCAGATGGAGCGGATGCGGGAGTACCTGTCCGCTATGTGCACAGGCTGGGACGTGCGAACGGTGCAGTCGATCGTCGCCGAGACCCTGCACCACGTCGTCGAACCGATCGTGTACGACGAGGCGGTGACGCTGATCGAGCAGCACCACGCGGCCGGCCGGGACGTGGTGATCGTGTCGACGTCCGGCGCCGAGGCGGTCGAGCCGATCGGTGAACTGCTCGGCGCCGACCGGGTGCTCGCCACCCGGATGGTAGTTGCCGATGGCAAGTACACGGGCGAGATCGAGGAGTACGTCTACGGCCCGCACAAGGCGACCGCGATCACCGCCCTGGCGGCCGCGGAAGGCTATGACCTGCAGGGTTCCTACGCCTACTCCGACTCGATCACCGACGAGCCGATGCTGGCCGCGGTCGGTCACCCGTTCGCGGTCAACCCGGACAAGGCGTTACGCCGGCTGGCGCTCGGCCGCGGCTGGCCGGTGCTCGACTTCAGCGAACCAGTCGCCCTCGAGGAGCGGACGCGGCGGTTCCGCGGCGCCCGCCGGCCGGCTGTCGCGGCGACCGCCGTCGGGGCCGGACTGGCCGCCGGAGCTCTCCTGTACGCCGCCCGCCGGCGCTCCCGCCAGGCCGAAAACTGAACGTGACATCAACTTTCTCAACTTGATCAAGACCCCTCAAACCCTTCCCTCACAGGGGTTCGGGGAGTACAAAGGAATCAGCAAAGGGACTTCGGTCCCGGTAGAGAAAATTGCACGGCAGTCAGGTACCCACGCGGCGACCAGCCCATCCCAACCGGGCAGCTCGACCCAGGACTCGATCCTGTGGCGGCAGACAAGGTGCACGCCTGGTAACCAGAATGACGTGCCAGCGGCGGCGCTCTCGCGAGAGGGCGCCGTTCGCACGTCCGGCCCGAACCCCTTACCGGGTTGGAAAGTTGAGCGGTGAACGTTCTGCTGCCAGAGCGATGACCTCACACTCGCGCAGCAGCCAGCTCTGCACGCCGGTCACTCCCCGTACGGCGTAGTCGGTCAGCCCGCCCGGGTACGACGCGCCCAGCTCGAGGTGCCCGACCTCCGGCACCGTGACCGCTACCTGGTCGATGCCCCGGGCAACTAACAGGCAGCGCTCGGCCGCCCGCGCGACCAGCCCGTTCGCCGTCGGGAACGGGCGCAGCACGGCCAGCTCGGCATGCACGATCGCCGCGACGACCAGGCCCGGCGCGGTGGTCGGTGTGGTCAGCGCCTTGGCCAGTCCGCTCAGCCGCTCCCACATGACGTCCGCGGGCGGTGCCGGCGGCAGACCGGGGATGTCGTCGGGCAGCGGCTCCCGACTGGTTCGCAGGTGGCCCAGCTGGTCTGCTGACCCGAGCTCGGCGGCCGCCAACTGATGCAGTCTGGTCCAGACCTGGATCGGAGCGGTGTCGGCCTGCGGAGCCAGCCCCATCAACTCACCGGTCATCCGCACTGCTCCGGCGGACAGCGCGTCGCCCTCTCCCCGCCGCACCTCCTCCAACGTCGACGGGCTCCCCGCCAGGGCGGCGGACGCGTGAGCCCCGCGCAGCAGAGCCTCAGCCGTCGCTTCGGAGTCGACCCGCCGCAGGCCACGGTCCCGGAGCAGCACGTCGACCGCGTCCCGGGCCGCCCGGGCCGCCGACCCGACTCCCTCGAGCGCGGCCAGTGGCGCGAACACATCAACCGTCATGGACTAGACCCTAGGATGGCCTCCCATGGCCAGCAGCACCGACTCCGCTCCCCGGTTCAGCATCGTGGTTCCGTGCCACAACGTGCGACCGTGGCTGCGGCCGTGCCTGGACTCCGTGCTCGGGCAGTCGTTCACCGACTTCGAGGTGATCGCGGTCGACGCAGCGAGTGCCGACGGCACCGGCCGGATCCTGGCCGAGTACACCGCGGCCGACCCGCGGGTGCGGACGATCACGCTGACCGAGGACATCGGGCTCGGCCCGACCCGGAACGCCGGGCTGAAACTGTGCCGCGGCGACTACGTGCTCTTCCTGGACGCCGACGACCTCTACACGCCCGGCTCGCTGCAGGCGCTGGCCCAGCGGATCGACGCGACCGACCGCCCGGACCTGCTGATCTTCGACTACGAGCGGATCTTCTGGGACGGCCGGGTGGTCCGCAACCAGCGCCACGACGCGTTCGCGCGCGAGGGCGAGGGCGTCTTCACCGCCGCCGAGCGCCCGGTCTTCCTGACCTTCCTCGAGCTGGTCTGGAACAAGGCGTGCCGGCGTGACTTCCTCACCCTGCACGGCTTCGCCTTCACCGCCGGGTACTACGAGGACGCCCCCTGGACGTACTCGACGATGCTCACCGCCCAGCGGATCGCGACCCTGGACCGGGTCGTCGTGCACTACCGGCAGCACCGCACCGGCGGCAACATCCACGCCACCCGGACCCGCCGGCAGTTCGACATCTTCGACCAGTACGACCGGGTGCACGCGTTCATCACCTCCGACCCGGAGCTGGCCGGCTGGCGCAAGTTCGCGTTCGACCGGTCGCTGGACCACATCCTGGCCGTGCTGGCCAAGCCCGAGCGGCTGGACCCGGAGGACCGGGCCGAGTTCTTCCACGCCGCCCACCGGTTCGCCAAGCGCTGGAAGCCCGAGGGGTACGCCGCCGACCGGACCAGCCGCGGGTTCAAGCGCTGGATGCTGATCCACGACGACTACGCGACGTACTCGACGCTGAAGCTGAGCTCGAAGGTGCTGCACGTGCCGAGCCCGCGCAAGGCGGTCGGCAAGCTGCTGCACCGCGGCGACCTGGACCCCCACCTCGCCCTGTACGGCGCCTACTGGTTCAAGCAGTACGCCTGCAGCCCGCGCGCGATCTACGAGAAGGCCGCCGAGCTGGTCCCCCAGCTGCGCGGGGTCTGGGTGATCGGGGCCGACCACGTCCAGGCGATCCCGGAGGGGGTCGAGTACGTGGTGGCCGGCTCCCCGGCGTACGAGAAGCTGGTGCACCGGGCCAAGTACTTCGTCAGCAACATGAACCTGCCCAAGGAGCTGGACAAGCGGGACGGGCAGGTCCACGTGCAGACCCAGCACGGGACGCCGCTGAAGACGATGGGCACCGACCTGCGGCACTACCCGCAGGCCGCCAAGGACCTCGACCTGGACGAGCTGATGCGCCAGGTCGACCGCTGGGACTTCAACCTGTCCTCCAACCGGTACTCCTCGGAGATCTGGGAGCGCACCTACCCTGCGCACTTCGAGGAGCTGGAGACGGGCTTCCCGCGCAACGACCGGCTGCTCACCGCGACGCTCGACGAGGTCCGGGCGATCCGGGCCGGCTTCGGCTTCGACGACTCCCACCTGGTCGTGCTGTACGCGCCGACCTTCCGCGACGCGCGGGACGCGGTCCGTACGCCGGCCGGCCTGGTCGACCTCGGCGGGGACGGGATCCACCTCGACCTGGACCGGCTGGCGGCCGCGGCCGGGGAGAACGGGCGAGTGCTGGTCCGGACCCACTACTCGCTGGCCAAGGGCGCCCCGGACAAGCACTCCGAGCGGGTGGTCGACGTGTCCGAGCACCCGCGAGTCGAGGACCTGATGCTCGCGGCCGACGTACTGGTCTCGGACTACTCCTCGATCAGCTTCGACTACGCGAACCTGGACCGCCCGATCGTGCTGCTGGTCGACGACCAGGCCTTCTACGACACGACCCGCGGGACCTACTTCGACATCACCGAGTTCCCGCCGGGGCTGGTCGCGCGGTCGGCCGACGAGCTGTTCGACGCGCTGCAGACCGGCCGGTTCGCGGCGGCGGAGGCGGCCAAGCACCGGCAGCTCTTCCGGGAGCGGTTCTGCGAGTACGACGACGGCCTGGCCGCCGAGCGCGTCGTACGGCGGGTCTTCCTGGACGAGACCGAGCTGCCGCCGATCGTGGCGATGGCCGATCGCCGTCCTGCTCCCTCGGCGTACCGGCCGTAGGGCATACTGGTTCCATGTCGACGAGCCTGGTGACCGCGCGCGGTCGCTTCGGCCTGCGACGACGACGCACCGTCTGAACACCTCAGTCCCTGTTCCGGTGCCTCGTCTTCCCAAGGACCTCTCATGTCCGTTGTTCCTGTTCTGTCCGCGCGGCTTGCCGCGGCCTCCGTCGCTGCCTTCGGGCTGACCGTCGACCCTGAGCTGCGGGCGGCGACCAAGCCCGAGTTCGGGCACTTCCAGACCAGTCTCGCGCTGCGGCTGGCCAAGCAGCTCGAGCAGTCTCCGCGAGAGATCGCCGAGCAGCTGGTCGCTCATGCCGACCTGGGCGACCTCGGCCGGCTCGAGATCGCCGGTCCGGGGTTCGTGAACGTCACGCTGCTCCCCGGGACCCTCGCGGACGGTGTCAACAACCCCATTCACGGTCGGCCGGGAGCCGGGAAGCGGGTCGTCGTCGACTACTCGCAGCCCAACGTGGCCAAGCAGATGCACGTCGGGCACCTGCGGTCGACGGTGATCGGTGATGCCCTGTGCAACGTTCTGGCGTACGCCGGGTACGTCGTCGTACGGCAGAACCATGTCGGTGACTGGGGCACCCAGTTCGGGATGATGGTCGAGCAGCT
This sequence comes from Kribbella sp. DT2, assembly GCF_049844575.1. NCBI lineage: Bacteria > Bacillati > Actinomycetota > Actinomycetes > Propionibacteriales > Kribbellaceae > Kribbella > Kribbella sp. DT2. The sequence continues at coordinate 26,139 of NZ_JBNCLH010000012.1, read as the reverse complement.
CCTGGCCGAAGGGATCCCGGCCGAGCGGCTCGACCTGGAGGAGATGCAGCAGCTCTACCAGCGGTCGCGCAGACACTTCGACAGCGATCCTGCGTTCGCCGACCTGTCCCGGCGGCGGGTCGTGCTGCTGCAGTCCGGCGACTTCGAAACCAGGGGCATCTGGCAACAACTCGTGGACATCTCACTGGCCGAGTTCGACCGGGTCTACGCGATGCTCGGCTCACCGCTGACGCAGGCCGACGTGGTCGGCGAGAGCGCGTACAACGCCGACCTGCCGGCGATCGTCGACGAGCTCCAGGCGGCCGGGCTGCTGACCGAGTCCAACGGCGCGCAGTGCGCGTTCCTGCCCGGGTTCACCGGCCGCGACGGGTCGCCGTTGCCGGTGATCGTGCGGAAGTCCGACGGCGGGTTCGGCTACAGCGCGACCGACCTGGCCGCCGTCCGGCACCGGGTCCGGGACCTGCACGCCGACCGGACCGTGTACGTGGTCGACCACCGGCAGACGCTGCACTTCCAGCAGATCTTCGCGCTCGCCCGGGCGGCGAACTGGTTGCCTGAGACAACAACAGCCGAGCACGTCGCGTTCGGCACCGTGCTCGGTCCGGACGGCAGACCGTTCAAGACCCGGGACGGCGGCACGGTCTACCTGGTCTCGCTGCTCGACGCCGCGGTCGCCCGGGCCGCCGCGCTGCTCGCCGATCGCGACGGCATCGACCGGGACGCGGTGGCCGCGGCGGTCGGCATCGGCGCGATCAAGTACGCCGACCTGTCCAGCGACCGGACCAACGACTACGTCTTCGACCTGGACCGGATGGTCGCGATGACCGGCAACACCGGCCCGTACCTGCAGTACGCCCACGCCCGGCTGACCCGGCTCCTGGCCAAGGCAGGCACCAGCGACAGCAAGGTGACGACGCTCGACGATCCCGCCGAGCAGCGGCTGGCGCTGCTGCTCGCCGGCTTCGACGCCGCCGTCCTGCAGGTCGCGGAGACCCTCCAGCCGCACCGGCTCTGCACCTACCTGTACGACGTCGCGACCGCGCTGTCCGCGTTCTACGAGTCCTGCCCGGTCCTCACCAGCGAGGGCGAGACGCGGACCAGCCGGCTCGCGCTCTGCGGCGCCACTCGCGCCGTACTGCACGACGGCCTGACGCTCCTGGGCATGACCGCCCCGGACGCGATGTGAACGGTCAGAGCTTGCGCAGGGTCTTCAGCGCCTCGATCGCGTGGGCGACCAGGTCCTCGTCGGTGATCCGGCGCTCGCCCTCGGGCAGGCCGGACCACTCGATCGCCAGGTCCTCGACGTACGCGAACCAGGCGTGCACCCGCATCCGCTCCTGGGCGGCCGGCTCGCGATCGGCCTCGGGCACGTCGAGCAGGGCCAGCACCCGGTCGGCCATCGTGTCGCGGGTCTTCGCGTAGACCTCGACCGCGTAGTCGTCACCGCCGGCGGCCCCGCGGACGAACGAGATGTAGGCCCGGCGGCGGCGGGTGATGAAGGCGACGAACGCGAGCAGCATCTCGCGCAGCTGCTCGTCGCGCGGGCGGGACCCGTCCGGCTTGGTCAGCCGCAGCAGGCGGCGGCCGGCCGCCGAGATGACCGCGAGGTAGTAGTCGTGCTTGCTCGGGAAGTACTGGAACAGCACGCTGCGGGAGATGCCCGCCTCGCTCACGATCGCGTCGATCGACAGCTCGTGGATCGGCTGCTCGCGCAGCATCATCAGACCGATCCGGACCAGTTGCTTCTTGCGGTCCTCTGCCGACAGTCCGTGATCCATTCGTCGAGCATTGCTCAGGAGCTATGGGGCGGTCAAGGCAGCCACCACCGGGTTGACGGGTAATTAAGGTGCCGCGGCACCGTTCCGGCCCTACCTTCGGCAGATGGGTATCGACGAGGGGTGGTCGGCCGGGCTGAGCGTCCGGCCGATCGAGAAGACCGACGCGGCCGCCTGGGCCGAGTTGCTGGCGGCCAAGGAGAAAGTGGACGCCGAAGGGGAGAACTACGACGCCGACGACCTGCTCGAGGAACTGGCCGATCCGCAGCTCGACGCGGCGCGCGACACGCTCGGGATCTGGTCGGACGAGCAGCTGGTCGGGTACGGCGTGGTGCGCGCGCCCGACGGGGTCGTGGACGTGCACCGGGTCCGTACCGAGGGCGCGGTCCACCCGGAGTGGCGTGGCCAAGGGATCGGCGGCCGGCTCGTCCCGTGGCTGACCCGTCGGGCGACCGAGCTGCACCAGGAGCGGCAGCCGGGCACTGTGGGCGAGATCAACACCGGTGCCATCGACACGAACACCGCCGCGCTCGACCTGCTGGCCGGGCTCGGGTTCGAGAAGTGCCGCTACTTCTTCTCGATGCGGCGCGACCTCGGGACCCCGGTCGAGGTGCCGGCGGTCCCGGACGGGCTCCGGCTGGTCGCCTACAGCCCGGCGTACGACGAAGCGGTGCGGGTCGCGCACAACGAGGCGTTCCTGGACCACTGGGGCTCGTCGCCGAAGAGCCCGGAGAGCTGGAAGACCTGGTTCACCGGCGCCCGGGCGTTCCGGCCTGAGCTCGCGTACCTGGTGCTGGACGGTGACGACGTGGTCGCCTACACGCTGGGCTACGAGTACGTCGCCGACACCGAGGCGACCGGGATCCGCGACGTGTACGTCGGCCAGGTCGGGACCAGGCGGTCCCACCGAGGTCGCGGACTGGCCGCGCTGACGCTGGCCAAGGTGATGGCACAGGCGGCGGCCGCCGGGTTCCAGCAGGCGTCGCTCGGCGTCGACGCGGACAACCCGACCGGCGCGCTCGGCCTGTACGAACGGCTCGGCTATACCACCAAGAACACCTGGATCACCCACCGGCTGGCCATCGACTGAAAGCCCACGCCACCGAGCGAAGCGCAGTGGCGGGCGAGGCTGCCATGCGGCCGACAAGGTCGCCGGGGGGCTGAGGCCGCACCGGCCGGAGTGCTGAAAAGGTGTGCCACCAGATAACCCCAGCCCTCGAGCCGCCGAGCGAAGCGAAGGCCCGGGGCGCCGCTGCCCCTCTCCTCCACACCCCTCTGTTTCAGGGGTGTGGAGGAGACCTGTCAGAAGTGTGAGTCCACGACCGCCGGTTCGACCGCGGCCGGCTCGGTCGCTGTCCCGGGCCGGACCGTCTTGCGCCGGTTCCACGGGCGGACGCCGAGCACGATCACCAGCAGCGTCAGCCCGGCGTACACGGCCGAGCCGATGAAGGCCGCGTGCACGCCGTCGGTGAGGATCTCGCGGGCCGCTTCGGCCGGATTGGTCGACGAGGGTGACGCGTTGCGGCTCGCCGTACCGAAGACCGTGACCAGGATGCCCAGGCCCAGTGCGCCACCGACCTGCTGCAGGACGTTGAGCAGACCGGAGGCCGCGCCGGCATCCTCAGCCGGTACGCCGGACAGCGCGCGCCCGGTCAGCGGGATGAAGATCAGACCGGCACCGGCGCCGAACAGGACCAGCGGCCCGACCACACCGCCGAGGTAGCTGCTGTCCAGGGTGATCCGGGTCAGCCAGAGCATGCCGGCCGTGACCGAGACTCCACCGGCGATCATCATCAGCCCGTTGTCGAGCTTGCCGGTCAGCCGCGGCACGATCCGGGACGACGCGAACAGCAGACCGGTCATCGGCAGGAAGGCGAGACCGGCGGCCAGCGGGCTGAACTCCAGCACCCCCTGCAGGTACTGGGTGAGGAAGAAGAACATCCCGAACATCGTGCCGACCACGAGCAGCATGGTCAGGTACGACGCCACCCGGTCCGCGTTCCTGAACATCCGCAGCGGCACGATCGGGTGGCTGACCCGGCGCTCGACCAGCACGAAGACGACCAGCAGCGTGAGCCCCGCCGCGAACGACGCGAGCACCTCGGGCGAGCTCCAGCCCGCTTCGGCCACGCGGATGAACCCGTAGACGAGCGCGGTGATGCCGACCGTCGACGTGAGCGCGCCGGCCACGTCGAAGCGGCCCGGCTCCCGCGGCGTCTCGCTCAGCACCCGGCGGGCGGCGATCACCAGCGCGATGCCGATCGGGATGTTGATGAACAGGCCCCAGCGCCACGAGACCCAGTCGGTCAGCATGCCGCCGACGACCAGGCCGATGCTGGCGCCGCCGGAGGAGACCAGGCTGTAGAGACCGAGCGCCTTCATCCGCTCCGGTCCCTCCTTGAAGGTCAGCATCAGCAGGGTCAGCGCGGCGGGAGCGGCGATCGCGCCACCGATGCCCTGCAGGACCCGGGCGGCGAGCAGCAGCTCCGCCGTCGGGGCCAGGCCGCCGAGCGCCGAGGCGACGGTGAAGACGCTGACACCGGTGATGAAGACCCGGCGGCGGCCGAGCAGGTCGCCGGCGCGGGCGCCGAGCAGCAGCAGACCGCCGAAGGCCAGGGCGTACGCGTTCTGCACCCAGGACAGGTTGGCCGGGCTGAAGTCGAGAGCGGTCTGGATCTTGGGCATCGCGATGTTCACCACGGTGCCGTCGAGGATCACCATCAGCTGGGTGATCACGATCACCGCCAGCACGACGCCCGGTCGTCTGGCGGGAGCAGCGGAATCGGCGCCGGTGGACGCCGTCGAAGTAGCTGACATCAGTGAGAACTTGCTCCTTCCCCCGGAGGGGCTAGAGTTGAGATCGAAGAAGTGGAGTGCACCTCCGGATACGATACGGAGGACCCCTCCGCTTTTTCAAGTGAATTGCCGTGCCGGTTTCCGAGGAGGTTCGATGAGCACGTCCGCCCAGCAGCGGTCGCCCCTGCCTGATCTCCGGCCGACCCGGGCCGACGCGCGGCGCAACTACGACCTGCTGGTCACGGCCGCCCGCGAGGCGTTCGCCGAGACCGGCACGGACACCTCGCTGGAGGAGATCGCCCGCCGGGCCGGCGTCGGGATCGGGACGCTGTACCGCCGCTTCCCGAACCGGTGCGCCCTGCTCGAAGCGGTCTACGTCGACGAGATCCAGTCGGTCTGCGACCGGGCGTACGGGTTCCACGAGCAGCTCGGCCCGTTCGACGCGCTGGCGTCGTGGATGCGCAGCTTCGTCGGCTACAACGTGTCGAAGAAGAGCCTGGCCCACGAGCTGACGTCCGCCCTGGGCAAGGACTCGGAGTTCTTCAAGGCCTGCAAGATGAACGTCAAGGACGCCGGCGGGCTGCTGGTGGACACCGCCAGGGCGGCCGGCGTGGTCCGGCCCGACCTGGAGGTGATGGACGTGATGCGGCTGATCGGCAGCATCTCGTCACTGCCGGGCATCGAGCCGGAGCAGGCCGAGCGGATGCTCGACATCGTGCTGGCGGGGATCAAGCCCCAGAGCTAAAAGGTCTTGAGAAGAGCTAGAGGGTCTTGAGGTAGTCCGCGAGGGCCTCGCGCCAGTCGCGCAGGGTGATCCCGGCTGCTTCGAGCGCCGACAGGTCGAGCGCGCTGTTGGACGGCCGCGGCGCGATCGTCTTGCCGCGCGCGTACTCCTCGGAGCTGATCGGCCGGACCTTGCACGAGCTGCCTTCGAGGATCGCCGCCGCGAAGTCGGCCCACGAGACCACGTCACCGGCGCCGGTCGCGTGGTACGTGCCCGACGGCGCACCGGTCTCGAGCAGCGCGACCAGCGCGGCCGCCAGGTCCACCGTGTACGTCGGCCGCCCGTACTGGTCGTCGACCACGGTCAGCTCGTCACGGTCGGCGCCGAGCCGCAGCATCGTCCGCACGAAGTTCGGTCCGTCACCGAAGACCCAGCTGGTCCGCACCACGTAGTACGCCGGGCTCAGCCGCGCGGCCAGTTCCCCGGCGGCCTTGGTGATCCCGTAGACGCCCTGCGGGTCGATCCGGTGCTCGGCGGCCAGGAACCCCTCGCCGTCGCCGAACACGTAGTCCGTGCTGACGTGCACCAGCGGGACCTCCAGCCGGCGCGCCTCCCAGGCCAGGTTCGCGACGCCGTTCGCGTTCACGTTCCAGGCCGCGAGCGTGCTTTCGGCGTCCTCCGCCTTGTCGACCGCGGTCCAGGCCGCGGCGTTCACGATCGCCGTGATCCCGGACCAGTCGAACGCCTCCAGCGCCTCCCGCGACGTGATGTCCAGCTCGGCCGACGTCACCGCGGTCGCCTGCGGCAACTGATGCGCCAACGCCTTCCCGAGCTGCCCACCGGCCCCGGTGATCAGGATCTTCATACGGCCTCCTCCTCGAAGACTCGGAGTCCCCGAAGGTTTTGGGGCCGCCCGTTCTGGACTGAGGAGGGAGGGAGCGCAGCGACCGACCGACGAGGGAAGAACGGGCGAAAAAGCCCCAAAACCCGCGGCGACGAAGTCGACGCCAAAAGCACAGTCATGCACAGTCCCAATCCACGCGAAGAGGAGCAACATCTTCCAGCATCGGGTGGCCGGCATCCTTCTCGCTGAAAATCAGCTGGTCCTTCGGGAGCGGCCACTGGACGTTCAACTGGGGGTCGAACAGGTTGACCAAGGTGTACTTGGCGTCCGGCGACCAGTGCGCGTTGACCAGGTAGTTGTAGACCGTGTTCGGCTCCAGCGTGCAGAACGAGTTGCCGCAGCCGCGTGGGACGTAGATGCCCTGCTGCGGCGTCAGTTCGAAGGTCTCCATCCGGCCGAAGCCGGGGCCCTCGCGCAGGTCGACGATCGCGGTGAACACCTTGCCGTACGCCGGGGAGATGTACTTGTCCCACGGCTCGGCGTGGATCCCGCGGGTGACACCCACCTCGGCGTTGAACGAGACGTTGTTCTGCACGACGTCCAGGTGCGGCAGGCCGAGCTTCTCCAGCTTCTCGGCCTGGAAGCTCTCCTTGAACCAGCCGCGGCCGTCGTCGAAGACCTGCAGCTCGACGTGCAGCAGACCGGGGATGCTGGTCTCGGTCAGGGTCGGTCCGGTCATCATCCTGCCTTGGTGAACTCGTAGACGGCGGCACTGCCGTTGCGGTAGCGCTCCTTGGCGAACGGCTCGAGCGTGTCCGCGTGCGGTCGGGTGAACTCTACGTAGATCCAGCGCACGCCGAGGTCCTTCAGCTGCTGGGCCTTGGCCGCGTCGGGCTGGGCGACGAAGCTGTCGTTCAGCTGCAGGATCTCAGGCTTCCAGTAGTCGACGGTGATCGAGTCGCGGCCCTCGGGTCCGCGCTTGTTCGCCTCGACGGTCGGCGTCCAGGCCTCGACCAGCATCTGCCGCTCGGAGTAGGCGCCGACCACGAACCGCCGGCTGTCGCACTTGACCGGCTCGATCGGGGTCGTGCAGTGCCGGTTCGTCATCACGACGTCGTTCACGTCGGAGTGGTCCCGGATCCACCGGGCGGCGGCGATCTGCTCGGTGCCGACCGCCAGGTACGCCGTGGACTTGACCGGCCTCAGCGGCGGGACCGGGCCGGCCTCGATCTGGATCCGGGTCACCATCGTGACGCCGCCGGCCAGGATCGCGACCGTGACCGCGGCGAAGAACGCGGTGAACCGCATCCGCGGGGTGAGGAACCAGGCGACCGCTCCGGCCACCACCAGCACGGCCAGGCCGACCAGGATCATCTTGGTCGCGTGGATCAGGCCGCCGTGGTTGGGCTGGATCAGCCCGATCGTCCAGATCGGCAGCAGGATGAAGAACGGGCCGAAGGCCAGGCCGATGAGCACCGCGCGCCACCACCGGCTCTGCAGCTCGCGGACCATGGTGACCAGCCCGACTGCCGAGCCGATCGCGAGCAGCGGGCCCGCCGTACGGGCGAAGTAGTACTGGCTGGCACCCGGGTGGCTGAAGACCGCGACCGCGGCCGCACCGGCGAAACCACCGCCGATCAGCAGCCAGGTCGCCGGGTCGCGCCGGCCCTCGGCCGTCTTGAGCCGCCAGAGCAGGCCGGTCCCCCGCGCCAGGATCGCCAGTACGGCGACCAGCGAGGAGAACGCCATCGAGGTCGTGGTGATCGCGCCGACCCGCGTGATGGCCGGGGTGGACATCGCGGCGTCGTGGAACTGGACGTGCAGACCGGAGTCCGAACCCTGGAACACGACGACGAGCGCGACGATCAGCGCACCCGCGGTCAGTACGCCGTCCAGGAACAGGCCCTTCAGCCGCGTACGGTCGAACAGGATCATCACCACGAACGCGAGCCCGACACCGGCGACGACCAGCGGCATCGTCGAGCCCTTGGTGCCCGACGCGGTCAACGCCAGCAGGGGAATCAGCAGCAGGCCGACCCGGCCCATCTGGTGGCGCCAGCGGAACACCAGCAGGATGACGATCGCGATCAGCAGCGGCACGGACGGCGCGAGGCTCGGCGACAGCGGGGCCATCGGGTAGCCCAGGGTGGTCAGGCCGAACAGGTTGAGCTCGGAGCCGGCGATGCAGAGCAGCGCGGCGACCGGACCGGTCCACGGCACGCCGGTGATCCGGACGGCGGCGATCGCGACGACCAGGACGATCGCCAGCGGCATCAGGGCCGGCATGAAACGGAACAGCACCTCGTCCAGGCCGATGCCGGAGACCGTGGCCACCTGCGCGATCCACGCGTGGCTGAACCAGTGGTAGGCCATCGGGGCGTTCTCGACCCAGGGGAAGCTGATCGGGCCGCGGCGCTGCAGCTGGCCGGACATCGCGAGGTGCAGGTACGCGTCGATGTACGGCGCGCGGAAGCCGCTGGCCCACTCGAGCGGCTCACGGTTGTAGTACTGCCGCAGGTCCTGCAGGCCGAACAGGGAGGTCGCTGCGACCGCAGGCATCCACCACAGCGGAAGAGCGCTGGTCCGCACCCGGCGGATCCGCGCCCGGCTCCGCGGAACCGCCAGCAGGACGACCGCCAGGGCCAGCGGCAGCGCGGCCGAGAGCCACGGCCACTGCAGCAGGCCGGCCACGATCTGCGCCGCGATCGCCAGCATGAAGCCGACGGCCAGGCCCATCATCACGTCCTCGATCCACCAGCCCCGGTTGGGACGGACGCACCGCCACACCAGGACACCCGGCAGCAGCTGCGTCACCACCAGTCCCAGCAGGCCCAGAACCGCTGCGCTCGCCGGCAGATCGGCCCGGACGGCGGTGGTGAGGAAGAACGCGACCGACAGCAGCAGCACCAGTGCACTGACCGCCACGGACGGCCATCGGCCGAACCGCGCGCCGGTCTTGTTGTCCGGAGGTGTCGTCGCGACAGGGGACGACAACTCGGCGGTCTGTGACATCAAAGCTCCTGACAAACGGGAATTACGCACAGTGCACGGGCCGGGGCGCGGCGGCCGGGTCGGGCAGCAGCATAGCCCTGCCGCCAGGGCAACCCGACGGCGTCGGGGGGCATCCAACCCGGAGCGCTGGTAGGGTGACCCGCTGATGCGCGCACGGCGCACGCTTCCGAGGAGAGCTATCTTGTCCGACGATCCCCTCGCCCAAACACCGCAGAGCGGCGAGCCGGACGGCACGTACGTCTCGAACTACTTCGAAACACGTCTGGCGCACAACGCGAACCGGACCAAGATCTGGCAGCACCTCTGCAAGTACCTGCAGAAGTGGGTCAGCACCGACGCCGAGGTGCTCGAGCTCGGCGCGGGCTGGTGCGACTTCTCGAACAACGTGCAGGCCAAGCGCGTCGTCGCGATGGACCTCGACAGCACGGTGGACCGCGCCGCCGCCGCGCACGTCGAGCCGGTGATCGGTGACTGCACCGACCTGGGCAAGTTCGACGACGGCACCTTCGACGTCGTCTTCGCCTCCAACCTGCTGGAGCACCTGGACCGGGACTCCTCGAACCGGCTGCTCGGTGAGGCCAAGCGAGTGCTGCGGCCCGGGGGCCGGCTGATCCTGATGCAGCCGAACTTCCGGCTCAACCCCGGCCGGTACTTCGACGACTTCACCCACGTCGCGATCTTCACCGACCAGTCGCTGCAGGACTACCTGGTCGCCGAGGGCTGGAAGATCGACGCGGTCAAGGCGAAGTTCATGCCTTTGACGCTGAAGTCCAAAGGCGGCAACCTGACCTTCGTGGTGCCGTGGTACCTGCGCTCGCCGATCAAGCCGCTGGCCGGGCAGATGCTCGTCGTCGCGTCCCGCTGACCCAAGACGGAAAATCCGATAGGTGCAGAAACGTGTTCAACGGTAAAACACTGTCCGTGGTCCTTCCGACGTACAACGAGAAGGACAGCATCGCCGACGTCATCCGCCGGTTCGACAAGCTCGGTGTGGTCGACGACATCCTGGTGATCAACAACAACGCGGCCGAGGGGACCTCCGAGGAGGTCGCCTCGACCAACGCGCGGGAGATCATCGAGACCACCCAGGGCTACGGTGCGGCGATCCGGCGCGGGCTGCGCGAGGTCGACACCGACCTGGTCTGCGTCTGCGAGCCGGACGGCACGTTCAACCCCGAGGACCTGCTGAAGCTGCTGTCGTTCTCCGCCGAGTGCGACGTGGTGGTCGGCTCCCGCACGGTCGCCAACTTCATCTGGGACGGCGCCAACATGGGCTGGTTCCTGCAGTTCGGCAACTGGGCGGTGGCCAAGATGCTCGAGGTGCTGTTCAACACCGCCTCGATGAGCGACGTCGGCTGCACCTTCCGGGTGATCACCCGCGAGCACGTCCAGACGATCTCGGACCGGGCCACGCTGAACGGTTCGGCCTTCGGCCTGGAGATGCTGCTGACCTCGGTCGTCACCCGGGCCCGGATGGTGCAGATCCCGGTGAACTACCACCCGCGGGTCGGCGTCTCGTCGGTGACCGGCGACTTCGGCAAGACCGTCACGCTCGGCCTGGAGATGATCCGGCTGATCCTGAAGACCCGGCTGAAGACGATCGGCCGGCGCCCGCGCCGTACGACGACCACGGCCAGCGCGACCGTCTGAACCACAGGCTCCACGCATAACGTCCGAAGAAACTCACAGCGTCCGAGGAATCCGAGGCTATAGCCTCGGGTTCTTCGGACGTTGCTGTTTTCTTCGGACGTTACGGGGCTTCCGGCAGGCGGTGGACGAGGGCATCTACGGCTTGGCGGCGGCGATGAGGCGGGCGGCGAGGTCCTGGAGGGCGTCCCGCAGTTCGAGTGGTTCGACGACCTGGAAGGGCACGCGGACGAAGGCCAGGCGCTCGGCGTACCAATCGGGTTCGTCGGTGCTGCCGACCAGGCGCGAGCGCTCGGGGCCGAGGTCCTCGAGCCGGCCGAGGCTGCCGGGGACGCAGCGGGCGATCTGCTCGGCGCTCGCCTCGAAGACAATCTCCACCTGGTAGCGCCAGCCGGCCGAGAGGTGGTCCTGGACGGCCTGGGCCGGGTCGAGCCCGTCGGGCGGCGTGAAGGTGTCCGGCAGCGGCTCGGCGGACACGATCCGGTCGATCCGGAGGACCCGCTGGGCGTCACGGCTGTGCGACCAGCCGAGCAGGTACCAGCGGCCGTGCCGCACGCTGACCGCCCACGGGTCGACGTCCATGCTGAACGGCTCGGGATCACACTCGCCCCGCTGGTAGCCCAGCCGGAGCCGGTGATGGTCGGTGCACCCCCGGACGACGGCCGCCGTGATCTCCGGGTCGGGCATCGCCAGCCGCGACGACGGCGGGATCATCGCGCGGATCGCGTCGGCCGGGCCGGCGACGGCGGTCGGCAGCACCCGGATGATCTTGGCCAGCGCGCTGCCGGCCGGGGCGGTCACGTCGGAGACGCTGTGGTGCCCGCCGAGCGCGGCCATCATCAGGCCGAGCGCCTCCGCGGTCGAGAACATCAGCGGCGGCACCCGGAAGCCGCGGCCGATCCGGTAGCCGCCGTACCGGCCGGAGGTGGACTCGATCGGGATACCGGCCTCGCGCAGGATCCCGACGTACCGGCGGGCGGCGCGATCGGTCACCCCGAGCCGCCGGCCGAGCCGGTCGCCGGTGATGCCCGGGCTGTTCTGGATCAGCTCGAGCGCCAGCAACGCCTTGGCGGTCGGGCTCGCGTCGTCTTCCATCCATCCCCCCGTGGTCCGGAGGGAACCGATCCTACGGGAGCAGGACGACAGCGTTCTCCGGAATGCCGGCCTCCAGGTCGCGGTGCGCCTGGGCGACCTCGGCCAACGGGTAGGTACGGATGCTGCGGGGTCCGAAGACGCCGGCCCGCCAGGCCGCGAAGAGCTCGTCCGCGGCGGTGAGCAGGGTCGCGCGGTCGGGCAGGTGATCGCCCGTGCTTGACCGGGTGACGGTGATCCGGCGCCGGGCCAGGTCGGCTTCGTCGAGGTCGGGCGCGCCCGACGCGCTGCCGATCAGGTCGAGCGTCCCGCCGTCTTTCAGGAGCTGGATCGACTCCTTGAAGGTGGCTTGGCCGACCAGGTCGTAGAAGACGTCCACCTGGCTTTGCCCTGCGAGCCGACCGGCCACCACGACGTTGCGCAGCCCGAGCGCCCTGGCCGCCTCGGCTCTGGCTTCACTGGCGACCGGCGTGATGACGGTGGCTCCGAGGTGCTGTGCCCAGGTCGCCAGCATCGATCCGACTCCCCCGGTCGCGCCGGTCACGAGGATGACATCGCCTTGTTTTACGGGCCGCAGCCGTCCCCAGGCGGTCAGGCCCTTCGCGAGCAGCGCGGCCGCTTGGACCGAGGGCAGGTCGTCGGGCAACGGGATCGCGTCGGCGGCCAGGAGCAGCCGGGTCTGCGCGTAGGAGCCGAGCGAGAAGTAGTAGCCGACCCGCTGGCCCACGACCAGGTCCACATCGTTGCCGACAGCATCGATCACGCCGACACCCTCGCCGCCGATCACCGCCGGGTACGCCGGGAGCGGGAAACGGCCGGACCGGAAGTAGGTGTCGACGAAGTTGACGCCGATCGCCTCCTGGACGATCCGCACCTGACCGGGACCGGGACCAGCGACCTGCTCGTCCGCGACCTGGAGTTCGTCGGGAGCGGTCAAACGCACGACAAGGCTCATGCTTCGTACGGTAGCTTTCGGGTAGTGGTTACCCGCAAGGGTACCGAGTATCCTTGGGTAACCATGGATGATCGGATTCGGGTCCCGCGCGACGCCCGGGACGTCTACTCGTCGAGCTGTCCCTGCCGGCTGGTGCTCGACCTGCTGGCGGACAAGTGGAGCGCGCTCGCGCTGGGAGCGCTGCTGGACGGGCCGGTGCGGTTCGGCGTACTGAAGACCACGCTGGACGGGATCAGCCCGAAGGTGCTGTCGGCCGTCCTGAAGCGCCTGGAGCAGCACGAACTGGTGACCCGGACGGTGTTTCCGGACGTGCCGCTCCGGGTCGAGTACGCGCTGACCGAGCTCGGGCGGGACGCGTGCGTGCCGCTGGGCGGGCTGCTCGGATGGGTCGAGGACAACGTCGAGCGGTTCCCGGACCTCGCTTAGCGCGTGACCGGGCGGTGGGTGTCGAGCTGGGCGAGGTCGGCGGCGCTCAGGCCCGCGTGCCAGCCGGCGCCGTTGGTGATTCTCGTCCGGCGGGTGACGGTCTCGGGGAACAGCTTGGTGAAGAGGGCGTCGACCTGCTTCTCCCGGCGGCTCAGGACCGGGAGCAGGCGGTCCCGGTCGGCCTCGGCGACGGCGGAACGAGCGCGCTCGGCGGTGGCCTCGAGCCGTTCGCCGATCCGTTGCGCGTAGGCCATCAGGAAGGACTGCCGGAACGACCGGGTCCGGGACTCGCCGCGGATGCCATAGTGCTTGCCCGAGGCAAGCATCGCGTGGTTGGCCTGGACCAGCAGAGACGTGGCCAGCAGCTCGGTCAGCTGCAGGTCGAGGTCGGCGCCGACGATCGTGACGACGGCGAGCTGGTCCATCGTCACGGTCCGGCAGCCGTTGGCGTGGGCAACAACCCCGACGAGCTGCGCCTTCGCCGTGACGTAAGGGGTTTCGACCCAGATCCGGCGCGCGCCGCTGTCGTCGGGAAGGTCGAGATCGGGACCGGCGTCCAGCAGCGCGTGGTCGAGGGAGAACTTCGCCATCAGCTCCTGCGCCTTGCCCGACAACGCCTCCGCCTCGTCGGGGAACTCGGTCGCCTCCGCCTTCGCGAGCAGGGCCCGGACGCGAGCGAGCATCTTCCGGTCGGTCCCCGACTGCTGCGCGCGCTCGCCCGTTGCCCGCTGGGCGGTGCCCGGCAGGGGGAACAGGCGGGCCATGGCCTGCAGCCGGTACAGGAAGCCGGCCAGCTGAAGCGTGAGATCGAGCGCCAGGTAGCGCCCGATCCGCTGCTCGGCCGCCGCCCAGGCGGTCAGGTCGAGGTCGTCGAACGGGTGCTGGAGCCCCAGGTCCGCCAGCTGATCGGCCCAGCGGGAGTCGATGGTGCTCGGCTTGTACGCCCGGTGCTCCGCGGCGATCACCGCGACCAGCAGCGGCTCAGCTCCTGGCTCCAGCTGCCGCCGACCATGCTGTACGACGTCCGCCGGCGTCCAGCCGCGCTCCCAGCCGGTGCGGATCAGATCGGTCAGGTACTTGCGCACCACCCGGTCGACCAGCGGCTGGTCCTGCTCGTCGTACCGGCCGAGGTCGGGAAGGTGCAGCTCAGGCTGCAAGGCGACCGTCGCTCGCTGCAGGACCTGCAGTACTTCCGCTTCACTCACACTCTCCAGTCTGTCAGGTCCTGCTGACAGGTCGGGCGCTACTCCGGCTCAGGAGGCCCCGCAGTCAGGCGGCTGCGGACCTGCTCCATGCGCGCGGGTGAGTGATGCGGCAGGTCCCAGCGCGTTTCCAGCCACCAGGTAGCGCCGGCGTCCGCCCAGGGCTTCACCTCGGCTGCGGCGGTGGCGGGGTCGGTCTCCCCCTCCGCCACCACGTCGAGTTCCGGCCGGGCCCCGCGCTCGCTCAGCCAAGCACGCAGCGCGGTCAGCTCGGCCCGGGCTCGCCTCACCGGCGTACTGCGGAAGTACGCCGTCGCAGCGCAGCACCCGCCGCATCGACTTGGGCCGCGGCCAGGCGCCGACCACCCAGATCGGGATCCGCTCCTGGACCGGTCGCCCGACCACGGTCAGGTCGTCCCGGACGGACTCGTACGTGTAGTGCTCGCCCTGGTAGCTCTGACCGCCGTCCCAGAGCGTGCGGATCAGGTCGATGCCTTCGTCCATCATCGCGGCGCGGATCCGCAGGTCGAGCTCCTCGCCGGTCGACGGCAGATCCGTCTCGACCGCGCCGAGGCCGACGGCCAGGATCGCCCGGCCGTTCGAGAGCTGGTCGAGCGTCGCGACCTGGCCGGCGACCTTCCACGGCCGGCGCCACGGGAGCGGGGTGAGCATCGTGCCGAGCTTGATGCGGGAAGTCTGGGCTGCCATCGCGCTCAACAGGCCCCAGGCGTCGACGCCGTACGCGGCCTCCCAGACGAAGACGCCGTCCCAGCCGGACTCCTCCGCGAGCACGGCCTGCTCCAGCTGCTCGGGCGCGGTGCCGCCCGGAAGGATCATCCCGAATCTCATGGGACGTTCCTATCGCGAATCGGTCTACAACTGAACCGACGGCGCCAGGCTCGGTGTGCTGCCTGTTGAAGGGGCGAGGGCTACTGAGACGATCAAAGGGCCGAGCTCCAGTGTTCGCCAGTCGCCCGCGAAGTCAGCAGGTACGTCGAGGCCGTGCTGGGGCCACCAAGCGAGCATGGGGACGTCGGCGAGCTTGCACAGGCACTCGGAGCGGGTCCAGCGCTCCCAGAACCGGTCCGCGCCGAAGCGCTTCGCCAGCGGCGCGGGGGTCGTCTGGTCGGCGTACTCGGCGTCGATGACCACCGACCAGCCGGCCGGCGGTACGCCGTACCAGCCCACGCACTGGAAGTCGGGCAGGTGGGAGCGCGTCAACGCGTCCCGGACGTCCTCGACCGAGCCGACCCGCAGGTGCGACTCGGCCTGGTCGAGCAGCTGACGTACGGCGGACACCAGCTCGTGCCCGGCCGCGGGGCCGGGAGCCGATCTGTCCCCGGCCGCAGGGCCGGGAGCCGGCCCGTCCTCAGCCGCAGGGCCGTCAGATACCGGCGGCACCGTCGATGACGATCGCCTGGCCGTTGATGTTCGTGTTCTCCAGCAGCAGCATCCGGACCACCGGGACAACCTCGTCCGGCTCGGTCAGGTGACCGGTCGGCGTCCGCCGGACGATCTGGTCGAGCTGGGTCTGGCCGAGCACCGCGGACATGTCCGAGGCGAAGAAGCCGGGGGCGACCGAGTTCACCAGTACGCGGCCGCCGAGCTCACGGGCCATCGACCGGGTGGCGGAGTCCATGCCGCCCTTGGTGGCCGAGTAGGCGACCAGGCCCGGGAACCCGCGCTGGCCGCAGATCGAGGTGATGTTGACGACCCGGCCCTTGAGGCCCTTGGCCATCATCCGGCGCAGCACGTACCGGGTCAGCACCAGCGGGGCGGTCAGGTTGGTCTGGATGATCTGCGCGATCTGGTCCGCCGAGGTGTGCACGTGCAGCGAGTCCTGGCCGATCGCGGCGTTGTTCACCAGGCCGTCGATCGGGCCGAGCTTGGCCTCGACCTCCTTGACGAACGCCTGGGTGGCCTTCTCGTCGTTCAGGTCGACCGCGCCGGCGTGCACCTGGTCGGGGTACTTCGCGGCCAGGGCCGCGATCTCCGGCGTCACCGAGCGGGCGAACGCCGCGACCTTCACGCCGGCGTCGATCAGGCCGTTGACGATGGCCAGGCCGAGGCCGCGGGAGCCGCCGGACACCAGGACGACGGTCGACGGCGGGACCACAGTGACATCAGACATCGCTTTTCAGGGTCTCCTTCTGAGGGATCTCGGCCAGGAAGCGGATCCGGCGCGGTACGCCGTAGTCCGGCAGCCTGTTCGTGCACCACTGCACCAGGTCGGCGTCGGTGACCGGTCCGAGGTCGGGGTTCAGCACGACCTCGGCGGCGACCATCCGGCCGACCAGCGGGGCCTTGCGGGCGAACACCCGGGCCCAGGCGACGGCCGGGTGGGCCATCAGCACGTTGCGGACCAGGCCCGCGGACACCTTCGAGCCGCCGACGTTGATCTCGTCGGTGTCGAGCCGGCCGGTGATCAGTACCCGGTCGTCGACGAACTCGACCCGGTCGCCGGTCCGGTGCGCGCCCTCGAGACCCGCGCCGTGGTGCGGGGAGGCGATCACCAGCTCGTCGCCGTCGACCGACAGCTTCGGCCGCTCCGACTCCGGGTCGGGGTCGCGGTCCAGCCAGGCCTTCGGGAAGCCGGCCTTGCCGTCGTGCACGACGATCGAGGCACCGACCTCCGACGAGGCGTAGATCCAGGAGATCCGGGCGTTCGGGAACAGCGCGGACAGCTGGTCGAGGATCGCCTGGTCCACCGGCTCACCGCCGAGCGTGATCTGCTCCAGCGGGACCGTGGACAGCGCCTCGGAGTCGCGGAAGATCGTCTGCCGCCAGAACGTCGGCGTACCGGACGCGGCGGTGACGCCGTGCTCGGCGGCGATCTGCGGCCAGGTCTCCAGCTCGGACGGCTCGATCACGACCAGGCCCTGGTCGGCCTGGGTCAGCGAGATCGTGATCACCTGCCACCAGGCGTACGTACCCGGCGAGTACGGGACCAGCCAGGTACGCGGCTGCTGCTTGCCGCGGACCGTGGTCAGCGACTCCAGCGTGTGGCCGATCCGCTTCGGGCGGCCGGTCGAACCCGAGGTGAGCAGCCACACGCGGCCCGACTCCTCGACCCGCTTCAGCCGGGCCGGAGTGACCGAGTGCTCGTCGCCGTTGGCGATCACGACCGCGAAACCGGACTCGCCGAGCTCCTCGCGCATCGCCAGGTCGACCCGCGACGACGTCGCCACCAGCAGCTCGGTGCCGTGCACCGCGTGATGCCGTACGGCGGCCAGCGCGTCCGCGCCGTTGTCGACCAGGACCGCGGCCGGCGACGGCAGCTGGGGCAGCTTGTGCAGGGTCCGCCAGGTCAGCTTCTTCCCGCCGACGACGACCGTGTTGTCGTCGCCGATCAGGGCGGTGCTGCGACGCTGGGCGGTCACGCCGACTGGAGCTGCTCGATGAAGTCCAGGACGTCGCCGACCTTGGCGATCTGCCGCAGTCCGGGAGCATCGAAGTTCAGCTCGTCGCCGATCTCGTCCTCGACCCGCAGGGCCAGCTCGGAGAAGTCCAGGGAGCGGAAGCCGATCTCCCGCAGGTCGGCGCTGTCGTCGCTCGGCAGCTCCTTGCCCTGCGCCTTCATCACCTCGCCCATCAGGTCCCGGATCTGGGCGCGCGTCAACTCACTCATGGGCCAAGACTCTAGCCGGAGATACCGGGGGTCGACGATTCGCGGGGACCCCGCGGTGGCTGACGTCACTTTCTGCTGCGCGCGCGTGGTTGGGTTGCGTGAGCCTCTGGGCTGCCCGGCCTCGATCCGGTCGATCATGAAATCGGTGGCTGGTACTTGTTGGGTTGACGGGTGCTTGGTGCGTAGTTCTCGCCGCGGACCCGGGTTCGCAGCCGGCGGACTCGGTCTTTGATCTCCCAGCCGAGCAAGGCCAGCAAAGGCGCGGCTGCGGCGGTGGCCGCAAGCAGGAGTTCTTCTACGGGGAAGCCGGCGATGTGCTGAGCGGGCATGGTGCCTCCCTGTCACGGGTCTTTACTCAGGGTAAGCGGCCAGTACGACGGGGTAAACGGCTCGGCGGTGACGTTTCGAAGGCGACTACGGTTGGGCGAGAACTTTTCGTCGCCCACGGGTCTCTCTCCGTGTGCAGGAACCACGGAGGGAGTACGGGGTGAGCCGACCGGGCCGGGCGATGTCGGTGGCGGCGCTGGCGAGTCTGCCGGTGCTGCCGCTGGGGTGGTTCGTCGGGCTGCAGGCTCACCCACCGTGGATCCCGGCCGCGTACCTCGGCTACTTCCTCGTGGTGATCGCCGTACCGGGCACGATGTTCTGGCGCCGGCTGACCGGCGGCACGGGCTGGTTCGCGGTGGACGCGGTGCTCGGTACGACGTTCGGCCTGGCCTGCGAGGTGCTGATCTACGCGCTCGGCCGCTGGCTCGACATCCCCCTCGCAGCGCTGGTGATGCCCGCCCTGGCGCTCGGGCTCTTCCTGGCCGTGCCCAGCAGCACGCGCTCGACCAAACCGACCCCCTGGTGGTCGGTGGCCGGTGTGATGGTCGTGGCCGGGATCGTCGCGGCCTGGTTCGTCCGGGTCGGCTCACGGGTCATCCCGCTCGACGGACCGGCCGCCCTGCGGCCCAACTCGGACTCGCCGTTCCAGCTGTCGCTGGCGGCCGAGCTGACCCACCACTTCCCGCCGCAGGTCCCGTACGTCGCCGGTGAACCGCTGGCCTACCACTGGATGGCCTACAGCCACATCGCCTCGGCGCACTGGATCACCGGGATCGAGCTGGACGTCCTGACCCAGCGGGTGGTCCCGTTCGCGTTCCTGCTGCTGACGACGCTGGGCGCCGCCGCCGTCGGCATGGTCCTCACCGGTCGGGCAGTCGCAGCACCGATCGCCGCCGGACTCACTGTGCTCGCCGGAGACCTCGGACCGTGGGGCTGGACGGTCACCCACACCCTGTACCACGACAGCCCGCTGTCGATGGGGCAAATGATCAGCACGACTCAGGCCTTCTCCACCGTGCTGATGCTGCCGCTGATCGCCGTCACCGCTCAGCTCCTGCGACGCCCGCCGGGCCAGACCCGCCAGCAGCTCGCCGGGTTGTTCCTGGTCGCCGGCATCCTGATCAGCGTCCTCTCGGTCAGCAAGGCCACCGCACTGCCCGTGTACGCCGCCGGACTGGCCGCCGCGTGGATCTACCTGACCATCAAGGCACGTCGCCTCAACCTGCGCGCGCTGGTCCTCGGCGTGACGGTCGCAGCGTCGTACGCCTTCAATTTCTTCGTCGTCCTGCGTGGTGAGACCAACGGGATGGAGTTCAAGCCGGCCGGGACCTACCGCAGCATGCTGGACGGGATGGTCCGCGGCATCGACCCGTCGGTACCGGCCGGCCGCTCGGTGCTGCTCATCGTCACCGCGGCGGTCGTGATCGGCTGGCTGATGCCGGCTGTGGGCGCCTTGCTGATCCGGCGACGGCTGCCGCGCGACCCGATGGTGGTGATGCTGCTGGCCGGGCTGATCGGAGCAGTCGCGGCCGCCAGCCTGCTCTACCAGTACAGCCAGGCTCAGGTCTTCTTCGTCCGAACCGCCTTCATCTACGGGGTTCTGCTGGCTACGTGGGGCCTGGCCTCGCTGGAACGCAAGCAGTACCTGGTGGTCGGTCCGGCGCTGGCCATCGGTGTCGCGGCGATCTCCATGGGTCGCGCCCAGACCAAGACCCTGATCCGCGACTGCCAGGACACCGGCTGCCTGGACCGGATCTTCTCCGCGCCGCTCATCGCCGCGCTCATCCTCACGGCGGCAGGCATCGTCGTACTGGGCGTGAGCATCCGCAAGCGCTCGCTCCGGCTGTGGGCGATCATCACCGTGTCGGCGCTGCTCGGGCTGACGGTGTCGCCGACCGTGGTGAGCCTGCGGCAGTTCGCGTTCCCGCCGCAGACGGCGTACGACTCGATCGCGCCCGGTGGCATCGAGGCGGCCCGGTTCATCCGCCGCCAGTCCGGGCCGGACGACCTGATCGCGACCAACATCCACTGCCACGCACCGACCGGTCCGCGCTGCCACACCGGCTCGTTCTGGATTCCCGGGTACGCCGAACGCCGGGTGCTGGTCGAGGGCTGGTCCTACACCGCGAAGGCGAACGACGTGCACACCTCGACCGAGGCGTCGTACGGGCCGTTCTGGGACCAGGAGAAGCTGAAGGTCAACGACGAGGCCTTCACCGCACCGACCCGCGAGGTGCTGGACCGCCTCCGCACCCAGTACGGCGTGCGCTGGCTGCTCGCCGACGACCGGGTCAACCCGGTGCCGGAAGAGCTGGAGAAGCTGGCCGAACTGCGCTTCCAGTCCGGCACGGTCCACGTCTACCAGCTCTACCCGCCCCGGGTCGGCGGCACCGGGTCCACCACGCCCTAGTGCCCCGTGTCGGAAGTAGCGCAAGGCAACTTCCGACACGGGGCACTAGCTCACCGGATGGCTGCCGCCGGCAACGGGATGCTCTGGTCCCAGGTCCGGTCGAGTGCGGTGACCAGGTAGATGTAGTGGCCCCCGGCAACGGCTGTCGTGTCGGTCCACGTCTGCTGACCGCCGGTGGCTCGCATCGTCGCCACCAGGTTGCGGGCGTCGGTGTCGGCGCACCAGTCACCACCCAGCAGGTCGCGGCGGTAGACGGCGTACGACGTGGTGTCCTTCGAGGTCGAGCGCCAGTCCAGCTTGACGCCTGCACCGGTCCGCGAGGCCTTGAGGGCGTGGACCGGGAGCGGCGGGCGGGAGTCGAGCGACGGCATCGCCGGGACCAGTGCGGGCCGGGTGTACCAGGTGCTGTTGAGCAGGCTCGTCGCACCGAGGCGGTCGGCGCGCACGTCCTTGGCGGAGAAGTAGATGTCGCCCTTCACCTCGGGGATCGTGCTGTTGAGCGCCAGGTGGTCGCTCAGCTCGGCCGGGTCGGCCCAGTCGGGCGACTGCGTCGACGTACCGACCTTGTAGGTGGCCTGGCCGATGTAGAGGTGCACGTCGGTGCCGCGGACCTGGTCGGCCCACCAGGGCACGATCTTGTCGTAGTCCGCGGCCGCGAACCCGCCGGCCCAGTAGACCTGCGGGACGATGTAGTCGATCCACTCCTCGCGGACCCACTTGCGGGTGTCGGCCGCCAGGTCGTCGTACGTCTGGACGCCTGCTGTGGTGTCCGACCCCGCGGCGTCGGTGGCCTTGTTGCGCCAGACGGCGAACGGGCTGATGCCGAACTTCACCCACGGCTTGGCGGCCTTGATCAGGTGCTGCAGCTCCTGGATCAGCAGGTCGATGTTGTTGCGCCGCCAGTCCGGGACGTTGGAGAAGCCGGCGCCGTACTGGGCGAAGGTGGCGGCGTCGTCGAAGGTCTGGCCGGCCACCGGGTACGGGTAGAAGTAGTCGTCGAAGTGCACGCCGTCGATGTCGTACTTGCTGACGGCATCCATGATCGCGTCCTCGACCAGCTTGCGGGCCGCCGGGATGCCGGGGTTGTAGTAGAGCTTCCCGCCATACGTGACGACCCAGTCCGGGTGCTGCCGGGCCGGGTGGGTCGGGACGAGGGCGTTGAGGTCCGTGCCCATCGAGAGCCGGTACGGGTTGAACCAGGCGTGCAGCTCGAGGTTGCGCTTGTGCGCCTCGGCGACGGCGAAGGCCAGCGGGTCGTAGCCGGGGTCGCCGCCCTGCTTGCCGGTCAGATACTGCGACCAGGGCTCGACGGCCGACGGCCAGAACGCGTCGGCGGTCGGGCGCACCTGGAGCACGACGGCGTTGTGGTTCTGCCGTACGGCGTCGTCGTACCAGGTGAGCAGCTCGGCCTTCTGCTGCGCCGCGGTCAGACCGGTCCGCGACGGCCAGTCGATGTTGACCACCGACGAGACCCAGCTGGCCCGGAACTGACGCAGCGGGGTCTTCGGATCGGGGCTGCAGCCACTGGCGGGCGCAGCGGTCGCCGTACTGGTCAGACCACTGACCAGCAGACCCACGGACACAGCGAGGACTCCGACCACACGCCAGACTTTCATGTCACTCTCCGACTACTCAGCGGGACGAGATCGAAAGATACTTACACATCCGGCTCGGGCTTTGAAGGGCAAGCGATGGAACGGCGGACGGGCGCAGGTTTGCAGGGCACCGCACGCCCGCCCGCCGGATTGTGGGACTAGCAGCAATCGGCCACTACGACCTGGGCACCAGTGAGGCGCTCGAAGTGGTAGCGGACGGCGCCCGGTGGCCCGAGTACGGCGAAGTGCAACGGGCTCGGCAGGACGACCCTCGATGCTCCCAATTGCTCGACCGCCGCGATCAGCGCTTCGAACGCAGCAGGCGATGTCTCGATCTCCTCGACGAACACGCCTCTCGCTGAAGCTCCACCATGACTATTCGCCGTCCCCAGGATCATGTCGAGTCGCCACTCGGCGATCTCCACAGAGCCTGGCTGCAAGCGTTCGCGGCAATCACCGAATGCGCAGGGGAGTTATGCACCAACCGGCATATCCGCTCGGTGGAGCCGGATGCCAGGCGACCTGCCCGCTACGATTCGTACCCAGAGGGTCACCGGATCGGAGTCGGCATGAGCCAACGGTCAACTGCGGAACACCACTGTGCCTGTGGCACGCGACTGGCTCTGGACAACCCCGGCGTCCAGTGTTCCCGCTGCCAACGGGTCTCCCGTGGTGAATTCAGTACGCCGTTACCACTGCCGGTCGACTCCTGGCGGACCGAGCGGTTCGCCGATGCGTTCGCCAGACAACACATCGGCCTGCTGGTACGGGCCTACCGCCTTCATCCAGCGCACCGGTCGGCGTACGGGCCGGCGGGCATCTCGCAGGCACAGATGGGGCAATGGCTCGGGCTCGGCCAGCCACAGGTCAGCCGCCTGGAAACCGGTCCGCCGGTCCGCAACCTCGACACCTTGAGCCATTGGGCTCGCGTCCTGGCGATCCCGCCGACTCTGCTCTGGTTCGACCTGCCGAGAGTCGGCTCGCCCGTTCCCGGGCCCGGTTCGCACTCCGGCGAAGCGCCTGATGTTGATCGACGGCAGGTGCTGGGTGCTCTGGCCGGCCTCGGCGCGATGGCCGGGCTCAGCGGGCAGAGCCAGCCGCTCGACGTGATCCGTCAGTTGTTGAACTCCTCGTTGCCGCAGGATGCCCCCGGCTACACGACCGAAGACTGGATGGAAGTCGCGTACGACCACGCCATGGCCTATCAGTCGACGCCGCCGGAGGCCCTGCTTCCTGAGCTTCTCGCCGATGTCCTCGCGCTGCGAGATGCCATCGAGACCGCGACAGCCTCTCAGGTTCAGGGCCTGTACCAAGGCCGGCCACTCCCATCGGTTCTCAGACAGACGGAGGCTGCTCTCGGTCTCGCCGGTGACCAGATCTCGGTCGGAAGGTTGCAGGTCCTGGCGTGCCGGGCCAAGTCGCTGGCTCGTCTGGGCGCAGGTGCTGAGGCCGAGAATCTGCTGCGCCGGTTGAGCGCCGACTTCAGTTCGATGCCCGTGACGGCCGGCATGGAGCAGTCCTCGTTGATGAGCTGGCCGGAGCAGAATCTCTTCCACACCGCCAGCTTCGTGTACACCGCGACGGGTCGGTTCCAATCGGCGATCGACAGCCAGGACGCCGCACTGACTGCCTATCCGCAGTCGATGACGCGCTGCCGCGCTCAGATCGAGCTGCACCGCGCCGCGTGCCTCGTGACAGACGGTCAGATCGCAGGTGGGCTCGACCACGCCGGCGAGGTTTTCGGTCGGCTCCCGATCGAGCACCGAACCCGAAACGTTCGGGTCGTTGCCGGGCACGTGCTGTCCGCCGTACCGGGCACAGCGGTGAACCAGCCGGTCGTCCGTACCTACCGCGAGGTGCTCTCCACCTCCACTGACAGAGCGTAACCCTCGCGCTCTTCCGGCAGCATACGAATCGTGAATCGCACCATCACGATTCCAACTGGCCACCGGGCGACCGGCAGTGGGACCCAGCCGGTACCGTGGTGGCCGACTCACAGCGGACCAGGAGAGGACGGCGCAGGGTGCTTCGCAGGGCCACGGAAACCGATGTGGAAATGATTCGGACCTTCCGGAACCAGGAGGCAAACCGCGTCATCAGCATCATGGAGCACGAGATCGGCGTGGACGAGCACGCGGTCTGGTGGGCGAAGGCAAGCGTTGCCCCCGACCGGCGGATCCTGATCTACGAACGCGACGGTGTCGCTGCGGGTGTCGTGAACTTCACCGATCTGGTGCTCGATGGCGAGCCGAGGACGGGTTCCTGGGGCTTCTACCTGGACGCCGAGGGTCTGGCCGAGCGGGGCGAGACCCTGCCGGCCTGGATCGAGGTGATGAAGGACGCCAGCGGGTACGCCTTCGACGAGCTCGAGCTGGACGACCTGTACGGCGAGGTGCTGGAGCACAACGCCGTCGTACGGCAGATGAACCGGCGGTTCCGCTTCGTCGAGGGTGAGCCGGAGATCCGCCACTCCGACGGCCGGGAGATCACCGTGCTGCCGATCAGCCTGAACAAGAACAACCGGCGCAAGCCGAAGGGAAACTCATGAGCGCCTCCACGATCAACTTCGGTGACGTCCCGGTCGGGCCGGAGCACCAGCCGTTCGTCATCGCCGAGATGTCCGGCAACCACAACGGCGACATCGAGCGGGCCAAGGACATCGTCCGGGCGATGGCCGAGACCGGCGTCCAGGCGCTGAAGCTGCAGACCTACACCGCCGACACGATCACGCTCGACGTCGACCTGCCGGCCTTCCGGCTGCCGTCGGAGCACGAACTGTGGGGCGGCGCGCGGCTGTACGACCTGTACCAGGAGGCGCACACCCCGTGGGAGTGGCACGAGCCGATCTTCGAGCTCGCCAACTCGCTCGGCATGCTGGCCTTCTCGTCGCCGTTCGACCCGACCGCGATCGACTTCCTGGAGAAGCTGAACGTACCGGCGTACAAGGTCGCCTCGAACGAGATCGGTGACCTGCCGCTGGTCCGCGGGATGGCCGAGACCGGCAAGCCGATCATCATCTCCACCGGCTCCGCGACGCTGATGGACATCGACGCGGCGGTCCGCGCGGCCCGCTCGACCGGCAACGAGCAGATCGTCGTGCTCTCCTGCACGGCGAGCTACCCGGCGCCCCCGGAGCAGTCGAACCTGCGCTCGATCCCGGTCCTGCGCGACGCCCTCGGCGTCCAGATCGGCCTGTCCGACCACACGATGGGCATCGGCGCCGCGATCGCCGCCGTCGCGCTCGGCGCGACCGTGATCGAGAAGCACGTCACGCTGTCCCGCGCCGACGGTGGCGTCGACTCGGCGTTCTCCCTGGAGCCGGACGAGGTCAAGGCGCTGGTCGAGGGCACCAAGGTCGCCCAGCAGGCCCTCGGCGAGCCGATCGTCGGCCCCAAGCAGGCCGAGCAGAACGTGCTCCGCTTCCGCCGCTCGCTGTTCGTGACCCGCGACGTCAAGGCCGGCGAGAAGGTTGCCGCCGACAACGTCCGCTCGGTCCGCCCGGCCGGCGGGCTGCCGCCGGACGCCTTCACGTCCGTCGAGGGCCGGGAGTTCCGCCAGGACACCCCGAAGGGGACTCCGCTGACCTGGGACGTTCTGTAAGCACGAGCAAGTGAAGGGGCCCCGGGCAATGAACTGGTCCCCGGAAGTTGGACTGGTTGGATAAGAGCCTAGGCCGCGAGGGTCTGGGTCCGGTATTGCACCGGGC
>NZ_JBNCLH010000011.1:304527-311623 GCF_049844575.1 Kribbella sp. DT2 | reverse complement strand
TTGTCGCCACGAGCCACCAAGATCGCTGGCCCGTATTCGCAGACGCAACATTCAGTCAGCTCCTTGCCGTCGGTGGGCCACGGCGCGGTGCGCCGTGGCCCACCGTCGTCAGTTGCAGTGATCGCCGTTCGCATCCTGGTGACCGGGCATCTTGCGCCCGTACTCGTCGGCGGGTTCGGGAACTCCCAGAACACCTTCACCGACGAAGAAGTCGTCGAAATCCATTCGTCTCACCTCCCTTGTTGGGTCGATGACTCAATGGTCGTGCGGGTCTCTCGCTTTCGAAATCGACTGAGACCGTGGACCGGTCCCACGGGATGGCTCCATCCAGCTACTCTCGGTATGTGACGAAGCGTCCTCGGAGCGGCTGTTGACCCGGCGGAAGATGTTCGATCCCGGGAGCGTTCCGGCGTCCTTCTGGAGGGAGCAGGCGGTCCAGACAGCGTTGGCGCGTCGAGATATCGGCAACTTGCTGCGAACGTACCTGTCAACGTTCGCCGACTGCACCCAAACCCAGTTGGCCTTGCTGACCGAGCACGACCGGTCCGACATCTCGAACTGGGTGCGCGGCACCAGACTTGGGCAGGTCACCGATATCGGTGTGCTGACCCGGATCGCCGAAGGTATGCAGTTGCCGGACGATGCCCGAATGCTGATGGGTCTGGCGCCGGCCGATGCTCTTGTCACGTCGGTCCGGGACGAACGCGAGCTGGCCGGCGCGAGTTCCGGGCGTAGGCGCCTGGATGGCTCCGGCCCGTCAAGTCCCCGCATCGCTATCTGCGGAAGCCGGAGCGAAGGAGTCGAGGATCGTGTGGTCGACGCGGCGGTCCGATCCCTCGCGCGACTGGTGATGATCCGCCGGCTGCGGGTCAACCACGGCCCGGTTGGAGTCGGCATCGAGGTGATGACACACATCGCTGACCACTACCAACCTCCCGGCCTGCGTGGCGCCGTCGCCATCTTCGGCCGCCGCAACGTCATCGCCGACGCCGCTTGTGTCGTAGTCATAGGTGGTGGACCGGGCACTCGCGCAGAGACGGACCTGGCCCTGGCGATGGGCAAGCAGATCCTTCCGCTGGGAGCCAGCGGGGGAACGGCTTCCGCAGTGCTGCACCAGTTGCTGAGAAGCGAGTCCCGCAGTGATTGGTTGGAAGGCGACTACCTTGCTGCGCTGCGCCAGTGCGCCAGTCTGTCGTCCGGGGCCAGCGCAACCGACATCGAACAGATATCCGATGATTTCGTCGAGATGATCGATCATCTCGTCCAGTCGAACCTAGGAGATGCGAGTGCCTGACCGTCCGTACGTCCTGCTGTCCGTCGCGGCATCGGTGGACGGCTATATCGATGACAACTCCGACCAGCGGCTACTGCTCTCGAACGACGAAGATTTCGATCGAGTCGACGAGGTGCGCGCGGGAGTCGACGCGATTCTGGTCGGCGCGAACACCATCCGCAGGGACAACCCACGTCTCCTGGTTCGCTCCCAGGAACGCAGGCACGCCAGAGTCGCGGAGGGAAAATCTGAGTCGCCTATCAAGATCACCCTGACCTCCAAGGGAGAGCTGGATCCGGCTGCGAGTTTCTTCGCAGCCGGCGACGTGACAAAAGTGGTGTACGCGCCGTCGGCGGCGCTCGCCCATGTCGAGGGGGCTGTCGGCGAGGTCAGTGACGTAGTCGCTGCCGGTGATCCCATCGATCTGAATATCGTCCTCGACGACCTCGCCGCGCGCGGTGTCCGGCGCCTCATGGTCGAGGGCGGTGGAACAGTTCATACGCAGTTCCTTTCGGCCGGTCTGGTGGATGAGCTCCAGCTGGTGGTGGCGCCCTTTCTCGTTGGCGACCGGCAGGCCCCGCGGTTCGTAGGCGAGGCGTTGTTCCCGCAAGACTCCGGCCATCGAATGAACCTGGCGGAGGTTCGGCAAATCGGAGATGTAGTGCTTCTCCGGTACCTTCCGAAGCGGGGTGCCGATGTCTGAGCACGACGATCTCCGCTGGCTGCGGGAGTCCATCGAGCTGTCCCGTTCTTGTCCGGTCTCCGCCACGGCCTTCTCGGTCGGCGCGGTCATTCTGGGAGCGGATGGACAGGTTCTTTCGACGGGCTACTCCCGAGAGGGGGACCCACATGTCCACGCGGAGGAAGCCGCACTCAGTAAGCTTCCGGTCGATGATCGGCGCCTGCACGAAGCGACGATCTACAGCTCCCTCGAGCCGTGTAGCAAGCGTGCGTCAAGGCCGCGAACATGCTCGGAGCTGATCATCGATGCGGGGATTCCGCGGGTGGTCTACGCCTGGCGGGAACCTGTGCTGTTCGTCGACGGCGAGGGGGACGAGAAGCTCCGCGAGGCGGAAGTCACCGTCGTCCACCTACCTCAGCTGGCGGACCTGGTCATCGAGATCAACGCACATCTGATGGGGTCGGGCTCGAAGTAGTCGCCGACCTCAAGTTGACAGGCGGCCTCAGCCACAGACCACCCAACTAATTTTTGTCTTTTGTACTTATGTTTATGTACTTCAGTTCTTTTTCTTGCTTGCTTCTCTTCTGTTGTTGCTGTTGGTTTTCCCGACCTGCGTTTGCCTGGTTGTCGGGTTTGCCTGTTGTACCTGGGTGCCAGAGGCGGGACTTGAACCCGCACGCCCGAGGGCACCGGCACCTAAAGCCGGCGTGTCTGCCGTTCCACCACTCTGGCTGGGGTTGCTCCCCAGGAGGTCATCCTAGGGAGCAACCGGTGTCAGCGGTTCTGCAGGGCGTCGATGAAGACGTCCTGGAGGTCCGTGGGGTTGCGGGCCACGTAGCTCTGGCCGCCGGTGGCCTGGGCCAGGCGCTTGAGCTCGGTCTCGTCCGCGTCGGGGCCGATGCCGAGGGCGATGATGCGGACCGGGCGGGCCGGGTCCTTCAGGCCGTCGAGGGTCTGCAGGGCCTTGTCGAGGCTCATGCTGCCGGGGTCGTCGTTCTTGCCGTCGGTGAAGAGCAGGACGGTGTTGACGGCGCCGGAGTTGTACTGGCTGCGTACCTCCCGTACGGCGGCGATCGCCGTGTCGTACAGGCCGGTACCACCGCCGACGCGGGCCGACTGGGTGGTGAGGTTGCTGATCATCTGCTGCCGGTGGCCCGGGGTCAGCTTGCCGATCGGGACGAGCTTCCTGAAGTCGGCCTGCTCCGGGCCGATCTTCGTGGAGAACACCCACAGGCCTAGTTCGGCCGAGTCCGGGAACAGCTTGAGGCCGTTGCCGGCTGCCTCGATGGTCAGCTGCATCCGGGTCTTGGCGCTGCCGGGGACCTTTTCGGCCATCGAGCCCGAGACGTCGATGACGGCCAGCGAGTGGGCCGACAGGGACAGCGTCGTCCAGCTCTGGAGGGCCTTCTCGATCGCGCTGGCGGTCGGCTTGGTCAGCTGCGTGATGTCACCGACGCCGCGGCCTTCGCCGAGCGGGCTCATCAGGGCGTCGCGGAAGCCGGCGTCGTCACGGGACGTGTCGACCGCGTCCGTCAGCATCTGCTCGCCCAGGGCGCGGCCGGCGTCGGTGACCGCCTCGGTGTTGCTCTTGGCGGTGACGACGACCGGGTAGTCCATCAGCAGCGTCCCGGTACGCGGCACGATCGCCTTGATCTGGGCCGCCGGGTTCTCGTCCTGGTACTTGACGAACGCCTGCTCGGACATCGGTACGACGACCGGGCTGCCGTCGGAGGTCGCGCGGCTGAGCGGTCCGTTCACCTCGGTGTACTGCTTCGGCATCGACCCGAGCCGCTGCGCGAGCGGTACCAGCACCTTGGCGACCTGGCTGTTCGAGGCCGAGGTCTTGGCTCGTTCGGCCTGGATCGCCAGCAGCGCGAGCGCGCCGGAGGCCTGTTTCAGCGGGTCGAGCACGGCCGGCTGGGTGGCGGCGAAGAGACCGAGCCACGACGAGGTGTTCGCGAAGTTCTCGTTGCGGCCGACCAGGACCAGGGGTGACGTGGCTAGTGACGGGACCGCGATGCTCGGGATCGACTCGCCGTCGTCGGCGCGGCCCACCCACAGCGACGAGTCCGGCACCCACAGGTCGGGCCGGCTTTCGTTGCCGCTGGAAAGCTCCTGGGCGACCGACGAGGACTGCGCGGCGGTGATGGTGAACTGCAGACAGGGGTTCCCGTCCTCACCGCCCTTGGCCATCAAAGCCTTGGTCGCCTGGTCCAGCTGAGGCTGGAACTCGGGCGTCGTGCTGAGCTTGACCTGGGTCGGGTCGTCGCACTTACCGCCCAGCAAACCGTCGGCGCCGGACTCGGATCCGAAGGAGCGGACCACGAACACGGCACCCAGCGAGAGCACCAAGAGACCGACAGCGGTCAAGTACACCGGTCGCCGGTTGTTGTCACTTCGCGTCACCGCAGAGGAATGTTTTCCCATCGCGGCAGGTCCCTCCCTCCCAGAGGCAGACTGCGCGCGCAGATTACCCGGTTTGCACTGGTCAGGGCCAAGGTCGCCGACCGCCGTGACCGCACCGGAATCAGGTCGTCATCGAACGCGGGAGCCTTCCGGAGTACGGCTACTCCTCAGCCGAGCCCGAAAAATCACGCTGAGTAGTGCGAGGACTCCGATCCGCTCCGAGCGGGCTGTGATCCAGATCACAGCACAGATTTGCTCAAACGACCGTTCCATGGACCACTCCCATGAAACCTTCGAAGGTTTCCCTTCGCCGAGCCGATCGCGGCGTCTCAGAGACCGAGATCGCGGCGCAGCTTGGCGACGTGCCCGGTGGCCTTCACGTTGTACTGCGCGACCGCGATCTTGCCCTCGCCGTCGACGACGAAGGTCGAGCGGATCACCCCGGTCACCTTCTTGCCGTACATCGTCTTCTCGCCGAAGGCCCCGTACGCCGTGAGGACCTCCTTGTCCGGGTCGCTGAGCAGCGGGAAGGTCACGCCGTCGCGCTCACGGAACTTCTGCAGCTTGGCCGGCTTGTCCGGCGAGATCCCGAGCACCGTGTACCCGGCCGCGGCCAGCGAGTCGAGGGAGTCGCGGAAGTCGCAGGCCTGCTTGGTACAGCCCGGCGTCATCGCGGCCGGGTAGAAGTAGACGATCACGTTCTTGCCGCGCAGGTCGCGCAGCGCGACCTCGTTGCCGTCCGCGTCGGGCAGGGTGAACTCGGGTGCGGCGTCGCCGACGGACAAGCGCTCGGACATGACGGGGTCCTTCCTCGGCAACGGCACGGCTGGGTGATTGTCCGACATTCTGCCGTACGCCGGGAGCAGCGGCGCGAGGGGCTCCTGTGACGGGTGGGACAACGATGAGGTACGGCGAGGGGGCTTGCGCGCGGGGACCGGGCAGGAGTGGAGTGTGCGCATGCGGGCGATGACGGTGGTACCGGGCAAGGCTGGGTCTGCGTCCGTCGGCGAGGTCGCCGAACCGCCCGAGGCCGACGGCACGATGCTTGTCGAAGGAGTGCTGGCCGGCATCTGCGGCACCGACCTCGAGCTGGTCGCTGGTGAGTTCGGGAGCGGTCGGGCCGGTGCGGACCGGCTGGTGCTCGGTCATGAGTCGCTGGGCCAGGTGCTGAAGGCTCCGCCTGGCTCCGGCTTCTCCAGCGGGGACCTGGTCGCGGGGATCGTGCGGCGGCCCGATCCGGAGCCCTGTCCGGCGTGCGCTCGGGGTGAGTGGGACTTCTGCCGCAACGGGCTCTACACCGAGCGCGGGATCAAGGGTGACGACGGGTACGGCGCTGAGCGGTGGCGGGTCGACCCCTACTTCGCCGTACGGGTGCCCGCTGAGCTCGGGCGGCTCGGCGTACTGGTAGAGCCCGCGAGCATCCTCACCAAGGCGTGGGAGCAGGTGGACCATGTTGGTGGGCGGTCCTGGTACGAACCGAAGCAGGTGCTTGTCACTGGGGCCGGGCCGATCGGACTGCTTGCCGCACTGGTTGCCGCGCAGCGTGGGTACGACGTACACGTGCTGGACCGCTCTGACGAGGGGCCCAAGCCGCAGCTGGTACGGGACCTGGGTGGGACCTTCCTTACTGACCTTAGTGAGCTCCAGGTCCAGCCGGACGTGGTCATCGAGGCCACTGGCGCCGGACCGGTCGTGGTGGAGGCCGCCAAGCTGCTCGCGCCTGCTGGGGTGATGTGCCTGGCAGGTATCTCGCCCGGTCCGGCGAGCATCGACGTTCAGATGGACGCTCTGGTGCGGCAGCTCGTCGTACGGAACGCAGCGCTGGTCGGGACGGTCAACGCGGCCAAGCGGCACTACGCCGACGCGGTGGACGTGCTGCTGGCGGCTGACAAGAGCTGGCTGGAGCGGCTGATCACCAGGACTGTTCCGCTGTCGGACTGGCCCAGTGCGCTGACCAAGAAGCCCGACGACATCAAGGTGGTCGTGGACCTGCGGGCCTGACCTGCGAGGATGGGATCAGTTGCCGGTCAGTAACGAGGAGGACAGGTGTCGGACACGCAAGCTCGTGGTACCGAGCAGATCGAGGCGGAGATCGCCGCCACCCGTGCACGACTGGCCGCGACCGTGGACGAGCTGGTCGACCGCACGAGCCCGAAGAACGTCGCCAAGCGGCAGGTCGAGCAGGCGAAGGCGCAGGTCTTCGACGAGCGCGGTGAGCTGCGGACGCAGAAGCTGGTCGCTGTCGGCGCTGCTGTCGTCGGCGTGGTCGGCGTACTGGTGATGATCCGCAAGCTGGTGGGCCGCCGGTGACCCCTCGCAAGGGCCTGTCCGACGACAAGCTGCCGATCCGGATGCTGCACGACCGGGTCCTGGTCTCGCTGGAGGTCGAGGGGGAGCGCAAGTCCTCGGCCGGGATCCTGATCCCGGCGACCGCCCAGATGGGGCGCCGGCTGGCGTGGGCCAAGGTGGTCGCGGTCGGGGCCAACGTGCGCACGGTCGAGGTGCACGACCGGGTCCTGTTCGACCCGGAGGACCGGGCCGAGGTGGAGGTCCGCGGCGACGACTACGTGCTGCTGCGCGAGCGCGACCTGCACGCGGTCGCCGCCAACCGCCTCGAGGACGGCCAGACCGGGCTTTACCTCTAACTCGGGCTCGCGGGCTTCGCCCGCCTCGCCCCCGGAGAAGGAGGGGACGATGAGCCCGGCCGCCCCGGGCTCGCGGGCTTCGCCCGCGTT
>NZ_JBNCLH010000011.1:69142-304431 GCF_049844575.1 Kribbella sp. DT2 | reverse complement strand
CGTAGCCCTCGCGATCCCGGGCTTCGCGCGCGTTGCCCTCGCGATCCCGGGCTTCGCGCGCGTTGCCCTCGCGATCCCGGGCTTCGCGCGCGTTGCCCTCGCGATCCCGGGGCTAGCTGTTCCTCAGAAGCTGTTCGGGCCGAAGCGGAAGATCGCCAGGACGGCGGCCAGGATCAGCACGACCGCGTTGATGGTGATCGGTGGGTACTCCTTGCGGCGGGCGTGGACGATGATCGCGCCGGCCATGGTGATGGCCAGGCCGACCGCGGCCAAGGGGACGAGCACCGGGGCGATGTCGACCAGCGCGGGCAGGACCAGGCCGATCGCGCCGAGCACCTCGACCGCGCCGATGAACTTGAGCGCGCCGGCGGAGAAGTCCTTGGTCCACGCCATCCGCTCGGCCTCGCCCAGCTTCGCCTTGGACTGGAGCAGCTTGGCCGCGCCGGCGGCGAGGAAGAAGGCGGCCAGCACCCAGGCGACGATCCACAGAAAGGCGTTCATGTTCCACTCTCGGTAGTTGGTTGACGCTTCAAGTCAAGGTAGCGCGGTTGAGTTGAAGCGTCAACCAAGCCGGTAGACTGACCGGATGGCGGAGGATGTTCGGTGGCTGGATCCCGACCAGCTGCAGGGATGGATGGCGCTGGCCGGGATGCTCTTCAAGCTGCCCGGCGCGCTCGACTACCAGCTGCAGCGCGACTCGGGCCTGAATCACTTCGAGTACACGGTGCTCGCCGCGCTGTCGGAGTCGCCCGATCGGTCGCGACGGATGAGTGACCTGGCCGGCGAGGCGAACGGCACGCTGTCGCGGTTGTCGCACGTGGTCAAGCGGCTGGAGAGCCGCGGCTTCGTGGATCGCCGGCCGTGCGACGAGGACGGCCGGATCACGGTCGCCACGCTGACCGACAAGGGGTACGCCTACCTGGTGGACGCGGCGCCCGGGCACGTCGAGATGGTCCGCGAGTACGTCATCGACGCGCTCACGCCGGAGCAGCTCGAGCAGTTGAAGGTCATCAGTCAGCAGATCCTCGCGAAGGTCGATCCCGGGCGGTCTTGTTAAAGGCCTTGCCTCGTACCGCACGGTCGTGCTCTTATTCGACCGTGAGCAAAGGTGAGGAGACCCGGGCGGCGGTGCTCGACGTCGCCGCGGCGCAGGTCAGCGTGATCGGTCTGAGCGCGCTCAGCATCGGGCTGCTCGCCGAGCGGACGCAGCTGTCGAAGAGCGGCCTGTTCTCCCACTTCAAGTCCAAGGAGCAGCTCCAGCTCGATGTGATCGACTGGACCGCGGACCTGTTCGCCGAGCGGGTCGTCCGGCCGGCGCTGAAGGCTCCGCGCGGCGAGGCCCGCCTGCGCGAGCTGTTCGACCGCAAGCTGCGCTGGGCGCACGGCGATCTCGCGCTGCCCGGCGGCTGCTTCTTCTACAGCGTCTCCGCCGAGCTGGACGACGCGCCACCGGGTCCCGTCAGAGATCGTTTTCTGCAGGTGTACCGCGACTACATCGACGCGATCGCGACGGTCTTCCGGACCGGGATCACCGAGGGCCAGTTCCGGCCGGACGCCGATCCGGAGCAGTACGCCTTCGACATCCAGGGCGTGCTGATGGCCTTCCATCACGCCAGCCGCCTGCTCGGCGACAGCCGGGCCGAGGCGCGCGCGTGGGCGGCCTTCGAGACGCTGGTCGACGCGGCGCGCAGCTAGACACCAGAGACCTTCGAGTGGGGGAGACCCAGCGGTGAAAAAAAGCACGATCGTACGATTCCATGTGGTCAGTTTCCGGATTCTCGAGCGAGTGGCGCCGTCGATCGGCGGCCGGCTGCTCGACCGGCTGTGGTTCCGCCTGCCGTCCGTACCGGAGAACGCGCGCCGATCGCGGGTCGACCTTCCCGCCGGTACGCCGTTCGAGGTCCCCTTCGCGGGAGGGACCATCCGGGGCCACCAGTACGGCGACCAAGGCCCGCTCGTCTACCTCGTCCACGGCTGGGGCGGCTGGGGCCTGCAGCTCGCGGCCTTCATCCCGCCGCTGGTCGCCGACGGATTCCGCGTGGTCGCGTACGACGCCCCGAGCCACGGTGAGTCCGCGCCCGGCCTGGTGGGCAAGGGCCGCAGCTCGCTGCCGGAGCTGGCGGACGTGTTCCAGGTGGTCGTCGCGGATCGCGGTCCGGCGTACGGCGTGATCGCGCACTCGCTGGGCGCCGCGGCGGTCACGCATGCGCTGCAGCACTTCGCTGAGCCGGAGCGGGTGGTGTACGTCGCCGCGGCGACGGACTTCGCGGACTGGCTGGACGGGTTCCAGGCGGCGTTCGGGTTCGGGCCGCGCGTTCGGGCCGCGTTCCTGCAGAGGTTCGCGCGCAAGTTCGGGCCGATGGAGAGCTACGAGGGAGTGCACGTGGTGACCGAGCTCGTGAGCGAACGGGAGCTGCCGCCGCTGTTGGCGATCCACGACCGGGGCGACCGCGAGACCGAGGCCGACGGGAGCATCCGGCTGGCGAAGGCCTGGCCGGGCGCGTCCGTCGAGCTGACCGAGGGGCTCGGGCATCGGCGGGTCCTGCGCGACTCCGCGGTGATCGGCAGCGCGCTGGGCTTCTTATCCACAGATTGGGAAGGCGGCCACATCGCGAGCGCCGCGCAGGAGACAATGGAGGGGTGACAGACCTCTTCTCCAGCTCCACTTCCAGCCGGCTGCCGGACTTCCCGTGGGACAAGCTTGCCCCGTTCAAGCAGAAGGCGGCCGACCATCCGGACGGCATCGTCGACCTGTCGATCGGGAGTCCGGTCGACCCCGTGCCCGACCTGGTGAAGAAGGCGCTGGCGGACGCGGCCGACGCCCCGGCGTACCCGACAACGCTCGGTACGACGACGGCGCGGCAGTCGGCCGTCGACTGGCTGGAGCGGCGGCTCGACGTACCGGGGGTGGATCCGCAGACCGGGGTGCTGCCGGTGATCGGCACCAAGGAGCTGATCATGCTGCTCCCGATGCTGCTCGGCGTCGGGGCCGGCGACACCGTGCTCATCCCCGACCTCGCGTACCCGACGTACGAAGCTGGTGCGGCGCTGGCGCGAGCCGAGAGCGTGCCGGTCGCCGACGTGACCCAGTACGACGGTCCGGCGACCGTGGCGTACTTGAACTCCCCGCGGAACCCGTCGGGCGAGATCACCTCGGCCGAGGAGCTCCGGGCCGCGGTGGAGTGGGCGCGGGCCAACAACGTGCTGCTGGTGAACGACGAGTGCTACGTCGAGTTCGGGTGGGACGAGCAGCCGGTGTCCGTGCTGCACCCGGACGTGTGCGGTGGGTCGTTCGACAACCTGCTGGCGGTGCACTCGCTGTCGAAGCGGTCGAACCTGGCGGGGTACCGGGCCGGCTTCGTGGCGGGTGACGAGCGGATCGTCGCCGAGCTGCTGGCGGTCCGCAAGCACGCGGGGCTGATGGTCCCGTCGCCGATCCAGGCGGCGATGGCGGCGGCGTTCGCCGACGACCAGCACGTCGAGGAGCAGCGGGCGCGGTACATCCGGCGGCGCTCGGTGCTGCGTGAGGCGCTGACCGGTGCGGGCTGGGAGATCACGCTGTCGCAGGGCGGGCTGTACCTGTGGGCCGAGCACCCGTCGTACGACGCGTACGGCTCGGTGGAGGCGCTGTCGGAACTGGGCATTCTGGTGGCGCCCGGGGCCTTCTACGGGACGGCCGGGGAGAGGAACATTCGAGTTGCCCTCACCGGGACCGACGAGCGGATCGACGCAGCCGTGAAAAGACTGCAGACCTAAAGCGAACCTGAACGTCCTTCGCGGCGTCATTCCTGGTGAGGGGTGGCGGGGCCGAACGGTCCCGTCCAGTGGGGAGGACGGCCATGGGGAGAGCTCTGCCTACAGTCGCGGTGGTGGCGCTGCTTGCGTTGCTGCCGCTGAACGCGCATGCCGAGGTCGCGCCCAGCGTGCCGACGGGTACGCCGGTGTCGACGGCGGTCGCACCAGAAGCCACGCCGCCGGCCGCGACCGAGGAAGCGACGCCGGCGCCGGACGAGACGCCGGCGCCGACCGACAAGCCTGTCGAGCCGCCGACTACCAGCCCGACCGAGACCCCGACCAAGCAGCCCTCGCTGGCTGCCGCGCCGTTGGCGATCTCGCTGGACCAGCCGGCGACGACCTGGGAGGACCGGCCGCTGTCGTTCACCGGCAAGCTCAACAACGGCGCCGTGAACTGGTACCTCTCGCTCTGGCAGGCCCTGCCCGGCGGCTGGACCCTGCGCGGCGCGACCAAGTCGACGGCGGGCGGCGCGTACAAGATCGCCTACACCCCGACCGGCCCGATCCGCACCACCTTCCGCGTCGTCGTCGGCCCGAAGTTCTACGGCACGCCGGCGATGTCACCCGCGCGGATCGGCACCGCGCAGGACCGCCGGATCGTCATCACCAAACCCGCCGCGTCGTACGTCGCGCTGACCGGCGTCGCCGTCACCGGGACGACGGTGCCCGCGCAGGCCGGGCTCGAGGTCGTGCTCCAGGACCTGCTCGGCAGCGGCGCCTGGCGCTGGCTGACCAGCGTCAAAACCGATGCCAAGGGCAACTTCCGGCTGCCGTTCCCGGACAACTTCCCGTCCGGCCGGTCGGTCCGCGTGGTCAGCCGCGGTGTGCCCACCACGGCCGTCGAGGTATCGGCGTCGGCGTACGTCGTGGTCAAGGCCGGGCTCAACGCGAAGGTCTACGCCGTCGCCGCCAGCATGGTTCCGAAGACCTACCGCGCCGGCTGCCCGGTCGGGCCGGCGTCGCTGCGGCTGCTGACGATGAACCACTGGGGCTTCGACGGCCTGCTGCACAAGGGTGAGCTGATCGTCCGCGACGCCGCCGTGCAGAAGATGATCACGGTCTGGACCGCGAACCTGAACGCCAAGTTCCCGATTCGGCGGATGACCCGGGTCGACGTGTTCGGCGGCAGCGACGTCCGCGCGATGGAGGCCGACAACACCTCGGTGTTCAACTGCCGCCAGGTCACCGGCGACCCGTACTCCCTGTCGCCGCACTCCTACGGCTACGCGATCGACATCAACACCCTCGAGAACCCGTACCTCGCCGCCAACGGTGTCTGGTACCCGAAGAACGGCCTGTCCTACCGCACTCGCGGCGTCGCTCGCCCCGGCATGCTGTTCGCCGGCAGCACGCTGACCAAGGCCCTGACCGCCCAGGGCTACTTCTGGGGAGCCCGCTGGGCCAAGCCCGACTACCAGCACTTCGAGCCCAAGTGAGAAGCCAGTACGCCAGTACGACGCGCAGCGCGGCTGCTGCTGCCGTCCTAGTCACCGCCCTGCTCGCCGGCTGCACCAGCGCCCCGGCCGCCGAGCCGAGCCCGACCCCCACCCTCAACATCCCCAGCACCGTAGGCGGCACAGTCCCCATCCCCACAATCACGCCCGACACAGCCAAGCCCACCGACGCAGCCAAGCCCCCGGCCACACCCGACCAGGCCACCGCACCTCCTCCCGCAGCAGCCGGACCGGTCTCCAGCCAGAACCTGCCCCCAGCAGACAAGCTCGGCAGCGGCTGGAAGACCTACGTCGACAAGGGCGGAGCCGAAGCAGGCTGGCTGGGCAACGACACCTGGACCAGAGAGCGCAGCGGACACCAGGCGGCGTACGAGGCTCTGCCGGTGGGCTGCTCCGGGCGGATGCCGACCGGCTCGCTGCCGATCCCACTGCACGCCCTGCAGGCGACGTACCGGACTGGCTCGGACCAGCCCGCTACAGCTCTGCTGCTTCGCTTCGCTGACCAGGAGCAGGCTGAGCAGTACTACACCGGGTACGAAGCCCGCATGACTGCCTGCGGCACCACGACAGACGCCCAGCTCGCAGTAGAGCCGCTGTGGTCGGAGCAGGACGCCGCAGCCCAAGTGCGCCGGTACGCGAACGCCGGGCCGTATGCCGAGGCCGTCGTCCGCCAGGGCAGCACCGTGGCGCTCCTCGCCGCTCAGGACGTCGAACCGACCGCCGAGTGGGCGCACAGTGTCGTCCCCGTACTCCGGAGTGTGATCGATTCGGCATGAAAAATGTACTACCTTTCAGTTTTTTCTCGGCCTAGACTCCGACCATGGGTGATTTCGACCGGTACGGCCGGCTGACCGCCGAGCTGGACCCACCGTTCGCGGTGGTGGATCTGGCCGCCTTCCGCCGGAACGCCGACGACCTGGTCCGGCGGGCCGCCGGCGTGCCGATCCGGGTCGCGTCCAAGTCGGTGCGCAACCGCGGGCTGCTCACCGAGGCGCTGCAGCGGCCCGGGTTCCACGGCGTGATGAGCTACGCGCTGCCCGAGGCGCTCTGGCTCGCACGCAACGGCGTCGACGACATCCTGATGGGCTACCCGACCGTGCACCGCGCCGCCCTGCGCGAGCTGGCCGGCGACGCCGAGGCGGCCGCGCGGATCACGCTGATGATCGACGACATCGAGCATCTCGCGTTCATCAAGCAGGTCACCGGCGGCGGCGAACGGATCCGGGTCTGTCTGGACGTCGACGCCTCGCTGCGGGTCTTCGGCCAGCACCTCGGCGTACGGCGTTCTCCGCTGCGAACGCCGGAGCAGGTGCTCGCGCTCGCGCGGCAGGTCGTTGCCGACGACGCCTTCGAGCTGGTCGGCGTGATGTTCTACGAGGCCCAGATCGCCGGGCTGCCGGATACGTCGCCCGCGGTCCGCTGGGTGAAGCGGCGCTCCGCTGCCGAGCTGGCCGACCGTCGTGGCGCGGTCGTCGACGCGGTCAAGCAGGTCGCGCTGCTCCGGCTGGTGAACAGCGGCGGCACGGGCAGCATCGAGATCAGCAGCGCCGATCCCGCGGTCACCGAGGTCACCGCCGGCTCGGGTCTGTACGGCCCGACCCTGTTCGACAAGTACGACGTGTTCCAGCCCGAGCACGCGGTCGCCTACGCATTGGGCGTCGTACGGCGTCCGACGCCGCGGATCGCGACCCTGTTCGGCGGCGGGTACGTCGCGTCCGGCCCGGCCAAGAAGTCGCGGCTGCCCGCCCCGGCCTGGCCGCTCGGCCTGAAGCTGCTCGGGACCGAGGGCGCCGGCGAGGTGCAGACCCCGGTCGAGGGCGAGCACGCGCGCGGGCTGAAGATCGGCGACCGCGTGTGGATGCGCTACGCGAAGGCAGGCGAGATGCTGGAGCGGTTCGACCGGCTGTACGCGGTCGACGGCAACGAGCTGACCGAGCTGGTGAGCTACCGGGGCGAAGGGAAGAACTTCGGATGAGCCGAACCGCACCGGCCGAGGGGACGGGCCGATGAGCACCTGGCGCAACTGGGCCGGCACCGAGTCGGCGACCGGCGTGGAGGTCCTGCGCCCGGGAACGACCGACGAGGTCGCGGCGGCGGTCAAGACCGCGGCCGAGCAGGGCAAGAAGCTCAAGGCGGTCGGCTCCGGCCACTCCTTCACCGGCTGCTCGGTCCCGGAGCAGGTGATGGTCCGGCTCGACGGACTGTCCGCGATCCAGTCCGCCGACCGGACGTCCGGCCGGGTCACCGTCGGTGCCGGCACCGGGCTGGCCAAGCTGAACGCCGGGCTCGCGTCGTTCGACCTCGCGATGGCCAACTTGGGCGACATCGACAAGCAGACGATCTCCGGCGCGATCTCCACCGGGACGCACGGGACCGGCGCGAAGCTCGGCGGCCTGGCGACCCAGGTGGTCGGGCTCGAGCTGGTCACCGCCGACGGTTCGGTGCTGCAGTGCTCGGCCGAGGACAACCCCGACGTCTTCGCGGCGGCCCGGGTCTCGGTCGGCGCGCTCGGCGTGATCACGGCGCTGACGCTGCAGTGCGTCCCGGCGTACCTGCTGCGCGCGCAGGAGATGCCGCTGCCGCTCGGCGAGGTGCTGACCGGCTTCGATGAACTTGCCGATGGCAACGACCACTTCGAGTTCTACTGGTTCCCGCACACCGACGTCGCGCTGACCAAGCGGAACAACCGCGTCTCGGAAGGCGTCGGCGCGTCGCCGGTCAGCCGGATCCGCGGCTGGGTGGACGACGAACTGCTGTCCAACAAGGTGTTCGAGCTGACCAACCGGCTCGCCGTCCGGCGGCCCGCGCTGGTGCCGCGGATCAACCAGCTCGCGTCCCGGGCGCTGTCCGCGCGCGAGTACGTCGACGCGTCGTACAAGGTGTTCTGCTCGGAACGGAACGTGGTGTTCCGTGAGTCCGAGTACGCCGTACCGCGGGAGAAGCTGGTCGAGGTGCTCGGCGAGCTGCGGGCCTGGATCGACCGGTCGGGGGAGCGGTTCCCGTTCCCGATCGAGGTCCGGGTGGCGGCGGCCGACGACATCTGGCTGTCCACGGCGCAGGGCCGGGCGACGGCGTACATCGCGATCCACCAGTACCACCGCCTCGACCACGGGCGGTACTTCACCGCCTTCGAGCAGATCGTCGCCGCGTACGGCGGCCGCCCGCACTGGGGCAAGCTGCACACCCTCGGCGCCGAGCGCTTCGCCGAGCTGTACCCGCACTTCGGCGACTTCCTGGCGGTGCGCGACCGGCTCGATCCGCAACGGGCGTTCGCGAACCCCTACACGCGGCAGGTCTTCGGCGACTAGCCTGCGCCCATGACACTCGAACCGGTCGTTGAGGACTGGCAGAAGGCGCTCGCGATCGTGGCGCACCCCGACGACCTCGAGTTCGGCTCGTCCGCGGCGATCGCGCGCTGGGCCGGGCAGGGCAAGGAGATCGTCTACGTGATGGCGACCTCCGGCGAGGCGGGCATCGACGGTCTCCCGCCCGAGCAGTGCGGGCCGCTGCGTGAGGCCGAGCAGATCGAGTCGGCGCGAATCGTCGGCGTCGACGTGGTCGAGTTCCTCGGCCAGCCGGACGGCACGATCGAGTACGGCGTCGCGCTGCGCAAGGTGCTCACCGCGGTGATCCGCCGGCACCAGCCGGAGATCGTGCTCACCAACAACTTCCGCGAGACCTGGGACGGCGACGTCGTGCTCAACCAGGCCGACCACATGGCCGTTGGGCGGGCGACGCTGGACGCCGTACGGGATGCCGCGAACCGGTGGATCTTCCCCGACGCGGGGGAGCGGTGGAACGGGGTGCGCCAGGTGTGGGCGTGCGGGTCGCCGGCGGGCCGGCACGGGGTCGACATCACCGACACCTACGCGACCGGGCTGGAGTCGCTGCGGGCGCACAAGGCGTACATCGAGGGGCTCGGCGGGTTCGATCCCTCGGAGTTCCTCGAAGGAGTGTCGCGCGCCGGCGGCACCCGCTTCGGGACCACGTTCGCGACCTCCTTCGAGGTGTTCACTCCCTAGAGAGCTTCCGCGAATCGCAGCACGTTCCCGTACGGATCGGTCACCTCGAGCGTCGGCCCACCGGGCGCGTCCGCATCGATCCCCGGTCGCAGCGGCTGATTCGTCTGCGCGTGCAACCGCCGGTGCAACTCGTTGACATCGGCAACGGGAATCCAGACGACTCCGTTCGGGCTCCCGTCCCCGTGGTGCTCCGACAGATGGACCTTCGCGGACGCCCAGGACACCTGCGCGTACACCGGCATCCCCACGGCGAACAGGTGCTCCCAGTCGAGCTCGAACCCGAGGAAGTCGACGTAGAACGGCAGCGCGACCTCCATCGACATCACCCGCAGCACCGGAACGCTCGGCCCGGCAGCGACCCGCGCCGATCCGCCGGCGGCCAGGACGTTCCAGTCCTTGGCCCCTTGCTGGTGAGCCACCAGTTCCAGCGCCAGGCTGTGCGAGATCTCGATCCCCGCGGCAGCAAGGTCCCCGCGCAACTTCCGCGCGAGCGTCTTCGCGTTCTCAACCACACTCATGGACGGCCTTTCGTACGGCCCCACCGGTCCGGTGCTCGCGTTGTCGGATCAGGACCGCAGCGAAACCGCGTCCACGGATCAGGTTGACGGTGTGCTTCACCAGACCCCGAGGGGGCGCGAGCGGCAGGCCACACCAAGCCACTTCGAAGGTAGCAGATTTCAGTGCCGGAGACGCTGGGCGACCAGCACCAGCGAGGGAACGCCTGCCACGCTCTCGGACAGTCTGAGGTCGGCCACCGGTGCGAGCCCCGCCTCGGCGAGCAGGGCCCAGAGGTCCTCGGGCTGCCACAAGTAGGTGGTCCACTGCACCGGGTGCCCGCCGTACGCCTCGGTGCGACTGATCTCGCCGTCGCCTTGGTGCATGCCGAGGATGAGGTGCCCGCCGGGGACCAGGGCCCGGGTGAAGGACTCCAGGACCAGCGGCAGAACCGGCCGCGGCAGGTTGAACAGCGACCACCATCCGAGGATCCCGCCCAGAGAGGACTCCGCCAGCTCCAGCTCGGTCGCCGAAGCCACGGCGAACCGCTGGTCGGGGTGCAACCGCCGGGCGTGCTCGATCATCCGGGCCGACA
Organism: Kribbella sp. DT2; assembly: GCF_049844575.1. NCBI lineage: Bacteria > Bacillati > Actinomycetota > Actinomycetes > Propionibacteriales > Kribbellaceae > Kribbella > Kribbella sp. DT2. The sequence goes on along the minus strand of NZ_JBNCLH010000011.1, from coordinate 294,070 downwards.
GGTCGACGCCGGAGACGTCGAGGCCGCGCTCCGCCAGGTACGCGGTGACGTCTCCAGGACCGCACCCGACATCGAGAACCGGCCCGAGACCGTGCACCGCGGCCGCGAAACCGTCGATCGCCGTACGCAGCCAGGGGTACGTCGTGAGGTCGCCGAGGTTCAGCTCGACGTACGTGTCAGCGACGCGGTCGTAGGACGTCCGGACGAGGTCCAGGTCGGCCGGTTGCTCGATGCGGGAGGCAGTCATCCTGCCGGATGCTAGCCACAGCCTCCGGCAAACCGCCGCGCGTCAGGCGGGCGAAAGCTCGAGCGCCCTCGTCGCGTCGGCGAGCACGGCCGGCGAGGCGATCGACTGCCAGCGCGGGATCTGCTCCTGGAGGAACGGCCGGAGCTTCCCCGCCAGGTGAGGTGCGTGGTCGAGGACGTCGAGCTCGTTGACGATCGTCAGGTCGACGAAGTCGCGCAGCTCGGCGGTGCCCAGCTCCTCCGACGTACCGGTGAACCGGTCCGTCACCGTGCGGTGCTCGGCGAGATCGCGCCAGGTGGTCTCGCGCTCGCACGCGCCGTACCGGTAGACGAGCTGCTCGGCCTCGGGCCCGATCACCGCCTCCAGCACCGGCCGCTCCTGCTGCCAGTCGAAGAGGTGCGTCGGGAACCCGTCGGTCCCGTACGCCGCGTGCGCGAGCCCGGCGATCACCAAGGTGTCGGCGGCGCCGAGCGTGGTGAGCCGCTTCGCGACCCGGTGCAGGTGAACGTAGAGCGTGCCGCCGGCGTGTTCCAGCTCGTCAGCGCCGCGGACCAGCAGCAGCGATCCCAGGTCTTGGAAGGTGCTCATCTGACCTCTTCTGTTCGGAGCGGTCAGGGCCCGGAAGGTGAACCCAGAGCAAACACGGTACGGCGCTCAGGAGGCCCCTGCCCAGGACACGGCGCGCCGACTACGTCACACGCTTCAGCTCTGGCGTTTCTGGTCCGCCACCCAGCTCTCGATGCCGTCCAGGAACCGGTCCACTCCGAAGCTGAGCTCGAACGGCAGCCCGTCGGCCGGTTCACGGTTCCGTTGGCCGCTCGCACTCTCGGCGGCCTGGACGGCGGTCAGCGCCGGGAAGCTTTCCGGATCGATGTATTCAGCGACGAGCTGCTCCACATCGGCCTCGCTGCGCAGGAGTCCGTCGTCGGTGCTCGCCGTGTTGAGGCTGATCTGCGCCGCACCTCGTACGACGGCGGTCAGGTGCAGCGCCGCCGCTCTCGCCTCGCTGCCGACCAGGCCGGCCGCCAGCAGCGCGCGCAGCAGGCGCTCCAGCCAAGCCAGTTGATGAGGGCCCATGGGCGCGTGGTCGAGCGGCACGCGCAGGATCCAGGGGCGTCGCCGGAACCCGCTCCACAGCGCGTCGACCCACCCGCGGACCGCCTGCCGGTGGTCCGTGGTGTCGAGGTCGGGCGGCGGGCCGGCGCCGAGGTCCGCGGCGACCTCGAGCAGGAGGTCCTTGTTCGGGATGTGGTTGTAGAGCGCCATCGTCGAGTAGCCGAGCTCGGCGGCGATCCGCTGCATGGACAGCGCTTCGAGGCCGTCGGCGTCCGCGATCCGCACCGCCGCCTGCGCGATGTCCTCCACGGTGAGCCGGCGCCGCGGACCGCGTTGCCCTTCGGGCCGTCCCGCCCACAGCAGCGTGACGCTGCGCCGGAGGTCCGGGTCCTTGCCGTCGCGTGCGGTCATCCACCATCCCGTCGTCGGTCGTTCTCCTGCGCCATCCTAAATCTATGTACGCCGTACGTTTTATGTATGCTATACATAGTTTCAGCAAGCCTCCACCACCGAACGGACCGACATGACCTCGACCCTCAACGCACCCTCCACGACACCGCCGCCGCCACCGCCTCGCCGTAAGACGGTCTGGTGGCGCCGTACCTGGATCGCGCCGCTGATGTTCGCGGTGGCGGCGTTCCTGGCGTTCTCCGTGCCGCCGTACCTGACCTTCGACCCGGCCAACTCGCGCCTGGAGCCGCCGCCGGGCAACGACATCTACTACCCGCTGCTCGTCACGCACGTCCTGCTCGGCACCGTCTGCATGACGATCGCGTGCTTCCAGGTCTGGCCCGCGTTCCGCACCAAGCACCGGCGCGGGCACCGCATCGCCGGCCGGGTCTACGTCTTCACCGTGATCCCCGCCGCGCTCATCGGCCTGTACATCGGCTGGCACACCTCGGCCGGCCCGTCCGTCCGGGTCGCGAACCTGGTCGGATCGACGCTCTGGCTCGTCATCACGGTCGCCGCGTTCCGGCTGGCCCGGCAGCGCCGGTACGACGAGCACCGACGGTGGATGTCGCGCAGCTTCGCGCTCGTGATGATGATTCCGCTGAGCCGGGTGATCAACATCCCGGCGATGATCATCCTGACGCCGAAGGTGGACAGCACCTTCGGCGGCAACCAGCAACTGATGGAGAACACCGCGACGAGCATCGGGGTCTGGCTCAGTCCGCTGCTCACGCTGCTGCTCACGGACTGGCTGCTCGAACGGCGCAAGCCCGCGGCCGCCCGCCGCGCGACCTCCGGTACGACGAACCCAGCCGCCGCCGGTGCCGCCGATCTGACGAACCGAGGAGCCGGCCGATGAAGGTGTTCGCGGATCAGGACCGGTGCGTCGCGTCCGGGCAGTGCGTGTTCGCCGCGGAGGGCGTGTTCGATCAGCGCGACGAGGACGGCATCGTGATGGTCGTCGACGACAGCCCGCCCGACGACCGGCTGTACGACGTCCAGGACGCGGCGGCGGGCTGCCCGGCGCTCGCGATCACGGTCGAGGGCTGACGGCCGATGCTTCGCCACGTCGTGGTGGTCGGCGCGTCGGCCGCGGGACTCGCCGCCGCGGAAGGCCTGCGCAGCAAGGGGTACGACGGCCGGCTGACGCTGATCGGGGAGGAGCGGCGGCCGCCGTACGACCGGCCGCCGCTGTCGAAGCAGGTCCTGTCCGGCGCCTGGGAGCCCGAGCGCGTGGTGCTCCGGGACGAGGCGGCGATCAGCAGACTCGATGCCGATCTCCGGCTGGGGCAGACCGCCGTCGGACTGGACACTGCTCGGCGCACGGTGCGGCTCGCCTCGTCCGAGGCAACGACCAAGGAAGGTGATCAGCTTGAATTCGACGGATTGGTGATTGCGACCGGTGTTCGTCCTCGGCGTTTGCCCGGGAGCGACTTGGCCGGCGTCCACACCGTGCGGACGCTGGACGACGCCGTGGCACTGCGTGCGGCGTTGCAACGCGGCCCGAAGGTGGTTGTCGTCGGCGCAGGCTTCCTCGGCTCCGAGATCGCGGCGGCCGCGCGCGGGAGGTGGCTCGACGTGACGCTGGTCGATCCCCATCCCGCGCCGTTGCAGCGCCAGTTCGGCGCGGACGTCGGAGAGTTGGTCGGCCGGACGCATCGCGACCACGGCGTACGGCTGCGGATGAACACCGGTGTTTCGCGCTTCGTGTCCGCCGACGGCAGGGTGACGGGCGTCGAGCTCAACGACCGGACCGTGCTCGACGCCGACGTGGTCGTCGTCGCGGTCGGCTCGAACCCAGCGACCGAGTGGCTCGCGGACTCGGGTCTTTCGCTCCAGAACGGCGTCGAGTGCGACACGACGTGCCGCGCGGCGCCCGGGATCTACGCCGCCGGCGATGTCGCGTCCTGGCACAACCCGCGCTTCGACCGGCGGATGCGGATCGAGCACCGCCTCAACGCCGCCGAGCAAGGCGCCGCGGTCGCCGCCAACCTGCTCGGCGCGGACCAGCCGTTCGCCCCGGTCCCGTACTTCTGGAGCGACCAGTACGACGTACGCCTGCAGGCGTACGGCATCTTCCCGCCGGACGCGACGACGACCGTGGTGCACGGAGATCCCGCCGAGCGCCGCTTCGCCACGGCGTACGTCGAGCAGGACACCGTCGTCGGCGTCCTCGGCTGGAACTGCCCGCCGCGCGAGCTGCGCGCACTCCGTCAACTCGTCGCCGACCGCGCGCCGGCGCAACCCGCTCTCGTCCGTCCGTGAAAACCCTTCGGAGGAACAGATTCATGCAGGTCAGCACGTTCTTGTGGTTCGAGGACCAGGCGGAGGCCGCCGCCGAGCTGTACACGTCGGTGGTCCCCGCGTCGAAGATCCTGGATCGGCAGCGCGCGGCGGACGGCCGGGTCACCACGATCACCTTCGAGCTCGCCGGCCAGCGTGTGGTCGCCTACAACGGAGGAAGCCGCCTGCCGTTCACACCCGCTCTGTCGCTGTACGCCGTCTGCGACACCCAGGAAGACATCGACACCGCGTGGGCAGGGCTCACCGACGGAGGCCAGGAAGGCCCCGGCGGTTCGCTGACCGATCGCTTCGGCGTGAGCTGGCAGATCCTTCCCAGAACCCTGAACGGTCTCCTGACCGACGCCGAACCCGACGCCGCCGAGCGCATCCTCACGGCCCTGCACACCATGACCAAGATCAACATCCAGGCGCTGATCGACACCTGCGCCCGCGCTTCGGTGGTCCGCACGCTGGCCGCGGGAGGACGGTGATCATGGGACTCACAAAGTCGCGTCCCTGCCGCAGGCCCCGTCCTCCACTTTGAGCACCGGCCAGCCATTTCAGCGCGGGATTCATGGCTGGCCGGTGCTCAAGGTCGGAAGTGACGCGGTGTGGGAGGAGAGGCGGGGCGTCGACTCATCCGGGAGCAGCGGACGAGGCACGCGGAACCTCAGTGGGGGTCGTGGGCTCCGTGGAGGTGGTTGGGCCGTAGGGGTGCTGGGCGCGGTGGGGTGGAGGTGGTGGGCGCCGTGGGAGTGGTGTTTGTGCGTACAGCTCAGCCGTCGGTGGCGCGGACTCGGCGGGCGAAGAGCACGGCGGGCGCGGCGGCGGTGCCGGGGTCGCCGGCCAGGCCGAGGCCGTCGAGGGAGACGCCGAGGGAGACGCCGAGGGACATACCGGCGGCGTTGACTCCGGAGCGCCGTACCAGATCGAGGCCGGGGCCGGGGCCGGGGCCGGGCCGCGGGGACATTGGTGCTGCTGACAATGTGATCGCCCACACCGCGTTCATGATGCCCGCCTCAGCGACCACCGTCACCATCGGCGCCGCAACCCTCGTGGTCGAGCTGATCCTGCTCGCCCGCCGCGTACGGCGGGCCGGTGTCGGCGGCACCGGCCGCTCGATCGCCTGAACCGCCGGTGGTCCGGCTCGACCGCAGCACGCGTCTTGCCGGGCCGGGTGGCGGGATCGGAACGCGTCATGCCCGGCCGTTGGCCGGGTCGGGAACGCGTCATGCCCGGCCGTTCGCCGGGTCGGGAACGCGTCATGCCGGGCCGTTGGGAAGAACGGCCCGGCATGCTCCTCAGTGCGTCTGGATGGGGGCGGACGCCTCTGACCCCACCCAGGGGTTCCACGGCCGGAGTTGGGGGAAGACCGCGTCCGGCTGCGGGATCATGGGGTTGTTAGTCGTCCAGCTCGGCGAGGGCGCGCTTGGCGGCTTCGAGCTCGGCCTCGAGGGCGGCGACCTTGGCGGCCTGCTGCTCGCGGGCGGCGTCGATGACCTCGTCGATCGGGCCGGACAGGTCCTCGTGCAGCTCCTTGGCGGCGCGGGAGACGGCCGCGGCGGCGACGAGCAGGTTCTTGGCGATGTAGCTGTTGCCCTGCTTGAGCTCGGCCTTCCACTCGCCGTCGGCCGTGCCGGTGACGGTGAGCGTGAGCTCGAGGGTCTTGGTCTTCTTGGCCGCGGCCTTCTTCGCCGGCGCCTTCTTCGGCTTCTCGGCGACCGGGGCCGAGGTGGCCTCGGCCGGCGTGCTCGCCGGGTCGTCGGTCGAGGAAGTGTCCTCGGCGGCCGCGTCGGGAGCGGTCACGGCGGGAGCAGTCGCGTCGGTCGGCGTGTCGATCGCCTCGGCGGGAGTGTCGACGGCGTCGGTCTGGGCTTCTGCTGCAAAAGTGTCTACGGTCATCGTTGCGGCGATCTCCCTGGGTGACATGTCCCCGCCGAAGCGGGCTGGCGCTGAGAAAACATTAGAACATACGTTCGATCCCAGCGCCAATCCCACTGCCGCATCAACTACCTCAGATCAACGACCTCAGGCGTCGTGCTCCTTGCGGTCACCCGACCAGTCGAGGTGGAACGCGCCCTCGCGGTCCACCCGGCGGTAGGTGTGCGCGCCGAAGAGGTCCCGCAGACCCTGGATCAGCGCGGCCGGCAGCCGCTCCGCCCGCAGTCCGTCGTAGTATGACAGCGAAGCCGAGAACCCAGGAGCCGGTACGCCGGCAGCGGCGGCCACGCCGACCACCCGACGCCACGCCTCCTGCCCGTTCGCGACGGCCTCCTTGAAGTAGTCGTCGACCAGCAGCGACGGCAGGTCGGCGTCGCGGTCGTACGCCTCCTTGATCCGGTCCAGGAAGCGCGCCCGGATGATGCAGCCGCCACGCCAGATCGTCGCCATCGCGCCCAGGTCGATGTCCCAGTCGTACTGCTCCGAAGCGGCCCGGATCGCGTCGAAGCCCTGCGCGTAGGCCACGAGCTTCGACGAGTAAAGCGCGTGCCGCACGTCCTCGATGAACGCGTCGCGATCGACCTCGACCTTGCCCGACGGTCCGGGCAGCGCGCCGGCCGCGGCCTTGCGCCGTACGTCGTCGCCGGACAGCGAGCGCGCGAACACGGCCTCCGCCATTCCGCTCACCGGGATGCCGAGGTCGAGCGCGACCTGCACGGTCCAGCGTCCGGTGCCCTTCTGCTCGGCCTGGTCCAGCACGACGTCCACGAACGGTCCGCCGGTCGACTCGTCGACCTGGGACAGCACCTCCGCGGTGATCTCGATCAGGAACGACTCCAGGTCGCCGCTGTTCCACTCACGGAACACGTCGGCGATCTCCGGGGCGGACAGCCCGAGCACGTGCCGGAGCAGGTCGTAGGCCTCGGCGATCAGCTGCATGTCGGCGTACTCGATGCCGTTGTGCAGCATCTTGACGAAGTGGCCGGCGCCATCGGGGCCGACGTGCACGCAGCAGGACTCGCCGTTCACGTGCGCCGCGATCTTGGTCAGCATCGGCTCCAGCGCCGCGTAGGCGAACTCGGAACCGCCGGGCATGATGCTCGGCCCGTTCAGCGCGCCCTCCTCGCCGCCGGAGACGCCGGCGCCGACGAAGTGCAGGCCCTTGGCCTTCAGTGCGTCCTCGCGGCGGCGGGTGTCGGCGAAGTGCGCGTTCCCGGCGTCGACGACGATGTCGCCCTCGTCCAGCAGCGGGACCAGCTCGTCGATCACCGCGTCGGTCGGCTCGCCGGCCTTGACCATGATGATGATCTTGCGCGGCGTCTCCAGCGCCTCCACCAGCGCCGAGAGGTCGGCGGCCGCGGTGAACTCGCCCTCGTGGCCGAACTCCTCGATCAGCGCGTCGGTGCGGCCCTGGGAGCGGTTGTGGACGGCGACGCGGAAACCGTTGCGGGCGAGGTTCCGGGCCAGGTTGCGGCCCATCACGGCGAGGCCGGTGACGGCGATCTGGGCTGGAGCAGAACTCATCGGTGTCTCCTGCGGGTGAGGACTGGAAGTCGGCGTGCGGGTCCAGTCTGTCGCGCGTGGCAACACCGGGGCCCATCGGGTGACCAACTGGTGGATCACCACGTTCATTCCAGAAATCTGCGCACCGAACCCTTCTCAATTCCACGGCCAGGGTGGTAGACACTGAGAAATCGATTTCCCAGGTCTCCCCGGAAGGTCCCGCCTATGACCAGGTTGCTGCGAAGAACCGCCGCGGCTCTCCTCGGAGCAGTCCTCGTTCTCCCCGTCACGACAGCACTCACCGCCACAGCCTCCAGTACGACGTACGCAGCGCCGGCCACGATCTCGGGCGGCAACGGCCCGGTCGGTTGGGACGTCTACCGGCGGCTCGACCGCCTGCCCGAGCTGCAGAACGGCGTCCGGACCAAGCAGTTCTCCAGCTTCGGCCGCGACGGCACCAACAACGACGGTTTCGACGGCACGTACTCCTGCCTGCGCACCGACGCCTCCGGCTGCGTGATCGCCGAGGACTCCGGTCCGGGCGAGGTCGCCTCGATCTGGTTCACCCGCGACGAGGGCGACGTCACCAAGACCGGCCGGATCACCGTCGAGCTCGACGGGAAGAAGGTGGTGGACGCGAGCCTGCAGGACCTGGTGGACGGCAAGCTCGGCGCGCCGTTCGTCTTCCCGCTGGTCGCGAACGCGCTGGAGACCAGCGGTGGCGTCTACATCCGCGTCCCGATGCCGTACAAGCAGTCGATGAAGGTCACCACCCAGAGCAACCCGTTCTTCTACCACGTCGACTACCGCGAGTTCCCCGACGCCGGTGGCGTGAGCACGTTCGACCCGGCCGACAAGGCCGAGGACGTCGTCAAGTTGCTGCAGGCATCGGGGACCAAGGACCCCAAGCCGAAGAACCCGGCCGCGAGGACGACGAGCAAGTCCGTGAACCTTGCCGCGGGCAAGCAGGTGACGCTTGCCGACAGCTACGGTCCTGGTGAGCTGAGCGCGCTGCGGCTCAAGCTCCCGAAGATCGTCGGGCTCGACCTCGAAGCGTTCGCCGACGACGGTCGCGCCTTCACCGGGTCCAGCCAGTTCACGGTCAAGCTCGACCCGGCCAACACCGGCGTGAAGCTGACCCGCCGGATGGATCTGCGGATCGGAAACCAGCGCGCCAACGTGCTCGTCGACGGTGTCAAGGTCGGCGAGTGGGCGCCGCTGCCCGCGCAGGGCGCGCAGTGGCACGACCAGACCGTCGACCTGCCCGCGAGCGCGACGGCCGGCAAGTCGCAGATCACCGTGAAGAACGAGTTCGTCTCCTCCGACCTCGACTTCAACGAGTTCACCTACTGGGCCGACTCGATCGTCGGCGGTACGGCGAAGCGCACCGACACCGTCGACGTCGGCCCGAACCACGCCGCCGACGAGCAGGCGCACGGTTACGTGATCGACAAGCAGGCCTGGTCGGGCACGCACTCGATGCCGTACGCCGTGACGCCCGGGGACGCGGCCCGGGTGAAGTCCTCCGACGCGCTGCTGGCCGGCGTCCGGGTCCAGGTCGTTGTCGACGGCAAGAAGCAGGTGGACGCGCCGATCGGCGAGTTCTTCGGCTCCGGCCTCGGCGAGAACCCGGTCAAGAGCTTGTTCTTCGCGATGGACCCGGACGGTTGGTACTCGTCCTGGTGGCCGATGCCGTACCTGGCTCGCGCGACCGTCTCGCTGGTCAACACCACGCCGTACCCGCTGCAGGGCACGGCCGAGGTGACCGGTGCGCGGGACGCCGGTGCGGCCGTCGATCTGCTGACCGGCAAGAGCGGGTACTTCACCGCGATCTCGCACCGCGCCGAACCGACGTACGGCAAGGACTGGATGATCGCCGAGGCCACCGGCCGCGGCAAGTTCGTCGGCGTCTCGCACACCATGGAGGGGCTGCAGCCGGACGGCAACACCCGCGGCTACCTCGAGGGCGACGAGCGCGTGTACGTCGACGGCGAGCGCACCCCGGCGATCCACGGCACCGGGACCGAGGACTACTACGAGTCGGGCTGGTACTTCAACCAGGGCACGTACTCGACACCGTTCCACGGCAACTCCGGGCACGAGGTCAAGGCCGGCGAGTGCGAGGTCGAGTGCGACAGCGCGTTCCGGCTGCACATCACCGACTCGATCGGCTTCCAGAACCAGCTGGCCTTCGGCATCGAGCACGGGCAGCAGAACGACCACGCGTCGCTCTACGGCTCGACGGCGTTCCTCTACACCAGCGCCGCGTTCGGGGCCCGGGAGACGGACCGGATCGACACCGGTTCGGCGAGCAGCCGGACCGAGCACAAGTACGCCGACTCCGGTACGCAGACCGCGGACCTCACGTCGGTCTACGAGGGCGACCACGACGACACCGTGCTCACCGACCAGGTGCGGTCGGCAACGAGTCCGGTCAAGTTCGACGTGAAGGTCGACCCGATCAACCGGGGTGTGACGTTGCGTCGTACTGGCGACCAGAAGGTTGCTTGGCAGTCCGCGAAGGTGATTGTCAACGGCAAGGATGCGGGGACCTGGTTGCAGCCGCTCGGCAACGACCGGCAGCGCTGGCTGGACGACAACTACCAGCTCCCGGCGTCGCTCACGTTCGGGCGGACCAAGCTCAGCATCGAGCTCCGGCCGACTGCCGGCGCACCGGCCTGGACGGCCGCGGCGTACGCCGTACAGTCGCTCGTCCTCCCGTACGCCGACCGCCGCGCACCCTCCGCCGTGACGAACCTCGTCGCGACCGGCGGGACCGACAACTCGATCGGCTTGCGGTGGACCGAGGCGTCGGACGACAGCGGCATCGCGGCGTACAAGGTGTACGGCGCGAAGGCCGGTGCGGCCGAGAAGCTGCTCGGGACGAGCACCGTGCCGGGGTTCGTGCACAAGGCGCTCGGGTTGAAGGAGACCTGGAAGTACCGGGTCTCGGCGGTCGACCTGGCCGGGCACGAGAGCGCGAAGTCCGCGGTCGCGCAGGCGACGTCGGGCAGCACGATCCGGGTCGAGGCCGAGTCGCTGCTGCCGGCGGTGTCGGCGACGGTGCCGGTGGATGCGCAGGGCAACTGCTGCGGGGCCAACTGGTCCGGCGGGAGCCAGCTGTGGATCCACGGCACGAAGGCCGGTGACAAGGTGGTGCTGGAGTTCTCGGTGCCGTCCGCCGGGACGTACAAGCTGTCCTCGGCGCTGACCAAGGCCGCCGACTACGGGATCGTGGACCTGGCAGTCGACGGTGGTACGCCGGTGTCGTTCGACGGGTACCAGGCGACCGGGGTCGGCACGCAGAAGGTCGAGCTGGGCACCACGACGCTTGCCGCGGGCAAGCATCAGTTGAGCGTCACGCTGACCGGGAAGAACGCCGCGGCGACCAATTTCCTGGCCGGCGTGGACCTGCTGGATCTGGAGCTCGGCTGATGCGCGGGCGAAGGATCCTGGTGGCGCTGGCGGGAGCTGCCGTTCTGAGCGCGGCAGCCCTGCCGGCGTCGGCCGGACGAGGCGGAGGTGACGAGCGGGTGCGCAGTACGCCGTACGTGCAGGTGGACCGGGTCGTTGCGGCGGGCAAGTTCACGAAGGTGTACGACCCGAGCGTGGGCGAGAACGAGCAGTGGTACTACAACGACCACACGCTCGTGCAGGATCGCAAGACCGGGACCTGGCACGTCTACGCGATCACGCACGCCGAGCCGGCGAACCCGCTCGACGAGAAGAGCTTCGGGCACGCGACGGCGCCGACGCCCAACGGGCCGTGGACGAAGCAGGCGCCGGCGTTGTTCGCCGATCCGGCGGCGGGGGAGAGTCACATCTGGGCGCCGTACGTGATGTACGACGCGGGGACGTACTACATGTTCTACGCGGGTGGGACCGAGGACCACACGGCGTACAAGATGCAGCTCGCGACGTCGAAGGACCTCGTGCACTGGACGCGGGACTCGGCGGCGAACCCGTTGTTCACGGACGGGTTCGACGGGCGGGACCCGATGGTGCACCGGGTGGGCAACCAGTGGGTCATGTACTACACGGCCAACTCGACGCCTGCCGGCGGCAACCACATCGTTGCCTACCGCACGAGTCCGGACCTGCGGCACTGGAGCGAGCGGAAGACGGCGTTCCAGCACCCTGCGACCGGGACGTTCGGTGGGCCGACGGAGTCGCCGTTCGTGGTGCAGCGAGGGTCGGACTGGTACCTGTTCGTGTGCTGCGACGGTGGGTACGAGTCGACAAAGGTCTACAAGAGCAAGGATCCGCTGAAGTTCACCGTCGACCAGCTGGTCGGGACGATCGCGGCGCACGCGGCCGAGGTCGTGCAGGACGGGCGCAAGTGGTGGGTCACGGGGGCCGGGTGGGGCAAGGGCGGTCTGTACGTCGCTCCGCTGGACTTCGACGCGCTGCAGGTGACGAAGGGGAGGGTGGTGTCGACCAAGTACTACCGGGCGGACATCCAGAGTGCTCCTCGATCCGCGTTGAAGTCGCTCGGTGTTGATCCGTCGGGGCGGGGAAAGTACAAGGCGGCGCTGGACTCGTCGTCGCGGTCGACCGCGCCGTACCTGGGGGTGGGGAACTTCGGGGCGACGGACACGGCCGGGCCCGCTGCTCGGGTGGAGGCTCGGCAGGATCGGTTGACGTTGAAGGGCATCACCTTCAACGACGAGCCGGTGACGGCGGACTGGTCGTTCTCGTTCGGTGCTCGGACGTTCGACACACAGCTGCGGTGGAACGTCCGGGGTGCGACCACGGCGCCGGTGTGGGAGGTCGCGCTGAACGTCGACTCGGCGCTGCCGGTGCAAGGTGATCCGGGCGGGTTCGATCGCGACGGCGACGTCGCCGGGCTCTCCGCGTGGTCGATGGCGACCGGCCCGGGGCTGAGCGTCGTCACGGCGTACAAGGCGGGCTCGGCCTGGTCGAGCGACAACCACTGGTACGACCCGCCAAACGGCGCCGTCGCGTGGCAGCCCCTGTGGCAACCCGGCGGGCGGGCGCTCCCACCCGGCACGTACGAGGGCGGCACCTTCCGCTTCGGCTTCTCAGCCAAGGAGAAGGACATTCAGTACGCCGATCAACTGGCGGCTGGTCTGAAGTAGTACAGAAGAACACCCGGCCCCGCGCTGCGCGCGGGGCCGTGTGTTTGGTGGGGAGGGGAGGGGCAGCCGCCCCGGCGTCGCTTCGCTCGCCGGAGAAAGGCGAGCCCGCGCGCCGCGCCCGCCCCACCGCGGCCAGCGCCACCCGCGCCCGCCTCGCCGTACCTGGCGCGCCATCCGCCGCGCCACGCGCCCGCTCCACCGCAGCCGGCGCCACCCGCGCCCCGCGCGCCCGCCCCACCGCAGCCGGCGCCACCCGCGCCCGCCTCGCCGCACCTGGCGCGCCATCCGCCCCGCCGCACCGCGCCGCGCGCCCGCCTCGCCGCAGCCGGCGCCACGCGCGCCCGCCTCGCCGCACCTGGCGCGCCATCCGCCCCGCCGCGCCTCGCCCGCGTCGCGACACGCCCCCAACCCCCGGGCCCCATGCGTCCGAAGAATCTCCATGCGTCCGAAGAACCCGAGGCTATTGGGCACGATTCTTCGGACGCAGACGGATTCTTCGGACGCTGGAGCCCGAGGTTGGCCGGTGGGACGGGTTGATGACTAGGGTCGGGGGATGACCTCGTTCAGCTTGGAGCCTCGGCGGACCGCGCTTGTTCTGATCGACCTGATGCCTCGGATCATCGCGTTGGAGACCGGGCCGTTGGCCGGGGGTGAGGTGCTCGAGCGGTGCATCGCGCTGGCGAAGGCGACTCGGTCCGTCGGTGGGCTGGTGGTGCATGTGCGCGTCGAGCGGCCGGGTGTCGGCGTACAGCCGGAGGGCAGTGAGTTGGCGCCTGAGCTGGATCCGCAGCCGGGGGATCTGGAGATCGTCAAGCGGACCGTGGGTGCCTTCGCGAACACCGGGCTCGACGAGGCACTCCGCGCGAAGGACATCGACACGATCGTGCTCGCCGGCATCGCCACCAACTTCGGTGTCGAGTCGACCGGTCGCGTGGCCGACGACTTCGGCTACACCACCGTCTACCTCACCGACGCGATGACCGGCCTCGACGCGAAGGCCCACGACTTTGCCGTCTCCTACGTCTTCCCCCGTTTCGGCACCGCCACCACCGGCGCCGAGTACGTCGCCGCCCTCAGCCCGACCACCGACTGATGGGAACAGCCTGGATCGCGATCGTCGGGACGGTCGTCGGGGCGACCATCTCGTTCCTGTTCCAGCGGCTGAACCAGCGCCGGACCGAGCGGTTCACCCGCGACGAGCAGCTGCGCGGCCGGCGGATCGACGCGTACAGCGAGTTCGCCGAGCGGGTGATGGACTGGCGCCGTGCCCACATGACGCGCCTGCGCCACCGGTTGGTCACCGGCCCGGACGTCGAGGACTACGAGCCGCTCAGGACCGAGAGCCACGTGCTGCGCGCGCGGTCGTGGGCCGCCTTCTACAAGGTGAAGCTCCTGAGCGGCGATCCCGCGCTCGAGCGGCTGGCGCTCGCCGCGATCGAGGCCACCCACGAGATGTCGGAGGCCGACGACCGGGCGACGCTCGACGCACTCGGCGACTCGGTGCGTGCCCGCCTCGACGAGTTCCTCGAACGAGCCTCCGAGCAGGCGGTCGGGCGAGCCCTGCAGAAGTAGTTGCCCGCAGGTTATATCCACCACCAATGGGTACCGGTCCGAGCGCACGACGGATCGGACCTGGGAGCGGCGGATGCGATGGGTACTTGGGGTTCTGCTCCTCATCAGTTTGAGCGCCTGCGCCGCCCCTGACCAGAAGCTCCAGGACGCCGGCACTCAGGCGGCGCGAGAGGCGGCGGCCGAGGTGGGCACGGCCCGCGTCGCCGTACAGCAACTGCTCGAAGGCAAAGTCTGGGCGCAACCAGCCAACCAGTTGGTTGCCGACTCGGAGAAGGCGCTCGACGGGATCGTGTCCGGCTTCGACAGTCAACAGCCCTCCAGCCAAGACGCGCAGAAGCTGTACGACGAGTACAGCCAAGCCCTGGACGACGCCGCAAAGGCGGTGACGACCCTCCGGATCGCGCTGAAGAACAACGACAAGGCCGCGGCAGCGCAGCAGGTCGGCGGACTGGAGAAGTCCGCGCAGAAGCTGACGGAGCTGGCGCGGTGAAGAAGCTCCTCGCCGTCACGCTCGGCATCCTGACCGCGATCGGCGGCTTCGTCGACATCGGGGACCTGGTCACCAACGCGCTCGTCGGCGCCCGCTTCGGCATGCACCTGGCCTGGGTGGTCGTGGTCGGCGTGATCGGCATCTGCCTGTACGCCGACATGGCCGGCCGCGTCGTCGCCGTCTCGGGCCGACCGGTCTTCGACCTGATCCGCGAGCGGCTCGGCCCGCGGACCGGATTCGTCACGCTGGTCTCGTCGTTCCTGGTGACCGTCCTGACGCTGGTCGCGGAGATCGGCGGTGTCGCGCTGGCCTTCGAGCTCGCCAGCGGCGTCAACTACCTGCTCTGGATGCCGCTGGCCGCGATCGCCGTCTGGCTGGTGATCTGGCGGGTCAAGTTCTCCAAGCTCGAGACCACGTTCGGCCTGCTCGGCCTGCTGCTGATCGTCTTCGCCGTCGCGCTGTGGAAGCTCGGCCCGGACTGGGGTCAGCTCCTGCACCAGGCGACCCGCCCGCACCCGATCGGGCACGAGTCCTGGGCGACGTACGCGTACTACGCGATCGCGCTGTTCGGGGCGGCGATGACGCCGTACGAGGTGTTCTTCTTCTCCTCCGGCGGCGTCGAGGAGAAGTGGACACGGCGGGACCTGGCGACCGAGCGGACGAACGTGTTCATCGGGTTCCCGCTCGGCGGGCTGCTGTCGCTGGCGATCGCCGGCTGCGCGGCGGTGGTGTTCCTGCCGGCCGGGATCCAGGTCAGCACGCTCGGCCAGGTCGCGCTGCCGACCGCGGTCGCGCTCGGGCAGGTCGGCCTGGCGGTCGTGCTGATCGGGATGTTCGCGGCGACCTTCGGCGCGGCCTTGGAGACCGCGTTGTCCTGCGGCTACACGATCGCGCAGTACCGCGGCTGGCAGTGGGGCAAGTTCGTCCGGCCGCGGCAGGCGTCGCGGTTCCACCTGGTGATCATCATCTGCCTGCTGCTGTCGGTGCTCACCCTGCTGACCGCGGTCGACCCGGTGAAGGTGACGGAGTACTCGGTCGTCTTCGCCGCGATGGCTCTGCCGCTGACCTACCTGCCGATCCTGATCGTGGCCAACGACCCCGACTACATGGGTACGGCGAAGAACGGGGCCGTGCGCAACTTTCTCGCGCTGATCTACCTGGGACTGTTGCTGGTGGCGTCGATCGCGGCGATTCCGTTGATGATCGTGACGAAAGCGGGGCAGTGATGGCTGGACGAGTACTGCACGCGCAGCTGCACCTGCTGGACCGGCAGCTGCTCGATCTCCACACCGGGCACATGCTCGGCAAGATCGACGACGTCGAGCTCGACCTGGACGCCGAGGTGCCGGTGGTCACTGCGCTGATCTCCGGCCGCCAGACGATCCCGGCGAACCAGGTCACCGAGATCGGGTCCGCGGTGAAGATCCTCAACCAGGGCCTGGAGCTGGGCCGCCACGACGACTGGGTCGAGCAGCACGTGATCGACCGGATCCCAGGAGCCGGCGATGCGACTGAATGAGCTGCTCGGCCGCCGTGTGGTCGATGCCGAAGGCAACGACATCGGGGGCGTCGCGGACGTTCGCCTGGTGCAGGACGGCCCGCTGCTCGCGTCCCGGCAGGCCGCGCTGCGGATCGACGGCCTGATCGTGGTCGAGAAGCACGCCACCCGGCTGTTCGGGTACGAACGGCACGTCGGTCCGGCCCTGCTGCGCTGGCTGGTCCACCGGCGCCTCGGTCAGGTCTGGTACCTGCCCTGGGCGGACGTCGCCGAGGTCGCCGAGACCGTGACGATCCACCGCGGGCACGCCGACCTGCGGCCGCTCGACGAGGTCGCCAGGTACTGACAGGAGCTCGCCGCGATCACTTCGCGGGGAGCACTCCGCCGCGAGTACCCCGCTGCGAGCACTCCGCCGGGAGCACCCGCCGGGAGCACCCGCCGCGAGCACCCGCCGGGAGCACTCCGCCGCGAGCTCCCCGTCGCGCTGACCCTCACTTTGAGCACCGCCCAGCCGTTTTCGAGGGCCCGCGGCGGCTGGCCGGTGCTCAAAGTCGGGGGAGCGGTCAGACGGCCAGGCGGCCGCCGTCGACCGGGAGGGTGACGCCGTGGACGAGGCTGGCGTTGTCGGAGGCGAGCCAGACGATGCCGGCCGCGACCTCCTCGGGGCGGCCGACGCGGTTGAGGGGTGTGGTGGCGGCGAAGCCGTCGAGGTTTTCGCCGAGGATGGCGGTGCCTTCGGTGCGCGTCGGGCCGGGGCTTACCGCGTTCACCCGGACGCCGGCTCCGCCGAACTCCGCTGCCCACGTCTTGGTGAGCAACTGCAGCGCCGCCTTGCTCGAGCCGTAGACCGCCATGCCGGCCATCCCGAACGTCGCGACCATCGTGGTCACGTTCACGATCGCGCCGTACTCGCGCTCGACCATCGCGGGCGCCAGCGTGGCGACCAGGAAGAACGGCGCGCGCACGTTCACGGCGTACACGGTGTCGAAATCGCTCGCCGGTACCTCCGACGTGGGCCCCATCGGGAACAGCCCCGCGTTGTTGACCAGTACGTCGACCTGCCCGCCGAGCTCGACGGCCCGCGCGGCCAGGTGGGTCACGTCGGCGGGATCGGCCAGGTCGGCCTGGACGAAGTCGGCCTTGCCGCCGTTCGCGCGGATCGTCGCGACGGTGGCCTCGCCGCGGTCGCTGTCCCGCCCGCTGACGATGACGTGCGCGCCGCGGGCGGCGAGCTGGTTGGCCACCTCGCGCCCGATGCCGCTGGTGCTGCCGGTGACGAGGGCGGTCCGGCCGGTGAAGTCTGCAGTCATCAGGTGGTGTCGCTTTCCGCTAGTTGGAGTAGTTGCTCCAATCTTGCGGATCCAAAATTGGAGTATCAACTCCAAAATCGGTAGGCTCAAGGATGTGGCACTCACACGCAAGGGACAGGCGACCCGCGAGCGGATCGTCGCGGCGGCCTCGCGGCTGATGCTCGACCAGGGCGTCGCGCGCACGACCGTCGAGGACATCCAGGGCGCGGCGGCCGTCAGCCCGTCGCAGCTCTACCACTACTTCCCGGGCAAGAACGCGCTGGTCCTGGCCGTGATCGAGCACCAGACCGGCCAGGTCCTGGACGCCCAGTGCCAGGGCGGCCTCGACAAGCTCGACAACTTCGATGCCCTGGGCAACTGGCGCGACCTGATGGTGAACATCCTCGCCGCGAGTCAGTGCGTCGGCGGGTGCCCGCTCGGCTCGCTGGCCAGCGACCTGTCCGAGACCGACCCGGTCGCCCGCGTCCAGCTCGCGAACGCCTTCCAGATGTGGGAGGAGCTCATCCGCGACGGCCTCACCCGCATGCAGGACCGCGGCGAGCTCAGCGCGACCGCCGACACCGCCCAGCTGGCCGTCGCCATGCTCGCCGCGGTCCAAGGCGGCCTCCTGCTCAGCCAGGTGCGCCGTTCCCCGGACCCCCTGATCAAGTCCGTCGACACGATGATCGACCACCTCCGCATGCTGAGCGTCACCTGATCGTCAGGCCGTCGCCGCCTGCGCGCTGCGTCGTACCCGATGCCACGTCCGCCGCCCGGACCGCACCACCGCCCCAGCCTGTACGTCGACCAACTGCTCGGTGTCGGTCAGCCGAGTCCCGTCGACACTGACCGCTCCCTGCCGCAGCAGCCGCCGCAGCTCCGACTTGCTGACATCCGGCCGTACGGCGACCAGTAGCTCCAGCGCCGACAGCGTCGTCGAGTCGATCACCACCTCCGGCAGCTCGTCCGGCTCGGCCCGCTGGGAGAACACGCGCTGGAACGCGTCGAGCTCGGACCGAGCCGTGCCGGCGCCGTGGTACCGAGTCACCACGGCCGCGGCGAGCCGCAGCTTCGCGTCCCGGGCCGCCGGACCACCGTCCGCCGTAGCGCTGCCGAGTACGGCGACGGCGTCCAGCGGGAGCTCGGTGTAGACCCGTGCGTAGGTCTCGACCAGCTCGTCCGGCAGGCTCATCAGCTTGCCGAACTTCTCCCGCGGCGGGTCCGTCAGCGCGACGTAGTTGTTCAGCGACTTCGACTGCTTCGCTCCACCGTCGAGGCCGGGCGTGATCGTGCTGGTGATCACCACCTGCGGTTCGGCGCCGAGCCGCTGCTGGAAGTGCCGGCCCAGTTGCTCGTTGAACAGCTGGTCCGACCCCACGATTGTCAGGTCGCTGCCCAGCGCGAAGCTGTCGTAGCCCTGCAGGACCGGGTACGTCAGCTCGTGCAGCGCGATCTCGCGCCCGGCCGCGACCCGCGACCGGAACATGTCGCGCGCCATCAGCTGCGCCTGCGTCACCTGCGCGAACAGGCCGAGCAGGGTCGCGACGTCCATCGCGTCGTACCACTCGGAGTTTCGCCGTACCTCGAACACCTCGGGTTCGGTCCGCAGGACCAGCGACACCTGCTCGAGGAACGCGGCCGCGTTCACCTCGATCTCCGCCGGCGTCAGCATCGGGCGGGTCTCGCTGCGGCCGGTCGGGTCGCCGATCCGGGTGGTCAGGTCGCCGAGCAGGAACACGACGGTGTGGCCGAGGTCCTGCAGTCCGCGCATCATCCACAGGTTCACCGCGTGCCCGAGGTGCAGGTCGGGCGCGGTGCAGTCGACGCCGTACTTGATCCGCAGCGGGCGGCCCGACTCCAGCCGGGTGCGCAGGTCGGCCTCGCCGACGATGGTGTCGGTGGTCCGCCGTAACCGGTCGATCACGGCCTGGGCGTCGTTCATGGGGGTCCTCTCGGAGCGGACGGCGAGAGGCCACGGGCGAGCCTCCCGGCAACGGAAAGAGGCAGGAACCGAACGGTTCCTGCCTCGGAGGCTCTGGTGTGAAGCTGCTTCAGGGAACGACTAGCTCCCGGCTCCTCCCAGAGCCGGTCGATACGTTGCCTGCTGCTTCGTCACGTCCACAGATTAGCACTACGCTGGCCGGGTGACTGAGGAGAAGGTCGTCCTGCTGGACGAGGCGGGACGGGCGATCGGCAGCCAGGACAAGGCGACCGTCCACCACGCGTCGACGCCGCTGCACCTGGCCATTTCCAGCTACGTTTTCGACCGCCAGGGCCGGGTGCTGCTGACCCAGCGGGCGCACAGCAAGGCCACCTGGCCTGGCGTATGGACGAACAGTTGCTGCGGGCACCCGCTGCCGGGCGAGGCGCTGCCGGACGCCGTACGGCGGCGGCTGTCCGACGAGCTCGGCGTGATCGCCGAGCAGGTCGACCTGGTGCTGCCCGCGTTCCGCTACCGCGCCGAGATGCCGGCCGGCATCGTCGAGAACGAGCTCTGCCCGGTCTACCGCGTCACCTGGGACGGCGTCCCCGAGCCCAACCCGGCCGAGGTCGCGGCGTACGAGTGGGTCGAGTGGCCGGACGTCGCGGCCTGGCCGGGCCTGTCACCGTGGTGCCTGCTGCAGCTGGATGCGCTTGCCGAGCTGGGCCCGGCACCAGGGGACTGGCCGATCGGTGACCCGAACCTGCTTCCACCTGCGGCTCTAACTCCGTAACTGCTTGTACAGCTCGTCGCCTGTCCAAGCGCGACGCGGACCGGCTTCCTCGGCGCGGATCAGTTCGACGAGCTTGGCGTTGACCGGCGCAGTGCGGCCGAGGGACTCGGCCAGGCGCACGACCTCGCCGTTCAGGTAGTCGATCTCAGTACGACGGCCCGCCTGCAGGTCCTCCCACATCGACGTGCGCGCGTACGGGTCGATCGCCAGCATCTTCGACGCCAGGCGGCGGAAGAGGAAGTCCGGCAGCCGCAGCACCATCGGCATCCGCTCGGCCGGGAGCGCCGTGAGCCGGGCAGGCTGGATTCCCTTGGCTTGCAGGAGTTTCAGCGTCTCGTCCTGCGCCGCGGCCAGGCATCGGCGATACCCGCGCTGCGACAGCTCGTCGCGCAGCGGCAGGTCGGACAGCGCGTTGACCGGGTTGTTCAGGTTGAGCAGCAGCTTCGCCCACTGCACCGGTACGACGTCCGCGTGCTGCGTCAACGGCAGCCCGGCCTGCGCGAACGCCTCGACGTACGGCGTCAGGGCGGCACTCTCCTGCACCTCCAGCCCGCCCTCCGTCCCCTGGTGGAACGCCCCGCCGCCCTTGTTCAGCACGTTGAACGGCACCATCCCGGACAGCACGAGGTGCTCCGGCAACCGCTCCCGCAGCACCTCGCCGTTGCTCAGCCCGTTCTGAAAGCTCACGACGACAGCACCCGGCTTCAGTACGCCGGCCAGCTCGTCGGCCGCACCCGCGGTCGCAGCCGACTTCACCGTCACCAGCACCAGATCCGCCTCGGCAGCAGCCGCAGGAGTCGTCTCGAACCGCAGGTCGCTCACCCGCAGGTCCGCGCCCAGGTAGTCGGTCAGCCGAAGCCCGTCCTCGGCCAGCTCGTCGCCGACCCGCTGCCGCCCGACGAACACGACGTCAGCTCCACCGGCGACCAGCCGCCCTCCGACGTAGCACCCGATCCCACCGGCGCCGTACACCGCGATCGTCACACCGTTCTCCCTCCGGTCAGCCCCTGCAGTATCAACCACTCCCTAGGCCGGGTACCGCCAGGTGTCGATGGCGGAGTGGATCCACGCCGGGTACGGCGCGGGCTTGCGGCTGACCTCGTCGAGCTCGAGCAGGTCCTCCGGCGTCAGCGTCACGTCGACCGCGTCCAGGTTCGCCTCCAGCTGCTCCGGCCGCTTGGCCCCGACGATCACGCTGGTGACGGCAGGCTGGGCGAGCAGCCAGGCCAGCGCGATCTGCGCGACCGTCGCGTCGTGCCGGGCCGCGACCTTGCGCAGCGCGTCCACGACGTCGTACCCCTGCTCGAGATCGACCGGCGGGTTGGAGAACTGCGCGCGCCGGGCGCCGGAATCGGTCGTGCCGTCGCGGTCGAATTTGCCCGACAGGAACCCACCGGCGAGCGGGCTCCAGACCAGCAGCCCGACCTGCTCCTCGGTCAGCAGCGGGATCAGTTCGGCCTCGATGTCGCGGCCGACGAGCGAGTAGTACGACTGCGACGCCTGGAACCGGTGCAGGCCGAGGCGGTCCGACGTGCCGAGGGCCTTCATCAGTTGCCAGGCCGCGAGGTTGGACGCGCCGACGTACCGGATCTTGCCCTGCCGTACGGCGTCGTCGAGCGCGCGCAGGGTCTCCTCGATCGGCGTCACCGGGTCGATCGTGTGGATCTGGTACAGGTCGACGTGGTCGGTGCGCAGCCGCCGCAGGCTGTCGTCGAGCGCCTTGGTCAGCCAGTGCCGCGAGAGACCGGCCTGGTTGGGGCCGGGGCCCATCCGCGCCGCGAGCTTCGTCGCCAGTACGACGTCGTCGCGGCGCGTCCCGAGGATCTTGCCGAGCAGCTCCTCGGACTCGCCCCCGGCGTACATGTCGGCGGTGTCGACCAGGTTGACGCCGCGGTCGAGCGCCGTACCGAGCAGACGGTCGGCGGCGGACTCGTCGAGCGCGCCGATCGCCTCCCACCGGGGGTTGCCGGCGCCGCCGAACGACATGGTGCCCAGGGCGATGCGGGAGACGTAGAGGCCGGTCGCGCCGAGCCGTGCGAACTTCATGAGGGTTCCTTTCCGGATGTCTGTCGCCAGGCTAGGAACGCGCTGGGGGATACTCCATGAGCAGGAGTCCGGACTACTTGAGCGATCGTCCGAGGAGGTGGCCGGCCGGTGGACGCGCTGTCGCAGATGCTGTCGTTCCTGAACGTCGAGGCGGCCCAGCCTTCGCGGTTCGAGGCGGCCGGCGACTGGTCGCTGAGGTTTTCCGGATCGCGGCACCTCAAGGTCGGCGCGGTCCTGGCGGGCGCGTGCTGGATCACCGCCGAAGCAGCCGGACCCGTTTTCCTGCAGGCCGGTGAGGGCTACCTGCTGGCCAGCGCGCGACCGTACGGTACGACGTCCGATCCCGCGCTGGAGCCGATCGACGGGCACCGGGTCTTCGACGGCGTCTACCCCGGCACCGTTCGGTACGGGACGACCGCCGACGACCCGGACCGGACGATCCTCGTCGGGGGCTCGGTGTCACTCGACGAGACCTCGGCCGCGCTCGTGGTCGACCACCTGCCGTCGATCGTGCGGATCGGCGCCGAGAGTGCTCCCGCGCGGGCGCTCGGCCCGTTGCTCGAGCTGCTGGGCGAGGAGTCCGCGCAGGACACGCTGGGCGCGACCAACGTTCGCGAGCAGCTGACCAAAGTCCTGTTCGTGCAGGCGTTGCGGGCGTTGATGGCCTCTGACAACCGTCCTGCCGGGTGGCTCGGCGCGTTGACCGACGAGACGATCGCGCCGGCGCTGGAGCTGATCCACCGGGAACCGGCGCGCCAGTGGACGGTCGCGGAGCTGGCGGAGAAGGTGGGCATGTCGCGCAGCAGTTTCGCGCTGCGCTTCAAGACGCTGGTCGGGCTGCCGCCGGTGGACTACCTGGCCCGCTGGAGGATGCTGGCCGCCGGGCGGGCACTGCGGTCGACGGATCGTACGGTCTACTCCGTGGCGACCGAGTTCGGCTACGGCTCGGAGAGTGCCTTCAGCACCGCGTTCAAACGGGTCGTCGGGCACTCCCCGGCCAAGTACCGCAGCGGTTAGACCGCGTCGTCGTCCTCAGGCTCCTCGTCGGAATCGGTCAGGCTCCACTTGAGCTGGAACTCGACCTCCTCCTCGTCCTCGCCCCGCTCGTGCTCCACGCTGATCTGCGCGTTCTTCGGCACCGTGAACCGCTCGCCGGCGACCTGGATGCGGAACGGCTTGCCGGTCTCCAGGGCGTCCGCCAGCCGGCGCAGCTTCGCGGCGAACTCCTCGACGGTGTACGTCTTCTCGACATCTCTCTCACTCATGCCGCACATCCTGGCAGCCGGTGGGCGAGACGAAAACCAGCTGCGCACTGTTGATCGCCTCACCTATCGTGGGCGCATGGCTACTTGCCTCTGTGTCTAGCGACGCGACCCGCTTCCGCACCCGAAGTGTGTCCGCTAGTCATCACAGAGAGTAACCAGTTTCATGATCACCGTTCACTCGGTCGACGTTCGTGCCGGCGCCCAGCTGCTGCTGTCGGACCTGTCGTTCCACATCGGCCCCGGCGACAAGATCGGCCTGATCGGCCGCAACGGCGCCGGCAAGACCACGCTGTTGAAGGCTTTGGCGGGCGAAGAGCGCCCGGCCACGGGGACCATCACCGCGACCGGCTCGGTCGGGTACCTGCCGCAGGACCCGCGGGCCGCCGATCCCGCGCTCACCGTCACCGCCCGGATCCTATCCGCCCGCGGGCTGGACGCCGTGGTCGAGCGGCTGGGGAGGGCCGAGGCGACGATGAGTACGGCGACCGGCGCCGAGCAGGAGCGCGCGATGGCGTCGTACGGGCGGGCCGAGACGGAGTTCCAGGCGGCGGGTGGGTATGCCGCCGAGGCCGAGGCGGGTCGGCTCGCGGCCGGCGTCGGGTTGCCGATCCGTGCGCTGGAGCAGCCGATCGGGGAGCTCTCCGGTGGGCAGCGGCGTCGCGTCGAGCTGGCGCGGATCCTGTTCGCCGAGCACGACACGCTGCTGCTCGACGAGCCGACCAACCACCTCGACGCCGACTCGGTCGTTTGGCTGCGGTCGTTCCTGCTCGGCTACCCGGGCGGGTTGGTTGTCATCAGCCACGATCGTGACCTGCTGGCGGCGACCGTCAACCGGGTGTTCCACCTCGATCCGCAGCGGCGGACCATCGACGTGCACAACACGGGCTGGAAGAAGTACCTGACCCAGTTGGAGACCGACGAGCGTCGCCGGTCGCGTGAGCGCACCACGGCCGAGCGCAAAGCGGCGGTCCTGCACGCCCAGGCGGCGAAGATGCAGGCCGGAGCCAGCACGGCCGTTGCCGCGCGCAACATGGCGCGACGGGCGGACAAGCTGCTCAGCGACCTCGAGCCGGTACGCCGGGCAGCCCGTGTCGCGCGGATCCGGCTGCCCGACCCGGCGCCCTCGGGCCGGACGCCGCTGAGCGCTGCCGGCCTGACGAAGTCGTACGGCGCTCTGGAGGTGCTCAAGGGTGTCGACCTCGCCGTCGACCGGGGGAGCCGGTTGGTGATCCTCGGTCTCAACGGCGCGGGCAAGACCACGCTGCTCCGGATCCTCGCGGGACGCGAGACACCGGACAGCGGCGAGGTCGTGCACGGGTACGGGCTGCGGCTCGGGTACTTCGCGCAGGAGCACGACACGCTGGACCTCGCCGGCACCGTCCGGCAGAATCTGTCGGCGGTCGCTCCGCGGCTGACCGACGGCGAGGTGCGCAACGTGCTCGGCTCGTTCCTCTTCAGCGGCGACGACGCGGACAAGCCCGCCCACGTCCTGTCCGGCGGCGAGAAGACCCGGCTGGCGCTGGCCGGCCTGGTCCACTCGGGCGCCAACGTGCTCCTGCTGGACGAGCCCACCAACAACCTCGACCCGGCCTCCCGCGACGAGGTCCTGGGAGCAGTCGGCAGCTATCCCGGAGCCCTCGTCATGGTCACCCACGACGAGGGAGCCATCGAAGCCCTCCGCCCCGACCGGGTCCTG
This sequence comes from Kribbella sp. DT2, assembly GCF_049844575.1. NCBI lineage: Bacteria > Bacillati > Actinomycetota > Actinomycetes > Propionibacteriales > Kribbellaceae > Kribbella > Kribbella sp. DT2. Next base: position 268,921 of record NZ_JBNCLH010000011.1, on the reverse strand, counting down.
CTCCTCCCGGACGCGAACGAGGACCTGTGGACCGACGACTACCTGGACCTGGTCTCGCTGGCCTGATTGCCTCCGATGCTCCCTTGTTCGACGACTGACGCGATGTATCGGGTCAGTCGTCGAACAACGAAGCAGTCGTTGAACAAGGTGGCAGTCAGAGGCGTTCGGCGAGGTGGACGGTGATCTGCTCGCCGGTGGTCTTGCCGATCACCTTGCGGACCTCCGCCTTGACCGGGAGTTTGTGGGTGCCGTCGCCCAGGGCCATGAAGGCGCTCTCGAAGGGGTGGCCGTCCATCGTGCCGCGGACCTTGACCAGGCCGCGGGTGCCGAAGAAGTCGGCGGAGCCGGGCATCACGACGTACGTCCAGCCGCCCTTGGCGTCGCTGGTCTGCAGTGCGGCGGTGAAGTCGTGGTCCAGGGTGCTCATCGAGGTCCTCCTCGGATCGGGTGCTTTGTCCACAGGTAGAAGCTGCCGCACCGTTTTCGACATCATTCTGCGCGAAGATGAAGCCGTGGAGATTCGTACGGGGACACAGGACGACGTACCGGCCGTGCTGGCGCTGCTGGACGGCGCGACCGAGTGGCTGGTCGCCAACGGCCGGACCGGCCAGTGGGGCACCGAGCCGCACTCGACCAACCCGCGCCGGATCGCGCAGATCACCGGGTTCGCGGCCGACGGCGGGCTGTGGATCGGCGAGCGCGACGGCCGCGCGGTGGGCGCGCTCGCGGTCGGCGCACCGAACCAGGAGAAGATCCCGCCCGCGACCGAGCCCGAGCTGTACATCCGCCTCCTGGTCACCGACCGGACGGCGAAGGGCAGCGGGATCGGCACCGAACTGATTCAGCACGCCCTCCGACTGGCGAAGGAAGAAGGTGTCGAGCTGGTCCGCGTCGACTGCTACGCCGGCGACGACGGCGCCCTCGTCCGGTACTACGAGCGCCAGGGCTTCACCCGGACGGAGACGTTCGCCGTACCGGTCAATGATTCGGTGTGGCCTGGTCAGGTGCTGGCCCGGCGGTTGTGACCGCGCGGTGCACCGCACCGTGCGCGTCGCTGCAGTGAACCTCCGGTACGGCGCCTGAAGCGTGGTCGACCTGGAGCGTCGAGTGGGTCAGGTGATGCCGCTCGGCCAGCACCTGCTCGATCTGCTCGCGGATCAGGTGGCAGTCGAGACCCTCGCGGACCAGGATGTGCGCGGACGCGGCCGGTTCGCCGGAGGTGATCTCCCAGACGTGCAGGTCGTGCACCTCGACGACACCGGGGATGCAGCACAGCTCCTTGCCGAGCGCGGCCGGGTCGAGTCCGGCGGGGGCGGCCTCGAGGAAGATCCGTCCGGAGGCGCGGACCAGTTCGATACCGGCCTTCAGCATCAGCGCGGCGACGATCAGCGCGGCGATCGAGTCGGCGCGGGTGAAACCGGTCAGCAGCACGACGAGGCCGGCGAGCGCGGTCGCGATGAACGCGAACAGGTCGTTGAGGATGTGCTGGAACGCGCCCTCGACGTTCAGGCTGGAGCGGTTCGCCTTGCTGATCAGCCAGGTCGCGGCGAGGTTGACGAAGATGCCGACGACACCGGTGATCAGGACCAGCACGCCCTCGACCTCGGGCGGGTGGATCATCCGCTGCACCGACTCGTACACGAAGAACGCCGCGAGTAGCAGCAGCGTGATCCCGTTGGCCTGCGCGGACAGGATCTCGACCCGCTTGAACCCGAACGTGAACCCACCGGCCGGCGGCCGCGCGGCCAGCCGGATCGCGACCAGCGCGAGCGCGATGGCGATCGCGTCGGTGAGCATGTGCGCGGCGTCGGTGATCAGTGCCAGCGACCCGGCGGCGAAACCGACCACGACCTCGGCCGCCATGAAGGCAAGGATCAGCGCGAGCGCCCCACTCAGGAGCTTCCGGTCCGCATCCGCACTGACGCCGTGCCCGTGTCCGTGTCCATGCCCAGCGGCGGCCGCCGGGCGCGCGGCGTCGACCGAGTCGTGCGCGGTCATGAGGAGCGCTCCGGATGGATGGCGTCGGTGTGCTCGGTGTGGGCGACCGCCAGGTCGACGAGCATCCGGACGTGGGCGTCGTCGAGCCGGTAGTAGGCCATCCGGCCGTCCCGCCGTACGGAGACCACGCGATGGGCCCGCAGCAGACGCAGGGCGTGCGACGTCGCCGACTCGCTCATCCCGGTCACCGCGGCGAGGTCGCAGACGCACAGCTCGCCGTCGAGCAGGGCGACGAGCAGCTTGAGCCGGCGCGGGTCGCCGAGCAGGCTGAACACGTCGGCCGTGTCGACGACATCCTGTTCAGAAGGCATCCTGGCTTCGACGGCCGCCACCCGTTCGGGGTCGACCAGCTTCACCGAACAGGCGTCAGGCTGCACATCTGCAGAACTCTTCATACGTCTCACGGTAGAGCACCGGCCCGGCGATCGCCAGCAACCGGAGTGCCGGAACCGCTTGCACCGCGACGGCGAACTTGGCACTGGTATGCCACTGTCACTGGCCGTATCGTGCTCTGAGACCATCGTGACGAGCTGGTTTGTCCTGAGTAAGGACTCTGTGAAGAATCGCTGCTGACGGCTCTGTCGAGGTGGATCAGCGAACAGCTGACCGTAAGTTCGTAAAGGTGTCGGTCGAGGTCGGGAGTGAACGAAGTGTTACGGGGCAGTCGGGTCGTGCCGTTGGCCGGCCCGCGGGGAACGGTGTCGGCGCGATCGTGACGACAATGAACAAGATTCTGGCGACCGCCGGAGTCGTGCTGCTGCTGGTCGGCCTGGGACTGGGGTTCCGGTCGGTCTCGTCCGGCGGCGTCGACTGCGGATCGGCCTTCTCGCCGGCTGGTGGGATCACACCGATGGCCTGCGACGGGAAGCTCAACAACTCCGTCACGCTGGTCACGATCGTGATCGCCGCCGGCGTCCTGGCGCTGGTCGCCGGGCTGGTCCTCAAGCTCGTCCGCGACCGGCGGGTCACCGCCTGAGGCGGCAAATAGGGTGCGGGACGGCCCCGGTCTGCGGGAAGCTGCGGCCGTGACCATCGAACCCTTCCGGCTGGCGATTCCCCAGCAGCAGCTCGACGACCTCGCGCTGCGGCTCGACCTGACCCGCTGGCCCGACGAGCTTCCCGGCGTCGGCTGGGCGTACGGCGTACCGCGTGACCACCTGCGGGAGCTCGTCGGCTACTGGCGGCACGAGTACGACTGGCGTGCCGCCGAGGCGAAGCTGAACGAGTGGCCGCAGTTCACCACCACGATCGACGGCACCCGGATCCACTTCGCGCGCGTCGCCTCGCCCGAGCCCGACGCGATCCCGCTGCTGCTCACGCACGGCTGGCCCGGTTCGATCGCCGAGTTCGTCGACGTCGCCGGGCCGCTGACCGACCCGGGCGGTCACGGCGCCGGGGGAGCACCGGCGTTCGAGCTGGTGATCCCGAGCATCCCGGGCTTCGGCCTGTCGGGCCCGACGAACGAACCGGGCTGGGAGGTCAACCGGGTCGCCCGCGCGTTCGCCGAGCTGATGGATCAGCTCGGTCACCGGCGGTACGGCGTACAGGGTGGTGACTGGGGCGCCGGGATCTCGCGTGAGCTCGGCCGCATCCGGCCGGACCAGGTGATCGGCGTACATCTCAACCTGCTCCCCGGCGGCGGCGCGACGGCCGAGCCGACCGAGCAGGAGCTGGCCGGGCTCGATCCGGCCGAGCGGGCCCGGACGATCGCGTCCTGGCAGCGGATGCGCGCGTGGCAGCAGGAGAAGCAGGGGTACGCCGACCTGCAGTCGACCCGGCCGCAAACGCTCGCCTACGCGCTGGTCGACTCGCCGGTCGGGCAGCTGGCGTGGATCGCGGAGAAGTGGCACGAGTGGGCCGACCAGCGGAACCCGATCGCCCGCGACCACCTGCTCACCACGGTGATGCTCTACTGGCTGACCGCTACGGCGGGGTCGGCCGGGCGGATCTACTACGAGCGTGCCCACCACGGCCGGCCGGTCGAGCCGTCCCGGACGCCGACCGCCGTGGCCGACTTCGCGCACGACAACTTCATCCCGCTCCGCGCGATCGCGGACCGGACCGAGAACATCGTCCGCTGGACGTCGTACCCCGACGGCGGTCACTTCGCGGCACTGGAGCAGCCCGTCGTCCTGGTCGACGACATCCGCGCGTTCTTCAGCTCCTACACGCCCTAGTCATCCGGTCGAGGATCTCACCGAGCAGCTCGGGCCCCGTGCCGAAGTTGAGCCGGACCCGTTCGCGCCCGGCCGGGTCGTAGTCCGAACCGGGGCCCAGGGCAACTTTCGCCCGCGCCAGGAAGAACCCCGCCGGATCCGGCGCCAGGTCCAGCCCGGCGCAGTCCAGCCAGCCCAGGTACGTCGCCTGCGGTGGCGACCAGGTGATCCCGGCCGGCAGCCGTTCGCCGATCAGGGTGCGATTGCGATCGAGCTGCCCGAGCAACGCGTCGAGCCAGGGATCGCCGTCGGCGTACGCGACCTCGGCCGCGAGCACCCCGAGCAGCCCGACCTGGTCGGCGGTGAACGGCAAGCGGCGGACGACGTCCTGCGCCCGGTCGGACGCGGTGACGAGCAGCGCGGCCTTGAGCCCGGCCAGGTTGAACGCCTTCGACGCCGACGTGAGCGCGAACCCGCGTTCACGCGCGGCCTCCGACACCTCCAGCCACGGCACGAACTCGGCGCCGGGCAGTACGAGCGGTGCGTGGATCTCGTCGGCCAGCACCCACGCGTCGTACTCGGCGCACAGCTCGGCGATGCTCTCCAGCTCGGCCCGTGGCAGCACCCGGCCCGTCGGGTTGTGCGGGCTCGCCAGGATCAGCACCCGCAGACCGCCGCGCAGCTCGACGGTCAAGCGCGCGAGATCGAAGGAGCCGTCAGCCCGCAGAGGAAGGTGCCGGACGTCGAACCCGGCGACCGGCAGTTGCTCGAGGAAGGGCGGGTACCCGGCGGTCGCGAACCCGACCTTGCCGCCCGGCGCGAGCACTCGGCACAGTTCGACCAGACCGATCAGCACCTCGGGCACGAGCGTCAGCCGATCCGGGTCGACCCGCCACCCGAGCCGGCGAGCGGCGAAGCCGGTGAAGGCGTCGCGCAGACGTGGCGAGACGCCGGGGGTGTAACCGAGATCGCCGCGGGCGACGGCCTCATGCAGCACCGCGGCGATCGGTGGCGCCAGCTCGAAGTCGAGCTCGGCGACCGTCGCGCCGATCACGCCAGGTGCGAGGCCGGACCACTTCTCGCTGCTGCGCCGGCGCAGGACGTCGTACGGGGGAACCGTCAGCATCGGTTCAGGCTACTCACACTATGGTGAGGCCATGAGCTTCACCGGGTTCCCGGTCGCCGCGCTGGACTTCTACGACGACCTCGAGATGGACAACACCAAGACCTTCTGGGCCGAGCACAAGCACGTGTACGAGGAGTCGGTGAAGGCGCCGATGACCGCGTTGCTCGCCGAGCTGGAGGCGGAGTTCGGGACGGCGAAGATCTTCCGGCCGTACCGCGACGTGCGGTTCGCCAAGGACAAGACGCCGTACAAGACGCATCAGGGCGCGTTCCTGCCGACCGGGCCGTCGACCGGCCGGTACGTCGAGCTGTCGGCGCCCGGCGTACGGGTGGGGGCCGGGTTCTACGAAGCGGCCGCGGACCGGCTCGGCCGGATCCGGACGGCGATCGACGAGGACCGCCGCGGCAAGGAGCTGGAGAACCTGCTGGCCGACCTGGTCGCCGGCGGCTGGACGATCGGTGGCGACAAGCTCAAGACCTCACCGCGCGGGTACGACGCCACGCACCCGCGGATCGAGCTGCTGCGGCACAAGTCGATCGCGCTGAACAAGTCGTACGGGTTCGAACCGGTGATCCACAGCGCCGAGCTCGTCGACCGGGTCCGGGCCGACTGGCGCGACGTCACTCCGTTGCTGGATTGGCTCGACGCCAACGCCTGACGCTCAGAAGTCCTTCAGGATCGTCGCGATCCGGTCGCGGGTCCGGCTCGGCGGCGGGGCCGCGACGCAGAGGGCTTCCATCGTCGCCGTGTACTGGTCGAGGTCCTCGAGCTTGTCCAGGTAGAGCGCGCTGGTCAGGTGCTCGATGTAGACGATGTCGGGCAGGTCCTGCTCGGGGAACCGCAGGATGCTGTACGCGCCACCGGTCGCCGCGTGGCCACCGGCCTCGAACGGCATCACCTGCAGCGTTACGTTCGGCAGGTGGGTCGCCTCGATCAACGACTCCAGCTGGTCGCGCATCGCCTTCACCCCGCCGATCGGCCGGCGCAGCGCCGACTCGTCGACGACCGCCCACAGGCGGACCGGGTTGCTGGCGCGGTTGAGGACCTCCTGGCGGCTGATCCGCAGCGCGACGCGACGGTCGACCTCATCGGCCGGGATCAGGCCACGGCCGAGCTGGACGACGGCGCGCACGTACTCCTCGGTCTGCAGCAGACCGGGCACGAACTGCAGCTCGTAGGTACGAATCAGTTGGGCTGACGCTTCCAGACCCAGGTAGGAGTGGAACCAGCTCGGCAGGACGTCGCCGAAGCGGTGCCACCAGCCGGGGTTGTTCGCGTCGCGCGCGAGGGAGAGCAGCCGCTCCCGCTCCTCGGGGTCGTCCAGACCGTAGAGCCGCAGCAGGTCGGCGACGTCGCGCTCCTTGAAGCCGACCCGGCCGAGCTCCATCCGGCTGACCTTCGACTCCGACGACCGGATCTCCCAGCCCGCGTCGGAACGGGTGATGCCGGCGGCCTCACGCATCCTGCGCAGGTGCGCTCCCAGGATGATGCGAAGCGCGGTCGGCCCGCTTTGCGCGCCCGACTCCGTCACACTCACCTCCGACGCCCCAGCAGCCTCTGTCTACCCCGAGCCAAATCATCGCACGTCCGGCGGGTGATCTGTCGAAGTTCTTACTCATGAGTCGTGGCCACAGCCGGACCACTACCCAGGGTCATGCCGGGCCAGCATAGGCGATGCGAACCGGCGACTTTGTCCGGACATAATAGTGTCGAAATCGCGCGCCGGGAACGGCTGAATCCGGCCTTCTGAGCGTCCGGTGAGCCTGAAACAGGTCTCCGCGAGGTCACAAACGCAAAACGTGCGGATGCACGTGCATCGGGCGCTTGCATTCGCAGCGTGCCGACGCCATGATTACTTCATGCACAGAAGGTGAGCTGGATCTCGCGCCAAGTGACATCACGGTGGCGAGTGAGATCCAGCAGGCCGGACCTTTGGCCCGTCGGCAGTTCGCTGCCGGCACGACTGGTTGGGGACCCGAGTCGATGAGTGACAACGACGCACAGCCCGTCGAGTACGTCGCCGCGCAGACCGGCGAGCGTGCCCCCGACGAGCTCACCGAGCGGGAGATCCAGGAGTTGGTGGCGCGCTGCCCCGAGCAGCAGCGCTGGGCCTTCGAAGGATGGCTGCGCGGTGTCCGTCAGCTCGACGGCGACCCGATCGTGAGCCTGAGTCCATGAACGCCGATCGAGGAGGACGGAAAATGGTGCGGATCTGGTTGGGCGACCACCTGATCGCCGAGTACGTCGCGGAGCCGGACCGGGCCTCGCGCTACCAGCGGGTGATGACGCCCAAGTTCACCGGTCTGCGCATCACCGTCGACAACGCGGCCGGCCCGGGCAGCGCCTCGGAACTGCCGCGCAGCGAGCAGCTCTGGCCGCTCACGGTGCAGTAGCGCCAGGAGCGAGGCCCAGCAGGGCCCTAGTAGTACAGCACTCTCTGATCGACCGTCCGCGGGCCAGTGATCGGGTCCGCCGGCGGTGGCACCACCGCTCCACGGTTCCGGAGCGCCTCGATGGAAGGCCGTCTCTCTCCTCAGGAGACGGCTGGGCAAAAGGCCGTCCTCCTCCTCAAGGGACGGCCTTTTGTCATGCCTGGGCCGTGCTCGGTGTTCTCGGCCGCCCGGAGCACGCCGTACGGCGTCGGAAGAACTGCTCCGGACAGGAAGAAGCCCCCTCACCGCTCGCCCGGTGAGGGGGCTTCTTGTCTGTGGTCCTGGTCGGGACCGCTCTCAGGCGAGGTCGTCGAACTCGCCGTCGTGGACGCCGCCGAGGAACGCCTCGATCTCGGCCTGGGTGAAGACCAGCGCCGGGCCGTCGGAGTGACGCGAGTTGCGCATCGCCACGCCGCCGCCGGGAAGCTTCGCTACCTCGACGCAGTTGCCCTGGGGGCCACTCCGCTGGCTCTTGCGCCAGGTCAGCTCGCTCATCGCGTCGCCGGGCATGCCGTTGTAGACAGCAGTCATCAGCTGCACCTTCCGTACGTCTTTGGCATATGCACGTGCATTTGGGCTTGCATTTGCATCGTACACGTTGGGGGCTCTCGTGTCCGGTCCAATACGGAGCGTGGTCGAAGGTGTGTCGCGAGGGCCCCCGGCGTCGCTTTGGGTGATGGAAATCGGCGGTTCCGCGCTGGGCGATTGGCCGGCGCGCGGGTGGGGCAGACTCCGACCGGGCCCCCGGTACGCCGTACTCGCGTGCCCTTGCCGGTACTGCAGACCGGGCGGCCCGGAATCCCTTGCCTAGTTGAGAAATCAGGCTTTTCGGATCGGGCTCGAGCAACCTTCGCGAGAGGGCTGATCCAGGGGACCAACTGGTATCGAAATGCACTACAGTGACCGCACTGATTCCTCCAACACAAAGGCTGCGTCGATGGCGACTCCCGACGGCTCGGAGGCAACTCCGACGTTCGACACCTCCCAACCCACCATCGCGCGCGTCTACGACGCCCTGCTGGGCGGCAAGGACAACTTCGCCGCCGACCGTGAGGGCGCGGCGACGTACCTGAAGTTCGTCCCGGACGCCGGTCGCTGCGCGATCGACAACCGGGCCGCGCTGGTCAAGGGCGTGCAGCACCTCGTCCGGGAGGGCATCGACCAGTTCCTGGACATCGGCAGCGGCCTGCCGACCCAGAAGAACACCCACCAGGCGGCGCAGGAGATCACGCCCGACGCCAAGGTGGTCTACGTCGACGTCGACCCGATCGTGCTCGCGCACGGCCGGGCGCTGCTGGCCACCAACGACAGCACGATCGTGGTGACCGCGGACCTGCGCAAGCCGCAGGACATCCTCGACCACCCCGAGATCAAGGACCACCTCGACTGGGACCGCCCGATCGCGCTGATGATCGTCGGCATCCACATGCACTTCCACGACGACGAGCAGCCGGACGAGTGGGTCCGCACGCTGATGGACAAGCTCGTCCCGGGCAGCTACCTGTTCATCACCGACTTCGTCGACACCGGTGAGCCGCTGCAGAAGGCGATCGAGCAGGCCGGCCTGGAGAGCCTGGGCAACGGCTGGATCCGCACCCCGGAGCGGATCGAGCAGCACTTCCTCGGCCTGCCGCTGATCCCGCCCGGCATCGACTTCCTCGAGCGCTGGAACCCGGCCGCCCCCGAGGCGGATGTTCCCGCCGCCGAGGACCTCCAGCCGTACCAGCGCATCCTGATGGCCGGGATCGCCAAGAAGGTCTGACCGTACGACGTACCGAAGGCGCGCGCTCCCGCTCCCGGGCCGCGCGCCTTCGTCGTTCCCCCTCGGTGTGATCGACTGCGGGCATGACGGAGCTGCGTCGCGACCTCGGGCTCGGTGACGCCGTGGTGGTCGGCCTCGGCGCGATGGTCGGCGCCGGTGTCTTCGCCGTGTTCGCCCCCGCGGCCGCGGCCGCCGGTTCCGGTCTGCTGATCGCGCTCGCCCTGGCGGCACTGGTTGCCTACTGCAACGCGACCTCCTCGGCCCGCCTGGCCGCTCTCTACCCGCAGTCAGGCGGCACCTACGTCTACGGCCGCGAACGTCTGGGCCCGTTCTGGGGCTACCTGGCCGGCTGGTCCTTCGTCGTCGGCAAGACCGCTTCGTGCGCGGCGATGGCGCTCACCGCCGGTTCGTACCTCTGGCCCGACCACAACCGGCTCGTCGCGATCGTCGCAGTGGTCGCGCTGACGACCCTCAACTACTTCGGCGTCCAGAAGGCCGCCTGGGTGAGCCGGATCATCGTCGCCTTCGTCCTCCTGGTGCTCGCAGCCGTCGTCGTCATCGGCTTGACCGCGCGGACGACGCCGTACGAACGGCTCGAGCTCACCGGCCTGCGCCTGTCCGGTGTGCTGCAGGCAGCAGGCCTGTTGTTCTTCGCGTTCGCCGGGTACGCGCGGATCGCGACGCTCGGCGAGGAGGTCCGCGACCCCGCGCGCACGATCCCTCGCGCGGTCCCGATCGCGTTGACGATCACGCTCGTCACGTACGCCGCGGTCGCCGTCACCGCCCTGGTCGTCCTCGGTCCGACCCGGCTGGCCGCCTCGCCGGACCCGCTGGCCGACGTCGTCCACGCGGCCGGGATCCCGCTCTTCGGCCCGGCCGTCCGGCTCGGTGCCACCGTCGCGTCCCTGGGAGCGCTGCTCGCGCTGATCCTGGGCGTCTCCCGAACCACTCTCGCGATGGCCCGCGACGGGCACCTCCCGCGCGCGCTCGCCGTGATCCACCCACGCCACCGGGTCCCGCACCGCGCCGAGCTGGTGGTCGGGCTGGTCGTCGTCCTGGTCGTGCTCGTGGCGGATCTGCGCGGGGCGATCGGGTTCTCGTCGTTCGGGGTGCTGGTGTACTACGCGATCGCCAACGCCTCGGCGGCGACGCTGCGGCCCGGACGGTACGTCGTACCGGCGGTTGGGCTCCTTGGTTGTCTGGTGCTCGCGTTCGCGCTGCCGCCGCGTTCTGTGGTGGGTGGACTGGTCGTCCTGGGAGCGGGCGCGGCGCTCTATCTGCTGCGGCGTGCATGGCGTTGAGGGGATCGGGGTACGGAGGGGCCAGCAGTGCCTGTGGTCCAGAGATGTGCCACGCCGTGACTCCTGTCGCGAGGTCGTTGAAATGGTTACCACCCTCAGTACCGTTCCGACCCAGTGTTCGACCGCGGCCGACCGGGCCGCCCGCGAAGCCGCCACGCACGAACTACTGGAACTCCGTGCCGCCAGCACCGACGAGTTCGAGCGGCAGCAGCTGCTCGAGCAGATCGTCGAGCTCAACCTCGAGATGGCCAAGGGCATCGCCCGCCGGTTCCGCGGGCGCGGGGCCGAGGCCGACGACCTGGAGCAGGTCGCTTCGCTCGGTCTGCTGAAGGCCGCGCACCACTACCGGCTGGACGCCGACACCCCGTTCATCGGGTTCGCCATCCCGACCATCCGGGGCGAGGTGAAACGCTACTTCCGCGACTGCGCGTGGACCGTCCGGATCCCGCGCCGGCTGCAGGAGATGCAGGGCACGATCGCCGGCAAGCTGCCCGAGCTCGAGCAGCGGCTGAACCGCGAGCCCACCCCGGCCGAGATCGCCGACCACCTGAACGTCGACCTGGCCGAGGTCGAGCAGGCACTGGCCGCGCGCGGCTGCTTCAACGTGCTCTCGCTGGACCGCCCCGCCGAGACCGACGCCGACCTGACCCTGGCCGACGTGGTCGCCGACGACGAGGACACCAGCATCGATCAGCTGGAAGCGGTCGACATGCTGCAGCCGGTCCTGGAGGACCTCGGTCCGCGGGAGCGGCGGATCCTCGAGCTGCGGTTCGTCGAGGGCTGGACCCAGTCCGAGATCGGCGAGGACATCGGGGTCAGTCAGATGCAGGTCTCCCGGGTCCTGCGCCGCATCCTCGACGGCCTGCGGGACAAGCTGACCTCGCTCCCGGCGGTCGCCTGACCCACCCTCTCCACCTCACTCACCCCCCTCCACCCACTCCACGCTCCGCTCCCCCGACCGAACCCCACTTTGTGCACCGACCAGCCACGAATCGTGCGAAATCGTGGCCGGCCGGTGCACAAAGTGGGGGCTGGAGAGGGCCGACTCGCGCTCGGGGTGCCTTTCACCGCCGTTGAGGAGGGGCACAATGGCGGTGAACGCTGGACGAGCCTGGGAAAACGAGGGCCTTGTACTACCGGTTGATGTGGACGTTGCCCAAGGATGCGATCGCCGTGGTGCGGTGGTATCCGCGGATGGTGGTGGGCTTCGCCGGCGCCCTGGCCGGTACGGCGCTCGTGTTCGACGTGTTCTACCTGGTTGCCAGCCCTGGCCTCGCGCTCGCACTGGTCTACACAGTGCCAGTGCTGGCCGGGTTGGTCGCCGGGTTGGTTGCCGCGGCCGACGATGTCGGGCTGGAACGGCGCGAGCTGGTCTGGACCGTTCTGGCGACCGTCGTACTCGGGCTCACCAACGCGGTCGTGGTGGCGATGGCGGCGGCGATGCGCCGTACCGATCCGTCGGACTGGAGCGCCGGGTGGCAGGCGGTGCTGTTCGCGGGCTGCAGCGTGTTCGCGGTGGCGCTGACGATCGTTGTCCTGGGCAAGCTCGTTCGGGTGCTCAGGATCGACGTGCAGACCCGGTGGCCGGCGAAGGCCGAACCGGTCGCGGCGCCCGCGCGGGCGGTGGCCTTCATGGACGAGAAACCGCGGGCCAGTAAGGAAGCCGCGGCCCGGGCGCCGGTACGGGTACCGAAGCCCGAGCCTGAGCCGGTGCTGGAGATTGCGGAGTACGACGACGAGCCGTTGCCCGAGTACGTGCCGCGGGTGGTCGACCTCGACGAGCCGCGGGAGATCACGCCGGTCGCCGAGGGGACCGGCCACGCGGACCGCCGGGTGGTGCGTCGCCGGACGCCGCCGAGCGTGCCGCCCGCACGCCGTACGCCGCGCAGTCGCCGGCGCCCCGAGCGCTAGGGCGTGTCTGGCAATTCTGGTCGGTGCCCGGAAGCTTGCCGGTGGCAAGGTAGTCGATCACCTTCCGGTCGGCGCACTCGTTGCCGTACTCACCGAAGATGCCGTGCTTGCGGGCGTTCCGCACGGTCACCAACCGCGAACCGGTCAGGGCCTGGTGCAACTTTCGCGCCATCGGGTAGGTCGCGCGCGGATCGCCGTCGGCGGTGATCATCAGCGCCGGTACGTCGTTGTCGACCTGCGTCGGCGCTTCGCGCGGCTTGGTGGGCCAGAACGCGCACGGCGTGACGGTGCGGGTGAGCGCGCCGAAGTGCGGCTCGGTCCTGCGGTGCTTCTGGATGTCGCGCCAGTAGGTGCCGAGATCGCCGGACACGGCGCGGTCCGCGCAGAGGATCGCGAGCTGTGCGCTGCCGGCCGCCGACATCTTGCCGGTGAACAGGAACTCCAGCATCTCCGCCGTGGCCCCGGTCGGCTCGACCGGACCGGTCGTTGCCTGGGACAACGTCCTGACCAGCTCGCTGAACGAGGCCCGGGCCGGATCGCGGTCGTCGGCCAGGTTGCTCAGCAGCAGCGCGGGGATCCACCCGTCGTCCAGCTCGTACTCGCCCACCTTCAGACCGCCGCCACTGTTGCCGCCGGCTCGGGGAGCGCCGACCTTCAGATCACGGCCGCCACCGGCTCGGGAAGCGCCGGGCTGACCGCCGCGCGCCGCGACGCGCAAGACGTGGTCGATCGTGCCGAGCACCTGCGCCCGCGACCGTCCGAGCCCGTACGTCGAGTCGCGGGCCGCCGCCCAGTCCGCCCAGGCGCGCAGCGCCGCCTCGTTCTGCGGGGCGATGTCGCGCAGCAGCCCCGGTCCGTACGCGTCGGGGTCGATCGGGCCGTCGAGCACGACGCGGTCGAGCCGGTGCGGGAACAGTTGGGCGTAGACGGCGCCGAGGTAGGTGCCGTACGAGTAGCCCAGGTACGAGATCTTCCGCTCGTCGAGCGCGGCGCGGATCCGGTCGATGTCGCGTGCGGTGTTGCGGGTCGAGGCGTACGGCAGAGACGGGTTGTCGGCGCACTGCTCGGCCAGGCCGGCAGCGATCCCGACGCCGCGCTGGAAACTCGCCCGCGATGCCCCGGCGCCGACGATCCAGCTGCCGGTCGACCAGCCGCAGTCGATCGGCGTACTGCGGCCGACGAACCGGGGATCCATCCCGATCAGGTCGAACCGGCCGCCCGTCTCTCGCATGACCTTCTTCAGCCGGACCGGCATGCCGAGACCCGGGCCGCCCGGGCCGCCGTCGTTCAGGACCATCACACCGATCCGCCGGTCGGTCGCCTTCAGGCGCGACATCGCGACGGTGATCTGTGCGCCGTTCGGCCGTGCGTAGTCGAGAGGGACGCGCAGGTCGCCGCACTGCGCTCCGGCCTGGTCGAGCTCCTTGCCTTCCTGGTCGTCGGGGCCGGTCCGGCACTGGTGCCACTGGATCGCCGGCGCTGCTTCGGCGGTGGTCGGCACGGCGAGAACGGATCCGAGCAGTGCGATCGCCAGAGGGACGGTCAGCTTCATGAGCACTCCTTCCTGAGTGCTTCGACGCTATGAGCGGCGTCGCCGCGAAGCACTGGGCCTGACACCCGCGCACAGGTAGCGCCGGCGCGACCCAGGGACGCCCCGCCGACTGCGCGGAGTCTGAGTCGCCGGCGCGACCAAGGGACTCCCCGCCGACTGCGCGGGGTCTGCGGACCTCGACCTACGCTGGATCACGTGAAACCCGTGTGGGACTTGGCGATCGTCGGGGCCGGCCCGGCCGGGGCTTCGGCCGCGCTGGGAGCGCTCGCCGCTGATCCGACGCTGTCGGTGCTGCTGCTCGATCGTGCCGACTTCCCGCGGGACAAGACGTGCGGGGACGGGATCGCGCCGCACGTGCTCGATCTGCTCGCGTCGGTCGGGGTGAGCGGGCTGCTCGACGACTGGACGCCGGTCCGGCGGTTGTCGCTCGAACGCGACGGGCTGGCGGTCGACCGGGAGATGCAGCGGGCGACCTGGGTGGTGCCGCGGGAGGTGTTCGACGCGCGATTGGTCGAGGCTGCCGTGGCGGCGGGTGCGCAACTGGTCAACCACCGGATTCGGTCGGTGGAGGTCTTGCCCGACTGTGTTCTGCTCGACTCCACGATCGCGGCGAAGGTGGTGATCGGCGCGGACGGCGCGCAGTCCGTCGTACGGCGTGCGCTGGGACAAGGCCCGGCTCCTGCCGCGCTGGCGCTTCGGGGGTACGCGCCGACTCGGGAGGGAAGAGAGGAGCGGCAGGTGATCGTGTACGGGCCTGGGCGGCAGCCGTCGTACGCGTGGTCGTTCGACCGGGGCGACGGGCTGTCGAACGTCGGGTACGGCGAGGCGCTGCATCCGGGGCGGGCGCATCCGACGCGGGCCGATCTGCTGGAGAAGCTGGAGAAGTTGCTGCCGGACTCGACGCGGGACGGGACTTCGTGGAAGGCGCATCACCTGCCGTTGACGACCTGGAGATGGCAGCCGCGGCGCGGGCGGGTGCTGCTGGCGGGGGATGCCGCGGCGCTGATCAACCCGATGACAGGGGAGGGGATCTACTACGCCGTTGCCACGGGTCTGCACGCGGGACGGGCTGCTGTTGCAGGAGCGGAAGCCGGGACCGTGTACAGGAAACTGGTGAGGCCGCTCGCTGTGCATTTCCGTCATGCGACGCTGGCCGGGCGGCTGTCCGGGGCCCCGCGCATCCTCGACGCCGGGATTCGTGGCGCGGCGGCTGATCAGGGCGTGTTCGACGACCTGGTGGCGTTGGGGTTGGCCGACGGACGGATCACCCGGCGGGTCCTCCGGTCGCTGGTACGCCGCTGACGTGTCTCAGTATTCGGCCAGATTGTCGATTTGATTACTGGTGATTCGTTTCCTTCTACCGTGGGGGCTCACGCCGCCCCAGGGAAGGACCGATCGCGATGCCCGAGGAGCAAGAAGTCGAGGAGCGCAGCGTCGAGCGCGAGGGCCGGATCCAGTTCAGCGAGGACTGGGCCGCCACCGTCGTCGGGCTCGTGCTGATCGTGCTGGTGCTGGCGGGAGTGATCCCGACCGGGCTGGTCCCCTGAGCGCGAGGTCGAGGAGCGCACCACCGGGCTGGTGCTGCTCGGGGCGTCGATCAATCTCGCGGTCCTGGTGACCGCGGCGGGGCCCGCGATCGCGCAGGCGTTCCTGATGATCGTGCTGGTCTTCGGCTTCACCTGGTGGCTCGCGGGCAAGCTCGGCCTGTCCGCGCTGCTGTTCTCGGGCGTGGACCTCAGCTGAGCAACGCGCTGCGCTGGGCCGGCGTCAACCGGCCCGGCGCGGCCGTGACGGCGTACGCGGTCGGTGTCGGGCGCTCGAGGGCCAGCGGGTCGGTGAAGGGTGCGTAGGTCTCGGCGTCACCGAGGGCTTCGGCCACTCGTTCGGGCGCCCAGTCGAGGGCGTCGGCCAGCTCGGCGGCGGTCAGTGGGCGGCGGGCGTGCAGGAGCGCGGCCAGGATCGTCGCGATGTCGTCCGCGGCGGCCGAGGACGTGCCTCCGGACATGTCGTCGCTGAGCTGGGTGAAGAAGCGCGCCATCTGCTGAAGTCGCGCGCCGGCCGGCGTACCGGGGTCGAACAGGGCCGCGCCTTCGCGTGCGGTCTCGGCCCAGCTCGCGTTGGCGCGGGCGCTGGTGATCCAGGCGCGCATCCAGACGTCGTCCGCGATGATGTAGTGCTCGCGGCGGCTCTGCGGTGCGCGGCCGCGCTCGACCATCTCGAGCTCCTCGAGGTACCCGATCGCCTTCGAGATCGAGGCCGGGCTCACCTGCAGCTGCCGGACCAGCTGCGCCGCGGTCAGGCTGGGCTCGTCGGTCGTGTAGAGCCGGGCGAGCACGCGCGCGGCCATCCGCGGTACGCCGTTCGCGACCATCGTGTCGGTGAGGCGGCCGATGAACTCCAGGACCTTGGGCTCCTCGCCGGGCACGGTCGGCCGGTCCAGCGGGGTCCGGCGGCGTGCCCGGTACGCCGTCGCGTGGTGCGCGTGCTCGGCGCGGTAGCCGCGCGGGCCGCCGTTGCGGGTGACCTCGCGGCTCACCGTCGACGTCGGCCGGTCCAGCCGGCGCGCGATCTCGGCGTACCCGAGTCCGTCGGCCAGCCCGACGCCGATCGCCCGGCGCTCGTCCTGGCTCAGCCTGTCGCCCGGCATCGGCCCTCCCCTCGGTGCGTTAGTCGGCAGCTCATTGCATCGGCGGTTTGCATTCACCGTCAGCTCCATTGCATTGAATCGCCTGATCGGCTTGAAAACAAGAGCTTCCAGGCATCAGGAGTGTTGCCGAGGCGCTGAACGCAATCTACGTTCACCAGCATGGAAACGATAGACGTGCGCGGCCTGCGGATGCGGTACGGCGCCACCGACGTCCTGCACGAGGTCAGCTTCACCGCGCGATCCGGCGAGGTGCTCGCGCTGCTCGGCCCGAACGGTGCGGGCAAGACGACCACGATCGAGATCCTCGAAGGCTTCCGGCTCCGCTCGGCCGGCGAGGTCGCCGTACTGGGGATCGATCCGGCGCGCGGCGACGAGGCCTGGCGGGCCAAGCTCGGGGTGGTCCTCCAGTCCTGGCGCGACCACGGCAAGTGGCGGGTCCGCGAGCTGCTCGCGCACCTCGGCCGGTACTACGTCGATCCGTGGGACGCCGACGAGCTGATCGAGCTGGTCGGCCTGACCGATCGCGCGGACCACAAGCTCAAGACGCTGTCGGGTGGTCAGCGGCGCCGGCTGGATGTTGCCATCGGCATCGTCGGCCGGCCGGAGCTGCTGTTCCTCGACGAGCCGACCACCGGGTTCGACCCGGCGGCCCGGCACGCGTTCCACGCCCTGGTCCGACGGCTCGCGACCGAGCTGAGCACCACGATCCTGCTCACGACGCACGACCTCGACGAGGCGAGCAAGCTGGCCGACCGGATCCTGATCCTCTCCGACGGTCGCGTGCTGGCGAGCGGGACGCCGGACGACCTGACGCGCCAGATCGCCGGCCGCGACGAGGTGCGGTGGCGGCTCGGCGGTACGCCGTACGTGGAACTGACAGGGGAGTCGACGGCCTTCGCCCGCGAGCTCTTCACCCGGTACGGCGAGGCGTTGAGCGACCTGGAAGTCCGGCGGGCCCGGCTCGAGGACGCGTACCTGGCGCTGGTCGGAGGCGGCCGGTGAACGCGTGGCGGCTGGGATGGTCGCGTGGGATGGTCGAGCTGCGGCAGTCGTTCAGCAACGGCGCCGACCTGGTCAGCCACTTCCTGTGGCCGGTGCTGATGCTGGTCGCGCTGTACTTCCTGCGGGACCGCGAGTTCGCCGGGACCGGGATCCTGCTCGGCACGCTGGCGTTGCCGAGCATTCTCGGGATGAACGCCGCGATGGGCATGGTCAGCATGAGTCAACAGCTCACCGCGGACCGTGAGGACGGCACGCTGCTGCGCGCGAAGGCGACACCGCACGGCGTACAGGCTTATCTGGTCGGCAAGGTCGTCTCGGTCGCCGGCGGGTTGATCGCGGACCTCGCGATCCTGCTGGTCCCGGCGTTGTTCCTGGTCGACGGGCTGGTGTTCGGGCCGTTGTCGTTGCTCACGCTGCTGGGGGTGCTGCTGCTCGGACTGGTCGCGACGTTGCCGATCGGCGCGATCCTCGGCTCGGCGTTCCCGAGTGCGCGGGCGCAGGGGCTGGTGCAGCTGCCGGTGCTGGCGATGATCGGGATCTCCGGGATCTTCTACCCGCTCACGGCGCTGCCCTCGTGGGTGCAGGTGATCGCGCAGTGCTCGCCGATCTACTGGCTGGGGCTCGGCACGCGGTCGGCTTTGTTGCCGGACGCAAATGTTGTGATCGAGGTGTCGGAGTCCTGGCGGCACCTGGAGACCGTTGCCGTGCTTGGTGCGTGGGCTGTCGCCGGTCTGCTCGTCGCGCCGGTTCTCCTGCGGCGGATGGCGCGGCGGGAGTCGGGTTCGTCGGTGGCGGTCCGGCGGGAGAAGGCTCTACAGCGGATGGGGTGAGCCGAAGTGCGTGCGCGAGGCCTGCTTCTGGGCTTCGCGTCGTACGGCGGTCAGCAGTGCGTCGCCGAGCACGGTGCCGATCACGGCGCGCTCGGTCAGCGCGTCGAGGTCGTCGCCGGCGCGTTCCAGCCACTTGAGCTCGAGCTCTGCCAGATGGGCGGCGGACTCACGGTAGGCGTCGAGCAGGTCCGCGATATCGCCGTGGCCGAGGTCCTCGGCGGTTGCCAGCACTTCGGCGGCGGTTGTCGAGGAGACTGCGCGCTGGGCCTCGCCGAGGGTGCTGTGGATCGTCCGTTGTGGGTCTTCGACGGCTGCCACGACCTGCTTGACCGTTGCCACTGGGAGACCGCCGAGAGTGATCATTGCCCTGAGCAACCGGATTCGGTGCAGGTGCGACTCGTCGTACGAGACCTGGTTGTAGCCGGCGCGTTCGCCACCGGGGAGCAGGCCCTCGCGGACGTAGTACTTGATCGTCGCGACCGCCACGCCCGACTGCTCGGCGAGCTCGTTGATCCGCATCCGGTTCCTCTCGAGATCACTCCTACCTTCGCCGCCGGGTTGTTCGGAGCATCCCCCGCGGACCGGAAGGGCTTGATTGATAGTAGCACTATCGACTAGTCTCGACCGCATGCTGACCCTGCGTCTGGCCGCCGTGGCGATCGCCGCCGTCACCGCGATGTTGTTGCTGATCGGCGACCATCCGCCGGAGTTCGTCGTCGCGGATCTGCTGGTGGTCGTGCTGCTCGCGGTCGCCGCCGTACTGCCGGCCGATCGGGGCGCGAGGTTCGTGCTGGCGATCGGGTTCGGTGCGGGGTTGGGGGTGTTCACGGTGGCGTTCGTTGGGGTGCTGGATGAGGGCGCGATGAGCTGGCCGCTGGCGACGGCGGTGCTGGGGTGCGTGGCGGGGCTTGGATTGAGCTGGCGCCAGTACGGCGGGGTGGCGCGGGGTTAGGGCGTGTCTCCTAATTCCCGCCTACTGCGCGGCACTCGGCACGGCACCTCGGAGCACGCCCTAATCGACGGCGCGCAGTTGGGCTGATGGGCCGGGGGTGAAGGCGATCTCGCGGGGTTCGGGGTCGTGGCCGGCGGCGCAGTGCATGGTGACGGTGACCTGTTCGCCGCAGTCGCGGTGGCGGGCGACGAGCGGCGGGCCGCCGTCGAGGGGGAGGTACTCGTCGCCCCACTGGACCAGGGCGACCATCACCGGGTAGAGGTCGAGGCCGGCCTGGGTCAGGCGGTACTCGTAGCGCTCGCGCTGGCCGGGCAGGCGGTACGGCACGCGGCGCAGCAGGCCGCGGTCGATCAGGCGGGCCAGGCGGTCGGTGAGCACCTGACGGGGGATCTCGGTCCGGGCCCGGATGTCCTCGAACCGGCGCAGTCCGACGAAGACCTCACGCAGGACGTGGAAGGTCCACTTCTCGCCGAGGATCTCCATCGTTCGCGAGATCGTGCAGTTCGCCGTCGACCAGCGCAACGCCTCCGGGACCGTCTCCTGCTCGCTCATACCACCACGATAAGTCCACTTGACAGACCCAGCCAGTCCCGCCGCCCTGAATCTGTGAATCAGACTCAGCTGGTTGCGCCCGCCCCGCACGGACCGCCGACCGCGCAGCTGCGTCCACTCACCGCCGGCGCCCCACCCGCCGACGTGGTTCCCCGCCGTACGGACGACTTTCTGATCCGGCGGGCGGTGGTGGAGGACCACTGCCGGCTCTCGGCGATGCTCGACGGTCTGTCCGAGCTGAGCCTGTACTTCCGCTTCCAGACCGCCGTCGGCCGCCCACCCCGCGCCTCGGTGATCGAGCCGATGCTGCGCTCGTCCGGCGAGTCCTGGGTTGCTGAGCACGACAACCACCTGATCGCCCACGCGATGTGGGCCTGGGCGCACGGCGCCCTCGACACCCCCACCGCCGAACTGGCCGCCATAGTCGCCGACCCCTACCAGAGCCGCGGCCTCGGCATGCGCCTCCTGAACCTCGCCGGCGCCCACGCCCGCGCGGCAGGCGCCCAGCAACTCCTCCTGGTCGTCAGCACCGCCAACGACCGAACCCTCCGCCTCATCCGCCGCCGCTGGCCCACCGCCCCCGCCGAACGCGACGGCGCCCTCATCAACTTCCTCATCCCAACCGACACCCCGCCGCAGGCGTCAGCTCAACCATGGGCATCAGCAACTACTTCCAGCACCTCCGCTCCCTGGTCGGCCACGAACTGATCCTCTGCCCCGGCGTCACCGCCGTCGTCGTCCGCGACGCCGCGGACCACCGCGAGGTGCTCCTGGTGCAACGGGCAGACAACGCCGAGTGGACGCCGGTCTCCGGCGCCCTCGAGCCTGGCGAGGACGCCGACGTCGGTGCCGTTCGCGAGGTGCTGGAGGAGACCCGGCTCCAGGTCGTGGTCGACCGCGTCCTGTGGATCCAGACCCTGCCGAGATCGACATACCCGAACGGCGACCAGGTCCAGTACTACGACACGGCGTTCAGCTGCCGTCCCGTCGCCGGTACGGCGGAGGTCGGCGACGACGAGTCCCGGGCGGTCGGCTGGTTCTCCGAGCACGCGCTGCCCCCGCTGGCCGAACGCTTTCGCACCACGATCGCCCTCGCGCTGAATCCGCCGGCCGCTCCCGCCTTCGGAGCCGACCGGAGGTCACCGGGCGCCCACCCGTAGAAGCCGGGGGATGCACCACTAGCCCGCAGACGCAATGCGTCCGCGGGTGCTCCCACCCACACCCGAGCAGCCCGCCGACGCCCGCAGCGCCCGCGCCAACGCCCGCAGACGCCCGCGCCAACAGCCCCGCGGGTGCCCCGGAAGGCACCCGCGGGTTATCCGGGGATCAGCCGAACATGCCGGGCTCGTAGGCGCCGGCGGGTTGCTGGATGATGACGTTGAGGCGGTTGTAGGTGTTGATGATCGCGATCACCGCGACGAGGGCGACGAGTTCGTCCTCGGTGTAGTGCTTGGCGGCGTTGGCCCAGACCTCGTCGGAGACGCCGCCGGCGGCGTCGGCGATGCGGGTGCCTTCCTCGGCGAGCTCGAGGGCGGCGCGCTCGGGCTCGGTGAAGACCGTGGCCTCGCGCCACGCCGCGACCAGGTTGAGGCGCTGCGGGGTTTCGCCGGCGGCGATCGCGTCCTTGAAGTGCATGTCGGTGCAGAAGCCGCACCCGTTGATCTGGCTCGCGCGCAGCTTCACCAGTTCCTGCGTCGCCATCGGCAGGCTCGACCCGCTGACCGCGCGCCCGGCCGAGTTCACGTACTTGAGAATCTGACCGGCCAGAGCGTTGCTGTGAAGGTTGAGACGGGCATCCATCAGGATCTCCTCCAAGGTGATTTCGTCTGTCACAGCTTTGACAGACGCCACCGCCGGGTTGTGACACGACCCCGCTGTGACCCACGTCTCGCCGGGAGTCAGAGGGTTTGCCCGCGCGGTCAACGCAGCAGACTGGGTGGGGAACCCCGATGTGAGGAGTCCCGATGACGTTGGACGGTCACTTCATCAGCCGCGTGGAGCGCTCGACGGTCCGGTCGCGGTATCCACGGACCATCGGGCGGAACGCCCGGCTCGGTAGCCACGGGGACGGTGGGGTGGACGAGATCGTCGTCCTGCACACCGACACCGGGAAGTCCGGGTGGGGGCTCGCGGCGGGACTCGTCCCGGAGGACGTGGTGGGGCGCCCGGTGGAAGAGCTGATCGATCCAGCAAACGGCGTACGAGAGCCAGGGCTGCGCGGGCTCGACTTCGCGTTGCACGACCTGGCCGGCCACATCCTCGATCTCCCCGTGCACGCGTTGCTCGGAGGTCGCGGGAGTACGACGACCCCGTGCTACGACGGCGCGATCTACTTCGCGGATCTCGACGACGCCGGCGGCGTGGACGCCGTACTGGCCCACTGTGCCGCCGACGACTCGGCGGACTATCGCGCGTTCAAGCTGAAGATCGGGCGCGGAAACCGCTGGATGGAGCGGGCGGAGGGTGACGCGCGGGACATCGAGGTGACACGGGCCGTGCGGGCGGCGTACCCGGAGCACCGGATCCTCGTGGATGCCAACGACGGGTACGACTGCGACGGGTTCATCGAGTACCTGAAGGCCGTGGCGGACTGCGACCTGTACTGGGTCGAGGAGCCGTTCCTCGACGACGCGACCGATCTGGCCCGGCTCAAGAAGCACCTGCAGGGATCACAGACCTTGATCGCCGAGGGCGAGTCCGACCCCGACCTGGAGCCTTTGCTGGAGATCGCCGCCAAAGGCGACATCGACGTCCTGCTGATGGACGTGGTGTCGTTCGGCCTGACCAGCTGGCGCGAGGTGATGCCCCGGATCACCTGCCAGGCCTCGCCGCACGCCTGGGGTCTCCCGCTCAAGACCCTGTACGCCGCACAGCTCGCCGCCGGTCTCGGCAACGTCCCGACCGTCGAGGGTGTGCCCGGCACGACCGACGGCGTCGACACCACGGCGTACCGCTGGGAGGACGGCAACCTGACCGTCCCCGACCGCCCCGGCTTCGGTCTCACGCTCACCTGAGACCGACCTTGCGCGCCCGGCCGTGCCCCGCTTAGGGTGCGACCGACAACTGAACACGCTGTTGATCCGCGGCGGGAGAATCCTGCCGCCGTGCAGGTGCCGTAGGAGCAAATCCTCCCCGGGAATCTCTCAGGCCCCCGTACCGCCGCGGTCAGGCAACTCTGGAAAGCAGCCGGACGTCCGGCTCACCGACGGTGCAAGCGAGGCCCGTACGACGGCCGCGCGGAAACTCTCAGGTCCGATACAGAGCGGGGAGGAACCCCGATCTCGTGGCGCCCGCCACCTGGATTCTGGAGTTCCTCATGGCGAGTTCGACCTTCACCGCACTCCGCGCCGAGCACGAGCGGCTCGGCGCGAGCTTCACCGACTTCGGCGGCTGGCAGATGCCGCTCAAGTACCGCTCCGAGCTCGCCGAGCACCACGCCGTACGACGCTCGGCAGGGCTCTTCGACCTGTCCCACATGGGCGAGGTCTGGGTGACCGGACCGGACGCCGCGGCGTTCCTCGACCACGCGCTGGTCGGCAGGATCTCCGCGATGGCGGTCGGCAAGGCGAAGTACTCGCTGATCTGCGCCGAGGACGGTGGCGTGATCGACGACCTGATCACCTACCGGCGCCCCGAGGCGTTCCTCGTCGTCCCCAACGCCGGCAACGCCGAAGCAGTGGTCGCCGCGCTGACCGAGCGCGCGCGGGGCTTCGACGTCACGGTCGACGACGCGTCGGCGCGGACCTCGCTGATCGCCGTCCAGGGGCCCAAGGCCCAGGAGATCCTGCTCCGGCTGATCCCCGCCGAGCAGCAGGAACGCCTGACCACGCTCAAGTACTACGCGGCGGTCGAGCTCACCCTGACCGACCTGGACCTCCTGGTCGCGCGCACCGGCTACACCGGCGAGGACGGCTTCGAGATCTTCGTCGGAGGCGACGACGCGGTCGATATCTGGCGCGCGATCGAGGCCGCGGCCGAGGACGGCGAGCTCACCCCGGCCGGTCTCGCGGCCCGCGACTCGCTCCGGCTGGAGGCCGGGATGCCGCTCTACGGCAACGAACTCTCTCGCGAGGGCGATCCGTTCGCCGCCGGCCTCGGCGGAGTCGTTGCGCTGAGCAAGGAAAACTTCGTCGGCCAGGAAGCCCTTGTCCGCCGCAAGGAAGCGGGATCGGCCCGCAAGCTGGTCGGCCTGACCGGCTCCGGCCGGCGCGCGCCGCGCAGCCACTACCCGGTGCTCAAGGACGGCGTCGTCGTCGGCGAGGTCACCTCCGGCCAGCCGAGCCCGACGCTCGGCGTACCGGTCGCTCTGGCGTACGTCGACGTCGAGCACACCGAGCCGGGAACCGCACTGCACGTCGATCTGCGCGGCACGCCCGAGCCGTTCGAAGTGACCGCTCTGCCCTTCTACCAGCGCCAGAAGTGAGGACCGACCATGCCGACAGTCAAGGCTGGACTGCAGTACTCCGACGAGCACGAGTGGGTGGCCCGCGAGGAGGCCGGCGTCGTCACGGTCGGGATCTCCGCGATCGCCACCGACGCGCTCGGTGACATCGTGTACGTCGAACTGCCCGAGCCCGGCAGCACCGTGACGGCGGGGGAGACCTGCGGCGAGGTGGAGTCCACGAAGTCCGTCTCGGACCTGTTCTCCCCGGTCACCGGCGAGATCACCGAGGTGAACCCCGCCGTCACCGACGACCCCGCCGCGATCAACGAGGACCCGTACGGCGTGTGGCTGTTCAAGGTGAACGCCACCGCGGACGGCCCGCTGCTGTCGGCCGAGGACTACGCGGCCAAGCACGGTGGTGACTTGTGAGCACGTTCCAGCAGATCGTTGCCCCAAGCATGGATGCGACGCTCGCCGATCTCGACCCGGAGGTCGCGGCGAAGATCGCCGACGAGCTGACCCGGCAGCGCGACGGCCTGGAGATGATCGCCTCGGAGAACCACACCGCGGCGGCCGTCATGCAGGCGCAGGGCTCGGTGCTCACCAACAAGTACGCCGAGGGCTACCCGGGCCGCCGGTACTACGGCGGCTGCGAGCACGTCGACGTGATCGAGCAGCTGGCGATCGACCGGGTCAAGGCGCTGTTCGGCGCGGCGTACGCGAACGTCCAGCCGCACTCCGGCGCGCAGGCGAACGCGTCCGTGATGCACGCACTGATTCGCCCGGGCGACACGATCATGGGCCTCGACCTGGCGCACGGCGGGCACCTCACGCACGGCATGAAGATCAACTTCTCCGGCCGCCTGTACGACGTGGTGCCGTACCAGGTCCGCCCGGACGATCACCGGATCGACATGGCCGAGGTCGAGCGGCTCGCGCACGAGCACCGGCCGAAGCTGATCGTGGCCGGCTGGTCGGCGTACGCGCGGCACCTGGACTTCGCCGAGTTCCGGCGGATCGCGGACGCGGTCGACGCGTACCTGATGGTCGACATGGCGCACTTCGCCGGGCTGGTCGCGGCCGGGCTGCACCCGTCGCCGGTACCGCACGCGCACGTCACGACGTCGACCACGCACAAGACGCTGGCCGGCCCGCGCGGCGGGATCATCCTGACCGACGACGCCGGCCTGGCCAAGAAGATCAACTCGGCGGTCTTCCCCGGCCAGCAGGGCGGACCGCTCGAGCACGTGATCGCGGGCAAGGCGGTGGCGTTCAAGATCGCCGCGTCGGAGGAGTTCCGCGAACGCCAGGAGCGCGTACTGGCGGGCGCCCGGATCCTGGCCGAGCGGCTGGGCCGGTCCGACGTCGCCAAGCACGGCATCTCGGTGGTCTCCGGCGGGACCGATGTCCACCTGGTGCTGGTGGATCTGCGGGACTGCGCGCTCGACGGTCAGCAGGCCGAGGACCGCTTGGCCTCGATCGACATCACCGTCAACCGCAACGCCGTACCGTTCGACCCGCGGCCGCCGATGGTGACGTCGGGCCTGAGGATCGGTACGCCGGCGCTGGCGACGCGTGGGTTCGGCGAGGACGCGTTCACCGAGGTCGCGGACATCATCGCCGAGGCCCTGACCGCGGACGCCGAGGCGGACCTGACCGATCTGCGCCGACGGGTCGCAGTACTGGCTGCTGCCCATCCGTTGTACGGCGGACATGACGAAGGCAAGGAGAACTGATCTCCCTGCCGTCATCAGGTTATAGCGCAGCTGGGGGCTTGCCGCAAGGCCCAGTGCGTCCTGGAGAATCCTGCGAGTTGCTGAAACAGCTCGGGGAAATGGGGACGTGTGACTGACGTACTTGTGGTGGGGAGCGGGCCGACGGGGTTGATGCTGGCGGCGGAGCTGCGGCTGCACGGGGTGGACGTGGTCGTGCTGGAGAAGGACACCGAACCGACGAAGGCCGTGCGGGCGCTGGGCCTGCACGCGCGGTCGATCGAGGTGATGGACCAGCGGGGACTGCTCGAGCGGTTCCTCGCGGCCGGGACGCGGTACCCGGTCGCGGGGTTCTTCGCGGCGATCCCGAAGCCGGCGCCGGCACTGGACTCGGCGCACGCGTACACGCTGGGGATCCCGCAGCCGGCGATCGACCGGATCCTGGCCGAGCGCGCGGTCGAGCTCGGGGCCGAGATCCGGTCCGGCGTCGAGGTGGTCGGGCTGAGCCAGGACGAGCGGGGCGTGGACGTCGAGCTGGCCGACGGCTCGCGGCTGCGTGCCGGGTACGTCGTCGGGTGCGACGGCGGCCGCAGCACGGTGCGCAAGCTGCTCGGGATCGGGTTCCCGGGGGAGGCGTCGAAGGTGGAGACGCTGCTGGGCGAGATGCAGGTGGGCGACTCGCTCGACCGGGTGAACGCCGTCCAGAGCGAGGTGCGCAAGACCGAGTGGCGGTTCGGGCTGATGCCGCTGGACGACGGCGTGTACCGGGTCGTCGTACCGGCTGACGGAGTGGCGGCGGACAGGAGCGTGCCGCCGACGTTCGAGGAGTTTCGGCAGCGGCTGATCGTTGTCGCAGGCACCGATTTCGGGGTGCACTCGCCGCGGTGGCTGTCGCGGTTCGGGGACGCGACGCGGCTGGCCGACCGGTACCAGGTCGACCGGGTGCTGCTGGCCGGCGACGCGGCGCACGTTCACCCGCCGCTCGGTGGGCAGGGGCTCAACCTCGGGGTCCAGGACGCGTTCAACCTCGGCTGGAAGCTGGCCGCCGAGATCAACGGCTGGGCGCCGGCCGGGTTGCTGGAGACCTACGAGGCCGAGCGTCGGCCGGTGGCGGCCGCCGTACTGGACAGCACGCGGGCGCAGGGTGTGCTGATGTCGAAGGATGCCGGTCCGCAGGCGTTGCGCCGGCTCTTCACGGACCTGATGGACTTCGAGGACGTGAACCGGCTGCTGACCGAGAGGATCGTGGCGATCGACATCCAGTACGACTTCGGCGACGGCCACGGGTTGCTCGGCCGGCGGCTGCGGGACGTGGAGCTGAAGGGCGGGCGGCTGTACGCGCGGATGCACGAGGGCCGCGGGCTGCTGCTCGACCAGACCGGGCAGCTCTCGGTGGGCAGTTGGGAGGACCGCGTCGACCACGTGGTCGACGTCAGCGAGGAGCTGGATGCTCCCGCCGTACTGCTCCGACCGGACGGCCACGTCGCGTGGATCGGTGCAGACCAGGCCGACCTCGCGACCCACCTCCCGCGATGGTTCGGACGCTAGGAGGTCATCGCTCCGGGCGGTCGGCGATCTGGATCAGGGTCTGCTGCCCGGCGGCGACGAGCTTGCGCTCCGCACCCCGTACGCCGAAGACGTCGAGCCGGCACACGGTCAGAGTGCGGCCGGGCTTCAGCACCGTGCCGACCGCCTCCAGGTGGTCGCCCTCGGCGGGGGCGAGCAGGTTGACCTTGTACTCGACCGTGAGCACCGAGGTGCCTTCGGGGAACAGCGTGTACGCCGCGTAGCCGCCGGCGCTGTCGGCGATCGCGCTGGTGGCGCCGGCGTGGAAGTAGCCGTGCTGCTGGGTGAGCTCGGGGCGCGCGGGCAGCAGGATGTGGACCCGGCCCGGCCCGATGTGGCCGAGCCGGGCTCCGAGGTGCGCCATCAGGCCCTGCCGCTCGAAGCTCGCCGCGACGCGCGCCTGGGTCTCCGGGGTGGCCGGCTGGTCGGGATCGTCCATGCGCGCCAGGCTACGCGGCACGGATCCCCACGACCGGCGGCCGGGGAGCGGCCGTGGGCCTCGGGGTGAACTTCTGGTGCGGGCCATTGACGGGTGGCCGGTGGTCGATCACGCTCGGTACAACGGTTGGGGTGGCCGGGAAACTCGTTGTGGGGTGGGGATTGTGGCGCGTGAAATGGTCAAGCCGCCGGCCGGTCCGGTGCCGAAAGCGGTGACGCAGGACCTGAAGCGGTTGGGGGCCGCGCTGGACCAGCAGCTTCCGGCGAAGGTCGAGGACAACCTGCTGATCGGGACGTGGAACGTGCGCGGGTTCGGTGGGCTGACGCCGAAGTGGCAGTCGGGGCCGAAGGACACACCGAAGCGGGACTGGCACGCGCTGGCCTGCGTGGCCGCGGTGGTCGAGCGGTTCGACGTGACCGCGATCCAGGAGAGCAAGCGGGACACCACCGCGTTGATGGCGCTGCTGCACCACCTCGGTCCGCGCTACCGGGTGATCGTGTCGGACGCGACCGAAGGGGCCCCGGGCAACGCGGAACGGCTCGCGTACGTGTACGACTCCGAGCGGGTGCAGCCGTCCGGGCTGGTCGGCGAGATCGTGCTGCCGGCGGCGGCGGCGGAGCAGAAGGTCGAGCAGTTCGCGCGGACGCCGTACGCGGCGGCCTTCGTACGGGGCGGCACCGACTTCATCCTCACCACCGTGCACGTGCTGTGGGGCAAGGGCCCGAAGGACCGGCTCGGTGAGGTGCAGGCCTTCGCCGACTGGATGCGCCGGTGGGCCGACCGCCCGAAGGACTGGAACCACAACCTGCTCGTGCTCGGCGACTTCAACCTGGACCGGATCGACGACCCG
Source organism: Kribbella sp. DT2 (assembly GCF_049844575.1). Lineage (NCBI taxonomy): Bacteria > Bacillati > Actinomycetota > Actinomycetes > Propionibacteriales > Kribbellaceae > Kribbella > Kribbella sp. DT2. The sequence goes on along the minus strand of NZ_JBNCLH010000011.1, from coordinate 239,749 downwards.
CTGTACGCCGCGTTCGTCTCGACCGGCCTCTGGCCGCCGCCCGACCTCGGGCTGGTGCCGCGCACGATCTTCGACAACGACAAGGACCACCACTACTACGACCAGATCGCCTGGTTCAACGACCCGACCGATCCCGGCCTGCCGCCGATGCTCAACGGCCTGAGCTTCACCAACCGCTGCGGCAGCCTGGACTTCGTCCCGCTGGTGCTCACCGACCTGACCAAGTCCCAGCTGTCCTTCCGCATCTCCGACCACTACCCGCTGTGGGTGGAGTTCACGGTTTGATCACCTTTCCGTCCGGCGTTGCCCCGGGCATGCGGTGGTCGCACGTTTACCGCATACGGTCGGGAGGGCATTGGAGTCCTACGACCTGGGTCGGCCAGGTGGCTGATGATCGGAGTTCCACCATGCAGTGGTACGTGGATGTACTGAAGAAGTACGTCGTGTTCAGCGGCCGGGCGCGCCGCAAGGAGTTCTGGATGTTCACGCTGTTCAGCGCGATCATCTCGATCGTGCTGAACGTGATCGACCGCGCGATCGGCACGGACAACGCCAGCACGGGGACCGGACTGATCGGCGGGATCTACTCGCTGCTCGTCCTGCTGCCGACCCTGGGCGTCACCGTACGGCGGCTGCACGACACCGATCGGAGCGGGTTCTGGATCTTCATCGGCCTGATCCCGATCATCGGGTGGATCGTGCTGCTGATCTTCACCATCCAGGAGGGCACGTCGGGCCAGAACAGCCACGGCCCGGACCCGAAGGGCAGCGAGCGTTTCGGCACCGCCGCCGGCAGCGCGGAACCGGGGTACCCGACCGTCTGACACGTTCGACCAGAGCCCGCGCGCCGTTTCGGTGCGCGGGCTCAGTCGTTCGCCCGTGGACGCCGCGACGTTCGCCACCCATCCGGTACCGGACCCGCTCCGAACGCCCTGCGGCTGTGGTCGTGATCCAGATCACAACAGATGCGACTGAGTCGCAACTGCTGCTCCGCCGGTGGTCATCGGCGGCCGGGTGGTACGGGAGGGAAGGAACCTTCATGAGTGACGCATCACGGCGCGGATTCCTGGTGTTCGCGGGAGCGGGTACGGCGGCCGCGGTCGGCGCGGTCGCGGCGCCGAAGATCTTCAGCGAGCGCTCCGCCGAGGCGGCAGCACCGCAGCTCGAGGCGAGCGACCTGGCCGACGCCGAGTCGTTCGTCGTCCACGTCAAGGACGTCAAGTCCGGGCAGCTGGCGATCATGGTCGGCGAGCGCGAGGTCCTGGTGACCGATCGCGAGCTGGCCGCCCGCCTCGCCGGCGCGAAGGGGGCCTGACCATGTCGTCCCACCGCGAAGCACCGGAGATCTCCAAGGACCCGGTCGCCGACAACACCGACGTCTACGCGTTCGTCAGCCCGGACAAGCCGGACACCGTGACGATCATCGCGAACTTCATCCCGTTCCAGAACCCGTACGGCGGCCCGAACTTCTACGAGTTCGGCGACGACGTGCTGTACCAGATCCACATCTCCAACGGCGGTGACGGCCGCGCCGACATCAGCTACCAGTTCCGCTTCCACGCCGAGATCCGGAACAAGAAGACGTTCCTCTACAACACCGGTCCGATCACCTCGATCAAGGACACCACCTGGAACCGGCCGCAGTACTACTCGGTCACCCGGGTCGAGGACGGCCGGTCCCGGATCCTGGCCCGCGAACTGGCGGCTCCGCCGGTCAACGTCGGCCCGCGCAGCACGCCCGACTACGCCAAGCTGGCCGGCCAGGCGATCCACACCATCGGTACCAACCGCAAGGTCTTCGCCGGCCAGCGCGCGGACGGATTCTTCGCCGACCTGGGCAGCATCTTCGACCTCGGCACGCTGCGCCCGTTCCAGGCCGCGCACCTGATCCCGTCCGCCGCGGCGATGGGCGTCAACGGGCTGCAGGGCTCGAACGTGCACACGATCGCGCTCCAGGTGCCGATCTCGGACCTGACCCGCGACGGCAAGACGCCCAAGGACGTGATGGACGCCAAGTCCGTCATCGGTGTCTACGCGACCGCGAGCCGGCAGCAGTCCAAGATCTTCGACGACCTGCTCGGGCTGTCGCTGTGGCACGGCCCGTACAAGCAGGTCTCCCGGCTGGGCAACCCGTTGTTCAACGAGGTCATCGTGCCGATGGCCGAGAAGGACAAGTGGAACAGCCGGCCGCCGTCGGAGGACAAGAAGTACGCGCAGTACGTGACCAAGCCGGAGCTGGCCGGGCTGCTGCCGGTGCTCTACCCGGGAGTGTTCCCGAACCTGGCGGCGTACAAGAAGCCCCGCGCCGACCTTGCCGCGATCCTGCTCACGGGGATCCCGAAGGGCGTCGTACCGGGCTTCCAGAACTACACCGGTCCGGTGCAGGCCGACATGCTGCGGCTGAACGTCGCCGTCCCGCCGTCGAAGTCGCCGAACCCGCTCGGCCTGGTCGCGGGCGACGCGGCCGGTTTCCCGAACGGACGCCGGGTGTTCGACGACGTCGTCACGGTCGAGATCCGCGCCGTCGCGGGGTTGACGATTCCGCTGGTCGACCCGTCGTTCACGCCGGACGGTGCGGCGTCGGCGGTTCAGGACGGTACGTCGAACACGAACTCCGACTACCTGAAGGTCTTCCCGTACCTCGGTACGCCGGCCGGCGGGTACCAGTCGAAGCCCGGCGTCCCGGCCGTCTCATGACCGCGCCGCTCAGCAACGCCGAGGAGAATCCCCATGCGGGCAAGGGTTCCTCGGTCCTGCTCGACATCGGCGAGGGCATCGGCGCGATCGTGCTGACGATGCCCGCGGCCCTCAACGACACCGAGATCGAACGCCGGCCGCACGGCGTACCGGCTGAGCACGGCCACGGCCACGGGCACGGCCATGGAGAGGACCATCACCACCTGCCGCACGTCGCGGTCGTCCCACGGCCGTCCCCCGAGGGCGAGACCATCCACTCGGCGGTCTTTCCCGACGTACCGGAAGGCGAGTACGACCTGTACGTCCTCCCCGACGGCCCGGTCCAGCTGACCGTCGCCGTCACCAGCGGCCAGGTGACCGAGGCCCACTGGCCCCACTAGCCGGGGGATCGGACCGTCGGGCGTGTGCAGGGGCCACTCCCGCCGGTCCACCCCCCCGGAGTAATGGCCTTGGGCCCCGAGTTTTTCCGAAGTCAACCCCGGGTCAACGCGTCCCGCCCACGGACTATTGGGCGGGACGCGTTCCGGTGCTCGCTCGCCGCGCGCGGCGGGAGATGCGCTCGTATCGTCTGAACCGGATCACCGGGTAAGTGGCGAAAGGGGAGCGACGATGGCGACTGACTTTCAGCGGCGCAAGGTGGCGGGGGTGTTCCACGCGATGGACGCCGACGGCAACGGGTATCTCGACGAGTCCGACTTCGAGACGCTGACCGCGCGGTGGGTGGGAATCCGCGGCTGGGATCCGGGGACGGCGGACCACGACCGGATGCGGGCGATCATGATGGGGTGGTGGTCGGCGCTGGCGACGATGTCGGACGGCGACCGGGACGACCGGGTGTCGCTCGACGAGCTGATGACGGTGGTCGACCAGCTGCCGAAGATCGACGACGCGGTGTACACGACCGCGGAGGCGATGTTCGACGCGGTCGACCAGGACGGCGACGACCGGATCGCGCTGGCCGAGCACCAGCAGGTCGTCGAGGCGTGGAAGGGAACGGCCGACGGCGTCGAGGAGGTCTTCCCGAAGCTCGACGGTGACGGCGACGGGCACCTGTCGCGCGAGGAGTTCCGCGAGCTGTGGGCCGGTTTCTGGATCGGCGACGACCCGAAGTCGCCGTCCCAGTGGGTCTTCGGGCCGTACTGATGAACTGAGCCCGCCGCCGGGCGCGCGGCGGCGGGCCATCGGTGCGAGAGTTGTCAGCATGTCCGTCGACCCGTGGCTCGTCCAGTGGTGCCGGCAGGAGCTGGGCGCGAGGCTCCGCGCCGCCGCAGCCTAACGCCCGGCGGGCACCGCGCCGCCGAGGTAGGACGCCCACGCCTGAACAGGCCACTTGTCGACATTCTTCGGAAGCGCCGACTCACCCTCCTTGCCGGCCCGGTAGACCAACGCGGTCGACATCTCAGGAGTGAAGCCGACGTACCAGGAAGCCAACGGTTGCAGGCCCTTCTGCGAGCGGCAGCGGCACTTGGCATTGAGCCGGCGTTTCTCGATGCTCAGTCCGTTGACGGTCGCCGCCCTGCCCTCACCAACGAGTTGCCGGGTCAGCTCGGCGACCTCCGGCGCGAAGGCCTGAACCTGTTTGAGACCGGGATGTTTCGCAGCCGTCCACAGCACCCTCCCGCGTGAGTCCCGCACCTCCTTGATCACATGCGCCGGAACGCGTCGCCCGCCGGCAGTGAACGTGCTGTACGCCGTCGCCACGTCCACCGGCGACGCCAAGGAGTCCGGTCCAAGCCCCGGCGCAGGCCGATCAGCCGCAGGGATCGGCGGGATCCCCGCGTGCTCGGCGGCCGTCGACACCAGATGCCCGCGCTTGGAGTCGACCAGTCGGAAGAACGCCTTGTTCAACGAGCCTTCCGACGACGGTACGTCGAACGGCCCACCGCGATCACCGAGCCCCGCAGCGACCGCGAACGGCCGCAGCAGGGCACCCGGCGGCGCCTCGAGCGTCGCCCAGTTCCGCTGGCTCGCGAGGAAGTCGTTGCCGCCGACAAGCGCCGCGACCTCACCGGTCCCGGGCCGCACCGACGCGAGGCCGACCTGCAGCCCGGGACGTTGCCTGGCGACCGCGACCGCCCGCGCCTGCAGTCCGGCGTCGAAGGTCGTGACGACCCGCAGGCCACCCGCGCTCAGCTGATCGCCCTCGAACCCGTACTTGCGCAGCTCCCGCCGTGCGAGGTCGAGCAGGAAGCCGGTCGGCCCGGCGTACCGGTCACCCTTGGGCTTCTTGCGCAGCGGCGGCAACGCGGCGCTGTAGGCGTCGTACTCGGAGGCCGTGATGGTCGACATCTCGGCCATCCCGGTCAGCACGTACCGGTACCTCCCGAGGATCCGCTCGGCGGCGTCGGGGTTGTCGGCGTCGAACTTGGTCGGGTTGTTCAGCACTGTCGCGAGGTACGCCGCCTGCGGGACGGTGAGGTCCTTCGGGCGGTCGACCCCGAAGTAGACCTGGCCGGCGGCCCGGATGCCGTAGGCCCCTTCGCCGAAGTAGATCGTGTTCAGGTAGTCGCGCAGGATCGTCCGCTTGTCCTGCGTGCGGCTGATCTTGGTCGCGATGAACAGTTCGTCGAGCTTGCGCTGCATCGTGCGTTCCTGGGTCAGGTACATGATCTTCACGTACTGCTGGGTGATCGTCGACCCGCCCTGCAGCTGCTGCCCGCGCGCGATCGCGACGGCCGCCCGGGCCATGCCCGGCAGCGAGACGCCGGCGTTGGTCCAGAAGCTGCGGTCCTCCGCGGCGATCACCGCGTCCTGCACGTGCCGCGGCACTTCCTCCAGCGGCACGGACTTGCGGTTCTGCTCGTAGAACGAGCCGATCTCGTTCTTGCCGTCGGCAAACGTGACGATCGTCGTGTTCGCCTCGAACTTCGCGTTCGGGTCCGGGATCGCGGTCCGCGCGTACCCGATGAAGAACGCCGCGACGACCCCGATCACCGCGACGAAGCACAGGCCGAGGCACCACCCCGCGACCCGGACGATCCGCCGGCGAGCTCGAGCGGGCAGGCGCACGGAAACCTCCTGGTGGGTGGTGTGTCACCCATCAGGACGCCGCGACCACACCGGGTGGTGGACGCAAGCCCGCGTTTTCATCCGGAAGGACGACGCCCTCGTCGGAAAGTTCGAGCCGGTGTCAGCCGATGCCGTCGAGGATCACGTCGAGGCTGTAGAGGAACTCCGGTACGACGGCCGGATCACCCCCGGTCGAGGAAGGCATCGTGCCGAAGACGCCGGAGGCGACGAGCGCGGCGACCTCGGGGTAGTTCTCCGGATCGATCAGCTCGGCCAGGCTGCGACCGTACTGGGCCTCGGCCTCGGGAGTGTCCACGCCGGCCTGCGCGAAGCCGACGGCGAGCTGGGCGGACTGGCGGACGTAGCCGCCGAGCAGGCCGATGACCGCGAGCTTCTCGCCCCAGTCGAGCTTCGTCGGACGCAGCAGCGCGAGGCCCTGGTTCATCCAGGCGACGCTGTACGGGCCGAGCGGTGGCGAGGCCGGTGTGACATCGGCCAGCCACGGGTGAGCGGCGTACATCCGTCGCATCGCGCTCGCCCACTGGCGAAGGCCCGCGCGGAAGTCGTCCGGGTCCGCCGTCGGCTTCGGCGGCAGACCGATGGCGAGGTCCTGCATCAGCACCAGCAGCTCGTCCTTCGACCCGATGTGCCGGTAGAGCGCCATCGTCGTCACGCCGAGCGAGGTCGCGAGCTTGGCCAGCGCGACCGCGTCGAGCCCGTCGCGATCGGCCAGCTCGACCGCCGTCCGGACGACGCGCTCGGTGTCGAGCTCGGCCGGCCGGCCCAGCCGCGACGGACCGGTGGTCCGCCACAGCCGGGCCAGGTCGGCCGGATGTCGGTCAGCGCTCATCTGGTCTCGGCTCGCATGGTCCGATCATCGCCGATGGCCACCATGGGTGAACCACCGGATCAGCCGTTCCACCGGCCCGCGGTACCCGTACCGCTGCATGACCGAAGCAGCCAGCAGGCTGAACAGCCAGACCGAGACGGCACAGATCAGTGCCGTGTACGCCGGACTGCTGGTCCGCTCACCGAGCGCCAGTCCGTAGTGCGTCAGCAGGATCACCCAGCACACCGACTGGAACAGGTAGAAGGTCAGCGAGCGCTGGCCGAGGGCAACCAACGCCGCCACCGGAGCGATCGAGTGCGGGTCCCGCTTCGACCGGGACAGCCGCATCCCGATCAGCCCGAAGACGCAGGCGTACCCGACCGCGCCGAACAGCCCGGCTCCCTCGTACAGCTGCTTGGCAGCACCGGCCCTGTCCTGGTCCGGTCCGGCGAACCCGCCCGCGGTCAACGCCATCGGCAACGCACCGGCGATCGCGACCGTGAAACCACCGATCGCGCCCCATTGCAGCAGCGTGCGGTGCTTCTCCGGCTCGTCGAGGATCCGCTGCTTGGCCGCCCAGGCACCGATCCAGGCGAACAGGATCGTCGTCAGCAGGACCAGCGTGCTGCCCGGCCAGTCCGTCAGCCGATCCACGATCGACTCCGGGTACGTCGCGATCGCGGCGGTGGTGTCCGCCGGTGCCGGTACGTCGGTCGTGCTGCTGCCGGACAGCGTCGGGTAGACCTGCACGGCGAGGACGCCGAGGTAGAGCCCGCCGAACAGCAGGTAGACCAGCGATCCGCGGAACGCCCAGTTCCCGCGCCGTAGCAGCAGGACGGTGAGCACCGTGCCGACCACCGCGAACGCGCCGAGCACGTCGCCCACGAACAGGAAGATCCCGTGCACCGCTCCGATCACGAACAGCCCGAGGTGCCTGCGCAGCAAGGCCGCCCGGGTCTGCTCGTGCGGGACACCGAGGCTGTCCTGCCGCCGGACGAACTGGATCAGTCCGTAGCCGAACATCATCGCGAACAAGGGCAGCGCGCAGGCGTGCACGAGCAGGAACATCACCAGGTAGAAGACCTGCTCACCACCGTGCGGCGAGAAGTCGACGCCCGGCACCGTCCGGTTCAGGATCCCGGTCGAGTGCGCGAGCGCGACCAGCAGGAGAGCGAACCCGCGCGCCAGGTCCGGCGCCAGGATCCGCTCTCCGACCGGCACCGGTCCGGCATCACGCCCGGTTCGTTCGGTAGCTGTGGACATAACCCGCCTCCAGAAAGTATGCGAAAGAAACTATATGCCGCACACTAACTGGATCGAGGGTCGCCCGGTATCCGGGAGAACCCTTGGTCAGGCGAACCGCGAGACCGGGGTCGGCACCTCGTCGAGCCGCGGGTCGAACCGGTCGACGAACCGCACGCCGGGCGGCACCTCGATGCTGTCCGTCGACGACCAGCCCCGGGTCAGGGTCGGGAAGTCGGGCACGTCCGGGTGGTAGTGCGGCTTGCCCGTCCCCAGCGCGTCCCTGGCCATCGGCGCGCTCAGCGCCTGGTACCGGAAGTCGGCCGACACCCGGAGCTGCCGGGTCCGGTTCGGCATCGCGCCGTGCACCGTGAGGCTGGTGAACAGCAGCACGTCACCCGGCGCGTACGTCGCCGTACGCCACTCCGGGTGCTCCTCGTCCGCCTCGGCGCGCATCATCCCGGGCCCGTCGGACGGCTTCACCGGAAGGACGCCCAGCCGCGGCGATCCGGACAGCACCCGCAGCCCGCCGATCTCGGGCGGAGCGGCACTGAGCGGCAACCAGGTCGTCAGCGTGTCGATGCAGCCCTGGATGAAGCGGTAGTCCTGGTGGATCGGCGTCGGGTTGGCGCCCGGTGAGGGCGGCGCGATCCGGCAGATGTGTGCGGGGTGCGCGAACGAGGGCTCACCCAGCAACCGCGCCGACAGGTCGAGCAGCTCGGGCCGGACCGCCAACTGGTGGAAGGCCTCGGTGCTCTGGATCGCGGTGTACGCCCCGAAGAACCCGGCCGATCCCTCCTCGACCGCCCGCTCGGAGGCCAGCAGGTCCTCGGCGGCGGTGCCCGGCGCGAGCCAGTGGCTGTCGAACAGGATCCGGGCGATCCGCGTCCGCACGTCGTCCACCACGTCGGCCGGCAGCAGCCCCCGGAAGAACAGGTAGCCCTCGTCGGTCAGGCGGGCGCGCAGCGTCTCGGTGTCGTCGAGTGCCGGTGCGGAGTCGGTGAGTTCCTTCATCGGCTGTTCCCCTTCTCGTCCATCGCGGTGGCGACCTTCGCGGCGTCGCCCTTCTCCAGGTACAGGTCGTTGACGACCTTGTTGATGTCGGCAACCTTCGCGGTCCAGCCGGTCGCGATCGGCATGTTCACCGTGCTGCCGGCGGCGGAGTCGAGGAAGGGCTGCACGTCGATCCCTTTCTTCTTCCAGTACTCCGTGTAGCCGGCCGCCGTGTCGTTCAGCGCCGGGATCACGTAGCCCGCGTCACCCATCAGCTTCTGCGCCTTCTCCGACCCGAGGAACGTGATCAGCTTGCCGGCCTGCTCGGGGTGCTTGGTCTTGGCGAACATCACCTCGGCCAGCCCGTTGATCACCACGGTCCGCCCACTCGGCCCGGCCGGCATCGCGGCGACGCCGATCGGGAACTTGACCTCCGGCAGCGCGAACGGCAGCAGCGCGTTGTTCGCCGGGAACATCGCGACCTCGCCGCGGTAGAACATCTCGGTCGCCTGCCCGGTCGGCGGGTTGGTCCGCGTACCGTCCGGTGACACGTGCCACTTGAAGACCAGGTCCCGGGCCCACTGCAGCGCCTCGACCGACTTGGCCCCACCGAACTCGAACGTCCCGTACGGCGCGTCCATCGCCTTGCCGCCGTTGGACGCGATCCAGTTCAGCCACTGGGTCTGGCTGTGGTTCCAGGAGCAGAACCCCCACTGCTTGATCTTCGCGGCGTCGAACCCGCTCTGCCCGGCGGTGAGTCCGGCCTTGTCCACGGTCAGCTTCCGCGCCACGTCCATGAACGTCCCGCTGCCGTCCGGCGCCCAGGTCAGCTTCTCCGGCATCGTCAGCCCGGCCTTGGCGACCAGGTTCTTGTTGTAGAGCAGCCCGACGACGCCGAGGTCCTTCGGTACGCCGAGCTGCTTGTCCTCGTACTTGTACGACTCGACGACGTTCGGGTGGTAGGACTTGAGATCGAGCTTGGCTCCCGCGAGCAGGTCGTCGAGCGGCGCCAGCACCCCCTTGCCGGCCAGGTCCGGGAAGTTCTCCACGGTCAGCCAGAACACGTCCGGTGCCTTGCCGCTGGCCAGCTCCGTGGTCAGCTTCGTCCAGTACTGGTCCCAGGGCAGGACCTCCATCCGGACCGTGATGCCCGGGTTCTCCGCGGTGAACGCGGCGAAGACCGACTTGTAGCCGACCTCCTGCTGCTCGTCCCACAGCCGGTACACGAGCTCGACCGGACCGCCGGCGGCGTCGTCGTCCGACGAGCCGCAGCCGGCCACGCCGAGTACTCCGGCAGCGCCGATCATTCCGGCACCACCGCGAAGCAGCGTCCGTCGGGACAGTGCTGATTGAGGCAGGGGATGTGACATGACGACCTCCGTTGAACTACTTGAGCCCGGTGACGGCGACCGAGCGAACGATGAAGCGCTGGAAGAACACGAACAGCACCAGCAGGGGAACGAGGGCGATCAGACTGCCGGCCATCACAGCGTTGTAGTCCACCCCGACCTCGCCCTTGAACAACGCGATCCCGAGCGGCAGCAGGCGTTTGTCCTCGCTGCTGGTGATGATGAGCGGCCACAGGAAGCTGTTCCAGTTCGCCACCACGGCGAGCGTGGTGACGGTGACCAGGATCGGCCGGGACAACGGCAGCACGATCGACAGCAGGGTCCGGACCCGGCCGGCGCCGTCGATCCGGGCGGCGTCCTCCAGGTCGGCGGGGATGCTGCGGAAGAACTGCCGCAGCAGGAAGATCGCGTACGGCGTACCGAGCATCGTCGGCAGCATCAGCCCGGCCCAGGTGTCGACCAGACCCAGCTTCTGCATCATCAGGTAGAGCGGGATCATCGTGACCACCGGCGGCACCATCAGTGTCGACAGGTACACCCAGAACAGGGCGTCCCGGCCGGGGAACGACAACCGCGCGAAGGCGTACGCCGCGAGCACGGCGAAGACGATCTGGCCGGCGGTGATGCCGGCCGTGACGAGGGTCGAGCTGAGCAGGTAGCCGCCGAAACCGGACGCGAACAGCCGGTCGAACGCGGCCGTGCTGGGCGGCAGCCCCGGCTCCCACGGCGCTGTCTCGAACAGTTGCCCCGGGCCCTTGAACGCGGTCAGGACGGTCAGCAGGTACGGGAAGACCGCGAGCAGGCAGCCGGCCGCCAGGACGCCGTAGCAGAGCACGCTGACGGACAGACGAGATCTGGACATGGTCACCTCCTCAGGACTGGTCGTACGTCGTACGACGCTCGAAGTAGGCGAACTGGGCAACGGTCACCGCGAGGATGACCAGGAAGAGCAGGACCGAGATCGTGGCCGCGTAGCCGAAGTCGAACTTGCGGAACGCCTCGTCGTAGATCAGGTAGGTGGCGACCTCGGTGCTGTCGCCCGGGCCGCCCTCGGTCATCACGAAGATCGTGTCGAAGGCCTGGAACGAACCGATCACGTTGGTGATCAGCACGAACAGCATCGTCGGGCGCAGCAGCGGCAACGTGACACTGAAGAAGTGCGCGACCGGCGAGGCGCCGTCGAGCGAGGACGCCTCGCGCAACGACGCCGGGATGTTCTGCAGCCCGGCCAGGAAGAACAACATGTTGTAGCCGGCGAACTGCCAGATGTGCACCGCGGCCACGCTCGGCATCGCCAGCAGCTCCGACGACAGCCAGGCCGGGCCGTCGACGCCGAAGAGCCCGAGGAACTGGTTCAGCGCGCCTTGGCCGGGGTCGAAGATCCACGCCCAGACCAGGCCCATCGCGACCGGCGTCGCCATCCACGGGATCACCAGCAGTGCCCGGAAGTACTTCATCCCGCGCAGCTTGCGGTCGACCAGCAGCGCGAGCAGCAGCGACAGGATCGTCGTACCGGGAACGCAGATCACGACGTAGTAGCCGGTGACCAGGAACGAGTGCCAGACCTCGCCGTCGCCGAGCAGCTCGCGGTAGTTCTCCAGCCCGATGAACTCCGGGGTCGCGAGCAGCTTCCAGTCGAACAGGCTGAGCACGATCACGATCACGACCGGCGCGAGCAGGAAGCCCAGGACGCCGACCAGGCTCGGAGCGAGCAGGGCGTAGCCGGCCAGAGCCTGCCGGCGCTGTTGCGTACGGCGTACCGGGCGTTGGGCGGGCTTAAGCATCGAAGTTCCTGAGCGGATGCGGCCGCGGCGAGGTCGGGGTGAGCAGCTCGCGGGTCCGGTCGAGGGCCCACCGGTCCAGGGCGCCGATCGGGTCGCTGGACATCCGCAGACCGGGGGAGTGCTCGACGTGGTTCGCCCAGGCCTCGCGGTCCTGGATGTCGGGCTGGACGATCAGGCAGTCCGGGTCGTTCGCCCACCAGCGGCCGTGCAGGAACTCGCGGGCCACCGAGGTCGAGCGGGCGCCGCGCTGCCCCGGTTGGCTGATGTCGCCGGACGGCGGATCGACCAGCGGGTCGGTGTCGGGCGAGACCCGCATGCAGTCGACCAGTCCGAGGCTCGGCAGGATCGGGGCGCCGCAGCCGTGCAGGATGCGGTTCGGTCCGACCACCTCACGGATCAGCCGCAGCCCGTGCCGGTACGCCGTGACGCCGTCGACCTGGTCGTGCCGCCGGCCCTCGATCGCGCCGGCGTAGCAGAAGTCGAGCTTGAAGTGGTCGTAGCCCTGGCGGCACAGCTCGGTGAACACGTCCTGCAGGTGTTGGGCCGCGCCCGGGTGGGTGACGTCGAGGACCAGTTGCTCCTGGCCCCAGTTCGTCCCCGCGGTGATCCCGGGGACCAGCCACTCGGGATGCTTCCTGGCCGTCTCGCTCCGGCTGCCGACCAGGAACGGTGCCACCCAGATCCCGGCCCGGCGGCCGCTGGCGCGGATGTCGGAGGCGAGCCGGACGGTCGACCCGAAGTCGTCGCGCGGGGTCAGCCAGTCGCCGATCTCGGCCTGGTACCCCTCGTCCAGGAGGACCAGGTCGACGCTGAGGCCGTGCTCGTCGAACTGGCGGACCTCGTTCATCACGTCCCGCTCGGTGACCTTGCCCCAGTACGCGTACCAGCTGCACCACGACGGGCCGAACACGCGGATGTCGGCGTACTGATGACGGCCGGCGAACGCGTCGGCCCAGTCGGCGAGCGCCTGGTTCGGGTTGCTGTGGGTGCTGGTGACCACCTCGACGTCGCCGTCGGCGGAGATCCTGAGGTTGCCGTCGGCAACCTCGCAGCGGATCGACGGGACGACGTCGGGACCCAGGGCCGCGATCACCGTGACCTCGTCGCCGTTGGCCACCGCCAGCAGGCCCTCGCCCTGGAAACGGCCGGCTTCGACGTCCGGCCGGTAGGCCATCACGTGGTGGTTGGGCGCCGTCGGCCTGGGGGGCCGGGCCGTCGGGTCGTACCAGCCGCTCGGGCTCCACGACTGCCACCCGTGCTCGAAGATCCGGGTGCTGCTGTCGTGCACGAGCTCGGTGACGGTACTGAAGCCCACGGGAATCCTCACTTCGTCGGGGGTTGCAGAATCTTGCTGCTGGTTGGGTAATCTAGGGACTCGCAGGGAGGGTCCACTATGACAAAGTCTGCTGACTACGAGCACGATCTTGCTACGCAAGTGCTGATCGAGCTCTACAGCGAGATCCCGCCGCCGAGCAAACTGGTCACCGGGCACTTCCACAGCGGCGGTGACTACCGGGTGGTCCGGCCCGACGGGGTCGGCAGCTGGTACCTGCTCTACACGGCCGCCGGCACCGGGCAGTTCCAGATCGGCGAGGACTCGATCACGCTCCGCGTCGGCGACCTCGTGCTGGTCAGCCCGGGGACCGAGCACGACTACGGAACGGTCGGCACCCACTGGGAGACCTGGTGGGCCCACTTCCAGCCGCGACGCGACTGGCACACGTGGTGGTCGTTGCCGCAGGCAATGCCCGGGCTGTCGTACGTGCGTTTGACCAGACCGTCGGAGACCGACCGGCTGGTGTCCGCCTTCGCCCGCCTGCACCGGGACGCGCAGCGGGCGGGGCTGTCACCGACCGGTGACACCGAGCTTCACCTGCTCGAGCAGAACCTCGCGGTCCAGCTCACGATGAACGGGATCGAGGAGGTCCTGCTCGTGGCCGCGAGCAGCCTGCGCCGCGAGACCCGTTCGCTCGATCCCCGGGTGCAGCTGGTGCTCGACGCGGTGACGTCGGACCCGGCCCGGTCGCACACGCTGAACTCACTGGCCCGGCTGGCGCAGGTGTCGGTGTCCCGGCTCGCCCACCTCTTCAAGGAGCAGGTGGGCGACTCGATCATGAACGTCGTCGTCGGGCTGCGGCTGCAGCGCGCGTCGGAGCTGCTCGGCGCGACCGACATGTCCGTCGGACAGGTCGCTCGCGCCGTCGGCTTCGAGTCGCCGCACTACTTCAGTCGCCAGTTCGGCCGCCGGTTCGGGGCGTCACCGAGCGACTACCGGCGGACCGTCAGGAACCCAGAGCGATGTTGAGCTCGGTCGCCGCGGCATAGTTCGCGCCGCCCTCCAGGCCGACGAGCTTGACGTAGCGGGCCGTCGTACCGGCCGGGAAGCGGGCGATCTTGGCGTCGACCGTGCCGTCCCAGTTGCCCTTGGCCACCGACTGGAAGGTGGTGCCGTCGGGGCTCACCTGGACGTCGTACGAGGAGATCCGGCCGTTCGGCACGTCGGCGTCCTGGCGCGGCGTGTAGACGAGCGCCTCGATCGACCGGCTGCTGCCGAGGTCGAGCGTGATCGACTGCGGGAGCGGCGCGGGCGGGCTGTAGTTGGAGTGCCACATCGTCGAGCACTTGCCGTCGATCGCGAACGGCGCGGCGTACGCCGTGGAGCCCTGACTGGTCGCGGTGGCCTTCATCTCCTGCTGGGGAAGGAGTTTCAGCGGGCCGAACGGACCGTCGACGGGGGCCGGCGTCCCGGGGATCGCGGTGACGCGGCCGAGCGCCGGCGCCTTGATCGACGGGTGGGTGCGCAGGTAGTCGAGGAAGACCTCCTGGCCCATCTTCGGTGCGCGGACCAGGTCCTTCGGCTGCTCGAACGACGGGTAGCCGTACTGGGCGCCGTGCAGCGCCAGCACCGCGGTCGTCGCGACGCGGTACGTACGGCGCAGGTCGAGGCGGCGGCCGTCGATGAACACGTCCCGCGGGTCGACGCGATCGCCGGGCGGGGCACCGAGGTCGTAGGTGTAGCGCACGTTCTTGGAGACCGCGAGGGACGAGAGCCGCTGGCAGCCGTACGCCGGGGGGATCCACTGCTGCTCGAGGACCGCGTCGATGTCCTTACCGGTCAGGGACTGGGTGGTGATCGGGGAGATGCCGGCGACCGGCCATGCTTCGCCGTACAGGATTCTGCCGGGGCGGTCGGTGGGTTGGTTGCCGGGGGCGTACTTCAGGCCGGCCGCGATCACGTCGACGCCGAGGTCGGCCGGGACGAGGGCGAGATCGGCGTCGCCGTCGCGGTGCGGGGCTGCCTCGTCGTGGTAGAGGTCGGCCACCAGGTTGCCGGTCCGGCTCTCGGCGGTGGTGGAGAAGTCGAGGTCGCGGTCGATGCGGGCGAGTGGCTCGTTCTGGCGGGCGGCCCAGCGGTCGGTCCAGTACTTGACGATCTTCTGCACGCCCGCGTCCGGGGTGACGTCCTTGGTGACCGCGTGGTTCGTGGCGGTGGTCGCGGCGCGGATCACGTCACCGGTCTTGGGGTCGAGCGAGAGGTTGACCTCGCCCAGCAGGCGCCCGTGGTTGGACGCCTCCAGGACCGGGCGCGGGACACCGGCCGGGTCGGGGATCATGCAGTTGAAGGCGGTGTGCCAGTGGCCGCCGAGGATCACGTCGATGTCGGGCGACATCGCGCGGGCCGCGTCGAAGATCGGGCCGGTCGGGTTCAGGCAGTCGTTGAACCCGCCGCCCTGCTGGCCGCCTTCGTGCATGCTCACCGCGATCGCCTCGACGCCTTTGGCCTTGAGTTCGGCCGCGGCCTTGTTCGCCGTACCGACCAAGGCCTGGAAGTCGAAGCCGGAACCGTCGATCGACAGCGTCTCGGTCGGCGTACCGGGGAAGGCCAGGCCGATCACGCCGAGCTTCAGCTTGCCACCGCCGGGCTTCGGCACCGACGTGATCCAGTACGGCGGAAGCGCAGACCGCTTCGTCCGCCGGTCGACCACGTTCGCCGCGTGGTAGGCGTAGTCGGTGCCGTGGAACGCGCGACCGGTCGAGTCCTTGAAGCAGCTGTCGAAGCCCGGCGTGCCGTAGCACCGGCCGGACACCATCCGCTGCAGGAACGGGAACTCCCGGTCGAACTCGTGGTTCCCGGCGACGTCGAAGTCCATCCCGAACGCGTTCAGCACCTCGATCGTCGGCTCGTTCGCGAAGGCCTGCGTGTAGTCGGGCCACCCGCTGAACTGGTCGCCGGACCCGATCAGGAACGAGTTCGGCTGCCCGGCGCGCAGCCGGTCGAGGTGGGCCTTCAGGTACCCGGCGCCACCGACCTGCAGGCCACCGATGGTCAGGTTCTCACTCTCGGCGAGGTACCCGTGCAGATCGGTGATGCTCAGCAACTGCACCGGAACCGCCGCGGCCGCGGGCGCCGGCGTCGGCGCGGCGACCGCGCCGGCCACCAGCGCCGCGACGACGGCGAGAGCGGATCGAACCTTGAACTTCGTCAGCATCGGCTGCTCCTGTCATCGGACCGAAGAGCAACGTAGCCAGCACCGATGAACGTCAGCCATCTCCGGAGTTGCTGACTCCCTGCACGATCCGGCTACTCGTCCTGCGTGAACAGCTGCCAGGCCTCGGGGGTGAGGGTGTGGGCGGGGGCTCCGCTGCCGGCGAGCTTCCGCCAGCTGCGCGGGGCGACCAGCAGGCAGGCGCTGATCGCGAACAGCGGGAGGGCCACGCCGGGATCGGAGCGGACCGGGAGCAGTTCCTCGCGGCTCCCGGCGTACCAGCCGCGCCGGATGGTCGCGGCCACCAGTTCCTTCAGCACCGCCCGGCGCCCGCGGTCCAGCTCGGCATGGCGAATGACGGCCATCAGCACCATGTGCGTGCGCACCCCCTCGCGAGGTTCCGGCAGCGGACCAGTCCTTTCTCCGGTCGATACCGCGATCCACCGCCGGACCAGGTCGGCGCCCGCGAGCTCACCGTTCAGCGGCTCGACCAGCCGGGGATTGACGTCGATGTAGCGGACCTGGTCGGTGCCCTCCTCGACGATCGCGTCGATCGAGAGCGGACCGTGCCAGGCCAGCGCCTTGCCCAGTGTGGTCAGGTGCTGCAGGACCTCCGGCCGGACGACGGACTCCTTGGCGGACGCGCTGCCCTGTACCCCTTCCCGTCGCCGTACGGCGGTGTGGGCGGCGACCAGGACGCCCTGGTCGAAGATCGCCTGCACCATCAGCAGCGGCCCGGCCAGCGGCCGCTGCACCAGGACGACGCCGCCGTCGGCGAAGACAGCCCGTACGGCGGGCAGCGCCGCGATCCGCGCGAGGTCGGCCGCGGTCTCCGCGCGCCAGACCCCGCGACTGGAGGTTGCCACCGGCAACTTGATGTACGCCGGCAGCAGGGCTCTCCGGGCGAGCAGCTCACTCGGGCCGCTCACCAGTTCTGTCTCCGGTTGCGGCAACCCGAGCTCGTCGAGGAGCCGAACCGCGGCCGCTTTGTCCTGGGCACTGCGGACCGCGGCGAAAGGCGGCACGGCCAGGCCGCGGACCAGCTCGCCGAACTCGTCGCGGTAGCGGGACAGCGCGACCAGGGCTTCGTGCGTCGGCAGGAGTACGTCGTACCGGGTGGTCTTCAGGACGGCGCGCAGGGTGGCGAGGTAGCCCATTGGATCGGCGGCGAACGACGGGCTCCGGTGCCGGTGCCCGACCCAGCGGGACAGACCGGTGAACGAGATGCCACCGCTGTCCATCACCCCGACCTCGTGCCCTTGCCGGCCGAGGATGGTGAGCACCTCCCGCGCCGAGGCGCTGGAAGCGTCGGTGAGCAGGATCCGGTACCGGCGATCGGTCTCAGACATGGCGGGCAGTCCTTTCACTCCGCGGCCGGCCGACGATCAGGGCCACCGCTCCGGTCAGCAGGAAGACGAGGATGGACAGCCAGGCGGCGCGGTAGCTTCCGGTCTGCTGCAGTACGACGCCGAACGCGGCGGGGCCGATGAAACCGAGGCACCGGTTGACGGTCTCGAAGATGCCGATGTACTCCGGCACCCGGTCGCGGGGGACCAGCCTGATGAACACCGAGCGGGACAGCGCATAGGTGCCGCCGACAACGAGTCCGGCGCTGACGCACAGCATCATGAAGCCGCTGAAGGACCCGGCCGGGAGCAAGGCTCCGACCACGATCACGACGCACCAGAACAGCACCGAGGCGAGCAGCACCGGGTGGCCGCCGTACCGCTCGGCCAGTCGTCCGAGTCCGGCGGTGCCGATCACGGCGGCGAACTGGACGACCAGGACCGCGATGATCACCTGGTCGAGATCGAGCTCGAGTGCTTCCACCGCGTACGTGCCCACCAAGGCCGTGACCGCCTGGACTCCGTTGAAGAACAGGAGAAAGGCGACCAGGAACCAGACCGCGGCCGGATGCTGTCGCAGGTCCCGGAGCGCCGCGAACAGCATCCGGTAGCTGCGGACCCTGCCCACCTGGGAGCTCGCGCCCACCGCGGGAGAGCCGTGACCGCGCAACATCCAGATCGACACGGCGCTGAAGACCAGCCACCACAGCCCCACGGTGAGCAGGACGATGCGGACCGCCTGGCTCTCGGTCAGGCCCAGCGCCTCGTGGTTGCTGTAGACGATCAGGTTGGCGACCAGCATGATGCCCGCACTGAGAAAGCCCGCCGCGGAGGCTTCGGCGGAGACCCGGTCCTGCCGCTCGGGCGGCGCGATCAGTGGCAGGTAGGTGTTGCAGACCGTGATGGAACCGCCCAAGGCGATCGTCGCCAGGACGAAGAGCACGCCGCCGAGGGCGTAGTCGGTCTCTCCGACAGCGACCATCGCGGTCGCCGCGGTCGCTCCTGAGATCGAGAAGACCGCCAGCAGCAGCCCCCGGTGGTAGCGCGTGGTCAGCGCGGCCGCGGTGGGCAGGACGAAGATCTGCAGGAACACCGACAACCCCGCGACGTACGGGAAGAACGACTGCGCCGCGATCGGGATCCCGAGCGGGTGCAGGAAGCCGTCCGCGCCGGCGGCACGTTCGGCGGCGTCGGTGAGGTACGGCCCGAAGAAGACCGAGGTCACGCTCGTGGTGAACACGGAGTTGGCCCAGTCGTAGCCGTACCAGCCCCACTGGCCGCGGCGGGCGATGCGCTCCGGCACCGTCGTCGCTGGTGATGTCATGCGTTGTCCCCATCCCGTTCCGGTGCGCCCCAGGTGGGCGGCTCGGAACGGACTATACAGTGTAAATACAGCGTATCGACTACAGTGTCGGCCGTGGTGGAGATGCGGGACGAGATCCTTCAGGCGGCCCTGGCGATCGCCGACGAGCGTGGGCTCGAGGCCATCTCGATGCGGTCCGTGGCGCTGCGGGTCGGGGTGAGTGCGATGGCGCTCTACCCGCACGTGTCCAGCAAGGAAGCCTTGCTCGACGGGGTCGTCGACGTGCTGCTCGCGGAGCTGCCGGGACTGATCGAGCAGCCGCCGCCCACGGCCGACTGGTGGGTCAGGCTGCTGGCCGGCGTACAGGCTGTGCGGAAGCTCGCCGCGAGGCATCCGAGCGCGTTCTCGCTCCTACTCTCGCGGCCGTCCGTCACTCCGGACGCGCTGCGCGCGACCGACTTCGCGTACCAGGCCGTGCTCGACGCCGGGGTGCCGGACGCCGACGTCGCTCGGGTGGAACGCCTG
The DNA here is from genome assembly GCF_049844575.1 of Kribbella sp. DT2. Taxonomy (NCBI): domain Bacteria; kingdom Bacillati; phylum Actinomycetota; class Actinomycetes; order Propionibacteriales; family Kribbellaceae; genus Kribbella; species Kribbella sp. DT2. Next base: position 220,185 of record NZ_JBNCLH010000011.1, on the reverse strand, counting down.
ATCGCCACCTTCGTGCTCGGCTTCGCCGCCTCGGAGGTGAACGGGCGCTTCAGTCGCGGAACGCTCCAGCCGCGAGCCCGGCGGGCGCAGCTCGACCCCGCCGACCTCCCGGCCCACTACCGCCTGGCCGGCCACCTCGACCAGCCGATCGACTGGGACGCCGAGTTCGAGGCCGACCTCGAGGATCTCCGCAAGCTCGTCGAGGCGCTCCGCGCTCCCTGACCGGCTGCTCCTGGCCGGGTGGGTAGTTAGACTTCATACCGGTATTCAGCTAGCCTACCTAGTCATGACGGCAACGCTACGGCAGCAGTGGCTGCACGGGTTTCTCGATGTGTGTCTGCTCTGTCTGCTGGCGGAGGACCGGGACTACGGGCTGGGGCTCACCCAGCGGCTGGTGGACGCGGGGTTCGACGAGATCCCTGGCGGCACGCTCTATCCCTCGCTGCTCCGGTTGGAGAAGCAGGGGCTCGTGCAGACCGACTGGGTGAAGTCGACGACAGGTCCGCGGCGCAAGTACTACGAGCTCACGCCGGCCGGTCGCGTGGCCGTGGCCGAGCGGATCGCTTCCTGGCGGGAGTTCCGTGGGTCGATCGACTCGGTGACCGAGCGAGCGGTGATCGCGCCATGACGCCGGCCGAGGAGTGGTCGCTGCGACTCGGTCGGCAACTGGTCGAGCTCGGGGTCGAGCCGGCCGAGGCCGAACGGCTCGCGCAGGACAGTCACGACGAAGCCTGGAACTCGGGTCGCGCGCCGATGGAGCTGTACGGGCCGGCATCGGTCTACGCGGCGAGCCTGGCGCAGGCCGTACGAACCGCGCAGCCCGAGCTCGCGGCCGGACCCGCTGGAGAGGTGGTCCTGCGGTTGTCCCAGGTGTCGAAGCGGTACGGGCGGCAGCTCGTCTTCGACGGGGTCGATCTCACGCTGCGGGCCGGTGAGGTGGCGGCCGTCGTCGGCGCGAACGGCTGCGGAAAGTCCACCCTGCTGAAGATCTGCTGCGGGATGACCGCGGCGTCGGGTGGTCTGGTGGAGCGAACGCCGCGGATCGGCTACGCGCCGCAGCACGGCGGGGTCTCGGACCTGCTCACGCCGGACGAGCACTTCCGCCTCTTCGGCGCGGTCCATCGGATGAGCCGCCGTACGGCGGTCTCGACCGGCACGCACTTGTGCAAGCAGTTGGGCTGGCGGCCGAAGAGAGGGCAGGCCGCGGCGCAGCTGTCCGGTGGTACGCAGCAGAAGCTGAACGTCGTACTGAGTGAACTGAACCGGCCCGACCTCATCCTGCTGGACGAGCCGTACCAGGGGTTCGACCAGGCGACGTACCTGGACTTCTGGGAGCAGGTCTTCAAGTGGCGCGACGCCGGCGCGGGGGTGCTCGTGGTGACGCACCTGCTGCAGGACCTGGATCGCGTCGACCACCTGCTCGAACTGCACCGGCCGGAGGACTCCTGATGATTGCCGCGGTCACCGCGATCACCCTTCGCGAACTCACCCGCCGCCGGGGCGCTCTCGCCCTGGTCGCCCTGCTGCCGTTGGCGTTCTACCTCGTCCGCATCGACACCGCGGGCCAGGCGATCAGGTTCCTCGCCATCGGTGTGGGCTGGGCCGTCGCGACCTTGTCGCTGTTCACCCACGTCAGCTCGCGTCACCTCGACCAGCGCCTGGCGGTCGTCGGCGCTTCGCCCACCGCGCTGATCGCCGGCCGCCAGCTCGCACTGACGGTGATGGGCCTCGCCCTGGCCGTCGTGTACTTCATCGGGGTGGCATTGACGCAGGACGTCGCGCGGCTGTGGAGCGTCGGTCTGCTCCTCGCCACCAGCGTGCTGATCTCGGCGCCACTCGGCGCGGCCGTCAGCCTGCTGGTCCCGCGGGAGCTCGAGGGAGCCCTTGCCCTGTTGTCGATCATGGCCCTGCAGATGCTCGCCGACCCGGCCGGCACGGCCGCCAAGCTCCTGCCCCTGTGGTCTTCCCGCGAGTTCGCCACGTACGCCGTAGAGCCCGCCGCCGGCGCGAGTCTGAGCGACGGCCTCCTGCACTTCGCCGCCGTCACCATCCTGGCTGTCGCCGTCACCTGGATCGTCGGCCGCTTCCGGCTCCGTCCCCTCCGCCTGCCCACGCCGGCCTGACAACCACCGGTCACCCGGTCGGGGAGGACTCGGTGGTCGGAGCCGGCGCGGTCCTCACTCGCGACGTTCCGGCCGGCACGCCGGCCGTCGGATCGCCGGCCCGGGTGGTGCGTTCGATTCGGTAGCCCTCAGGGGCGGGGCATCGCCGCGGCGTCCTGGTGGTCGACCATCGGGATCTGCCGGCTGCGGATGCGGCTCGAGCCCCACTTGCCGAGCGGGGCGAGGGCCGCGTTGAGGGCGCGGCCGTCGTCGGTCAGCGAGTACTCCACGCGCGGCGGCACCTCGGCGTACACGGTCCGGACGACGAGGCCGTCCACCTCCATCTCGCGCAGGTGCTGGGTCAGCATCTTCTCGCTGACGCCGGGCAGTCCACGCCGCAGCTCGGCGAACCGGCGGATGCCGTGCTCGTCGAGCTCCCAGAGGATCAGGCCTTTCCACTTGCCGCTGACGACGTCGAGCGCCGCGTCGATACCGCAGATGTACGGGCCCAGCCGCGCCGACTTCGCCATCGCCGTCCTCACTAACCAAAAGGTAAGTATCGCAGTAAATAGTGGGTACTTCCCGAACTCTAGGCCACGACCCAGCATGGAGGCGACAACCACGTTCCACCGAAAGAGGAGCCTCATGCCCGACCGCACTCCCGTCACGCTCATCGGTCTCGGCCCGATGGGACAGGCGATGGTCCGTACGCTGCTCGCGGCCGGACGCCCGGTGACCGTCTGGAACCGGACCCCCGCCCGCGCCGCCGGCGTCGTGGCCGACGGCGCCGTCCTGGCCGCGACCCCGGCCGAAGCCGTCGAGGCGAGCGAGCTGGTGATCCTGAGCCTCACCGACTACCAGGCCATGTACGACGTACTCGAGCCGGCGACCGCTTCGCTCGCCGGCCGTACCGTCGTCAACCTCAGCTCCGACACCCCGGAACGCACCCAGAAGGCGGCCGACTGGGCCGCCGGGCACGGCGCGACCTTCCTGACCGGCGGGGTGATGAACCCGGCGCCGATGGTCGGTACGGCGGAGGCGTACGTCTACTACAGCGGCCCCACCGAGGTCTTCGAGCAGCACCGGACCGCGCTGACCGTGATCGGCGCTCCGCGATTCCTGGGCGAGGACCCGCAGCTGGCGCAGCTGATGTACCAGGCTCAGCTCGACGTCTTCCTGACCACGCTGTCGTCGCTGATGCACGCGACCGCACTGCTCGGTACGGCGGGCCTGTCCGCGGCCGAGGTGCTGCCGGAGCTGCTCGAGACCGTCCGCGGGACGCCGGCGATCATGGAAGTCGGCAGCGAGACCCCCGGGACGGACATCGACGCGGGCAAGCACCCCGGCGACCTGAGCACGATCACGATGATGGGCGCGACCGCCGACCACATCGTCGGCGCGAGCGAGGCGGCCGGCATCGACCTGGTGCTCCCGCGGGCGGTCCAGGCCCACTACCGCCGCGCGATCGAGGACGGCCACGGCAGCGACAACTGGACCCGGATCATCGACGGCATCCGGAACCCCCGCTGATCCTCACCCACCGCCCACCCATCTGGTGACGGGTGGGCTCCGAACATTCCTTCATGTACGCACCGGCGCCGCTTCGTCGGCAGTTGAACCGATCGGGTCTGTTGCTGCTCGGTCCTGCGTTCGTGGCGGCCGTCGCGTACGTGGACCCGGGGAATTTCGCGACGAACATCGCCGCGGGAGCGACGTACGGGTACCTGCTGTGCTGGGTGGTCGTCGGGGCGAACCTGATGGCCGTGCTGGTGCAGTACCTCGCGGCGAAGGCGAGCATCGCGACCGGGAAGACGTTGCCGCAGCTGTGCCGGGAGCATTTCCGGCCCGCCACGTCACGCGGGTTGTGGGCCCAGGCCGAGCTGGTGGCCGTGGCGACCGACCTGGCCGAGGTGGTCGGTGGGGCGATCGCGCTGAACCTGCTGTTCGGCGTACCGCTGCTGCTGGGTGGCGTGATCACCGGCGCGGTCTCGTTCGCGTTGCTGATCTATCAGTCGAAGCGGGGGCAGCGGCGCTTCGAGGCAGTGATCATCGGGCTGCTGGCGGTAGTGCTGATCGGCTTCATCGTGTCCACCATCCGGGCTGAGCCGTCAGGGTCCGGTGTGGTGAACGGTCTGATTCCCCGGCTGGACGGGACGCAGTCGCTGGTCCTTGCGGCGGGGATGCTCGGGGCAACGGTCATGCCGCATGCGATCTGGTTGCACGGGGCACTGGTCACCGATCGCCACTGGAAGTCGATCCGCTCGGCTTCGGGGAAGAACCGCGTACTGCGGGCCACCCGCGTCGACGTGGCGGTCGCGATGGCGCTGGCCGGCGCGGTGAACCTGGCGATGGTCGTCGTGGCAGCGGCTGCGTTGGGCGGTGCGGGGGCCGAAACCCTCGACGCCGCGCACGCCGCGCTCGGGGACCGGCTCGGACAGTTGCCGGCGTTGCTGTTCGCGCTCGCGCTGCTGGCCAGCGGGTTCGCGTCGTCCTCGGTCGGGACCTACGCCGGATCGGTCATCCTGGAAGGGTTCTGGCAAAAGCACGTCCCGCTCGCCGTACGGCGGCTGATCACGCTGCTGCCCGCCCTGATCGTTCTCGCGATCGGGATCGATCCGAGCCGCGCGCTGGTCGTTTCGCAGGTCGTGCTGAGCTTCGGGATCCCGTGCGCGCTGTGGCCGCTGGTGAAGCTCACCGCGTCGCGGAAGCTGATGGGTGAACTCGTCAACAAGCTCGGGACCACCGTGCTGGCGGTGCTGGTCGCGAGCGCGATCACCGTGCTGAACGTCGTACTGATCGTGCTGACGCTACGGGGCTGACGAGAAAGTCCCGGTCCTGACCCATCCGCGACGGGCTGTCGTTCGAAGCACTGGCGTCGGTCCGGTTCCGGGCCGGCGCCGAGCTGATGCCGCCGCGGTACTGACGATCCCCGTGGAGGGCATCAGCCGGGCCGGGGAAGCGACGTCTCCCGCGGTGACGCCGCCCTGGTCCGGCCGGCAGGAGGTGCCCTCTGCGCGGAGGGCACCTTCTGCCGGAAATCTGTCACTCCGGGGCAACTGGCTCGTTGGTCTTGACGGATCGTCAATCCACTGCCCGGCGGTTTGGCCGGGCGCACCGGAACATCGGAGAGTCTCCGCGTATGTTCGACAAGCTTTTCATTCGTAACGCCATCGACCGCAGTGCCGAGAACGGCGTCGACCGCCGCAAGTTCCTGCGGGCCGCGGGCGTCACCACCGTCGGCGCCGGCCTGGCCGGCGGCGGGCTGCTGGCCAGCGGCGTTCTCAACCCGGCTGCTGCCGACTCGGGACCGCTCGGTCTCGACCTGGGCCTCGGCGACAAGCACCACCCGAGCGGTCAGCCGAGCGACGGGGCGGTGCTCAACTTCGCGCTGAACCTGGAGTACCTGGAGGCCGAGTTCTACCTGCGCGCCGTGCGCGGGTACGGCCTGGCGGCCACCGAGGTGCTCGGCAAGGGCAAGCCGGGCGCCGTCCGCGGCGGCCGGAAGGTCTCGTTCAAGACCAAGGCGGTCAAGGCGTACGCCGAGGAGATCGCGGCCGACGAGCTCGCTCACGTCCGCTTCCTGCGCAAGGCACTCGGTGCGGCGGCCGTCGCGCGGCCGGCGATCGACATCGACGCGGCCTTCACCGCCGCGGCGACCGCGGCCGGCCTGATCAAGCCCGGTCAGAAGTTCGACGCCTACGCCAACGAGAACAACTTCCTGCTCGCGGCGTACGTCTTCGAGGACGTCGGCGTCACGGCGTACAAGGGCGCCGCACCGCTGATCACCAACAAGACCTACCTCGAGGCCGCCGCGGGGATCCTCGCGGTCGAGGCGTACCACGCGGCCAACATCCGCACGAGCCTCGTTGCCGCGGGCCTCGAAGTTCCGTCGGTCGCGATCTCCGCGGCCCGGGACAGCCTCGATGGCAAGTCCGACCTGGACCAGGGCGTGAACTACAAGGGCAAGACGAACATCGTCCCGACCGACGCGAACGGCATCGCGTTCAGCCGGGGCGCCGACCAGGTCCTGAACGTCGTGTACCTGACCCCGAAGAAGGCCACCAAGGGTGGCTTCTTCCCGGCCGGGGTCAACGGCGAGATCAACACCAGCCGCGCCAACGGCTGAGCATCGCTGATCCGGCAGCCTGCCGGTAGTCGCGGGACGGCGGTGACGTCACTGAGGACGTCACCGCCGGACGGCACAGCACGGAACGGGTAAGGTCGTGGACAGGACCAGTTGCTGCCCCAGCCCCCGGCGGCGCTGCACGGAGTGCTGCGCAAGAGGGGTTGACGTCATGTCCGGAACACTCATCTCACGCCGTCGATCAGCCAGGCGCGCGACGGCCGTCAAGGACCCTGAGCTGCTCGGCGCACTGTGCGATCGCCACGGAGCCGCGCTCTTCACCGTCGCCCTCGCGATGACGGACGATCCGGTCCGCGCGGAGGAGGCGGTGGTCAGGGTCCTCGTCGAGGCAGGCGAGCTGCGCGGAGCGCACAGGTCAAGGCGCGAACTCGCACGCTCGGTGTACCTGTACTCCCAGCGCCCGCCACAAGGCTCCTCGACCGTCTCGCCGCCCGAGGCCGATCGTCAGCAACGGGCAGCGGTCTGCCTGGCGCACCACGGCGACCACTCACTCGGTGATCTCGCGGAGCTGCTCGGGGTGTCGCAGCAGGCAGCGGCGGCTCTGCTGCGTGCCGGCCTGCGAAACCTCGCCTGAACGCGACCCGACGCTACTCTGGAGCCGGTGGCGCTCCAGCGGAGCGTGCCGGTCGGAGAGGGTGGAGACGATGTCCGAACTGCTCGGCCTGATGAGATCGGGTGTGAGGCAGTGGGGTCGCTCCGCGTGCGGCAGATCTTGACGGACGTGCTCGCCTTCGACCATCCGGACCCTCTCGAGCCGGGCTGGACGGTGTGGGACAGGTTGTGTGCGTCCGCAACCGCGGCGGTGCCGGTCACCGGTGCCGGAGTCGCCCTGATGACCGTGAAGGGTCATGGCGGGACGCTCGCGGTCACCGACGGGCCCGCGGCGGTCATGGAGGACCTGCAGCAGACGACGGGCGAAGGTCCTTGCCTGAACGCGTTCGACGACCGGCGTCCGGTGCTGCAGCCCGATCTTGCTCAGGCGATGGCGAGATGGCCAGGTTTCACCTCCGCCGCCACAGCCGCCGGGATCGCGGCGATCTTCGCCTTTCCGCTGCAGGTCGGCGCGATCCGCCTCGGAGTCCTCGACCTGTACCGCGACACACCCGGCGCGCTGGACACGCTTCAGCTCGCCGAGGCGCTCGACCACGCGAGCGCTGCCACGACCATCCTGCTCGACCTTCAGTACTCGGCGGCGCCCGGTGAGTTGCATCAGGAGCTCGCCGACGCTGCTGACGGCCGCAGGGAGATCCACCAGGCCACCGGAATCATCAGTGTCCAGGCCTCGGCCGGTCTCAACGACGCGCTGCTGCTGCTGCGCGCCCGCGCTTACGCCGAGCAGCGACAACTGCTCGAACTCGCACAGGACGTGGTCGCTCGGCGGGTGACCTTCTACCCCGAGGACGGTCACCATGAATGAATCCACCTCTTCCGCAGGGCGTCGTCAGGTCCGGAAAGGCAGCACGGTATGAGCAGAGAACAGCGTCTCGCCGAGGTGTTCGTGGAGCTCGCGGACACGCTCGTCGACGACTTCGACGTCCTCGACCTTCTCCACACGTTGTGCGAGCGCAGCGTCGAGCTGCTGCAGGCCGACGCCGCGGGCCTCATCCTGGCCGACCAGCGCAGCGCGTTGCAGGTGATGGCCTCCACCACCGAAGAAGCCCGGGTGCTGGAACTGTTCGGCCTGCAGAACGACGAGGGCCCTTGTCTGGACTGCTTCTCCACCGGGCAGCAGATGGTGAACATCGACCTCGACGAGGCGCAGGAGCGCTGGCCCAGGTTCCACGCGGCGACTGTCGCACTGGGCTACCGCTCCACCCACGCCTTGCCGATGCGGCTGCGCGGGGAGGTCATCGGCGTACTGAACCTGTTCTGCGTCGAGCGCGCCGTGCTCAGCAGCCGTGACGTCGCCGTTGGCCAGGCGCTGTGCGACGTCGCCACAGTGGGACTGCTCCAGGAACGCGCCGTCCGCCACGGCGAGGTGCTGGCCGAGCAGCTGCAAGGCGCTCTCAACAGCCGAATCCTGCTGGAGCAGGCCAAAGGCGTCCTGTCCGAGCGGGCCGGCGTCGGCGTCGACGAGGCGTTCGGCTCGATGCGCGCCTACGCCCGCCGTACCCGGCAACCGCTCGGCGGCGTCGCCGAAGCCGTGATCGCGGGAACGATCGACGCCGCCGAACTGCGAACCACCAGTCACTAGCCCCCGGCGGCGGCTCAGCCGAAGCTGAAGGTGAAGGCGGAGACGCCCGGGCCGTAGGTCAGGGTCATGGTCTTGCGCTCGGCGGCCGGCTGGTCGACGAGTTGGTAGGCGTTCGGCGTACCGCTGACCTTGATCGTCGTGTCCGGCTCGCCCGGAATCGAGACCGTCACCGTGCCGTTGCCGGACAGGACGTGGTAGACCTTCGCGGCCTGGAAGTTCAAGCGGGCCTGGGATCCCTTGGCGGACGTGACGTTCTGGGAACCGACCAGCCAGTTGCCGCCGAGGCTGTAGGTGTCGTCGGGCTGCGTCGCGTTGAGGCCGAACGCGGTCGGCGTCTTGCGGGGGACGAGCTTGCCGGTGCCCTGGAAGTTGGTCGAGCGGGAGTAGGCGAGGTACGTCTCAGGCGTCGTACCGTCGCCGCCGGGCGTGTCGGCCTTCACTGTGCCATCGACCGGCGCAGGGAGCTTCACCTCGGGGTTGGCCGCGGTGAGCAGTTCGCGGATCTGGTTCTCGGTCTGGTCGTACGATCCCTCGCCGAACTTGATCGACCGAACGGTGCCTTCGGCATCGATCAGGTACTTGGCCGGCCAGTACTGGTTCCGGTAGGCCGTCCACGTGGCCAGGTTGTTGTCCTGGACGACGGGGTAGCTGATCTTCTCCTTGCGGATCGCGGCCTGCACGTTCCCGGCCGACTTCTCGAACGCGAACTCCGGCGAGTGCACGCCGACGATCTCGAGCCCGAGCGACTTGTAGGCGTTGTTCCAGGCCAGCAGGTGCGGCGTCGCGCGCTGGCAGTTGATGCAGGAGTAGGCCCAGAAGTCGACCAGTACGACCTTGCCCTTCAGGCCCGACAGCGTGACGGGCGGGCTGTTGAACCACTGCTGCGTACCGGTGAAGGCGGGCGCCGTACCGCAGGAAGCGAGCTCGGCCGCCCCAGGCGTGCATTTGGCCAGCTCCTCACCACCCGCACCGAGAGCCGGCGCGAGCGCTCCTTGCACGGTCTTGTTCTCGGCGACCTTCTTCTCCAGGCCGCTGGTGTAGCTGGGCAGCGACCGCTGGATCACGTCGGTGATGTTGAAGGCGAGCGCCACGGCCAGCGCGATCATCACGGCACCGCCGGCGATCCGGAAGCCGCGGGCGTGGTCGCGGTAGGCCTTCACCCGCTGGGAGATCCGCGATCCGGCCGAGGCGAAGATCAGCAGCGGCAGCGCCGCACCGATGGCGAACGTCACGGTCAGTACGACGGTCCGCCAGCCGACGTTGCCGGTGGCACCGGCCACGGTGATCGCGGCCAGGACCGGACCCGCGCAGGGGACGTACAGTGTGCCCAGACCAAGCCCGAGCACGAACGGCCCGCTGTTGTTCTTGTTGATCTTGGGCAGCCGGTAGAACGGCTTCTCGATCCAGTGGCCGAGCGCGGGGAAGATCAGCCCGAGGCCGACCAGGGTGAGGATGGTGAGGCCGCCCCAGCGCAGGAAGTCGTCGGGCAGTCCGAGCGCGGACAGGATGACGGAGCCGGCCAGCGTGAAGAGACTGAAGCTGACGACGATCCCGGCGATGATCTTGAGCGGCCGGTAGTCCCGCGGCGGTTTCCCGACCTCGACCTCCTCGACCAGAACATCCCCGTCGTCGGCGGTCTTGCGTGCGGGAGCGGTGGCGGGCTTGGTGTTCGTTCCCGCGAAGAAGATGATCGGGAGCATCGGCAGGACGCACGGAGAGACTCCGGTGATCAGCCCACCCAGCAGCCCGATCAAGGCAAGCGTCAACATAGGGGTTTCTCCAACTCCAAGGGGTTCGGCAGGGTCACCTCCTGTTCGATCCACGGGCCGTGCCCGGATGGGCGACCACCGGAGTCGGCGGCTTACGGCGCTCTTACCGCGGTGGGGAAGAAAAGTTTCCCGCCGTACCCATCCGGCCTGCCGCGGGCGCCGAAGTACCGATGTCTGCTGCAGGTCGCAGAAGGCGGCTCTGGCTTCCCTTTCAGTGAAAGAGAGTTCCACCATGTCGAACACCCTGAAGCGCGTCACCATCTCGGCCGCCGCCGTTTCGTTGCTCTTCGCAACGGCTGCCTGTGGCGGTGGCGACGACAACGCCGACAGCGGTAGCGGTAGCACGCCGTCGGCCTCCACCTCCACCTCCACCTCGACCGAGCCGAGCATGTCGCCGTCGGCTGACAACATGTCCGGTCTGGTCGGCCCGGGCTGCGCCGATTACGCGAAGGCCAACGCCACCGGCGCTGGTTCGATCGACGGTATGGCTGCCGCGCCGGTCGCTTCGGCTGCTGCGGGTAACCCGCTGCTGAAGACGCTGGTCGCTTCGGTGTCGGGTCAGCTGAACCCGAAGGTCAACCTGGTCTCGACGCTGAACAGCGACGAGTTCACCGTGTTCGCGCCGGTCGACTCCGCGTTCGCGAAGATCCCGGCCGCGACGATCAACACGCTGAAGACCGACAGCGCGCTGCTGACCAAGATCCTGACCTACCACGTGGTCCCGGGCCAGCTCGACGCGACCGCGGTCGTCGGCAAGCACGCGACCGCCGAGAAGCAGGAGCTGACCGTGACCGGCTCGGGTCAGAACCTGAAGGTCAACAACGCCAACGTGATCTGCGGCGGTGTGAAGACGGCCAACGCGACCGTCTACCTGATCGACACCGTCCTGATGCCCCCGGCGGCCTGACCAACCAGCTTCATCGGTGGCGTCTCCCTGCCGCGGGGAGGCGCCACCGCTCCAACTCCGGACGTCCTCACCATCGGTCGCACGATCCAGTTTCCGACCGCTACGGCGCCAAGGAAGCGACAGCCATGACCACTCCAGACATCCACGATCTGACCGGGCCCTACGTCCTGGACGCGGCGACCGACGACGAACGCATCGCCTTCGAGCGGCACCTCGCCCGTTGTGCCGCCTGCAGCATCGAGCTGATGGACCTTCGCGAAGCCGTGACACGGCTCAGCAGGAGCGTCGCCCTGGCGCCACCGTCAGAGCTGAAGCCGAGGGTGCTGACGATGGCGAACCAGACCCGGCAGCTCTTTCCGGTACCGCGGGTGGAGGCGCCCGTCGCCCGTCGGCCGCTGCGGCGGGCACTGACCCTGGCCGCCGCGCTCGTGGCCGTCGCGGCGAGCGGTGGCGTGGCGATCGACCAGTACCGTTCGAACGCGGAGACCACCGCGGTGAGTGCGCAGGCGGCCTCCATCCTCGCGGAGCCCGATACCCGGACCGTTCGCGGTGCCGTGACCGGCGGAGGTCAGGCCACGCTGATGGTGTCCAGCAGCCGCGACGCGGCCGTCGTACTGCTCCGTGATCTGCCGCCTCTGGACCACGGCCGGACCTATCAGTTGTGGCTCGTCGACGACGCGAACACCGCGCGCTCCATCGGCCTCACCAGCGGCGGGTCCACCCGGCCCACGATCGTCACCGGGGGAGTGTCCGGTCAGACCGACTTCGCGGTCACGGTCGAACCGCGCGGCGGGTCGGACCACCCGACGTTGCCGCCGGCGGGCGGCCTCGAACCCGCCGTCCACCTGGACCTTCCCTGACCCAGCTTCGGACGGGCGCGGCGCACCGGCGGACGAGGTGCGTGATACAACTCGGACACCGCACATCGTGCCGAGTAGAGGACTGACTGTGACCGAGCCCGTGGCATCGCCCTGGCGCGAGGACGCGACCTCTCCGGTGACGGTCGAGCCTGAGCGTGACCTGATGGAGCGGGTCGCGCGCGGCGACACCGCGGCGTACTCGGAACTGTTCGACCGGGTCAGCCCGCGGGTCTTCGGGATGGTACGCCGGGTGCTCCGCGACCCGATGCAGTCCGAGGAGGTCACCCAGGAGGTGATGATCGAGGTCTGGCGCCTCGCCTCCCGCTACGACAGCACTCGCGGCTCGGCGATCTCGTGGATCATGACGATGGCGCACCGGCGAGCGATCGACCGGGTTCGCGCCGAACAAGCTTCCGTGAACCGCGATCTCGTGGTCGGTACCCAGGCGATCGACGTCGACTTCGACCAGGTCACCGACAGCGTCATCGGTCAGCTCGAGGCCGAGCGGGTACGCCGTTGCCTCGGTTCGCTGACCGAGCTGCAGCGGGAGTCGATCACGCTGGCCTACTACGGCGGGCACACTTACTCCGAGGTGGCGGTCCTGCTGGAGGCCAAGCTGCCGACCGTCAAGGCGAGAATGCGCGACGGACTGGTCCGGCTGCGGGACTGTCTCGGCACCGCAGGCGAGTGAGGAAGCCAATGACCGAAGCTGAGCTCCACACCCTGACGGGGCCGTACGTCCTCGACTCCCTGTCCGCGGAGGAGCGCGCCGCCTTCGAGCAGCATCTCGCCGGCTGTGCCGAGTGCACCACGGAGGTCGACGGGTTCCGCGAGGCCGTCGGCAAACTGTCGGTCGAGGTCGCCGCGGCGCCGCCGGCGCGGCTCAAGGCCGATGTGATGACGGCGATCGGCCAGGTGCCGCAGGAGTCCACGGTAGTTGCCCCCAGCCCTCATCGACGTTTCAGTCCTCATCGGCGCTTCAGCCGGCGGTCCGCGCTCGCGCTGGCCGCGGCCGCTCTGGCGGTGGCTGCCAGTGGTGGGATCGCCATCGACCAGTACCGCGACAACACGGCGGTGCGTGAAGCAGGAGACCAGCTCGCAGCGCTGCTGGCCGAACCCGACGCCCGTACGGTGCGCGGTGCGGTCTCTGGCGGCGGGCGGGCGACCGTTGTCGCGTCGGCTCGCAGGGACGCTGCGGCCGTCGTACTGGATGGTTTGCCTGATCTGCCGTCGCGGCAGACCTATCAGCTCTGGCTCATCGACAGCTCGAGCACGGCCCACTCCATCGGTCTGGCGGCTGGAGACGATGCCCGTCCGCAGACGAAGCTCGTCGCGGGTGGGGTCGCGGGCAAGGCCGCGTTCGGGCTGACCGTCGAGCCTGAGGGCGGGTCGGCCAAGCCGACGATGCCCGCTGCCGTGATCATCCCGATGGCCTGAGGTTCTGGTGCCCCGCGCCGCTATCGCTGACGCAACTTCCGACGCGGGGCATTAGCGCGGTTCGGCGAGGAGCCGTTTGCGTTCCTCGGTGTAGTGCCACCACGGCTGGGCGGGGGCGCCGTTGGCCTGGTCGACGGCCGACATGAGCGTGTCGAGCAGGCACGGGTCCTCGGCGCGGCCTTCGGTCGCGCACATCTGCTCGAAGAGCTCGAACGGGTCGCGTCCGGCGAGCTGACCGACCTGGGTGAGTCCGAGCCGTTCGAAGCGGCGCCGGACAGCCGGCCCGACGTTCGCCAGGGTCTGGAGGTCGCGGGCCTCGGGGTGCGATGTGTCCATGTCCGCCATCTCAGCGCGGGTCGGCGACCGGGGTCTACCAAGTTTCGGACATCTTGTCGCTCAGCGATGGAATATCGTGTCGCTGAGGACACGTTATGGTGTCCGTACGGACAGTATTTCCGAGCTGTGGAGAGTGACATGAGGACCTGGTTCATCACCGGTGGAACTCCGGGTGGTTTCGGGCTGGTGTTCGCGGAGGCGGTGCTGGCGCGGGGCGACCGGGTGGCGATCACCTCGCGGCGACCTGCGGAGTTGTCGGACTGGGCCGCCGGGTACGGCGACAACGTGCTGGTTGTGGCGCTCGACGTCACGGATGCGGACGGCGTCCTGGCCGCGGTCGCGGCGGCCGAGGAGCGGTTCGGCGGGATCGACGTCCTGGTCAACAACGCCGGCCGGGGCTGGTACGGATCGGTCGAGGGGATGCCGCTGGACGACGTACGGCGGGTGCTGGAGCTGAACTTCTTCGCCGTCCTCGCGGTGACCCGTGCGGTCCTGCCGGGGATGCGTGCCCGCGGCAACGGCTGGGTCGTCAACATGTCGTCGGTGGCCGGCCTGCGGGGTACCGGCGGCTTCGGGTTCTACTCGGCGGCGAAGTTCGCGCTCGAAGGCCTGACCGAGGTGCTGCGCGAAGAGGTCGCCGAGTTCGGCGTCAAGGTGCTCGCCGTCGAACCGGGCGCCTTCCGCACCCACGCGTACGCGGGCTTCGCGGACGAACCGGTGCAGGAGACCGTCGACGCCTACCTGCCGCAGCTCGAGGCGGTCCGGAAGACGATGATCGACCAGGACGGCAACCAGCCGGGCGACCCGGCCAAGGGTGTCCAGGCCGTCCTGCGAGCGATGGAGCAGGACCCGCCACCGCACCGATTGGTCCTCGGCGGCGGCGGTTTCGACGCGGTCGTCGACACGCTGCAGGCAACCCTCGAAGACATCCGCGCCAACGAATCCCTGTCCCGCAGCGCCGACTTCGCCGTACCGAGCACGCAGTGACTAGTCCGTACGGCGTCTGAGGCCCTCGCGACGCATGTCGCCGGCGGCGCTGATCGCGTCGGCGACGAAGCGTTTCGTGAGGTCGGTGTACCGGGCGATGTCCCGCGCCGTCCAGCCGCTCAGCACCTGCGCGATCATGTCGTCGCCGAGCTCGTAGATGTGCCGCGCGGCGGCAACTCCTTCGTCGGTCAACGTGATCACCGTGGACCGGGTGTCGCCCGGATCGGTGTCCCGAACGACGAGGTTCTCGGCCTCCAGCCGCTTGAGGATCTTGCTGATGTTGGACGCGCCGGTGCCCATCACCTCGGCAAGGTCACTCGGCCGCATCGGCTGCCCCGCGGCCAGGTGCCGCAACGCCGAGTGCGCGGGCTGATCGATCGGCTCCCCGCTCGAAGTCAGGATCTCACTCTGCAACCCCGGCGACTCCCACAGCAGAATCAGCGCGCTGAGACTGGCCAGCAACTCGGACCGATAGGGAAAGTCCCGAGCCTCCCGCACCCTGCGCTCGGCAGGCTCCACAGATCCGACCATGCCCGCAGCCTAGCGAAGTCCCTCCGGCCGCCCGAGTGCACGCTTGCTGTCCCTCCAGACACCAAACGAGCACTCGGGTGCGCCCACTCCTCAGGTCAGTTCTTCAGGCCGTAGGCGCGGATGGTGCTGAGCTCGGCCGTGCTCTGGTCCGCCGCTGTCGCCTTGACCTTCAAGGAGACGGAGGTCGCGCCGGGCGGTGTGCGGAAGACGGCCACGAACGATCGGCCGGACCTGACCACCTTGGCGGGCTGCCAGGACCTGCCGTCGTCGCCGGACACCTGGAGCTCGACCTTCTTGGGGTCGACCGGCCCTTGGGAGGTCACGAACTCCAAGGGCAGCTTGCTGACCGGCGTACGGCGTACCTGGTTGGTGGCGTCGACCGCGGGGCGGTAGCGCACGGTCGGCAACGGCAGTTGGACGGTCTGGTCGCCGGTGTCCTGGGACCGGAAGGTCCAGCGTGCGTCGAACTCCGGGGTGAGATCTCCGGTCGACGGCGGTCTGGTGCCCTTCGACCTCAGCTCGAACCAGGCAGGCTGCGACGGTGCCGTGGCGGCGACCGCGAGCACGTCGTCGGACCGGCTGATCAGCTCACCGTCGCGGTAGAGCTCGGTCTGCGCGGTGTCGGTCATCGAGTCGATGCCGTGGCCGTCCTGGTCCGCGAAGGCGAACCCGAAGATCTCCAGCCGGTTCCCGGTCCGCGTCGCCGGTGAGGCCCGGGTGAACAACGGCCCGAAAGCGGCCGCGTTCCACCGTTCCCGGTAGGTCTTGCCGCTGCGGTAGGTGATCTGGTCGTCGCCGTACCATCTGCTCACGACGGACGGCCACGGGGCTTCCGGGTCCGGGTCCGGCACCACCTGCTCGACGATGACCGGCCATCGGGCCTCCGCCTCGACGTACGCCGTGCTCGTGCTCGGAAGGTCGAACGGCGCTTCGGCGCCGACTCCACTGCTCATCCCCGGCAGCAGCCCGAACATCATCCGGAACACCTGCTGACCGGCCCGGCCGTTCTGCTGGGTGATGACCTTCGCCAGCTCGCTGTCCTTGACCGTCCGCTGGTACCCGTCCCAGAAGCTGCCCGTCCGTCGCTGCACCAGACCGTAGAAGACAGGGGAGTTGTTGAAGCTGCCGTCGGTGCCAGGTACCGCCCACTGCGAGGACACGGTCGCCGAGAACAGGGGGTCCTCCTCGGCGTCACCCAGGCGGCCGACGTGGATCCCGTCGAACCCGTCCGTGGCCTCGAAGTTCGCGACGCCTCCGCTGAAGCCGCCGCCCTCCGCGAAGGCGTACACCCAGCCGACGTGCGCCGAGATCGGTGCGACCTCTGCCCTCGGCAGCTTCGTACCGACCGGCTTGGCCTGCCGCGCGTCGACGACCACCGTGGTGTCGCGGTCGAGGACGAAACTCGGGTCGACCAGCTCGTACCGGTCGTAGGACAGGCCCGTGCGGTGGATCGAGATGAGGCCGTCGAGAACGTACTCACCCTCCGCCAGTCGCACGCTGGTCTCGGAACCGCGGATCCAGGTGTGATCCATGCCGGTCGGCCCGTGGACGCCCGTCTGCCCGGCGATCGGCGCCCCGTCCGGACCGAGGTGCTTCACGGTCAGCACATGCATCCTTCCGGTCTTCGTCATCGCGATCGGCGTGATCACCCTGGTCGTCCCCGAGGTCGCCGTGACGCGCCCGGTGTAGTGGCCGGCCGGGCCGTCGAAGTCGGTGTCGACGATCACCTCGACCGTCGCCGAACCACCCGCGGGAACGGTGACCCGCGGGGAGCCGAACCGTACGGCTCGTGGCGCGCCGCCGTCCGGGCCCGCGAGGGATCCCGTCAGGTCGAGGGTGATCGCGGTACTGCCCGGATTCCGGTAGGTGAGCTCGCGGACCAGCGGCTCGGCGGCCGGTGGTGGCGGCGTCGCACCGAAGGACAGGGAGGTGGGGACGGAGCTGAGATCGCTCGTGATCGCCCGGGCGACGTCCACCCGGCCCGACCCCTGCTCGAAGACGCTGCCGCTCGGCTCGGCGGACGCGGTCAGGGCCCCTTTGAGCTCGGCGGCGCGCCACGCGGTGTGCTGCTCGGCCAGCAAGGCGGCAGCTCCTGCCACGTGGGGTGCTGCCATCGACGTACCGGACAGCTGGAGGTAGCGGTCGCCGACCGGCGTACCGATGATCGCCTTGGCGGCTCGCGCCGCGACGATGCCGACCCCCGGAGCGCTGAGGTCGGGCTTGATCCCGCCGTCGCCGACCCGCGGGCCGCGGCTGGAGAAGATCGCGGTCCGGTCGGAGCGATCCGTCGCGCCGACGGTCAGCGCCGCGTCCGCGCTCCCGGGTGAGTCAACGGTCCGGGCCTCCGGTCCAGCGTTGCCTGCGGCAACGACAAACAGTGCACCGGTCTCGGCGGTGAGCGTGCCGACGGTGGCTTCGACCGGATCGATCCCCGGGTCGTCGGGGCCGCCGAGGCTGACGTTGATCACCTGGGCCCGCTGTTCCCTGGCGGCCCACTCCATCCCGGCGATGATCGCCGACTCGCTGCAGAACTCCACTCCGCAGACCTTGGCGTCGAGGACCTTCGCGTCCGGCGCGACGCCGCGGTACCCGGCGCCCGTCCCGGCGATGGTGGAGGCGACGTGCGTGCCGTGACCGACGAGGTCGTCGGCCGCCTCCGAGGTGAAGTTCCGGGCTGCTGCCACCTGGCCGGCCAGGTCAGGATGCGTCGCGTCGACCCCGGTGTCCAGGACGGCCACCCGGACGTTCTTCCCCGTGTAGCCGGCCTGCCAGGCCGCGGGAGCACCGATCTGCGCGACGCTGCGGTCGAGCGAGATCTTGCGCCGGCCGTCCAGCCAGATCTTGGCGACCCCGCGGTTGCGTTGAGCGGTGAAGGCCGCGGCCTTCGACTTCGCCACCCGTACGGCGGAACCGTTGATCACGGGAAGCTCCCGGACCACCTTCGCACCTGCGAGCGCGGCACGGGGAGCGCTGGCCTGGTACGTGACCAGCAACGGGATCTCGTCGCTCGTCACGTCGTCCAGCCCGCCGGCGGCCAGCGTGGTGACGCTGAACAACCTCGGATCGAGCAGCCCACTGCCGAGTGCCTGCTCCTGGTCGGCCGGCACCACGCTGAGCCCTTCGTCGGACCTGGCGGTCCGAAATTTCACCTGCCGCCGACCCGGCCCCGGCTCGACGGACACCAGCTCCTCGTCACCCCCGCGTACGGTGACCCGATCTCCGGTGATCAGGGTCACGGAAACGGCCCTGCCCTTGTCGCGCCCCGCTTCTTCCTGAGCGGCAGCAGCCCCAGGACCGACGACACCCAGCCCCAGGACCAGCACCCCGGCCATACCCCACCGGAGTCCAGTCAACGATCTCAACCTCACAATGCCTCCTCTGGAGAAGCTCCGCCACCGGAGCCTCCGAGGGATGACTGCACCAACCCCGTGATCTGTTGTGCTGGGCCGGGCGCCGCACAACAGATCGGGGGTTCGTGCCGTCTCTAGGAAGACAGGCCGCGTTCCGCCGGCCTCGGACCAGGGAGTGCTCCTTTGACCTTCGACGAATGGACCCAGCGGGGTCTGCCGGCGTTGTTACGGTTCGCGACGGTGCTGTGCGGCAGCGCGTACCTCGCGGAGGACGTCGTGCAGGACGCGCTCCTGAAGGCCCATCGGAAGTGGGAGCGGGTCGGCCAGGCGGACAGCATCGACGCGTACGTCCGGCGGATGGTGGTGAACGAGTTCTTGTCCTGGCGGCGGAAGTGGTCGCGGTTCGTTCCGTCGCCGGAGGTCCGGCCGGACGAGACGGCGCCGGACCACGCGCACCAGCACGCCGACCGTGACGAGCTGATCGCGCAACTGGCCAAGCTGCCTCCTCGGCAGCGGGCGGTGCTGGTCCTGCGGTACTACGGCGGTC
The DNA here is from genome assembly GCF_049844575.1 of Kribbella sp. DT2. Taxonomy (NCBI): domain Bacteria; kingdom Bacillati; phylum Actinomycetota; class Actinomycetes; order Propionibacteriales; family Kribbellaceae; genus Kribbella; species Kribbella sp. DT2. The sequence continues at coordinate 201,021 of NZ_JBNCLH010000011.1, read as the reverse complement.
AGTCCGACCAGGAGATCGCCGAGACGCTCGGTTGCTCCGCGGGCACCGTGCGTGGCTACGCGTCACGGGCCCTGGCCACCTTGCGCGTCGAACTCACTCCCACTCTCACCGGAGCCCACCATGCCTACTGAAAACGACCTGCGCGATGCCTTCGACCAGCTCGCGAGTTCCGCGCCGCAGCCCGACGACGTACTGGCGAACCTGCCGACCTCCAGCCGCCCGGTACGACGCGGCCGAACGCCGATGGTCGCCGGGGTCGTCCTGGCCACCGCCGCGGCCGCGGTCGCCATCCCCTTGGTAGGACAAGCCCGGCAGTCCACGCCGCCGGTGGCAGCGGCACCGCCGCCGGCGGCGAGCTCCTGGTACACCGGCATCACGGTCGACCTGCCGCCGGGGATGCGGTACAGCTCGCAAGGCATCACCCGCGACGGGGACCACACCGTCCTGATCGACACCGGCCGGGCGGAACCGCGCTGCGTCGTGAGGCGGTACCGCCCCGGCGGCTTCGACGTACAGCAGATCCCGAAGGGAGCCACGTCGGTCACCGTCGGGACGAGCCGCGGCTTCCAGTACGGATCGACCAGGAACCCCGACGGCACCGAACGGCAGGGCGCGGTCGTCTGGCCGTACGCCGAGAACGCCTGGGCCAGCAGCGGGTGTACCAAGCCCACCTTCGAGTACGACGCCGGCCAGTCGCTCGAGATCGCGCGGCGCTCCACGCTCGGCCGGTCCGAACTGCCTTCCCCGGTGCGGGTCAAGTACCTCCCGGCCGGGTTCCGCCCGACCGGCGTCTCGACGATCCGGCAGCAGCCGCGCCTGGACGTCGTACCGCAGAGGTTCGGTGTGTACGCGTCGAAGGGCGCGCCGGTCCAGGGAGTCGTCACCGCGGCCAAGGACCCGGGCATCCGGATCGAGTACAGCGTGACCTCGCTCGCCTCGGCGTCGAGCACGACGTACGAGGTGACCGACGGCCGGCCCCAGCTGGTTGTCCTGGGCAAGGGATTCAAGCTCGTCATCAGCGTCCCGGCCACGCTGGCCAACGGCCGCGCCGAGCTGGACAAGATCGCCGCGAACCTCGACCGCGCACCCGTGCCGAGCGATCCCGGCACCTGGTTCGACGCGGGAACCGCCATCCCGTAAGGCTTTGGCAGGGGCGTCCGGACTGCCGGGCGCCCTGTGGTGTGCAGGTTTCGGGCTACGTCACAGCGCTGCGAACGCCGAGGGCGATGAGGACCGCTGAGGTGACTCTGGCGGAGATTTGTTTGAAGCGGGGTGTGCGTAAGGTACGCGAGGCGCGCCGGATGAGGACGGTCCAGACGGCGAGCCAGGCTGCGATCAGCAGCGCGTGGGCCGTGGCCAGGGTGAGGATCTGGCCGCCGAAGGACTGACGGGGTGCGATGAACTGGGGGACCAGGGTCAGGTAGATCGCCGCCGCCTTCGGGTTGAGGACGTTGGCGAGCAACGCTTGGACGTAGACGGAGTTGGCGCGCCTCAGCGATGGGCGATGACTGGGTGCCGCCTTCGGTGCGGCGGAACGCCAGGTCCAGATGCCCAGGCCGATCAGGTAGGCGGCACCGACGAGCTTGACTGCAGTGAAGGCCTGACTGGAGTGCATGACCAGTGCTGACAGGCCGGCTACGGCGAGACCGGCGTGGACGTACAGACCGGTGACTGTGCCGAGAACGACGGGAAGGGCTTGGCGGCGGCCGCCTTCGGTGACGTGCTGGATCAGCAGCGTCAGACTGGCTCCAGGGGTGGCGATCAAGGGAAGGACAGCCACCAGGAACCCTGCGACGGCGTACGGATGGACCACGATGCCTCAGAGCACGACGCGGTAGTGGGTGGTCAGGCGCCGGTCGTCGTCGAGAACGTGGAACGCGAGGCCGGGCGGCTGGTCCCGGTCCACGACCTGATCGCTCTCCCAGGGCAGGCGCAGGGTCCAGGTGATCGCCGGTCCGACGATCAGCGGACGCGCGGCGAAGGTCGAGGAGGCCGCGAGGTGGGCGTGGCCGGTGAGGACGGCGGCGACCTGCGGGTGCGCGTCGAGCAGGTCGGCCAGCTGTCCGGGCGCTTCGAGCTTCATGGAGTCGGGCAGCGGGTGATGGATGTCGACCGGCGGTTGGTGGAAGGCGAGCAGTGCCGGGGTGTCCCGCGGCAAGGCAGTGAGGGTGGCGTCCATCCAGGCAAGGGTTTCGGCGTCGAGGCGTCCCTCGTCGCGGCCCGGGATGGTGGAGTCGCACATCAGGACGGCGGTGCCGGCGACCTGGTGGACCTGGTTGACGGGGCCGTCGCCGGGCGCCTCTCCGAGCAGCGCCTTGCGGTACGCCGGTCGCACGTCATGGTTCCCGGGGCAGGTGAGCACCGGGAAGGCAGCGGTCAGGATCCGGGCCGCTTCCTCGTACTCGGACTCCTCGCCGTGATCGGCGATGTCCCCGGTGACCAGGAGCGCATCCACCGGCTGGGGCAGGGCTCGCAGGTAATCCATGACCCGGGTGGCGCGCCGGGTCGCCCGCTCGGTGCCGTCCAGGTGCAGGTCGCTGATGTGCGCAAGCAGCGTCATTCCGCTCCAGTCTCTAATGGAAGTTTTCTGTTTTCCGTTAGAGACCCTAGAGTGGGCGCAGCGATGCGATCAAGCGATTAACGAGAGGGCAGGAGACGACCCGTGGAGCGATGGCTGGCGCTGGAACTGGCGAGCACGATCCGCCACGACGGGGACGGCGGGGTCGCCGACGACCTGACCACGGTCCAGGAGACAACGCGCTGGATTCAGGAGCACAGGGATCTGCTGGCGGGCCACGTTCCGGCGGGAGGGCTCACAGCGGACGAACCCCTCAGGCTCGAAATCATCGAGCTACGGCAGGCGGTCCGTGCCCTGTTCGCCCGGGCAGTCAGTCCCGCTCCTCCCAGCCCCGCGGACGCCCATCGCCTGATGAACGCCGACCAGGCAACGGCCCGTCTCAACGTGGCCGCCGCGCGGGAACCGGTCACCCCGCAGCTGGACTGGCCCGCCGAAGGAGCCCCCACCACCCAGCTGCTGTCAGCGGAGAACGACCCGTCCGTCCGCCTCGTCGCGACCCTGGCCCGCGCCGCCATCGACTTCCTCACCGGCCCACAGCGCCTCGACCTGCGCTCCTGCACCGCACCCCGCTGCGTGCGCTACTTCGTCAAGAGCCACGGCCGCCAGGAATGGTGCAAACCGTCCTGCGGAAACCGCGCCCGAGCAGCCCGCCACTACAGCCGTCACCGCACGGCAGCTGACGGTTCTGCCCTGTCCTGACGGCAGGCCAGTCATCGCTGTCGCCGATGCTGGCTCGAGCGGACCGGAGGCGTGATCGCGGCCGCGTCTTTCACGGCGCCGTACGCGAACTGCGTCCGGATGGAGGAGGCGATGTTGTCGAGGCTCCGGAGATCCTCGACGACGAACCGCTCGAAATCGGCCAGGTCCCGGGCCGGACCCGGGGTGCTCTCACCTACCCGACGTACAGCACGATCACCGGTCGCCCTGGCGTTCACCTCGAGGGCCTGTTCATCGCGGAGACCCACCGCGGGCGAGGGTGGGGCGAGCAGGTACTCAAAGAGCTGGCGGACCAGGCTCGTCGTGACGGCGGCCGGCTCGAACGGTGGGTGCTCAGGACGAACGAAGCAGCCCATCGCTTCTACCGCAGGCCCGGCGCACGCGAGGTCGCCGAGATCGGGGTCTGGCGTCTCGAACCGGCCGGCGAACCAACCCTCTGACAGGCACGGCAGGAAGCCCTCGGCAACGTTCTCACTCCCTGAGCGCACAGAGAAGCCGAGCGGCGCCGGAGTCGCGGTACGTTCGGAACATGGCCAAGACGGGGAAGTTTCTGGGCGTTCCGTACGACTGGCGGCGGCCCACGTGGGAACGCGCCAAGGCAAGAATGTGGAACCCTGACGAGCCGCGGATCTTCACGCCCAGGTCCTACGGCTGGGGGTGGGACCTGAACTTCGCCCGGCTGTTCGGTAGGGGCGGTAAAGATGGGCCTCCGGGCGGTCACGGGAAGTGAAGACGTCGCTTCGACGCGGGCAGTTCGTGCCGGACGCCGTTCCTCGGCAAGCCCACTTGGACACGCCGTACGCCGATCTGCCCGAGGCGATTCCTTCCCTGGGCAGATCGGCGGCGGTCAGGTGGTGGAGCTCGTGGGGCTGTCCGCAGGTATTCGTTCAGCGTGTTGTCAGCGGGGGTTGGTGGTGGGGGAGCAGGGCGCCGAACAGGGCGAGGGCCAGGCCGAGGGTGGCTGCGATGGTGAAGACGAGGGCGTAGCCGGTGGTGGTTGATGCTTGGGTGCTGGCGGCTGTCGTGAGGGCTGCGACGCCCAGTGAGCCGCCTACCTGGCCGGCTGTGTTGGCGATGCCGCCGACGACTCCGGCGTCGTCTGGTGGGGCGTCCGCGGTGACGGTGGCCATCAGGGTGGGGAAGGTCAGGCCGATGCCGATCGCGATCAGCAGGGTAGGCCCGAGCACGCTGGTGAAGTAGCCGCTGGCGGCGTCGGCCTGGGCGAGCCAGGCGAAGCCGGCGACGAAGCATGTGCTGCCGGTGAGGAGTAGTCGTCGTACGCCGGTGGGCCGGAGAAGGGCTGCGGCGAGTCGTGCGGTGACCACGAAGGTTACTGCTGCGGGTGTTTGGCCGAGCCCGGTTCGCAGTGCGCTGTAGCCGAGCACGTTCTGCAGGAACAGCGAGGTGAAGTACCACATGGCGATCCCGATCGCGCCGAAGAGCAGCAGCATGATGTTGCCTACAGCAACTTTTCGGAGCCTGAACAGGCGGAGCGGAAGCATCGGGTGGCCGGCGGAACGGGCTTCGATCGCGGTGAAGGTGACGAGCAGGAGAAGGCCCGCTCCGACCGGTCCGATGGTCGGTGCGGATGTCCATCCGTGGTCGGCGCTCTGCATGACGCCGTAGATGAGCGCGGCGAGTCCCGCCGTACCGGTGACCGCGCCCAGGAGGTCCGGGGACTCCTGCCGGCGGACGCGGGCGGAGGTCAGCGACAGCATGGCCAGGACGATCACGGCTGCGCCGATCGGGACGTTGATCAGGAGGACCCAGCGCCAGGACAGTCCGGTGGTGAGGGCGCCGCCCGCGATCGCGCCGGCCATCCCGCCGATGCCGCCGGAGGCGGACCAGGCGCCGACTGCTTTGGCGCGTGCGGTCTCGTCGATGAAGTTCGTGTTGATGACGGCCAGCGTCGCTGGAGCCAGCAGGGCGGCGCCGATGCCCTGGACGGCGCGGGCCGTCACCAAGATCTCTGGGCCGGTGGCGAGGCCGCCGATGAGGCTGGCGGCGGAGAACAGGAACAGCCCGGCGACGAGCATCCGGCGATGGCCGAACAGGTCGGCGGCGCGGCCGCCCAGCAGCATGAATCCGGCGAAGGTCAGCAGGTAGCCGTTCGCGACCCAGGCGAGACCGGTGGAGGTGAAGCCGAGGTCCTGTTCGATCGACGGCAGGGCGACGTTCACGATGGACGCGTCCAGGATCACCATGAACTGGCTGATGCAGGCCAGGACCAGGATCCTCCGGGTGGGTCTCATGCGAGTGTGGGGTAGTCGGTGTAGCCGCGCTCGTCTCCGCCGAAGAACGTGTGGCGGTCCGGCGTGTTGTACGGCCCGCCCGCGGCGAGGCGCACGGGCAGGTCGGGGTTCGCCAGGAACAGCGTGGCGAAGGCGATCAGGTCGGCCGTTCCGTCCTCGATCAGTCGCAGCGCCTCCGGGCCGGTGGGGCCGGAGGGGGTGCGTGGATTGAGGATGAACGTGCCGGGCCACTCTTTGCGCAGCCGATGGGTGAGCTCGCGGTCGGGTCCTTCGACGAGGTGGAGGTAGCTCAGTCCCAGTGGCGCCAGCCGCGCGATCAGAGCGCCGTACGTCTCCTGTACGTCGTCCTCGGTGATGTCGTTGTACGGGTTGCCCGGCGAGATGCGGAGCCCGACGTTGCCGGCGCCGATGGCGTCGGCCACCGCCGTCGTCACCGCGACGGCGAAGCGAGTCCGGCCCTCGACCGAGCCGCCCCAGTCATCAGTACGGCGGTTCGTGCCGGCGGCGAGGAACTGGTGGATCAGATAGCCGTTGGCGCCGTGCAGCTCCACGCCGTCGAATCCGGCCGCCACCGCGTTGCGAGCCGCGGCGACGAAGTCGTCGATGGTCCGGGTGATCTCGGGCTCGGTCAGTTCCTTCGGCGTGACGAAGGCCTTGGGGCCTTCGTGGGTGAAGACCTGGCCGTCGGCGGCCACGGCGGAGGGGGCGACCGGGTGGAGTCTGTCGGGCAGGAGGGCGGGGTGGCCGATTCGGCCGGTGTGCAGCAGTTGCGCGTAGATCACGCCGCCGGCCTGATGGACGGCGTCGGTCACGACCCGCCAGGCGGCGACCTGTTGAGCGGAGTGCAGTCCGGGGGTGTCGGGGTAGCCCTGGCCGACCGGCGAAGGCTGGGTGCCCTCGGTGATGATCAGGCCCGCGCCGGCGCGCTGGGTGTAGTACTGCGCGGTGAGCGCGGTCGGGGTCGCCCCGGGCCCGTACGCGCGGCTGCGGGTCATCGGGGCCATCACCACGCGGTTGGCCAGGCGCTTCCCGCCCAGCTGGAAGGAGTCGAACGCTGTGTGCATCGTCGGGTCCTGTTCTCGTGAGTGCATTACCTGTTCGAACAGGTAATGCACTCACGAGATTCCGCCGATAGGTGTGACTCAGGTCACCGATAGCCAGGTGTTCAACGGATCTGTTGCCAGTGGCCGCGAGATACAGTGGAAACTGTTCGAACAGTCAACTGGAACGTTGAGGCCATGACTCCCGCATCGAAATCTCACTCCATGCCGGACCAGCCGCTGACGAACGCGCTGGTCCGGGTCGCGCGCCTGCAGCGGGCGATCACCGGGCATCTCCTGCGGCCTCTGGGTCTGCGCCTGGGGCAGGAGCTCGTGATGATGCAACTGTGGGAGCGTGGCCCGCAAAGCCAGACGGAGCTGGTCCGGGCGCTGGACTCCGACTCCGCCACGATGACCCGCACCGTACGGCGACTCGAGCACGCCGGGTTCGTTCGTGTCACCGCCAGTCCGACGGACAAGCGGGCCACCATCGTCGAAGCCACTCCCGCCAGCCAGTCCGTGCGCCGCGAGGTCGAACGCATCTGGGCCCACCTCGAAGAGAGCGCCGCCGGCGACCTGACCTCCACCGAGCTGGCCGGCGCCCTCTCCGTCCTTCGGCACGTGGAAACGAACCTCGCCCGCGCCGCCACGAAGTAGCGAGCGGCGCGATGGGTTCGCCGTGGTGTCCGGCGGTGGCGAGCCGGGCGCCGCGGCGCCAGAGCGCGCGGGTGTTGAGGGTGTCGGAGATGGTGGAAGGGCAAATAGTTGAGATGTGACACACAGTGATGGCCGCAGGGGAGGTCAGGCAGAGGGCCGAAGTGAGAGGAGGTGGCCGGAACCAATCGACAGCAGTGAGCTGGATCGGTCTCGTGAATGCCACGGCGTAAAAGCGTGCGTGAGAACGCACAAAGGCCCAGGATCAGATGCGATGTCTGCCTGGGCCTCGATGCTGGTGCGCCGCCAGGGACTCGAACCCCGAACCCGCTGATTAAGAGTCAGCTGCTCTGCCAATTGAGCTAGCGGCGCGTGTTGTTTCCTTCGAACGAAGAGAACACTAGCAGGGGATCGGGGGAGAAGAAAAATCGGTTCTGGGGTGGCTGGGTCAGGGGTGCAGGGAGAGGATCGCCTGGGCTGCGTTGTGGCCTCCGATGCCGCTGACGGCGCCGCCTCGGCGGGCTCCGGAGCCGCAGATGAGGAGGTTGGCGACGTCGGTTTCGACGCCCCAGCGGCCGGCCTCCGCGGTGTCGTCGGACCAGGGCCACTGGAGGTCGCCGTGGAAGATGTGGCCGCCGGGCATGCCGACCGAGGACTCGATGTCGACGGGGGTCTTGGCTTCGATGCAGGGGTTGCCGTCGGCGTCGAGTGCGATGCAGGAGTCGAGGGGTTCGGCGAGGTAGTTGTCGAGGCCGGCCAGGACGCGGCGGACCGACTCGGCGCGCGCGGCTTCGTTGTCCTGGGCAAACAAGCGGGTGGGGAAGTGGACGCCGAAGACGGTGAGCGTGTGGTGGCCGGAGGCCACGAGTGAGGGGCTCAGGATCGACGGGTCGGTGAGGGAGTGGCAGTACACCTCCGACGGCGGTACGACGGGCAGCTCGCCACCCGCGGCCTCGGCGTACGCGGTCTCGAGCTGGCTGTAGTCCTCGTCGATGTGGAAGGTCCCGGCGAACGCCCGGCGCGGGTCGTCGCCGGACTTCAGCTGGGGGAGCCGGGACAGCAGGAGATTGATCTTGAGTTGGGAACCCTCCGGAGACGAAGAAGCAGCCCGGCCACGCAACCGATCCAGTACGACGGGCGCCACGTTCGCGAGCACGTACGAGCAGTCCACGGTTCGCTCGCCGTCACCCCCGAGCCAGGTCACCGCGGCGCGGGTGCCGTCGGCCTCGATCGCGGAGACGGCTCCGTCCGTCACCACCGTCGCACCCGCACGCCGGGCGGCCTCCAGCAGCGCGTCGGTCACCGCGCCCATGCCGCCGACGGGGACCCGCCACTCGCCCGTGCCGTTGCCGATCAGGTGGTACAGGAAGCACCGGTTCTGCAGCAGCGACTCGTCGCGCAGCCGGGCGAACGTCCCGATCACGCCGTCGGTCGCGACCACGCCGCGGACGGTGTCGTCGACGAACCGCCGCTCGATCGTCTCCCCGAGCGGCCGCTCGACGAGCTCGTCCCACAGCGCGGGATCGACCCGCTGCCGCAGGGACGCGGCCGACTGCAGCGGCTCCAGCAAGGTCGGCGCGAGCACGGCAGCCAGCTCCGAGACCGACCCGTAGAACTGCTGCCACGCGTCGTACTCGGCATCGCTGCCGGTCAACACGCCAAAGGATTCGCGCGTCGCCGAGCCCTCGGGCCGGTCGACCATCAGGCCGAGGTCACGGCCGCCCCGGCGTACCGGCGTGTACGACGCGACGGAGCGCGACCGCAGCTGCAGGGACAGCCCCAGGTCGGCGACGATCTTGTCGGGCAGCAGGCTGACCAGGTACGAGTAGCGCGACAGCCGCGCGTCCACACCGGGGAACACCTGCTCGCTGACCGCGGCGCCGCCGGTGTGTGACTGCTGCTCCACGACGAGCGTGCTCAAGCCGGCGCCGGCCAGGTACCCGGCGGCGACCAGGCCGTTGTGCCCGCCGCCGACGATCACGACGTCGTAGAAGTCTCTCATCGGACCGGCCACTCCAGTTCGTGGTACGCGGCGTCCCAGAACATCCACTCGTACCGGGTCGTGGTGGAAAAGTGCCGATGGCAACGATCCCGCTCGGCCGCGCCGACCTCGGCGCCGAGTGCGTCCGTCACCGCCAGCACCGACTCTACGACCGCGTCGAACTCGGGGGAACCGTACGACGCGATCCACTCCGCGTAGACCGGGTCCGGCGACGACTGCTTCAGCAGCTCGCGGCCGACGTCGCGGTAGATCCAGTAGCACGGCAGTACGGCGGCCACGGCCTCCGCGTACGTGCCGGTCGCGCAGACCGCAGTGAGGTAGGACATGTACGCCGTGGTCGTCGGCCCGGACCCGGTCGCGTCGACGTCGGCCGAGGTCAGCCCCAGCGACCCGAGCAGGGAGGAGTGCAGTTCGCGCTCGACGTCGATCGCCTCGGCCGCGTGCCGCGCGAACATGTTGACGGCGTCCTCGTCGGTCGCCCGGGCGGCGGTCAGCGCGAGCGCGCGCGAGTAGGCACGCAGGTAGTGGCTGTCCTGGACGATGAAGTAGCGGAACTTCTCGTGCGGCAGCGTCCCGTCGGTCAGCCCGGTGATGAACGGGTGCCGGAGAATCTCGGCGTACACCTTGGTGGCTCCGGCGTCCCACAGCTCGGTGGAAAACGTCATCCTCGACTCCTCGCGCTCGACTGCCACGACCCTAGCCACCAGCGCGCCACCAGGAACGAGACGAAAGTCACTCGGCGGCCTTACCCTGGCGCCATGGTGGAGCAGCGATCGGACGTCGATGGGCCGGCTGCCCGGCCGCCGTACGGTCCTGGCACGAGCATGCCGCCCGACACCCCACTGCTGCGCCGGATCCGTGGGTCGGTGATCGGGGACGACCAGGTGATGCCCGGTCCGTACGGCCCGCGCCGGGTCACCTACGCCGACTACACCGCCTCCGGGCGTGCGCTGACGTTCCTCGAGGACTTCATCCGCGACGAGGTGCTGCCGCGGTACGCGAACACCCACACCGAGTCCAGCGGCACCGGGCTGCAGACCACGCGGCTGCGCGAGGACGCCCGGCGGATCATCCACGACAGCGTCGGCGGCGACGACGAGACCGCGGTGATCTTCTGCGGCTCGGGCGCGACCGGCGCGATCGACAAGCTGATCGGCGTACTGGGTCTGCGGATCCCCGCGCAGCTCGACGACGAGTACCACCTGAGCGACGAGATCCCGCGCGACCAGCGGCCGGTCGTGTTCATCGGCCCGTACGAGCACCACAGCAACGAGCTGCCCTGGCGCGAGTCGATCGCCGACGTGGTCGTGATCGGGCAGGACGCCGACGGGCACATCGACATCCCGCGGCTGGAGGCCGAGCTCGTCGAGTACGCCGGCCGCCCGCTGAAGATCGGCTCGTTCTCGGCCGCCAGCAACGTGACGGGCATCGTCAGCAACACCCATCGGGTCTCCGCGCTCCTGCACCGGTACGGCGCCCTGTCGTTCTGGGACTTCGCCGCGGCCGCGCCGTACATCGAGATCGACATGTACGGCGGCCAGGCCGACGACCCGCTCGCGTACAAGGACGCAATTTTTCTGAGCCCGCATAAATTCATCGGCGGACCCGGCACGCCCGGCGTGCTGGTCGCGCGCCGGGAGCTGCTGCGCAACCGCGTGCCCGACGTACCGGGTGGTGGGACGGTCGCGTACGTGAACCCGACCGAGCACCGCTACCTCGACGACCCGGTGCACCGCGAGGAGGGCGGGACGCCGGCGATCATCGAGTCGATCCGGGCCGGGCTGGTCTTCCAGCTCAAGCAGGCGGTCGGCATCGACGTGATCCGGGCGCACGAGGACGCCTACCTGCGGCGTGCGGTCGAGGCGTGGCGTGCCGAGCCGCACCTGGAGATCCTCGGCAACCTCGACGCCGAGCGGCTGTCGATCGTGTCGTTCGTGGTGAAGGCGCCGTCGGGGCGGTACCTGCACCACAACTACGTGGTCGCGCTGCTCAACGACCTGTTCGGGATCCAGTCGCGCGGCGGCTGCTCGTGCGCCGGCCCGTACGGGCACACGCTGCTCAACATCGACCTGGCACGGTCGGCCGAGTTCGCCGAGGAGATCGAGCACGGCTGCGAGGGGATCAAGCCCGGCTGGGTGCGGGTCAACTTCAACTACTTCATCTCCGAGGCCGTCTTCTCGTACGTCGTGGAGGCGGTCCGCCTGGTCGCGCAGGAGGGCTGGCGCCTGCTCGGCGACTACCGCTTCGACCCGTCGAACGGCCTGTGGCGCCACCACCGCGGTTCGGTCGAGCCGCCGATGCGGCTGTCGCAGGTCGGCTACGACCGCGACGGCGCCCTGCGCTACCCGCGCCACGACACCACTGCCCCGGAGTCGGCCCTGGCCGGCTACCTCGCCGAGGCCCGCGAGCTCCTGGACGCCTGCCAGCACGCCGACACCGAGGCCGAGGGCACGGTCAACACCGACTTCGACCAGCTCCGCTGGTTCGACCTCCCGAGCAGCTGCCTGTCACCGGTTGTTCGGTAGGGCGCTGCCTACCTGGTCGGCGTCGGCGTCGGAGTTGGAGTTGGGGTAGTGCGGTGCTTGGCGCATTCCTGGTCCCACTCCGGGACCCGGATCAGACCGGGGTCCGAGCTCGACGTACTGGCGAAGGCGAGGCCTTCGACGCAGATCCGGGCGACGTTGGGGAACTTGTCCGCGTTGCGGAACACCTCGACGTGGTCGACGTCGGCGATCCGGTCGGGCGGTGCGCCCTCGTCCCCACCGCGATCACCGAGCTGCTCGGAGCAGCCGGTGACCAGCAGCATCAGTACGGCGGCCAACGCGAGCGTGCGGGCTCTCATCTGTCCCTCCGATGGGCGGCGCAGAACGTGTCCCACTCGGGCACCCTCAGCAGGCCGGGGTCGGCGTCGGCGCCCTCGCCGCCGCGTGCGCCGCTCGACGTACTGGCGAAGGCGAGGCCCTGCACGCAGATGCGTGAGATGTTCGGGAACTGGTCAGCGTTCCGGTAGACCTCGACGTAGTCCACGTCGCCGATGTGGTCCGGCCGGTTGCCCGAGTCGCCGCCGCGATCGCCCAGCTGGTCAGGCGTGCAGCCTGCGACCAGCAAAGGAACCAGTACGACGGCCGCCAGCTTCATCCTCACCTGGCAAGTGTGGAGGGCAGTGGGTGCACCGGCTGGCGGACGGCAGGTTGCGGCCATCCGCCGGTCAGGCGTGGGTGGGCCGGCCGGTGCTTCCTCGGACCAGGAGCCGGGGGCGGAAGGCGGTGGCCTCGGCGGTGCCGGTGCCGGTGAGTTGGGTGTGGAGCTGGTCCCAGGCCTGCTTGCCGAGAGTGTTTCTCGGTACGGCGGCCGACGTCAGAGGTGGTGTGGTGAAACGGGCGAACGGGATGTCGTCGAAGCCGGTGATGGAGATCTGGCCGGGGACGGAGACGCCGAGTTCGTGCAGGCCGCTCAGGGCGCCGAAGGCGACCATGTCGTTGTAGGCGACGGCGGCGGTGGCGCCGCTGCTCGCGATCTCACCGGCGACGGCGTGGCCGTTCTCGAAGGTCGCGCCGCAGGGGATCTGCGCGAGCTCGAAGGCGCGGCCCTCCTCGGACAGGCGGGTCAGGGCGTCGAGGCGCTCGCGGTTCGACGTACTGGGTGGTGGGCCGGCCAGGTAGACGATGCGGCGGTGGCCGAGTGAGAGCAGGTGGGCGACCAGGTCCTGGATGCCGGCGGCGTAGTCGACGGACAGGGACGGTACGCCGGGGAGCTTGCGGTTGATCAGCACCAGTGGTGCGAGCTGCGGGACCAGCCGTTCGAGATCGGCGGTCGGCAGCCGGGGAGAAGCCAGTACGACGCCGTCGCAGCGCCGGCGGGCCTCGAGCGCGAGCACCTCCTCGTCCTCGACCTGCTCGTTCGACTCCGCGATCAGCAGCCGGTGCCCGTCGGCGCCGGCGGCCAGGCTCAGGCCGCGCAGCACGTCCTGGAACATCGGGTTCGACAGGTCGGGCACGATCAGCGCGATCGTCGCCGTTCGGCCGAGGGCCAGGCTGCGGGCGACCTGGCTCGGCGCGTAGTCCAGCGCGCGGGCCGCTGTGAGCACTCGCTCGGCAAGCTCGGGGGCGACCGTGGCGCGGCCGTTCATCACCCGGGAGACCGTCGCCCGGGAGACGCCCGCGGCCTCGGCAACCAGCTTGATGTTGGCCGACACCCTGGCGTTCTGATCCACCGCGCTCCTCCCCTCGGGCCGGCGGTCAGTGCCTCCGGCAGGGCAACGGTAGCTGCCAGAACGCGGTTTGGGAAACCGGTCTCTCGGCAATCTGTGGACAAAGATCTCCTTGTAACGAAACATTTTCGCTGTCGTTGATGAGGCATTGACACGTTTCAAGCTGGCCTGCTAGAAACCGGTTACTCGAACTGGAGGTGAGGCGTTGAGTGCCTACACGCGGTACAGCCAGCGCCGCCGTGACGCGGTTACCGGCTACATCTTTCTGACGCCGTGGCTGATCGGCCTGGTGGCGATCACGCTCGGCCCGATCCTCGCGTCGCTGTACCTGTCCTTCACCGACTACTCGCTGCTCAAGCCGCCGGAGTGGATCGGCCTGGCGAACTTCCAGGAGATGCTGACCGACCGGCGGCTGCACAAGTCGCTGCTGGTCACCTTCCAGTACGTGTTCATCTCGGTCCCCCTGCAGCTGCTGATGGCGCTCGGCCTGGCGATCGTGCTGAACAAGGGCATCCGCGGCCTCGGCTTCTACCGCTCGGTCTTCTACCTGCCGTCCCTACTGGCCGGCAGCGTCTCGATCGCGATCCTGTGGCGGCAGATCTTCGGCCAGGAAGGCCTGGTCAACGACCTGCTGGCCAAGGTCGGCATCGAGGGCCAGAGCTGGGTGGCGCACCCCGACTTCGCGCTGGGCACGCTGATCCTGCTGAACGGCTGGACCTTCGGTGCCCCGATGGTGATCTTCCTGGCCGGTCTGCGGCAGATTCCGACGTCGTACTACGAAGCGGCCGCCGTCGACGGCGCCGGCCGGTGGACGACGTTCGCGCACATCACGCTGCCGCTGCTCACCCCGATCATCTTCTTCAACCTGGTGCTGCAGGTGATCGGCGCGTTCCAGAGCTTCACGCAGGCCTTCGTCGTGAGCGGCGGCACCGGTGGGCCCGCCGACTCGACGCTGCTCTACACGCTCTACCTGTACGACGAGGGCTTCGGCTCCTTCCACATGGGCTACGCGTCGGCGATGGCCTGGGTCCTGCTGGTGATCATCGCCGTGCTGACCGCGATCAACTTCCTGTTCGCCAAGCGATGGGTGTTCTACGGTGACGAGTGAGACGCTGACCCGGGTCCGTGCCGGCCGCCCGCCCGGGACCGAACCGCGCGGCAAAGGCCTGCTCAAGCACGCGATGATCATCGTGTTCGGCTTCGTGATGCTCTACCCGCTGCTCTGGCTGCTGTCGAGCTCGTTCAAGCCGACCGAGGTGATCTTCCGCGAGCCGTCGCTGCTGCCGAGCAAGGTGCAGTTCGACAACTACACCGACGGCTGGACGGCACTCGCGCACCCGTTCCAGCACTACCTGCTGAACTCGGCGCTGATCGCCGTCCTGGCGATCGTCGGCAACCTGCTGACCTGTTCGCTGGCGGCGTACGCGTTCGCCCGGGTCGAGTTCCCGCTGAAGAAGCTGTGGTTCGCGCTGATGCTCGGCACGATCATGCTGCCGATCCACGTGCTGATCGTCCCGCAGTACGTGCTGTTCTCGAAGCTGGACTGGATCAACACGATCCTGCCGCTGGTGGTGCCGAAGTTCCTGGCCCACGACGCGTTCTTCGTGTTCCTGATGGTGCAGTTCATCCGCGGGCTGCCGCGCGAGCTGGACGAGGCCGCCCGCCTCGACGGCTGCGGGCACTTCCGGATCTACGCGCGGATCGTGATGCCGCTGTGCCTGCCGGCGCTGGCGACGTCGGCGGTGTTCACGTTCATCTGGACCTGGAACGACTTCTTCAGCCAGCTGATCTTCCTCACCGACCCGGACAAGTACACCGTGCCGGTCGCGCTGCGCTCCTTCATGGACGCCCAGAGCGGGACGTCGTGGGGACCGCTGTTCGCGATGTCGGTGGTCGCGCTGGTGCCGATCTTCGGCTTCTTCCTGGCCGGCCAGCGCTACCTCACCCGTGGCATCGCCACCACGGGGCTCAAATGACCACCGGACAAAGGACCCGATCATGAAGCACTCGTCGTACCGGCGGATCGCCGCGCTGGGACTGGCCGGTCTGCTGCTCGCGCTGCCAGGCTGCGGCGGGGACTCCGGGAGTGCCTCGGACGACCCGAACGCCCCGGTCACGCTGCGGTTCTCCTGGTGGGGCAACGCGGACCGCGCCGCGCTGACCCAGAAGGCGATCGACGCGTTCCAGACGGCCAACCCGGGCATCACGGTCAAGCCCGAGTACGGCGACTTCAACGGGTACTTCGACAAGCTGGCGACCAGCGTCGCGGCCAACGACGCACCGGACGTGATCACGCTCGGCGGCGCGTACCCGCGGGAGTACGGCGACCGCGGCGCGCTGCTCGACCTGGCCGAGGTCAAGGACACGCTGAAGACCGACAAGATCGACGCGGCGTCGCTGTCCAACGGGAACTTCGACGACAAGCAGTACGGCGTACCGACGGGCGTGAACGCGTTCGGCGTGGTGGTGAACCCGAAGGTGTTCAAGGCGGCCGGCGTGCCGCTGCCGGACGACAGCACCTGGACGTGGGACGACTTCCGCCGGATCGCGGAGCAGGTCGCGAAGGCGTCGCCGAAGGGTACGTACGGCGCGGAGGACCCGACGAGCGCCGACGTACTGGATCTGTACGCGCGGCAGCGGGGTGAGTCGCTCTACACCCAGGACGGCAAGGTCGGGCTGAGCGAGGGGACGCTGACCGAGTGGTTCACGATGACCACCGGGCTGCGCGACGCGGGCGCGACGCCGCCGGCCGCGGTGACGTCGGAGCTGGTCGGGCAGCCGGCGCCGGAGCAGAGCCTGATGGGTCGCGGGCTGGCCGGGATGCAGCTGGACTGGACGAACCAGCTCGGCGCGTTGCGCAAGGCGTCGGGCTCGGAGCTGCAGTTGCTGCGGGCTCCTGGTGAAGGCGCGGCGACCAAGCCGGGCATGTGGTTGCAGGCCTCGCAGATCTACACGATCAGCGCGCGGACCAAGCATCAGGAGGCGGCCGCGAAGCTGGTGAACTTCCTGGTGAACGACCCGGCCGCGGGCAAGATCACGCTGGCGAACCGCGGTATCCCGGCCAACTCCGACGTGCTCGCCGCGGTGAAGCCGTCGCTGCCGAAGGACGAGGCGGTGTCGGCCGACTTCATCGCGGCGATCGCGCCGAAGGTCGGGCCGGCGCTGATCATCGGGCCGACGGGGTCGACCGAGAGCGTGAAGATCCTGGAACGCACGAACGCGGAGGTGCTGTTCAACCGGCAGCAGCCGGGGCAGGGCGCGAAGCGGTTCCTCGAGGAACTGGGGGCGGCGATTCAGTGACCTCGATCGACCGGCAAGCGCTGGTAGAACGGCACGACGTCCACCTGGTGGGCGTTGTGCCGGAGTCGCCGTTGTCGGTGGGGAACGGGGAGTTCTGCTTCACCGTGGACGTGACGGGGCTGCAGACCTGGCCGAAGCGGTACCCGGTGGCGCCCCGGACCGGCGACGATCCGGCCGGCTCGCTGCTGGGGACGTTGTCGCAGTGGGGGTGGCACAGCTTTCCGGGGTCCTACGCGTTGAGCGAGACGCAGCGGGCCTACCCGACGCCTCGGGGTCCGGTGCCGTACGTCGATCTTGGTGGCGAGATGGATCTCGGGACGACCTCCGAGCCGCGGCAGACGCCGGCCGAGGAGTGGCTGCGGGCGAACCCGCACCGGCTCGAGCTGGGGCAGATCGGGTTCGTGCTGCCAGGGTCGCCGGAAGACGCTCGACAGCGGCTGGACCTGTGGGGCGGGGTGATCGACAGCTCGTTCATCGTCGACGGGCACGACGTGCGGGTGCGGACGCTGTGCGCGCCGGACGAGGACGTGATCGCCGTCCGGGTCGAGTCGATGGCGCGACTCGGCGTACGGTTCGCCTTCCCGTACGGGTCGGGGGCCTGGAGCAACGGTGCGGACTGGGACCGGCCCGGGGAGCACACGACGACTGTGCACGAGGTGGCCGGTGGCTGGCAGCTCGAGCGGCGGCTGGACGGCACGCGGTACTGGATGACGGTCGGTGCCGAGGACGCGCGGCTGGAGCAGATCGGGACGCACGAGTTCTTGCTCAGGGCAACGGCTGAGGTGCTGGAGCTGCGGATCGGGTTCTCGGGGGAGCAGCGCGACGTACCGGCCGGGTTCGGGGAGCTGGAGACGGCCTGCCGGTCGTCGTGGGAGAGGTTCTGGGAGTCCGGGGCGGCCGTCGCGTTGGAGGGAGATGCGCGGGCCGTCGAGATCGAGCGACGGGTGGTGCTGTCGCAGTACCTGACGGCGATCAACTGCGCGGGATCGGTGCCACCGCAGGAGACCGGGCTCGTGTGCAACAGCTGGCGCGGACGGTTCCACCTCGAGATGCACTGGTGGCACGGCGCGCACTTCGCCTTGTGGGGAAGGCCGGAGCTGCTCGAGCGGAGCCTGGGGTGGTACGAGCGGATCCTGCCGGCGGCGCGGGAGACCGCGCGACTTCAGGAGTACGACGGCGTGCGGTGGCCGAAGCAGGTCGCGCCGGACGGGCGGGAGAGTCCGAGCAGCATCGGTCCGTTCCTGGTGTGGCAGCAGCCGCATCCGATCTACCTGGCGGAGCTGATTCGGCGTACGGGGCCGGCGGACGCGGTCGAGCGGTACGGGCGGGTCGTGCTGGAGAGCGCGGAGTTCATGGCGTCGTACGCGGTGAAGACCTCGCGCGGGTACCAGCTGGGGCCGCCGCTGATCCCGGCGCAGGAGTCGTACTCGGCGATCCGGGGCGAGCTGGTGAACCCGACGTTCGAGCTGGCGTACTGGCGGTGGGCGTTGCTGGTCGCGCAGGAGTGGCGATCGCACCTCGGGCTCGCGCCGGAGCCGCGGTGGGCCGAGGTGGCCGACGGACTGGTGCCTGCGCCGATCCGCGACGGGTGTTACGCGGCGATCGAGGGGGAGCCGTGGACCGTGCGTGGGGATCATCCGTCGATGCTCTACGCGCTCGGGGTGGTGCCGGACACCTCGTACGTCGACCACGCCGTGATGCGACGGACGTTGGCCGGCGTACTGGGTGACTGGGACTGGGAGAGTACGTGGGGGTGGGACTACCCGGCGATCGCGATGACGGCCGCGCGGCTCGGGGAGCCGGAGCTCGCGGTGGACGCATTGTTGCTCAAGGCCACCAAGAACGGCTTCCTGCCGAACGGGCACAACCGGCAGACACCGTCGCTGCCGGTCTACCTGCCGGGCAACGGCGGCGTGCTCGCCGCGGTCGCGTTGATGGCGGCGGGCGCCGACGGTGTCGCCCCCGCGTTCCCTCGCGACTGGACTGTCCGCCACGAAGGACTGCACCGCTCACCATGAACCCACCACCCCAAGGAGACTCGTGACGCTCCCCAAGAATCGCCGCTACGCCCTGGTCGGCACCGGCTCGCGGGCCGGCATGTACGTCGACGCGCTGACCACGACGTACGCCGATGTCGGCACGCTCGTGGCCTGGTGCGACACCAACCCGACGCGGATGGCGTACTACGACCAGGTGGTGACGGCGGCCGGCGGGACCGCGCCGCCGCACTACGGGCCGGACGACTTCGCGCGGCTGCTCGAGGAGCAGCGGCCGGACGTCGTGATCGTCACGTCGCCGGACGCGACGCACCACCGGTATGCGACAGCTGCTTTGGATGCGGGCTGCGACGTGGTGGTGGAGAAGCCGCTGACGACGTCGCTCGAGCCGGCCCAGCAGATCGTCAAGGCGGTCGAGGGATCGTCGGGGGACCTGGTGGTGACCTTCAACTACCGGTACTCGCCACGCAACAGCGAGGTCCGGCGGCTGATCGCGTCCGGGGCGATCGGCAAGGTCACCTCGATCCACTTCGAGTGGGCGCTGGACACCGTGCACGGCGCCGACTACTTCCGCCGCTGGCACCGCCGCAAGGAGATCTCCGGCGGGCTGCTCGTACACAAGTCGAGCCACCACTTCGACCTGGTCAACTGGTGGCTCGCGGACGTGCCCGAACTGGTCGTCGCGGCCGGCGGTCTGCGCTTCTACGGCGACAAGAACGCCGCCGAACGCGGGCTCACGGATCGCCCTGCCCGCTCGGCCGGGTCCCCGGCCCTGTCCTCGGATCCGTTCGCCTTGGACATGGCAGCCGACGAGAAGCTCCGCGCGCTCTACCTGGACGCCGAAGCCGACGACGGCTACCTCCGCGACCAGGACGTGTTCAGCCCCGGCATCACCATCGAGGACAACATGGGGCTGCTCGTCACGTACCGCTCGGGCACGATCCTGACGTACTCGCTCAACGCCCACGCGCCCTGGGAGGGTTACCGGGTCTCCATCAACGGCACCGAGGGCCGACTCGAACTGGAGGTCGTGGAACGCAGCTTCGTCGACCCTGTGGACCGAGCAGTGGATCCAAGCGTCAACCCCGATGACCCCACAGCCACCGCGACCAACCCTCGCCCCGCGGGCGAGCGCATCCTGCTGCAGCGTCACTGGGAGCCCGCGCAGGAGGTCCCCGTCCCTGCCGGCGAGGGCGGCCACGGTGGCGGCGACAACCACCTGCTGGACGACATCTTCCGTCCGACCTCCACCCCCGATCCCCTCCACCACCGAGCCGGCTACCAGGACGGCCTTCGCAGCGTGGCCGTAGGCATCGCCGCCAACCGCTCGCTGGAGACCGGCCGGCCGGTCAGTATCACGGAGTTCGGTCTGCCTTTGGACCGCTGACGTCGGTGTGTGCGCACCGCACCCTCCCAGTACCGGGTGAGGGTGCGGTGCCCAGCCAACGTCCAGCCAGGAGAGGGCCGACACCCACCACTGATCAACCAGTACTTGTAGCTGGTCCACACGCTCAGGTACCTGCGCGAACCAGTCCCAACGCCCGTTGTTCAGTGGCGGAGGTCGACGGTGCGCCGCTCGAAGCGCTGGTCGCCGGACGGGCTTTGTCGTCGTCGTTGCCGTTGCCGTTGCCGCCGCCGTCGGGTGCGCGCGGGTACGCCGAGTAAGCGGGGGAGTGCGGCTTGGCGGCCTGGCGATCTGCGTGGGCGGATGGAGTTGCTGATGCGGTGCAGCACTCGCCCGGGGCGGCTGATGCGGGCGGCGCCGGGCCGAAGACGCTCGGGAGGTGGTGGCGCTCGGGTGGCGGGGCTGGGTGCCGCGGGGCCGTGGGGTTCGGCGTCGTGTGTGCGGCGGGCACACAGCGGAGGGTTCGCGCGGTGGCCGGTGGTCAGGTGCCGTCGGTGCGGGCGGAGTTGGCTAGGGCCTGTTGGTAGCCGCCGGTGGGGGTGGGGGTCCAGAGGGTGCCGTTGATGATGAGGGTGCGGGTGCCTAGGGCGCGGGTGGCGGTGGCCAGGACTGGCTTGCGTTGCCAGGTGCAACCGGTGCGGTAGGCCTGCTGGGTTACTCGGACGGCTACTGCGCCGGGGCCCTCGGCGTACGTGGTGGCTCGGAGGGAGCGGGTGCAGCCGGCGGGGGTGGCGACGACGAGGACGAACTGGCGGTCGTCGGCTACTACGGGGCGGATCTCGAAGACCTTGGCGACGGTGGTCTTCGGCGCGGGAGAAGCGCTGGGCGTGGGGACCGCCTGGGTGACCGCGGGTGGGGCCGGTGCGGGGTCGGGCTCGGAGGAGCCGAAGACTTTGGAGAGGACGAACACGCTGAAGGCAAGCAGGCCGATCAAGAAGGTCACCACGACGGCGACCCCGTAGACGAACCACACGCTGCCTGACGACTTCATCCAGAAGATCTTCTCAGGCGCACAAGCTCAACGTCGGGAGAGAAACGCGCACAACAGCGGCGAGCAACCACAGCAGCCGAGCGAAGCGAAGGCGCAGCCCGGCAGCGGCGGCCGGCCACGGAGCCGAGCGAAGCGAAGGCCCCAGGGGGTGCGGGTGGCGAAGCCCCCGCCCGGCAAGCGAAGCGCAGCCGCACAAAATGCCGAAGGCGACCCGTCCGCGCTTTCCGCGGACATGGGTCGCCCTCGCCTGAGGGTGAGTAACGGGACTTGAACCCGCGGCCCCCTGGACCACAACCAGGTGCTCTACCAGCTGAGCTATACCCACCATTGCCGCCCTGACTGCGACGGCTGGGTAATCATAGCGAGGTTGGTCAGTTGTCGGAAATCGGGGTGGCGACGAGGCTGGCGGCGGCCCGGGCGGTGTCGGAGTCGGGCCCTGGCTGGGTTACGAACACGGTCTGCCGGTAGTAGCGGAGCTCGGAGATCGACTCGGTGATGTCGGCCAGTGCGCGGTGGTTTCCGGTCTTGGCGGGCGTCGCGTAGTAGACGCGCGGGTACCAGCGGCGGACGAGCTCCTTGATGGAGCTGACGTCGACGTTGCGGTAGTGGAGGTGGGCTTCGACCTTCGGCATGTCGCGGACGAGGAAGGTCCGGTCGGTGCCGACGGAGTTGCCCGCGAGGGCGGCCTTGCGGGGTTCCTTGACGTAGCCGCTGATGAAGTCGAGCACTTGCTGCTCGGCGTCGGCGAGGGGGATGCCGGCGGGCAGTTCCTCGAGCAGGCCGGAGGCGGTGTGCATGTCGCGGACGAAGTCACCCATCTGCTCCAGCGCCTGCGGGGGTGGGGCGATCACGAGGTCGATGCCGTCGCCGAGGACGTTGAGTTCGTAGTCGGTGACGAGCACGGCGACCTCGATCAAGGCGTCGTTCGCCAGGTCGAGGCCGGTCATCTCGCAGTCGATCCACACCAGCCGGTCATTCATGGGCACTCACCTTACGGCGCGTCCCCCGCAAGGTCGCGCCCGGCAGCCGTATTGCCGGGCGTGGCGGGGTGCGCCGGGGGTGTTCTGGTACGTCGTACGCGGGTCAGCTGGGTGCGTGGCCGAGGTGGATGCTGCGGGCCGAGAGGGCGGCCAGGTCGGTACGGCGGCCGAGGTAGTGCGGGCTGTCGGGGTCGAGGAGTTGGTGCCAGACGGCGAGGTCGTCGGCGTCGAGCACGGGCATCTCCGGGGTGGGCGAACCGTGCCCGTGCTCTTGACCGGGCCCGCGCTCCTCGCCGCGTCCGTGCTCGGGCCCGCCGCCCCCGCCGTGGCCGTGCCCGTGGCCGTGGCCGTGTCCATGGCCGTGCCCGTGGCCCGCGGCCTCGGCGGTCGGGTCGAGGCGGGCGACGCGGTGGCGGAGTTGGTCGATGACCTGGTCGCGATCGGCGTCGGACAGCGGGACAGGCTTCTCGGTGAGGATGGTCCGAGTTGTGACGCCGGTCAGGCCGGCTCGCTGGAGCGCGTCGGTCCAGCCGTACGGCATTGAGACGGATCCGGGGATGCTTTCGCGCATGGCGGCGAACCAGCGGTCCTGAGTCACGTCGAGGCGGAGTTCGAGGCCGGGCTCGCCGAGGCCGAGGTCCCACGGGAGCATGCGCGTTGGGAGACCGCCCTCGGCGAGGGCAAGGCGACCGCCGGGCGCGAGGAGCAACGCCAGGGCCGAGACGGAGGCCTGTTGGTCTGCGGCGTGGTGCACCGACGCTGACGCCCAGATCAGGTCAGCTGGGGCGCCGATGGCGGCGCGCAGTGGTTCGGGGCCATCGTCCATCGAGACGAGCTCGCAGCGGACCAGACCGCCGGTGTGTTCGCGGGCCTGGCGGAGGACTTCCTCGTCGGCGTCGAGGGCGACGACTGTGGCTTCCGGTACGGCGGTTGCGAGGGCCTTCGCCATGCCGCCGCCTCCGCAGCCGACGTCGACGATCAGGCGGTCGGTGGGGCGGACCAGCTCGGCGGCGACCAGGGCGTTCCACCCGGCTTCGTCGGTGGCGGACTTGCGCAGGTGCTCGGCGTGAGCGGCCCAGTCGATCTCGGTCATGCCGCCAGTGTCGCGGATCACGCGGGTCGCCCTGGGTCACGTCGTCGTACGGTGTGCGGATGATCGCGACGAGGTTCTCGACCGCGCGGCTGGAGTTGGTGCCGTTGGTGGTCGAGTACGCCGTGGAGATGGCGGGGGTGCTCGCGGCGCCGGAGCTCTACAGGTTCACCGGGGGTGAGCCGCCATCGGTGGAGCGGCTGACGGAGCGCTTCCAACGACAAACGGCGGGGCCGGGGCGGCCGGGCGAGTACTGGCTGAACTGGGTGATCAGCCTGGACGGCGTGCTGGTCGGCTACGTGCAGGCGACGGTTACTGACGTGGCAGAGGTCGCCTGGGTAGTTGGGAAGGAGTGGCACCGGCAGGGGATTGCCAGAGAGGCAGCGGTGGGGTTGGTGCAGTGGTTGGGTGACGACCGAAAGGTCGTCGCGCACGTGCACCCGGAGCATGCGGCGTCGCAGGCTGTGGCCGAGGCCGCCGGGCTCAGTCGAACTGATCAAGTGGACGACGGAGAAGAGCTCTGGAGTAGCTGAAAACGGAACAGGCCCGCTCCGACGAACGGAGCGAGCCTGTTACGCGCGTTGGGTTCAGACCGGGCGGACGTTCTCCGCCTGCGGGCCCTTCGGGCCCTGGGCCAGGTCGAACTCGACCTTCTGGTTCTCATCGAGGGTCCGGAAGCCGTCCGTCGCGATCGCCGAGTAGTGCACGAACACGTCGGCGCCGCCGCCGTCCTGCGAGATGAAGCCGAAGCCCTTTTCGCCGTTGAACCACTTCACTGTTCCGCTAGCCATGATCTGCTCCTTTGGTGGGGCGGGTATCAGGTCCGACGGTTGCCGGCACCTGGGTTGCCGAACGAGCCCTCCCACCCGGACCGTGGCCCGGAAATGAGAAAAACGCCCTGCGGATCACAACCTCCGCGGGCGTTTCAAGAACGAACGTGGAACTGCAAAACTGCAACCGACGGAAACGGTAGCACGAAATCACTGCGAGTACAGAGGGTGCCGCCGCCGTGTCCGGGGGATCAACGAGTCCCCCGGACGGCGCAGGCCCGGCACCCGGCTCAGCGGGCGTGGTCGACGGCCCAGGCCAGCGCGTCGTCGGCGATGGTTTCCCACCCGGTCTCGGCCGGCATCAGGTGCGCGCGGCCGGGGTAGACCTTCAGTTCCGTTACAGTTTTGCCGGACTTGTAGTGCTTGAAGTTCGAGCGCTGGATGGCCGGCGGCATCAGGTTGTCGGCGCCGCCCGACATCAGCAGCAGGGGAGCGCGCCGGTCGTTGGCGTAGTCGACCCAGGTGGCCTGCTTGCCGGGCTTGAAGTTGGCCAGCACGCTGTCCCACAGGATCCGGCCGGAGGCCGGGACGTGGTACCGCTCGTACAACCGCCGCGACTCCTCCTCGGAGAAGGTGTTCGTGAACGCGTAGTGCCACTGCTCGTGGGTGTAGCCGATCGCCTTCTTGCGGTTCGCCGGGTTGTTCAGTACCGGGAAGGTCGCCTTCACCTGGTTCGGCGGGATCACCCGGACGCCCTCGGTCGGCGCGGAGTTGATCGCGACGCCGGCCGCGCCGTACCCGTGGTCGAGCAGGATCTGCACGAACGCGCCGCCGGCGGAGTGGCCGATCAGGATCGGCGGGGTGTCCAGCGCGCCGATGACCTTCTCGTAGTGGGCGATGATCTCCGGGACGGTGATGTCGCGGATCGGCGTCGAGTCGGCGTTCAGCGCCTCCACCTCGACCTCGTAGCCCGGGTACGCCGGGGCGATCACCGTGTAGCCGAGGCCCTCGTAGTGGGAGATCCAGTGCTCCCAGCTGCGCGGTGTGACCCAGAAGCCGTGGACCAGGACGATCGTGTCGGGTTTCATCTGTCTGTCCTCCTGAGAAGTGCTGCGGGCTGATGACTCGAGTCTTCGTCCACAGGCCCCTCGCGCACGCCCCGATCCAGGCCATACTTGCCCCAGATCAGGACACCGGATCAAGGGGGCCGAGATGGCGGACAGGCACCGGGTCGCGATCGCGGTGCTCGGGGGCACGATGGCGCTCGACCTCGCCGTCGCCGTGCAGGCGTTCGGGCGGCGGCCGACGATGTTCGACCGGATCCGTCCCGAGCCGGAGTCCCCGTACGACGTGGTGCTGTGCGGCCGCGCCGGCGTACCGACGTTCGGCGAGCTGCTGCCGATGGCCGAGCTGGCCACCGCGGACACCGTCATCGTCCCCGGGGTCGACGACCCGCTGGCGGCGCGGGACGCGGAGACGCTGGAGGCGATCGCGACGGCGGCCGGTGACGGCGCCCGGCTGATCTCGCTCTGCGCGGGCGCGTTCGTGCTCGGGTACGCCGGGGTCCTGGACGGGCACCGCGTCACGACGCACTGGGCGCTGGCCGACGACTTCCGCGCCGAGTTCCCGCGGGTGGAGCTGGCCGAGCACGAGCTGTACGTCGACGACGGCCAGGTGCTCACCTCGGGCGGCATGCTCGCGGCGGCCGACCTGTGCCTGCACGTGCTGCGCTCCGACCACGGCCAGTCGTACGCGAACGACATGTCCCGGCTGCTGGTCAGCCCGCCGCACCGCGCCGGCGGCCAGGCGCAGTACACGAAGATCATCGAGAAACCGCTGACCGGTGGGCTCGCGCCCGTCCTGGCGTGGATGCTGGAGCATCTCGACGAGCCGCTGTCCCTGCAGTACGTCGCCGACCACGCGCACATGAGCACGCGGACGCTGGCGCGCCGGTTCAAGGCGGAGACCGGGCAATCGCTGCTCGACTGGGTGGTGATGCGCCGGGTCGAGAGGGCGCGCGAGCTGCTGGAGGAGTCGGACCTGACCGTCACGCAGATCGCGTACGCCGCCGGCTTCGGCTCGACCGAGTCGTTGCGCCGGCACTTCCTGCTGAGCAGCGGGACCAGCCCGGGCGCCTACCGGGCGACCTTCAAGCTGGCGGCCGGCTAAGGGTGTGTCTCCCGATTCTCGCCTACTGCGCGAATCGGGAGACACACCCTAGCTACCAGGAGCCGCGGTGGTCCGGCACCATGAACGCGAACGGGATGATCAGCACCAGCACCGCCGCGAACACGATGAAGCTGTGCGCCTGCGCGATCCCCGGCGTCGCCGCGTGCGACAGGATCGCCGTGGTGACCGAGACCGCGATGATCCCGCCCGACTGCCGGAACATCCCGCGCAGCCCGGCGATCGCGGAGATCTGGTCGGGCGCGAGCTGCAGCGACGCGTTGTTCGACGCCGGGATCGACAGACCCATTCCGATGCCTGTCACGGCGGCGGCCGCGGCCAGCCACGCGTACGGCGTGAGGCCGTGCGGCGCCAGCGACATGATCGTCATCCCGCCCGCGACCAGCAGGAACCCGCCGATCATCGGTGCCCGGTAACCGGTACGGCGCAACGCGAACACGGCCAGCCCGGCGACACAGATCATCCCGACGGCCCTTGCCGTGAGCAACGTTCCGGCCTGCAGCGGCTGGATCCCGTAGCGGGCCTCGGCGTACAGGGGGACCAGGGCGCCGAAGCCGAGCACGGCGGCGCCGTACAGGAGGTTGATCGCGTTCATCACGCCGAAGCCGCGGCCGCGCAGCAGGCGGACCGGAATGAACGGGTCGGCGGCGCGGTTGGCGTGCCGGACGAACAGGAAACCGAACAGCAGCGCGAGCACCTCGCTGGCGATGAACAGCGGATCGGACGGCGAAGCGCCGCCGCTGCCGAGCGAGCTGACGCCGTACATGCCGAGCAGGATCGTCAGCGCGAGCAGGGCTGCTCCGACCAGGTCGATCCGGGCTGCCTTCTTCGGCGCGCTGTGCGGGACGAACTTCCACGCCAGCAGGATCAGGAGAACGCCGGCCGGGACGTTGACCAGGAAGATCTCCCGCCACGACCAGTAGGTGACGATCACGCCGCCGATGATCGGGCCGAGGATGCCGCCGATCGGGAAGATCGAGGTGAACATGCCGACCGCGCGGTCCCGGTCGCGGCCGAACTGCTCGGCGACGATCCCGGTCGCGGTCGGCATGAACGCACCGCCGCCGATCGCCTGGAACGCGCGGAACACGACCAGCAGGTAGATGTTGTCGGCCAGGCTGCAGGCCAGCGAGGCGACCGTGAACAGGACGGCGGCGAGCAGGAAGATCTTCTTCCGGCCGAACTGGTCACCGAGCCTCCCGGCGACCGGCATCACCAGGATCTGGCCGAGCGCGTAGATGGTGATCGTCCAGCCGGACCAGTTCAGCTGCGCGCCGAGGTCGCGCTGGATCGCGATCAGCGCGGTGGCGACGATGGTCTGGTCGATCGAGGCCATCAGCAGCGCGATCGAGACGATCGGGAAGACGATCCACCGCTTCGGCGACGGCTCGTCACCGCCGAGCGCGGCCGTGTCGGCAACTGTGGTCGGCCCATCGCTGGATGGGCCGGTATCGGCTGGGAGACTCTGGGGTTCCATCAGCAGTCAGAGTACATTGCTTGCCAGCAGGCAATAAAGGGGTAGAGATGTCCGACACCGAGACGTTGAACAAGTTGCGCGGCGTGATCTCGCGGCTCGCGCGGGAGCTCAACGCCACGGCCACCGACGAGGGCCTGACGCCGACCCAGGCGTCGGTGCTCGGCCTGATCGCGTTCCGCGGGCCGCTCGGCCTGACCGAACTGGCCCAGCTGGAGGGCCTGAACCCGACGATGGTCTCCCGCGTGATCGGCCGGCTGACCGAGCTCGGCCTGATCCAGCGCGACCCGAACCCGGCCGACCTGCGCGCCATCCAGGTCGAGGCGACCGCCCAGGGCCGCGAGCTCCAGGAGCGCATCAAGCTGCTGCGCACCGAGGCGATCGGCAAGTGCCTCGACCAGCTCCCGGACGACTCCGCCCGCACGATCATCGACGCGCTGCCCGCTCTGGAGGAGCTAGCCCTCGCGCTGCGATCCACGCACGGCTGACGGCCGGAGGGCTAGACACCAGCCGCCTGGACAGGGAACCTGTACAACGTTGTAACCCCTGGACAGATGAGGCGTGCATGAACCGTGAGGGCTCCCAGCGGACAAGACGGACCGGACTGCTCGCGATGGCGCTGGCTGTCATCGCCGCCGGAGCGGTGGTGACACCGGCGCAGGCCACGCCGCCGCCTCCCGGCGGTCTCGCGGAGGTCAGCGGACAGCACACCGAGACCGTCACCTCGCCGGACGGGAAGCTGCGGCTCGCCATCGGCAGCGAGGACGGCCGGCTCGCCTACAGCGTGCGGAGCCGCAACAAGGTCCTGGTCGGCGCCTCCGGACTCGGGCTGGACCTCGCCGGCCGGCCGAGCCTCACGCAGGGCATGACGATCGAGTCGGTCGAACGCCGTACGGTCGACGAGACCTGGAAGCCCGTCTGGGGCACCTCGAGCCAGGTCCGGAACCACGCGCGCGAGCTCACCGTGCACGCCGTCCAGGACGCGACCGGTTTCAAGCTCGACCTGGTCTTCCGGGTCTTCGACGACGGCGTCGGTTTCCGCTACCACTTCCCGGGCCAGCCCGGCCTGGACGACTACACGGTCACGGCCGAGCGGACCGAGTTCGCCCTCGATCCCGTGGCGCGGAGCTGGTCGATCGCCGCGGGCACGGACTGGAACGCCGACGAGAAGCACTACCGCGACCTGCCGCTGTCCGGCGTCGCGACGGCGCAGACCCCGATCACCGCCTCGCCGGCCGCCGACTCGTTCGTGGTCGTGCACGAGGCCGCGCTGATCGACTACCCGAGCATGACGCTGAAGGCCGTGCCCGGCCGGCCCGGGACGTTCGCCAGCGACCTGATCTCCCTGCCCGACGGCACCAAGGCCAAGCTGGCGGGCGAGTTCTCCACGCCGTGGCGCACGCTGACCGTGGGGCAGCGCGTCGGCGACCTGGGGGAGTCGCACCTGATCGAGAACCTCAACGACCCGTGCAAGCTCTGCAACGACACGTCCTGGATCAAGCCCGCGACGTACGTCGGTGTCTGGTGGGAGCTGCAGCGGCGCGACACCACCTGGACCGCCGGGCCGAAGCACGGCGCGACCACCGCCCGGGTCAAGCAGTACATCGACCTGGCCAAGGAGGCGGGCGCCAAGTTCGTCCTGGCCGAGGGCTGGAACACCAACGCCGGCGGCCAGTGGGCCGGTCAGGACTTCCTCACCCCGCAGGCCGACTTCGACCTTCCCGAGGTCCTGCGGTACGCCGCGGCGAACGGCGTCGGCTACATCGCGCACAACGAGACCCGCGGCGACGTCGACTACTACGACGCCAACCTGGAGAAGATCTTCAGTAAGTACGAAGAGCTCGGCATCCACGCGATCAAGACCGGCTACGCCACCAAGTTCCTGCTCGGCGGGGTGAACCGCAGCCACTACGACCAGGAGGCCGTCCGGCACTACCAGCGCGTGGTCGACGCGGCAGCCCGGCACAAGATCACCGTCGACGCCCACGAGGCGATCAAGCCGACCGGCCTCGGCCGCACCTACCCGAACATGATGACCGGCGAAGGCGTCGCCGGCATGGAGCAGCAGAACTACATGGGTGCCCAGGGCAACCCTCCTGCCCAGGCGACGATCCTGCCCTTCACCCGCTTCATGGGCGGTCCCGCCGACTACACGCCCGGCGTACTGAACGTGACCTGGGACCCGGCCCGGCTCGGGACCCGGGTGCAGACCACGTCGGCGGCGCAGCTCGCGCTGTACCCGACGTTCTTCAGCCCGCTGCAGATGCTCGCGGACACTCCCGAGAACTACGCCGCCCACCCCGGATTCGCCTTCCTGAAGGGCCTTCCGGCCAGCTGGGACGAGACCCGGGTCCTGGACAGCGTCATCGGTGACTACACCACGACGGCGCGGCGCAGCGGTTCCACCTGGTACGTCGGCGCGATCACCGACGAGAACGATCGCGTGCTGCAGACACCGCTGTCGTTCCTGCCGCGGGGCACGTTCGTCGCGGAGATCTACGCCGACGCCCAGGAGACGAGCTGGAAGGGCGATCCGCTGCCCGTCGAGATCACCCGGACACTGGTCAACTCGTCGACCCGGTTGTCCATGGCGCTCGCCGGAGCGGGGGGCCAAGCGGTCAAGCTCCGGCCCGCGACCGCCACCGATCTCCGCACTCTTTCCTGGTGCGCCGGGCCGCGGGCATCGTACGGAACCCCGACGGCCGTGCTCGATCCGACGACCCAGCAGCTCAGCGTGAAGGTCCCGATCGGCAACTCCGGCAGCACCGTCGCTGACTTCCAGGCCCAGGTGTTCGTCGACGGTCGAGCCAGCGGCCAGCCGCGCGGCGTCCGGGTCGCCGGCCGTGGAACCCGAACGGTCGAGTGGACCGTGCCCGCCTCCGAGGTGCCTGACCGGGACTTCCTGGTCGCGGTGGGTGCACCTGGCGGGCAGCGCAGCCGGACGGTCCGGGTGGCGCAGCCGCGATCGCTGCTCAAACTCGTTCCCGCACTGAGGCTGTCCGGAAAGCTGACGACGTCCGCGATGGTGCGGCTGGAGCTTCCGCTCGTGAAAGCGGAGAGCCAGCTCCTTCGCGGTGACGTGACCGGTCGATTGCTGGCGTTGCAGGATGCGCGGCTGACGCTCTACAGCCTTCCGGTCGCCGAGGTGAGTACGCCGGCCAGGACTGCCATCGACGACCTGCTGACCACTCGGCTCGGTGAGCCGCAGGGACTGTTCTCCTTGGCGCTGAAGGTGCGGCAGGCCGCCGTGGATCCGCGTCTCTTCGCCGAGCTGAAGGGTGCGATCACCGCGGCGGTCGCCGACGACCAGGCGGGGATGCAGTCTGCCGTCACCCGGTTCACAGCTCTGGTCGAGGCCGGCCCGATCGATCCCGCGGTCGCTGCCGAGCTGCTGACCGCCGCGGGAGTGTTCGCCACCGGGCCTCGTACGGTCGAGGCGGAGTCCGCGGAGTTGGTCAGCGGCGCTTGCCGCCGTACGGACCACACGGGGTACACCGGGACCGGCTTCGTGGCCTGCTTGAAGACCAAGGACAGCGGCGTACGGGTCGTCGCGCCGGTTGCCGCGGCCGGTCTCTACACAGTCAGCCTGCGCTACGCCAACGCCATCGGCACGACCCAGACGATGACGCTGGCCGGCGGGACGCGCTCGGTCCAGCTCTCGCTGCCCACGCTGGCGAACTGGGACACCTGGTCGAGCCGCGAGGCCGCCCTGCCGCTCGACCCGTCCACGCCGCTGACGTTCACTTACGGCCCGAACGACAACGGCAACGTCAACCTGGACTCGATCACGCTGGAGGCCGATCCCGGCGTCATCCGCCGGTGAGGTCCAGCCGACCTGCTGCCCGGCGTACGTCGTACTGGTCGGGAGCCGCTGACCAGATATAGCCGCAGCCGGGGCGGCCGCACTCGGGCCGATCCAACCACCCGGACGGGCGAGCGCTTTCCGGATTGCTTGGTAGGCAAGGCCTATCGCGGCATCGCAAATGTGACGTTGGTCATGCCTTGACCGCCCTGTGGGGTCGGCCTACTGTATGCGGTATACCGAGCCCCTCCGAAAGGCGGGACCATGGAGACTGCTGTGCCCAAGTTCGCCGTGAACTGCTCGCTCCTGTTCACCGAACTGCCTTTGCTGCAACGCCCTGCGGCCGCCCGATCCGCCGGCTTCGAGGCCGTCGAGTTCTGGTGGCCGTTCGACTCCGCGCTGCCGGGTGACGCCGAGGTCGACGCGTTCGAACGCGCCGTGCTCGAGGCGGACGTCCAGCTGACCGGACTGAACTTCGCCGCCGGTGACATGCCGGGTGGTGACCGCGGCCTGGTGTCCTGGCCGCAACGATCGCTGGAGTTCCGCGACAACCTCGCGGTCACGCTGGGGATCGGGGAACGCCTCGGCTGCCGTGCGTTCAACGCGCTGTACGGCAACCGGGTCGAGGGATTCGCACCCCAGGCCCAGGACGAACTGGCCGCCGAGAACCTCGCGCTGGCCGCCACCGCGGCCGGTTCCTTCGGTGGCGTCGTCCTGGTCGAACCGGTCAGTGGCGCCGAGCGCTACCCGCTGCTGACCGCGGCCGACGCGATCGCGGTGATCGACCGCGTGGTCGCCGAGTCCGGTGTCACGAGCATCGGGCTGCTGGCCGATCTATACCACCTGACCGTCAACGGGGACGACGTGAGCAAGGCGATCACGACGTACGCCGACCGGATCGCGCACGTACAGATCGCGGACGCACCCGGGCGCAACCAGCCCGGGACCGGCACGATCCCGATCGGCCAGCACCTCGGCGAACTCGCCGACGCCGGCTACGACGGCTGGATCGGCTTGGAGTACAAGCCTTCCGGCCCGACCGCCGACAGCTTCGGCTGGCTGATCGACCGCGAATCGTCCTGACCGACAAGGAGCTGCCATGCCTCGAATGACTGCCGCCCGCGCGGCGGTGGAGATCCTCCGGCGCGAGGGCGTCTCCCACCTGTTCGGCCTTCCTGGCGCCGCCATCAACCCGTTCTACGCCGCCGTCCGGGCCCAGGGCGAGCTGAAACACGTGCTCGCCCGGCACGTCGAGGGCGCCTCGCACATGGCCGAGGGCTACACCCGCGCCAAGGCCGGCAACATCGGGGTCTGCGTCGGGACCTCGGGCCCGGCCGGCACCGACATGATCACCGGCCTGTACGCCGCCTCGGCCGACTCGATCCCGATTCTGTGCATCACCGGGCAGGCGCCGGTGGCCAAGCTGCACAAGGAGGACTTCCAGGCGATCGACGTACCGTCCATCGCGCAGACGGTGACCAAGATGGCGGTCACCGTGCTGGAGGCCGCCCAGGTCCCGGGCACCTTCCAGAAGGCGTTCCAGGAGATGCGTGGCGGGCGTCCCGGCCCGGTGCTGATCGACCTGCCGCTCGACGTGCAGCTGACCGAGATCGACTTCGATCCCGACCTGTACGTCCCGCTGCCGATCGCGACGCCGCGCGCCAGCGTCGCCCAGGCGGAGAAGGTGCTCGACCTGCTGGCGGAGGCCGAGCATCCCCTGATCGTGGCCGGTGGTGGCATCGTGAACGCCGACGCGGCCGACCTGCTGGTCGAGTTCGCCGAGCTGAACGGCGTACCGGTGGTGCCGACGCTGATGGGCTGGGGCACGATCCCGGACGACCACCGGCTGATGGCCGGCATGGTCGGTCTGCAGACCGCGCACCGGTACGGCAACCGGACGCTGCTCGCCTCGGACCTGGTCGTTGGCATCGGCAACCGTTGGGCGAACCGGCACACGGGTGGGCTGGACGTCTACCGGGGTGAGCGCAAGTTCGTCCACATCGACGTCGAGCCGACCCAGATCGGCCGGGTCTTCGCGCCCGACCTCGGCATCGTGTCGGACGCGAAGGCGGCGCTGGAGACGCTGATCCACGTCACCCGCACCCGGATGGCGCAGGGTCCGTTGCCGGACCGCTCCGCGTGGGCCGCCGAGTGTCGCGAACGCAAGCGCACGCTGGTACGGCGTACCGACTTCGACAGCGTGCCGGTGAAGCCGCAACGGGTCTACCAGGAGATGAACAATGCCTTCGGACCCGACGTCCGGTACGTCTCCACGATCGGGCTGTCGCAGATCCAGGCCGCCCAGATGCTGCACGTCTACCGGCCCCGGCACTGGATCAACGCCGGCCAGGCAGGCCCGCTCGGCTGGACCGGACCGGCCGCGCTCGGCGTCGCGGTCGCCGATCCCGAGGCCACGGTCGTGGCGCTGTCGGGCGACTACGACTTCCAGTTCCTGATCGAGGAGCTCGCGGTCGGCGCGCAGTTCAAGATCCCCTACATCCACGTGGTGGTGAACAACGCCTACCTCGGGCTGATCCGGCAGGCCCAGCGCGGGCTGGACATGGACTTCTGCGTCCAGCTCTCGTTCGACAACATCAACACCCCCGAGCTCGGCGGGTACGGCGTCGACCACGTCAAGGTGGCCGAAGGCCTGGGCTGCAAGGCGTTGCGGGTGTTCGAGCCCGACGGGATCCTGCCGGCGCTGGAGGAGGCCAAGAAGCTGATGGTCGAGTACGAGGTGCCGGTCGTCGTCGAGGTGATCCTGGAACGCGTCACGAACGTTGCCATGGGCACCGAGCTGGACAACGTGGTCGAGTTCGACGAGCTGGACGGCGTGGTCAACCCGATCCCGACCGCTTCCGGGCTCCGAGACTGAAGAAGGAGGGACACGATGAGAGTCGCAGTTCTCGGCGCCGGAGCGATCGGTGCGTACGTCGGCGCGGCCCTGCACCGGGGTGGGACCGAGGTCCATCTCGTTGCTCGTGGCGCCCATCTCGACGCGATCCGGAAGAACGGTGTCCAGGTTCACAGTCCGCGGGGCGACTGGCTGGCCCGGACACCGGCCACCGACGACCCGAAAGAGATCGGTCCGGTCGATTTCGTCTTCCTCGGGCTGAAGGCCAACTCCTACGCGTCCAGCGGTGCGCTGCTGGAACCGTTGCTGCACGACAAGACCGCGGTGATCGCGGCCCAGAACGGCATCCCGTGGTGGTACTTCCACGGGCTGCCGGGCCCGTACGAAGGGCACCGGATCGAGTCGGTTGACCCGGGTGGTGAGGTGACCCGGGTCATCCAGCTCGAACGCGCGATCGGCTGCGTCGTCTACTGCTCGACCGAGCTGGACGGGCCGGGCGTCGTACGGCATCTGGAGGGCACCCGGTTCTCGATCGGTGAACCGGTCGGTGGGCAGAGCGACCGGTGCCTGGAGTTCAGCGAGGCGATGGTCGCGGGCGGGCTGAAGTGCCCGGTCGAGGACGACGTCCGCAACGACATCTGGATCAAGCTGCTCGGCAACGCGGCGTTCAACCCGATCAGCGCGCTGGCCCGGGCGACGATGGTCGAGATCGCCACCCACCAGGGCACCCGCGCGATGGTCAAGCTGATGATGGAGGAGACCCTCGAGATCGCCCGCGCGGTCGGCAGCGCCCCCGAGATCTCGGTCGAGAAGCGGATCGACGGCGCCGAGCGGGTCGGCGAGCACAAGACGTCGATGCTGCAGGACCTGGAGAAGGACAAGCCGCTCGAGCTCGACGTGATCCTCGCCGCGGTGGTGGAGCTGGCCGACCTGACCGGCACCAAGGCACCCACGTTGCGCGCGGTGCACGCCGTCGCCGATCTCCTGTCCAGCAAGGTCGGTACGTCGACCGGGAAGGTCGCGCACGCGCCGACGTCGGGCCGCCCGCCCGGCCTGGTGGCACCGGCCGCGGTCGCTCCGGCGCCCACCCCCTGACCAGGCGGGTCCGGAGGCGAGCCCTGCCGACAGCCCGCTCTGCACATTCTGGGCCCACCTTTCCTACCCGCTGCGCCCGAAGGACTCCGCGAGGTCTTTCGGGCGCAGTGCTGTGCCCGACCAGTAAGACCAGTGGTCTCCTGAGTAGCCCACTGGTATCTGTGGTCCTGCCGTAGGGTCAAGCTGGAATCTCACGTCGCGAAGGAGCGAGCATGAGGCTTGATCACCAGACCCCCGGCCGGGCACCGGACGGCAGCGCAGGGGACGCCGACTACGGACGGATCGGCGTCGACTACACCGCCTACCGCCGTCCCGAGCCGCGGATCGCCGCTGCGATCCGGGACGCGCTCGGGCCGGCCCGGAAGATCCTGAACGTCGGCGCCGGCGCCGGTTCGTACGAGCCGACCGACGGGGACCTGGTCGCGGTCGAGCCGTCCGCGCAGATGCGTGCCCAACGCCCGGCGGGCCTGGTCGAGGCGATCGACGCGACGGCCGAGGACCTGCCGTTCGCCGACGACACCTTCGACGGCGCGATGGCGACGTTCACCGTGCACCAGTGGCACGACCTCGCGGCCGGCCTGACCGAGGTACGCCGGGTGACGCGCGGGCCGGTCGCCGTACTGACGTGTGATCCGACCTTGCTGAGCCGCTACTGGTTGCACGAGTACGCGCCGGAGGCGATCGACACCGAGGCCCGGCGTTACCCGCCCGTCGACAAGATCGCGGCCGCCCTGGGCGGAGGCCAGTCGTTCGCCGTACCGATTCCGCTGGACTGCACCGACGGCTTCGGCGAGGCGTACTACGGGCGTCCGGAACGCCTGCTGGATCCCGGCGCCCGCAAGGCCAACTCCGCCTGGAGCTTCGTCCCGCCCGAGGTCCACGCCCGCTTCACCGAGCACCTCACCCGCGACCTGGCGGACGGGACGTGGGACGCCGAGTACGGCCACCTCCGCACCCAGGAACACTTCGACGGCTCCCTGGTCCTGATCGTCTCCCCGGGCGAAGACCTCTACGAACGCACAGCCACCCCACAGTGACTGTGGCCTTGAGGGTGCTAACATCGCCAGATGGCGATGATAGAGCTGAAGGTCGATGAGACGACAGCGCTGGGTGCCGCGGCCTGCTTGTTCAACGGGTTCAGCGACGGGTCGCGACTGGCGATCGTGCGGCACCTGGCGGTGGGGGAGCACCGGGTCGTCGAGCTGACCGAGCACCTGGGCCTGGCCCAGTCGACGGTGTCGAAGCACCTTGCCTGTCTGAAGGACTGCGGGCTCGTGGAGTCCCGGCCGCAGGGGCGGGCCTCGTTGTTCAGCCTCACGCATCCGGAGGCGACGATGGAGCTGCTGTCGGCGGCGGAGAAGCTGCTCGGGCTGACCGGGGACGCCGTCGTGCTGTGCCCGGTGTACGGGATCGAGGCTCGGGAATGAGCCAGCAGCCGCTGCAACTCAGCACGTGGGTCGCGGATCCCGAAGAACGTCGTCGACTAGGGCGCCGGGCTCAGTTGCTGGCCGGCGCATCCGTGACCTACAACGTCGTCGAGGCGGTCGTCGCGATCAGTGCCGGCCTGGTCGCGGGGTCGGTCGCGCTGGTCGGCTTCGGGCTGGACTCGGTGGTGGAGGTGTCCAGCGGGCTGATCATCCTGTGGCAGTTCCGGCACCGGCTCCCGGAGACCCGCGAGCGGCAGGCGCTCCGGCTGCTGGCGTTCTCGTTCTTCGCGCTGGCGGCGTACGTCGGGTTCGAGTCGGTCCGCGCCCTGATCACCGGTACGACGCCCGAGGCGTCCCCGGTCGGCATCGGCCTGGCGGTCGCGTCGCTGATCGTGATGCCGTTCCTGTCCTGGGCCCAGCGCCGTACCGGCAAGGCGCTCGGATCCACCGCGGTCGTTGCCGACAGCACCCAAACGCTGCTGTGCACGTACCTGTCCGCGGTGCTGCTGGTCGGCCTGGTGCTGAACGCGACGCTCGGCTGGAGCTGGGCCGACCCGATCGCGGGACTGGTCATCGCCGCCGTCGCACTCCGCGAAGGGATCGAGGCCTGGAAGGGCAAGGGCTGCTGCGCGCCGATCGCGGGCGGGACGGCGGCAGCCGCCGGCTGCACCTGCGCGCAAGGCACGTGCACCGACGGCTGCTGCTGAACGACGGAGAACCGCCGGCGAGGAGCTGGCGACCCTCGCCGGCGGTTCGTGTCAGGTGTTCCGTCCTGACAGTTCCTCGACCACCTTCAGCAGTGCTGAGTGGTCGAGAGATCCGTGACCCATGGCGCGGGCCGCGGAAACCAGTTGGGCGACCAGACCGGTCACCGGCAGCGCGACCCCGGCCGCACGGGCGGCGGACAGCGCGATGCCCATGTCCTTGTGATGCAGGTCGATCCGGAAGCCGGGCGCGAACTCCCGGCCGAGCATCGACGACGCCTTGAGGTCGAGGATGCGGTTCCCGGCCAGTCCGCCGGCCAGCACCTCGAGGCCGCGCTCGCCGTCGACGCCGGACGCCTCCAGCAGCACGATCGCCTCGCTGACCAGCGAGATGATGCCGGCCACCATCAGCTGGTTCGCGGCCTTCACCGTCTGGCCGGCGCCGTGACCGCCGACGTGCACGATCGTCCGGCCGAGGTCCTCGAAGATCGGCCGCGCTTCGGCGAACACCTCCTCGTCACCGCCGACCATGATCGACAGCGACGCCTTGATCGCGCCCTGCTCGCCACCGCTGACCGGCGCGTCCAGGACCCGTACGCCGCTCTCCGCGCCGACCCGGGCGACCTCCAGCGAGGTCTCCGGCGCGATCGACGACATGTCGATCAGCAGCAGGCCCGACGGAGCCGACTCCAGCACGCCGCCCGGCCCGAGCACGACCTCGGCCACCTGCGGCGAGTCCGGCAGCATGGTGATCACGACCTCCGCTCCCGCGACCGCCTCGGCGATCGTCGGCGCGGGCTTGCCGCCGGCCTGCAGCAGCTTCTCGACCGACGCCGGTACGACGTCGTACCCGGTGACGTCGTAGCCGGCCCGGACCAGGTTGGCCGCCATGTGCGACCCCATGATCCCGAGGCCGATGAATCCGATCTTCTTCGCCATCAGTCCACCTCTCAGACGGGGTTCAGGCTCTGCTCGAGCGCGGCCCGCATCAGCCGGGCGGTCTCGGACGGCGTCTTGCCGACCTTGACCCCGACGGCCTCGAGCGCCTCCTGCTTGGCGGCCGCCGTACCGGACGAGCCGGACACGATCGCGCCCGCGTGGCCCATCGTCTTGCCCTCGGGCGCGGTGAAGCCGGCCACGTAGCCGACGACGGGCTTGGTCACGTACTCGGCGATGAACGCCGCCGCCCGCTCCTCCGCGTCGCCGCCGATCTCGCCGATCATCACGATCGCCTCGGTGTCGGGGTCGTCCTGGAAGGCCCGCAGCGCGTCGATGTGGGTGGTGCCGATGATCGGGTCGCCGCCGATGCCGATCGCGGTCGTGAAGCCGTACTCCCGCAGCTCGTACATCATCTGGTACGTCAGCGTGCCCGACTTCGACACCAGCCCGATCCGGCCCGGGCCGGCGATGTCGGCCGGGATGATCCCGGCGTTCGCGCGGCCGGGGCTGATCAGGCCGGGGGAGTTCGGGCCGATGATCCGGGTCCCGTTGGCCTCGGCGTGCGCGAAGAACGCGGCGGTGTCGTGCACCGGGACGCCTTCGGTGATCACCACGACCAGGCCCAGGCCGGCGTCGATCGCCTCGATCACCGCGCCCTTGACGAACCGCGGCGGCACGAACACCACGGAGGTGTCCGCACCGGTCGACTTCACCGCGTCGGCGCAGGACCCGTAGACCGGGATCGACCGCTTGGCGAAGTCGACCGACTGGCCGCCCTTGCCCGGCGTCACGCCGCCGACGATGTTGGTGCCGGCGGCAAGCATCCGGGAGGTGTGCTTCTGCCCCTCGGCGCCGGTCATGCCCTGCACGATGACCTTGCTCTGCTCGGTCAGGAAGATCGCCATCTCGTCCAGCTCCTCTCAGGCCTGCGCGGCCAGCTCGGCGGCGCGGTCCGCGGCACCGTCCATGGTGTCCACCACCGTCACCAGCGGGTGGTTCGCCTTGGCGAGGATCTTGCGGCCCTCGTCCACGTTGTTGCCGTCCAGCCGGACGACGAGCGGCTTGTTCGCCGCGGGCCCGAGCAGTTCGAGCGCCTGCACGATGCCGTTGGAGACCGCGTCGCACGCGGTGATCCCGCCGAACACGTTCACGAACACGCTCTTCACCTGGGCGTCGCCGAGGATGATCCCCAGCCCGTTGGCCATCACCTCGGCCGACGCACCGCCGCCGATGTCGAGGAAGTTGGCCGGCTTCACGCCGCCGTGCGCCTCACCGGCGTACGCGACGACGTCGAGCGTGGACATCACCAGGCCCGCGCCGTTGCCGATGATCCCGACCTCGCCGTCGAGCTTGACGTAGTTCAGGCCCTTGTCCTGCGCGGCGGCCTCGAGCGGGTCGGCCGCGGCCTTGTCCTCGAAGGCGGCGTGGTCGGCGTGCCGGTACGCCGCGTTCTCGTCCAGCGTGACCTTGCCGTCCAGCGCCTCCAGCCGGCCGTCGCCGAGCTTGACCAGCGGGTTCACCTCGACCAGTGAGGCGTCCTCGGCGATGAACACCGTCCACAGGCTCTTGACCACCTCGGCGGCGCCGTCCGGGAAGCCGGCCGCGGCGACGATCTCGGCGGCCTTCGCGTCGTCGACGCCGACCGCCGGGTCGATCGAGATCTTCGCGATCGCGTCGGGGTTGGTGTGCGCGACCTCCTCGATCTCGACACCGCCCTCGGTGCTCGCGATGCACAGGTAGCCGCGGTTGGCCCGGTCGACCAGGAACGAGAGGTAGTACTCGTCGGCGATGTCGGCCGCCGGCGCGAGCAGCACCCGCCGTACGACGTGGCCCTTGATGTCCATCCCGAGGATGTCCTGGGCGCGGGCGGTCGCCTCGGCCGGGTCGGCGGCGAGCTTGACGCCACCGGCCTTGCCGCGGCCGCCGGCCTTCACCTGGGCCTTCACCACCACCCGCCCGCCGAGCGCCTCGGCCGCTGCGGCCGCGTCGGCGGCGTCCTCGACCACCCGGCCGAGGGTGACCGGCACGGCGTGCCGGGCGAAGAGTTCTTTGGCTTGGTACTCCATCAGGTCCACGGGGGCAGTCCTCTCCTCACACAGCACCTCACAGGTCAATATGGCGACTGTATGCTGTATGCAAGTTCACACACAAGAGCCCTGGGGTCTGGACAAGTGGTAGCGGAGAGGAGTACCAAAGTTCCATACGGTATGCAGTAGTCAGGAGGCGATCATGAATGACGCGACCACCAGTACGCCTCCCCGGGACGTTCGGGACGTGTACGGCCGCCGGTACCGCATCGGCGAAGACGCACGTGAACTGACCGGGCACTCCCGCCGGTGGCAGCTGTGGGCGGCCTGGACCTGCATGGCGGCGATCAGCCCGCTGCAGTACTCCTTCGGCTCGGCCGCACTCGGCCTCGACGCGGGCCGCGCCTGGGGAACGGTCCAGACGATGTGGCTGCTGGCCGTCTTCGTCGCCTTCCAGGCGCTCGTCGCCGTTCCCGCCGCCTGGCTCCAGCGGGTACGCCGGGTGACGCCGACCCAGCTCGTCGTCCTGGGTGGGTTCCTGGCCGCGGTCGGCCTGGTGACGCTGGCGCACGTGGGCAGCTACGTCGGTGCGCTGCTCGGGTACGCCGTTGTCGGCGGCGCCGGGGCCGGGCTGGTCTACTCCGCGTGCATCACGACAGCGGCACGCTGGTTCCCCGACCGGCGCACCTCGACGATAGGTTTCGTCACGGGTGGGTTCGCCGTCGGCGCGGTGCCGAGCATCGCGCTGCTGACGATCTTCGACACGACCGGTGGTCAGCGCTACGTCTTCGACATCACCGCGGTCGTCGCCCTGCTGATCGTGATGACCGCCGGCGGTCTGCTCAAGGACCCGCCGCAGCACTGGTGGCCGGCCGACATCGACGCCCAGGCCTGGGCCGTCGACCGCAGCCTCAACCGCAGCATCCCGAACAACCTGCCCGCCGTGCGCTACTACCGCCCGGCCGAGGCGATGAGGACCGGCGCGCTCCCGCTGATGTGGCTGACGCTGGCGATCAGTACGGCGCTGTCGCTGTTCGGCATCGCGTTCGTCGTCAGCTACGCGACCGAGGCGCAGCTCGGGGTCGCGGTCGCCGGGATCGCCGCCGGAATGCTTGCCGCGGTCAACGGTCTCGGCCGGTCCTTCGCCGGCACGCTGTCGGACAGGTTCGGTCGCCGGCGGGTGCTGGCCGCCGTACTGATGGTCGAAGGCTTCACTCACGTCGGTCTGGTGCTGGCGGGGGAGGCGGGCATGGGCGTCGTGTTCGTGCTGTGCGCGATGTTCGCCGGCCTCGGTGGCGGCGCCTTCTACGCGATCATGGCGAACCTCGTGCTGGAGTTCTTCGGCGAGAACAGCCTGCTGCAGAACCAGTCGATCCTGTACAGCGCCAAGGCCGTCGGCGGCCTGGTCGGGGTCGGAGTCGCCGCGGGCCTGGTGGCCGCCGTCGGCTACCGCCCGGTCTTCCTCGCGGCCGGCCTGCTCGGGGTGGT
This sequence comes from Kribbella sp. DT2, assembly GCF_049844575.1. Taxonomy (NCBI): domain Bacteria; kingdom Bacillati; phylum Actinomycetota; class Actinomycetes; order Propionibacteriales; family Kribbellaceae; genus Kribbella; species Kribbella sp. DT2. Next base: position 159,038 of record NZ_JBNCLH010000011.1, on the reverse strand, counting down.
CACCGCGGTGATCGTCCGCTACCTGAAGCAACCCGGACGCCCCGCGCTGTCGGTGAGCTCCCACTTGGGTACCCCGGTAGCCGGCGCGATCAGGCCGGGCGAGTGAGCCGGCCGGACGCGGGTGGAGGAGTGCACTCGGCCGCGGCGCAGCCGCGTGACGCCGGGGGCGAGCCGCCCACCTCCCCTCCCCATTCCCCCGGTTGGGGAGGGGAGGGGGCCGAGTACGCGTGGGTGCGACCTGCTGAGCCTTGCGTGCTGGAGCTCGTGTCCAAGCTCGCCAGGGAGCCCTGGACGGACCGGCCGACTTGCGTGCATCCGGTCCTCGGGTCGGTCGCGCGGGCCGTGCACGACCACTGCGGTCCGCGCGGCCGGCAGGCTTTGTTGCCTCTAGCACCTTTGTTTCTCGACACCGCACGGCCGGGCTTCGACCTGTCCGCGCGACTGGTCGCGCTGTGCGTGTCGACGGCGCTCGCCGCGCCGGGGGAGGTGGCCGCGGACGAACGCTCGCGGCTGCTGAACGCCCAGGAGACAGCGAGCTACCTGCTGGCCGGCCGGTCGGGAGCTCCGCCCGGCGGGCCGGCGCGGTGGTGGCTGCCCATGTTGGACCGGCTGAAGCTCAGTGAGCCGTTCTACCGGACCGTCGTCGCGACCGAGCACGCCGCGGAAGCGGTCGTGGTCGCCGCGCGAGGCGGCGACCACGACGTTCGGCTCAAGCGTCTGCTGCGCCAATGCCTGGCGCTGGCCTGACCCCGTCCCGATCCTGTACGCCGGCGCCTGGCGCCGGCGGGAGTCCGCTACGGCGCTCTGCGGCCCGGGGCGCCGAGGCCTTCGTGGTCGACGTCGCCGGCGCCCCACAGGCCGTGGTCGCGGTCGTCGTCGGGGATGACCATCAGCTCATGGCGCTGCGGCGCGCGGACCTGCTCCTCGAGCCGGCGCAGGTCGGCCGTGCAGCGGGCGAGGTCGTCCATCAGGCGCAGGACGTCGAGGTGCGGGCCGAGCCGGCTGCGCAGTCCGGCGACGGCCTGCTCGAGGGCCTGCAGCGCCTGACGGGTCCGGTCGAGTTCGTCGTGAATGCTCATCGCAGCTCCCCTGATCGCGGTGGTCCGCCCGGTCGGTCTGTACAAGCATACGGGATACTGCATACAGTCGTCTTAGGCAATTTCTGCTGGGTGCCGAGGCCTGGACAACGGGTTCAGCGGTGCGATATGACTACGACTACACCATACGGTATGCAATCTACTGACCTATAGCTGAACGAGTTCCAGGCAGTGTGGCCCGATCCCAGCCGGGCAGAGACCGGACCCTTCCACGAGGAGATGACTGCACAGATGGCCCAAACAGTGTCCGAATCGAACGCGGTCGCGAACCCGACCGACCCGGAGCCGAAGACCGCCATGATCTCGGGCGGGCACCTGGTGGCCAAGGCCCTCAAGGCCGAGGGGATCGATGTGATCTTCACCCTCTGCGGCGGTCACATCATCGACATCTACGACGGCTGCGTGGACGAGGGCATCGCCGTCGTCGACGTCCGGCACGAGCAGGTCGCGGCCCACGCGGCCGACGGCTACGCGCGGATGACCGGCAAGCCCGGGTGCGCCGTGGTGACCGCGGGCCCCGGTACGACGGACGCCGTCACCGGCGTGGCGAACGCCTTCCGCGCGGAGAGCCCGATGCTGCTGATCGGCGGCCAGGGCGCGCTGAACCAGCACAAGATGGGGTCCCTGCAGGACCTGCCGCACGTCGACATGATGACCCCGATCACCAAGTTCGCGGCCACCGTGCCGCACACCGCGCGGGTCGCCGACATGGTGTCGATGGCCTTCCGTGAGTGCTACAACGGCGCCCCCGGCCCGTCGTTCCTGGAGATCCCCCGCGACATCCTGGACAACTCCGTACCGGTGGAGTCCGCGACCGTCCCGGAGGCCGGCCGCTACCGCGGCTCCACCAAGTCGATCGGTGACCCGGCCGCGGTCGAGGCGCTGGCCGACCTGCTGGCCCGGGCCGAGAAGCCGGTCGTGCTGCTCGGCACCCAGGTCTGGACCTCGCGCGGCAGCGACGCGGCGATCGAGTTCGTCCGCAAGAACAACGTGCCGGCCTTCATGAACGGCTCGGCCCGCGGCACCCTGCCGCCGGGCGACCCGCACCACTTCCACCTGTCGCGGCGCTACGGCTTCAACAACGCCGACCTGATCCTGATCGTTGGGACGCCGTTCGACTTCCGGATGGGCTACGGCCGCCGGCTGCCGAAGGGCGCGACCGTCGTACAGATCGACATGGACTACCGCACGGTCGGCAAGAACCGCGACATCGACCTCGGCCTGGTCGGCGACCCGGGCGCGATCCTGGCCGCCGTCACCCAGGCCTCCTCGGGCCGGGTGCAGAAGGCCGGCGACCGCAAGGCGTGGTTCAACGAGCTGCGGGCCGAGGAGGACGCGGCGTACCAGAAGCGGCTGCCCAAGCAGCTGTCGGACGCCAACCCGATCCACCCGCTGCGGCTGGCCCACGAGATCAACGAGTTCCTTACCGAGGACTCGATCTACATCGGCGACGGCGGCGACATCGTCACCTTCTCCGGCGGCGTCGTCCAGCCCAAGTCGCCCGGCCACTGGATGGACCCGGGACCGCTGGGCACCATCGGTGTCGGCATCCCGTTCGTGATGGCGGCCAAGTACGCCCGCCCGGACAAGGAGGTCGTCGCGCTGTTCGGTGACGGTGCCTTCTCGTTGACCGGCTGGGACTTCGAGACGCTGGTCCGGTTCAAGCTCCCGTTCGTCGGGGTGGTCGGCAACAACTCCTCGATGAACCAGATCCGCTACGGCCAGGAAGCCAAGTACGGCCACGACCGCGGCCGGATCGGCAACACCCTCGGCGACGTCAAGTACGACGAGTTCGCCAAGATGCTCGGCGGCTACGGCGAAGAGGTCCGTGACCCCAAGGACATCGGGCCGGCCATGCAGCGGGCCCGTGAGTCGGGGCTGCCGTCGCTGATCAACGTGTGGGTCGACCCGGACGCGTACGCGCCCGGAACCATGAACCAGACCATGTACAAGTAGCGATCCACAGGTGTGCGGTCCGTCCCCCGTGCGGACCGCCACCCAGTACTGGAGGACCACTATGGGTAAGGCCCTTGAAGGTGTCCGCGTACTCGACATGACCCACGTGCAGTCGGGACCGTCCTGCACCCAGATTCTCGCCTGGCTCGGCGCCGACGTGGTCAAGCTCGAAGCGCCGACCGGTGACATCACCCGCCAGCAGCTGCGCGACCTGCCCGACGTCGACAGCCTCTACTTCACGATGCTGAACTGCAACAAGCGCAGCATCACCTTGAACATGAAGTCCGAGCGCGGCAAGGAGATCTTCACCGACCTGGTGAAGAACTCCGACGTCCTGGTGGAGAACTTCGCCCCCGGCGCGATCGACCGGATGGGCTTCACCTGGGAGCGCCTGCAGCTGATCAACCCCGAACTCATCTTCGCCTCGATCAAGGGCTTCGGCCCGGGCAAGTACGAGGACTTCAAGGCCTACGAGGTGGTCGCCCAGGCGATGGGCGGCGCGATGAGCACGACCGGGTTCGAGGACGGCCCGCCGCTGGCCACCGGAGCTCAGATCGGTGACTCCGGCACGGGCATCCACCTGGTCGCCGGCATCCTGGCCGCGCTCTTCCAGCGCACCACCACCGGCAAGGGCCAGCGGGTCAGCGTGGCGATGCAGGAGGCCGTGCTGAACCTCACCCGGGTGAAGCTGCGCGACCAGCAGCGGCTCACGCACGGCCCGCTGAAGGAGTTCCCGAACGAGAACTTCGGCGACGAGGTGCCGCGCTCGGGCAACGCCTCCGGCGGCGGCCAGCCCGGCTGGGCGGTCAAGACCGCGCCCGGCGGCCCGAACGACTACATCTACGTGATCGTCCAGCCGCCCGGCTGGGCCCCGATCGCGACCTTGATCGGCAAGCCCGAGCTGGCCGACGACCCCGACTGGTCCACGCCCGCGGCCCGGCTCGACAAGCTCGACAAGATGTTCGCGCTGATCGAGCAGTGGACCGAGCAGCACACCAAGTTCGAGGTGATGGAGAAGCTGAACGCGCTGAACGTGCCGTGCGGCCCGATCCTGTCCACCAAGGAACTGATCGAGGACGAGACGCTGGCCGAGCTCGGCGCCGTGGTCGAGGTCAAGCACCCGGCCCGGGGCGCGTTCAAGACCGTCGGCTGCCCGATCAAGCTGTCCGACTCGCCGGTCCAGGTGGAGACCTCACCCGGCCTCGGCGAACACAACTCCGTGATCTACGGCGGCCTCGGCATCGACACCGCCGAGCTGGAAGAGCTCAAGGCCGCCGGCGTCGTCTGAACCGCCACACAACCACGCTTAGGGAGCTTCAGGCATGACCTATGACAAGGCAGCAGTCCAGTCCATCCTCGACCAGGCTCTGGCGGAAGGCCGCACCTCGCTGAGCGCACCCGAGGCCAAGCTGGTCGCGGACGCGTACGGCATCCCGACCCCGGGAGAGGGGCTGGCCACGACTGCCGAGGGCGCCGCGGGCCTCGCGGCCGAGATCGGGTTCCCCGTTGTCCTGAAGATCGTCTCGCCCGACATCCTGCACAAGACCGAGGCGGGCGGCGTGGTGGTCGGCGTCGACAGCGCCGAGGCGGCCAAGACGGCGTACGACAAGATCGTCGCCAACGCCACGGCGTACGACGCGAGCGCGTCGATCACCGGCGTGCAGGTGCAGAAGATGCTGGTCACCGGCGGTGACGTGCAGGAGGTCATCGTCGGCGCGGTCACCGACCAGACGTTCGGCAAGATCGTCGCCTTCGGCCTCGGCGGTGTCCTGGTCGAGGTGCTCAAGGACGTCACCTTCCGGCTCGCGCCGACCTCGCCCGACGAGGCCCGCTCGATGATCGAGGGCATCGGCGCGCACGAGATGCTGAACGGCGTGCGTGGCGCCAAGCCGGTGGACAAGGAGGCGATCGCCCAGATCATCACCAAGCTGTCCGACCTGGTCGAGGACTTCCCGCAGTTCGCCGAGGTCGACCTGAACCCGGTGCTGGCCGGGCCGGACGGCGCCACCGCGGTGGACTTCCGGATCATCGTCGACGCCGAGGCCGGCAAGCCGGTGGAGCGCTACACCCAGGAACAGATCCTGACCGCGATGACCCGGATCATGAAGCCCCGGGCGATCGCCGTGATCGGCGCCTCGAACGAGGACGGCAAGATCGGCAACTCGGTGATGAAGAACCTGGTCAACGGCGGGTACAAGGGCGACATCTACCCGGTCAACCCCAAGGGTGGCGAGGTGCTCGGGCTGAAGGCGTTCCCGAGCATCACCGACATCCCGGGCGACGTCGACGTCGCGGTGTTCGCCGTACCGGCCAAGTTCGTCGGCGGTGCGCTCGAGCAGTGCGGCCAGAAGGGCGTGGCGGGCGCGATCCTGATCCCGTCCGGGTTCGCCGAGACCGGTGAGCAGGAGCTGCAGGACGAGGTCGTCGCGATCGCGAAGAAGCACGGCGTCCGGATCCTCGGGCCGAACATCTACGGCTACTACTACCTGCCGGAGAACCTCTGCGCGACGTTCTGCACGCCGTACGACGTGAAGGGCAGCGTGGCGCTGTCGTCGCAGTCGGGCGGCATCGGGATGGCGATCCTCGGGTTCAGCCGGTCGAGCCGGATGGGCGTCTCCGCGATCGTTGGAGTAGGCAACAAGGCCGACATCGACGAGGATGACCTCCTGACCTTCTTCGAGACCGACGACAACACCAACCTGATCGCCATGCACCTGGAAGACCTCAAGGACGGCCGGGCCTTCGCCGAGACCGCGGCGCGGGTGTCGAAGAAGAAGCCGGTGATCGTGCTGAAGGCCGGCCGCACCGACATGGGCGCCCGGGCGGCGAGCTCGCACACGGGCGCGCTGGCCGGCAACGACAAGGTGTACGACGACATCCTGCGCCAGAGCGGCGTCGTCCGCGCCCCGGGCCTGAACGAGATGCTCCAGTACGCCCGGGGCATCCCGCTGCTGCCGACGCCCAAGGGCGAGAACGTCGTCATCATCACCGGCGCCGGCGGCTCGGGCGTCCTGCTCTCGGACGCCTGCGTCGACAACGGGCTGCAGCTGATGGCGATGCCCGACGACCTGGACGCGGCGTTCAAGAAGTTCATCCCGCCGTTCGGTGCCTCCGGCAACCCGGTCGACATCACCGGCGGCGAGCCGCCGGCGACGTACCGGAACACGGTCGCGCTGGGCCTGCAGGACGACCGGATCCACGCCCTGATCCTGGGCTACTGGCACACCATCGTCACCCCGCCGATGGTGTTCGCGAAGCTCGTCGCCGAGGTGGTCGAGGAGTACCGGGCCAAGGGCATCGACAAGCCCGTGGTCGCGTCGCTGTCCGGCGACGTCGAGGTCGAGGAGGCCAGCCAGTACCTGTTCGAGCACGGCGTGGTCGCCTACCCCTACACCACCGAGACGCCCGTCCAGGTGCTCGGCGCCAAGTACCGGTGGGCCCGGAACGCGGGCCCGCTCGGTTCCTGACACCCACAACAGAACTAGGTTCCGCACAGAGAAAGCCGGTGATGCGTTTGGACCGGGGGGAAGTGCACGGGGGAGCGAAAAGTCTCGTCAAGCTGGCGTCGATATAAGGAGTCCGCCTTGGACGTCACAAGCAAGACCTCAGAAGTACCCGAAGAGCCGGCCGCGTCCGCGGCCACCGAGCGGGTCTGGCGCGCGGGCAGGCTCGAGCCGATGCCGATCCGGCCGCTGCCGCCGGCGCCGCCCTCGATGCACATCCTCGGTCCGACCGTCTTCCTGGTCGCGCTGGGCGTCGGCATGGGTGAGTCCTACATGTGGCCCCGGCTCGTCCTGGTGTTCGGTCCGGACATCCGGTGGCTGTTCCTGGTCGGTGTCACCCTGCAGGCGTTCGTGCTGCTGGAGATGGCCCGGTACGCGATGGCCACCGGAGAGTCGATCTTCTTCGGCGCGGCCCGGATCTTCAAACCGATGATGTGGTTCTTCTACGTCGCGGCGATCCTGATCTACATGTGGCCGGGCCACCTGTCGGCCGGAGCCTCGGCGTTCGAAGAGGTGAGCGGCATACCCTGGCAGGCGACAGCCTGCGTGGCCCTGGTCTTCGTGGGTGTGCTGTTCAGCCTGCTGTCGGTGATCTACAACTTCCTGGAGAAGCTGCTCGGCTTCCTGATCGGCCTGCTGGTCGTCGGTACGTCGGTGATCGCCGCGATCGTCGGGCAGTGGAGCGACCTGGCCGAGACCATCCAGGGCATGTTCGCGTTCGGCTACTTCCCCGACAAGGCCCTGACCGCGGCCTGGTTCCCGGTCGTGGTCGGTTCGATCGCCTTCGCCGGCCCGTCCGGCATGCAGCAGATGTGGTACACCCTGCAGCTGCGCGACTCCGGTGCCGGTATGGGCGCGCACATCCCGAAGATCCGTGGTCTGCGGGCCAAGGGTGAGGCCGAGGCGATGCCGTCGCGCGGCTTCATGTTCGACACCGAGAACCCCGAGGAGATGAAGAAGTGGAAGGGGTGGCGCAAGTGGGTCACCTTCGACGCTCTGCTGCTCTTCTGGGGCATCACGATGCTGGTCACGATCTCGTTCACCGTGCTCGCGCTGTCCGCGGCCCGGGAGAACCCGAACGTGGCCGGGCTGATCGAGGGCGGTGACCGCGAGGCCGCGCTGAAGGCGATGTCCGACGCGTTCGCCTCGGCCGGCAGTCCGTTCCTGGGCTCGCTGTTCTTCGGCTTCATCGCGCTGATCGGTCTCAACGCGACACTGGGTCTGTTCGACTCGTTCAGCCGTGGTCAGGCCGACATGACGTACTACTTCATCCCCGGTGCCAAGCGGTTCTCGATGTCGAGGATCTACTTCGGGTTCCTGTGGGGCGTCATCGTGTTCGGCATCCTGATCCTGCTGTTCGGTCCGGCCGACGGACCAGCCTCGATCCTCGACGTGCTCGCCTTCTTGTCCACGTTCGCGATGGGCGCGTACTGCATCGTGTTGCTCCTGGTGAACAACAAGCTGCTGCCCAAACCGATCCGGCCCGGGCCGCTGCGCAACGCGATCATCGGGTTCGGTGCGATCTTCTACCTCGGGATGCTGTTCTACTCCCTGATCCGCTTCGGCGTGGTCCTGGACTGACATGAACACCGAGACGAAGATCCATCAGCTCCTGGAGTTCACGCTCCCGGCCTCCGTGGTCGGGATCGCGGCCGGCCTGATCGCCGCGCTGCTGGGCGGCTTCGCCGGCCAGCCGCTCGGCTGGGCCGTCGTCACCGGGCTCGGCCTGGCAGTGCCGCTCGTCGCCTTCGGCATCGGCTACTCCGCACTGGTCGGGCTCGGCAAGGCGCCGGCCGGGGTGTTCGCCCCGGCCGCGGCGTACTGGGTGGTCGGGTTCCCGCTGGCGTTGATGGTGCATGCCATCACCACCGAGTGGGCGGTCACGGGTACGCCGGGCCTGCCCGACCAGCCGCTGCAGTTCCTGGCCTTCCGGGCGCTGCTCAGCATGGGGTTCGCGATCGGGTTCCTCTGGATGCACGAGCAGGTCGGCCGGCACTGGTGGCCGCGCATCATGGAGCACAACCCGTACGCCCAGCGCACGGTCGAGCAGTACGTGCACCTGGCCGAGTCCATGGAGGCCCGCAAGCAGTCCGCCGCCCGGAACCGGAAGAAGAGGAAGGCGCACGTGTAACCAGCCCCCGCCCAGGGTGTCCCACCCTGTTCCCGCATCACACGCCGCCCGCGACTGCCCTGCCAGCCGCGGGCGGCGGCGTACCCGCTCCTGCTCTGGACGGGTGTGCTCGAGCACCGTGGAGGAAACTCGATGACCGTTTCGCTGTCGGCGTGGATCATCACCATCGCCGCCCTGCTGGCCCTGCTGGTGCTGGACTTCCTGATCGTCGCCAGGAAGCCGCACGAACCGTCCCTGCGTGAGGCGACCCTGTGGGTGTCGTTCTACGTCGGCATCGCGCTGCTGTTCGGCGTCGGCCTGACGATCGCCGCCGGCGGTGAGTCCGGCGGGGAGTTCTTCGCCGGCTGGCTGACCGAGTACTCGCTGTCGGTCGACAACCTGTTCGTCTTCATCATCATCATGGGCAAGTTCGCGGTGCCCCGGCAGTACCAGCAGAAGGTGCTGCTGGTCGGGGTCGCGCTGGCGCTGGTGATGCGCGGGATCTTCATCGCCGTCGGCGCGGAGGCGATCTCGCACTTCAACTGGGTCTTCTACATCTTCGGCGCGTTCCTGCTCTACACCGCGTGGAAGCTCGCGACCTCGCACGACGACGGGGACGAGTTCAAGGAGAACGTCGTGCTCGCGAAGGTGCGCAAGGTGATACCGACCACCGAGACGTACCACGAGGCGAAGCTGACCACGCGGATCGACGGCAAGCGGTTCGCGACGCCGATGCTGATCGTGATGATCGCGATCGGCACCACGGACCTGCTGTTCGCGCTGGACTCGATCCCGGCGATCTTCGGTCTGACGCAGGAGCCCTACCTCGTCTTCACGGCGAACGCCTTCGCGCTGATGGGCTTGCGGCAGCTGTTCTTCCTGATCGGCGGGCTGCTGGACCGGCTGGTCTACCTGTCGTACGGGCTGTCGGTGGTGCTGGGCTTCATCGGCGTGAAGCTGATTCTCGAGGCGCTGCACCACAGCGGGGTCTCGTGGGCGCCGGAGATCCCGATCGTGGTGTCGCTGTCGATCATCCTCGGGACGCTGGTGATCACGGCGGTGCTGAGCTTGGTCAAGTCGTCCCGGGACGACAAAGCCAAGGCGAAAGAGGAAGAGGTCGCCGGAGTCGAGTGAGAACCAACCAGAAGATGGCTGGTGGAGCGGTGCTCCACCAGCCATCTTCTTCACGTAGTTCAGTCCGTCGTACGACGTCTGCGAGTGGCCGGCTTCTTCTCCGGGGCCGGGGCCGGGGGAGCCTGGCCGTTCTGGAGCTCGTGGTACGCCGTACGGGTGTGTTCGGTGTGCTCGCGCATGATCTGGGCGGCCTTGTCCTCGTCGGCCTCGCTGATGGCCTTCACGAGGCGGGCGTGCTCGCGCCACGACGCGGCGCCGCGGACGGGCGCGACCGGCGTGTAGTACCAGCGGACGCGGCGGTCGACCTGGCCGGCGAAGTCGACCAGGAAGCGGTTGCCGGACATCGCGGTGATCATCGCGTGCAGCTCGCCGTTGGTGCGGACCGCGCCGTCGATGTCGCCGGACTCCTGGAAGGCGGTGCCGACCTTGCAGAGCTCGCGGAGCTGCGCGACGGCCTCCTTGGAGGCGTGCCGGGCGGCCAGTCGCGCGGACTCGGACTCCAGCGCCGCGCGGGCCGCGAGCAGCTGGTCGACCTCGTCCTCGGCGGGCACGTGCACCATCGCGCCGAAGCCCGGGCGCAGGTCCACCCAGCCCTCGTTGTTGAGCCGCTGGAGAGCCTCGCGGACGGGCTGGCGGGAGACGCCGAGCATGCCGGCCAGCTCGACCTCGACCAGGTGCCGGCCGCGCTCGAGCGTGCCGTCGATGATCATCTCGGTGAGGGCCTCGTAGACCGACTCGCGCAGCGGTGTCGGCCGCTTGACGTGCCGTACGCCGGGGGAGTCGGCGGAGGAATCCGGGCCCGCGCTGATGGTCGTCATGAGGTCCTTCCCAAAAAACGTAATGGCACTTGGTAGACAGTCTACCAAGTGCCAGGGCTGTTGCCACGCTCTTCGTTGAGCCGGCAGGTTTCTGTTGTTCGAGTCAGGCGCTGTCCGCCTTGCTCCCGGTGCTCCGGGTCCATGGATCGTGTCCCGCGGGGAGTCCGCCGCCGCGGTCCGGTTCCAGGTGCCGGCCAGTGCCGGTCATCCGTGTCCGGAGCACCGATTCGGGATGTCGGTCAGGCCGCCGTCGTCTCACGCACGGGCTGCTGGGCCTCGTCGTCGCGCCGGGTCTGTTCGGTCCGGTCGAGCTCGACGTCGAGGTTCAGTTCCCGCTGCAGCTCCGGGGAGTCCGGAAACTGCCGGCGAGCCGCGAGAGCGCCGAACCTACGGGTGAAAATCATTTCTTCCTCTCCACTCTTGTTCTTCCTAATACTGCCTACTGCATACATTCAACCAGGCGTACCGACGGGTTATGCCCACGTCTCACGTGATCCCGGTTACAAGCCCGGTACCCAGGCGGGACGGTGGTGATCCCGCCCGGGTGACCTCGCTCACCAGGCGCCGGAATCGCTGCCGCTGGGTAGTGTCACGACTTCGCCGAGTAGGAGTGCGCGCCGGCTCCGGCCAGCCGGCCGCCGTCGACGATCAGGTACTCGTCGCGGATCGGCGACTGCGCGAACCACGACTCGAGGATCTCGCGCGTGCCGGCGGCGTACCGGGTTTGCGCCGACAGCGACGAGCCGGAGATGTGCGGCGTCATGCCGTGGTGGGGCATGGTCCGCCACGGGTGGTCGGCCGGCGCCGGCTGCGGGTACCAGACGTCTCCGGCGTACCCGGCGAGCTGACCGCTCTCCAGAGCCCGTACGACGGCGTCGCGGTCGACGATCTTCGCGCGGGCGGTGTTGATCAGGTAGGTGCCGCGCTTCATCGTCGAGAGCAGCTTGTCGTCGAACAGGCCCTCGGTCTCCGGGTGCAGCGGCGCGTTGATCGTGACCACGTCGCAGTGCGGCACCATGCTCGCCGCGTCCGGGTGGAAGGTCAGGTTGAGCTCGCGCTCGACCGACTCCGGGAGGCGGTGCCGGTCGGTGTAGTGCAGCAACATGCCGAACGGTGCCAGCCGGCGCAGCACGGCGAGCCCGATCCGGCCGGCCGCGACGGTGCCGACGTGCATGCCCTCGACGTCGTACGAGCGCGCGACGCAGTCGGCGATGTTCCAGCCGCCATCGACGACGACCTGGTACGACGGGATGTAGTTGCGGACCAGGCCGAGCGTCATCATCACCACGTGCTCGGCGACGCTGATGCTGTTGGAGTAGGTGACCTCGGCAACGGTCACGCCGGCCTTGATCGCGGCGTCCAGGTCGACGTGGTCGGAGCCGATGCCGGCGGTGATCGCGAGCTTCAGGTTCGGTGCCTTCGCGATCCGCTCGGCGGTCAGGTAGGCCGGCCAGAACGGCTGCGAGATGACGATGTCGGTGTCGGGCAGCTCGCGGTCCAGAACCGAGTCGTCGCCCTCCTTCGAGGAGGTGACGACCAGCGTGTGGCCCTGGCTCTCCAGGAAGTTCCGCAGGCCGAGCTCACCGGAGACGCTGCCGAGCAGTGCGCCCGGCTGGAAGTCGATCGCCTTCGGGGAGGGCGCGGTCTGGCCGCCCGGGTAGGAATCGATGACCGGTACGTCGTCGCGCGCGTACGACGTCGGGTAGCCGTCGGTCGGGTCGTCGTACAGCACGCAGAGGACCTTCGCCATGGTGAGCAACTCCTTGTTCTGAAGGGATTTCCGTCCCCTTCAGCCTGGCGGTGGCGGTGCTGCCAGGTCCAAGACTTGCTCGCTATGTCGGGATAGCGAGCGGCTATCCGGCCAGCTCCGACGAATAGCCGGATCCCATCAGGTGCACGTCCAGCAGTTCGTCCAGTGCGGTGTGGACGCCGGCCTGTCGCGCGACGTCGAGCAGCGCCCGGGCGAGCACGGGCTCGGGGCTGCGGGCGGCGATCACTAGTCCGACTCGCGGTCCGTGCGCCGGGCTCTTCAGCGGTACGACGCGCATCCCGTCCGGTACGCCGAACATGTGCAGCCAGGCGTGCGAGATCACGGTCGACCAGTGGTTGCCGTGCAGGTGGCTGTAGAGGCCGGAGACGGTGTCGCTCTCGATCGCGGGCTCGGCGCTGACGCCGTCGTCGGTGAAGTAGCCGTTCATGATCCGGCGGTTGCGCATCTGCGGCGACAGCAGGCACAGCGGCTGCTCGGCGACCTGCGCCCAGGACGCGACCGGCAGGCCGGCGAGTTTGCCTTCCTGCGGAGTGAGCAGCAGGTAGCGCTCCTCGTACAGGGGTGTCTTCCGCACGCTGCCGAGGGTGTCGTCGTCGAGGTAGGTCATCGCGACGTCCAGCTCGAACCCGGCCAGCTTCTGGGTGATGTCGCGCGACGACAGCGACTCCAGCGTCACCCGGGCCTGGTCGTGCCGCTCGCAGAACGGTGTGGTCAGCAGGGAGACGACCGGCATCGCGGTCGGGATCGCGCCGAGTCGCAGCGTGCCGGTCAGGCCGCCGCGCATCACCGACAGCTCGTGGCGCAGGGCGTCGCGTTCGGCCAGGATGCGCTGGGCCCAGAGCAGGACGCGTTCGCCTTCAGGAGTGAGGCCCTCGAAGCGGCGGCCGCGGCGGACGATCGGTACGTCGAGCTCCTGCTCGAGCTTGCGGATGGCGGCCGACAGCGACGGCTGGGAGACGTAGCACGCGTCGGCGGCCCGGGCGAAGTGGCGTTCGCGGGCGAGGGCGACCAGGTACTCGAGCTGACGGAGCAACATGGATCAGCCTCGTTCCGGCCGGACGGAATACCGATCGCCTGTATACATAATCCAGTATTACACGCTGATGAACCGGGCTGGAAGGCCGAGGAAGCTTGGTGAATCATGGGTAGTGTGACCTGGATCACATCTTGTAAGTTGTCTTCCTGGCGGGATGCCGTTCGACGCGTTGGCACAGGCATCAAGTCAGGCGACGCACCTACGACCGGCGAGGGCGTGGGGACTCGGGGGACCAGCCGCGGTACGCGGTCGAACGGGAGGTCGAGGACCTGGAGGCTGTCCGGGCCGCGACCGGTGTGACGTACGCGGCGGCGGACTCGTCGCGGGTGATGGTGCTGCTGCGGGCGGCGGTGGCCGGATCGGCGTTCGACAAGCTGTCGATCATGGAGCCGCCGTTCCGCGTCGAGGGTGCGCCGCCGGTCCCGGACCGGTATCTCGAGCGGTTGCAGGAGTTCGTGGCGGCCGGCAATCCAGGGGGCGCCGCGGAGCTGTTCATGGTGGAGGCGGTCGGGCAGCCGCAGGAGCAGGTCGACGAGATGAAGTCCGCGCCGTTCTGGGCGGGGCTGGAGGCGCTTGCTCCGACGCTGGTGTACGACGCGCTGCAGCTGCGCGGCGAGGTGCCGAAGGACCTGTTGGCGACTGTCTTCCAGCCGACGCTTGCGCTGCACAGCACGGCCAGCCCGGAGTGGCTCCAGCGAGCCGCTGCCGCGGCCGCTGACGCTCTGCCGAACAGCACGCTGCTCGGGCTCGAGGGCAGCTTCCACGACGTACCGCCGGAGATCCTCGCTCCGGCGTTGGCGAAGCACTTCCTCTCCTGAACTTTCTGGGGACGGGGTGCGTCCAACCGCTGCTGACCAGTCCTGTGCGGGGAGGTTGCCATGCGTGCGGAGCGGTTGCGTGGCGTGGGGGCGCCCCCGGATCCGGGGGAGGCGGGGACGCTCGCGGAGCTGGTCGAGCTGTTGCGGGCGCTGAAGGTGTGGGCCGGTGACCCGTCGTACGAGGTGATCATGACGCGGATCAACGCTGCCTGGCAGGCGGAGGGGAAGCCTGCCGGGGAGCTGGCCCGCCGTACGACGGTCGCCGACTGCTTCCGGCAGGGACGCCGGCGGGTGAACACCGAGCTGGTCGCGGCGATCGTCCGCGCCCTGCACCCGGACCCCGGCGCGATGGCGCACTGGCGGCAGTCGCTGCGGGTGATCACCGGTGAGGTCGAGGCCGGGGCGCAGGTCCGGGTCCAGGAGGAGCTCCCGGGGCAGCTGGCCGAGTTCACCGGCCGTACGGCGGAGCTGGAGCGGCTGGCGAACCTGCTGACCAGTCCGGAGCCGGTGGCGATCGTGGGGATGGCCGGGGTCGGCAAGAGCCAGCTGGCGACGCGGACCGGGCACCTGCTGCGGGGGACGGTCGAGCGGGTGCTGTTCGTGAACCTGCGAGGCTTCCACGCGGACGAGAGCCAGCCACCGGCCGAGCCTGGCGCCGTACTGGATGGCTTCCTTCGGCTGCTCGGCGTACCGGGGCACAAAGTGCCGCACGGACTCGTCGAACGGGCTGCCCTCTACCGGTCGCTGCTCCAAGAGCGCAGCACGCTGGTGATCCTCGACAACGCAGCCGACGAGTCCCAGGTCGAGCACCTGCTGCCAGCTGTCCCCAGCAGCCGGACGCTGGTGACCAGCAGACGCGACCTGGACCTCGGGCGCTCTCTGACGGTCGACAGCTTCAGTACGGCGGAAGCGGCCGAGTACCTGGCGCTGGCCGTCCCAGGTGTTGAGGTCGGCTCGGACCGGGACGCTGTCGAGCGCATCGCTCGGCGGTGCGGTCACCTGCCGCTGGCACTGGGTCTGGTGGCCGGTCACATGCGGACCATGGCGGGCTGGACGCTGACCGATCACGCGGACCGCCTCGACGAGCGGCACGGCGACCTCCGGCTCGACACCGAGGTGACGCTGGCGCTCGACCTGTCGTACCGGCGGCTGCCGGACCAGCTGCAGCGCCTGCTCCGCCTGCTGGCTCTGCACCCTGGCCCGGACTTCGGTCCGTACGACGCTGCGGCGCTGGGCGATCTGCAGGTGGACTCCGCGGGCTCAGCTCTGGAGGAGCTGCGTCGGGATCACCTGCTGGAGTCGACTGGGCAGCGGTACAGGTTCCACAGCCTTGCACTGGCCTACGCCCATCTCCGGGCCGCCGACCTGGACCCGCCGCGCGTCCGGCGGGAGGCGCTCGCGCGCCTTTCGGTCGCTTCCGGGGTGGCCGTAAAGAAGTCGTAAGCGGTCCGGGCGATGCTTCTCGACATCACCCCGAACCGCTCGAAAGGCGACTCCGATGCGCAAGCTCAAGCTTCAGGTCCAGACCACCGCCGACGGCTACATGGCCGGCCCGAACCACGAGATGGACTGGATGCGGTTCCCGTGGACCGACGACCTGAGCGCATACCTCGACGCGCTCACCAAGCCCGTCGACACGATCGTGCTCGGCCGCAAACTTGCCGAGGGCTTCATCCCCACCTGGGCGGCACGCCCGGAGCACGAGGGCGAGGCATCGATCGACTGGATGAACAACACGCCGAAGGTGGTCGTCAGCCGCAGCCTGGCCGAGTCGCCGTGGGACAACGCCGTGGTCGCGAACGACCTGGTCGAGGCCGTCACGGAACTCAAGTCCCAGCCCGGTGGCGACCTGATCGCGTACGGCGGCAGCACGCTGGTCACCGGGCTGATCGCGGAGCGCCTGGTCGACGACATCCATCTGTTCGTCAACCCGACGGCGATCGGCGCGGGGCTGCCGGTGTTCCCGGTCGGCGCGCAGCCGCTGGACCTGGTCGAGGCGATCGGCTTCGAGTGCGGCATCACCGCGCTGCACTTCGTACCGAAGAAGGTGGCCTAGCGTACCGAAGAAGAGCTAGCCGAGGTCCGCTCGAAGGCGTGGAGGACCTCGGCGCCGGCCTTCACGCGGAAGGCCGGTCGGCCGGTGGGCGGTCAGCCGGTGGAACGAGTCAGAGGACGTGCAGCTTGTCGAAGGGGGCGAGCACCCGGAGCAGCTTGCCGCCGCCCAGGTCGACCACCACCGCGTGCGTACCCTCGACAGCGCTGATCCGGCCCATCCCCTCCTTGTCGTGGGAGACCCGGTCGCCCTCCTCGAAGGTCTTGATCGGCTTGGGTTCCCTCGGCTTGAAGGGACTCGTGGACAGGTGACGACGCGTCGTCGCGCGAGAAGGCTCCATCAGAACTCAAGTATGCGCCCATCCCGGCCTCCGCGTCTCGGGCAGGCTTGTCGTCACGGGAGTGAGGTGGCGCGCCCGGCAGGATTCGAACCTGCGACCAACGGATTAGAAGTCCGACGCTCTATCCAGCTGAGCTACGGGCGCACGTGCCGATGGCACGGGGAAGAGTGTCTCAGATCAGGGGCCGATCACGCTCGTGGGTTCACCGGTGCGGCGTCACAGGGCGTACGCCGTACGGGAACAGGCTGTGGAGAACTACAGCGCGGTCGTTCCATCCCGGTAACGCCCAGTGGCCGGTTCTGCCGTGCTGACGGGACTCCAACTAGGCTGCGGGCATGAGTTACCCCTCAGGAGGCCCCGCCGACGCGCCGCAACCGGTGGCGACCGGTCCGGCCGGTGCGTCGTACCCGCAGCCGAACACGCTGGGACCGCACCCGGTCCCGGGGCAGCGGCGGAACCGGAGCCTGCTGATCGGCATCGTGATCGCGGTGCTGTTCGCGATCGCCGGGCTGCTGATCTTCGGCATCGTGGCCAAGTCGGTCGGCTCGACCGGCTTCGCCTGGGGGATGGGACTGGCTTTCGTCCCGATCGTGATCATCATCCCGCTGTACCTGTGGCTGGACCGCTACGAACCGGAGCCACTCAAGTACCTTGTGTTCGCACTCTGCTGGGGCGCGTTCATCGCGACCCTGGCCGCGATCTTCATCAACACCCGCGCCGCGGACCTGCTGCACGAGACGACCAGCGGCGGCAACCGGGCCGCGGTCTTCGTCGCGCCGCCGGTCGAGGAGTTCGCCAAGGGCGCGGTGATCCTGCTGCTGGCGCTGATCCGGAAGAAGGAGTTCGACGGCATCATCGACGGGCTCGTGTACGCCGGCATGGTCGGCATCGGGTTCGCCTTCACCGAGAACATCCTCTACTTCGGCCGGATCTTCGACCAACTGTCCGAGGAGGGCGGCAACGCGGCCGGCGTCAAGGGCGTGATCGGGCTGTTCGTGCTGCGCGGCCTGATCACACCGTTCGCGCATCCACTCTTCACCTCTTGTACGGCGATCGGCATCGGCATCGCGGTCCGGCACCGAAGTACGGCGGTCCGCTTCCTCGCGCCCGTCGTCGGGTACCTGACCGCCGTGCTGCTGCACGGGCTGTGGAACGGCGGCGCGAGCTGGGCCGGCGGCAGTGGTTTCCTGACCGTCTACCTGTTCCTGATGGCGCCGCTGTTCGTCGCGATGGTGGTGTTCGCGCTGGTGATGCGGTCCCGCGAGGGACAGATGATCGCGTCCCGGCTGTACGACTACGTGCGCTTCGGCTGGCTGAACGGCCAGGACGTTCCGCTGATCGCGACGCTGCGCGGCCGCAAGGCCCTGCGCCAGAACGCGAAGCGGTACGGCCCGCAGGCCGAGGCGGCAGCGAAGGCGTTCCAGCACACGGCGACCGAGCTCGCGTACCTGCGCGACAAGATCGTCCGGCAGGTGATCGGCGCGGACGCGCTCGACGGCGAGAAGAAGCTGCTGGACGAGCTGCGGGCGCGGAGGCCTTCTGTTCCGTTCCCACCGATGCCTGCCTTTGCCACCGCGGTGCCGCAGTTCGCGCCGGCTGGGCCGGGGGTGCCTCCGTACAGCAGTGGGCCGCAGCAGGGTGGGCCCGCGTACGGCGGTGGACCGGCGTACGGCGGAGAGCCGCAGCAGGCCGGGCCGGCGTACCAGGGCGGGCCTCAGCAGCAGGGCTACCAGGGTGGGGCGCAGCAGAACGGTGCGCCGTACCAGGGAGAGCCCGGCCGGTCGCAGGAAGCGCCCCGGGGACCGGAGCAGGGCGGTGGTCCGGGGGTCCCTGGAGGACATCAGCCGGGTGGTTATCCGGACGGCCGGAACGGGTATCCGCCGGGGCAACCCGGCTACCCAGCGGGCCGGCCCGGTTACCCACCGGGACCCACTGGAAACCCGGGACCGCCGGGAGGATACGGTCCCTATCCACCGTCGCAGTGACTTGCCCCCCGTCCACGCCGCCACACGGGATGAAGATGACTTTGCTTCTGCGCTGTCCGACCGGGCACTCTGTGCTCGTGGACGGACACCGTGGCTGACACCAGGTCAGCAGCTGGTGAGGGTTCGGAGCGCTCGGATGAGCCGCAGGTTCCGGACCAGGCGGAGCCTGCCCGGATGACGACCGACACCGGTGCCAAGGGCAAGGGCTTCTGGCGCCGCCGGCGGCGGAAGACTGAGTCCGCCGAGCCTGAGGCGACGGTCGTGGCCGAGCCGACGGCTGCCGAGGCAGCTCCGGCTGCTGAGGCGACGCCTGCGGTCGAGGCGACGCCTGTTGAGTCGACGCCTGAGCCCGCGGCCGAGGCGAAGCCGGACGAGCCTGAGCCGACCGCCGAGGCTGAGCCTGAGAAGACCGCCGAGGCTGAGCCTGAGAAGGCCGACGAGGCTGAGCCTGAGAAGGCCGACGAGGCAGGGTCCGAGCCGACCGGCAAGTCCGAGGCGGAGCCGGCCGACGAGGGCGAGTCCGTCGAGGCTGTTGCCGACGACAAGGCGGAACCGCCAGCAGCGGATCAGTCCGAGCCGGCCGTAGGGGTCACGTACGAGCCGGAAGAGTCTCCGGATGGTTTCCCGCTGGAGTACGGCGAGATCATCATCGGCCTGCCCAAGGGCGGCGAGGTGCCGGAGTCCGAGCGCATGGTCGACCCGCAGGCCGTCGCTGCCGACGTACCGGAGGAGAAGCCCGAGAAGGCCGTCGCCGAGGAGGAGAAGGAAGAGCAGGCAACGGAAGAGCCTGCTCCTGTCGCGGACGAGCCTGTGGGCGATGAAGCTGCACCGGCTGTGGACGAGAAGCCAGATGTATCGGCTGAGGATGAATCCACGGAAGAGCCGAAGGTCGAGGCCACCGAGCCGTCCGAGGCGGCTGCTGAAGTTGTCGCCGACGACGAGACGTCCGACTCTTCGGAAGACGACGCCGAGGACGAGACCGTTGATTCCGAGGACGACGTAGCCGTCGATTCCAAGGACGAGGTTGCTTCGCCCGAGCCCGAGCCCGAGCCCGAGCCCGAGCCGGAACCTGAGCCCGAAGCTGCCGCAGAGCCGGAGCCGGAAGCCGAGGCTGCGCCCGAAGCGGAGGCCGAAGCCGACGACGAAGCCGAGCCCGAGCCCGAGCCCGAGGCGGAAGTTGAGCCGGAGCCGGAAGCCGAGGCCGAGCCGGAGGTTGTGCTTTCGGCGGAGGAGCTGGCCGCGAAGGCTGCCGAGCAGCAGGCGGCCATGGCGTTGATCACCGCGCTGATGAAGCTGCGCGGGGCGCTTGCCGAGAGCAAGCTTCCGTTGGACGTCGTCGGCGCCGACGAGGCCCGCCAGCAGCGGAAGGCGATGCTCGACCAGCTCGACGACTACGTGCTCCCGCGCCTCGTGCAGCTCGAGGCGCCGGTGCTCGCGGTGGTCGGCGGATCGACCGGCGCCGGTAAGTCGACGCTCGTCAACAGCCTGATCGGCCAAGTGGTCAGCGAGCCCGGCGTGCTGCGCCCGACCACCAGGTCCCCGGTGCTGATTCACAACCCGGCCGACGCCGAATGGTTCGCCGGTGACCGGGTCCTTCCGGGCATGGCGCGTTCGAGCGGCGACAGCCCGGGCGGCATGGAGGACCCCGGCCAGATCCGTTTGGTTGCCGCCGACACCATTCCGCGCGGCCTCGCCGTACTGGACGCCCCGGACATCGACTCCGTCGTCGAGGCCAACCGTGACCTCGCGACGCAGCTGCTCGCGGCCGCGGACCTCTGGCTGTTCGTCACGACCGCCGCCCGGTACGCCGACGCCGTGCCGTGGGAGTTCCTGCAGAGCGCCTCGGACCGCAGCACGGCGGTCGCCGTCGTCCTGGACCGCGCCCCGGCCGACACCATCGACGACATCACCGGTCACCTGGCCCAGATGCTGCTCGAGCGCGGGCTCGGCGACTCGCCGCTGTTCAGCATCAAGGAGACGACCGTCGACGACCGCGGCATGCTGCCGACGGAGACGGTTGCCTCGATCAAGGACTGGCTGATCGACCTGGCCGCCGACGCGGAGGCCCGTTCGGCCGTCGTACGGCGGACGCTGCAGGGCGCGGTCACCGCGATGACGAAGAAGACGCCGGCCTTCTCCAAGGCGGTCCGGGACCAGGCCGACACGTTCGTCGAGCTGCGCGCGAACGCCGAGACGGCGTACGAGCGAGCCGTGAAGGACATCGCTAAGGCGACCCAGGACGGCACGATGCTGCGCGGCGAGGTGCTCGCGCGCTGGCAGGAGTTCGTCGGGACCGGCGAGCTGCTGAAGGGCCTGCAGACCAACGTCGGACGCCTGCGCGACAAGGTCCGGACGTCGATCGTCGGCAAGCCGCCGCCGACCCGCGACCTCAACGACGCCGTCGAGTCCGGGCTGGAGTCGTTGCTGCGTGAGCACGCGGAGGCCGCGGCCGAGCGGGCCGAGGAGTCGTGGCAGTCGACGGCGGCCGGACGGCAGCTGCTCGCCGCCGGTGAGCGTGATCTGGGCCGGATGTCGAAGGACTTCCCGGTCGCTGCCGGGCGCGCGGTCCGCGAGTGGCAGGGCTTCGTGCTCGACCTGGTCCGCCAGGAAGGCGCGGACAAGCGGTCGACGGCCCGCATCCTGGCGTACGGCGTGAACGGTCTCGGCCTGTCGCTGATGATCGTGATCTTCGCCAGTACGGCGGGCATCACCGGCGCCGAGGTCGGTGTCGGGGCGGGGACCGCCGTGGTCGGGCAGAAGCTGCTGGAGGCGGTGTTCGGCGACCAGGCGGTGCGGACCCTGGCCGCGAAGGCCCGCCAGGACCTCGACGATAGGGTTCATGCGTTGATGGATGCCGAATTCGCCCGCTACCTGGCTGTGCTCGACCAGCATCCGGTCGATCCCGAAGCACCCAGGCAACTGACCGAGGCCGCGCGCGCGGTGGAGGACTGCACGTGACGGGAATCGTGGATACGGTCAAGGGCCTGGTGCGCGGCTCTTCCGATGTCCTGACCAAGATCGAGGCGCTGGAGGACGCGGCCGCGGCCGGCAAGGGCCGCCTCGACCGGGTGGTGCTCAGCGAGGCCGAGCAGATCGTCGACCGGGCCGGGCAACGGCTGCGGATGTCCGGCGACCTGACGGTGGTCGCGCTGGCCGGTGCGACCGGCTCCGGCAAGTCGTCGCTGTTCAACGCGCTGACCGGCCTCGACCTGGCCGCGATCGGTACGCGGCGGCCGACCAGCTCGATGCCGCTGGCCTGTGTGTGGGGTGAGGAGCCCGCCGGTGAAGTGCTGAACTGGCTGGGCATCCCGCGCCGCCACCAGGTGCAGCACCGCAGCTCGCTGGAGGAGGCACAGTCGGAGGACCTGGACGGACTGGTCCTGCTCGACCTGCCCGACCACGACTCGACCGAGGTCGAGCACCGGCTGATCGTCGACCGGCTGGTCGAGCTGGTGGACCTGCTGATCTGGGTCGTCGACCCGCAGAAGTACGCCGACGCCGCGCTGCACAACCGCTACATCAAGCCGTTCGCGTCGCACTCGTCGGTGATGGTGTTCGCGCTGAACCACATCGACAAGCTCACCGAGGAGCAGCGCAAGAGCTGCCTCACCGACCTGGACCGGCTGCTGAAGTCCGACGGGCTGAAGAACCCGACCGTCGTCGGTACGTCGGCGGTCAGCGGCGACGGTCTGGCCGAGATGCGCGGCCTGCTGGTCAAGCGGGTCAGCAACAAGCGCGCCGCGCGCGAGCGCCTGGCGGCCGACGTCGACCGCGTCGCGGACCGGATGGCCGGCCAGTGCGGTACGGCGAAGACGCCGGAGATCGCCAAGTCCGACGTCACCGAGCTGGTCGACGCGCTGTCGGATGCTTCCGGC
Organism: Kribbella sp. DT2; assembly: GCF_049844575.1. Lineage (NCBI taxonomy): Bacteria > Bacillati > Actinomycetota > Actinomycetes > Propionibacteriales > Kribbellaceae > Kribbella > Kribbella sp. DT2. Next base: position 136,542 of record NZ_JBNCLH010000011.1, on the reverse strand, counting down.
GTACCGGTTGTCGTTGATGCCGTACGACGTTCGTACCTGCAGCGCGCCCGCGCGGCGACCGGGTGGCCGGTGACCAAGTGGCTCGGCCGGTTCCGGCCCGACCCGCTGCGGCGGCTGCACCTGGACGGCGGCGAACGCCAACAGGGCAAGGCGGCCCGTAAGTCCGCGTCCAACGAGGTGTCGATCGCCCGGTCATCGTTGCCTGCGGCAACACCCGTGCAGCGGGCCCGGATGGACACCGCCGTACGGACGATCACGAACAAGGCGGCCGACGGACTGTCGCGGCCGTGGGCGGACTCGGTGCGGACCGCCGTACGCAAGCGCGAGGAGACACTGGGAGACGAGCTCGACCAGGCTGTCGCGCGGACCGACCTCGGTGCGTCGTCGTCGCCGGGTTGGTGGGGCGCGGCGCGGTTCCTGCAGTGGGTGCTGTTCCTGGTGGCGCTGGGCGGTGCGGTGTGGCTGGCCGTGATGGCTGTGTTCGGGTACCTGCAGCTGGAGGACCCGCCGTTGCCGCGGTGGAACGGGATCCCGGTGGCGACGCTGATGCTGATCGGTGGCGTGGTGATCGGGGTGCTGGTGTCGCTGGCCTGCCGGCTGTTCGCCACGAACGGCGCGAACCGGCGGGCCCGGCTGGTGGCACGGGCGCTGCGGTCGGAGCTGGAGAAGGTTGCCGACAGCCACGTTGTCGACCCGGCCCGGACCGAGCTGGACGCCTACACGATCTGCCGCGACAAGCTGGCCGTCGCGCGACGCTGACGCCGGCGGGTCGTCGTACTGCTGGGACCTTGAACACGAAAGCGGGACTGTGAACAGGCTATGACCTGTTCACAGTCCCGCTTTGTTGTTCAAGGTCCCGGTTGTGGTTCGGGGGCTACTGCTGCGGCGGGTCCTCGGGGACGTACTGGGCCATCGCGATCGCGATCGCCTCGTCGAGGTCCTTGTCGGTGGTGGTGCCGGACGTGCGGACCACCTCGATCCAGGCCTTGATGCAGGCCTCGTTGTACTGGACCACCTCGGGGGAGTTGGCCATCTCGACCGGGTCGGCATCCTCGGGGAGGTCGCCGTCCAGGTAGAGCGCGAGGCCGGCGAGGGCGCCGTCCCAGCCCGGGCCGACGTACAGGGCGCCGGCGCCGCCGGGAGCGGGCGGTCCTTCCATCGAGTGCTCGAGCTCGAACTCGGTGGTGTCACCGGTCCCGGGCGTCAGCCGGACCTCGAGCAGGCTGGTCGGTCCGCCGAAGGTGACCTTGTAGCGCTTCGGCGGCTCGCACTCCAGGATCTCGCCGCCCGCGTTGCCCTGGATCTCGAAGCTGCCGCCGACCTTCAGCTCGCCGGTGACGGGGGAGAACCAGCGAGCCATCCGCGCCGGGTCGGTCAGCGCGTCCCAGACCTCCGCGGGCGTGCCCTGGTAGGTGCGGCGCATCCGCACCGTCGCCGTCTCGCCGGTCCGGCTGACCTCGCGCTGGACCGCGGTGATGTGTTCCAGGATGTCCATCGGTGTGCTGCCGCCTCTCGTGAAGTACTTGCCGGGCTCCAGAATGCCGGGGCTCGCTTATATAAGTCAAGGCTAAGGCTTTGGGGTTGTCCACAGTGTTGTGGTTCGTTCTTCGGACCGGGCTGTGTCGCGGCATCTTCTCTGGTGACAGCACATCCGTGATCGGAGGAATCATGAGCAATGACGCGTACCTGACCCTGACGGGCTGGGTCGGCAGTGAGGTCGAGCTGAAGAAGCTGGAGGGCGGGGCGACGGTGGCGACGTTCCGGATCGGTTCGACACCCCGGAGCTTCGACAAGGGCCAGAACACGTGGGTCGACCGCCCGACGACCTGGTTCACCGTCGACTGCTGGCGTTCACTGGCGCAGAACGTCGCCGACTCGATCAACCGCGGCGACCCCGTCGTGGTCTACGGCCGCCTCAAGACCAGCGAGTGGACCGAGAACGGCGAACCCCGCTCCCGCACGCTGATCGAAGCCTTCTCGGTCGGCCACGACCTCTCCCGCGGTACGACGACCTTCCGCAAACAGTTGCCCCAGGCGCTCGGATCTCAGTCGTCGCCGTTCGACGACCTCCCGGTCGAAGCGAACCCGTTCAGTGCCGAGGAGGCCGCCTGAGAAGTGGACTGTTCGGGAACGGCCGAGGCAGGGTGAGCGGGTGAACGAATTCGTCAAGCAGAACCTGACCGGTGCCCGGTTCGAGGACGTCTACCTGACCGGCGCGAGCTTCCACGATGTCGACCTGTCCGGGGCGCGGTTCCAGTTGGTCGACCTGAGTGGCGTCACGATTCGCGGTGCCGCGCTGGTGAACGTGGAGATCGACGCCCAGATCGAGAACCTGCGGATCAACGGGGTGGACGTCGTACCGCTGGTGGAGGCGGAGCTTGATCGGCGGCACCCTGATCGGGTCAAGATGCGGCCGGTGGACGCCGACGGTTACCGGGAAGCGTGGGTCGCTCTCGAGCGCTTGTGGGAGGGGACTGTCGACCGGGCTCGCACGGTGCCGGCTGAGCGGTTGCACGAGCGGGTGGATGGCGAGTGGTCGTTCGTGGAGACGCTGCGGCATTTGGTGTTCGCCACGGACGCGTGGGTCGGCCGTGCTGTTCTCGGTGATCCCACGCCCTGGCACCCGCTCGACCTGCCACACGACGAGATGCCGGATTCTCCTCCTGTGCCACGCGATCGGGATGCCCGTCCGCCGCTCGACGAGATCCTCGTGGCCCGGCGCGAGCGGCAGGCCGTCGTACGGCAGGCGTTCGCCGACCTGACCGACGAGCAGTTGGCCGCCTCGACCACCCCGGTCCTGGAGCCTGGCTATCCGGAGCCCGAGAGCTTCCCCGTCCGCCGGTGCCTGCAGGCAATCCTCAACGAGGAGTGGTCCCACCGCCTGTACGCCGAACGAGACCTGGACGCGCTCTCGGCCCGGTAGGCGCAGGATGGGCGGAGGATCACGTCGTGCGCCCGGCGGCTTGGCGGCCTCGCGTTCTCGGAGCGGTTGGCGCTGGTGGGCAGGGCGCGCGGAGGAGAGCATCATGCCCCGCGCCCCGCGCCCCGCGCCCCGCGCCCCGCGCCCCGCGCTCCTGCGCCCTGCGGCCTGCGGCCTGCGGCCTGCGCTCCGCGCTCCGGCGCTCCCGTGCTCCGTGCTCCGTGCTCCGTGCTCCGTGCTCCGTGCTCCCGTGCTCCTGCGCCGCCGCGCTCCTAGGCCGCCGCGCTCCCGCGCTCCCGCGCGCCCTGCACGCTGCGCGCCCTGCGCGCCCTGCGCGCCCTGCGCTCCCGCGCTGCCGCTCCCTGCGCTCCCTGCGCTCCTGCGCTCCTGCGCTCCTGTGCCGTTGCGGTCGATGGAGGGTCGGGGTGGGTACGGGGTTCGTATGTTCTGGAAACTGCTGGCCGCGCCCCGGTGGATCGTTGGTGGATCGCTAGCGCTGGTCGTCTTCGTCGGGTACTCGATCGGGTTCAAACTGACCAAGGAGCAGCTCTCGTGGCCGGAGGCTCTGCTGATCGGCGCGCTGGGAGGGGTGGTCGTCGCGGTGGCGGTCGTGCTGGGACTGACGATGCGTCGGCGCGAGCTGAAGGCTGTCGGAGTCGATCGGTTGTCGCCTGGGCAGCAGGCGAAGGCCTATCGGGCCGCGCAGAAAGGACAGATCGATGCTGACCCGGAGATCCGTGCTGCCACGCTGCGGATCGCCGAGTACCGGGTGAAGGGCGGGTCGAGGCAGAAGACACTGCTGGTGGTGGCGGCGGTGCTGGTGGGGGCTTCGGCGGTGATCAACCTCACGGCGGGCAGTGGTCGAAGCGCGGTCTTAGGTCTCGTGGTCGTGGCGGCGCTGGTGGTTCTCGTGGTGCAGCTGAGAACAGCCCGCCGTCGAGCAGCCGAGCTGTTGAACGCTGCTGCGGGGGATGCCGCCGCTCATGTGCCCGCCTCGGCCTCTGCCCCCGAGCCGACCTCCACCTCGACCTCCGCTCCGGGTTCGACCTCTACCCACGCCCCTTCCTCTTCCCCTTCTGGCTCCCCGGACAACGGGCTCTCCGAGGACGGCAAGGGCTGACGGGTGGGCGCCGGTTGGGTTCGGGCGGGGGGCAGCGCATAGGCTCTGGAGCATGGCGGAATTCATCTACACCCTTCGTAGTGTCCGGAAGGCGCACGGGGACAAGGTCGTGCTCGACGACGTCACCCTGAACTTCCTGACCGGGGCGAAGATCGGCGTGGTCGGGCCGAACGGCACCGGCAAGTCCTCGCTGTTCAAGATCATGGCGGGACTGGACCAGGCCTCCAATGGTGAGGCGCGGCTGGCCGAGGACGCCACGGTGGGGATCCTGCTGCAGGAGCCGCCGCTGACCGAGGGCAAGACGGTCTTGGAGAACGTCGAGGAAGGTGTCGGCGACACCAAGAAGAAGCTCGACCGGTTCAACGAGATCAGCGCCGAACTGGCCGATCCCGACGCCGACTACGACACGCTGCTGGCCGAGATGGGTGACCTGCAGACCGAGCTCGACCACCGCAACGCCTGGGACGTCGACGCTCAGCTGGAGCAGGCGATGGACGCGCTGCGCTGCCCGCCGGCCGACACGATCGTCGACACCCTGTCCGGTGGTGAGCGCCGCCGGGTCGCGCTGTGCAAGCTCCTGCTGCAGCAGCCCGACCTGCTGCTGCTCGACGAGCCCACCAACCACCTGGACGCCGAGTCGGTGCTCTGGCTGGAGCAGCACCTGCAGAAGTACCCGGGCGCCGTCCTGGCGATCACCCACGACCGGTACTTCCTGGACAACGTCGCCGAGTGGATCCTGGAAATGGACCGCGGCAAGACCTACGGGTACGAGGGCAACTACTCCAAGTACCTGGAGACCAAGCAGCAGCGGCTCGTCGTCGAGGGCGCGAAGGACGCGAAGCGGGCGAAGATCCTGGAGCGCGAGCTCGAGTGGGTCCGGTCGAACGCGAAGGCCCGGCAGACCAAGAGCAAGTCCCGGCTGGCCCGGTACGAGGAGCTCGCGGCCGAGGCCGAGCGGTCCAAGAAGCTGGACATCGACGAGATCAACATCCCGGCGGGTCCGCGCCTCGGCAGCACCGTGCTGGAGGCGAACAAGCTGGTGAAGGGCTTCGGCGATCGGGTCCTGATCAACGGGCTGGACTTCTCGCTGCCGCGGGCCGGCATCGTCGGTGTCGTCGGCCCGAACGGCGTCGGCAAGTCGACGCTGTTCCGGATGATCGTCGGCGAGGAGACCCCGGACAAGGGGTCGCTGAAGCTCGGCGAGACCGTGCGGATCTCGTACGTCGACCAGTCGCGCGGCGGTCTGGACCCGAAGAAGACGGTCTGGCAGATGGTGTCGGACGAGCTCGACTACATCAAGGTCGCGAACTTCGAGATGCCGAGCCGCGCGTACGTCGCGTCGTTCGGGTTCAAGGGCCCGGACCAGCAGAAGCCGACCGGCGTCCTGTCCGGCGGTGAGCGCAACCGGCTGAACCTCGCGCTGACCCTGAAGATGGGCGGCAACCTGCTGCTGCTCGACGAGCCCACCAACGACCTGGACGTCGAGACCCTGCAGTCCCTCGAGGACGCCCTGCTCGAGTTCCCCGGCTGCGCCGTGGTGATCTCCCACGACCGGTGGTTCCTCGACCGCGTCGCCACCCACATCCTCGCCTGGGAAGGCACCGACGAGGACCCGTCCGCGTGGTTCTGGTTCGAAGGCAACTTCGCGTCGTACGAGGCCAACAAGATCGAACGCCTCGGCGCCGAAGCGGCCCGCCCGCACCGCGTCACCCACCGCAAGCTCACCCGCGAGTGATCTAGACCGGCCGCGTCGTCGAAGCCCCACCTTCCGCACCGGGAAGGTGGGGCTTTTTCGTTGTACAGCACGAGGTCCGGGCTTCGGTCTGGCGCGTGGTGCACGGCGGGTGCATGGTCGGAGGAAGGGGATGGCCGGCAGCTGTTTGGTGTGGAGAAGTGATGAAAGGCAGAGTTCTTGGTGCGGTGGTGTCCCTGACCGCGGTGGTGGCGGCGATGCTGACGGCTTCGCCGCCGCCGGAAGCGGTCGCCACCGCTCCCGGGTGCAACGGCCGGATCGCGTTCATGCGGCCGGACGCGAACGGGTCCCGGCAGCGCTTCGTCTCCGCGTCCCCGATGACGGAGCACCAACCCGACTGGCTCCCTCTCCGATCCCATCACTGCCGCTGACGCCGTCGTACCGAGCAGGCGGCGTCGGCTGGTCGCGTTGTCGTGCCTGCGGACCTGGGCGACCGGCTTCTGGCCGGGTCAGCGGAGTTGGAAGCTGCGGCGGTAGGCCTGGGGTGACATCCGCAGGCGGCGGGTGAAGTGCTGGCGGAGGTTGACGGCGGTGCCGAAGCCGCAGTGCCGCGCGATGTCCTCGACTGGCAGGTCTGAGGTTTCGAGGAGTTCCTGGGCGTGGCGAACGCGTTGGGTGAGCAGCCACTGGAGTGGTGTCGTGCCGGTTTGTTCGCGGAAGCGGCGGTTGAGGGTTCGTGGGCTCATCGCCGCCTGCCGCGCGATGTCGGGCAGCGTGAGCGGCTGGTCCACGTGGTCGCGCAGCCACCTCATCGTCGGCTCGAGTGAACCGCTGTCGGCGGCGGGCTCCTGGTGGACGATGAACTGCGCCTGCCCGCCGTCGCGCTGCGGCGCGATCACGATGTGGCGGGCGACCTCGGCCGCCACCGCGGCCCCGAAGTCGTTGCGCACCATGTGGATGCACAGGTCGAGGCCCGTCGCCGCGCCCGCGGAGGTGAGTACGTCGCCTCCGTCGACGAACAGCACGGTGGGATCGACCTCGACCTGCGGGAACCGCCGCGCGAAGTCCGCGGCGGAGGTCCAGTGCGTTGTCGCCCGGCGTCCGTCGAGCAGACCTGCCGCGGCCAGCAGGTAGGCGCCGCAGCAGATCGAGGCGATGCGCGCGCCGCGTGCGTGGGCCTCGCGAAGGATGGCGAGCACCTCGAGCGTCGGCTCCCGGTCCGTGCGCATCCCGGGCACGATCACCGTGTCGGCGGCCAACACCTCGTCCAGACCGTACGGCGCGGTGAGCCGGAACAGTTCCGCGCCGCTGCGGCCGACCACGGCGAGGTCGGGCCGTTCCCCGCAGATGACGATCTCGTACAGCGGCTTGCCGAACACCGCCCCGGCCGGCTTGTCCCGTGAGTGCGCGGTGCCGAACACCTGGCCGGGAATCGCGAGTTCGAGGCTCTTCACCTGGTGAGCGGCAACGACGGCGATGCGGTGCATGACCACAATCTATCGATCACAGGCATTCTTGCCACTGTCGAGCGTGCTCGGCCGTCGCGACGATGAGTCCGTGCTGATCCTCCTCGCCCAGGTCCTCGTCTCCGTGGTCGCGCTCGTGCTGCTGGTCCTGTTCGGCTGGCTCGTCGACCAGCTGCTCAAATAGTTTGCTTCGAAGCTAAGCATGAGCAATACTTAGCCGCATGGCACAGTATTCGGAGGCGGTGGACGGAGTGTTCGTCGCGCTCGCCGATCCGACCCGGCGCAGCGTGATCCGGCGGCTCGGGCGCGGCCCGACCAGCGTGGGGGAGTTGGCCGGCGAGTTTCCGATGACGCTGCCGTCGTTCATGAAGCACGTCCGGACGCTGGAGTCGAACGGCCTGATCCGGACGGTCAAGACCGGGCGGGTTCGGACCTGTGTGCTGAACCGCGAACGACTCGCGCTGGTCGACGACTGGCTCGCGGAACAACGGGCGGTCTGGGAAGAGCGCACCGACCGGCTGGAGAGCCTGGTCGCCGATCTGATGGAGGAGGAGCAATGAATCCCGAGCTCGATCTGGTGGTGGAACGGGTGATCCGCGCGCCACGGGCGGTGGTCTGGAGTGCGTGGACCGAGCCGTCCCGCTTCGAGCGGTGGTGGGTGCCGGCTCCGGCCGTGTGCAAGGTCGACCGGCTCGAGGTGCGGCCCGGTGGTGCCCTGGTGACCCGGATCAGCGAGGACGGCGCGACGTTCGGGCCGCACCTCGACGCGAGCTTCATCGTCGCCGAGGAGCTGGAGCGGATCGTGTTCACGAACACGATCGACAGCTCGTGGCGCCCGACGAGTCCCGAGCCGCTCTCGATGACGGCCGAGATCACGCTGGCCGATCACCCGGACGGGACGGCGTACCGGATCGTCGTACGGCATGGGGATCCGGCGTCGCGCAAGCTGCACGAGGAGCTGGGGTTCGCGGACGGGTGGGGTTCGGTCACCGCGCAGCTCGCCGGGGTCGCCGAGAGCGAGGCGGCGGGATGAAGCTGGTCCTGACCGAGTTCGTGACGCTCGACGGCGTCAGTCAGGGGCCTGGGTCTCCGAGCGAGGACCCGAGTGACGGGTTCACGCAGGGCGGGTGGCTGGTGCCGTTCCTGGACGAGACGTTCGTACGGCGTACGTCGGAATGGCTCGAGCTCGCGGACGGGCTGCTGTTCGGGCGACGGACGTACGAGGCCTTCGCACGCGACTGGCCGCAGATCACCGACCCCGACGACCCGTACACCGTGCGAATGAACGCGCTGCCGAAGTACGTCGTCACCAGCACGCTCCCCGAGGCCGCGTGGGACCCGACGACGATCCTCGAAGGCGATCCTGTCGAGTCCGTGGCCAAGCTCAAGACCGAGCCCGGCCGGGAGCTGCAGATCCACGGCAGCGCCCGGCTGGGCAACGCGTTGCTGGCTGCTGGGCTGGTGGACACGCTTCGCCTGGCGGTTGCGCCGACGGTCGTTGGATCTGGGCGTCGGCTGCTGGATCACCCTGGCCTGCCCGTCGGTCTTCAGCTGACCAAGCACGAGGTGACCGGGACGGGCCTGCTGCTGCTCGAGTACGACGCGACGGGCACGGCTGAGGTGGGTGAGTACGAAGGTGTTGGTGCCTTCGTCTAGCTAGCGCGGCAGGGTGAGGATTTCCGCTCCGTTGTCGGTGATGGCGATGGTGTGTTCGCTGTGCGCGGTTCGGCAGCCGGTGGCGCTGCGGAGGGTCCAGCCGTCCTCGTCGGTGACGAGTTCGGCGGTGTCGGCCATGATCCAGGGCTCGAGGGCGAGCAGGAGGCCGGGGCGCAGCTTGTAACCGCGGCCGGGGCGGCCGGTGTTCGAGATGTGCGGGTCCTGGTGCATGGTCGAGCCGATGCCGTGGCCGCCGAACTCGGTGTTGATCTCGTAGCCGGCGTCGCCGAGGACCCTGCCGATCGCGTGCGAGAGGTCGCCGATGCGGGCGCCCGGGCCGGCGGCGGCGATGCCTGCTGCCAGGGCGCGCTCGGTCGCGTCGATCAGCGCGACGCTCTCCGCGGGCTTCGACTCGCCCACGACGAAGCTGATGGCGGAGTCGGCGGCGACGCCGCCCTTCAGGACCGCGAGGTCGAGGCTGAGCAGGTCGCCGTCGGCCAGCGTGTAGTCGTGCGGCAGGCCGTGGAGGACGGCGTCGTTGACGCCCGTACAGATGTAGTGGCCGAACGGTCCGCGCCCGAACGACGGCGCGTAGTCGACGTAGCAGGACTCCGCGCCGGCCTCGAGGATCATCGCCTTGGTCCACTCGTCGATGTCGAGCAGGTTGGTGCCGACCGTGGCGCGGCTCTTCATGGTCTGCAGGATCTCCGCGACCAGGGCGCCGGTCTCCCGCGCGCGGGGCAGTTCGGTCGGGCTGAGGATCTCGATCATGCGGCGCCTTTCAGGGTGCTTCCAATAACTATCCCGGCCATATTATCCCGGTACTAGAATCGGTTCATGGTCAGGTTGCCGCTCACCCCCGCGGAGGTCGAACGCGGGCAGCGCCTCGGCGCCCTGCTGCGGCTGGCCCGGGGCGAGCGCTCGATGCTCGAGGTCGCGCTCGACGCGCGGGTCTCACCGGAGACCCTGCGCAAGATCGAGTCGGGCCGCGTCGCAACGCCGGCCTTCCCGACGATCGCCGCGATCGCCGACGTACTGGGTCTGTCGCTCGATGTGGTCTGGGCCGAGATCAACCAGCCGGAGAGCGGCGAGCCGGTCAGTCCCGGCCGCAACGCACGGGAGTGGCTGGCGTCTTAAGGCGCGTAGCGAGTGAGGAGCGCGGCGGCCCGGTCGTGCAGGGCGGTGCGTAGCCACTGCGGCTCCAGGACCTCCGCCTTGGTCGCGAGCTGCCACAGCGCCCACACGGCGTGCCGCTCGTCCTGGAACGTTGCCTCTATACGCAGCCAGCTGTCCTCCTCGGCTTGCTCGGACAGTACGGCGAGCGCGGTGCCGACCAGGTCCTTGCGGCGTACCGGGTTCACACGCGCCAGTACGGCGACCTGCTCGCCGCCGGTGCGGAACCGCGTACTGCGTTCCTGCCAGGCGCGGTCCAGGTCGACGTCGTCCGGGATGGGCGCGACAACGGCCTCTTGTCAGGGGCCAGATTGAGTACGCTGCTTACATGCCGTTCATGGGATTAGCGGCCCTCGTCCGGTTCAGCGAGCAGTCGTAGACGAGTGAGGCTGGCTTGGTCGATGAGATCGGTTGCGAGTTCCTGTGCTCGGAGCCAGTAGCCTGCTCGACCTAGATCAGTCATCACAGAATGCGGCTGAACTCGACTACAGACAGACCTGTTTCCAGAAGATCCGCTCCGCCTGCTCATCCGAGCCGACCAGCAACCAGCACAAGACTTACGAGCCTGATCTCTACCCCAACCAAGACAGCAGGAAGCACGGGATGCGCCACCGCTCTGACACCGGCGGTACCAATTGCTCCAGCCGTCCCCACTCGACCGGCGACACGGGCGCCAGTCAGCAGAGCCCTGGCGCTCATGAGCGGTCACCGCCGCAACCTCACCGACCTGCATCAAGGCGACCAACTCCGGCCCTCCCACGCGTCTCGACTCCACCCCAATTCACCAGCGCAGTGCACGGCAGGGACTCGATTGCTGCACGCATCCGATTAAGGGGCGGCCGGCTTCCTCCCGAAGCCTGAGCGCGCGGTGCCCCGTCGTACACCCGCACGAACGGGAACACCTCGCCCTCGGGAAGAAACTTCCCCGCGTCAACCAGCTCCCGTACCGCACGCTGGATTGGCTTGGTGACCCGGTGAGCGTCCCGCTCACCAATGTCCGGCTGGTGGGTAACAGCTTCTTGACCGGCTGAGTGGCCCAATCGGATGGGCGCTTGATCGGTCGTCGACGTAGCCGCTCGCTGACGAGAGTTTGATGGGCACACTCCGTACGCTCAGGCACATGCCCCAGAGGACGAAATCAACGCCGTCGTCGCAGAATGTCTTCACCTCGTCATTGTTCGGATTTCGGACCGCATGGCGAAGTTCGGTAGCGTTGACCATATGCAGCTTAGGGCTCCTTGTGGTAGTGAGCCTGCTGCCGGGTCTGCAGGTGGTCCTCATCGCTCGTCTGGTCGACTCTGTGTCGACCGGAGATTCCAGCGCCCTGACAACGTGGATGATAAGTGTAGCAATATGTGTCGGTGCGACGGAACCGCTGTCGCAGGCTGTCCGTGCGCTTGGCTATCAAATCGTCAGCCGAGCCCGAGCTAACCTCCACGGCGATTTGGTGCACGCAGTTGCCGGGATGCCCCCATCGATGCTGCGCCAGCCTGAGACCGTCGACCGGGTGCAGTCTGTGAAAGATGCGATCCCAATGCACACTGGCTACCTGTTCTTGAATCTCCTGCTGGCACTGCAGGGAATCATAGGCGCGATTGGTGTCTGTGTTGCCGTCTTTACTTTCAATCTCTTGTCCGGCCTGCTTGTCCTGCTGGCAGCCCTACCTGTCTACATGGCCTCCAGCTATTTGAATCGGGTCCAAGATCGGATGGACGCGCCATTGGCAGCCCTTTCAAGACGCGCTGGCTATCTGGAGACACTGCTTACTCATCAGCGTAGCGCAACTGAACTTAATAGCTTAGGTGCAGGCCAACGAGTTGCCGCATGGACGGCGGCCCAATACCACAGAGTGGCCGATTTCGAGCGCCGTCTCCTACGACCCTTACTAAAGGCTCAAATCCTCGCCGGGGTTGTCACTGGCGCTCTGATCGCCGCAGCGCTCCTTGTCCTCGTGACGCAGCAAGTAACAGCAGGAGCAGCAGCAGGAGTTGTCGCTGCATTGGCCGGGGCTGGGGCAATCCGCTCTGCAGGATTCTCGCTCGGATCAATTGCCGAAGCGTCGCCTAGGGTCGGCCGACATCTTCAGTTGCTCAAAGATGCTCCCGCGCCGGCGCCACAAAGGGAGGCGCCCACCGTCCAAAAGGTTGAGGTAGTAGATCTCAGGTTCTCATACAATGAAACATCGCCACCAGCACTCGACGGCGTATCCTTCAGTGCGCGGCGCGGCGAGATGGTAGCACTGGTGGGACCCAATGGTGCAGGAAAAACGACGGCAGTGAACTGCCTAATTGGAGCGCTCGATCTGGATTCGGGAGGCGTATTCATCGATGGACAGGATGCCGCTCAATTAGACGAGGCTGAACGCCTCGCCGTGTTCGGCGCGCTATCGCAGGAGTTCGGTCGCTTCGAGCTGCAAGTACGCGACGCAGTGGGGTTGGGACAGCCCGCACGGTCACTGTCTGACGACGATATTACGGACGCTCTGAAAAAGGCTCAGGTGGCGGATGTCGTCGCGTCCATGACTAGCGGGCTCGATACGCAGCTCGGTGATCAGTGGGAGGGTGGAGTTGGGATCTCCGGTGGCCAGTGGCAGCGGATGGCCCTAGCGAGGATCTATGCGCGTAACGCCCCCGTCTGGATTCTTGACGAGCCGACATCAGCGATCGATGCAGAGGCGGAGTATGAAGTGTTCGCGCGGCTTCATCAAACTCGGGCGGACCGGATCACGATCGTCGTCTCCCATCGAGCCTGGACACTCCAAGCTATGGATCGGGTCTATGTGTTCGACAAGGGATCGATAGTGGAGTCGGGAACCTTCGACGAACTGGTCGCAGCGGGCGGCAGATTCAATGCGCTCTTTCGGAGCCAGATGGCAACCAACACGTCGAGCTAGGTTCCGTGACGTACGCCAATCCGCGTGAGATAAGAGACCGCACGACGTCGCCGGCGCCCATCGCAGCGATCACGTCAAGGCTGAGTGATCTATCGGGCTGGTCTGCAAGAACTCGAAGAAGGTCAAGTTCAGCTGACTCTACCGAGATCCAACGTGCCCACACGGCGTCTTCCAAGCGAACAGCTGAACCTTCGTCGTCAAGATAGATGCGTTCGGCGACGACTCGGCAATCGGGTGTCCAGCTTTTCGGCGCGGACCGATCGAGTGCCCCGTACGCAATCGCGAAGTCACGCAGCAGGTCCGCGTCTTGAGGCTTAAAGCTAAATGTGGCCTCACCGATCGCAGCAGCAACAGTGCTCCTTGTGCCCTGTCGCCAGCGAGGGACCCGTCGGTCGACTAGCTGACCAAATGCCGACAGTTGCGCACCTAGATTGGCGCCCAGAGTGGTACTCAATGCCTGTCGACAGTGGTCCTCCAATATCTCGACGCCAGTCGAAAAATCGAGCATGTTTATGGCCCGGGTTCGAGCGTTTGCACCCATACCGACGGAGGTCGCTGTCCGCGGCCAAGAGTCGGATGGGATCTTTGAGAGTTGGCTCATCAATATGGAGGCCCCAGCCGGCCGTAAACACATCGATAAGGAATCCAGTTACACCATCCACTACAATATCGCGACTCCCTCCCCATGATGTGGCGATGACGGGCAGGCCAGCGAGGCTGGCTTCAATCTGAGAGAAGCCGTAGTTCTCGTCCCGGTTCGTTGTCAACGTGATTGCTACGTCCGCTGACTGAAGAAAGGTCGCAAGTCCGCCCTGAGTGCACGCTGGATAGTGCACAATACCGCTATCTGGCGGGGGCTCAGGACTCCGCGCCGAGGCCGCCAGCGGTGAAGACTCGGCGCAGTACGGCGGCTAGTGGAAAGAACTCCGCGCAAGACGGTGCCCGGCGGTGAGAACTCGGCGCAGTACGGCGGCCAGCGCTCAGGACTCCGGGTAGCGCTTGAGCATCGCTGACGCGCGGTCGTGCAGCGTCGTACGGAGCCACTGCGGCTCCAGGACTTCCGCGTTCGTCGCGAGCTGCCACAGCGCCCAGACGGCGTGGCGCGCGTCCTGGAACGTCGCCTCCATCAGCAGCCAGCCGTCGTCGGCGGGCTCTTCGGAGAGTACGGAGAGCGCCGTACCGACCAGGTCTTTCCGTCGTACCGGGTTAACGCGTGCCAGTACGGCGACCTGGTCGCCGCCGGTGCGGAACCGCGTACTGCGGTCCTGCCAGGCCTGGTCGAGGTCGACCTCGACCGGACGCTCAGCCGGCTCGGCGAGCTCCTCGGCGTCGAGCACCCGGGACAGTCGGTAGGTGCGGTCCTCGCCTGACTTCGTGGCCAGCAGGTAGCCCTGCTCGCGCACCGTCACGAGGCCGATCGGGTCCACCGTGCGCCACTCCGGGTCGTTGTCGGCAGCCGCGTAGTGGATGCGTAGCCGGTGCCCGGTCAGCACAGCACGTCGTACGGCGGCCATGACTGCGTCGGGGACCTCGTCGGTGTCGCGGCGGCGCGAGAGGAGGTCGATCTCGGGATCGAGCAGCAGGCGCTGGGCCGCGCCGGTGGCGGTGTCGCGGTAGCTGTCGGGGAGGGCGTCGACGACCTTGAGCATGGCTGACGCGAGCGCTGAGCCCAGGCCGAACGCCTGAGCGCCGCGCCGCGACCCGGCGACCAGCAGGGCGAGCGCTTCGTCGTGAGCGAGCCCGGTGAGCTCGGTCTGGAAGCCGGGCAGCAGGGCGAACCCGCCGTGGCGGCCGCGCTCGGCATACACCGGTACGCCGGCAGCGGACAGCGCCTCGATGTCGCGCAGCACTGTGCGCGTGGAGACCTCCAGCTCGCGGGCGAGCGTGGTGGCGGACAGCTGGCCGCGCTGACGGAGCAGGAGTACGAGCGATACCAGCCGGTCGGCGCGCACGGTCGAAACCGTACCGGAATACATGACCAAGGGTGTCGTGAATTGTTGGCAGGCTTCATCGACGGACGGACTTCGTGGACGAATCGATGGGAGCTGAAGTGGCAGTGGAGCGAACGGCGGTCAACCCGGTGACGTGGTCGGTGGGGATGGGCTTCAACCAGGGAGAGCTCGTCTCCGGGTACACGCGAACGTTGTACTGCTCCGGGCAGACCGCGATGAACGCCGACGGCAAGCCCGAGCACGACGGCGACCTGGCCGGACAGTTGGCCCTGAGCCTCAGCAACCTGGAGGCCGTGCTCGGGGAGGCGGGGATGACGCTGTCGGATCTGGTGCGGCTCAACGTGTACACGACAGACGTCGACCTGCTGTTCCAGCACTACGGCGTACTGGCATCGCGCTTGGGCGCTGCGCGGGTGGCGCCGACGACCACGATGCTGGGGGTGACGCGACTCGCGATCCCGGGCCAGCTGGTGGAGCTGGAGGGGACTGCCGTCGCGTAGTTCGAACTCGCTGCCTCCGGTCTGTGTCCGGAGGCAGCGAGCCTGCGCCTACGTCAGCCAATGCACGCTGTGGCGGTGCTGGTGGTTGGCGAAGTCGTAGTCGTCGAGCTGGTCACCGGCGTTCCAGGCGCGGAGCAGCCGGTGCAGCTCGTCACGCTCACGGCGGCGTTCGGGGACGTAGTAGAACCGGTGGATCTCCTCGGCGTCCGGGCCGAACCGGCCGTGCGGGTGGCGGTCGGTACCGTCGCTGCGCGCGGGCCCACAGGTCGCGCGAGGGTCGAACGTGAGGGTCTGCTCGATGCAGTCCCCGTCGCGGTGGTCGTGCTGGATCGGATGGTTCTCGACGTGCCGGACCACCCAGCTCGGACGGTCCTTGTCGGTGCGGCTCATGCATGCTCCCGGCATGCATCCGTGCGCGGCCGTTACCGCGTCTGCTCCCGGATGCCTAAGGCTCCGGGGCTGGGCGCTGCGAGGAGTGGGCCATGCGGGCAACGGTACGACGGGGTGCTGCGGGTGAGCGACGGGATATGGACGCCGGTACGTCGACCTGCCCAACGACGAAGCCCTTCGTGGGACCTCGTCCCGTCGATCTCGCGGACCTGTCGTCCGGTGGAGGGAGTGGCAGCAGCGTGTGAGGAGGCTGAATGTCCTGCGTGGTGCGCTGGACGAACTCATTCAGCGACTGGGAGGACGGAAAGATGAAGTTCGGAATGCGAATGGCGGGCACGGCGTTGGCAACTGGTGGTCTCGCGATCGGGGGAGCGTTGACCTCCGCGGCGGCGCCGGTCCCCGCGGGGCAGAGCGGTCAGGCCGCAGTGGCTGCGTTGGCGACCTGCAATAGGACGCTGAACGTGGTGACGCCGACCAGGTACGCGGTACTGCCCGCGGCTGCCGACCTCGAGTGCCAGATGGGCATCGGGTCGGCCGGGCCGGAGGTCACGCCCCTGCAGGTGTCCCTGAACCGGTGCCACGGCGCCGGGCTCACTGTCGACTCGATCTACGGACCGAAGACGGCCGATGCGGTGCGGCTCGTGCAGTCGAAGGCCGGTATCCCCGCCGACGGGATCTACGGACCGCAAACCCGGCGGGTCGTCTACTGGCTGTTCAGCAATGGCTCGTGCGCACGGGTGCTCGGGCCGTAGTTCGACCACTTTGTTCGGGCGGCTGGAAACTGGCGCCGGATAGTGGAGTAGTCGACGGTCCTTGTCGGTGACTTGGCAGAATAGAGAGTGAGAGGGAGGCTGCCGTGGCACTCACAACCAAGGCGGTCGCGCGGTATGACGGGCTTGCCGACTGGTACGACGAGCGGAACGCTGCTGCGGCCGACTCCAATCGGGAGCCGCTGGTGGATCTGCTGGGGCCGGGAGGTGGGCTCTGCCTGGACCTCGGCTGCGGGACCGGACTGAATCTGCGGACGTTGCGCAGTACCGGCCGCACTGTCATCGGCCTCGAGTACTCCGCGGACCAGTTGCGGCTCGCCCGGCAGCGTGCCGTCCGGGGCGAGGCACTGGTCCGGGCTGACGCTGGGGCTCTGCCGTTCGCCGACGAGGTCTTCTCGACGGTTGCTGCCCTGTGGATCTCCACCGACCTCGACGACCTGGCCGGTGTCCTGCGCGAGGCATCCCGCGTGCTGCGGGCGGATGGGGTGCTGGTGTTCTACGGGGCTCACCCGTGTTTCAACGGGCCGCACACCGAAGGGCGGGCCGATGGCGGGCGCGTCGTTCACCCGACCTATCGCATCGCCGGGTGGCACCCGGAGGCGCCTTGGTGGGGTGAGGGCGGCATTCGTCAGCACCTCGGGATGCGGCACGTGCCGCTGGCCGATCTGCTGAACTCGTTCGCCGAGGCGGGGCTGATGATCACGCGGACCGTGGAGCCGCGGAGTGATCTGGTGCCGTGGGTTCTGGCGCTGCGGGCTGAGAAGCGGTAGCCGCTCCGAGCGGCGTCAGGAGTCCGGGCCGCTCGGCGACTGTGGCCCACCTGTTGTCAACGAGCGCCGGCGAGCGGAAGGGCCCGCGTGGGAAGGATTAGTCCTTCCCACGCGGGGGCCGGTCAGCGTTGGCCGATGTGTTCGGAGACGGCGTCGAAGACTCGGCCCACGGCGGCGAAGTCTTCGGGGGTGGCGAGGTCGACGAGGTTTTCGCGGACGCCTTCGACGTGGGAGGGGGCGGCCTGTTCGAGCAGGGCGAAGCCGGCTTCGGTGAGCTCGGCCCAGACTCCGCGCTTGTCGCTCTTGCACGACGTACGGCGGACCAGGTCGGCTGCCTCGAGACGGCCTACAGTGTGGGTGAGGCGGGAACGGCTCTGGTGCAGGCGGTCGGCCAGGTCGGCCATCCGCAGGCGCCGGTCGGGGGCCTCGGAGAGGCGGACCAGGATCTCGTAGTCGTTGATGCCCAGGCCGAACTGCCGTAGGTCGTCGTCCAGCTTGGCCATCAGGCGCGCCGTGCCCAGCAGGTACGCGCGCCACGCCACCTGCTGCTCGGAGTCAAGCCACCGGGTGCCAGTCGTCATCGTCACCCGGACAGTGTACCGGGAATGTAGTTCAGATTTAAACCGTTACTGCTCATCAGAGTCGGTTGAACTTTTAACTACATCCCCGAGAGGACCCCGATGAGCAGCACCGGTACGACGACCGCGACCAGCACCATCCCCGGCCTGGTGGCCGGCACCTACGCCCTCGACACGGCGCACACCGAGATCGGCTTCACCGTCCGGCACCTGATGACCAAGGTGCGCGGCACCTTCCGCGAGTTCGCCGGCGAGATCGTCGTGAAGGACTCGCTGGAGGAGTCCGCCGCGGCCGTCACGGTCGAGCTGGGCTCGGTGCACACCCGCAGTGAGCAGCGCGACGGGCACCTGCGCTCGGGCGACTTCTTCGACGCGGAGAACAACCCGAAGATGACCTTCACCAGCACCGGGCTGAAGCCGGAGGGCGACGACTTCGTCCTGGCCGGCGAGCTGACGATCAAGGACGTCACCAAGCCGATCGAGTTCGCCGTCGAGTTCCTCGGCGTCGAGCAGAACGCCTACGGCCAGAAGATCATCGGCTTCGAGGGATCCGCCTCGATCAGCCGCAAGGACTGGGGGATCGACTTCAACGTCCCGCTGGAGGGCGGCAAGCTGCTGATCGGCGACAAGGTGGACATCCATCTCGACGTCCAGGCGGCGCTGCAGGTCTAGTCGGTACGCCGAAAGGCCCCGGACCCTCGGAAGAGGGTGCCGGGGCCTTCGGCTGTCTGGGCCGAGCTGACCGGGTCGAAGCGCGGGTACGCGAGCGGATCAGGCCTGGACCATCCGCAGCGCCAGGTCGGCGTACAGGGTGCCGAGGTCCTCGGGTTTGGTGCGATGAGGTGTGTACCAGCGGGCGACGTCGATCGACAGCGACAGTACGGCGAGCGTCGTACCGGGAAGGTCTTCGACGGCGAAGGATCCGTCGGCGGCGCCGTCGGCGAGGACCTGCTCGATCTGGGTGGAGATCGCGCGGCGGATCGTCGCGACCTCGGCGAAGTGCTCGGGGGACAGTGCGGCCAGCTCGTACTGGACGACGCGCGCGATGGTGTGGTGCTCGGCGTGCCAGGCGGTGAACGCCGAGACCATCGCCCAGAGCCGGGCCGCCGCCGGACCGCCAGACGCCTCCGGCGAGGGCGCGCGGCTGGAGGCCGGAGCGGCGGCGGCCAAAGACGCGTCCTGCAGTACGGCGAGCGCCGCCTGGTGGCCGTACAGGCTGATCTCGAACAGCAGGCGTTCCTTCGAGGGGTAGTGCACGTAGAGGGCGGCCGGTGACATGCCGGCGCGGGACGCGATGTCGCGGGTGGTGGTCGCCTGGAAACCGCGTTCGGCGAACGCATCGATGGCGCCGGTGAGCAGCCGGCGGGCCGCGGGCGGCTGGACGTGTTCCCACACGAGGGGACTGGTGACTGCGGACACGTTGACACTCTGCACCGGATTCGGGAAGCTAAGCAAGCGCTTAGCCACCGATCACACAGACGTCAAAATCACACGCCAGATCACACTCGGGCGACCCTCGGGGAAGGACCCAGCGATGCAACGGATCATCTTCGGCGAGGACCACCACGCGTTCCGGGCCAGTGCGAAGGAGTTCTGCGACCGCTCGCTGGTCCCGCGGATGGAGCAGTTCCTCGAGGAGAAGACGATCGACCGCGCGGTCTGGCTGGAGGCCGGCAAGCAGGGCTTTCTCGGGCTCGACGTGCCCGAGGAGTACGGCGGTTCGAGCGTCGGCGACTACCGGTTCAACGCGGTGTTCGCCGAGGAGGTCTCGAAGGTGTCGGCCTCGCTGTCGAGCTGCTTCGGGATCCACTACGACTGCGCCGCGCCCTACCTGGTCGATCTCGGCACCGAGGAGCAGAAGCAGCGCTGGCTGCCGAAGTTCAGCTCCGGCGAGCTGGTCGCGGCGATCGGGATGACCGAGCCGTCCGGCGGGTCCGATCTGGCCGGGCTGAAGACCAGCGCGAAGAAGGTCGACGGCGGCTGGGTGCTGAACGGGTCGAAGACGTTCATCACCAACGGCGACATGGCCGACCTGACCGTCACCGCCGCGCGGACCGACCCGAGCAAGGGCGCCAAGGGCATCACGCTGTTCGCGGTCGAGGAGGGCATGGAGGGGTTCGCCCGCGGCCGAAAGCTCGACAAGGTCGGGCAGACCGAGTCCGGGACGTCGGAGCTGTTCTTCGAGGACGTGTTCGTCCCGGACGAGAACGTGCTCGGCGAGATCGACCGCGGCTTCATCCACATGATGGAGCGGCTGGCCCAGGAGCGGGTCGGGGCAGCGGTCTCGAACATCGCGCACGCCGTACAGATCCTCGACGAGACGATCGAGTACGTGAAGCAGCGCAAGGCGTTCGGTCAGGCGGTCGGCTCGTTCCAGTACAACAAGTTCCTGATCGCCGAACTCGTCACCAAGGCCGAGGTGACACAGGCGTACGTCGACAACGCGATCGTGGCGCACGACGAGGACCGGCTGTCCGCGGTCGACGCCGCGAAGGCCAAGTGGTGGAGCGCGCAGGTGCAGAACGAGATCCTGGACGCGTGCGTCCAGCTGCACGGCGGCTACGGCTACATGAACGAGTACCGGGTCGCCCGCGCCTGGCGCGACGCCCGGGTGACGAAGATCTGGGCCGGCAGCAACGAAATCATGAAAGAACTCATCGGCCGCGACCTCGGCCTCTAGAAGGGACCCTGCAAATGCCTGAAGCAGTCATCGTCTCCACCGCGCGGTCGCCGATCGGGCGCGCCGGCAAGGGGTCCCTGAAGGACATCCGGCCGGACGACCTGGCCGTGCAGATGATCCAGGCCGCGGTCGAGAAGGCCGGCCTGACCGGCGACCAGGTCGAGGACCTGATGCTCGGGTGCGCCGAGCCACACGACGAGCACGGCGGCAACATGGCCCGCCGGGTCGCCGTCCAGCTCGGGTGGGACAACACGCCCGCGACGACGGTCAACCGGTTCTGCGCGTCGTCGACCCAGACCGCGCGGATGGCGTTCCACGCGATCAAGTCCGGTGAAGGCGACATCTTCGTCAGCGCCGGCGTCGAGTGCGTCTCGCGCTACAAGAACTTCGGGTCGGCCGGGGTCGGTGACCCGAGCTCGTTCAACCAGGTGTTCACCGACGCCGTGCAGCGGACCGAGAAGTACGCCGAGACCAACGACGTCTGGCACGACCCACGCGAGGACGGGCTGCTCCCGGACATCTACATCTCGATGGGCCAGACCGCCGAGAACGTCGCGACGCTGCGCGGGATCAGCCGGGCCGACCAGGACGCGTTCGGCGTACGGTCGCAGAACCTGGCCGAGAAGGCGATCGGCAACGGGTTCTTCGAGCGCGAGATCACGCCGGTGACGCTGCCCGACGGGACCGTGGTCAGCAAGGACGACGGACCGCGCGCCGGTACGACGCTGGAGAAGGTCAGCCAGCTGCAGCCGGTGTTCCGGCCGGACGGGACCGTCACGGCCGGCAACTGCTGCCCGCTGAACGACGGTGCCGCGGCCGTGGTGATCATGAGCGACACCAAGGCGCGTGAGCTCGGGCTGACGCCGCTGGCCCGGATCGTGTCGACCGGGGTCAGCGGGCTGTCGCCGGAGATCATGGGCCTCGGCCCGGTCGAGGCGTCCAAGCAGGCGCTGGCGCGGGCCGGGATGAGCATCTCCGACATCGACCTGGTCGAGATCAACGAGGCGTTCGCCGTCCAGGTGATCGGGTCGGCGCGCGAGCTCGGCATCGACGAGGACCGGCTGAACGTGCACGGCGGCGCGATCGCGCTCGGCCACCCGTTCGGGTCGACCGGCGCGCGGATCATGACGACGCTGGTGAACGGGCTGCAGTTCGAGGACAAGCAGTTCGGGCTGGAGACGATGTGCGTCGGCGGTGGCCAGGGCATGGCGATCGTGCTGGAGCGACTGAGCTGATGGGGCTGAAGGGCCGGACGGCGATCGTCACCGGAGCGTCGCGGGGGATCGGGCTCGCGGTCGCGCAGCGACTGGTCGCCGACGGTGCCCGGGTCGTGATCACCGGCCGCACGCAGGAGACGCTGGACGCCGCGGTCGAGTCGCTCGGCGGTGCGGAGAACGCGCTCGCGGTCGCCGGCAAAGCGGCCGACCCCGAGCACCGCGGGCAGGTGGTCGAGGCCGCGCTGTCGACGTACGGGTCGGTGGACCTGCTCGTCAACAACACCGGCATCAATCCGGTCTACGGCTCGCTGCTCGACGTCGACAGCACGGTCGCCGCGAAGATGGTCGACACGAACGTGCTCGCCGCGATCGCGTGGGTGAAGGCCTGCCGGGACGCGTGGATGGGCGAGCACGGCGGCGCGGTCGTCAACCTGTCGTCGGTCGCCGGCCTGGCGCCGTCGCCCGGCATCGGCTGGTACGGCGCGACGAAGGCGATGCTGTCCCGGGTCACGATGGAGTTGGCCGTCGAGCTCGCGCCCGCGATCCGCGTCAACGCGGTCGCACCGGCGGTGGTGAAGACGAAGTTCGCCGGCGCCCTGTACGAGGGGCGCGAGGCGGACGTCGCGGCGACGTACCCGCTGAAGCGGCTGGGGCGACCGGAGGACGTCGGGTCGCTGGTGTGGTTCCTGCTGTCGGACGAGTCGTCATGGATCACCGGCCAGACGCTGACGATCGACGGTGGGCTGACGCTGAACGGCGGGATGGTGCAGTAGGCAGTACGCCGTACGGAGGCCTCCTCACTGAGGAAAGTACTGCTGGTCCCAGTCGCTGCCCAGGTCGCGGATCAGGTGCTCGGGAGTACGACGGCGTTGCGTGCCGGAGTCGAGGTACTCGTAGTCCTCGACGATCAGCAGCCGACGGTCGGTGCGGACGGCGAAACCGACGCCGCGCGGGATCGGCAACGACGTGGACCAGAGCGCACGCCGCGGATCCTCGTCCAGCTCCAGCAGGTCCACCACCGCGGGCGCGATCCGCGCCACGCGGTCGCTGGCGTGGTACTGCTTCGCCGTGACCATCGCCTGCTCCAGCAGGTCGCACAGTTCCTTGATCCGCCAGTGGCGGCGAGCCTTGGCATCGGCCTCCTCGGCGCGCCCGAGCGAACGCAGCACCGAGATCAGACCGAACAAGGCGTCCTCGTCGTCCGGGTTGTCGTCCAGCAACCGCCGATAGACCCGTTCCGCTGCCTCGAACCGGTCACCGACCCGCAGACCGGTGGCCAGCTCGAACAGCCCGTCGCGGTCCTTGGGCGGGCGAGCGTCCGCGATGTACGCGTAGGCCGTGCCGGCGAGCTCAGGGTCGCGCTGCAGACAGTTCTCGCCGAGCCACCGGGCCGCCGCGACCCGCGTCCGCTTGGTGAGCCCCCGCTCGAACCGACGCCTGTGGT
Source organism: Kribbella sp. DT2 (assembly GCF_049844575.1). NCBI lineage: Bacteria > Bacillati > Actinomycetota > Actinomycetes > Propionibacteriales > Kribbellaceae > Kribbella > Kribbella sp. DT2. The sequence goes on along the minus strand of NZ_JBNCLH010000011.1, from coordinate 113,320 downwards.
CCGGGAGTTGCTGTTGGTACAGGGCCTCCGCCGAGGTTGCGGACCGCTTCTCAGCCTCCTCGTCAGCGACCTTCCGCCGCGCCTCACGGTCTCGCAGGTACCTGCGCTCGGCGGCCTCGTCGTCAGCTGTCCACGGGTTCGGCATCCACCCCGAGTCGAGCATGAGGGTCATGACCTCACGCTCGTGCTCCACGCAGAACCCGACCGACCGATCGCCGTCGTCGAGCTGGGTCTCCTGCGGAGTGAGCAGCCTTCCGCCGATGCGCTGGTTACGGATGAACCGGTCGACCGCCATCAGGCCGCAGATCGCACAGGTCTCGAGCATCATGAGGACAGTCAATCGCACGGTGCTGCGACCAGGGCCGCGGGTGCAGGAGTAGGACATCGCCGGGCGACGGCAGGTTCGCGAGATCCCTCCGGGTCATACACGCCGTACGGCGGCGAAGGTCTGGCGGAGGTTGACGGTGCCGTCCTCGGCTTCGTCCTCGTTGCGCCAGTCGAAGGTGGTGGGGGTGATGTTCGTGAAGCCCCAGCGCGTCTTGTACGCCGTGAGCTCGCGAGCTTCGAGCGTGATCCAGTCGTCGCCGGACCGCCCGATGAAGGTCATCACGAACGCGGCCTTGGGGCCCATCCAGGTGGACCGGAAGGCTTCCAGCTCGGGATCGTAGAGCCGGACCGACAGCCCCCACTCGCCGTCGCCGTCCGCGGCGCGGCGGGCGCGGCTCGGGGTGATCCAGATGTCGGCGACGGCGCGGCCGTCCAGCGCCCAGCCGAAGTGCCATTCCCCTTCCGTACGCCGGGCGACCGCGCCGGCGTCGTCGTACCAGCAGACGTCGAGATCCCAGCTGCCGATGAGCGGCTGGAAGACGGCGAAGTGTTCGGCGTACTCCGGCCGAGGAGCATCCGCGACGAAGAGGCCGGCGAGCAGCTCGCGCGGGGTGGTTGTCATGTGCTTGAGGCTATTTCACACCTGACGATGCCGCCAGGGGCTTTTACTCGGCGGTCGAGAGGATCAGCGAGCGGAGCCTGGTGATGGCCAACGTCAGAGCGGCGATGGTCACGGCCACCAGGAGCAGGGAGGCGATGGGGAGTTTGACTGCCGACTCCACGCGGGGCGCGTCGGTCAGGTTGCTGATCAGGGCCAGGGACCACTGCTGGACCGACAGCATCTTGGCGCCGTCGACGTACTGGCCCATCACGCTTTCCCACAGCAGGGAGTAGATGAGGCCGATCGTGACGGCGTTGCCGGAGATGACGGACAGGGCGATGAAGATCGCGACGTAGGCGATGCCGGCGACCAGGGAGCCGGTGCCGAAGGCGACGGCGGTGGTGATGTCGCCGGGGTCGAGGACGATTCCGGCGAGCAGGATCGGAAGGGCGCCGAGGACGAGGACGACACCGACGGCGACGGCAGCCTTGGTGAGGATGATCGTGGAGCGCTTGATGGGCTTGCTGAGCAGGTAGACGATCGAGCCGTCGTCGATCTCGGAGGCGATGGCGCCGGTGCCGGCGACCAGGGCGACGAGGGGGAGGATGACGGCCAGCCCGAACTGCTGCAGCAGGGCGGTCTGCAGGCCGGACTTGTCGTCGACCGTGAGGGCGAGCAGGACGCAGAGCGCGACGAAGACGCCGGGCAGGACGTAGAGCAGCAGGCCGCGCCGGCTGCCGAAGAGGGTGGCCAGCGTCAGCCGGACGATGGTGCGGACGACCATCAGTTCCTCCCGACCAGGTAGGAGAAGACGCTCTCGAGCGACTCGTCGGTCGGGGAGACCTCGAGCAGCCGGATGCCGAGGTCGCGCGCGAGCCCGGGGACGAGCCGGCTGAAGCGTTCGAAGTCGACCACCCGGATCTGCAGGGAAGCAGCGTCGAGGTCGGCGCCCGTGGTCGACGGGTCGCCGATCAGGGCGGCGGCCAGCCGGCGGTTGTCGCTGGAGCGCAGTCGGTACAGCATCGGCCGGTCGGTCATCAGTGTGCGGATCGCGCGGTAGTCACCGGAGGCCGCGTGCCGCCCGGACACCACGACCTCGATGTGGGTGGCGACCTGCTGCACCTCCTCCAGGATGTGCGAGCTGAACAGCACGGTGCGCCCGTCGCTGCCCATCTTGCGCAGCAGCTCCATCAGGTGCAGCCGTTGCCGCGGGTCCATGCCGTTGAAGGGTTCGTCGAGCAGCAGTACCGACGGCTCGTGCACGAGCGCGGCCGCCATCTTGATCCGCTGCTTCATGCCCTTCGAGTACGTCGAGATGCGGCGCTCCGCCGCATCCTCCATCGCGACGACGGCGATCGCGGCAGCCGCGGCGGCACCCGGGGCAGCCAGCCCGTGCAACGAAGCGTTCGCCTGCACGAAAGCAGCACCGGTCAGTACGTAGTACGCGGCCTCGGTCTCCGGGACCAGGCCGATCGCCGAGTACGCGCGCTCGTTCCGCCAGACCGGTACGCCGTCCAGCGTGACCGCGCCGACCGACGGCGGCAGGAAGCCGGCCATCATCGTGATCAGCGTGGACTTGCCGGCGCCGTTCGGGCCCAGCAGCCCGGTCACACCCGGGCCGATCGTCATCGTGACGTCGTTGACCGCGACGACGTTGCCGTACCAGCGGGAGACCTTCTCGATCTGGATCACGCTCACCCGCGGGCCACCTTCGCGTACCGCCGGTTGAGGCCCCAGACGCACAGCCCGACCACGAGCAGCCAGACAGCCAGGAACACCAGCCCCTGCGCGGTGGTCGGGATCCAGCCGTCGGAGTCGTCGCGGAACACGAACGTGCTCAGTGTGCGCGACAGCGTGAACGGCGAACCCAGGTTGGCGAACCGGGCCGCCGTGCTGGTCATCTTCTGGTCGGTGTCGAGGATCGCGGTGGTGGTGATCGTCGCGGTGAACGACACGATCAGCACGGTGATGATCGCGGCGACCGCGAAGCCACGCCGCGGCGTCGCGGCCGCGATCAGGCCGCCGATCGCCGCGAGCATGATCGACAGCAGCAGCCCGCCGGCCAGCCCGGTGCCGAACTCGCGCGTCATGTCGGTGAAGTCGAACTTCGCGAGCAGCGCCCCGACGTACAAGACGAACAGCGGGATGCCGATCAGGATCATCAGCGCGATGATCAGTGCGCCGAGCTTGGCCAGCGCATAGTCCGTACGACGGGGAGGCCGCGCCAGGTACAGCACGATCGAGCCGTACCGAAGATCGCGGGAGAACAGCTGCGGGGCCTGCGACGCGAGGTACAACGCGATCACCGGCTGCAGGAAGAAGACGTAGTGCGCCGGGATGACCGGCGGGCTGTCGAGCTGCAGCGAGACCTCGATGCCGACGATGATCGCGACCGGCACGACCATCACCACGAGCAGCAGGATCGGCATCACCTTGGACTTGCCGGACCGGCCGATCCCGTACGCGTGCCGCACGCTGGCCGTCAGCAACGCCTGGCTGATCGCGAACCGGCCGAGCCGCGGGCCGTCGTAGTGCCGGTACCCGATGTCGTGGATGACGCCGGTCCGTGGTTGCGCAGGTTGAAGGAGCGGAGGCGGCGGGACCTGCTCAGACACTGAAAACCTCTTCCAGGCGGTGCCGGTGCGGTTCGACCCGGACCAGGCCCAGCCCGAGATCGGCGACGGTGTCGCGGACCAGGTCGTACGTCTCCTCGCCGCTGATCTCCACCAGCACCAACGGCCCGTCGGCACGCGCCCGCGCACCAGCGCGAGCGAGCGCGGCGCCGAGGCGGTCGCGGCCGCTCAGGTCACGGACCTCGACAGCCAGTACGCCGGTCTCACCGGTCAGCGCGGCCTTCGACTCCGAGCGCAGCAGGCGCCCGCCGTCCAGGACGACGATGTGGTCGCAGACCGACTCGAGCTCGCCGAGCAGGTGCGAGGTGATCAGCACCGGGATGCCGAACTCGGTGCCGATCCGCCGGACCAGCGCGAGCATCTCGTCGCGGCCGGCCGGGTCGAGACCGTTGGTCGGTTCGTCCAGCAGCACGAGCTGCGGGTCGTGGGTGAGGGCCTGCGCGAGCTTGACGCGCTGCTTCATGCCGGTCGAGTAGCCGCCCATCGGCCGGTAGCGCGCCTCGTCGAGACCGACGTGCCGCAGGACGTCGGCCGCGCGTTCGCGGGCCGCGGTCGCGGGCAGGCCGGACATCTGGCCGAGGTGCACGACGAACTCGGTCGCGGAGACGTCGGGCGGCAGGCAGTCGTGCTCGGGCATGTAGCCGACGAGTGCCCGGACCGCCTCGCCGCCGGTGACCACGTCGTGTCCCAGCACGATGGCGCTTCCGGCGGTCGGGGCGATCAGTCCGAGCAGGATCTTCAGCAGGGTCGACTTGCCGGCACCGTTGGCGCCAACCAGTCCGGTCACGCCGGACCCCACCTCGACGGTCAACTCGTCCAGTGCCGTCACGCGGGGGTAGCGCTTGGTCAGCGCGGTGGTCGCGATCACGGGCACCCGCCAACACTAGTGGTTGACCGGCCCGTCGCAGAATCGTCAGCCGTTGCGATCCCGTCCCAAAACCAGTGGCCGGTACGACGCCCGCCTGGCTATCGTCGCGCGCATGGATATCAGGCCGGCTCACCCCGACGAGGCGGAGGCCCTGGCCGCCGTACGACGTGACGTGTTTCCGTTCGCGGTGATGTCGCCCGCGACGATCCGGCACATCATCACCACCGAGGGCGCGGGTGAGAAGCCCTTGCACCTGGTCGGTCTGGACGACGGCCGGGTGGTCGCCTGGGGATCGGCGTCGATGAACACGTGGACCAGCGAGGCGGGCCAGGCCGGTCTTCACGTCCACGTGCACCCCGACCATCGGCTGCGGGGGATCGGCGGTGCGCTGGCCGAGCGGCTGCACGAACATCTCGCTGCCGTCGACGCGGTCCGCGTACGGACCTTCGCGTCGCTGTCGGGAGTCGAGTTCGCCAAGCGCCGCGGGTACGACGGGTCGCGGCAGATGCACTGCTCGGGCATCGACCTGCGGCAGCCGTTGCCCGAGCCGCCGCCGACGCCGGACGGGATCGAGCTGGTCGGCATGGACCAGGTGACCGCCCGGCAGGCGTACGACGCCGACACGATCGCGAGCCGCGACGAACCAGGCGACTCGCCGATCGACGCGGTCGACTTCGACGAGTGGGTGCGGGAGATCTGGGAGAACCCCGGGCTGGACAAGGCGTTGTCGGTGGCGGCCGTGGCCGGGGACGAGATCGCGTCGTTCGCCGCGGTCGAGACGGCCGGCGACCGCTCGTGGTCGAGCATAACCGGCACGCTGCCGGCGTACCGGGGTCGAGGGCTGGCCAAGCTGGTGAAGTCGGTGGCGCTGCGGCGCGCGGCGGCCGCCGGGATCACCGGCGCGTTCACCGCCAACGACGACGAGAACGGTCCGATGCTTGCCGTGAACAACTGGCTCGGCTACCGCCGGGTCGAGACCCAGACAGGGCTTTTACGCACGCTGTGACGGGGTACCGGGGGCTTCGCTCACGCAGCGAAGTTTGCCCGCGTGTTTACACCGGTCCAGCCCAGATCGGCCCGGCGCAGGCGATATCTTCCCCAGTACTTCGGTGGAAGGAGATCCGATGGAGATCAGGCCGGCCCAGTTGGGCGACGCCGAGTCGGCGCTGGAACTGCACGACCTGGTCGCGCCGTTCCTGGCGACCACCGGTGCGAGTCTGCGCCGTCGGCTGGGCAACCCGACGTTCGGGCCCGGGGCCGGGGTGTTCGCCGCGGTCGACGGCGAGGAGGTGATCGGCTGGACGAGCACCGGCCTGATCGCGGGGTCCGACCCGCTGGACGGGCAGCTACGGCTGATCGTCCATCCGGACCACCGCGGCCGCGGGGTCGGCACCGCGCTGCTGGACGCGGCGCACGAGCGGCTGAAGGAAGGCGGCGCCGTGACGTCCCGGGTCTTCGCGGATCCCGCGTCAATCGGGTGGGCCTCGCAGTGGGGTTACCGGGAGACCCGCCGCGTGCACTACGCGAGCATGGCACCCGGCGACGCGCCCGAGCTGCCGCCGCTGCCGGACGGGCTGCGGCTGACGCCGTTGAACGAGCTCGACCCGCGACAGCTGTACGAGGCCGACGAGATCGCGCAGCGGACCAAGCCCGGCGACGCGAAGATCACCGCGCGGCCGTACGAGAGCTGGCTCGCCGGCACCTGGAGCTCGCCCGCGATCGTGCTCGACCTGAGCATGGCCCTGGCCGACGACACCCGCGTCATCGGCTTCACGCTGGGCAACGGCGACCACGAGAAGATCTGGTCCCAGATGACCGCGACCCTGCCGGAGTTCCGCGGACGCGGACTCGCCAAGCTGGTCAAGTGCGCTGCCCTGCACCGCGCCGCCGCGGCCGGGGTCACCGGCATGTACACCGCGAACTACGACGGGAACGGACCGATGATCGCCGTCAACGAGTGGCTCGGCTACACCCGCACCGCCACCCACGTCGTCCTGATCTGCCCGCTCTGATGCGGCAGATCCTCGCGCTCGGCGGTGGGGGCTTCTCGATGGAGCCCGACAACCCGTTGCTGGACGACCATCTGCTGTCGTTGGCCCGAACCGGCGCGAAGCCCCGGGTCTGCTTCGTACCGACTGCCAGTGGCGACTCGGACCTCTACAGCGCGCGCTTCCTGGACGCCTTCGGTCCGGAGCGGGCGGAGGCGTCGGTGCTGTCGCTGTTCAACCGGACCGTCACCGACCTGGACGAGTTCGTCCGCAGCCAGGACGTGATCTACGTCGGCGGCGGCAGTACGGCGAACCTGCTGGCGATCTGGCGGGTCCACGGCCTCGACCGGGCGCTGAGCAACGCGTACGACGACGGCGTGGTGCTGGCCGGGATCAGCGCCGGGATGAACTGCTGGTTCGAGGCGTCCGTGACCGACTCGTACGACGTCAACAGCCTGGCGCCGCTGGACGACGGGCTCGGGTTGCTGCCGGGGAGCGCCTGCCCGCACTACGACGGCGAGGAGCTGCGCCGCGGGACGTACCTCGACCTGGTGCGCGACGGGTTCCGCGGCGGGTACGCCGCCGAGGACGGTGTCGGGCTGCACTTCCGCAACGGCGAGCTGGTCGAAGCGGTGACCTCGACGCCGGGCAAGGCCGCGTACGTCGTACGGGCTGCTGACGGTGAGGTCGTCGAGGAGCGGCTGGACGCCCGGTACCTAGGGGACCAGTAGGACGACGGTCTCGGCGACGCAGGCCGGCTTGGTCGAGCCCTCCAGCTCGATGACCCACTGGAGCGAGATCTGCACGCCCGCCGGGGTCTCCTGCGCGCCGGCGATCGACGCACCGGCGCGGATGCGGGCGCCGACCGGGACCGGGGTGGGGAAGCGGACCTTGTTGACGCCGTAGTTGAGCTTGGCCGAGACGCCGTCGACGTCGAACAGCTCCCCGCCGAAGCGGGCGATCAGGCTGAGCGTCAGGTAGCCGTGGGCGATCGTGCCGCCGTACGGGCCGGCGACCGCGCGCTCGACGTCGACGTGGATCCACTGGTGGTCACCGGTCGCGTCGGCGAACTGGTTCACCTGCTCCTGGGTGATCTCCAGCCACTCGGTCTCGCCGAGCTGGGTGCCGACGGCGCCGACCACTGCGTCGACGCCGGTGAAGGTGCGGGGCATTGGGTCTCCAGCCTCAGTTGCGGGGTCCGCCGGCGACGTACAGGACCTGACCGGAGACGAAGCCCGACTCCTCCGAGCAGAAGAACGACGCGGCGGCGGCGATGTCCTGCGGCGTACCGGTGCGCTGGACCGGGATGGCCGCGGCGGTGGCCTTCTTGAACTCCTCGAAGTCGATCCCGACCCGGGCCGCGGTGGCCGCGGTCATGTCGGTCTCGATGAAGCCCGGCGCGATCGCGTTCGCGGTGACGCCGAACTTGCCCAGCTCGAACGCGAGCGTCTTCGCCAGACCCTGCAGGCCGGCCTTCGCCGAGGCGTAGTTGGCCTGGCCGCGGTTGCCCAGCGCGGACGTCGAGGACAGGAACACCATCCGGCCGTAGCCCGCCTCGACCATGTGCGCCTGGCAGGCCTTCGACATCAGGAAGCTGCCCTTCAGGTGCACCGACATCACGGTGTCCCAGTCGTCCTCGGACATCTTGAACAGCAGGTTGTCGCGCAGGACGCCGGCGTTGTTCACCAGGATCGTCGGCGCGCCCAGCTCGGCCACCACCCGCTCGACCGCGGCCGCCACCTGGTCGGACTTGCTGACGTCGCAACCGACCGCGACGGTCTTGCCGCCCGCGGCGGTGATCGCGTCGACGGTGCCGGCACAGGCCGCCTCGTCGAGGTCCAGTACGGCGACGGCGTTGCCGTCGGCGGCGAGCCGCTGCGCCACGGCGGCGCCGATTCCCCGGGCCGCCCCGGTCACGATCGCCACCCGCTGCTGCTCGCTCATCGCACCTACTCCTGAGTTCGGTTGATATCCGGGATGACATTACCCACGTTGCGTCGGATCGCGCGTGGTCCGGATGGGATGATCCTGGTGTGGATCATCACAACCGGCACGTCTACCACTGTCCGCTGCGCTGGGGTGACATGGACGCGCTCGGGCACGTGAACAACGGCCGGTACGTCGACTACCTGCAGGACGCGCGCGTCGACTTCCTGTTCCGCACCGCCAAGGAGCTCGGCGCCGACGACCTGGAGACCGGGCTGCTGGTCGCCCGGCACGAGGTCCAGTACCGGGCGCCGTTGCGCTTTCGCCCTGAGCCGGTCCGGATCGAGCTGTGGATCTCCGAGATTCGCGCCGCCTCGTTCACGGTCGACTACGAGATTCTGGACGTCGCGCCCGAGCGGACGACGTACGTCGAGGCGAAGACCCGGCTGGTCCCGTTCGACTTCACCGCCAACCGGCTGCGGCGGATCACCCCGACCGAGCGCGAGGCGCTGACAAAGCTGGTGGGCGCATGACGTTCAGCTACCCGGTGCTGGTGCGGTGGTCCGACATCGACTCGTACGACCACGTGAACAACGTGCGCTACTTCGACTACCTGCAGGAGGCGCGGATCGCGTTCCTGGCCGACGTGTTCGGGGTCGGCGCGGACGAGTTCTTCGGGCGGTCGCCGGTGGTGCTGGTCAGCCAGACCGTCGACTACCTGCGACCGATCCTGCTGCGGCACCCGCCGTACGACGTGGAGGTGTGGGTCTCGGCGGTCGGCACGTCGTCGTACACGCTGCAGTCGCGGATCGTGGACCACGCCGAAGGGCTGGTCTACTGCAAGGCGACCTCGGTGCTGGTCGCGGTGAGCGCGGACACGCACGCCAAGCGGCCGCTCGACGAGGCCGAGCGGGCAGCCCTCGGTCGGCACGTTGCAGCGGCTTGAGACACTGAAAGCGATGAGTGAGCCACAGAGCTTCTACGACGCCGTCGGCGGGGCCGAGACCTTCCACCGGCTGATCGCCGCCTTCTACCGCGGCGTCGCCGCCGACCCGGAACTGCGCGCCCTGTACCCGGAGGAGGATCTCGGCCCGGCCGAGGACCGGTTCCGGATGTTCCTGGAGCAGTACTGGGGTGGGCCGAAGACCTACTCCGAGCAGCGCGGGCACCCCCGGCTGCGGATGCGGCACCACCCGTTCGCCGTCACCCCGAGCGCGCGGGACAGCTGGCTGGGGCACATGCGGGCCGCCCTGGACGAGATCGCCCTGTCCCCGGAGCGGGACGAGGAGATCTGGAAGTACATGGTGATGGCCGCGCACAGCATGGTGAACACCGACGAACCGACCCACCCCGGCGCGATCGACGTGTCCGGGCACTGATTTCTTCTTCGAAGGAGACACACGAGCATGGCAACAGTTCGCACTGCCAAGGCCCACTGGGAAGGCTCCCTCATGGAGGGCGCCGGTCAGGTCGCCCTCGAGTCGTCCGGGATCGGCACGTACGACGTGTCCTGGGCCTCGCGCGCCAACGACGCGAACGGCAAGACCAGCCCGGAGGAGCTGATCGCGGCCGCGCACTCGACGTGCTTCTCGATGGCGCTGTCGCACGCGCTGGCCGGCGCCGGCAACGCGCCGGAGTCGATCGACACCACCGCCGACGTCACCTTCCAGCCGGGTGAGGGCATCACCGGCATCAAGCTCTCGGTCAACGGCAAGGTCCCCGGCCTGACCGCCGACGAGTTCGCCGAGTTCGCCGAGCAGGCGAAGAAGAACTGCCCGGTCTCCCAGGCACTCGCCGGCACGACGATCACCCTGGACGTCACCTTCACGGCCTGACCTCCACACCCACCGACGGCGCCGACCCCTGCGGGGTCGGCGCCGTCGGCGTTGGGGGGAGAGGGGGGAGGGGGTGACGCCGCCCGGACGCCTGCGGGCGCTCCGCGCCCGCGGCGGTTGGTCAGTCGGGCGGTGTGTGGCCAGTTGGGCGGGTTGTGGACTCGGAGGTCGTGGCGGTGGCGGGCTGTTCGGCCGGGGCCTCGACCACGTGCTGCTCCTCTTCCTTCTCGGCGGCTGAGCCGACGCCCGACGGGCCGGCGTTGGGGTCGCGGTTGGTCAGGTTGCCGATGCGCAGGACCTCGCCGTTGCGGACGTACCAGATCGTGCCGTCCTCGCCGCGCAGGCGGGTGACGCGCAGGCCGACGGCCTCGACGACACCGGTGGCCTTCTCCATGTCGATCAGGTCGCCGACGCCGTACTGGTCCTCGAAGATCATGAAGATGCCGGCCAGGAAGTCCTTGACCAGCGTCTGCGCGCCGAAGCCGAGCGCGACACCGATGATGGACGCCGACGCGACCACCGGCAGGATGTTGAAGCCGAGCTCGGCGAGCACCATCACCACCGTGACGGCGGTCAGCACGATCGTCACCGCGCTGCACAGCAGCGACGCGATCGTCTCGGCGCGCTGGGCGCGCCGCTCGTTGGACAGGGTGTTCTCGACGAACTCCTGACCGCGCCTGGACCTGGCCAGGACGCCGGCCACGGCGCCGTTGCCGGTCCGCCGGGCGAAGCGCCGGATCGCCTTGTGGAGCAGCCAGCGCACCACGAAGAACGCCAGGACCAACCCGACGATCCGGGCCGGGACCATGACGATCTGGTCGGTGACCTCGAGCTTGCCGTCGTTGCCGCGGCGGAAGAAGGTCGGGAACTGTTCAGGCAGTGAAAGCAGGGGGTGACTGAGCAGGGACACGGGGTAGCTGAGCAGAATAGGCATCTCGCCGCCCTACTGTAGTGACCACCGCCTGAACTCACGAACCGAACACTGGCCGAAATGCTGGGAGGAAAGACGGTCTATGCCGAGCAGGCTGGATGACGAGCTCATGCGCCTGGTGAGTGCCGGAGTGCTGCGTCAGTACCAGGCGGACGCCCTCCGTGACGCGGCCGACGCGGACAGTGCGGCACCGGAGCCTGGAGCGGCCACCAAGCCGATCGAACCGGCCCCGGCGAAGCAGCCCCGACCGGCTCCACCCCACAGTTCGGCGCTGATGGAGGTGCTCGGCTATATCGGCGGTGCCCTGCTCCTCGGCGCAGTGGCGCTTCTCACCGTGGCCAACTGGGGTGAGATGGGTCGTGCCGCCCGCATCACCACCGGCACGAGCGCGGCCGTCCTCCTCCTTGCGGCAGCCGTCGTACTGGCCCTGTTCCGTCGCCGCGAGCAGCTGAGCTCCGCGCTCGCTTCACTCGGCTGCTGCGTCGCCGGCTTCGCCACGTACGTGGCGATCGAGGGCGAAACCGGCCGGATCGTCGGTGTCGCCGTGGCTCTGGCACTGGTCGCGGTCGGTGTCTGGTGGTTGCAGGGCTCGTCCCTGCTGGTGGCGACGTTCGGCATCCTCGGCGTCGGCGTGCTGGTGGTCACCTCCGACGTGCTGACGCCGGCGGACAGCGTGCACACCAACTCGGCGGGCATCGCCGGCACCGGGTTCATCCTGGTGGCTTTCGTCCTGGCCATGGTCGGTCTGGCCCGCGACCAGGTGACGTCGTGGTCGCTGGCCGGTGCGGCGATGTTCAGCTCGTCGATCTGCTGGCTGATCCAGGACCGGGGCGAGGTGATGGCGCTGGCCGTCGGTACGGCGGGCCCGGCCGCTCTCCTGGTCGCGTACGGCCGCGTCCACGCGTCGGCGTACGCCGTGGTCGGCTGCTCGATCCTGCTGGTGATCTGGCCGACCGCGCTCTACCAGCTCACCGACAACGTGGCCGGCGTCGCCATCGGACTGGTGATCGCCAGCGCAGGCCTCCTGGTCGCGGTACTGGTCCTGTCCCGCCGCCAACGGCGGACCGCATGAGAGTCGTCGTACTGGGTGCAGGCATCAGCGGCCTGTTCACCGCACTCCTCCTGCGCGAGCGAGGCGACGACGTCGTCGTGGTGAGCGCCGACGCCACCGAGGCGACCACCTCCCACCTGGCGGCAGCAATCTGGTTCCCCACCTCAGCGGGGCCGGCTGACAAGGTCGCAGCCTGGGGCAGTACGACGTACGACGTGCTCGCAGACGAGGCGGCGCGTGGCGTGCCCGGTGTGGTGATGCGCGAGTCCCTCGTGGTCTACCGGGACGAGCCCGGCCCGCAGCCCTGGGCCGATGCGGTCGGTGAGGTGAGATCAGCGAGGCCTGACGAGCTCCCGGCCGGCTACTCGCACGGACTGCGCTTCGCCGTACCCCTGGTCGAGATGCCGACCTACCTGCCACGTCTGCGCCAGCGCTACCTCGACACCGGCGGCCACCACCTCGTACGACGAGTGGCCGCGCTCACCGATCTGCTCGACCTGTCCCCGGACGTGATCGTCAACTGCGCCGGCCTGGCCGCCGGGCAACTGGTCGGCGACAGTACGACGTACCCGATCCGCGGCCAGATCGTCCGGGTGCGCAACCCCGGCCTCACGCTGTCCGTCCGCGACGAGCACCACCCTGCCGGCCGGGCCTACATCCACCCGCGCACGGACGACTGCATCCTCGGCGGCACGCTGGACCAGGGCAGCTGGGACACCACCGTCGACGACGCGACCACGGCCTCGATCGTCGCGCGCTGCACGGACCTGGTCCCCGCACTGGCTGACGCGGAGGTCATCGAGGCGCTGGTCGGTCTACGCCCGGGGCGGCCCGAGGTGCGGCTGGAGCGGGACGAGCAGCTCGTCGACGGCGTACCGGTCGTGCACAACTACGGTCATGGCGGCAGCGGCATCACCCTGGGCTGGGGATGCGCTCAGGACGTGCTCACGCTCGTGTGACCTTCAGGCCGCGCAGTGACAGCGTCCCGTCGAGGGATGCCCGGCCCAGGTGCAGGTAGCCGCCGCGGAACGCCTTGTCCTCCACGGTGATCCGCGCCGGGCGGTCCAGCCGGCTCCAGACCAGTCGGGTCGGCGTCACCTCCAGCCGGAACTTCATCCACTGGCCGCGCGCCGGCGCCCCCGTCCTCTCCGAGCCGAGCAGCGTCCCGGGCGACTTGCCCGCCTGGTGCTGGTAGAGCCCCAGCTCGCCGTCGCGCTGCAGGATCGCGTGGTACCCGTTGGACAGGCCGAGCTGGTGCTCGTAGTACCGGTCGTCGGTGTGCCCGAACGCCAGCGTCAGGTTGGCCGCCGGGTCCTTCGGCAGGACGTCGTACGACGCCTCGAACTCGACCGTGTACGCCGGGGCGGCGACCGGCCCGAGATTGCCCAGCGTGAGGAAGTGCTGCGTCTTGCTCGCGGCCAGCCGGATCGACCCGCCTGGTCCCCACTGCAGGGCGAAGCGGTCGTCGTACGGGTCTCTGGTCATCTCACCCGCGACCGCGATGCCGCGCGCCCACTGGTCGGCCACGGCGACCTCGCTCTTGCCCAGCAGGTAGCCGATGTTCGACGTGACGGCTCCGGCCATGCCGACGGCGTTGTAGTGCGTCAGGTCGGACCGCCGGTGCAGTGGGTAGGGCCAGATCGGGATGCCGGTCGCCACGGCCTCTTCGGCGAGTCCGGGGGCCAGATAGCCACCCGGGCCGGAGTTCGGGACGACGATCGCGTCGGTGCGCGGCGACAGCAGGCTGGCCACCGTCTGCACCGACTCGGTGGTGAGCTCCGCGGGTGTCGTGTAGTACGCGAACACTCCGAGCCCCTGGCTCTTCGCCTCGGCGATCCGCTTGCTCTTGAAGTACGTCTTCACCATCACCGACGTCTCCAGCCGGTACTTGGCGACCATCGACATCATCGGGGCGTGCGCCCGGTCGTCCTTGGCCTCCACGCACAGGATCACCTGGCCGCCGAACCGCTTGAGCACGTCCTCGAACAGCGGCACCCGGGCCTTGGCGCTCTGCCAGTACGGACCGAGCCGGGCAACGTCGATCCAGCCCTTCTCCAGGTCGGCGTAGCTGGTGGCGCCGAGCTTGCCGGTCAGGTTGGTCGTCCGGTCGAGGCTCTGGTCGTGCAGGCAGACCAGAACGTTGTCGGCGGTGATGCCGACACTGATCTCCATCGCCCGGGCTCCTGCGTCGAACGCTGCCTGGTACGACTCCATGCTGTGCTCGGGGAACACGTCGCCGACCCCGCGGTGCGCGACCAGGTACTTGGTGCCGCGGTCGGCCACCCAGTCGCTCAGGTTGTACTGGTCCCGTGCCGAGGCCGGGTCTGCCGCGCTCGCTCCACGACAGCTTGTGACCGCCGCACCGACAGAGAGTGCGCCGAGCCAGCCCAGCGTCGTACGCCGTGTGATCTCCATGGTGAATCCCCCTCGTGCCGCACCAGCGCCCCCCGGGCGGTGCCTTCTAGGCAGCGTAAGGGATTTGTCGTCCGCGCGGCGCGCTGTGTTCTGCTCAGGGGCCGGTCATACGGCAGACTCGCACGCGTGACTGCTCCCACTCCGGCCCTTGTCGAGCTAGCGGTAGCCCATGGTGTGGCGACGGAGTACTGGGACTGGCAGGGCAGACACGTGCAGGTCTCCACCGAGGTGGTGTCGGCTGTGCTCGCCGCACTCGGGGTGGACGCGTCGACGCCGGCCAAGGCCGCCGAGGCGCTCGACGAGTACCAGGTGACCCGCTGGCGCCGGGTGCTGCCCGCCACTGTCGTGATGCGCGCGGGCTGGACGCCCTGGTTCCCGCTGCACGTGCCGCACGGTTCGGGCGTCGAGGTGTGGGTCGACCTGGAGGACGGCGGCCAGCGCCGCGACATCCCCCAGCAGGAGAAGTGGGTCGAGCCCGAGTGGGTGGACGGCGTACAGATCGGCGAGGCGACGTTCCAGCTGCCGGGGGACCTTCCGCTGGGTTACCACCGGCTCTGCGCGCGCATCGGAAGCAGCCCGGAGGTCTTCACCGGCACGGTGATCGTCACGCCGCAGCGGCTCGAGCCGCAGCAGCTGGACCGTACCTGGGGCTGGGTGCTGCAGCTGTACTCGGTGCGCTCCCGCCGGTCGTGGGGGATCGGTGACCTGCACGACCTGGCCGACCTCGCGGCGTGGTCGGCCGGTGACCTGGGCGCCGGGTTCGTGCTGATCAACCCGCTGCACGCCGCCGAGACCGCCGGCCGGATGGAGCCTTCGCCGTACCTGCCGGCCTCGCGCAGGTTCTCCAACCCGATCTACCTGCGGATCGAGGACATCGACGAGTACGGCGACCTCGCGCCGGCCGAGCGGGACCGCGTCCGCACGCTGGGGCTGCAGAGCCGGGCGCTGAACGAGGACGCCGACTGGCTCGACCGCGACACCGTCTGGGCCGCCAAGCGCGAGGCGCTGCAGGTGCTGTTCGGTGTCCGGCCGTCGATCGGCCGGATCGCCGAGTACGGCGCGTACTGCGACCGCGAGGGCCACGGCCTGATCGACTTCGCCACCTGGGCCGCGATCGCCGACCTGCACGGGCCGGAGTGGAGCAAGTGGCCCGAGGAGCTGCGCGACCCGGCCGCCCCGGAGGTTGTTGCCTTTCGCAACGACAACCCGGACGCGGTGGAGTTCCACTGCTGGCTGCAGTGGCAGCTCGACGAGCAGCTGGCGCGGACCCAGGCCCGGGCCAAGAACGCCGGCATGCAGCTGGGCGTCGTACACGACCTGGCTGTCGGCGTACACCCGGACGGCGCCGATGCCTGGGCCCTGCAGAAGGTGCTGGCGGCCGGCATCCACGTCGGTGCTCCGCCGGACGCGTTCAACCAGCAGGGCCAGGACTGGTCGCAGCCGCCCTGGCGTCCCGACGCACTGGTCGAGACCGGGTACGCCGCCTGGCGTGAGCTCGTCAGGGCGCAGCTGCGGCACGGCGGTGGCCTGCGGATCGACCACATCCTCGGCATGTTCCGGCTCTGGTGGGTGACTTCGGAGGAGAGCCCGACCCAGGGCACCTACGTGCGCTACGACCACGAAGCACTGATCGGCATCCTGGTCTTGGAGGCCGCCCGGGCCGGTGTGGTCGTGGTGGGGGAGGACCTCGGCACGGTGGAGCCGTGGGTCCGCGACTACCTCACCGAGCGCGGCGTACTCGGTACGTCGGTGCTCTGGTTCGAGCGGGACAAGGACGGCGAGCCGCTGGCGCCGGAGCGGTGGCGTGAGCTCTGCCTGGCCACCGTGACGACGCACGACCTGCCTCCGACGGCCGGCTACCTCGCCGGTGACCACGTGGACCTGCGGGACCGGCTGGGGCTGTTGACCCGCCCGGTGGAGGAGGAGCTCGCTGTCGACGAGGCAGACCGGGACGCCTGGCTCGCGGCACTCCGCGAGCGGCACCTGCTGTCCGGCCACGAAGGAGAGGTCGAGCGGATCGTCGAGGCGCTGCACCGGTACGTCGCACACACGCCGGCCAAGCTGATCGGTGTCGCCCTGGCCGACGCGGTCGGCGAGCGCAGGACCCAGAACCAGCCGGGCACCACCGACGAGTACCCGAACTGGCGGATCCCGCTGGGTGGGCCGGACGGGATGCCGGTGCTGATCGAGGACCTGCCCAACAACACCCGGCTGCGCCGCCTGGTCGGCGTGCTTCGATAACTATCTGTCAGGTGCCGCTCACGAGCTGTTGACAATAGAATTGAAGGGTTGCTATCTATTGTCCTTTCCGTACCGCCCCCTTGACGGAAAGGAAGTCCTCGCATGCGAGCACGCAGAAAGACCTTCGCCGGGATCGCGATCGGTGCGCTGGCACTGACCGGCATGATCGCCGCCCCCACGGCGTACGGCCACGGCTACACCACGTCCCCGACCAGCCGCGCCAAGCACTGCGCGAACGGCGCCGTCCAGAACTGCGGCAACATCCAGTGGGAGCCGCAGAGCGCCGAAGGCCCGAAGGGCTTCCCGAGCGGCGGCCCGGCCGACGGCAAGCTCTGCTCGGCCGGCATCGGCGCCTTCGACCAGCTGAACGACCAGCGGGGTGGGGCGTGGCCGACCACCAAGCTCAACTCCGGTTCGCTCTACACGTTCAACTGGACGCTGACCGCGGCCCACGCGACGACGGACTTCAAGTACTACGTCACCAAGCAGGGCTGGAACCAGAACGCCCCGCTGACCCGGTCGGCGCTCGAGCTGACCCCGTTCCTGACCGTGCCGTTCAACGGCGCCCGGCCGGGCTTCCAGGTCTCGCACTCCGGCCAGCTGCCGAACCGGACCGGCCGGCACATGATCCTCGCCGTCTGGACCATCGCCGACACGCAGAACGCGTTCTACCAGTGCTCCGACGTCACGTTCTGAGTCCGTGACACGGCGCAGTGGCGTTTGGTAACAAACTTTCCTGGGCAAGGCACTCCTTGAAACTGACCGCCCCACTGTTTCAAGGAGTGTCCCCATGAAAACCTCCGTACGCCGTGCGCTGGTGACCGCCGTCGCCCTCGTCGCCGGGCTGACGCCCGGTGTCGTCGCCGTCCAGCAGGCCGCCGCCGTCACCAAGCTCAGCCACTCCGACGCCGCCGGCCGGTTCACCGCCGCCGGTGTCACCTGGTCGTCCAGCGGCGGCTGCTCGAGCCGCACCAACCCGACCTGTACGTCGTTCGACCAGATCAACCTGGCGACCGTGCAGGGCACGATCACCCTCAAGCAGTCCAGCGGCTGCGCGGTCCGGGTCACCGGCGGCACCGAGACCGGCCACGCGAGCGGTACCTACAGCCACTGGAACGGGTACAAGGTGGACGTGGCGGTCAGCAGTTGCGTCGACGGCTACGTCAAGGGCACCTTCACCCGCATCGCCAACCGCGGCGACGGTGCTCCGCAGTGGCAGTCCGGCGCCGGCAACGTCTACGCCAACGAGGGCAACCACTGGGACATCACCTACCACAACTGCGGCGGCTGCTGACCCCCTGAACCCGGCTCCGGCTGTATTGCGTGCAGCCGGAGCCGGTCACCGCCGCACCGGCGTGATGGCCTAGGCTTCGAACCGTGACAACTCAGCTCTCCGGCCACACCCTGCTGGTGTTCGTCGGCATCCCGGCGCTGATCATCGCGGTGATCGCGCTGCTGGTCTTCGCGTCCTCGATCGCGCAGGGCCCGCGGTACCGCCCAGGACTGTCCTGGTGGGCCCCGCCGGTGTGGATCAACGGCCCGGTGGCGACCAAGCCCGACCCGGCCAACCTGCCCGAGCTCCCCGCCGGCAGCACCCCGACCGCGACCGCCGCGAGTGGCGTCGCCCGTTCGACCGGAGGCGCAAGTGCCAGCTGGTGACGCTTTCACCCACGACCAGCTGCTCGACCTCGAGCGCGCGGTCCGGCACGCCGAGGCGTCGTCCGGCCTGCACTTCTCGGTGTACGTCGGCGGCGCCGACTCCGAGACCCGGCCGTTCGCGCTCGAGCTGCTGAACGAGCTGCCCGACCCCGACCACACCGTGCTGGTGTACGTCGACCCGGCCGGCCGCCGGCTGGAGATCGTCACCGGCGCCACCGCCAAGCGGCAGCTGTCGGACCACTCGGCCGCACTGGCCGCGCTGACCATGCAGACGTCGTTCGCCGCGGGCGACCTGACCGGTGGCCTGGTCACCGGCGTACAGCAGCTGGGTGACCACGCGCACCAGGCGCCCCTGCTGCACGCCAACGAGCCGCACCAGCAGTAATCCAGCTGCTGCCGGGGGAGTGCTCCGGTAGAACAGAGCAGTGAGTTCTCCTCTCCAGCCGACCGAGATCCAGGCCGGCGACCTGCTGCTGCGTCCGTTCGCGCTGTCCGACGAGCAGGAGGTCGCCGTCGCGCTGGCCGACCCCGGCATCCTGCGCTGGACCGCCGGCAACGCCGTCATCGCGCTCCCGGCGGCCCAGCGCGCCCAGGCGTGGCTGGAACCACGGGTGCGCTCGTGGACGCTCGGCAACGCGGTCTTCGCGATCGCCGACCTCGTCTCCGGCGAGCTGCTCGGCTCGGTGACCCTGCGGGACGTGCACCGGATCCCCGACCAGGCGCTGGCGGCGTACTGGGTGACACCGGCCGCTCGCGGGCGGAAGGTGGGCGCGCGGGCGCTGGACGCGGCGAGCCGCTGGGCGTTCGGGGACAGCCTCGGGCTGCACCGGATCTCGCTCGACCACGCACTGGTCAACGAGGGCTCCTGCCGCGTCGCCACCGCGGCCGGCTTCCTGCTGGAGGGCGTGATGCGGGACTACTACGTCGAGCCCTCCGGCAAACGCCACGACTCGCACCTGCACGCCCGGCTCTCCACGGACCCGGGCCTGCAGGAGTAGTCAGTCAGCCGTTGCCGCCGGTTCGTACGTCGGGCAGGCGTTGTTCGCGTGCACCTTCTGGACCTTCGGGGAGATGCAGACGTTCATCGCGTTGGCCGACGACGTGGCCGGTCCGACGTAGACGATCCAGCTGTCGGCCATCGCCACCCCGTCGCCGTCCGCGAGCCCCGGGTACTGACCGCTGGCGAGCAGAGCCTTGGCGGGTACGCCGGCTGTGATCAGCCGCGCGGCCAGGGACTTGGCGAGCTGGTCGGCGGCCATGCCCGCGTCGGTCGGGTAGGTGTCGATCACGGCGACCCACTGGCCGCTGCGGAACTTCGGCGACTCCGCACCCGTGTTCGGTGTCTTGCTGGCGGTCGTCTTCGAGGCGGCCGGGTTGGGGACCGCCGGCTTGCGGTCTGCCTTCGCCGTACCGGGTGCGGCCGGGGCCGGCGCGTTGGACGGCCGGGTGGAGGTGACGGCCGAGTCCCGGCCCGGGTCGACGCTGCCGCCGGCCTGGGGGGCCGGTGAGCTGCCGTTGGTGAGGATGAACGCGAACGCGCCGACCATCGCCGTACCGGCGACGACGGCGGCACCGATGGCCGCGCGCGAACGCCTCGGCCTGCCGCCGCTGCCGTTGCCCCGGTGGCCCTTGCCGTTGTCACCGCGGTCCCCGGACGAGCCGGTCGCGGGAGTGGGCGCGTGCTCGCGTGCGGCCGCCGTACGGCGATCGGCCGCGGGTCCGACGCGAGTGTCCCTGTTCGCCCGGCCGTGGGCGCTGTGAGCGCCGTCGGTGAGCGGGTAGTGCGCGTAATCGTCCGGAAGGTGCTCGACCCCGTACGACGTCGCGTGCGCCGCGGCGACGTGCCGCGAGGGCTCGGTGTCGATCAACTCGTCGAACGGCGCCGGGGCGATCCGGTCGGTCGGCTGGTGGGGCCGGGGCTGAACTGGTTCAGATTGGGCGGGCTCGGCGGCTTCAGGGGGTGCGAAAGACGCACCCGCGGCAGCGGCCAGATCGGCGGCCGGACCCGACCAGAGGTCGGTCGGCGGATTCCGGTGGTCCAGTGATGTCACGGCAAAGGTCCTCCCCAAGTCCTTTCCGTCGGATTTTCCGGATCAGCTTATGCCTGAACCCGCCGGTAAGTGAGTACTTCTCAGGTGCCAGAAATTGCCTTTACCTGCAGGCGATCGCAGCCCGGAACCGTCCCGCCACGGTGTGGTGAGAAACAACTGTTTGACACCACAGCCGGCATTCGGGCTACTACTGTCCGAATTCCTCAGGTGCCGGAAGGAATTCCGTCGAGCTTAGGGGCCGGGCGGGTGTCGAGGGCGTCGTCGAGCCAGGCGTCGACGTCGACCTCGGCGTTGAGGATGTGGTGCACGTACGACGAACGCTCGTGGGTGAGCACCTCGAGCTCCCACACCGTCGGCGCGACACCGGTCGGGGCGGGGCGCAGGTCCTCGACGTCGAGGCCGCTGAACAGGCTCAGGCGGGACCGGAAGTCCTTCGACCAGGTCTGCACGACCAGGGAGATGCCGTCGTCGGCCAGGTGCAGGACGACGACGCCGAGGCCCAGGCCGCCCATCGCGTCGTCGAACTCGAACTGCCGGGTCGCGGTGGCGCGGGCGGCGGCGACCATCTCGTCGTCCCAGGAGCGGCCGCGGGCGGTGACGACGTACGGCTTCACCAGGCGGTGCGGGAAGCGCCAGGGCATCAGCGGGGTGACCGGGCGAGGGCGGTACGCCTCGGCCAGTCCGGTCAGAGCAACTGCAGCTGCACCAGCAAGGGCGGGATCAGGGGAAGCCACCGAGACAGTCTGCTGCATCCTTCGCCCGATCCCCACCCGCCCCCCGAGGCCATTTGATGGGTTAACCCGTCAAATAGCCCGTTGGCCCACCGGAATTCGATGGGCCAACGGGCCAACTCGTGGGTTAACCCACGAATGAGTCCGGGGACTGAGGGATCAGCCCTCGGCGTCGCGGCGCTGGGCCGCGAGAGCGCGGACCAGGTCGGCCCGGGCCTCTCCGACGTAGCGCAGGGTCGGCGCGTCGAGCGACCCGGCCTCGGTGTCCAGCCAGCCCGTCAGGGCGTCCAGCGTGGACTCCTCCGCGAGGTTGCGCGGGGACAGGTAGACCAGGACGTTCTCACCCATCGACGAGCCGAGGCGTGTGTACACGTCCTTGGCCGCCGTCAGGTACTTGCCGACGTACGGCCGCAGCAGCTCCTCCTGGCCCGGCTGCTGGAAGCCCAGGATGGTCCGGAACTGCGTCTCGTTCGGGGTGTCCTCGGACTCCACCGCGATCTGCCAGGCCGCTTCCTTGGCCTCGGCGGTCGGCCGGGCGGCCCGGGCCTGCGCGGCCCGCTCCTGCCCGGTGATCGTGCTGTCGCGGGTCAGCTCGTCGTCGATCGCGTCGCCGTCGACGCGGCCCAGCCGGGCCAGCGCGATGATCAACGTCCACCGCAGGTCGGTGTCGACGACCAGGCCGTCCGGCAGGTCGTTGCCGTCGAGCCAGCCGGCCAGCCGGTCCGCGCCTTCGCCGGAGAAGACCCCGCCGATGTACGCGCGGGCGAACGCCAGCTGGTGGTCGCTACCGGCAGCGGCCCCGGCCAGCAGATCAGCGAGCGCCTCCTCGTACTGCGCCCGCAGAGCCGCCCGGTTCTCCGGTACGGCGTAGTTGTTGATCGCCGTCGTCGCCTGCCCGAGCAGCGACCGGACGCCGGTCAGGTCGGTCTCGGCGCGGATCCCCTTGAGCACGATCCCGACGTACTGCGAGGCCGGCATCTCGGCGTCGCGCGTCATGTCCCAGGTCGCACCCCAGGCCAGGGCCCGCGGCAGCGACTCGGACAGCTGGTCGATCGACTCCACCAGGGTCGCCCGCGAGCGCTCGTCGAGCCGGATCTTGGCGTAGGTCAGGTCGTCGTCGTTCAGCAGCACGAGGTCGGGCTGGGTCGCGCCGACCAGCTCGGCCAGCTCGGTCCGCGCACCGTCGATGTCGACCTCGAACCGCTCGGTGCGGACCAGGCCGGAGTCGGTCCGCCGGTAGAGCCCGACCGCGAGCCGGTGCGGCCGCAGGACCGGGAAGTCGGCGGCCGCGGTCTGCTCGATCGCGAACGACGTGAACGCGCCGTTCGCGTCGACAGCGAAGTCCGCGCGCAGCGTGTTCACCCCCGCGGTCCGCAGCCAGCGCTCGGTCCAGTCGTCCAGGTCGCGCCCGGACGCCTTCTCCAGCGGCTTCAGCAGGTCGGCCAGCTCGGTGTTGCCGAAGGCGTGGTCGGCGAAGTACTCCTTGAGCGCCGCGACGAAGGTGTCCTCACCGACGAACGCGACCAGCTGCCGCAGCGTCGAGGCGCCCTTGGCATAGGTGATGCCGTCGAAGTTCACCTCGACCGCGTGGAAGTCGACCATGTCCGCGGCGATCGGGTGCGTCGAAGGCAGCTGGTCCTGCCGGTACGCCCAGGTCTTGCGGGCGTTGCAGAACGTCGTCCAGGCGTCGGCGTACTTCGTGGTCGCGGTCGCCTGGGCCCAGTGGCTGGCCCACTCGGCGAACGACTCGTTCAGCCACAGGTCGTCCCACCAGGTCATCGTGACCAGGTCGCCGAACCACATGTGCGCGAGCTCGTGCAGCACGGTGTTCGCGCGGCTCTCCAGCTCGGCGTGCGTGGTCCGGCTGCGGTAGATGTACTCGTCGCGGATCGTCACGCAGCCCGCGTTCTCCATCGCGCCCATGTTGTACTCCGGCACGAACGCCTGGTCGTACTTGCCGAACGGGTACGGCGTACCGAAGGCGCGCTCGAACAGCTCGAAGCCCTGCTTGGTCACCTCGAACAGGTCCTCGGTGTCCAGGTGGTCGGCCAGCGACGGCCGGCACAGCAGCGACAGCGGGTACGTCCCGTTCGGGCCTTCGTAGGCGTCGGTGACGACGTGGTACGGGCCGGCGACGACGGCGGTGATGTACGTCGACATCGGCACCGTCGGGGCGAACTCCCAGCGGGCCAGCTCCTCGCCGTTCGCACCGGCGTACGGCGTGGGCTCGGGGGTGGCCGCGTTCGAAATGACCACCCAGCGGGCCGGGGCGGAGACGGTGAAGGTGAAAGGGGCCTTGAGGTTCGGCTGCTCGAAGGTGGCGAAGACCCGGCGCGCGTCCGGGACCTCGAACTGGGTGTAGAGGTAGGTCTCCTTGTCGGCCGGGTCGACCGAGCGGTGCAGCCCTTCACCGGTGCGCGAGTAGATGCAGTCGGCGACCACGCGCAGCTCGTTGCGCTCCTGCAGCCCGTCCAGCTGGATCCGGGCGCCGTCGTACACGCTGTCCGGGTCGAGCGAGCGGCCGTTGAGGGTGATCTCGCGGACGGTCGCGGCGATCAGGTCGGCGAACGTGCTCGCGCCGTCCTCGGCGCCGAAGGTGAGCGTGGTGGTCGACGCGAAGGTCGGTGCGCCGCTCGCGGCCGTGCTCAGGTCGAGCTCGATCGCGTAGCTCACGTCACGGAGCAGTCCGGCGCGGGTGCGCGCTTCGTCGCGCGTCAGGTTGGTTCCAGGCATATCGGCATCCTATGCACCTGACCGGTTGCAACGGCGAGGGTTTCCCCGCGACATCGGTAGTCTGCCCGGAGAAGGTGTCGAATTTTATTCAACTTTGTATTATCGGATCATGACTGCCACCGCTGATTTCTGGTTCGACCCGGCCTGCCCGTGGGCCTGGATGACGTCTCGCTGGATGCTCGAGGTCGAGCAGGTCCGCGACGTGAAGACGACCTGGCACGTGATGAGCCTGTCCGTCCTGAACGAGGACCGCCAGGAGCACGACGCCGGCTGGCACCGCCGGCTCGGCATCGTCCGGGTCCTGATCGCTGCCGAGCAGGCGCACGGCAACGAGGTCCTCCTGCCGCTCTACACGGCGCTCGGCGAGCGGATCCACGTGCAGGGGCGCGGGACGAGCGGCACCGACGGTGACATCCTCGCCGAGGCGCTCGAAGAGGCCGGCCTGCCGGCCACGCTGCTGGAGGCCGCCGACTCCGACCAGTACGACGACGCGCTGCGCAAGTCCCACAACGCCGGCATGGAACTGGTCGGGATGGAGGTCGGTACGCCGGTGATCGCCGTCGAGGGTGTCGCCTTCTTCGGCCCGGTCGTCACCCCCGCGCCGAAGGGTGAGGCGGCCGGCAAGCTGTGGGACGGCGTCCGCCTGGTCGCCGGGACCGAGGGCTTCTTCGAGCTCAAGCGCACCCGCGACCGTGGTCCGGCCTTCGACTGACAGCACTCTTCCGACCGAGGTCTTCGGTCTGTCGTACAAGGGTTGAACGTTCGACATTCGCGCGCGAAGGTTACCCACCAGGCATCTGACGTCGATGGTTAGTGGGTTCCCTGTGCCTTCTCTGCGTGGTGATCTGTCCTCGGTTCCGACGACGAGCGCGGTGCCGGCGACGACCGGAGTCACCGTGCTCGACCGCGACACCGGGCAGGTCACCGAGCAGCTCAATCCGGACCTGCCCTTCCGGTCGGCGTCGGTGGTGAAGCTGCTGATCGTGCTCGACTTCCTGTGGGACCGCGGGCCGGCGTACGAGCTCCCCGCGGAGGACCGGGCCCGGCTCGAGGTGATGCTGCGCAGCAGCGACGACGACGCGGCCAGCTACTACTGGGACGAACTCGGCGGCGGCGCCATCGTCAACCGGATGGTGCGGCGGCTCGGCCTGACCCACACGACCCGGCCACCGGCCACGCACCCGGGCTTCTGGGGGTACGTCGCGATCACGGCGGCCGACACGGTCCGGATCTACCAGTACCTGCTGGACCAGGCCCCGGCGCCGGTCGGCGCGTTCGTGATGGGCCACCTGCACCAGGCGACCCGGTACGGCACCGACGGCTTCGACCAGTACTTCGGGATCGCGTCGGCGTTCAGCGGCGACTTCAGCATCAAGCAGGGCTGGTCCGGCTTCCCCGGATCGGGCCGTTCCCGCCCGAGCGACGGCCTCGACCTGACCAGCGAGGCGCTGCACACCACCGGCACGGTCGGGCCGGGGGACCGGGCGATCGTTGCCGTCTACACGTTGCACCCGGTCGGTACGCCGTACGAGCAGGCCTACGCCGCCGTGACCGAACTGGTCCGGACGCTGGACATCCCCGGTGCACCGAAGCCCGGCGTCCCGGATCATGAGTAGAGCTGCGAGACTCTTGGCCATGCGAGTGCACATCGGCTCTGACCACGCCGGCTTCGAACTGAAGAACCACCTGGTGCAGCACCTGACGGCTGCCGGGCACGACGTCGTCGACCACGGCCCGGCCGTGTACGACGCGGTGGACGACTACCCGCCGTACTGCCTGCGGACGGCCGAGGCGGTGGTCCAGGACGACGGCAGCCTGGGCATCGTGATCGGTGGCTCCGGCAACGGTGAGCAGATCGCCGCAAACAAGGTGAAGGGCGTCCGGGCCGCGCTGGCCTGGAGCACCGAGACCGCGAAGCTCGGCCGCGAGCACAACAACGCGAACGTGATCAGCGTCGGCGCCCGGATGCACAGCACCGAGGAGTCGACCAGTTTCGTGGACCTCTTCCTCGCCACCGACTACTCCGGCGAGGAGCGGCACACCCGCCGGATCGAGATGCTGGCCGGCTACGAGGAGACCGGCGAGCTGCCGCCGCTGCCGGAATCGTCCTGAGTCTGCGAGGGTTTCTCCCGGCGAGGCCGGTCCTCCCGCGGCCGGGACACGTCCCGCGCCCGCATCGACCGGCCGACCCCGATCACGGTGGGAGTCGGAGCACTCCGGCTCTTGCCTGAACCGCCTGTTGTCGTCCCCATACGAGGAATCATGCCCGAAGGTCACACCCTGCACCGGCTGGCGAACGACGTCTGGGACGCGTTCGGCGGCCGGGTCGTCCGTGCGTCCAGCCCGCAGGGCCGGTTCGTCGACGGCGCCGCGCTGCTCGACGGGCGGGTGCTGCGGCACACCGAAGCCCACGGCAAGCACTTCCTCGCCGAGTTCGACGGCGGCGGCTGGCTGCACATCCACCTCGGCCTGATCGGCAAGGTCGACTTCGGCACGGCGCCGATTCCGGAGCCGGTCGGCCAGGTCCGGTTGCGGCTGCAGAACGACGCGGCGTACGCCGATCTGCGCGGTGCGACGGTCTGCGAGGTGCTGACCGACGGCGAGCGCGAGGCGCTGATCAAGCGGCTCGGCCCCGACCCGTTGCGCGACGACGCCGACCCCGACCTGGCGTGGAAGCGGATCCACCGCAGCAAACTGCCGATCGGCCAGCTGCTGATGGACCAGGAAGTGCTCAGCGGCGTCGGCAACGTGTACCGCGCCGAGGTGCTGTTCCGCGCCAAGCTGCACCCGATGACGCCGGGCCACCTGGTGAAGAAGCGCGAGTGGCAGGGCATGTGGGACGACCTGCTCGAGCTGATGAAGTACGGCGTGGAGACGGGCCGGATCGACACCGTCTCCGACGACCACACCCCGGAGGCGATGGGCCGCGACCCGCGCCAGGACGACCACGGCGGCGAGGTCTACGTGTACCGCCGTCAGGGTCAGCACTGCCACGTTTGCGACTCGGTGATCCGGACCGAACTGCTGGCCGGACGCAACCTGTTCTGGTGCCCGAAGTGCCAGCGCACGGGGCTGACTCGCAAGCCGCCGGTCAAGAAGTCGTGACGATCTGATGCGCGGACCGGCCGGTGCCGTTATCTTCGTCTCACCATGAGCGGTAGCGGCGGTTTCGCGCGCTTGCGACGGGCGGGCCTGCGGGCTGCCCGGACGCTGGTTCGCCGTGCCCGCAGGTCGCACCCGCTGACGCTGATCATGCTGCTCGGCGTCACGGTCGCGATCAGTGCGCTGTCGCTGTTCCTGCCGTCATTGATACCCACCGCGGCGCTGACTATTCCTCTGCTGCTCGGCGGGCTGCTGCTGCGGTTCAAACCCCTGGTGGTGCTGACGTTCATCGCGTTGGTGCTGGGCTCCTACGTGATGTCGGAGCGCGCGGCCGGGCTGCCGAAGATCGGGTTCGTGGTGACGCTCGGCGTGGTCGGCTGGATCGTGCTGACCGGCGCGAAGGTGCGCAGCCGGCTCGGCGTCCAGGGCAGCCGGGGCGAGTCGATGCTGTTCGAGCTGCGCGAGATCCTGACCGCCCAGGGCGACCTGCCGCACCTGCCCGCGGGCTGGCGCGCCGAGGCGGCGATCCACCCCGCCGGCGGCCAGTCGTTCTCGGGGGACTTCGTGGTCGCGGCGACGCGTGGCGAGGACCAGCTGGAGGTCGCGCTCGTCGATGTCTCCGGCAAGGGAATCGATGCCGGAACGCGGGCGCTGCTGCTGTCCGGAGCCTTCGGCGGCCTGCTCGGCGTCGTACCGGTCGAGGAGTTCCTCCCGGCGGCGAACCACTACGCCCGCCGGCAGGACTGGGACGACGACTTCGCGACCGTCGTGCACGTCGCGATCGACCTGCGCACCGGTGAGTTCGAGGTCCGTACGGCGGGCCACCCGCCGGCCATCCAGTTCGACGCGTGGTCCGGGCGCTGGACGACGCGCGACGCCGAGGGCCCGCTGCTCGGGCTGGTGGAGACGCCGGAGTTCGCAGTGAACAAGGGTCAGCTGAAGCTCGGCGACGCGCTGTTCCTGTACAGCGACGGCATGGTCGAGACCCCGCGCCGCGACATCGGCCTGGGCACGGACCGCCTGGCCGGGCACGCCGAACGCCTGGTCGCCCACGGCTTCGAGGGCGCCGCCGAGGAGCTGGTCGTCGAGATCGGCGGACCGGGCGACGACTCGGCGATCGTCGTGATCCACCGGCAGACGCACCCGTCCGAGGTCGCCACCGGCAGCTGCCCGGGGACCACCCGCAACCAGCCGTCCACTCGGCGTCGTACCGCGATGGTCCGCACCCGCACGAATTGAGTCTCTGTCCCTGTAGCGTGCTGCACCGTGACGACCGATGGGACGATTGACGAGACGATGGATGGCATGACCGCGCCGGACGTGTCGTTCGAGGAACTGGTCGCGACGATGCCGGAGTCCGTGCGGGAGGTCTTCCCGCCGGCGCGCTGGAAGCTCGGCAAGCTGTGGGCGCTGGAGCTGCGCACCGAACCGGTCGAGGTCGCCGACCTGGTCTGGATCTTCGACCTGCCGCTGTGGCAGCTGAACGGCGAACGGTTCAAGGTCACGCCGCACCAGGTCGCCGAGACGCCGATGAACTACCGCGACCACTACCAGCGGGTGATGGACGCCGACCTGGACTTCCCGATCCACCTGGTCGCGTACCGCGGGCGGCTCGTCGTACTGGACGGGATGCATCGGTTGCTGAAGGCGCACTTCCTGCGCCGGCGCTGGATCGAGGGCAAGATCCTGACCGCCGCCCAGCTGCAGGAGTGCGTCGGGCCTTAAGTCGCTGCCTTGATCACTCGGGTCAGATTGGCGTGCAGGGACTCGAGCTCCTTGAGCGTCATGCCGAGGCGCTCGATGATCGCCGGCGGGATCTTGAGCGCTTCCTTCCGCAGGGCGCGACCGGTCGGGGTCAGCTCGACGGCGAGCGAGCGCTCGTCGCGCGGGTCGCGGCCGCGGGTCAGGTAGCCGGCCGCTTCCAGCCGCTTGAGCAGGGGCGACAGCGTGCCGGGGTCGAGCTGGAGCAGGTTGCTGAGTTGCTTCACCGACAGCGGTGACTCCTCCCAGAGCGCGAGCATCACCAGGTACTGCGGGTGGGTGAGGCCCATCGGTTCCAGCAGCGGGCGGTACAGGGCGATCACGCCGCGGGACGCGACGGCGAGCGCGAAACAGACCTGACGGTCCAGCTGCAGCAGGTCGACCTCTTCGGTCTGCGACACGGCTTCCTCCTTCTTGCGGTGTGGTCTACACTAACACTTGGCACACAAATTATTGCCACACCAAGTATCAGGGAGTCTGTGATGAGCGCGAAGAACGAGGGGCTCAGCGTCTTCTACCGGATCCGGTGGCGGCTGACCTGGCTGCTGCTGCACGTGGCCGGTCCGGCGACACTGCCGGACTCGCAGGACCCGCGCCGGCACATGGAGCGCCAGCGCGCCGCCAAGGTCGCCGCGGCCCGGCGGGCGCGCGAACAGCGCGAGCACGCCAGGTGAGCATGTAGGCACCCGCTCGGGGGTACGGTGGATGACATGTCATCGAAGGAGTACGCCCCCAGCCCCAGCGACTGGGTCCGCGAGGCCGTCGACAAGATCGACGCCACCGGGACCACCGAGTCGGCCGGCTTCAACGGCATGGGCATCGTGCTCATGACCATGGTCGGCAACAAGTCCGGCAAGATCCGCAAGGTTCCGGTGATGCGGGTCGAGCACAACGGCCTCTACATCGCGGTCGCGTCGCTCGGCGGCGCCCCGAAGAACCCGGTCTGGTACCACAACCTCAAGGCCGACCCGAACGTGAAGCTCCAGGACGGCACCGAGACCAAGGACTTCGTCGCGCGTGAGCTCGAGGGCGCCGAGTACGACGAGTGGTGGCCCCGCTCGGTCGCGGCGTACCCGGACTACGCGGAGTACCAGAAGAAGACCACCCGCAAGATCCCGCAGTTCCTGCTCGAGCCGAAGAACTAGTAACTCAGCCAGACCATGCTGGACCCGGCGGCGACCTTCAGGACGCCGTCGGTGATCCAGAGGGTCCGGTAGGGGATCCCCGGCACGAGCAGGCCGAGTCCGGCGTTCAGGATGCAGAGCAGGCCGAGCAGCCCGCAGATCGGTCCGTGCGAGAACGCCAGGATCAGGAAGTGCACGCCGACCACCAGCAGGATCCACAGCCAGAACTCGCGCGAGGTCCGGTCCGGCACCTTGGCGACCACCAGGTTGACCAGGCCGACCTCGGCGACGATCCCGATGCCGAAGGCGACGTACTGGTAGATCGCCGGGTAGCCGAGCCCGTCGAAGATGGTCTTGGTGATGCCGCCGACCATCATCACCACGACGGCGAGCGCGGCGCCGGTGATCAGGCCCGGCAGGAACCAGCGCCGGCCGCCCACTCCGCCGACCACCAGGCCGAGCCCGACGAGCACGAGCAGCGCCCCGCCGCCGCGCATCAGGGGAAAGGTCCGGGCCATCCCGGTAAAGTCCGTGATCAGATCCACCGGCGAAGCCTATGCGGTGACAGGTGTAGCTCCCGCCTTGTGAGACGCTGAAGGGGAATGTCCGGCGCGTGGCGTCGACCGAGTTCTGGGAGTTCTGCTGACCACACACGACGCGGTGCGCGAACCTTTCGTCGGATCGACGCGGCTGCGGCTGGCCGGCCTGGCCCTGCACGCCTACACCGCGAGCGGCACCGTGCTGGCGCTGCTGATCGTGATCGCCGCGATCGACGGCGACGCCGTCCGGGCGCTGTGGCTGATGCTGGCCGCGCTCGTCATCGACGGCACGGACGGCATGCTGGCCCGCCGGCTGCGGGTCAAGGAGACCATCCCGTGGTTCGACGGCGCGATGCTCGACAACATCGTCGACTACCTGACCTACGCCTTCGCCCCGATCGTGCTGCTGTGGACCGGCGGCTACCTGCCGTCCGGTTCGTGGGGCGCGGTGCTCGCGGCGCTGCCGTTGCTTGCGTCCAGCTACCAGTTCTGCCGGGTCGACGCGAAGACCGACGACCACTTCTTCCTCGGCTTCCCCAGCTACTGGAACGTGGTCGCCTTCTACGTGGTGATCCTCGGACTGAGCCCGTTCGCGACCGGCGTGATCCTGGTGACCTGCTCGATCCTGGTCTTCGTCCCGGTGAAGTACGTCTACCCGTCGCGCACCAAGGTGTTCCGGTCGATGAACCTGCTCACCACCGCGATCTGGCTCGGCTCGTACGCCGTACTGCTGGCGCAGATGCCCGACCCGCACCCGGTGGTCGTCGCGATCTCGCTGGCGTACCTGGTCTACTACGGCGGGCTCAGCCTGTACCTGACCTTCTGGGCGCCGCGCCGCAAGGCAGTCTGAGCGGTGCTGCTCGGTCTGGGAGCCGCGCTCGGCGCGGCCGTGCTGTTCGGTGTCGCCGCGATCCTGCAGGCGGTCGGTTCGCGCAAGGTGCCGACCGGGTCCGAGCTGGACCCGCGGCGGCTGGCCGGGTTCGTGGTGGCCCTGCTCAAGCAGCCGGCGTTCCTGGCGGCGCTGGTGCTGAACCTGGCGGGCTTCGGGCTGCACTTCGTGGCGCTGCGGTTGCTGCCGCTGTACCTCGCGCAGGCGGGGATCGCGGCGAGTCTCGTCGTCACGGCGCTGCTGGCGACGCGGCTGATGGCCGACCAGCTGTCGGTGGTCGAGTGGTCCGCGGTGGTCGCGGTCTGCGTCGGGCTCGGTGCGCTCGCGGTGTCGGCCGGTGACGCGGGGGAGGCCGCCCGTCATCACGGGCTGACGATCGGGCTGATCGTCGGGCTGGTCGTGATCGCGGTGGTCGGCGCTGTGGTGTCGCGGTCGCAGCACACCAGCGCGACGGCCGTCCTGGGTCTGCTGGCCGGGCTCGGGTACGCCGGGGTCGCGATCTCGGCGCGGATGCTGGACGACGGATCTCTCGGCGCCTTGCTCGGCAGCCCCACGACGTACACGCTCCCGGTGAGCGGCGGGCTCGCGTTCGTCCTGTACTCGCTGGCGTTGCAGCGCGGGTCGGTGACACTCGCGACGACCCCGATGATCGCGCTGCAGACGATCACACCGGCTGCTGTCGGGGTGTTCGTGCTGGACGACGCCGTACGGTCGGGTTGGGGTGCTGCTGCCGTTGGTGGGTTTGTCCTGACGGCGATCGGCGCGCTCATCCTCGTCCGCTTCGAGTCGGTGAAGGATTCTAGCGAGCCGGCCACTTCCACGGAGGCTCGTCCAGCGGGCCCTGACCTGCGATAGCGGTCTGGCCGAAGTCCTTCACGAGCTCGATCGTGCGGAGGTCCTGGCTGGTCTCCTCGGCGCAGGCTTCGAGGGCGGCGAGGAACGGGCGGGAGTGCGTCACGAGGATCACCTGGGTTTCCTTCGCCGCGGTGATGACGAGATTCGCCAACGCGGGCAGGAGATCCGGGTGCAGGCTGGTCTCGGGCTCGTTGAGGACGAGCAGCTCGGGCGGTCGCGGGGTGAGCAGCGCGGCGACCCAGAGCAGGTACCGCAGGGTGCCGTCGGACAGCTCCGCCGCGGCTAGCGGTCTGAGGAGTCCGTGCTGGTGGAAGACGATCTCGAACCGGCCGGACCTGTTCCCGATCGCGACCGTGCTGCCCGGGAAGGCCTGCTCGATCGCCTGGTCGAGCGCTGAGCGGTCCCCGATCTGCTTGATCGTCTCCAGCGCCGCCGCCAGATCGGCGCCCTCGGCATCGAGCACCGGCGTCCGCGTCCCGATCCGCGCCTGCCGCGCGGGCGCGTCGGCGTCGGTCCGCAGGTGGTCGTAGAACCGCCAGCCGCGGATCCGCTCCCGGACCGCCATCAGCTCCGGCGCCCGGTGCGGATCGGCGTACTCGCTCAGCATGCTGTCGAACGACTGCAGCTGGTGCCCGCCGTCGATCCACCCGCCGTGCTGGTCCCGGATCCGTACGGCGCTGTTCTTCCGGTCGACCAGCAGCGCCGTACGGAAGAACGGGCCGGCCCACAGAGCCTCCCGCTTGATCTCCGGGTCCTGCCCGAACGGCCCACCCGGCAGCGGCAGCCCGAAGTCCACGGCGTACCCGTAGTCGTCCGAGGCGAACCCCATCCGCAGACTCACCGGCCCCGTCCTGACCGTCCCCTGCACGGGGTGCTCGCCCCGCCGTACGGAATTCCCGAGCTGGTCCGGCCCTGCCCAGAGCGTGCTCGACAGCCCACCTTCCCGCGCCAGCGCCGCCACCGCGCCGTTCCGCGAGGCATCCGCCAGCAACCTGAGCGCGCGGTACAACGACGACTTCCCACTCCCGTTGGCCCCCGTCACCACGTTCACCCGCCCCAACGGCACCACCACCCGCCGCAACGACCGATAACTCTCCACCGCCAGGGTGCTCAACATCCCCCCACGCTACAAACCCCCACCGACATCCCGCCGATCAGCTGGTCTGGTGCCGAACGACAGGAGGTGTCCCCCTCAGCCGACTTGCTGCCCGCCTGCTTCCGGCGCAGCACATGCCCCTGCGGCCACTGACCTCCTGTCCCTCGGTACCCCGGGGCGGGTCAGGTGATCGCCTGGGTGAGGTGGATGAGGGTGGTTTGCAGGAGGGGAGACGTCTGGGCGCCTTCGCGGACGGTGGCGAAGAGGTGGCGTTGGGGGTGGGGCGGACGGGTGGGGCGGATGACGACGGTGGGTGGGAGGTCCTGCTGGGCCAGGGGCGGGATCAGGGCTACGGCGTGGGAGCGGGCGACGAGTTGGGTGACGGCGTGCCAGTCGTCGACCCGGTGGGTGATGCGGGGAGTGAAGCCGGCGGCGGCGCAGGCTGTGGAGGTGATGGCGGCGCAGCAACCGTTCGACGTACCGGTGATCCAGAGGTCGTCGTCGAGGGCTCGGAGGTCGATGGAGGACTCCCTCGCCAGCGGGTGGTCGGCCGGCAGGGCCACGTCGAGGATGTCGGGGCCGAGGTCGACGCGGTGATAGCGCGGGTGGCGGGGGAGCCGTCGAAGCTGACGGCGAGGGCGAGGTCTACGCGGCCGGCGTCGAGCAGGTCGAAGAGGTCCGGCGGATCGAGCTGGTCGAGGCCTGGCACATCGTCGACGGCAAGGCCTGAACGAACAGGGCCCCTCCCGGCAAACCGGAAGGGGCCCTGCGCAACACATCAGGCGAGGGAGTCTTCCCAGGCCTGGTGGAGGCCGGCGTAGTGGCCGCCGTGGGTGATCAACGAGTCCGGCGAACCGTCCTCGATGATGCGGCCGTGCTCGAGCACGATCACGCGGTCCGCGGTCTCCACCGTGGACAGCCGGTGGGCGATCACGATCGCGGTCCGGTCGGCGAGGATCGTGCGCAGCGCGCGCTGGATCAGCCGCTCGCTGGGGATGTCGAGGCTGGAGGTCGCCTCGTCCAGGATCAGTACGGCGGGGTCGGCGAGGAACGCCCGGGCGAACGCGACCAGCTGACGCTGACCCGCGGACAACCGGGAACCACGCTTCTCCACCGCGGTCTCGTAGCCTTCCGGCAGCCGCTGGATGAACTCGTGCGCGCCGATCACCTTGGCCGCCTCGACGATCTCGTCCATCGTCGCGTCCGGCTTGCCGAACCGGATGTTGTCGGCGACCGTCCCGGTGAACAGGAAGTTCTCCTGCGTCACCATCACCACCCGCTCGCGCAGGTCGTCCTCGGTGAGCTTGCGCAGGTCGAGCCCGTCCAGCACCACCTGCCCGCCGGTCGGGTCGTAGAACCGGGCGACCAGCTTGGCGATCGTCGTCTTGCCCGCTCCCGTCGTACCGACCATGGCCAGGGTCTGCCCGGCCGGGACGTCGAGGTCGAGCCCGGGCAGCACCGCCACCCCGTCGACGTACGAGAACTTCACGTCCCGCAGCTCCAGGTGTCCCGAGGCCTTCCGGGCCGGCTTGGCCGGCTCCTTCGGCTCCGGTACGTCGGGAGTCTCGTTGAGTACGCCGGACAGCTTCTCCAGCGCCGCGCTCGCGGACAGGAACGTGTTGTAGAACTGCGAGATGTCCTGCAGCGGCTCGAAGAACTGCCGCAGGTAGAGCAGGAACGCGGTCAGCACACCGACCGTGACGTGCCCGTGGTAGGCCTGCCAGCCGCCGTACGCGAGGATCGCGACGATGGTGATGTTGCCGACGCCCTTGATCGACGGCATGAAGATCGCGTTGATCCGGAACGACTCCAGGTTCGCCTCCCGGTAGCGGTCGTTGACCCCGTGGAAGATCTCCTCGTTGCGCGGTTCGCGGCGGAACGCCTGGACCGCGCGGATCCCGGTCATCGACTCGACGAAGTGCACGATGACGAGCGCGACCGCTTCCCGGCTGCGCCGGTAGACCAGCTGCGACCGGCGCCGGAACCAGGTGGTGAGCAGAAACAGCACCGGGAACGAGACCAGCGCGAGCAGCCCGAGCTTCACGTCCAGCGTGAGCAGCAGGATCGCCGTACCGAACAGGGTCAGCAGTGCCGTCACCAGACCGTCGAACCCGGTCTCGAGCATCTCGTCGATGACGTCCACGTCGGACGTCAGCCGCGAGATCACCCGGCCCGAGGTGTACCGGTCGTGGAACGACGGGCTGAGCCGCTGGAAGTGGTCGAACACCCGACGGCGCAGCCCGAGCAGGATGGTCTGGCCGAGCCGGCCGGACCGCATCAGGAACAGCTGCCGGGCGAACGCCTGGATCAGCGCCGACGCGAACACCGCGAAGACCACGGTGAGCAGGGTCTTGCTGCCCTCGCCCGCCAGGATCGGCGGGATGCCCTTGTCGATGCCGAGGTGGACCAGGTACGGCACCGCGAGCCGCGCGGCGTTCTCCACCACGACGATCGCGACCAGGATCCAGATCAGCTTCTTGTACGGGCGCAGCAGCTCGCCGAGCAGCTTGCGGGACTGCTCCTTGAGCCGCACGGTCGTGGCCCGCGACAGCTCGTCGTCGCCCTGCTCGGCGTACCCGCGCCAGGACGCCTCCCGGTCGATGATCTGCTCCGGGCTGCGGTCCTCCTCGGGATCGGGCTGAGGCTGAGATGCCTGCTGCGTAGTACTCATGCGTGCACCTCTTCCTCTTCGGCCGCGAGCAACTGCCGGTACGCCGGAACGGTGGCGAGCAGGTCGTGGTGGGTGCCGACGTGGGTGATCGTGCCGCCCTCCAGCAGGGCGACCTGGTCGGCGAGCATCACCGTCGACGCCCGGTGCGCCACCACGATCCCGGTCGTCGCGGACAGCACGTTGCGCAGCGCCTCCTCGACCAGGGCCTCGGTGTGCACGTCCAGCGCGGACAGCGTGTCGTCGAGCACCAGTACGGCGGGCTTGGCGAGCACCGCGCGCGCCAGGGCCAGTCGCTGCCGCTGGCCACCGGACAGCGACATGCCCTGCTCACCGACCCGGGTGTCGAGCCCCCAGGGCAGGTCGTTGGCGAAGGTCGCCTGGGCGATCTCCAGGGCCTGCTGGACGTCGGCGTCCGTGGCGTCCGGCCGGCCGAGCGTGATGTTCTCTCGGACCGACATCGAGAACAGCGTCGGGTCGTCGAACGCCGACGCGACCGCGCTGCGCAGGGACCTCAGGTCGAGGTCCCTGACGTCGTGCCCGTCGATCGTGATCCGGCCACCGGTCACGTCGTACAGGCGGGGGACCAGCGCGGTGAGCGTGGTCTTGCCCGACCCGGTGGCGCCGACCAGGGCCAGCGTCGTCCCGGGGGTGAGGTCGAGGTTGATGTCGTGCAGCACGTCGGCCGAGTCCGGCGAGAACCGGAAGCTGACGTTCTCGAACCGCAGGTGGCCCTGCGGGTTCTCGAGGTGCTCCGGACCGGACTCGATCGTCGACTTGGTGTCGAGGATCTCGCTGATCCGGTCTGCCGACGTCATCGCTTCCTGGGCCATCGCCAGGATCGTGCCGAGCGACTCGACCGGCCAGATCAGCGACAGCATCAGGGTGATGAACGCGACCAGCGTGCCCAGGGTGATCGCGCCCCGGCCGACCGCGAGCGCGCCGAGCAGCAGCACGATCACGAGGGTCAGGTTCGGGATCACTTCCAGGAAGGTCCAGAACCGCGACGCCAGGCGGACCTTCTCCACCGAGGTGCCGTAGAGCTTGACCGCGCCGTTGTCGAACTGTGCCTTCACGTGCTCGCGCCGGCCGAAGGCCTTGATCACGCGGAAGCCGAGCGCGGACTCCTCGATGCTGGTGGCCAGGTCGCCCTGCTGGTCCTGCACCCGGCGGGAGATCGCCAGGTACTTCTTCTCGAACTTCAGCGACACCACGATGATCGGTACGGCGGCGACGACGACCACGACGCCGAGCGGCCAGTACAGCCGCAGCAGCAGGATGGTGACGACGATCAGCTGCAGGATGTTGATCACCAGGAACAGCAGGCCGAAGCCCATGAACCGGCGGATCGTCGACAGGTCGACGGTGACCCGGGACAGCAGCTGGCCGCTCTGCCAGCGGTTGTGGAACTCCATCGGCAGGGTCTGCAACCGGACGTACAGGTCGTGCCGCAGGGTTGCCTCGAGGTCGCTGACGGCCCGGGACTGGGCCCAGCGGCGTGCCCAGACCAGCAGGACCTCGCTGATGCTGAGCCCGAGGGCGAGGAAGGCGAGCGGGAACAGCAGGTCGAGCTCGCGGCGGGTGACCGGACCGTCGATGATGGCCCGGGTGACGAGGGGAACGCTGAGGCTGACGCCGACACCGAGAACGGCCGTGGAGAACATGATCGCCAGGCGGTGCCGGTGGGGTCGGAGGTAAGGCCGTAGCCGCCACAGGTTTCGGCTGCGGGCGGGGGCTCGGGTGGTAGGGGCTGCAATCGACGGCGCTTGGGCAGGGTGCTCTGAGGGCATCTGGAGGGGCGCACTTCCCAACATGCTCGGCCAGTGAGTGGGTTGCTACCGGAAAACGGCGCGATTTCCAGTATCTCTCAGGGCTCAGCGCTTGTCCTCAGAATTCCATTCCCAGGTGATGTAACTGCTGCTACCTGCAATGACCGGGCCCCGTCACCGCGCGGTGACGGGGCTCACAGCCATTACGGTTCGTTATGGATTGGCCCGCAGAAGTGCGATCCCGTCGACGGCCGCCGGGGCCGTCGAGGTCGAGACGACCCGGATCTCGCCGGTCCGGTACGCCGTGACCGGCAGGTAGGTGACCTTCCGGGTCTGGGTGGTCGCGGCGAGCGAGACCGAGGCGATCTTGACGCCCGCGTGGAAGACGTCGACCTAGCCCTGGCCGGGCCCGTTGAGCGTGACCAGGGCGATCCGTACGCCGGACTCGCCCGTCTTGGTCAGCGCCGCGCCCTTGGCGTTCAGCGTCGACGTCGTACCGAGGAAGGCGGCCGTGCTGCTGCCGCGGGTGACCGAGCCGACCGCGGTCAGCGCCCGGTCGTCCTGCGGGTACACCGAGCAGGTCTGCGGCGACCAGCCCGACACGTTCCCGATCACGTCCCGGGCCCGGACCTGGAAGCAGCGGTCGGAGCCGGCGTTCGCGCCCCAGGCGACCGAGGTGTCCTGCACCGCCTGCCAGGCCGCCGGGTAGACCCAGGCGCCGAGCGCCTGGCCGGGGGCCGCGTTGCGGTAGGCGACGTCGTACGCGACGGGGTCGAGGTTGTCGGTGAAGGAGTAGCTGTACGTCTGCGCCGGCGTCAGGATCACGCGGTCGCCCGGACGGCTGCTGACGTGGGTCGGGGCCGTGCCGTCGGTCTCGCTGCAGAACGACGTGCTCCAGGCGCTCAGGTTGAGCGCGAAGTCCCGGGAGCGGACCTGCCAGCAGGTGTCGACGCCCGGGTTCGCGGTGAGGCTGACCTCGGTGATCTTGATGCCCTGCCAGCCGGCGATCTCCCGCCAGGCGCCGTACGGCGAGGTCGGGGTCGGGCGCTGCTGGATCCGCAGGTCGTAGCTGAGTACGCCGCTGGCCGGCTCGTGCGGGTCGTCGGCCGGGTCCTTGAAGCTCCAGCTGAACGCCGACGTGGGGAAGTCGCGGATCCGGTCGCCTGCACTGGCCGTTGCGAGCACCGGGGGAGTCTGGTCGGGGCGTTGCTGCGGGTCGGGCTTCAGCCAGTCGAGCGTGATGACGCGCGGCCTGGCGTTCGGGTCGGCGTACGCGATCTTGGGCAGGCCGGTGCCGTCGGCGCGGAACGTTGCCGGTTGCAACCGTCCGAGGACCGGGCCGTAGCGGCGCTGGCCGAGCGCCGGGTCGCTCAGGTCGGTGACGAGGAGTTCCTTGGTGGGCGCGCCGCCCGCGTCCTCGCCGTTGGCGAGCTGAGCGACGAAGCCGTTGCCCAGCTGAGCGTCCGCGGGGACGGCGAGGTTGCGTGGCGGCTCCGGGCCGGTGACGTCGATGACCTGGTTGCCGCCGGCGCAGCCGGTGAGCAGGGCCCAGCGGCCGTTGATCCCGTTCGGGCCGACCGTGCAGCCGCTCGCGACGGTGACGGTCCTGGTGGTGCCCGCGGTGAGGTCCTGGCCCTGCAGTACGCCGGGTTCGGTGACCTTCCACGCGGTGCTGCCCACGAGCGCGAACGGCGGCTGCAGGTCGAGCACCTTGGCCTTGGTGGCGACGTCGTAGACCTCGCCGTTGTGCGCGACGAGCTTGCCGCCCTTGCCGAGCACGACGTCGTCGGCCGCCGGGAAGGTCAGGCCGCCGACGTGGGCGGTGGTGGCGTCGAAGGTGAGGAGCGTCGTTCCTTCGAGCTGGAACGGTTTGCCGGTGCTGCTGCCGCCGGTCGCCGTCCAGGCGGTGCCGTTGTTGCTCGTCTCGTACAGGGTGTGGGCGGGCTGCTGGTCGGAGGTGACCACGCGGTTGCCCGAAAGGCCGACGTACTGGACCTGTGCCGCGAAGGCTGGGGTCGCCTTGACGGTCTGGACCACGCCGTCGGTGCCTACGGTCGCGATCTTGCTCTGGGCGCTGACCAGAAGGCGGCCCGTCGTGAGGTCGGCCGCGTCGTGCACGCCGGTGACGAACGGTCGCGTGACCGTGCTGGTCCCGCTGACCTTGATGAGCTCGCTGCCGAGGCGTACGGCGATGTCGTCGCCGAGCGGGAGGATCGGTTCGCCGTACGGGATCTGGATCGTGCCGGTGGTCGTTGTCGTGCGTTGTTTCCAGGCGAGCGACCGGGTCGTCTCGGTGGCGGCGGTCTGCCAGAGCACGCGGTTCGGGGTCAGTGCCGCCCAGGCCGGGTTGGCGGCGAGCGTGGTGACCGCTTGGGCGGCGCCGGTCGCCAGGTCGACGATCGCGAGCCGGCCGGACATACCGAGCAGGAGCGAGGAGTCGTTGCTGTCGAGGATCGTCGGGTCGCCCGCGGCGCCGGTGACGGTCTTCTCGGTGTTGTTCAGGGCTCTGAGCGAGATCGTGGATCCACGGCGGAGCAGCACGCCGCCGGCGTAGATCCCCTCGTACACGGCATCCGCCGGCACGCTCACCTGGCTGCTCACGTCGGTCGTCAGATCACGGAAGGTGACCACACCGGAGCCCACCTGCACGGCGTACTTGCCGAGCAGACTCGGTACCTGCGCTCGCTCGATCGTCCTCGCCGTCGAGCCGTTGGCCGTGCTCTGCACGTCCCAGGGCTCGGGCGCCTGATCGTTGGGCTGCCCGTACGACGTCACGTAGTACTGGGCGCTCACCGTCTTGAACTCGTACGGCGGATCGGCCACCGCCCGGTTGCCCACCGCCAGCCCCTCCCCGAGATGCGGCGGCTCGGCGGCCATCACCGGGCCCGCTGGTAGCAGCAGGAGCGCAGCTCCGAGCGCGATCGCTCTGGTCCGGACGTTCATAGTCTCTACCCCCTCGACGATCACTCCGCGCGACCGTCATCCCCACGTCGAACTCCCGGACGCTAACCGCTTTCCCGCCCCGACGGAAGCCGTCCGGCAACAATCCCACCGACCTCCCCCGCGGCTACGCTCCCCGGCATGCAGCAGTACGTCGGCGTGGTCGTCCAGCACGAGGACCGGATCGCCCTGGTCCGCGAGCAGTACGACACCTGGGACCGCGAGCACTGGAACCTCCCCAGCGGCGCCGTAGAACCCGGCGAAACACCCCCGCAAGGCGCCGTCCGAGAGCTCCAGGAGGAAACCGGCCTCCAGCTCCCGTTGTCGGCCCTGACCCAGATCTGGACCACCACCGTCCACCACGACGGCCGCCCCGTGAACCAGTCCTTCAACTACACGGCCACAACAAGCCGCGAAACCTTCGCCCCGAACGACCCCGACAACTCGGTCCTGGAAGTCCGCTGGTTCTCCGTCACCGAGGCCATCACCCACCTGACGGCCCTCCCGTACCCACCGATCAGCGTCCCGGCGGTCGCGTACCTGACCGACGCCATGCCGGCGGCCTGGAGCTTCAACCTCACCAACAACACCTGGACCTACTAGCGCTCGGCAATCCCCTGGGGGCGATCGCCTCGTATCCGCACGCTCGCGGCGTTAGCGCTGCCCGAGTCGTCTACTGCGGCGCGGCGCCGTACGACGCCGGGTGGGATCGCCGCCCGGGGCAGCTGCGTGGCCCGGTCTTCCGGGGTCGGTAGCGGGCATACTGGTACGGGTGTTCCTTCGTTGCGAGGCCGTCCGGTGGGTTGACGACCGGACGTACCCGGTGGTGATCGAGGTCGCCCTCACCGACGTCACCGGAACCCGGCAGCTCCTGGTCGACAAGGAGCCGATGTTCGGGGGCGCCGGCTCGCTCACCGCGAGCACGCCG
The DNA here is from genome assembly GCF_049844575.1 of Kribbella sp. DT2. Lineage (NCBI taxonomy): Bacteria > Bacillati > Actinomycetota > Actinomycetes > Propionibacteriales > Kribbellaceae > Kribbella > Kribbella sp. DT2. The sequence continues at coordinate 71,659 of NZ_JBNCLH010000011.1, read as the reverse complement.
CTCCCGGTGGCGGTCACGGTCTTCTGCGAGCTGCTGGAGGTTGACGGCGAGGAGGCGCTCATCACCACTGCGAGCCCGCACGGAGTGGAGACCGAGGACGGCCGCACCGAGTTCCGCGTCAGGCTCGACCAGCTGGGCGAAGTCATTGCCCCTAGCAACGAGCTGCTGGACCAGGCGGCCCGGCTGTTCATGGGTCGCGCCGCGGGCGAGGCCTATCTGCGCAGCCCCACCTCGCTCGCTTTCGTCGCTGTGGTCGGGTCGGAGGTCGTCGGTTGGTGCTGGGGCTTCCAGCTACCGCGGCCGGACGGCGCGTCCATGCTCTACGTTCACCAGCTGGAGGTGGCCGAATCCAGCCGCCGGCTGGGGATCGGTCGCGAGCTGGTCCGCACCTTCATGACCGCCGGCGCCGCGGCCGGTGCGACCAAGATGTTCCTCACCACCGGCGCGGACAACACCGGCGCCCGAGCCGTCTACGACTCCCTGGGCGGCGGCCTCGCCGAGCAGGGGCCGACGGTCAACTACTGGTTCCTCCTGGACGGGCGTGTGTGAAGCGCTACATCGCCGACGGCGCGGACGCGGTTGCGGCTTGCCGGCTGGTACGCCGAATGACCGACTTCCAGCCCCAGTTCTGGGCCGACCGCACCGCAGGGGCGGCCGCCTTCCACCACGAGTGGGAACCAGGCAGACCTGCCGGCGACCGGCCCCCGCGCTCGTGACGTCCGACAAGCTCCTGTCCTCCGGGACCCTTCCCGATCTCGCCCTGCCACACCGCAGCGACCTCTTCGCGTCGCGCGGGCTTCCGCCGTACGGGCTCATCAGTACGGCGGTCGTGCTGCTCGTCGACAGCTCGTCCCGCCTGCTCCTCCGGTACGCCGAACCGCCTGCTCGCACCGGCTGGGACCTCCCCGGCGGCCATGTCGAACCAGGGGAGACCCCGCTCGAGGCCGCCGTCCGTGAACTCCACGAGGAAACCGGCTGGCGACTCGACGAGTCCACCCTTACCGTCCTCGGCTGGAACCGAATCCACCTCCACGGGCCCAAACCGGAAGGCTTCCGCTACCCACACCCAGTCGGCTACCTCACCTACTTCACCGCCCACCTCACGGCCCCCGGCCGCCCGACCACCCCAGAACCCGACTCCGAGTGCGCCCAAGCCGCCTGGCTGACTCCCACCGAAGTCCGAACCCTGTGCCCCAACCGCCGCTGGCTCCCGCTGCTCGACGCCGCAGAATGGCCGGCATGAGCCGCGCACGGTTCGCGTTACCTGCGAGGTAATCGCCGGGCCGCCGATGCTGCGGCAGATTGAAGCCATGACGATCTCGACCGCTGATGCCACCCGTGCCGCCGCTCAGAAATTCCTCGAGCTGCGTCTTGCCGGCGACACCGAGGGGCTCGTCGCGCTCTTCGCCGATGAGGTCGACTGGATGCTCGCCGACAACCCCGCGGTCCCGTGGATCAGGCCTCGCTCGACCGGCGCCGAGTGCGCCGCCCTGTTCACCGAGCTGACCGCGCACACCGTCCCCGAGGACGCCCGCGCGTCCATCGACGCCTTCCTCGTCGACGGCACCGACGCCGTCGTGACAGGCCACCTGTCTGGGACCGTCCGGGCCACGGGAAAGTCCTTTGCCGGCCCCTTCGCCCTCCGCCTCACCGTCGAGAACGGCCGCATCACCCGCCACCACCTGTACGAGAACAGCCTCTCGATCGCCGAAGCCTGTACCCCCTGATCCAGCGCGACCCCATCGCCCCGGCGCCGACCCCGTCGCCCCGGCGCCGACCCCGTCGCCGCGGCGCCGATCCAGCGGCCCCAGCCCCTCCGCCATCTCCCGTACGCCGACCGAAGCCCCCTCGAATGCCACGATGACCCCATGGACCCAAGGCCGCTGACACCCCGCGAGCGCGACGTACTGACCGCGCTCCTGTCAGCCGACTTCCCCGGCGCAGCCAACCTCCGCCGCCAGGCCGCCGACGCCCGCGTAGTCGGCGTGTGCGGCTGCGGCTGCCCGTCCATCGACTTCCATACCGGCGGCGGCCTCGGCATGACCGTCCGCGTGAACGCCGCAGTCACCGACTCGTACGACGGCCTGTTCCTCTACACCTTCGAGCAAGCCGACCAGGAACTCCTCGGCGGCATCGAATGGCTCAGCGGAACCGACACCGACCCAGCCGAGCTCCCACACCCCTCCACCCTCACCATCGAACCCGCCTGATCACCCGTACGACGGACAGCGCAGGAGGATCCGCCGATGGCCCCCACCCACCACTTCGGTGTCTACGCGCTCTGGCGCCAGGACGCGCGGCTCGTCCTCGTCCGCAAGACCCGCGGCCCGTACGACGGCCTGCTGGATCTTCCCGGCGGTTCCCCCGAGCCAGGGGAGAGCGAACTGGCGACCCTTCGGCGCGAGCTTCGGGAGGAGTGCGTCCTGCCGTGCCACTGCCTCGTTGTTGGAAGAAAGTAACGAGAAAACCCCCCAGAAGGCGAAAAACAAAAAAAGAGACACATGGTAACAACCCCGC